>CAVOQF010000020.1:0-12797 GCA_963698285.1 uncultured Actinomycetota bacterium | reverse complement strand
ATGGCGGCCGTGACGACCTCCCGATTGAGTCGCCGCACGGTGCTGCGCGGGGCCGGGGCGGCACTGGCATTGCCGTGGCTGGAGGCGATGGAGCCGCTGGTCGCCCGCGCAGCAAGCGCCGCCGGGGCGAGCTCGGATCGGCCGGTGCGGTTGGCGGCGCTGTTCTTTCCAACGGCGTGGCGCGAGGATCGCTGGACGCCCGCGCAGACGGGCCGGGAGTGGACGCTCACCTCGCAGCTCGCGCCGCTGGAGCCCGTGAAATCGGACGTGTCAGTCGTCTCTGGGCTGTGGCATGAAGCGACCCACCCGGGCGACGGCCACTACGTGAAGGATGCCGCGTGGCTCACGGGCACTACGATCCGCAAGACGACCGGCGTGGATCTCAATAGCGGCGGAGTGTCGATGGACCAGGTGGCCGCAGCCACGTTAGGTCGGGTGACGCCGCTGGCGTCGCTGGAACTGGGCGCCGAGCCGGTTCGTTCGGGCGTCGACGCGGCCGTCGGTTACACGCGTTATGGCGCCCACATCGCGTGGAAGCAGCCGACCCAGCCGCTAGCGAAGGAGATCAACCCTCGGCTGGTGTTCGATCGTATGACGGCCGTGGCGGGCGGACGGCCCAGTGGACGTTCGAATTGGCGCGCTCCTGGACGTCGTCGGGGAAGACGCCAAGCGTTTGCGCGGCACGTTGGGCCAGAACGATCAGCGCCGGTTGGATGAGTATCTGGAGTCGGTCCATGCGCTGGAGGACCGCCTCGAAGCGCGCCGAACGGCCGTCGGAGAATCCGTGGAAGTCGCGCGTGGATTTTTCGTCGCGGCAGCCGCCGACCGATGACCCGAAGGATCATGCCGAGCGGACGCGGCTGATGCTCGACATGATCGCGCTGGCGTTCGAGGCGGACGTGACGCGCGTGGTCACGTTCATGTTTGGCAATTCCGTGAGCACCGCGAATTTCTCGTTCCTCGAGGGCGTCGACAGCGCGGACCACCACGAGACTTCGCATCACAGCGACAAGCCGGGGCTCCTCGACCGAGCCGCGCTCCGCGAGTCCGGCGAGCGCCGCCGCATGGACCAGCAGCACGGCGCCGCTGTCCTGGAGCTGGAACTGGATTTCCGGCGGAGCCAGCCGGGTGTTGAGCGGCACGAAGACCGCACCGATGAGCCCGGCGGCGAACAGGGTTTCCAGGAAGGACGGATGGTTCTCACCGAGGTACGCCACCCGGTCGCCCTTGCCCACCCCGCGGTCCCGGAAGGCGTTCGAGAGGCGGACGGAACGCTCCGCGAGCTGTTCGTAGCTGAGCTCCCGCGTTCCGGCGATGACGGCGGTCTTCGTGCCCGACTTCGGGCGGCGCCGTTGCAGCCACGAGCCGATGCCAAGATTCTCCACGGCAAATCCTTTCCAGTAAGACGGTAGCGCCCGCGGGGCCGGTTAGGACCGGACGGCTTCCAGATTGTTGTTCTTCGGCTCCCGGGTCAGCAGGATGAAGACGATCGACACGACGGACATGATGGCGAGGTACCACACGACGGACGAGGTGTTTTGTCCGGAGTCCTTGAAGATCTGCGCCACGATGCCCGGCGTGAACCCTGCGCCGAGGAGGGTGGCGAGCTGGTAGCCCAGCGACGCCCCGGTGTAGCGGGACGTGGTGCCGAACTGCTCGGAGACAAATGCCGCGAGCGGGCCGAACAGCGTGGAATGGATCATCAGGCCCACCGCGAACGCCACGAAGATCAGGCCGATGTTGTTCGAGGACAGCAGCTGGAACATCGGGACGAGGTAGGCGATGAAGAGGAGCAGGCCGCCGATCATGACGGGCCGCCGGCCCAGCCTGTCCGAGAGCCGGCCGCCCAGGACCACGAAAATGATCGAGACGAACGACGCCGCAGCGAACGCGTAGAGCACGCCCTGGCGGTCGGCGCCCTTGGACACCGCGTAGGTGACGGAGAAGGTTGCCAGCACCACCTGCAGCGCGAAGCCGGCAGCGCCGGCCAGCATCGTGAAGATCAGGGTCTTGGGCCGCCGCAGGACCTGCAGCAGGGGGGCTTCGCCGTCGGTCCGCGGAGCCCAGTTCGGCCTTCTCCTTCTCCAGCGCGGCCTTGAAGATCGGGCTTTCGGAGACCTTGAGCCGGACAAACATGCCCACGCCCAGCAGCACGAAGGACAGCAGGAACGGCACCCGCCAGCCCCAGGTGAGGAACTGTCCGTTCGGGAGGGCGGAGAAGGCGCCCATCACGAGGGTGCCGAGCACCGCGCCGGTGGGGGCGCCGGCGTTGACGAAGGATGCCGCGAAGCCGCGCTTGCCGGATTCGGAGTGCTCCAGCGCCATCAGCGCCGCGCCGCCCCATTCGCCGCCGACGGCGATGCCCTGGAAGACGCGGAGGATCACCAGCATGACGGCGCCCCAGGGTCCGGCCACGGAGGCATCCGGCACGAGCCCGATCAGCGTGGAGGCGATGCCCATGACCAGCATCGAGACAATCAGCATGTCCTTGCGGCCGAGTTTGTCGCCGAAGTGGCCGAAGATGATGCCGCCCAGCGGCCTCGCGACGTAGCCTGCGGCGAAGGTGCCGTAGGCGGCGACGACGCCGACCCAGTCGTCCATGCCGGTGAAGAAGACCTTGGGGAAGACCACGGCGGCCGCGGTGGCGTAGAGCAGGAAGTCGTAATACTCAATGGTGCTGCCGAGGTAGCTGGAGGCGATGACGGTCCGGGCCTCCCGGCGACGCGTGCCCGCGTCCATGGCCTGCAACTGCGAAATCTGGGACATCGTTGTTCCTTGGGGCAGTGGGGGTGGCGGGTGGGGGCTTACTTGTAGAAGCGGGCGAGGAATTCGGCCACGACGGCGGGCCGTTCCTGGCCTTCGATCTCGATGGTGTTGGAGACCTTGATCTGGGCGCCGCCCTTGACCTCGGTGACCTCGGCGATCGTGGCGCGCATCCGGATCCGCGAGCCGACCTTGACCGGGGAGGTGAACCGGACCTTGTCCAGGCCGTAGTTGACCTTGGTGGTGACGCCTTCGACGTCGAACAGCTCGCCCCAGAACGGGATGATGAGCGAGAGGGTGAGGAAGCCGTGCGCGATCGGGGCGCCGAACGGGCCGTCCTTGGCACGTTCCGGGTCCACGTGGATCCATTGGTCATCGCCGGTGGCGTCGGCGAATTTGTTGATTTGTTCCTGGGTGATTTCGCGGTAGTCGGTGGCGCCGAGGTCGGTGCCGGCGAGGGTGAGCAGTTTGTCGAAGTCGACGACGAGGTTGGGCATTTGTGGCTCCTGTTCTGGTGAGGCTTAGCGGGTGAAGGCGCCGTGGCCGGTGAGGGCGCGGCCGACGATCAGGGCATTGATTTCGTGCGTGCCCTCGTAGGAATAGACGGCTTCGGCGTCGGCGTGGAACCGCGCGACGTCGGACTCAAGCGTGATGCCGTTGCCGCCCGCCACTTCGCGGGCGAGTGCCACGGTTTCCCGCATCAGCAGCGAGGTCTGCATCTTGGCCAGCGCGGAATCCTGGTCCCGGTAGATGCCTTTCGCCTGTTGCTCGGTCAGCCGCACCACGAGGGACAGGGCGGAGGTGACGTTGCCGAGCATCCTGGCGAGTTTCTCCTGGACCAGTTGGAACGACCCGACCGGCCGGCCGAACTGCTCCCGCTGCGTGACGTAGCGCAGCGCGGCCTCAAAGGCGCCGGCGGCCATGCCGGCGGCGATCCAGGCGACATCGGAGCGCATGGCCCGCAGCATCGCGGCCACGTCGCGGAAGGAGTTGACGTTGTGCAGGCGCATCGACTCCGGGACGCGGACGTCCGTGAGGGTGATGTGCGCGTTCTGCATCATCCGCAGCGCTGTCTTGCCGCGGATTTTCTGCAGCGTCACGCCGGCGGCCTGGCGGTCCACGAGGAACCCCTTGACCTGCCCGTCGGCCTCGTCACGGGCGAACACAGCCAGCACATCGGCGGTGGCCGCTCCGCCGATCCAGCGTTTGGCGCCGTTGAGGACCCAGTCGTCGCCGTCGCGGCGGGCGCTGGTGGCGAGCCCGCCGGCAATGTCCGAGCCGGACTCCGGCTCGGTGAGCGAGAAGACACCCTTGAGCGAGAAATCAAGAACCTTGGGCATCCACTCCGCCTGCTGCTCGGCGGAGGCACCCACCCGGATGGCGGTCCGGAACAACCCCGCCTGGGCGGTGTAGTACGTGGCCAGGGAAGCGTCGGTGCGGGCGAGTTCAAAGATCCGGAAACCGTGGTACATCCCCCGGGCGGGCGTCTGTTCCGCGCCCGGCGGGCCGGTCAGTTCCGCGGGCTCCATCAGGTCCAGGTCGATCAGCGGCCGGGCCAGCTGGTCCGGGAAGTCCCCCCGCTCCCAGTACTCAGCCAGCAGCGGCCGGGCCTGCTCGTCCAGGAACGTCCGCAGCCGGCCCAGCACCCGGCGTTCGGCCGCGGTGAGCAGCGCTTCGGCGTCGTAGAAATCGCAGCCGCCGTAGAGCCGCTCCTGCGCGGCGTTGTCGGCGGCATCGGCCGCGACGGCGGCGTCGGCGGTCATCTCAGCCCTCCAGCCCGAGCAGGCGGACGGCGTTGTGCTTGAGGATCTTGGGCCGGACCTCGTCCTTGAGCGGCAGGTCCGCGAAGGCCCCCAGCCATTTCTGCGGCGTGATCAGCGGGAAGTCGGTGCCGAACAACACCTTGTCCTGCAGCACCGAGTTGGCCATCTTCACCAGCGACTCCGGGAAGTACTTCGGGGACCAGCCGGACAGGTCAATGAAGACATTGGCCTTGTGCGTGGCGATCGAGTTGGCCTCGTCCTGCCACGGCACCGAGGGGTGGGCCATGATGATCTGCAGTTCCGGGAAGTCGGCGGCGACCGCGTCGAGCAGGAGCGGGTTGGAATAGGCCAGCTTGATGCCATACCCGCCGGGCAGGCCCGCGCCCATGCCGTTCTGGCCGGTGTGGAAGATCACCGGCAGGCCGAGTTCCTGCAGGGCCTCCCAGAGCGGGTAGAACTGTTCGTTCGAGGGGTCGAAGCCCTGCAGGGACGGGTGGAACTTGAAACCGCGCGCGCCCAGGTCGACGGCCTGGTGCTTGGCGCCCTGCAGGGCCTCGGCGCCGGTCCTCGGGTCGACACTGCCGAACGGAATCAGCACATCGTTGTTCCGTGCCGCCCCGGCGATGAGCTCGGGGATGCTGTTGGGCTCGTGCTTGAGCTGGGTGCGCGCGTCCACGGTGAAGACGACGGCGGCCATGTTCAGTTCGCGGTAGAGCTCCGCGATCCGGTCCAGCGACGGCGTCCGGTCCTCGGCCTTGAAGTACTTCGCGGACGCCTCGGTGAGGGCCGCCGGCAGGGAGCCGTGGCCGTGGCCGTCCACCTCGAGGTGGACGTGCATGTCGATCGCATCGAGCCTGGCGGCATCGATGCCGAGTTCGTAGCGTGCGGCGGTCATCTCAGCGGGCCTCTGCCGGTTCCGGCCGCAGGTCCTCCGGAAGCGGCAGGAACTCCTCCCCCACACCCTGCAGTTTGTCGCCGAAGAGCGTCCCGAAGTTCTCGACCAGGTCCTGATAGCCCCAGCCGCCTTCGCGGTATTCGGTGGCGGCCGCCTCGGGGTGGGTCCAGAGCTGCAGGCGGTCGCCGCCGGCGCCGATGGCCTGTCCGGTGACGCCGGCGGCGGCGTCGGAGGCCAGGAACGCCACGAGCCCGGCGACGTCGTCGGCAGTGCCGAAGCCGAGGTCGTGGCGGAAGAAGGCCGGCATGGCCTCGCCGCGTTCGTCCGCCTCGACCGCCTTCTGGAAGTAGGGGACGGTCTTGGTCATGGCGGTGGCGGCCACCGGGATCACGGCGTTGGCGGTGACTCCCGCCTTCTTCATCTCCAGCGCCCAGGTGCGGACCATGCCCACGATCCCGGCCTTGGCGGCGGCGTAGTTGGTCTGGCCGAAGTTGCCGCGCTGGCCGGTGGGCGAGCCGATGGTGATGATGCGGCCGGGGATGCCGTTCTCCTTGAAGTAGCCGAACGCCTCCCGGGCGCAGGTGAAGGTGCCCTTGAGGTGGACGTTGATGACCGCGTCGAAATCGTCGTCCGTCATCTTCAGCAGGCTCTTGTCCCGCAGGATCCCGGCGTTCGTGACCAGGATGTCCAGCCGGCCGAACTCGGCGACGGCCGCCTGCACCAGCCGTTTCGCGACCTCGGAGCTGCCCACCGGCGCAACGACGGCGGCGGCGCGGCCGCCGTCGGACTCAATGGACCGGACGGCCTCTTCGGCGACCGCCGCGTCCACATCGTTGACCACGACGGCGGCGCCCTGCCGGGCCAGCTCCCGGGCGTAGGCCAGACCCAGGCCGCGCCCGCTGCCCGTGACGATTGCTACTTTTCCTGCGAGGCTCATCGCTGCTCCTTTGCTAGCTGCCGTGTGCATCCTGCCGTCGGGCATGGGATGCTGTTCTTCATCCATGAAAGTATGGATAATTGAAAATGTCAACGATTTATTTTTTGGACTATTGGAGCGGGCATGACGACCGAAGTAGACGACCAGCCGGGCATCCGCCCGGCGGACAAGCTCATGGCCGCCTCGATCAGCGCGGACGCCGGCTTCCTGCTCGCCAAACTGCACGCGGCCGGCTCGATCCTGAACAACCGCGCACTGGCCGAATTCGGGCTCAAGGAACGCTCCTATTCGGTCCTGGCACTGGCCAACAGCGAGCTGGAACCCACCCAGCGCGAAATGGCGGAGTTCCTGAGCCTGGACCCCAGCCAGATCGTTGCCCTCATCGATGAGCTGGAGAAGCGCGGCCTGGTGATCCGTGCGCCCGGGAAGCTGGACCGCCGGGCCAAAATTGTGTCCGCCACCGCGGAGGGAACAGCCGTCTTCCGGCGGGCCGAGGCAGCGGCACGGGCCGCGGAATCCGCGGCCCTCGCCGGCCTCAGCGCCGCCGAGGTGGCCGAGCTGAAGGGGCTGCTCCGGAAGGCCCTCTGGAGCCGGGACGACTGAGCCGGCGATCATGGAAGCGTGCGGGCGCGCTACGGTCGGCCTTAGCCGCCCGCGCGCAGCGCCGGCAGCAGTGCTTTGACCGTGTCCGCGGCGATGGCGAAGCCGATGCCGTTCACCGCGGTCTCCGAGGTGGAGGTGGCCACCATGGTGTTGATTCCGATCACCCGGCCCTCGGTATCGAGCAGCGGGCCGCCGGAGTCACCCGAACTGATCGGCGCATCGGTCTGCAGCAGATTGGTCAGCCGGGAATCCGTGCCGAAGCCGGTCTCGGTTGTGGTCGTCCGGCCCGTGGCGGAAATGATGCCGGTGGTGACGCTGGGACCGCCGTCCAGCCCCAGCGCGTAGCCGATGGCAACGACGGGATCACCGGGCGCCATGGCAGCGGAATCGCCCAGCTCCAGCACCGGCAGGCCCGTCACGCCGGTGACCCTCAGCAGCGCCAGGTCGTTGGCGCTGTCCGAGGCGACGATCCGGGCGGCGCGCCGGCTCGAATCGTGGAACGTCACGCTCACGGTCGACGCCCCGCTGACCACGCCGCGGACCACATGGGCGTTGGTAATGATCTCCCCCGTGCTGCCGATCACTATGCCGGTCCCTTCGGCCGTCACCCGCCTGCCACCGCCCGGGCCCAGGAACGGGTTGGACTGCGTGGTGGTGGACTTCACGGAGACCACGGCGGGCAGCGAGGTCGCGAGCAACCCTTTGATATCCGTGGGGCGGTCGGACACCGCGCCGCCGGAGCCGACGTACTGCCGGACCACGGTTTCGGTTCCCCAGCCGTTGAACCGCGCGACCAGCAGGGCCGCGCCGGCGCCCGCCAGGGCGGCGGCCAGGACCAGTCCCAGCAACTGGAGGAATCCCAGCGGGAACTGTCGCGCCCGCCCGCGGGGGATCCTGGGCGGCGGGACGGGGGGCTTGGGCGCAGGAACAGCAGGAGCCTCCGGCGGGGCCCCGTACGGAGCGTCCCCGTCCGCGGCTCCGGGCACGGCCCCGGACCCCGGCGTCGGGAGGTCCGCGGACTCCTGCTCCGTCATGGACCCAGTCTGTGGGCGGCATGGCCGGCGTTCCAGAGCCAAAGGACCCCGGCGCGCCCGCCGGGCCGGGTCGGGCACCAGCCCCACCAGCCGCACCGGGACACCGCAGGGCAGCGGGTACGCTCTAGTTCATGAGCCCCGCACCCGTCATCATCGCCATCGACGGACGCTCCGGCGCAGGCAAGACCACCCTCGCCATCGAACTCGCGGCGCGGCTCCGCGAACACCACAAGGTCTCCCTCTTCCACCTCGAGGACATCTACCCCGGCTGGAACGGCCTGGCCGCGGGCATCGAACGCTATACCGCCACGGTGCTTGCCCCGCTGCGCCGCGGCGAAGCGGCCCGCTGGGTCAGCTGGGACTGGGAACGGCACTATGACGGCGCCACCCGGCTGACGCAGCCGGCCGAAATCGTCCTGGTCGAGGGCGTGGGCGCGGCCGCCGCGGCCGCCGCCCCCTTCCTTGACGCCGTGATCTGGGCCGACGCCCCCGACCGGGACCGCCGCAGCCGGGCCATGGCCCGCGACGGCGAGAGCTACGAACCGTACTGGGAGCAGTGGGCCCGGCAGGAAGACGAGTGGCTCGCCGCCGACGATGTGCCCTCCCGGGCCGACGTGCGGCTGCTCAACCTCGCCGACGGCGCCGCCCCGGCAGAGGTGCTGCAGGCCCTCCAGTACCTTCCCGCCCTGGCCCCGGTGCTGCTCCCGGAGCTTTCGGCCCGTCGCGGGCTGCAACTGACGGCCGAGCGGCTCGACGCCGCGCCGGACGCCGCCCGGCTCTTCGAGGAGCTTTACGGCGGCTCCCCGAACGCGGTCTGGCTGGATTCCTCCCTGGCGGAGGGCGCCGCCGGGCAGCGCGGCGCCCCGGAGGGCGCGGCATCCGGCGGCGCGGCTGCCGAGCGCAGCCGCTTCAGCATCCTGGCCGACGACGGCGGCAGCTACGGCCAGTCGGTCCGGCACCGTTCCGGCCGGACCTGGGTGAGCGTGGGCAACACCACCGTTGGGACCGAGGGCGGATTTTTCCGTTGGCTCGACGGCGTCTGGGGCCGCCGCGCCCTGCGCGCCCCGGAGGGTTACCCGTGCGAGTTCACCCTCGGCTGGCTCGGCTACCTCGGCTATGAACTCAAGCGCGAGACCGGCGGCAGCAGCGTCGACGCAGCCACCCCGGATGCCTGCCTGATCTTCGCCGGCCGCGCCGTGGTCCTGGACCACCGGGACCGCACGGTCTGGCTGCTGGCCCTCGAGACCCCGGAGGCCGGGGACTGGCTGGCCTCGGCCCGCGCGGCCGTCGGCCGTGGCCGTGGCGGACGGGAGCCTCGGACCCGGCGGCAGCCCCGGCGTCGCTCGTTCCGCCGAAACCGCCGCCGCCCTGGACTTCACCGCGCGGGACTCCGAGGCCGCCTACAAGGCAAAGATCGCCGAGGCGCAGCACGAAATCACCGAGGGCAACAGCTACGAGGTCTGCCTCACGACGTCGTTGACGGCATCCGCGGCGGCCGGGGAGTTCGATCCGTGGCAGGCGTACCTGGCGCTGCGGCGGCGCAATCCGGCGCCGTTCGCGAGCTTCCTGCGACTGGCGGACCTCGCCGTGGCAAGCACCTCGCCGGAGCGTTTCCTGCGGATCTCGGCCGACGGCGCGATGCGGGCCGAGCCGATCAAGGGCACCCGGCGCCGGGCCTCCGACCCGGCCCAGGACGCGCTGCTGCGCCGCGAACTGGCGTCCTCGCCCAAGGACCGGGCCGAGAACATCATGATCGTGGACCTGCTGCGCAACGACCTCAGCCACTTCGCGGTGCCCGGATCCGTCTCGGTCAGCCGGCTCTGCGCGATCGAAAGCTACGCGACGGTGCACCAGATGGTCAGCACCATCGACGCGCGGCTCCGGCCCGGCATGCCGCGGGCCGAAGCGGTGGCGGCCTGCTTCCCGGCCGGCTCCATGACCGGCGCGCCCAAGGTCAGCACCATGGCCATCCTGGACCGGCTCGAAGCGGCGCCCCGGGGCGTCTACTCCGGGGCGATCGGCTACTTTTCGCTGAGCGGCGCCACCGACCTCGCGGTCGCCATCCGGACCCTGGTGGTCGCCGCCGGCACCGACGGCGCCACCCTGAGCCTCGGCGTCGGCGGCGCGATCACCGCGGATTCCTCCCCGCAGGAGGAGTACGAGGAAATCCGGACCAAGGCATTCGGCGTGCTCTCGGCCCTCGGGGCGGCGTTCCCGCCGGGCTAGGACCGCCTGGGCAGTACAGCCAGGCCCCGGCGGGCTCCCGGCGGGCTACTGCAGGGTGGCGGTGAGCCGGGCGACGTTGTCCACGTACTTGACCAGCATGGGCCGCTTTATCCAGTCCTCGAGCTTCAGCTCGTGCGAAATGTCCCGGTAGGTGTCCTCCACGGCGCGGATCCGCTGCACGATGTCCTCGCCCAGCAGCATCACGGAGACCTCGAGGTTCAGCGAGAACGAGCGCATGTCCATGTTGCTCGAGCCCAGCACGGCCACCTCGTCATCGACCGTGAAGTGCTTGGCGTGCAGCACGAACGGGGCCTTGTAGAGGTAGATCCGCACCCCGGCTTCCAGCAGCGCCTCGTAGTAGGACTGCTGGGCGTGGTGGACCAGGAACTGGTCGCCCTTCTCCGAAACGAACAGCTCGACGTCGACGCCGCGCTGCGCCGCCGTCGTCACCGCGTAGAGCAGCGAGTCGTCAGGAACGAAGTACGGGCTGCAGATCGAGAGCTTGTGCTGCGCGGAGTAGATCAGCGTGTTGAACAGGCGCAGGTTGTTCTCGGTGATGAAGCCCGGGCCGCTGGGGACCACCTGGGCGGTGACGTGGCCGGGCGCGGATTCGGGCCGGTGGCCGAGCTGGTGTTCCAGCGACTCGTCGGTCTCGCTGAGCCAGTCGGTCGCGAACACCACGTTCAGGGTGGTCACGATCGGGCCGTGCATGCGGGTCATCAGTTCGACCCACTCGCGGCCCACCTTGCGGTGCCGCGGGTTGTTGTAGGACGGTTCGATCAGGTTCTGCGAGCCGGTGAAGGCCACCTCGCCGTCGATCACCATGATCTTGCGGTGGTTGCGCAGGTCGGGCCGGCGCCACTGGCCGTGCACGGGGCGCAACGGCAGCATCGGCCGCCAGCGGATCTTGCTGGCCTTGAGCCGCGCGATCAGCTTGCTGTAGCCCTTAATGCGCAGCGTGCCGAGGTGGTCGAACAGCAGCCGGACCTCGACGCCGCGCTCGGCCGCATCCTCGAGGGCGGTCAGCAGGTCGTCGGTGACGTGGTCCGAGCTCAGGATGTAGAACTCGGCATTGATGAAGGACTTGGCCTCCCGGGCCGCCGCGGCCATCGCCTTGATGGAATCCGGGTAGCCGGGCAGCAGCTCCACGCTGTTGCCGTCCACCATCGGCAGCGAGCCGAGGGTCTTGTTCAGTTCGGCGGCGGAGGCGACCCACTCGGGCCCGTCATACCGGCTTTCGACGGCGGCCAGTTCGGACGTCCCGGCCCTGATCCTGGTGTTCACGGCTTCCTGCTGGGCGCGGCGGCGGCGGGAGAGCCGGAAGTTGCCGAAAAGCAGGAACAGCACAAGGCCGAGCGCCGGAACGAAGAAGATGCCCAGCAGCCAGGCCATGGCCGTGGTGGGGCGGCGGTTGCCCGGGATGATGCCCAGCGCCAGCACCCGGATGATGAGGTCAATGATCGTCAGGATCAGGATCACCCAGGACGGGAGCGTTCCCACCAGCGGAAATGGCCACAGCACAGGCGAACCCCTCACGTTCCAGACCCGCGGAACAGTTCCGGAACGGGCAACCCGCAAATCCTAACCCGGCGCGCCGCACTAAGCTGGAGGCATGACGATCTCCGCCCCTGTTTCGGCCCGCGCGACGGTGCTGGTGTTCCTCGATCCCGCGTTTGAGAACGGCCGGATCGCCGACTCGTCCAAGCCGCAGCTGATGGCCACGGACCAGGGCGCGACGCGCGGCGACGGCGTTTTCGAGTCGCTGCTGGCGGTGGGCGGAAAGCCGCGGAAGCTGCAGGCGCACCTGTCGCGGCTGGCCGGCTCCGCCCGTGCGCTGGAGCTGGAGATCCCGGCGGAGGACGCCTGGCGCCGGGCGATCGACACCGCGATCAGCGAGTTCAGCGGCCCGGACGGGGCCGACGCCGGCGAAGCGGACGAGGTGGTGGTGAAGCTGCTCGCCACCCGCGGCGTCGAGGGCGCCGCCACGCCCACTTGCTGGGTCCAGGCTTCCCCGCCCCCGGCCGCCGGGCGGCAGCAGCGCGAGACCGGCATCGACGTCGTCCTGCTGGACCGTGGCTATGACAGCGAGGTGGGCGAACGCGCCCCGTGGCTGCTGCTCGGCGCCAAGACCCTGTCCTATGCCGTGAACATGGCGGCGCTCCGGTACGCCCACCACCAGGGCGCGGACGACGTCATCTTCACGTCCGCCGACGGCCGGGTCCTGGAGGGACCGACGTCGACCGTGCTGCTGGCGCACCTGGAGACCAGCGACGACGGCGCGGGCGGCGTCCGCACCGTCCGCCGGCTGATCACCCCGCAACTGGACAGCGGCATCCTCCCGGGCACCTCGCAGGGCGCCCTGTTCACGGCGGCCAAGGCCGCCGGCTGGGAGCTGGGCTACGGCCCGCTGGTGCCCGACGACCTCTACGACGCCGACGCCGTCTGGCTCATCTCGAGCATCCGGCTCCTCGCCCCGGTGAACCACATCGACGGCAAGGAGATCGGCACGCCCGAGCTGCGCCGCCAGCTCACGGCGGAGCTCAACGCGCTGTACGCCACGATCGAGTAGGCCGGGG
>CAVOQF010000019.1:0-17631 GCA_963698285.1 uncultured Actinomycetota bacterium | reverse complement strand
CGATCCCGGCAACGCAGCCGGCAGCGGCGCCCGCCGCGGCAGCGCCGGTGTCGGCAGCGTCTGCTTTCGCAGCAGCCGGGGCCTGGAACGCGCAGCCAGACGAGCGGCGGGAGCCTTGGCTTTGGCTGAGCACGCCCATTGGGGGGACCAAACAGCCGCGCCGATCGAGAAGGACCCCGCCCTCGCCGCGTGGTCCCTGGTGCTGGACGTGCTGGAAATGGCTGTCGTCGCCGCGGAGAAGACAACTCAAGGACCCGTTGGGTCCCCTCTCCGCGCGGGATCAGCCGGTGGCCGCGCTGCCGGTCGGATGCTGGTCCCCGCCCGCCCTGAACGCCCCCCTGCCGCCCGAGGCACGACGGCGGGCCCTGGCGCTCTCGGCGGCGCAGGAGCGGGTGGCCCGGCGGCTGGAAGCCGCGAAGCACGACGTCGTCCGTCAGCTGCAAGCCGTGAGCTCGGTGCCCGGCGTCGGCGATCCGTCCGCCGCGATCTACCTCGACGTCAACAGCTAACGCGGCCGCCGCATCAGCGGCCAGCGGGGTCTGGAAAGAACCCGAATAAACGTTTCACATATTTGGCTAACGCGGCGCTGAACAGTGCCGATAACCACAGTAAGAGCACGGATCGCTCGTTTACCGGCCACGGATCGGCCACCCCACAATTTCCCAGGCAGGACTCTGTGCTCGAATCCGTGACTTCCGCAGCCCTGGCCAGCGCCATGGACGGGCTGGCTTTGCGCCAACGCGCCATCGCGAACAACATCGCGAACGTCAACACCCCGAACTACCACGCCAAGCGGGTCAGCTTGAAGCTGCCCTTGCCGCGTCCGTCAAGTCCGGCGACGGCCACGCCGAAGCCACGACCGGGACCTCCCTCGAGCCCACCCAGCTCAACGGGAACAACGTCAACCTGGACACCGAAACCCTCTCCAACATCGACACCGTGCTGCGCTTCCAGTTCGCCGCCCGCGCCGTCGGTGGGGAATTCAACGCCGTGCGCGCCGCGATGAGGACCAACTAATGACGTTCGACGCAATCGGCATCGCCGGATCCGCCCTCACCGTGCACCGCAAGTGGCTCGACGCCGTCTCGGACAACCTCGCCAACATGAACAACGCCTCGGCCACGTCCGGTCCGGCGTTCCGGGCCAAGTACGTGGAGGCCGCCGCAGGTGCCGAGGGTACCGGCGTGTACGTCAAGAGCACCCAGCTCGGCGACGGCGAGGGCCGCATCGCCTACCAGCCGGACCACCCCCTCGCCGACGCCGACGGCAACGTGAAATACCCGGACATCGACATGGCAGAGCAGATGGGCGCCCTGATCATCGCCCAGCGCGGCTACCAGGCCAACGCCCAGGTCGTGGACCGCGCCCGCGAGAGCTACCTCGCCGCCCTTGAGATTGGAAGATCCTGATGCCTGTTTCCCCCATCGCGCCGGTCCAGGGCGTTCTTCCCACGGATTACCTCTCCGGCGCCGCCTCGGTGCCCGGCACCGACGGTTCCGGCTTTGCCTCGTCCCTCACCGGCGCCGTCGACGACCTCCAGCAGCTGCAGTCGACGTCGAAGCAGCTGGCCGTCTCCGCCGTGACCGGCAACCTGGACGACATCCACAGCGCCACCATCGCGGCGAGCCGGGCACAGATCACGCTCGAACTCGTCGCCACCGTCCGGAACAAGGGCGTTGACGCGTTCAACGAGATCATGAGGATGCAGGCCTGATGCCTCCGCAGATAACCGTCTTCTTCCAGCGCTTCGGCGCCGGGCTCAAGGGCTTCACCACCGGCCAGCGCACCCTGGCCGTCATCGGCGTCGCGCTGCTGGCGGTGGGCATCATCGCGCTGTCAGCCTGGCTGTCCAAGCCCACCATGACGCCGCTGTTCTCCGGCCTCAAGAACACCGACGCCAACGGCATCGTGGAACAGCTGCGCAAGGACAACGTGCCCTACGAACTCAGCGACGGCGGAGCCACCATCCTCGTACCCCAGGACAAGGTCTACGACGAGCGCCTCAAGGCAGCCGCCGCCGGCCTCCCGACCGCCGCGGCCACCGGGTATTCCCTGCTGGACAAGATGGGCGTCACGTCCTCCGAGTTCCAGCAGTCCGTCACCTACAAGCGCGCCCTCGAGGGCGAACTGGCCAGCACCATCGCCGCCATGGACGGCGTGAAGACCGCCGCCGTCCGGCTCGCGATCCCGGAAAAAACCGTCTTCGTCTCCAAGACCCCGGACACCACAGCCTCGGTCTTCGTTGAGACCGCCCCCGGCGTCACGCTCGCCGGCGACAAGGTCCAGGCCATTGTGCACCTCACCTCCGCCGCGATCGAGAACCTCAAGCCCGCCAATGTCTCGGTGGTCGACTCGCAGGGCAACGTGCTCTCCACGGTGGGCGGCGGGGCCGCGGGATCCTCCACCAAGCAGGCTGCCGACTACCAGCAGCGCACCGGCGACGCCGTCCGCGCCGTCCTGGACCGCGTGGTGGGCCCGGGCAACTCCACCGTGGCGGTCGCCGCGGAGATCACCGGCGAGTCCGCCCAGCAAAAGAGCGAAACGTTCTCCAATACCCCCGGTGCGCTGCCGCTGAGTGAGTCCTCGAAGACGGAGACGTACAGCGGCGCCGGCGGAGGGGGCGCCGGCGTCCTCGGCCCGGACAACATCGCTGTTCCCGGCGGCGGTGACGGCAACGGCAACTTCGACTCCACGACGGAGACGAAGAACAACGCCGTCAACAAGGTCACCGAGGACCGGGTCATCCCGCCGGGCGCCGTCAAGCGCCAGACGATCTCGGTGGCCGTCAGCCAGGCCGCCGCCGGCGGGCTGAACATGGGCTCGCTGACCGCGCTGGTCACCTCCGCCGCCGGCGTCGACCAGGCCCGGGGCGACGTCGTCACCGTCGAAGTGATCCCGTTCAGCACCGCCGCCGCGGACCAGGCCAACGCCTCCCTCGACGCGGCCAAGGCCGAGCTCGAGGCACAGAAGCAGGCCGCGTTCTTCGGGACCCTCATCACCGCCGGCAGCATCCTGCTCGGACTGCTGGTCCTGGCCCTGGTCATCACCATCATTCTGCGCCGCCGGCAGAAGCGCGAACCCGTGGACCTCGGCGAACGCCTGGACCTGCTGCCGCCGCTGCCCGCCGTCACGGCCTTTGACCCTGCCCCCGCGACGTCGGCCATCCCGCTGACCGCGCTGCCGCTGCAGCCGCTGCCGGCCCCGCCGATGGAAGTGCTGGAAGCCGAACGCCGGATGCAGGAAATCGACAACATGGTTGCCGCCAACCCGGAGAAGGCCGCCGACTACCTCCGCGGCCTGATGGATGACAGGCAGCCCGCATGAAGCTTGCCGAAGCGACCCTCACCGGCACCCAACGCGCCGCCGTCGTCCTGATGCAGATGAGCCCCGCCAACGCGGCGCGGGTGATGGCCCAGTTCACCGACGCGGAGGCGGAGGAAATCGCCGCCGAAATCGTCCGGCTCCGCAAGGTCGACCCCGAAGTCGCCGAGCAGATCATGAAGGACTTCCACGAGGCTGCCCTGAGCAGCCCGCGGCAGGCCCGCGGCGGCCGGGAGCTTGCCGAAGGCCTGCTCGAGGCGTCCTTCGGCTCCGAGAAGGCCGCCGGCCTGATCAACCGGCTGACGGTGAACATGGCCGGCAAGTCCTTTGAGTTCCTGGAAGACATTGAACCGGTCCAGATCCTCGCGCTGATCGACGGCGAATTGCCGCAAACCATCGCCCTGGTCCTGGCCCACCTGAGCCCGCGCAAGGCCTCGGCCGTGATGTCCGGGCTGCCGGGCTCGCTCCGGGCCGACGTCGCCCTGAGCATCGCCACGATGGGCTCCGGCGCGCCCGAAGCCATCGGCATCGTGGCGGACACGCTGAAACTGCGCGGCGGCGCGGCCGTCTCGCAGCAGGCCTCCAAGGTGGTGGGCGGCATCCAGCCGCTGCTCGAGATCATTAACCGGACCGACGCCGGCACCGAACGCTCCGTCCTGGACGGCCTGGACCTGCTCGACCCGGACCTCGCCGTGGAGATCCGCGCCCAGATGGTGACCTTCGACGACATCGTGAAGCTCGAACGCCGCGATGTGCAGCTGGTGCTCCGCGGCCTGGACGCCTCCGTGCTCGCCGTGGCCATGAAGGGCGCCACGGAACCGGTGCTGGAAACGATCACCACCAACGTGTCCGGGCGCAACCTCGAAATCCTCGAATCCGAGATGGCCGCGCTGGGACCGCTGCGCGCCTCGCAGATCGAGGAGGCACGCGCCGCCGTCGTCCGCTCCATCCGCGAGCTCGAGGCCGAAGGCCAGATCACGATCCAGCGCGGGGACGAAGAAGACTATGTTTACTGACCGGGCCTCCACCGCCGGCGCCGCCGCCGGGAGCGCCCCGGCCCGCATCGTCTTCCCCTCACTGCGTTCCAGCGGCCCGGCCAGCGAGCAGGCCGGCTACACCGAGGGCCACGCCGCCGGCTACGCCGCGGGTGTCCGCGCCGCCGCCAAGGAACAGCGCCGCTGGCGCGACCGGATGGCCGCCGAGCAGGCCGCCTCGCTCGCCGCCGGGCAGCAGGACCTGGACCGCGCCGTCCGCGCCCTCGCGGTGGCCCGCACCGACTTCGCGCACCGCAACGTCCAGGCCCTGCACGACGCCGAGGAGGTGCTGGCCCGCACCGCGCTGGAGCTAGCCGAGGCCATCCTCGGCTACGAACTCGCCGAAGGGACGAGGACGGCGCGCGCCGCCCTGGACCGCGCCCTGTCCGGCAACGACGCGGCCACTGTCCTGGCCATCCGCCTGCACCCGGCCGACATCGAGGTCCTCGCCAAGGAAGGCCAAGACCTCCCGGCCGGCCTGCCGCTGCTCGCGGATGCGTCCCTGCAGCGCGGCGACGCCAAGGTGGAGTACCAGCAGGGCTGGCTCGATGCCAGCCTGGGCAGCGCCCTGGACCGTGCCCGGGCGGCGTTGCTGGCGGACCAGCAGTGGTCCCTGAGCGCCGCCGATCAGCCTTCGGACGGGCAGCCATGAACGCCCGGTGGCGCCCGAAAGGCGAGGACTTCGCCGCGGCCCTTGCCGCGGCCGCGCCGCAGCGGGTCGGCACCGTGACCTCCGTGATGGGACTCGGCCTGGAAGTGTCCGGGCTGGACTGCGCGCTCGGCGACCTTCTCACCGTGGGGGAGAACCCCGGGCTCGACGCCGAGGTGGTGGCGGCCCTCGACGGCGCCGTACGCTGCATGCCGCTGGGACGCCTCGCGGGCATCGCCGCCGGCGACCCGGTCCGCGCCAAGGGCGGCACCGTGCTGGTCCCCACCGGCGCGGGACTCTTCGGCCGCGTCCTCGACGGCCTCGGCCGCCCGATCGACGGCAAGGGCCCGCTGCTCAGCGGCCCCCGGGTTCCGATCGACAACGAGGCACCCAACGCGATGAAGCGCGCCCGGATCGACACCGCCCTGCAGACCGGCGTCCGGGTGCTGGACACCATGACGACCCTGGGCAAGGGCCAGCGCATGGGCCTCTTCGCCGGATCCGGCGTCGGCAAGTCCTCCCTGCTGTCCATGATCGCCCGCGGCACCGACGCCGAGGTCTCCGTGATCGCCCTGGTGGGGGAGCGCGGCCGTGAAGTCCGCGAATTCCTCGAGGACGACCTCGGGGCAGCCGGCCTGGCCCGTTCCGTGGTCATTGTCGCCACCTCCGACGAGCCGGCGCTGATGCGCATGCGGGCCGCGTTCACCGCCACCCGCATCGCCGAGTCCTTCCGGGACGAGGGCCAGGACGTGGTGCTCATGATGGACTCGCTCACCCGCGTGGCCATGGCCCAGCGCGAGATCGGGCTCTCCGCCGGCGAGCCGCCGGCCACCCGCGGCTACCCGCCGTCGACCTTCTCCATTCTCGCGCGGCTGCTTGAGCGCGCCGGCACCGCCGAAACCGGTTCCGTCACCGGCATCTACACCGTGCTGGTGGACGGCGACGACCACAACGAACCGATCGCCGACGCCGCCCGGTCCATCCTCGACGGCCACGTCGTGCTGGACCGCAAACTCGCCGTCACCGGGCATTTTCCGTCCGTCGACGTGCTGGGCTCGGTCTCGCGCGTCGCCTCGAAGGTCAACGCGCGCCCCCACCTCGAAGCGGCTTCCGCGCTGCGCCGGGTCCTCGCGGCCCGCAAGTCCGCCCAGGACCTGATCGACGTCGGCGCCTACCAAGCCGGGACGAACCCGCTCGTGGACGCCGCGCTGGCGCACGAGGAATCCGTCAGCGGGTTCCTGCAGCAGCCGATGGACGAGTCCACCCCCCACCCCGAGTCCTGGCGCCAGCTGGACCACCTCACGTCGATCCTGGGAGCCGCCGCATGAAGCGGGAATTTTCGTTGGCGGGGCTGCTGCGCCTCCGCCAGATCCAGCAGGACCAGGCGGCCTCCGGGCTGGCCCGTGCCCGGTCCCGGTCCAGTTCGGTCCGGGCCCGGGAAGCCTCCGCCCGCCGGCAGCTGTCTGCCGCCGACGAGGACATCGTCAGCTCGGCGTCGCTGCGCGCCGTCGCGGCGTCCCGGTCGGCGTCGCACAGCATGCTCGCGGACCTGCAGAACCTCACCCGCATCGCCGAGGCCGACGAGGCCACCGCACGCGAGGAATTCATCGCCGCCCGCACCCGCTCCGTGGGACTGGAGAAGCTGCAGGCCCGGCACCACGCCGAGGTGAACACCGCGGAGCTGCGCGCCGAACAATCCACCCTGGACGAGATCTCCTCGACGATCTGGCACCGCGACGAACAGCAGGTGCGCTCATGAGCATGACCGAGGCGCTGGGCCGCATGCAGGGCATCCAGTCGATGATCGCGGAACTGAGCCGCCCGGCCCAGAGCGAAAGCCCCGCCACGGCGCTGAAGTCCGCCGCCGCCACGTCCCTCGCCACCGGAACGGGAACCGGCGACGCCGCGTCCTTCACCGACGCGCTCACCGCGGCGCTCGGCGGGACCGGCCTCGCTTCCGGAACGGACCTCTCCTCGCTGGCCAACGGGCTGGGCGGCACGGCGGGGCTCGGCGCGCTGAGCGGGCTCATCCCGCCGGCAGCCCCCGCAGGGCCCGCCGCAGGCTCCGTGCCGGCCGGCGCCGCGACGGGGACGGACGTGGTCGCCATGTCCAAGAAGTACATCGGCGTGCCGTACGTGTGGGGCGGCACCAACCCGGCTACCGGAATGGACTGCTCCGGATTTACCCAGCGGGTCTTCAAGGACCTCGGCATCGAACTTCCCCGCGTGGTCAGCGACCAGATGAAGCAGGGGACCCCGGTGGCGTCCCTCGCCGAGGCCAAGCCCGGCGATCTGCTGGTCAGTTTCGGCGGGAACCACATCTCCATCTACCTGGGCAACGGCAAGGCCATCGACGCGCCCGTGCCGGGCAAGACCATCCAGATCCGCGACGCCTGGGAGCAGCAATCCAACCTGACCTCCATCCGGCGGATCGTCCCGGCAGGAGGTGCCTCATGAAAGGCGCGGCTTCGCTGGACCTGGCCGCGGCGCTCTCCGGCGCCCCCGCGCAGGCCCGGGGCGCCCAGCAGGGGAACCGCGCCCGCTCGGAAGGCCTGGCATCGGACGCCGGAGGCTTCGGGACCGCGCTCAATAAGGCCGTGACCCACGAGGCGGCCTCCGCTGCGGCCGGCTCAGCGGCCGGCTCGGTCGCCCCGGTTTCCGCCGATGGCTCGACAATGCGCGACGCGGCCGGGGCCACCCCGCCGGACACCGCAGCTTCCGCCCCTTCAACCCCGGACACCGGCGCCGCTCCGGCCGCCGACGCCGGCATCCTGGCCGCCTCGGCCCTGTTCGCGGCTGCGATCCAGCCCGCCGCAGCCGCGGCACCGGACACGCCCGGGACTGCGGGGCAGCAGCCCGCCGTGCCCGCGGGCAGTCAAGCCATCGCCGCCTCAGCCCAGGCGCTAACCGACCCGCGCCTGGCTGACCCGCGCCCGGCTGAGCCGACCCTGGTGCTTCCGTCGGGGGCGCCCGCGGCCACCGGCGCGACCGCCGGCAACGACGCCGAGGCAGCTGCCGCCGCGGTTTCCGTTCCCAGCACTGCCGCCGCCTCCCGGGAACCGGGAACCAACGCAGCCGGCCCCGCGCTCACACGGCCGGGCGCCCCGCTTGCGGGCGCCGTCGCACTTCCGTCCGCCGGGGGCCACAGTGCCGGTGACCCAAGTGCCGGTGGCCGGGCGGCTGGCCAGCCGGCCCCGGGCGCGGTTGCCGCCGCCCCGGTACAGCCGGGCGTTGCCGCGGCAGCAGCACAGGGTTTGCCCTTGGCGCCAGTGCCCGCAGCGTCGACGACGGCGACGGCGGCAGTCGCCGCAGCCGCCGCGACGGCTCCCGGACTGGCCGGCGCCGCCGCCGCGGCTGGTCCGCTTTCCGGCCGGGCGCCAGCCCCTTCCGCGGAGAGCCTCCCGGCGCCGACTGCGGCCGCACCCGCCGACGGCCTGGCCGCGGCCGGCGTCGCGGGTTCCGCGCTCGCGGCGCCCACGGCCGGGCCGGCCCCGACGTCGGCAGCCCCCCAGGCCGCCGCCCCGGCTCCGGCTCCGCAGCCCGCCCTCCAGCCGCAGCTGGCCAAACCGCTCTTCACCCTCGCCGGGGCACCGCACGGCCAGCACATCATGACCCTGCAAGTCACCCCGGAGGACCTCGGACCGCTGACGGTGCGCGCGCACATCGACGCCGCCGGGGTGCGGATCGAACTGTTCGCCCCCGGGGACACCGGCCGGGAGGCGCTGCGGGGGATCCTGCCCGAACTGCGCAAGGAGCTCGCGGACTCCGGCCTTGGCGCCAGCCTCGACGTTTCGGATCACAGCGGACCACCAGGCCGCAGGCAAGACGCAGGCCAGGACGCTGGGCAGGATGCGGGGCAGGATGCCGGACGCGACGGCTCCCGGGCCGACGCCTCCGGCCCCGGGAGCCGCAACGGACCCGGCGGGCCGAGGCCAGGTCACCGCTGGGACGCCCTGGCCGACGAAGCCTCCCTGCGCGCCGCCAGGATCCTGAACGGCCCGCAAACCACCCTCGACATTCTCGTCTGACCCAAAGGAACCCGAGCCATGCCTATCCAGCCCATCGCCCCGCAGCCGGTCACGGCCACGGCGACGACCCCGCAGGCTGCTGCCGTCCGGGCACCCGTGCAGACCATGGACGCCAACGTCTTCATGTCCCTCCTCGTGGCCCAGCTCAAGAACCAGAACCCGAGCGCCCCGATGGACACCAACCAGATGATGGCCCAGACCATCCAGCTCTCCATGATGGAAAAAATGACCGAACTGACCACCAACAGCAAGGAGGGGTTCTCCCTCCAGATGCGCTCGGCGGCCTCCCAGCTGATCGGCCAGTCCGTCGGCTACACCCTGGACGACGGCACCACCGGCACCGGAATCGCCAGTTCGGTGTCCTTCGCCGGCGCTGTGCCGACCGTCAAAGTCGGCGAACTTTCCATCCCCCTCGACTCCATCACCGGCCTGACCGCGCCGGCCGCCTCCTAACCAGTTTCCTCCCGAAGAAAGGCAGTTCCCATGCTCCGCTCGCTGTACTCCGGAATCTCCGGCCTCCGTGCCCACCAGACCATGCTGGACGTCACCGGCAACAACATCGCCAACGTCAACACGGCCGGTTTCAAGGCGTCCTCCACGCAGTTCCAGGACACCCTCTCGCAGATGACCCAGGGCGCCTCGGCACCGCAGGGGGAGTCCGGCGGCAGCAACCCGGCGCAGATCGGCCTCGGCGTCCGCGTCGCCGGCGTCAGCACCAACTTCGCCCAGGGCTCCTCGCAGAGCACCGGCCGCGCCACGGACATGATGATCTCCGGCGATGGCTTCTTCGTCACCAGCAAGGGCGGCCAGCAGCTGTTCACCCGCGCCGGATCCATGACGTTCGACGCCGCCAGCCAGCTGGTCAGCCCGGACGGCGGCATCCTGCAGGGCTGGACCGCGCAGAACGGCAAGGTGGACCAGGCCGGCGCGATCGGCGACATCACGCTCAACCCGAACACCATGATTGCCACCCCCACCACCACGGTCACGCTGGATGGAAACCTGCCCGGTGATGCGGCTGCCGGCACCACCTTCGACCGCTTGGTCAAGGTCTATGACGGTCTGGGTGCAGCCCGCGACATCTCCCTTAGCTTCGTGCGGAACGGCGCCGATTGGGACGTCACTGCCAAGGACGGGGCAACCACCTCCCCGGTCACCAAGCTCACCCCCGGCACGGGCGGGACCCTCGTCGCCAGCAGCCCGCTCACCGTCAACGGCATCGACGTCGACCTTTCCAAGGTCTCCGGGTTTGCCGGCATGAGCTCTCTCACCGTCAGCGGCCAGAACGGCACCGCCGTCGGCAAGCTGGAGTCCTTCACCCTGGGCAACGACGGATCCCTGATCGGGTCCTTCAGCAACGGCACCAAGCAGGTCCTGGCCAAGATCGCGCTGGCCAAGTTCACCAACCCGGCCGGCCTGGAGAAGGCCGGCGGCTCCTCCTACGTCGCCACCGCCAACTCCGGCAACGTCCAGCTGGGTGCGGCCGGCGACGCCGGCATCGGCACCCTGGCCGGCGGCTCGCTGGAAATGTCCAACGTGGACCTCTCCCAGGAGTTCACCAACCTGATCGTCGCCCAGCGCGGCTTCCAGGCCAACGCCCGCATCATCACCACCTCCGACGAGGTTCTGCAGGAGCTCGGCAACCTCAAGCGCTAGGCACGTTGCGCTATCACTTCCGGCGGCCAAAAGGCCCGTTTGGCAACCGGAAGTGATGGCGCAACGGGCGGGCGCGGGGCCGTCCGGCACTCCGCCGCAGGCACGGGGCTGTTTCGACAGCCTGTAGAATTGCCTGTGAGCAAGGAGGAAGAATGACGTCACGCGCCCTGCGCCTGATACGCGGCTGGACCGGCGCCGTCGTCGCGACCTCCATTGCCGCCGGGTCGCACCTCCTGGCCGGCGGCAACGCTCCCGAACTTCCGCTGCTGCTCCTCACCCTGGCGTTGTCCGGCCTGGTCTGCACCGGGCTCACAGGCCGCGGACTGTCGCTGTGGCGGCTCTCCGCCGGCGTGGCCTCGAGCCAGGGCCTGTTCCACTGGCTCTTCAGCGGGGCCGCGGCCCCGCATGCTCCCGCCGCTCCGGCCGGCGGCCACCTGGCCCACTCGTCCGGGCTGGAG
This sequence comes from uncultured Actinomycetota bacterium, assembly GCA_963698285.1. Lineage (GTDB taxonomy): Bacteria > Actinomycetota > Actinomycetes > Actinomycetales > Micrococcaceae > Arthrobacter. The sequence continues at coordinate 6,485 of CAVOQF010000019.1, read as the reverse complement.
CCCGTCGCCGGGGTCGTGTCCTCTCGTCCGCGGCGGACCACGCCTCGCCGCTGATGTGGCTGGGACACGCCGTCGCGGCCGCCCTGACCGTGGCCGTCCTGCGCCGCGGCGAGGTCGCCGTCGTCCGGTTGGTTCAATCGATGCGCCTGCGCGTGACGGCGTTCCTGCCGCTCTTCCAGCCTTTGCCGGCAGCGACCGGCCGTCCGCCGCCCTGCCGGCCAGCCGGCCGCTCAGGCCGCTGCGCAACCTCGGCGTGCCCTTGCTGGTGATGCGCCACCGCGGGCCTCCCGTGCTTCCTTTCGTGTCCTAGGCGTTCGCGCCTTTCACCCGATAAGCCCCGCGCCGCAGCCGGCGCCGGGGCGGGAAGCAGCCATGACTAAAAATACTTTGAAAACATGGCGGAACCCTGGTTTTGGAGCAACCCTGCTCGCCGCCGTCCTGCTCTGTGTAGGCGCCAGCCTCACCTCAGCCCCCGCGGCCTTTGCCCACGACCAGCTGGTTTCGTCCAGCCCGGCCCCCGCTGAGAACCTGGCCACCGCGCCGGGCAGCATCACTTTGAAATTCAGTTCGCCCCTGCTCACGCTTGGCCACGAGGTCCGCGTTGTCGATGACAATGCCAGGAACTGGGTCGCCGGCGCAGCCGCGCTCACCCGGGAAACGCTGACCCAGCCGCTCCCGAAGCTGCCCGACGGCGGCTACCAGGTCAGTTGGCGGGTGGTCTCCGCGGACGGTCACCCGATCAGCGGCGGCTACCGGTTCCAGGTCGGCAAGCCTGCCGCCGCCGCGCCGCCGGCAACCTCCCCGGCCCCCGCTGCCAGCGGCGAAACGGGCGCGGCCGCCGGCAATGCCGGTGGCGGCGTGCCCGGCTGGCTGCCTGCCGCCGGAATAGCGGCGGCCGCAGGCCTGGGCCTCTACCTGGCAGTTGCAGGCCTCCGGCGGATCAAGCGCAACACGCAACTCCCCAGCGAATAACACTTTCCAGGCCGGCCCTTCGCGGCCGCCTGCCCCGACTTCAGGAGCACCACCATGTCCAAAAAGTTCATGTACCCCGCCCTCTCCGTCCTCGCCGCCGCGTCCCTGGCACTGACCGGCTGCGCTCCCTCGTCCACGTCGCCGGCACCGTCCGCGTCCGCTGCCGTCGCCAGCGCCCCGGCCAGCGCCGCCGCCGCACTGGCGGTCAGCCAGCCGTGGGTCAAAGCCGTCCCGTCCGGCATGACCGGCGGATTCGGCGTCATCAAAAACACCTCCGACGCCGACATCACCGTCACCGGCGCCTCGACGCCCGCGGCCCGGATGGTCGAACTGCACGAAACCGTCGCGGGACCCACCGGCGCCATGCAGATGCAGGCCAAGCAGGGCGGCTTTGTCATCCCGGCCGGCGGCGAACTGGCGCTGGAACCGGGCGCCAACCACCTCATGCTGATGGGCCTGGCCGCGCCCATCACTGCCGGCACCGAGGTGACCTTCACGCTTGCGCTGGCGGGCGGCGGAAGCTTCGAATTCACCGCCGTGGCGAAGGACTTCAGCGGCGCGAACGAGAACTACGTCGAGGAAGGAGGCGCCGGCATGTCCCACGGCCAGCACTCCGACCAGCGGCGGCGCCACCAGCCCCGCGCCGTCGTCGACCTCGAAGTGACGGCCGGCGGACCAGCAGCCCGCGGCGCCAGCCCGCGGGCGGTGACGGGCCGGACTCCCCGCGGAAACTGCCGCGGCGCGGGCTGCTCTTCGGCGGCGCCGCCGCAGGGCTCGGGGCGCTGGCCGCGGCCGGCGCCCGCCTCGCCGGGGCGGGGACCCGCACCGGGGAGGCCGAGGCCGGGCCCGCGGAGAGCGTCCACGGCGGCGGGGTCGTCCCCTTTTACGGCGACCGGCAGGCCGGGATTACGACGGCGGCGCAGGCCCACGGCGTTTTCGTCGCGCTGGATCTGCTGCCGGGCACGACGCGCGCCGGGGTCAGGGCACTGCTGCGGCTCCTCAGCGACGACGCCGCGAACCTCGCCGCGGGAAAACCGGCCCTGGCCGACACCGAGGGCGAACTGGCCCGGGTGCCGGCCCGGCTGACCGTCACCTTCGGATTCGGGCCCGGGCTGGTGGCCGCGGTGGACCCCGCCCGGGCGCCGGGCTGGTTGAAGCCGCTGCCGGCCTTCGGCATCGACCGGCTGCAGCCCGGGTTCTCCGACGGTGACCTGCTGCTGCAGATCTGCGCGGATGATCCGTTGACCGTGGCGCATGCCCAGCGGATGCTCCTCAAGGACAGCCGCAGCTTCGCGACCGTCCGCTGGGTGCAGACCGGCTTCCGGCGCTCGTATGGCAGCGAAAAGTCCGGGACCACCATGCGGAACCTCTTCGGCCAGGTCGACGGGACCGCGAACCCGGCGCCGGACAGCGCCGAGCATGAGCGCGTGGTCTGGGGCGGCGGGGACATTCCCGCCTGGACGGAGAACGGCACGTCGGTGGTCATCCGCCGGATCGCGATGAACCTGGACAAGTGGGACGAGGTGGACCGCGTGGCCCGGGAGGAATCCGTGGGCCGCCGGCTCTCGGACGGGGCACCGCTGACCGGGACGCAGGAGCACGACGAGCCGGACTTCACCGCCGTCTCCAGACTCGGTTTCCCGGTCATCTCGGACGTCTCGCACGTGCGCCGGTCGCGGCCGGAGGACAGTTCCCAGCGGATCTTCCGGCGGGCCTACAACTACGACGCCGTTCCCGGCGCCGGAGGCGTCTCGGACTCGGGGCTGATCTTCGTGTCCTACCAGGCCGACGTCGACAGGCAGTTCACGCCCATCCAGCGCCGGCTCGATGAAATGGACATGCTCAACCAGTGGACGACGCCGATCGGCTCGGCCGTCTTCGCCATCCCGCCGGGGTGCCGTGAGGGCGGGTTCGTCGGCGAAGGCCTGTTCGCCTGAGCCGGTGGCATGCAGGGGAACAACCACCGCAGGTTATTGCCGGCGACTGGAGTCTGCCCGGCATCTCGGGCGAGGCGCGCAAACAACAAAGACCATCGGCGGCAACCCCCGTGCTGGGGTTGCCGCCGATGGTCTTTGGCCGGTTACCGGGCTGCGCCGGTGCGCAGGTTAGGCCGGAACGGTCTCCGTGGCCTGCCGGGCGGTCCAGGCGGCGTAGCTGCCGTCGAGTTCGACGACGTCGTAGCCGGCCCGGCGCAGTGCACTGGCCGCGACGGAGTTGCGGACCCCGCTCTGGCAGTAGGACACGATGGTGCCCTCGGCCGGGAGCTCGTCCAGGTGCCACATCACGCGGCCGCCGCTGAGCTGGTAGGACCCGGGGATGTGCCCGGCGGTGTGCTCGGTGCGGTTGCGCACGTCCAGGACCATGGCGGCGTCGAAGCCCTCGAGTTCCTCGGGCTGGATCAGCTTCGGGGTGCTGGTGGGCAGGCCCTCGAAGCCGGTGACGTAGCCGGCGACCTTGTCGATGCCGACCCGGACCAGGTGGTCCCACATGTCCTGCGCGGCGTCCTGGTCCGGAGCCAGCAGCACCAGCGGGTTCTTGTCGGTCTCCGGATTCACGACCCAGGCGCCGAAGCTGGCCACGGACTTGCCGGCCGGGACGTTCAGCGAACCGGTCACGGTGCCCTGGTGGACCTGGTCGTTGGAACGGGTGTCAATGAAGGTCACCTTGTCCGCGGCGAGGTCAGCGGCCACGGTGTTGAGGTCGAGTTCCTCCAGCGGGGCGCGTTCGCCCATCACGGCGGGACCTTCACGGTTCTCGCGCTTCATCCGGCCGAAGTAGGCGTGCGCGTCGGGCTGGCCGTCGAGGAGCTCATCGATGAAGCCCTGCTCGTCGTTGGCGGCCAGGTACGGGCCCCACCAGGCGTAGAGCCGCTCGTAGCCGACCGTGGAGGACGGGATCGCGCCGAGGGCCTTGCCGCAGGCGCTGCCGGCGCCGTGGGCCGGGTGGACCTGGACGTAGTCCGGCAGGGTCAGGAACTTGTCCCGCAGGCTGGCGAAGAGCTGCTTGGCCCCCACGAAGCGGGTGTCGATGCCGCCGGCGGCCTCATCCAGCAGGTCCGGGCGGCCCAGGTCGCCGGAGAACACGAAGTCGCCGGAGAGCAGGTAGCCGGCCTGGTCGCTGAACGCGCCGTCGGTCACCAGGAAGGACAGGTGCTCCGGGGTGTGGCCCGGGGTGTGCAGGGCCTTGACCGTGATGTTGCCCAGGGTGATCGCGTCGCCGTCGAACAGGCGTTCGCCCTCGAACCCGTACTGCCAGTCCGGACCGCCCTCGCCGGAGACATAGATCTTCGCGCCGGTCGCCGCGGCCAGCTCACGGGTGCCGGAGAGGTAGTCGGCGTGGATGTGCGTCTCGGTCACGGCCACAATCTTCATGCCGTTCTTCTCGGCCAAAGCCTGGTACACCGCGATGTCGCGGCGGCCGTCCACAACAACCGCTTCACCCTTGGCCTGGCAGCCAATGAAATAGCTGGCCTGGGCGAGGTCTTCGTCGTAAATGCGTTCCAGAAGCATGTGCTCTCCTTTGATGATGGGCGGTGGGGGAGTGTTCCGGAAGGAATCCCCCGTCCTCTGACTACAACGGTAATACCCCCGGGGGTATCTTGCAAGCGCGCGGGCGGTCCGTAACGTGCGCCCGGCTGCGCCTAACGAAAACCAGCGGGCGGCCGACAGTAAGGGGAGAACACCCATCCCGCCGCCTGGCCGCACAGCCAGGCAGTCAACAGAGCAGAATCGGCCCATGATCGTTGTCACACGCCTCAACGGAACACGCTTCGCGGTCAATCCGGACCTGATCGAACGGATCCACGAGAGCCCGGACACCCACCTGGTCACGCTCGACGGCGCCGCCTACGTGGTCCTCGAAAGCCTTGCCGAGGTGGTCGAGCTGATCGCCGACTACCGCGCCTATGTGCTGAGCAAGGCGCGGGACTTTCCCGCGGTCACGGGATACCCGTTGAGCCTGGTCCCGCCCTCCGCGCCGGAGGACGGCGCCGGCTCCTCCGCACCTGAACCACCTAGGAAGTAATCCATGGATCCCGCAACAGTCATCGGACTGCTCCTCGCCTTTGGCTCCCTCATCGTTATGGTCCTGCTCGAAGGCGGCAGCATTTCCTCGCTGCTGCTGCCCGCGCCGATGATTCTCGTTTTCGGGGCAACCCTGGCCATCGGGCTCGCCGGCAACACCCTCAAGGACGTTCTCCAGGCGTTCAAGGCCGTGCCGGGAATGTTCATCGGGAAAACGGCGAAGCCGCAGGACAGCATCGACCAGATGGTCCGGTTCGCGGAAAAGGCGCGCAGCGAGGGCCTGCTGTCCCTTGAGGAAGAGGCGGCCAGCGTCAACGATCCCTTTCTGGCCCGCGCCCTGCAAAACATCGCCGACGGCACCGACGCCGAAGACCTCCGGATGCAGATGGAGGATGAAATCGACACGAAGTCCCGCACCGACCACTCCGCCTCGAAGTTCTTCGCATCCCTCGGCGGCTACGCCCCCACGGTCGGAATCGTCGGAACAGTTGTGTCCCTGACGCACGTCCTGGAAAACCTCTCCCAGCCGGACGAGCTGGGACACATGATCGCCGCCGCCTTCGTTGCCACCCTGTGGGGTCTGCTGTCCGCCAACTTCATCTGGCTCCCGTTCAGCGCCCGCCTCGCCCGGCTGTCCGAGCTGGACCTGGAACGCCGGACCCTGCTTATGGAGGGGATGCTCGCCGTGCAGGCCGGCGCCCAGCCCCTGCTCCTCGCCGAACGGCTTCGCTCCATGGTTCCCGAGCACCAGCTCAAGAGCTCCGGAGCCGGCCGCAAGGCGCCGGACGGCGACGCCGAAGCGCTGGACAGCGCCGCGTGAGTGGCCGCCGGCGCCCCCGCAAGAAACCCGAAGAGCACCACGTCGACGAACGCTGGATGGCGTCCTATATGGACATGGTGACGGTGCTGATGTGCCTGTTCATCGTGCTCTATGCCATGTCCACCGTGGACGCGAACAAGTTCGAGAAGCTCCGCAATTCGCTCGCCACCGGCTTCGGGTCCGTCGCGAGCGAGACCGTGGACACGGCCGAGGGCACCGTGGTCCCGCCGGAATTCGTGGACAAAGACCTGGAGGCCTTCGCCGCGCTGAAGGCCCAGGACCCTGCGCAGGCGCCCGACGCGCTCGAGGCGGCCCTGAAGGAAGTGGACCGGCTGCGTGCCCTGGAGGCCAAAATGAAAGCCGGCCTGAAGGCCGCCGGACTCACCCAGAACGTCGAATTCCAGATCGACCAGCGCGGACTCACGGTCAAACTCGTCGGCTCGCAGGCCTTTTTCGCCCCGGACCGCCCGGAACTGACGGCACGGGCTTCCCAGGTCCTGAAAATCATCTCGCCCATCCTCGGCCCCGCGGCGCTGGAGATCATGGTCGAGGGCCACGCTGCCAACGGTGTCACCGCCTACCCGTCCACCTGGGAGCTGTCCTCGGCGCGCGCGGTCAACGTGCTGCGCTTTATGGTGGACCGCGGCGGGATCCCCCCGGCGCAGATCGGC
>CAVOQF010000018.1:0-187089 GCA_963698285.1 uncultured Actinomycetota bacterium | reverse complement strand
TAGTGGACGCAAGCAGTCTTGTTTCTTTGTACCACCCTTGGCGGGCAAACCTCTTTTGAAGGATTGGTTTGTCCAGGTGGTGTGTGGTGTAAGTTATCGGCCTATTAGTACCGGTCAGCTTCACGAGTCGTTAGTCCTCGCTTCCACATCCGGCCTATCAACCCAGTGGTCTGGCTGGGGGCCTCTCACACACAAGGTGTATGGAAATCTCATCTCGAAGCGAGCTTCCCGCTTAGATGCTTTCAGCGGTTATCCCATCCGAACGTAGCTAATCAGCGGTGCACTTGGCAGTACAACTGACACACCAGAGGTTCGTCCGTCCCGGTCCTCTCGTACTAAGGACAGCCCTTCTCAAATTTCCTGCGCGCGCAGCGGATAGGGACCGAACTGTCTCACGACGTTCTAAACCCAGCTCGCGTACCGCTTTAATGGGCGAACAGCCCAACCCTTGGGACCTACTCCAGCCCCAGGATGCGACGAGCCGACATCGAGGTGCCAAACCATGCCGTCGATATGGACTCTTGGGCAAGATCAGCCTGTTATCCCCGAGGTACCTTTTATCCGTTGAGCGACGGCCATTCCACAATGTACCGCCGGATCACTAGTCCCGACTTTCGTCCCTGCTCGAGATGTCTCTCTCACAGTCAAGCTCCCTTGTGCACTTACACTCGACACCTGATTGCCAACCAGGCTGAGGGAACCTTTGGGCGCCTCCGTTACTTTTTAGGAGGCAACCGCCCCAGTTAAACTACCCATCAGGCACTGTCCCTGACCCGGATTACGGGCCGAAGTTAGATGTCCAAAGTGACCAGAGTGGTATTTCAACGATGACTCCACCCGAACTGGCGTCCGGGCTTCAACGTCTCCCACCTATCCTACACAAGCCACTCCGAACACCAATACCAAACTATAGTAAAGGTCTCGGGGTCTTTCCGTCCTGCTGCGCGTAACGAGCATCTTTACTCGTACTGCAATTTCGCCGAGTTTATGGTTGAGACAGCGGGGAAGTCGTTACTCCATTCGTGCAGGTCGGAACTTACCCGACAAGGAATTTCGCTACCTTAGGATGGTTATAGTTACCACCGCCGTTTACTGGGGCTTAAATTCTCAGCTTCGCCTTGCGGCTAACCGGTCCTCTTAACCTTCCAGCACCGGGCAGGAGTCAGTCCGTATACATCGTCTTGCGACTTCGCACGGACCTGTGTTTTTAGTAAACAGTCGCTTCCCCCTGGTCTCTGCGGCCCCTGCACGCTCCGGACAGCAAGTGTCCATCACGATAGGGGCCCCCCTTCTCCCGAAGTTACGGGGGCATTTTGCCGAGTTCCTTAACCATAATTCTCTCGATCGCCTTAGTATTCTCTACCTGATCACCTGTGTCGGTTTGGGGTACGGGCGGCTAAAACCTCGCGTCGATGCTTTTCTAGGCAGCATAGGATCACCGAATCCCCCCATACGGGGGTCCCGTCGGGTCTCAGGCATCATGAACGGCGGATTTGCCTACCGTTCGCCCTACATCCTTAGACCGGGACAACCATCGCCCGGCTCGGCTACCTTCCTGCGTCACACCTGTTAATACGCTTGCCTCCCAGGATCAGGTCCCGCGCTCCACCAAAACCCTCACACCACAAGGGTGATCGGGCAGGTCTCGGGCGGTTAGTATCCCCTGTTCAGCATGGGCGGTTTTTCGCCGGTACGGGAATATCAACCCGTTGTCCATCGACTACGCCTGTCGGCCTCGCCTTAGGTCCCGACTTACCCAGGGCAGATTAGCTTGACCCTGGAACCCTTGATCATTCGGCGGACGGGTTTCTCACCCGTCTTTCGCTACTCATGCCTGCATTCTCACTCGTGTAGGCTCCACCGCTGGTTTACACCGCGACTTCACTGCCCACACGACGCTCCCCTACCCATCCAGACGCCTGAACCACAAGGGCTTAGCTAATATCTGAATGCCACAACTTCGGCGGTGTACTTGAGCCCCGCTACATTGTCGGCGCGGAATCACTTGACCAGTGAGCTATTACGCACTCTTTTAAGGATGGCTGCTTCTAAGCCAACCTCCTGGTTGTCTTCGCAACTCCACATCCTTTCCCACTTAGCACACGCTTAGGGGCCTTAGTTGGTGGTCTGGGCTGTTTCCCTCTCGACTATGAAGCTTATCCCCCACAGTCTCACTGCTGCGCTCTCACTTACCGGCATTCGGAGTTTGGCTGACGTCAGTAACCTTGTAGGGCCCATTAGCCATCCAGTAGCTCTACCTCCGGTAAGAAACACGCAACGCTGCACCTAAATGCATTTCGGGGAGAACCAGCTATCACGAAGTTTGATTGGCCTTTCACCCCTACCCACAGCTCATCCCCTCCATTTTCAACTGAAGTGGGTTCGGTCCTCCACGACGTCTTACCGTCGCTTCAACCTGGCCATGGGTAGATCACTTCGCTTCGGGTCTAGATCACGCCACTGCAACGCCCTGTTCAGACTCGCTTTCGCTACGGCTTCCCCACACGGGTTAACCTCGCGACGTAACACTAACTCGCAGGCTCATTCTTCAAAAGGCACGCCGTCACAGCTACAAGGCTGCTCCGACGGATTGTAAGCACACGGTTTCAGGTACTGTTTCACTCCCCTCCCGGGGTACTTTTCACCTTTCCCTCACGGTACTGGTCCGCTATCGGTCATTAGGGAGTATTTAGGCTTATCAGGTGGTCCTGACAGATTCGCACGGGATTTCTCGGGCCCCGTGCTACTTGGGATACTTCACCAGGCGGCACACTACATTTCGGTTACGGGGCTCACACCCTCTCTGGCCGGCCTTTCAAGACCGTTCACCTATGCACATGCTCTCACCCCACTGTCCCGGCAGAGACAGAACGGAAAGTCCCACAACCCCGACCATGCAACGCCCGCCGGCTATCACACATGGAACGGTTTAGCCTGATCCGCGTTCGCTCGCCACTACTGACGGAATCACTATTGTTTTCTCTTCCTGCGGGTACTGAGATGTTTCACTTCCCCGCGTTCCCTCCACGCACCCTATGTGTTCAGATGCGGGTCACCAGATCACTCGCGCGTCTGGCGGGGTTTCCCCATTCGGACACCCTGGGATCACAGTCCGGTTATCGACTCCCCCAGGCTTATCGCAGATTCCTACGTCCTTCTTCGGCTCCTAATGCCAAGGCATCCACCGTGTGCTCTTAAAAACTTGACCACAAAAGATCAAGGAGTAATTTCGAGAGAACCACAGAAACCAACCACACCCAACAACACCACCCACCAGGGGTGACACCATCACGCGCAGCCAGATCCAGGTTCATATTCTTGGAAATTGCTTCTTATAAAAGATGCTCGCGTCCACTATGTAGTTCTCAAACAACAACCCCGTACCACACACCCCACACACCTAAACAGTGCGTGCTCGCTGCAGCCGGGAAACCAGAAACACAAGTCCCGGACGAAGGTCACCCTCCAACCGGTCCTGTTGTCTCAGGACCCAACAGTGTGCCAAACACTAAACCGCTCATCCCCCGCCCGCACCGTTCCAGGACACCCGTCCCGAAGGGGAGCATCCGTACTGGGTGCCGGCAGGAAACCGGCGGCCGCTATTTGTTGATATTCCACCCGTGAGCACCCGCCGCAGAACTTGCGTCTGCGCAACGGGCGTACTCCTGACAACACCACCACCAGGACATGCGTCCCGGAGTGAACGTTGTAGGTGCTCCTTAGAAAGGAGGTGATCCAGCCGCACCTTCCGGTACGGCTACCTTGTTACGACTTAGTCCCAATCGCCAGTCCCACCTTCGACAGCTCCCTCCCACAAGGGGTTAGGCCACCGGCTTCGGGTGTTACCAACTTTCGTGACTTGACGGGCGGTGTGTACAAGGCCCGGGAACGTATTCACCGCAGCGTTGCTGATCTGCGATTACTAGCGACTCCGACTTCATGGGGTCGAGTTGCAGACCCCAATCCGAACTGAGACCGGCTTTTTGGGATTAGCTCCACCTCACAGTATCGCAACCCTTTGTACCGGCCATTGTAGCATGCGTGAAGCCCAAGACATAAGGGGCATGATGATTTGACGTCGTCCCCACCTTCCTCCGAGTTGACCCCGGCAGTCTCCCATGAGTCCCCGCCATTACGCGCTGGCAACATGGAACGAGGGTTGCGCTCGTTGCGGGACTTAACCCAACATCTCACGACACGAGCTGACGACAACCATGCACCACCTGTGAACCGGCCCCAAAGGGGAAGGACTGTTTCCAGCCCGGTCCGGTCCATGTCAAGCCTTGGTAAGGTTCTTCGCGTTGCATCGAATTAATCCGCATGCTCCGCCGCTTGTGCGGGCCCCCGTCAATTCCTTTGAGTTTTAGCCTTGCGGCCGTACTCCCCAGGCGGGGCACTTAATGCGTTAGCTACGGCGCGGAAAACGTGGAATGTCCCCCACACCTAGTGCCCAACGTTTACGGCATGGACTACCAGGGTATCTAATCCTGTTCGCTCCCCATGCTTTCGCTCCTCAGCGTCAGTTAATGCCCAGAGACCTGCCTTCGCCATCGGTGTTCCTCCTGATATCTGCGCATTTCACCGCTACACCAGGAATTCCAGTCTCCCCTACATCACTCTAGTCTGCCCGTACCCACCGCAGATCCGGAGTTGAGCCCCGGACTTTCACGGCAGACGCGACAAACCGCCTACGAGCTCTTTACGCCCAATAATTCCGGATAACGCTTGCGCCCTACGTATTACCGCGGCTGCTGGCACGTAGTTAGCCGGCGCTTCTTCTGCAGGTACCGTCACTTTCGCTTCTTCCCTACTGAAAGAGGTTTACAACCCGAAGGCCGTCATCCCTCACGCGGCGTCGCTGCATCAGGCTTGCGCCCATTGTGCAATATTCCCCACTGCTGCCTCCCGTAGGAGTCTGGGCCGTGTCTCAGTCCCAGTGTGGCCGGTCACCCTCTCAGGCCGGCTACCCGTCGTCGCCTTGGTGAGCCATTACCTCACCAACAAGCTGATAGGCCGCGAGTCCATCCAAAACCACAATAAAGCTTTCCACCCCCCACCATGCGATGAGGAGTCATATCCGGTATTAGACCCAGTTTCCCAGGCTTATCCCAGAGTTAAGGGCAGGTTACTCACGTGTTACTCACCCGTTCGCCACTAATCCCCGGTGCAAGCACCGGATCATCGTTCGACTTGCATGTGTTAAGCACGCCGCCAGCGTTCATCCTGAGCCAGGATCAAACTCTCCGTTGAAGTAAAACAGACACAACCAACACCCCCGGGAAAACGGGAATACGCCGCTGCACAAAATTTGAAACCAGCTAAAAACACCAGACCCAACCACGGGGTGGCGGATCCGGCACAATTCAACCAATTCAATACAATAAATTGGTATCAACAAACTTGGCACACTATTGAGTTCTCAAACAACAGACACACCCGGCACCACCACAACCTCAGCCGTGGATCGCTCCGGAGCAACTTTTCAAACTTACCGGGCCGCTTCACCCTAGTCAAATCAGCCATTCCGACTCAGTCTTGCCATAGGCTTCTTGGTCTTCCTGGCGGATCAACTCCGGGGAGCAGCGCGGAAATAAACTGTACCACCACGAGGGCCAGCTGACAAAGCCACTACAGGATTGCCTCCTGCGCCGAAGGGCGACGCGCCGACGCCGGTCACGAAAAAGCCCGGAATCACGGGGATTCCGGGCTTTCCCACGGCCCCAGCCGGCCGGAGCCGGCAGCGAGCCGGGCGGTTCCTAGCCGAGCGCCCTGAAGTACGCGGCGCCGAGCGGTGGCAGCGTCACGGTGAGCGTGGCCGGCTGGCCGTCGATGCCGCCGTCGGCTGCGGTCAGGGTTCCTTCGTTCAGGACGCCCGAGCCCCCGTAGGCGGCGGCGTCGGTGTTCAGGACTTCCTGCCAGGCACCCGCGGCCGGGAACTCCCAGGCGGAAGTCCTGATGCGGGGCGCCGGAGAAGTTCAAGGCGCACACCAGCGGGTTGCCGGCCGCGTCCCGGCGGATGAAGGTCAACACGTTCCGGTCCGCGTCGCCGCCGTTGATCCACTGGAAACCGTCGGGATCATTGTCCCGTTCGTACAGCGCCGGGGTGGAGCTGTAGAGCTCGTTGAGGTCCTTGGTCAGGAGCTGGACGCCGCGGTGCGCGGGGATGTCCGCCAGCCACCAGTCCAGGCCGTGCTGTTCGGACCATTCCGCTTCCTGGCCGAACTCGGTGCCCATGAAAATCAGTTGCTTGCCGGGGTGGGCCCACTGGTAGGCCAGGAAGGCCCGCAGGTTGGCGAGCTGCTGCCAGCGGTCGCCGGGCATCTTGCGCAGCATCGAGCCCTTGCCGTGCACCACCTCGTCGTGGCTGATCGGGAGCAGGAAGTTCTCCGTGTAGGCGTAGACCATCGAAAAGGTGATGGTGCCGTGGTGCCACTTGCGGTTGTACGGGTCCTCGGCCATGTACTTGAGCGAGTCGTGCATCCAGCCCATGTTCCACTTGATCCCAAAGCCCAGGCCGCCCTGGCTGGTGGGGGCGGTGACGCCGGGGAACGCGGTGGACTCCTCGGCGATCATGACCGCACCGGGGTGCGTCTTGTAGACCGTGGCGTTGACTTCCTGCAGGAAGGAGATCGCCTCGAGGTTTTCGCGGCCGCCGAAGCGGTTCGGCTGCCACTGGCCCTCCTCGCGGGAGTAGTCCAGGTAGAGCATCGAGGCCACGGCGTCGACGCGGAGGCCGTCGATGTGGAACTCGTCCAGCCAGTAGAGCGCGTTGGCGACCAGGAAGTTGCGGACCTCGCTGCGGCCGAAGTCGAAGATCAGGGTGCCCCAGTCCGGGTGTTCGCCCAGGTTCGGGTCGGAGTGCTCGTACAGGGGATCGCCGTCGAAGCGGGCCAGCGCCCATTCGTCCTTGGGGAAGTGCGCCGGGACCCAGTCCAGCAGCACGCCGATGCCTGCCTGGTGCAGTTCGTCCACAAGGTGCCGGAACTCGTCCGGGTGCCCGAAGCGCGAGGTCGGCGCGAAGTAGGACGTGACCTGGTAACCCCACGATCCGCCGAAAGGGTGCTCGGCGACGGGCATGAACTCGACGTGGGTGAAGCCGAGCCACTTCACGTATTCCACGAGTTCCTTGGCCAGTTGGCGGTAGTCCAGCCCCACCCGCCAGGAGCCCAGATGGACTTCGTAGACACTCATCGGGGCGTTGTGCGGATCCCGGGCCGCGCGGGCCTTCATCCACTCGTCGTCCTTGAAGGCGTAGGAGGGTTCCACGACGCGGGATGCAGTCAGCGGCGGGATTTCCGTGCCGAAGGCGAGCGGATCTGCCTTTTCGACCCAGTGGCCCTGCTTTGTCTTGATCTCGAATTTGTAGCACGCCCCTGCCAAAACGTCGGGGATGAACAGTTCCCAGACGCCCGAGGATCCAAGGGAGCGCATGGCGAATTCCCGGCCGTCCCAGCCGTTGAAGTCGCCCTTGACGCGCACGGCCTGGGCGTTCGGCGCCCACACCGCAAAGGACACGCCGTCAACGTCGCCCAGGGCCGACTTGTAGTGCCGGACATGGGCGCCCAGCACATCCCAGAGGCGCTCGTGGCGGCCCTCGCCGATCAGGTGCAGGTCGATCTCCCCCACCGTCGGCAGGTAGCGGTAGGGCTCATCCGCCGGCTGCGGCGCCTGGCCCTCATAGCTGACCTCGAGCCGGTAGTCCGGCACGTGCCCTTCGTCCACGGGCTCCAGGACGGCCACCCACACGCCGCCGGATTCGTGCGACATCGGGTAGCTGCCGGTGGCGGTCACCACGGACACAGCTTCCGCGAGGTGTTTCACGGTGCGGATGGTGACGTGGCCGTAGTCGTCGAGGTGGGCACCGAGGACTGAGTGCGGCGCGTGGTGCTCTCCGGCTGCGACCCGGGCGAGGGTCTCAGCGTCCACGGGGAGGGGGACGCCGGGTCGATCGGTACGTGCTGGACCTGTCATTTTGATACCTTCCGCTGCGGCTTCGGCGGGAACGCCGGAGCCTGTACTGCCGAGGAGACGACGGGATGCGTTCACCGGGATGGCGAGCCAGTCGGGCCTGTTCCGTAGTTCGTAAACAACTTCGTAGAGGGCTTTGTCGAGCCACAACGCCACAAACAGGGGCGAGTCGCGGTCGATGGTGCCGGGCGTGACCTCCGCGTAGCCGGCCAGGAAGGCCTCGGCGCAGTCGTCCACCCAGTCCGCGGGCACGACGGCGTCGTTGTACTCGCGGACGGCCGCGCCGGCGGCGTAGTCGAAGGACCGCAGCATCCCGACGACGTCGCGCAACGGCACGTCCGGGAAGTTGCGTTCGGAGATCGGCCGCAGCGGCTCGCCCTCGAAGTCCAGGATCGCCCACCGCGCCGGCAAACCGGGCCCGCCGGGGACCTGCAGGATCTGGCCCAGGTGCAGGTCGCCGTGGATCCGCTGCAGGGGCCCGGCGCTGCTGCCTTCGAGCCGCGCCAGGAGGGCCTCGAGTTCATCGTCGAAGGGCCCGACGGCGGCGCCGGCTTCCGCCCACGACTGCCGGACCCGCTGGGCGACCCCGGGCGCGATGTCCCCGCCCGGCACCGTCTCGGCGGCGGTGCCCAGCGCCTCGGCCAGCCGGCGGTGCACGGTGGCCGTGGCGACGCCCAGGGCGCGGGCCTCGGCGCTGAAGTCGGTTCCGGTGCTGGCCGCATCGACCGCGAGGCGCCAGGCGTCCAGGCCGCCGGCCAGGAATTCATGGGCGACGGCGAGCTCGCCGCGGGCGGTACTGCCGCCGTCAGGGCCGGCACCCCCCGTTCCGGACTCCGTCCGGAGCCCTCGCCGTCTCCGGGTGCGGTCCACTCGCCGGTGACCCAGCCCAGGGTCGCGGGGACTTCCGCGGTGCGGCCCGCGCTCAGCGCCGCGCCGATCTCCACCTCCGGGTTCTGCCCCTCGGACAGCACGCGGAAGAACTTCAGGATCGCCGCGGAGTCGCCGTCGTCCACGATCACCGAACTGTTGGACTGTTCGCCCGAGAGCACCCGGACCTTGCCGGTGGCGAACGGCAGCCGGTAATCCGACTCCACGAGGTGGCCGGCGGCGGTGCCGTCGGCCGTGGCGGCGCGGGCGCGCATGAGTTCCAGCCAGGCCGCGACGAAGGCGGGGTCGTGGACGCCGTCGTAAATCCAGCCGCGGGCCGGGTCCGTACCGTCCGCGGGGATCTCCCCGAGCAGGGCGGCCCCGGCCCCGGCCAGCGGCAGCGGGCGGAAACTGAGCGGCACCTGGACGACGTCGGTGCGGTGGCCGTCCGCCGTCGGATACGTCACGGCGAGCAGCAGGACCTCAAGCCCGGCGCTGTTCTGCACCGGGCCGGCGTCCGCACCGCCGTCGAGGCGCACACGGCCTACCGGTTCGAAGCTGAAGTGCGCGCTCTTGACGGGGAACCAGCGCTGGCGTGGCAGCCAGCTGCGGAGCAGGGCGTCCAGCGCGGGGGAAAGGGTGGGTCGGGTCATGTCAGCCTTCGATGGACAGGATAGGCATCGCCTGGGTGTGGGGCGAGGCCGGGTTGGAAGCGGCCGAGCGGATCCGCAGCCAGAAGAAATCGTGGCTGCCCAGGGTGAGGGTCAGCGTTCCGTCGTCGGAAATGGCCGGGAACGCCTGGCCGCCAAAGACGTCGCGGAGCCCGCGGCCGGCGTACTGCGGCACCTTCAGCGTCGTGGCCACCGGGTGCTGGGACAGGTTGAAGGCGCACAGGATGGTCTCGGGCTCCTCGCCGGCGGCGTTGCCCGCCGGCAGCTCGCGCAGGTAGGACAGGACGACGTCGTGGTCCGCCTCGACGTGCCGGAACGAGCCGAGCCCGAAGGCGGGGTGGTTCCTGCGGACGCTGAGGATCTGCCGGGTCCAGCGCAGCAGCGAGCCGGAATGGGCGGCCTCAGCTTCGACGTTGGCCATGCTGTAGTTATAGACCAGCGACTGGATCACCGGGAGGTACAGCTTGCCGGGGTCCGCATGGGAGAACCCTGCGTTGCGGTCCGGGTTCCATTGCATCGGGGTGCGGACCGCGTCGCGGTCCTCGAGCCAGATGTTGTCGCCCATGCCGATCTCGTCGCCGTAGTACAGGAACGGGCTTCCCGGCAGCGAGAGCAGCAGGGCGTTGATCAGTTCGATTTCGGAGCGGGAGTTGTCCAGCAGCGGCGCCAGCCGGCGGCGGATGCCGATGTTGGCGCGCATGCGCGGATCCGGCGCGTACCAGCCGAGCATCGCGGCGCGCTCGTCGGCCGTGACCATTTCCAGGGTCAGCTCGTCGTGGTTGCGCAGGAAGGTGCCCCACTGGGCGCCCTCGGGAATGTCCGGGGTGTCCTTCATCGTCTCGATGATGGGCGCGGCCTTCTGGTCCCGCAGCGCGTAGTACAGCCGCGGCATGATCGGGAAGTGGAAGGCCATGTGGCATTCCGGCTCCTCCTCGGTCCCGAAGTACTCGACCACTTCGGCCGGCGGCTGGTTGGCTTCGGCGATGATCACGCGGCCCGGGTAGCTCTCGTCGACCATTTTGCGCAGCTGGCGCAGGAATTCATGGGTGGCCGGCAGGTTTTCGCAGTTGGTGCCTTCCTCTTCGAAGAGGTACGGGATGGCGTCGGCACGGAAGCCGTCAATGCCCTGGTCCAGCCAGAACCGCACCACGTCGAAGAGGGCGTCGATCACCTTGGGGTTCTCGAAGTTCAGATCCGGCTGGTGGCTGAAGAAGCGGTGCCAGAAGAACTGGCGGCGGATCGGATCGAAGGTCCAGTTGGACTCCTCCGTGTCCACGAAGATGATGCGGGCGTCCTGGTACTTCTCGTCCGTGTCGCTCCACACGTAGAAGTCGCCGAACGGGCCGTCCGGGTCCTTGCGCGACTCCTGGAACCAGGGGTGCTGGTCCGAGGTGTGGTTCAGCGGCAGGTCGATGATCACCCGGACGCCGCGGGCGTGGGCCTCGGCGACGAGCCGCTTGAAATCGCTGATGGTGCCGAATTCGTCCAGCACGGAGTTGTAGTCGGAGATGTCGTAGCCGCCGTCCCGCAGCGGGGACTGGAAGAAGGGCGGCAGCCAGAGGCAGTCGACGCCGAGCCACTGCAGGTAGTCCAGCTTCTCGATCAGGCCGTGGAAGTCGCCGGATCCGTCGCCGTTGCCGTCCGCGAAACCGCGGACCAGGACCTCGTAGAAGACCGCCTTGCGGTACCAGTGCGGATCGTGCTGGAGGCCGGGGGCGTTCAGTTCGAAGGTCCCTTTCGGGGTGAAGTGCTGGTTGGGGTTGCTCGGGCTGAAACTCACGGGCGCTGCCTCCGGATGCTCAGGATGTGGGCGGGTTCGACGTGTGCGTCAAGGCGTACGTAGTTGTACTCGCCCCATTCCCAGCTTTCGCCGGTCAGCAGGTCATCGACGATGAAGCCGCCGTTGTGCGTCAGGTTCTCCGGGTCCAGTTCAAGGGCGGCCAGGTCCAGGGACACCGTGCTTTCCCGGGTGCTGTGCGGATCCACGTTGACCACGATGATCAGGGTGTCCTTGGTGCCGTCCGGGAGGGTCTTGTGCTTCGAGTACACAATCGTGGCGCCGTCGGTGCTGGCGTGCAGGGACAGGTTCTGCAGGTCGCCGAGGGCCGGGTGGGCGTGCCGGATCTCGTTGAGCCGGGTCAGGTACGGGGCCAGCGTGCGGCCGGATTCCGCCGCCGCGTCCCAGTCGCGGGCCTTGTATTCGAACTTCTCGTTGTCGATGTACTCCTCGGCGCCTGGCCGGGCGACGTGTTCGTACAGCTCGTAACCGGCGTAGACGCCCCAGATCGGGCTCGCGGTGGCGGCGAGCGCCGCCCTGATCTTGAACGCTGCCGGGCCGCCGAACTGCAGGTACTCGGTGAGGATGTCCGGGGTGTTGACGAAGAAGTTGGGCCGGAAGTACGCCGGGGATTCGTGGCTGACCTCCTGGAAATACTTCTCCAGCTCCTCCTTGGTGTTGCGCCAGGTGAAGTAGGTGTAGGACTGCTGGAACCCGGCCCGGCCCAGTGCGTGCATCATCGCCGGCCGGGTGAACGCCTCGGCAAGGAAGACGACGTCGGGGTGCTTCTTGTTGACCTTGGCGATCAGCCATTCCCAGAACCACACGGGCTTGGTGTGCGGGTTGTCCACGCGGAAGATTTTCACGCCGTGGCTGACCCAGAGCAGGACAATCCGCAGGATTTCGTTGGACAGCCCGGCGGGGTCGTTGTCGAAGTTGAGCGGGAAGATGTCCTGGTACTTCTTCGGCGGGTTTTCCGCGTACGCGATGCTGCCGTCCACGCGGGTGGTGAACCATTCCGGATGGCTCTGCACCCAGGGGTGGTCCGGGGCGGCCTGCAGCGCGAGGTCCAGGGCCACTTCCAGCCCCAGTTCGCCGGCGCGGGCCACAAAGGCGTCGAAGTCCTCAAAGGTCCCGAGGTCCGGGTGGATGGCGTCGTGGCCGCCCTCCTTCGCCCCGATCGCCCAGGGCGAGCCGGGGTCGTGCGGGCCGGCCAGCAGGGTGTTGTTCGGGCCCTTGCGGTGCTGGGTGCCGATCGGGTGGATCGGCGGCATGTAGATGATGTCGAAGCCCATGGCGGCGACGGCGTCGAGGCGCTTCGCGGCGGTGCGGAACGTCCCGGAGGTCCATTCTCCGGTGTCGTGGTTGCGGACCGCGCCCTCGGAGCGCGGGAAGAACTCGTACCAGGCGCCGCGGCCGGCCAGTTCGCGTTCCACCAGCAGCGGGTAGGGCTCGGAGACGGTCACCAGTTCGCGGATCGGCTGGCGTGCGACGACGGCTGCCACATCGGCGCTGAAGCCGGCGGCCAGGCGCTCCTCCGGGGTCTTTGAGCCGTCGGACAGGCCCACGACGGCGATCCGCAGCGTCCGCCGGTCGGCGGAGGGGCGGGTGGTGTCCTCGGACGCCTCGGTCAGCAGGGCGGCGCCCTCGGCCAGCATCAGGTCGACGTCGATGCCCGCCTCGACCTTGACCTCGGCATTGTGGTGCCAGGTGCCGTACCGGTCGTGCCAGGCCTCGATGACGAACGACCACCGGCCGGTGCCGGACGGGGTGAGCAGGCCTTCCCAGCGGTCGGTACCCTTCCCCCGGTCCCCCCGCGGCGGGGCCAGGCGGACGCGCTGCCGTTCCTTCCCACGCGGGTCCAGCAGCACGGCACTGACGCCGAGCATGTCGTGGCCCTCGCGGAAAGCGGTGGCGCCGACCACGATGCCTTCGCCCACTACGGCCTTCGCCGGGAACTTTCCGTCTTCGACCGCGGGCTGGACCGCGGTGATGGGAAATCTGCCGAATTTAAGGCCCTCCGTGATCAGGGCCTTCGGCTTTTGCTTGGACATGGCACTGGTTCGCGAGTTAGTCGTCACAGCCTCGACGTTATCTACAAATCCCGCAGAATGCTAAGGCTGCTCACCTTTTTTGGGCGAATCCTGCGGGCCATCCGACATTTACCGGAAAGAAACCCAAAGCTGTTCCGGCGCTTTGCGTTGTCCGTTAGTGTTTCGCTGGTGAAGGCTATCCGCAGATTTACCGTCCGAACTGTTCTTCCCGAATCGATCCGGCCTTTGGCGCGGCTGGCCACCAACCTGCGCTGGTCGTGGCACCTGCCCACCCGGGAGCTGTTCGAGCAGCTGAACCCGGAAATCTGGGCCGAGAGCGCCCAGGATCCGGTGACCTTCCTGGGCCTGGTCAGCCGGGAAGAGCTGCAGCGCCTCGCCGCGGACCAGGACGTGGTGCGCCGCGTTCACGCCGCGGCCGAGGACCTGGACCGCTACCTCGACCAGCCCCGCTGGTACCAGGGCCTGGGCGAGGACGCGCCCCGCTGCATCGCGTACTTCTCCCCCGAGTTCGGCATCACCGAGGTCCTGCCGCAGTACTCCGGCGGCCTCGGCATCCTGGCCGGCGACCATCTGAAGGCAGCCTCGGACCTCGGCGTCCCGCTGATCGGCGTCGGCCTGCTCTACCAGGCGGGCTACTTCAAGCAGTCGCTGTCCCGCGACGCCTGGCAGCAGGAGACCTACCCCGTCCTGGACCCCGACGGCCTTCCGTTGACCCTGCTCCGCGAGGCCTCCCCGGACGGCAACGGCCGGCCCATCCAGATCTCGCTCCCGCTCCCCCACGGCCGCCGCCTGCTGGCGCACGTGTGGCGGGCCGACGTCGGGCGGGTCCCGCTGCTGCTGCTCGATTCCAACGTGGCCGGCAACGACGACGCCGCGCGCGGCATCACCGACCGCCTCTACGGCGGCGGCGGCGACCACCGGCTCCAGCAGGAACTCCTGCTGGGCATGGGCGGGGTCAAGGCGCTGCGCGCCTACCAGCGGCTGACCGGCGCCCCCGCCCCGGAGGTCTTCCACACCAACGAGGGCCACGCCGGCTTCCTCGGCGTCGAACGCATCCAGGAACTGATGTCCGGGGATGACCCGCTCAGCTGGGACGAAGCCCTGACCGCGGGACGCGCCTCCACCGTGTTCACGACCCACACCCCGGTCCCGGCCGGCATCGACCGCTTCGAGACCTCGCAGATCGAGCACTTCTTCACCGCCGGGCTGGCCCCCGATGTCCCGATCGCGAAGATCCTGGACCTGGGCCGGGAAGACTTCGCCGACGGCAACCCGTTCGTCTTCAACATGGCCGTCATGGGGCTGCGGCTGGCCCAGCGCGCCAACGGCGTCGCGAAGCTGCACGGCGTCGTCTCGCGCGGCATGTTCTCCGCGCTCTGGCCGGGCTTCGACCACGCGGAGGTGCCCATCACCTCGGTCACCAACGGCGTCCACGTGCCCACCTGGGTGGATCCCCGGGTCTCCCAGCTGGCCCGCGAGCAGTTCGGCTCCGACGCGGAGACGGAGGGCCGCTGGGATCTGGCCTACAACGTCAGCGACGAGGCCCTGTGGGCGCTCCGCCGCGAAATGCGGGTGTCCCTGGTCGAGGACGTCCGCCGCCGGCTCAGGGCCGCGTGGAAGAAGCGCGGCGCGGCCGACGCCGAGCTGTCCTGGACCGACTCGGTGCTGGACCCGGACATCCTGACCATCGGTTTCGCCCGCCGGGTGCCGACCTACAAGCGCCTGACGCTGATGCTGCGCGACCCGGAGCGGCTCAAGGCCCTGCTGCTGCACAAGACCCACCCGATCCAGCTGGTGATCGCGGGCAAGTCGCACCCGGCCGACGACGCCGGCAAGAAGATGATCCAGGACCTGGTCCGGTTCACCGACGACCCCGAGGTCCGGCACCGGATCGTCTTCCTGCCCAACTACGACATCGCCATGGCCCGGACGCTGTTCCCGGGCTGCGATGTTTGGCTCAACAATCCGCTCCGCCCGCTTGAGGCGTGCGGCACGTCCGGCATGAAAGCCGCCATCAACGGCTCGCTCAACCTCTCCGTGCTGGACGGCTGGTGGGACGAAATGTACGACGGCGAGAACGGCTGGGCGATCCCGACGGCCAACAACGACGCGTCCCCCGAGGAACGCGACGACATTGAGGCCGCCGCCCTGTACGAACTGCTCGAAACCCAGGTGGCGCCGAAGTTCTACGGCCTCACGGTCTCCGACGGCGCGGGCGCCGCGGGGCCCTCGCAGTCCGGGCCGCAGAAGGTCCCCACCCACTGGGTCTCGATGATCAAGCACACCATGGCGCACCTGGGGCCGGCGGTTTCCGCGGAACGGATGCTGCAGGACTACGTCAACGTCCTCTACCGGCCGGCCGCGATCTCCGGCCGGCAAGCCTCGGCGGGCAACTTTGCCGAGGCGAGGGCCCTCGCGGCCTGGTGCTCCCGGGTCCGCGCCGCGTGGCCCGAGATCCAGGTGGAACACGTGGACTCGGTGGGTGTCTCCGAGGATCCGCAGATCGGCGACTACCTGCAGGTGAACGCCTACGTGGCGCTGCACACCCTGCCGCCGGAGGATGTCGCGGTGGAGGTGGCCTACGGCCGCGCCGGGGACAGCGACGAACTGACCGACGTTACCGTGGCGGAGCTGCAGTCCGTCGAGGACCTGGGCAAGGGCCGGTACCTGTTCAGCGGCACCCTCGTGATCGACCGGTCCGGGTCCTTCGGCTACACCGTCCGGGTCCTGCCCAAGCACGAGGGGCTGGCGTCCAAGGCCGAACTGGGCCTGATCGTCAACGCCTAGAGGCAGACGGTGATGACGGCGAGGTCCTTGCCGGCGTAGCGTTCGGCGTCCTGCAGGATTTCGCAGATGATCCCGAAGGCCCGGTCGCTGCGGAAGGCGGCGGGAACCTGCCAGATGACGGTGACCGGCTGCTGCCCGTCGTCGCCCACGGCGTCGGCGAAGTCGTGGAGTGAATCGTTGAGGGCGTCCAGGTTCACGCCGTAGTGCTCCGGGAAATCCAGGGCCTCGCCGAAGGTCTGAAGCACCGCCTTTTTGGAGTCCGCGGCGGGGATCACGAGGGCCCGGCGGCCGGCGTCGTGGACCTGCGCCCGCAATTCCTCGACGGTCCAGGTGTCGGCGGAGAAAATCTTCATGGGCCCCTACTTGCCTTCGGCGATGAATTTGAACGAGTCGTAATGGTCTGCGGTGTAGTACTTTTCCCCGGCTGCACCCGCCACGATCCGGCGGGCTCCCCGGTCCGACTCCCCCGGAGTCCGGACGGTGTATTCGCGGTAATACCCCGAGGCCTTCCGCGGCAGAATTCTTTCGAAATTCCCGAACACCGCGTTATCCCGGGCATACGGGTAGGGGCCGCCCCTGGCGATCAGGTCCAGGGTCTGCCGCGCCTCGGCCGGCAGTTCCGAGGCCCTGATTTCCGGCAGCCCGGAGGGGTTGGCGACGCCGGGTCCCGGGGCCCGGGAGGAGGGCGCCGGGGACTTGGGCGCGGCCGCCGGCGTCCGGGAGGAGGGCGGGTCCTGGGCGGCGCCGGTCGGGCCGCCGTCCGGCGGGGCCGTCCCGGTCTGCGGGATGCCGCCCAGCACGAAGGCCAGCACGACAAGTCCCACGAGCACGGCGAGCAGGGCGGTCAGCCGCTGGACTTTCATCGGTGGTTCCCCCCTGTCCGGTGTGCCGGCCCGCTAGACACGGTAGATGCTGATGCTGTTGGCCTGGACCACGTCCCGCTCGCCGGAGGAGATGCGGACGCCCTGGCGGCGGTCGTGCAGTTCCGAGGTGGTCAGCCGCAACTCGTAGAGCCGGGTGCCGCCGCCGTCGTCGTTGGGGATGGCCGGCAGCGTGACCTTCACGTCCGCGGCACCGCCGTTGACCACCACCAGGCCGTCCACGTGGCCGTCGTCGGAGCCCAGCAGGAGCTGGACCACCCGGTGGCCGGGGTCCTGCCAGCGGTCCCCGGACATCGGCTCGCCGTGAACGTCGAACCAGTGGAAATAGGATTGCTGGTCCCGTGCCGGGTAGTCGTGCGGCTGGCCGGCCAGGAACTCCTTGCGCAGCCGGATGACGCGCTTGGTGCTGCGCAGCATGGAGTGCGACTCCGGGGTGCTGGTCCAGTCGATCCAGGTCATCGGGTTGTCCTGGCAGTAGGCGTTGTTGTTGCCCTGCTGGCTGCGGCCGATTTCGTCGCCGGCGGTGATCATCGGCACGCCCTGGGAGATCATCAGCGAGGCCATCAGGTTCCGGCTGGTCTGCGCGCGCCGTGCGAGGATCTCCTCGTCTTCGGTGCGGCCCTCGAAGCCGTGGTTGTAGCTGCGGTTGTCGCCGTGGCCGTCGCGGTTCTGCTCGCCGTTCGCCTCATTGTGCTTGCGGTCGTAGGAGACAAGGTCGGCCAGGGTGAAGCCGTCGTGCGCGGTGATGAGGTTAACGGAGGCCAGCCGGCTCCGCCCCGAGGCGGCGAACAGCCCGGCGGAACCGGACAGCGCGTCCGCGAGCCGGCCCACCGATCCGCCCTGCCCGCCGGCGTCGATCGCGGCCCGGTCGGCCAGCCAGAACGTACGCACGGCGTCGCGGAAATGGTCGTTCCAGTCCACCCAGCCCGCGGGGAACCGGCCCGTCTGCCAGCCGCCGTAGCCGACGTCCCAGGGTTCGGCGATCAGCTTCGTCTCGGACAGCACCGGGTCCGCGGCGATCGCGACCAGGAAGGGGTGCCGCGGGTCGAACTCGTTGGCGGCATTGCGGCACAGCGTGACGGCGAGGTCGAAGCGGAAGCCGTCGATATGGAACTCGTTCACCCAGTAGCGCAGCGAATCGAGCACCAGCTGCACCACCCGGGGCTCGCCGAAGTTCAGGGAGTTGCCGCAGCCGGTGGTGTCGACGTACTTTCCGTGGCCGTCGTGGCGGTAGTACTCCAGCTCGCCGAGGCCGCGGAAGCTCAGCGTGGGCCCGTCGGCGCCGCCTTCCGCGGTGTGGTTGTAGACGACGTCGAGGATCACTTCGAGCCCGGCGGCGTGCAGGAGCTTGACCATGCCCTTGAACTCGTCCTGCACGGCTTGCGGGCCGGCCTCCCGGGCCGCCTGGGTGGCGTAGCCGGGGTGCGGGGCGAAGAATGCTGCCGTGTTGTAGCCCCAATAGTTGGTCAGACCGAGGTTCTGCAGGTGCGGTTCGTCCACGTGGAAGTGGACGGGCAGGAGCTGGACGGCCGTGACGCCGAGCGAGATCAGGTGTTCGACCATGGCCGGGTGCGCCATCCCCGCGTAGGTGCCCTGGAGGTGCTCCGGGATGTCCGGGTGCAGCATGGTCTGGCCGCGGACGTGGGCCTCGTAGATGATGGTGTTCCGCCAGGGGGTGCGCGGTCCGTGGTCCATGCCCCAGTCGAAGTCGCCGGCCATCCGGACGTTGGTGATGAAGTCGCCGCGCTCGTCCACCCCGCGGCCGTAGGGGTCCAGCAGCAGCGGCTGCACGCCGTCGTCGTCGAAGTCCGTTGCCGGCACCGGCTGTGCGTCATCCTCCGGCGCGGCGCGCAGGCCGTAGCGCGAACCGGCCGGCAGCCCCTCGACGATGCCGTGGTGCACCCCGTCGGTGACGTTGGGCAGGGTCTTCGACTGCCAACCGCCGCCGGGGGCCTGGTAGGCGACGGCCAGGGCCGCGACACCGGGGGCATAGACGGCCACATTGGCGCAGGCACCCCGAGGGTCGTCCGTCGCCGGGGAACCCGTGCGGGGGACGCTGACACCGAGCGGAAACGGCCGCGAGGCGTCTACGGTGGTAGCTGAATCTACAAAGGGCTTGACCATCGCTTAAAGCTTAGCCGTGGATGACAAATGGGCACCCTTTCCGCCCCGCGTCGGCGTGGGCGGCGGAGGGGACGCCGCCGCATACTTGGAGTAAGCGCTGAACTGGAGGTCACTGTGCGGGTTGCCATTGCCCAAATCATCACCGGCCGCGAGCCGGAACGGAACCTGGACCTCGTCCGGGACTACGCCCGGCGGGCCAAGGCCGGAGGGGCGGACCTGGTGGTCTTTCCCGAAGCGACCATGCGCGCCTTCGGCAACTCGCTGCTGGACATCGCCGAACCCCTGGACGGCCCGTGGGCCACGCAGGTCCGCTCCATCGCGTCCGGGCTCGGCATCGTGATCGTGGCCGGCATGTTCACGCCGGGCTCGTCCGACGCCGGTGCCCGCAAGGTCCGCAACACCCTCCTGGCCACCGGGCCGGGCGTGGACGCCAGCTACGACAAGATCCACCTCTACGACGCCTTCGGCTTCGCCGAGTCGGACACCGTGGACGCCGGCACCCAGCCGGTGACGTTCGACGTCGACGGCGTGACCTTCGGCCTGGCGACCTGCTACGACGTCCGCTTCCCGGACCTGTTCACGGCGAACGCGGAGCGCGGCGCCCTGGTCAACATCGTCTGCGCCTCCTGGGGCGCCGGGCCCGGCAAGGTCGAGCAGTGGAAGCTGTTGTCCCGGGCCCGCGCCGTGGACTCCACCACCTTCATCCTGGCCTGCGGCCAGGGCGATCCCGCCAGCGTGGGCCTCGAGGCCAAGGGCTCCGCCCCCACCGGTGTCGGGCCATTCCGCCGTCGTCTCCCCCTTCGGCGAAGTCCTCCAGGAGCTCGACGGCGCCCCCGGGCTGCTCTTCGCCGACCTGGATCCCGCCGTCGTCCAGGACGCCCGCACCAAACTCCCGGTACTCGCCAACCGCCACAAGTTCTAGACCGACCCTCCCGCACATCCCGCCGTCTAAACAGCGACCCTCCCGCACATCCCGCGACTTAAACGCGAACGCTCCCTCACTCGAGGTGAGGGAGCGTTCGCCCACATTCCGCCAAACGTGCGGGAGCGTGCTGCTAGAAGCCGCCAGAGGTGAGGGAGCGTCGGCTACTTGGCGGCGCGCTGGCGGGAGATTTCGTAGAGCGAGATGCCGACGGCCATGGAGGCGTTGAGCGATTCCATCGCGGAGTCGATCGGGATGGAGACGATCTGGTCGCAGTTTTCGCGGACCAGGCGGCTCAGGCCCTTGCCCTCGGACCCGACGACGATGCAGACCGGCTCGGTGGCCAGGGCCAGGTCCGGGAGCGAGACGTCGCCGTCGCCGTCGAGGCCCAGCACGTAGATGCCCATGTTCTTGAAGGCCTTGAGCGTGCTGTTGAGGTTGGCGGCCCGGGCTACCGGAACCCGGACGGCGGCACCGGCGCTGGTCTTCCAGGCCGAGGCGGTGACGCCGACGGAGCGGCGTTCCGGCACGATCACGCCGTGGCCGCTGAACGCGGACACCGAGCGGATGATCGCGCCGAGGTTGCGGGGATCGGTGATGCCGTCGAGGGCAACGAAGAGCGGCGCGTTGGCGATGTGGCCCTTCTTCCAGCCCTCGATCGTCTCCTCGGCCAGTTCGTAGGCGTCCTGGTATTCGTACGGCGGGATCTGCAGCACCAGGCCCTGGTGGATGGCGTCGTCGGTCATCCGGTCCAGTTCGGGCTTGCCGGTTTCGAGCAGCGGGATGCCGCGTTCGGCCGCGAGCTTGAGCGACTCCTTGACCCGGTCGTCCATCTCGATCCGGATGGCGACGTGCAGGGCCTTGGCGGGGATGCCGGCACGGAGGGCCTCGACCACGGAGTTGCGGCCGGTGACGACTTCCTCGGTCGCACGGCCCTTGGGGCCCGAGCGGGCGCCTGCGCCGGCGCTGCGCGCACCCGTGCCGCGCTTGGCCGCGGAACGCTCCGCGAGCTGCTTGCTCTTGTGGGCCTTGTGGTAGGGACGGTCCTCCGCCTTGGGAGTGGGGCCCTTGCCCTCCAGGGCCTTGCGGCCGTGGCCGCCGGTCCCGACGGTGGGGCCCTTCTTCTGTTTGACCGAGCGGCGACCGTTGTTGGCCATGAGTTTCACCCTTTTAACTACGCGATTCGTTGATAAGTCTGAACTCCAGTCTACTGACTCGAGCTAAATCCTCGACCGCAGGGGCCTCCGCCGGGCAGCTGCACGCCGCCGCGGCAGAGGGGTTCAGCCGCGCTTCAGGCTCCAGCTGGCGCCGTCAGCGCCGTCCTCGACGACGACGCCGGCCGCCGCCAGGGTGTCCCGGATGGCGTCCGAGGCGGCCCAGTCCTTACCGGCACGGGCCTGGGCGCGGGCGGCGAGCTGCGCCTCGACCAGGACTCCGAGGGCGGTGGTGGCCTGTTCGTCAATTGCCGGTGCCGCGGTGTCGTTGAGACCAAGGACACGCATCATGTCCGTGACGGACGCCAGTGCCTGCCGGGCGCTGTCGAGCTCGCCGGCGGTGAGCGCGGTGTTGCCGGCGCGGACAGTGTCGTGCAGGACGGCGAGGGCCTGCGGGACGTTCAGGTCATCATCCATGGCGGCCGCGAAGGCATCCGGGACGACGCCGGGACCGCCGGCAGCGTCAAGGCCGGCGGCGTCGCCGGGGGCACCGGAAAGGGCACGGGCGGCGCGGCTGATGAAGCCCTCAATCCGTTCCACCGCGGCCGCGGCCTCCTGCAGCGAGGTGGGCTGGTAGTCCAGCACCGAGCGGTACTGGGCCTGGCCGAGGTAGTAGCGGACCACGCGCGGCGGGGCCAGCTCCAGCATTTCGGCCGGGCTGATGGTGTTGCCGATGGACTTGGACATCTTCTCGCCGGCGTAGGTGACCATGCCGTTGTGCATCCAGAAGTTGGCGAAGCCGTGGCCCGCCGCCTGGGACTGGGCCATCTCGTTTTCGTGGTGCGGGAAGCGCAGGTCCAGGCCGCCGCCGTGGATGTCGAACTCGGTGCCGAGGTACTTGGTGACCATCGCGGAGCACTCCAGGTGCCAGCCCGGCCGGCCGGCGCCCCACGGCGAGGCCCAGCTCGCCGTCGCCGGCTCGCCGTCCTTGTGGCCCTTCCAGAGGGCGAAGTCCCGCGCGTCCTTCTTGCCGCGGGGATCGGCGTCGGCCGCGCCCTGCATGTCGTCGATGTTCTGGCGCGTCAGCGAGCCGTACTTGGACCACGAGCGGACGTCGAAGTAGACGTCGCCGGAGTCGTCGAGGGCGGGGTAGGCGTGGCCGCGGTCGATCAGCCGCTGGATGAGGGCGTGCATTTCGGGGATGTGGCCGGTGGCGCGCGGCTCGTAGGTGGGGCGGGAGACGCCCAGGGCGTCGTAGGCCTTGAGGAACTCCTGCTCGTACCGGTAGGCCAGGGCCCACCACTCCTCGTTCCGGACCGTCCCCGGCTCGCCCTCGAACTCCGCGGCGAACGACTCCGCGGACTTGGCGAGGATCTTGTCGTCGATGTCGGTGACGTTGCGGACCACCGTGACCCGGAAGCCGCGGTACTGCAGCCAGCGGGTGAGCTGGTCAAAGGCGATCGCGGAGCGGATGTGCCCCACGTGCGGCATGCCCTGCACCGTGGCACCGCAGTAGTACAGGCTCACGTTGCCGGGAACCAGGGGGACGAAGTCGCGGACTTCGGCGGAGGCAGTGTCGTAAAAGCGCAGGGTCACCGCTCCAGATTAGCCGATGCCGGGGACCCGGCCCGGGCGTCGGCTACTTGCAGTGCACGCCGATCTTGTCCATCTGCTGCCGGAGCTGCGTCAGCTGCTCGGTGGTCTGCCGGCCGGTGGGGCTGGATCCGACCTGCTTCATGATGTCGGCCATCTGCTGGATCGGCTCGGAGACTTCCGGGGCCACCTTGTCGGCGACCTCCTGGTAGTGCTGGCCGATCTGGCCGGCCTTTTCCTTGTCGCTCCCGGTGGGGACAAAGGTGTCGGTGGTGAGGAACTTGCAGCTTTCCTCCACGCTCATCCGGGGCGTGGCCGACGGCGCGGCGGTGCCGGAGCACCCGGCCAGCAGCGTCCCTGCAACAAGGACGACGGCGGGGAGCAGCTTTTTCACGGGAAGTCTCCTGACAAATTGCGGAGGGGGTTGTCCCTTAAGCGTAGGCCAGATCCGCGGGTCCGGCTCAGCCGGCCGGATAGACCAGCGCGGTGGCCGTGGCCGCGATGCCTTCGCCGCGGCCGGTGAAGCCCAGGCCGTCGCTGGTGGTGGCCGAGACACTCACGGGAGCGCCGGCGGCCTCGCTGAGGACCCGCTGGGATTCCTCCCGGCGGGGACCGAACTTTGGCCGGTTTGCCACGAACTGCACGGCGATGTTCCCGATCTCGAAGCCGCTGGCGCGGACGATCCGGGCCGCTTCGGCCAGCAGCGTGACGCCCGAGGCCCCGGCGTATTCGGGGCGGTCGGTGCCGAAGTGCGTGCCGAGGTCCCCGATCCCGCAGGCCGAGAACAGCGCATCGGCGGCGGCGTGGGCCACCGGGTCGCCGTCGGAATGGCCGGCGAGCCCCCGCTCGCCGTCCCAGTGCAGCCCGCCGAGCCACAGCGGCTGGGGTGCGTCCGCGGGCGCGTAGGCGTGGACGTCGATGCCGATCCCGGTCCGCGGGATGGGCATCCGGTGCTGCTGCTGGTTCCCGTCCATGCTCAGCCCTCCACCCAGCGCGCGCCGAGCGGGCCCTCGAGGAGGCCCTCGGCGAGGATGAGGTCCAGCGGTGTGGTGATTTTCAGCGACTGGCTGGCGCCGCGTACGGCATAAACGGGGACGCCCAGCAGCTCCACGAGCATGGCATCGTCCGTGACGGCGGCCGCCCGGGCGTCGTCGAATCCTGCCGCCGCTTCGTGGGCGCGCCGCAGGGTGGCCAGGTCGAAGCCCTGCGGGGTCTGGACCGCCCGCAGCTGTTCGCGGGGCGCGGTGCCGGTGACCAGCTCGGGGGCGATGCGGGCGCCGGCGTCGTGCGTGGCTTCCACGGTTTTGACCGTATCGACCACCGGCATTACGGGGATGACGGCGGCCGCGCCGGCGGCGAGGGCCTCGGCGACGCGGTGGAAGACGGATTCCGGGGTCAGCGCCCGGGCGGCGTCGTGGACGAGGACGGCCTGCGTGCCCGGGGTGAGGGCGGTGAGCGCCGCGCGCACGGACTCGGCGCGGCTTGTCCCGCCGTCGACGATGGTCACGGCCGGCAGCTGCACCCCCTCGTCCGAGACGGAGGTGCGGCGGTGCTCGGCTTGCAGTTCCGCCTCGAACGCCTCGCACTGGGCCCGGAGTTCAGGATCTCCCGGCGGGATGGCCACGCAGATCTGCCGGGCGACACCCGCCGCGGCCACGCCGCGCAGGGCGTGCGTGAGGATGCTGTCGCCGCCCAGCGGGACCTTGGCCTTCGGCATGCCGTAGCCCAGGCGCTGGCCGGACCCGGCGGCGACGAGGATGACCGCGGTGACGGGGGCTGTCGAGGCAGTGTTCATGCGGACAAGACTACGTCCCGGCGCCCCAAGTAGCTCAGCTGGGCTGGTTTTGGGCAAAAAGAAGCCCCGGCGGCCGTTACGCCACCGGGGTTCGATTCTTAGTTAGGAAGCCAGGACTTCGTCGAGAACGCTTGCGGCCTTCTCTTCATCAGTCTTCTCAGCCAGTGCCAGTTCTGAAATCAGAATCTGGCGGGCCTTGGCCAGCATGCGCTTCTCTCCTGCGGAGAGACCCCGGTCGTGGTCACGGCGCCACAGGTCGCGGACGACCTCTGCCACCTTGATGACGTCACCGGAAGCAAGCTTCTCCAGGTTTGCCTTGTAACGACGCGACCAGTTGGTGGGCTCTTCAGTGAACTCGGCCCGCAGCACGTCGAATACGTGCTCCAGGCCTTCCTTGCCCACTACGTCCCGGACCCCAACAAGGTCAACGTTTTCTGCTGGAACTTCAATGGTCAGATCACCCTGAGCCACCTTGAGCTTGAGATACATCTTCTCTTCGCCCTTGACAGTGCGCATCTTGATTTCTTCAATTTTGGCTGCACCGTGGTGAGGGTAAACTACTGTCTCGCCGACCTCAAAAACCATGTGGACATTCCCCTTTCCCGCAGACCAGTTTATCACGATTAAGGCATACGACTGCCATGGATCCCGCCCCGAAACCGCATGAATCCGCGGAAAATGGCCCGAATCGGCCTCTTAAAGCCCTTGACGGATGCGGATAATAGTGCATTGGCCACCCGCTGCCAAGGGCCGCCGGGTCCGACGGCGGATGGCCGCCGGAGCTCTTCCGACCACGCCCGGCTACCCCCGTGCGGGCGCCAATATGTCCGCGCCCGAATCCGCGTTTGAGTGCCATTGCGGATAGGCTAGGCCTGAATAAAGTTTCAAGACTCTCAAGGAGTACGTGACGTGCGTTTCACTGCGATGACCCGGGGCCGGCGCGGCAAGCTGGCAATGGCAACGGCCGCCTTCGGCATTGGCCTGCTGTCCCTGACCGGCTGCGGCTACATCAACGCCCAGCAGACGACAGAGCAGTACGCGGCATCGGACGGGACCCTGACGGACCTCGGCCCGCTGCAGCTGCGCAACATGATGATCGTCTCCGACGGCGAGGACAAGCCCGGCCGCGTGATCGGTGCGGTGTACAACACCTCGTCCAACGACGTGAATCTGACCATCAACGGCGCCAACGGTTCCCAGACCCAGGTTCCGGTCAAGAAGAACTCCTACGCCCTGCTGAACGAGAGCACCGACGCGGCGATGCTCAGCACCTCCGGCGGCAAGCCGGGTTCCCTGGTCGAGGTAACCATCCGCGAGGACGGCACCAACTCGGACGCCAAGTTCAAGATGCCGGTCCTGGACGGCACGATCGTCGACTACAAGAAGTACCTGCCGGCCGCCGATCCCACGGACTCCGTCGCGGAATCCGGCACGCCGACGCCGACGCCGACGACCAACCACTAGCCTCCGGCCGTCGCACGGCCGCACGCATAAAAGGAGGGGCCCCCGCGCGAACTCGCGGGTGCCCCTCCTTTTGTGCGTTCCGTGGCCTTGGTCCCGCCGGCCGGGCGGCGTCTTCCGGCTAGGGCTCGAACTTGTAGCCCAGCCCGCGGACGGTGATCAGGTACCGCGGCGCGGAGGGGTCCGGTTCGATCTTGCTGCGCAGCCGCTTGACGTGCACGTCCAGTGTCTTGGTGTCGCCCACGTAGTCGGAGCCCCAGACCCGGTCGATCAATTGCCCCCGGGTGAGGACCCGGCCGGAGTTGCGCAGCAGCATCTCGAGCAGCTCGAACTCCTTCAGCGGCAGCGACACCTGTTCGCCCTGCACGCTGACCACGTGCCGCTCGATGTCCATCCGGACCGGGCCGGCCTGGACGGTGCTGGAGACCAGCTCCTCGGGCTCGCCGTGGCGGCGCAGCACGGCCCGCACCCTGGCCACCAGCTCGCGGGAGGAGTAGGGCTTGGTGACGTAGTCGTCGGCGCCCAGTTCCAGGCCCACCACCTTGTCGATTTCGGCGTCCTTGGCGGTCAGCATGATCACCGGGACGGAGGAGCGCTGGCGCAGCTGGCGGCACACCTCGGTCCCGGACTGCCCGGGCAGCTGCAGGTCCAGGAGGACCAGGTCGGCGCCGTTGCGGTCGAATTCGGTGATGGCGTCCAGGCCGTTGTCCACGACCTCCACCTCGAATCCTTCCTTGCCCAGCAGGTAGGAGAGGGGGTCGCTGAACGACTCCTCGTCCTCGACAATAAGAATCCGGCTCAAGCGCTAGCTCCTTGCTCATGGACGCCGGCGGCGTCGCGTCGTTCTGGTCGTGCGTTCTTCGGGGCCTGGCGGGGGTCCGCGGCGGGCTGGTCCTGGCCTTCCATCTCGGGAAGCCGGATGGTGAAGGTGGAGCCCTGCCCGGGCTGGGACCAGAGCGTCACCTCGCCGCCGTGGTTGGCCATCACATGCTTGACGATGCTCAGGCCCAGTCCGGTGCCGCCGGTGTGGCGGGAGCGGGCGGAGTCCACCCGGTAGAAGCGCTCAAAGACGCGCTCCTGGTCCTCGGGGCTCAGTCCCTCGCCCTGGTCCGTCACGGAGACCGCGACCAGACCGTCCCGGGCCCGCACGCCGACGCCGACCCTGGTGTTCTCCGGCGAGTACCGGATGGCGTTGTCGATCAGGTTCCGCAGCGCGGTGACCAGCAGGTCCTGGTCACCGTAGACCATGGCGTCGGTCCGGCCGCCCACCACGATTTCGATGTTCTTGCTCTCGGCGGGGAGCTGGGACCGGTCCACGGCCTCGGCGACGACGGTGTTGATGTCCACGGGGTGCGCCTGCTGGGCCACGTTGGCCCCCTGCAGCCGGGAGAGTTCGATGATGTCCTGGACCAGGGCGGCGAGCCGGGTGGATTCCTTGTGCATGCGCTTGGCGAAGCGGCGGACGGCCTCCTCGTCGTCGGGCGAGGCCTCCAGCGCTTCGGCCAGCAGCGAGATGGCGCCGACCGGGGTCTTCAGCTCGTGCGAGACGTTGGCCACGAAGTCGTTGCGGATCTCTTCGGTGCGGGTGATCTCGGTGCGGTCGTCCGCGAGCAGCAGGATATATTCCTCGCCGAGCATGGCCGCCCGGACCTGCACCACAATGGTGCCCTGGCCCAGCGGGCCGCGCGGCAGCTCGAGCTGCTTCTCGAGGATCACGCCGTCGCGCCGGACTTTTGCCGTCATTTCCAGCAGCTGCTGGTGCACCACGGTGTGCCCCCGGACGAGGCCGTACGCGTAGGCGGCGGGACTGGCCCGCACCACGCCGTCGACCGCGTCCACCACGACGAATGCGCGGCCGACGACGGCGAGCACCTCGGCGGCGCCGTCGGGAAGCGAAGGGTCGCCGGTCTCGACGTCGCTGATTTTGCGCTGCTGCTCACTGACCCGGAAGGCGAGCACGCCGAATATGCCGAGCGACAGGCCGATCAGGCCCGCGATCACACCGATGAGCATTGGATCCACGGCTCCAGCTTATGCGCTGCGGCCCGCCGGAAATCGAAAACTTGTGCGATTGGGGCGCCGGTTCAGCTAACGTTCACCTATTGGGGCGTAACAGTTCACCCGAGAGTGGAAGGGTGACAGGTTGAACGCCGCTACGGTGAAACGAAACGGGCTGGCCACTGCGTGCCCGGCCGCGTTTCCGAGGAAAGGACGCACCCGTGCGTAAGGTTTTTCAGGAAGAGCTCGCCCAGGTCGGTGAGCAGCTGGTCGAAATTTCGAAGCTGGTCAGCGAGGCGTTCGAGAAGGCCACAACAGCCTTCGAGGGTGCCGACATCGATCTGGCCGAGGACGTCATCGCGGCGGACGCCCGGATCGATTTCCTGCAGAACAGCCTCGACGAGCGTGCCATCGACATCCTCGCCCTGCAGGGTCCGGTGGCCAGCGACCTGCGCATGATCGTGGGCTCGCTGCGGATGAGTGCCTCGCTGGAGCGGATGGGCGACCTCGCCCGGCACATCGCCCAGCTCGCCAGGCTCCGCTACCCGGCGAACGTGGTCCCGCAGCAGCTGCAGGAGACCTTCAAGGACTTCGCCAGGTACGACCTGGAGATCGCCGAGAAGCTCACCGTGCTGCTGGAGACCCGCGACCTCGAGGTTGCCCGCGACATCCTCAAGGCCAACAGCGCCGTCAACGACCTGCACCTGGGCGTCTTCAAGTCGATCGCGCGCAGTGACTGGACCGAATCCGCCGCCACCACCGTCGACGTCGCCCTGGCCAGCCGCTACTTCGAGCGCTTCGCGGACCACGGCGTCTCCGTCGCCCAGAAGGTGACCTACCTGGTCACCGGCGCGTGGCACCCGAACAGCATCGAACACAGCTGACGCTGCCGCAATTCCGCCAGCACGACGGCGGCCGGTCACCTTGGGGGTGACCGGCCGCCGTCGTCGTATCCGGGGTGCGGAAGGTGTTACTTCTTGCCCTGGTTTGCCACTGCCTTGATGGACTCGGCGGCGGCCTCGGGGTCCAGGTAGGTGCCGCCCGGGTTCAGCGGCTTGAAGTCCTCGTCCAGTTCGTAGACGAGCGGGATGCCGGTGGGGATGTTCAGGCCGGCGATGTCCTCGTCGCTGATGCCGTCCAGGTGCTTGACCAGGGCGCGCAGGGAGTTGCCGTGCGCGGTGACCAGCACGGTCTTGCCGGCCTTGAGGTCTTCCTTGATGTCCGATTCCCAGTACGGCAGCAGCCGGACCAGGACGTCCTTGAGGCACTCGGTGCGCGGCATGGCGTCGCCGAGGTCCTTGTAGCGCGGGTCCCCCACCTGGGAGAACTCGGAGTCGTCCGCGAGCGGCGGCGGCGGCGTGTCGTAGGACCGGCGCCAGGTCATGAACTGCTCCTCGCCGTATTCGGCCAGGGTCTGGGCCTTGTCCTTGCCCTGCAGCGCGCCGTAGTGGCGTTCGTTGAGGCGCCAGTCGCGCTTGACGTCGATCCAGCCGCGGTCGGCCTTCTCCAGCGCGAGGTTCGCGGTGTTGATGGCCCGCTTCAGGCGCGAGGTGTACAGCACGTCCGGGAGGATGTTGTTCTCCACCAGCAGCTCGCCGCCGCGCACCGCCTCGGCACGGCCCTGGTCGTTCAGGTCGACGTCCACCCAGCCGGTGAACAGGTTCTTGGCGTTCCATTCGCTGTGGCCGTGGCGCAGCAGAATCAGCTTGTAAGTCATGCTTTTTATCCTAACCGAGCGGTCCGGGACCGTGCCCTGCGTTACACACCGCCCCGTATCACCGGAACGCGGGCGATAGGGTGGGCGTGTGGTGCAGAAGGCTGAGCGGGTGGTGTCCCCCCGGAATCCGGGCGGGACCCGGGGCGGACCCGCGGGTGCGTCCCGGGCGGGCCGGCCGGTGGGCAACGTGACCCGCGGCACCACCAACCCCAACCGGATGCGGCGGGTCGACCGCTGGCTCACCGGGCCGCAGGCCTGGCGGCTGCGCGCCGCCAAGGATCCGCTCGTCGTCGACCTCGGCTACGGTGCGTCCCCGGCCACCGCCGTCGAACTTTTCGAACGCCTCTGCGCCGTCCGGGCGGACGTGCGCGTGGTGGGGATCGAGATCGAACCGGAACGGGTCCGGCAGGCCAAGGCGCTGGAGCGTCCGGGGCTGAGCTTCCGGCTGGGCGGCTTCGAACTCCCGGTGCCGGGCCGGCCGGTGCTGGTGCGCGCCTTTAACGTGCTGCGGCAGTACGAGGAGGCCGACGTCCCGGCCATCTGGCGGCTGGTGCAGGACCGGCTGGCCCCCGGCGGGTTGTTCATCGACGGCACCTGCGACGAGATCGGACGCCGGGTCACGTGGGTGGCGCTCGACGCCGGCGGGCCGCTCAGCCTGGGGCTGTCCATGCGCTTCGGCGGCTTCGAGCTCCCCTCGGAGATCGCCGAGCGTTTACCGAAAGCGCTCATCCACCGGAACGTGCCCGGGGAGCGGATCCATTCCTACCTGCAGGCGATGGACAAGGCCTGGCTGGAGGCGGCGCCGCTGGCCTCGTTTGGGAACCGGCAGCGCTGGACGGCCATGTGCCGGGCATTGCGCGACGGCGGCTGGCCCGTGCAGGACGGTCCGTCGCGGTGGCGCCTGGGCGAGCTCACCGTGGACTGGGCAGCCGTGGCACCGGGTCCTTAGCCGGATGGGCCCACGCCGCAGGGTTCCCTGAGCGAGCTTGCGAGCTGAGGGAGCCGGTGGATGGGCCCACGCCGGCAGGGTTCCCTGAGCGAGCTTGCGAGCTGAGGGAGCCGGTGGGGATCACCAGGGGCCGTAGGGTCCCATGTTGCGGCTGCCGCCGCGGCCGGCGTCCTTCACGGCGGGCCGGACGTCGGCGAGGTAGACGGAGGCCGCCGTCACGGCCGCGAGCCCGAAGAGCCCCAGCGGGCCGAAGAAGCCTCCGCCGCCGCCGACTATGGACAGCAGGCCGATGGCCAGGGCGCCGCCGGTCAGCGCGAGCCAGAACGTCTTGGTCCGCTTGGAGACGGCTTCGAAGGCGTTGGCCTTGTGCCGCAGGCAGTCGAAGAACGCCCACACTTCAAGCCCGAGGGCCACGACAGCAAGGAGAAAGTAGATTCCCCTGTCGGCAATTTCAATCAGCGTTCTTCCGTCCATGCCCCCAGCCTAGCCGTCCAGTGTGGCCAAAGCCTGCTGCAAATCGGCCCACAGGTCCTCGACGTTTTCAATTCCGACGCTCAGCCGGACCAGGTTGTCCGGCACGCTGGCCGGCTCGGCCGTGTGCCGGCGCCGGCGTTCGATCAGCGATTCCACCCCGCCGAGGGAGGTGGCCGGCAGCCACAGCTGCAGGGCCCGGATCATCCGGTCGGCCGCGTCCGCACCGCTCAAGTCGCCTCCGGGCCCGGCCAGCGGCGCCATTTCGATGCACAGCACGGAGCCGAAGCCCTTCATCTGCGCCTTGGCCCGCTCGTGTCCGGGGTCCGTGGGGAGGCCCGGGTAGCGGATGCTGCCGATCCGCGGGTGCCCGCTGAGCCGTGCAGCGAGCACCGCGGCGGAGGCCTGCGAGCGCTCGATCCGCAAGGCAAGGGTGCGCAGCCCCCGCAGCGCCAGCCAGGCCTCGAACGGCCCGGCGATCCCGCCGTGGATGGTGCGGTGGTGCAGCAGCCTGGCGTGCAGCTCGGCGTCGGAGGTCACCAGGGCGCCGAGGACGACGTCGGAATGGCCGGAGAGGTACTTGGTGACCGAGTGCAGCACGACGTCGGAGCCCAGGCTGAGCGGCTGCTGCACCAGCGGGGTGGAGAAGGTGTTGTCGGTGACGACCAGGGCGCCGGCCGCGTGCGCCGCCGTCGTCAGTGCCCGGATGTCCGCGACGCCGAGCATCGGGTTGGTGGGGCTCTCCAGCCACAGCATGCTCGCGGGCCTGCCGTCGGCGGGGGCCAGCTGCGCCAGCACGGCGTCGGTGTCCGCGATGTCCACGGTGCGCAGTTCCAGCGCGCCCTTCTCGGCCAGTTCCGTCGCCATCACCAGCGAACCGGCGTAGCTGTGGGACGGCATCACCAGCACCCCCTGCGCCGGAACCAGGGACAGCGCGGAACTGACGGCGGCCAGGCCCGAGGCGTAAAGCAGGCCGGGCAGGGAGGCGCCTTCCAGTTGGGCCAGGGCCTGTTCGAACGGGTCCCAGGTGGGGTTGGAGTAGCGGCCGTAGCCGCGGTCGCCGGGGCCCAGCGGGCCGGTGCCGAAGTAGGTCGAGGACAGCACAATCGGCGGGTTGACCGGGGCGTCCCGTTCGCGCGGCGGCCGGCCCGCGGCCACCACCACGGTTTCGGCGGAGAGCGAGGCTGCCTGTTCTTCCGAGAGACTCATGGTCACAGGGTACTTCGGAGCCGCGCCGGGCCCGTAAGCCGTTACGCGCGGGCCACCATGGTGTCGGTGATTGTCGGTAGGCTAGAGCAGTGACTACCCAGACTCCCGGACCGTTCCCCGGACTGTTCATTGCCTTTGAAGGCGGCGACGGCGCCGGCAAGTCCACCCAGGCCGCGGAACTCGCCGCGGCGCTGGAGTCACGCGGGCTGACGGTGCTCCGGACCCGGGAACCGGGCGGCACCCCGATCGGCGAGAAACTCCGGTCCCTGGTGCTGGACCACGGCCACGGCCACATCGATGCCCGCACCGAGGCACTGATCTTCGCCGCCTCCCGCGCCGCCCACGCCGCCCAGGTCATCCGCCCCGCGCTGGAGCGGGGCGAAGTGGTCCTGACGGACCGGTACATCGACTCCTCGGTGGCCTACCAGGGCGCCGGCCGGCACCTCGGCACGGACGCGGTGCGCGAGGTCAACGACTGGGCCACCTCCGGCCTGCAGCCGGACCTCACGGTGCTGCTCGACGTCGACCCTGCCGACGGCCGCCGGCGCCGGACCGCCGGCGATGCCCCCGAGGACCGGCTCGAATCCGAGGCCGACGACTTCCACGCCAGGATCCGTGCCGCCTTCCTGGCGCTGGCCGCGGCACGGCCGGAGCAGTACCTGGTCCTCGCCGCACACCTGCCGGTGCCGGAGCTGGCCGCCCGGATCCTGGCGCGGGTCGAGGCGCTGCTCGCGCTCCGCCAGGGCAGCTCGGCATGAGTGTCTGGGACGACCTCCAGGGCCAGCCCGCCGTCGTCGCCCAACTGCGCCAGGCGGCCGCGGGCGAGGGGCTGACGCATGCCTGGCTGTTCACCGGGCCGCCGGGCTCCGGCCGGTCCAACGCCGCCAAGGCCTTCGCCGCGGCGCTGAACTGCGACCAGGACGACGTGGCCCGGCGGGGCTGCGGCGAATGCCCGGCCTGCCAGACGATCGTGGGCGAGACGCACTCCGATGTGACGTTCGTGCGCACCGAGAAAGTCACCATCACCATCGACGAGGCCCGCGAACTGGTCTCGACCGCGGGCAACCGGCCGTCCTCCGCGCGCTGGCGCATCATCGTCGTCGAGGACGCGGACCGCATGGCGGAGCGCACCACCAACGTGCTGCTCAAGGCCATCGAGGAGCCCACCCCGCGCACCATCTGGATGCTCTGCGCCCCCTCCCCCGCGGACGTGCTCGTGACCATCCGCTCCCGTTGCCGACCGGTGGCGCTGCGGCTCCCGCCGGCCGCCGACGTCGCGGCCCTCCTGGTCAAGCGCGACGGCGTCGACCCGGACGTCGCCGAACGGGCCGCCCGGGCCGCGCAAAGCCACGTGGGGATCGCCCGCAGGCTGGCCCGGGACCCGGAGGCGCGGGAGCGCCGGTTGGAGACCGTGCGGTTCCCGTTGCAGCTGCGGGGCATCACCGCGGCCGTGATGATGGCGGACAAGCTGGTCAAGATCGCCACCGAGGAAGCCAACAGCTCCAACGACGAGCGCGACGCCGCCGAGAAGGCCGCGCTGCTCGCGACGCTCGGCGCCCCGGAAAGCGGCCCGCTGCCGCCGGCCATGCGCGGACAGGTCAAACAGCTGGAGGACGACCAGAAACGTCGCGCCAAGCGCTCCGTCACGGACTCGCTTGACCGCACCCTGACCGACCTGCTGTCCTTTTACCGGGATGTGCTGATTATCCAGCTGGGGAACGCCGTTGACCTGGTCAACGTCGAACTGGGGAACGAACTGCAGGACTTTGCCGGACGTTCAACGGCCGAGGTGACCCTCGCCCGCATGGACGCCATCAACAAGGCCCGCAAGAGGATCACCACCACCAACGTGGCCCCGCTGCTGGCGATAGAGTCCATGGCCGCCAGCCTGATTTGATCCGACAGCAACGCTCGACCCACCTCGATTCACCCAGTTCCACGTCCCAAGGAGAACCGCATGACGTCAGCACCACGGCCCGCAGCTAACCGAACGGTGGGGCTCGGGGTGCGGGCGGCCGGCGCCCTGGTGCTGGGCCTGGTACTGTCCCTGGTGCTGTCCTCCTGCACCCTCTTCGGCGGTGGCGACGGCGGCTCGAAGAGCGCTCCGGGCACGGCCGACCCCTCGATCGCCGCCGCGGCGCCCGCCGAACTGCGGAGCTACTACTCCCAGCAGCTCGACTGGACGAGCTGCGAGGGCGACTTCGAGTGCGCCAAGGTCAAGGTCCCGCTGGACTACAGCAAGCCCGACGGCGACAGGATCGAAATCGCGGCCCTCAAGCTGGCCTCGACGGGCGGCGACAAGAAGGGCAGCCTGCTGGTCAACCCGGGCGGCCCCGGCGGTTCCGGCTACGACTTCGTCAAGGAAGCCGGCTCCACGAACATTTCCGAGAAGGTCCGTTCCAGCTACGACATCGTCGGCTTCGACCCGCGCGGCGTGAAGCGCTCGGCCCCCGTCACCTGCCTGACCGACCAGGAACGCGACGCCTCCCGCGCCAAGATCTACAAGCTGGAGACCGACGCCGGGCTGGCCGAAGCCCTGGCGGACAACAAGGCCCTGGCCGCTAAGTGCGCCGCGAAGACCGGACCCGTGCTGGCCCATGTGGACACGGTCAGCGCCGCCAAGGACCTCGACATCCTCCGCGGCGTCCTGAACGACACGAAGCTGAACTACCTCGGCTACTCGTACGGCACCTTCCTTGGGTTCCACCTACGCGTCCTTGTTCCCGGACAACGTCGGCCGGATGGTCCTGGACGGCGCGATGGACCCCTCGCTGAGCTACGAGGAACTCACCAGCGGCCAGGCGAAGGCGTTTGAGAAGGCCATCCGTGCTTATGTGGCCAACTGCCTCCAGGACAGCGGCTGCCCGTTCAGCGGCACCGAGGACGACGCCGTCCAGCAGATCCAGGAGATCATCGCGGCCGTTGAAGCGAGCCCGCAGTCCGCCAAGGACGGCAGGCTGGTCAACGCGTCCATGTTCGTCAGCGGCTTCATTCTGCCGTTCTACAACGACGACAACTGGCCGGTGCTGACCCAGGCGCTGGACAGCGCAATCCAGGGCGACCTGTCACCCATGCTCCGGCTGTCCGACTTCGGCGCGGACCGGGAGCCGAACGGGAGCTATTCGGCCAACTCCGCCTTCGCTTTCACCGCGATCAACTGCCTGGACTACCCGATGTCCTCCGACACGGCCACGATGCGCGCCGAGGAGCAGCAGCTCCGCAAGCTTTCCCCGACCCTGGGCTACTACTTCGCCTACGGCGGCACGAGCTGCAAGGACTGGCCGTACAAGAATCTCCGGACCCCCGCGCCGGTCGAGTACAAGGGCTCGACCGAGATCGTGGTGATCGGGACCACCGGCGACCCGGCGACGCCGGTCGAGTGGGCCAGCGCCCTGCGCAAGCAGCTGGGCACGGCCTCGCTGCTGACCTGGAAGGGTGAGGGCCACACCGCCTACGGCCGGTCCAACAGCTGCATCGAGAAGGCCGTGGACGGGTACCTCGTGGACGGCAAGACCCCGGCGGACAACACCGTCTGCTGATCCCCCGCGGCTCATTTTGACCCGGGCGCGGGGACTCCATTACAGTTGTCTCTTGCGTGATCCGCCCGGTTCGCCGGGGTTCACGCGGTTGCTTCCTTAGCTCAGTCGGTAGAGCGTCTCACTCGTAATGAGAAGGTCATCAGTTCGATTCTGATAGGAAGCTCGAGAAGAACGATACAAAGACCCCGTATTCCCGCTTACTCACCGGCGATGCGGGGTTTTTTGTCGATGGCGGTGGGATGGCCGTACGTGACCAAGGCACACCTAGGGACCTACTTGTACCGCAGGCTGAGCATCAGCGCTTTCAGCTGCGCGTACCGTCCGGTTTCCATCCAGGCCTTCGCGTCGGCCGGCGACTTGAACGCCAGCGTGGACGGCCGATCGGTAAGCACGACGTAGGCGTTCATGATCCGGTCGGGCAACGGGATCTGGTTGGTACCGGAGCTGCCGTCGGGTGCCAGGAACTCGTGGGCCGCCCGGACATCCATGAAGTAGTAGAGGCTACCGTCGGGGGCCTCGTCGTAGGCGAAGCCGAACTGCGCGACTCCCCCTGACTTGTCCACGATTCCTGATACGGGGCTGTGGTCCAAGACGGTCCGCTCGGCCGGGCCAGCGGCGCCGTCACCGTACTTGCCGCTGTACACGCGGGCCAGGACTGTGCCGGCCTCGTCCTTGATGGTCGCCTCGAACGAGATCTTCTGCTCGTCAGCGTTGTTCGCCGGGCCGGGCTTGACCGTGACGGTCCAGCCCGCGAAGTAGTCGAAGGCAATGTGACCATCCGGGAACGTGAACGTCTCCATCGGCGCAGCGTGGCGGGTATCCGAAGCCGGAGCCTGTGTCGGGGCGGCCGTCGCACTCGCCGCTGCCGCGGCTGCCGTTGTCGTTGCTGTGGCGGTCGCTGTGGGTGCCGACGCTACGGTCGCGGCCGGGGAGCTCAGCGGTGTGGCATCCGGCTCCGCGCTCGGTGGTGAGGCACAAGCCGTGGCGGCGAGCAGGAGGCCCGTCATCGTCGTGGCGGCGAGCAGGCGTGTTTTCAAGTTTCCCCCGATAGAACTGTGGGCGAGCGGCCCGGCAGGAGGTGGTCTCTCCTGACAATGAGCATGCGTAGATGCTGCCCAATTTTGCAGATATTTTCACCTGAAAGTTTCGCTGTCAACCAGCCGAGCCGCTGGCCGATGCGGAGAGAGTTCGATTCTGCTAGGAAGCTCGAGAAAAACCCCGTATTCCCGCTGCTTCAGCGGGAATACGGAGTTCTGTTCGGGACGGCCGGCGCAGCCGACGGCCGCCCCCACATGGCCGATATCAGACCCGCTGGGCCCCCGGCTGGCCGTTCCGCACCACGAAGGACGCGTCGACGACGGCCGGTGACGTGGTGTCCGCGGCCGATGCCACCACAAGGTAATCGCTGCGGAACTCGTCCGGGGTCACGGTGCAGCGGGTCCAGCCCCGCTTGTCCGGGTTGATGTAGTGGGTGTGCGGGTTGGCCGGCAGGCCGTTCTTGATGGCCTGGGCCCAGCCGCAACCGGAGCTGATGGAGGTTCCGACGAACTCCGTGGTGACGATCTTCGAGGCCGGGTCCGCGTGGTCGAGCAGGACATCGTTGACGAAGGCGGCGTGCCAGTCGCCGCT
This sequence comes from uncultured Actinomycetota bacterium, assembly GCA_963698285.1. Taxonomy (GTDB): domain Bacteria; phylum Actinomycetota; class Actinomycetes; order Actinomycetales; family Micrococcaceae; genus Arthrobacter. Next base: position 149,523 of record CAVOQF010000018.1, on the reverse strand, counting down.
CAGGATCACGGGGTTGGCCGGGTTCTGCTGGTTGATGAAGTTGGTGAGGCGGTTGCGCGAGACGACGTAGCCGTCCCACTGGTCGTGGTTGACCGAAAGCTTCTCGGTCGTGTCGTAGTCGTACTGCGCCATCATCGTCTGCTGGGCGATGACGTTCCAGCGGGCGGACGAGGAGGCGAGCCCCTTGAAGAGCCACTGTTCCTGCTCATCCCCCATGAGGGTGCGTGAGGGGTCGTACACGCCGGGGTGCTGGGGGCCGCCCGGGAAGTTCTCGGTCAGCTGGTCCGAGCGGTACTGGCGCGTGTCCAGCACGTGGAACCTTGCCAGGTTGCCGTAGTCCAGTCCCCGGTACAGGACCATGTCCGGGCCGGTGGGCCGTTGCGGGCGGCGCAGGGGAAGGTGCTCGTAGTAGGCCTGGAAGGCGTTGGTGCGCAACTGCAGGAAACGCTGCGGGTCGTTGGACGCCTCGTTGTCGGGCTGGGACACACCGTCGGCCCAGTTGTTCTCGACCTCGTGGTCATCGAAGGTCACGACGAACGGGAACTTCGCGTGCGCGGCCTGCAGGTCGGGCGAGCTCTTGTACTTCGCGTGGTTGTTGCGGAAGTCGGCCAGGGTCTCGTGATTTTTGCCCTCGTAGGTGTAGTCCCCCACGTGCACAACAAGGTCGAGGTCCTCCTGCGCCATGGTGCGGTAGGCGGCGTAGCGGCCGCCGGCCCACGCCTGGCACGAGGCCAGTCCGAAGGTGACCCGCGCCGGGTCCGACCCGGCCGCCGGCGCGGTGCGGGTGTGCCCGACCGGGCTTTCCTCGTTGCCGACGCGGAAACGGAACCAGTAGTCGGCGGACGGGCGCAGCCCGTCCACCTCGGCGTGCACGGAGTGGGCCAGCTCGGGGGTGGCGCTCTCACTGCCGGCCTTGACGACGGTGCGGAATTCCGGGTCGGCGGCGATCTGCCAGTTCACCTGGACCTTGTACGGGGGCATGCCGCCCTGCCCGTCTGCCGCCTGGGGCTCCGGTGCCAGCCGGGTCCACAACACGATGCCGTCAGGGGTGGGGTCACCCGAGGCTACCCCCAGGGTGAAAGGGTTCTGCGGGAAGTGCGGTTCAGCCCAGGCGGGGGCCGTGGAGAAGCCGTAGATGGCGGCAGTGGCCGCCGCGCCGCCGGACAGGGCGAGGAAGCGGCGGCGGGACGTGGCAAAGGAACGTGACATGTTGTCTCCTGAGTGGGGTCGGCTGATGTCCCGTCCATTGAGTCAGCGGGAGCTGAGGGGACTGTGAACCCGCAGTGAACGCGCCACGAACCCTGTCCGCATCCCTGGGGCGGGCCCCGGGTCTCCGCCCTTGTCAATCCCTGCCACGTCCGCGACCCTTGGGAAATGGACCGGCCTGAGCGCGGGGTGCCGACACCGGCAGGGGACCGCCGGCCGTGGGGCACTGTGGTCGGCTTCGGGCTGGTCAGCCTGGCCGCCGACGTCGTCTCCGACGGCGCCCGCCCGCTCGCCGGGCCGCTGCTGGCGCAACTGGGGGCCTCCGCGTTGCTGGTGGGGATCGTCATAGGCGGGGCCGAGGCCGCGGCGCAGGGTCTGCGCCTGGTCTTTGGGCCGTGGGCCGACCGCACGCGCCGGTACTGGACGTTCACGCTGGCCGGCTACGCCCTGACGGCCGTGTGCGTGCCGCTGCTGGCCTTCGCCCCGGCTGCCGGCGCCGCTGGGCTTGGCCTGGCCGCGGCGCTGATCATCGGGGACCGGGTGGGCAAAGCCGTACGGAGCCCCGCCAAGACCGTGCTGCTCGCTTCTGCGGCCGGGCGCGTCGGGCGGGGCCGGGGCTTCGCCGTGCACAAGTCCCTGGATCTCACCGGGGCCCTGCTCGGACCGGTCATCGTCGCGGCCGTGCTGGCGGCCACGGGCCTCATCTCGGCCGCGTTCGCTGTGCTGGCGGTCCCGGCCGCGATCTCGCTGGCTGTGCTGCTCTGGCTTCGCCGCCGGGTCGCGGAGCCGGGCGGCCCCCAAGACTCCGCTGCCGCCGGCGGCCGGCGGGCCGGGGAAGCAGACGACGGCGGGCGGACCGCCGACGGCGCTCGGACGGCGGACGGCGCTGCCGGCAGGCCGGCGTCGCTGTTCTCCGGCGTTTTCCTGCTCTTTGCGGTGTGTGCCTTCTTCTGGAGCGCGGGACTGGTGGCGTTCGGCGTTATTGCCTACCACCTGACCGCCTCGGCGGCGGTCCCGGTGCCGGTGGTGCCGTTGCTCTATGCCGCGGCCATGGGCGCGGCGGCGCTCGGCGCCCTGGGCAGCGGCGTCCTCTACGACCGGATGGGCCCCGCCGTGCTGCTGTCGCTGCCCGTGCTCGCCGCGGCCGTTCCCGGGCTGGCCTTCGCCACCGGCTTCCCCATGGTCCTGGCCGGCGTGGCCGTCTGGGGCGCCGCGACCGGGATCCGGGACTCCACGGTCAAGGCGCTGGTCGCCGACCTCGTGCCGGAGTCGCGGCAGGGAACGGCGTACGGGGTCTTTGCGGCTTTCGAGGGGGCCGGTGCCCTGGCCGGCGGCACGCTCTACGGCGCCCTCTACGGCGCGCGCCCTGCGCTGATCGTGGTGGTCATGGCGCTGCAGGCCGTTGCCTTCGTGATGCTGCTCATGACGGTGCGGCGGGCACGTCCGGCCCTCCAGCGGGCCGACCGGGCGGTCAGCGGCCCCAGACGGAGGCGGCGCCGGAGTGCCCGGTGATGACGCTCTGGTAGACGAAGAAGGCTCCGGCCAGCGCTCCGGCCACCAGCAGGACCATCTGCAGGACGCGGTTCGCACGCAGGCGCCCCAGGAAGGCGAAGCGCCGGCCGATCGGTTCGAAGCTCACCACGATCATCGCGGCGACGATGACGAAGAAGATGACCGAGACGATCTTCAGTACGTCCCCTTGTTGGGCATGGGACCGGATCATGGCCGTCGCCGGGCGGGACTCCTCCAGCTGCTCCCCCGCCTGCGCGGTCACGAGCGCCACCGGGACCAGCCCCAGTGCGAGAACGCCCAGCGGCCAGGCCAGGTACCGGCGCCAGCGCGGCGCCGCCGCGTACACGACGGCAGCGAGGCCGGCGATCGGTCCCAGCACGACGACGGCGTGGACCAGGAGGATGTGGGCCGGGAGTCCGGCGATTTCGATCACGTGGGCTCTCCTACGGTGGACAGGCGCTGCGCACCCCCGGCATGGCGGCCGAAGCTTCTATGATTCTTGCATGGCAGAGCGTGAGCTGGCGGGCATCGCGGCACAGCTCTATGCGGAGCCGTTCGATGGTTTCGTCCCGGCCCGCGCGGCGGCGGCCAAGGAACTGCTCGCCGGCCAGCCCCCGACCCCGGGGCTGCGCTCCCGCGCGGCGGAGGTGCGCTCCCTGCCTAAACCGTCGGTCAGCGCCTGGGCCGTCAACATGCTCGCCTGGCACCGGCCGGAGGCGCTCCGGGAACTGGCCGAACTGGGACTCGCCATGCGCCAGGCCCAGGCCGCCCTCGACGCCGCAACGCTCCGCAGCCTCGCCGGGGAACGGCGGAAGCTGCTTGCCGACACGGTCGACGCGGCCCGCGCCGTGGCGGAACAACAGGGCCGGAAGATCAGCGGTGCGATCGCGACCGAAGTCGAACAGACCCTGCGTGCGGCCACGGCCGACGAGAGCGCTGCCGCGGCCGTCCGGAGCGGGCGCCTGCTCCGGGCGCTTACCGCCGACGGCGTCGACGTCGTGGACCTTGCCGGTGCCGTCGCCGTGCCGGATGCCCCCGGGCCCACGCCGCCTGCCGGGTCCACGCCGGCGTCCACTCCCCGGGGAACGGCGCAGTCCTCGGCGTCGACCACTGCCCCCTCGCCGGACCAGCCCAGGCTTCGGGCCGTCCGGCAGGACCGGGCGGCGCCTAGCCCGTCCGCGCAGCAACGGGCCCGGGCCGCCCTGGAGCAGGCTTCCGAGGCCGCCCGGTCCAGCGCCGAAGAGGCAGACCTCGCGGCCGCCGAGCTGGGCGAGGCTGCGGCCGCTGCCGAGGCCCTGACGGAGGAGACGGCCAGACTCAGGGAACAGCTGGCGCGCGCCGAGACGGAGCTGCGGCAGGCCCGGAAGCGCCTCGAGCAGGTATCGGCCACCGCGCAGCAGGCCGCCCGCGCCGCCGACAAGGACCGCCGCCGGGAAGACCTGGCCCGGGAACGGGTGTTGCGGCTGGGCAACACGCCGTCCGGATGACCGCTGACTGTCAGAGGCCGGTTGCAGACTTAATTCATGGAACAGCATCAGAAGCACCCAGCAGTCCATCAGCCGGCAGCCCAGCAGTCAGCGGTCCAGCACTGGGAAGTCACCTACCTGGATACCGAATGCGGCCGGATCCGCACCGAAACGTTCGACGACGCCGCGGCGGCCGAGCGCTTCGCCTGCCGGCGGGTCCGGGACGAGCACGGCTGGGCCGTCGTCGACGGCGTGCGGCCCCGGGAGGGCCGGGCAGCCGCCTGAACCGGATGCCACCGGCGGCCGGTGGCGTGGGCCGGACGCGCGAAGGGCCCCCACCCGAGGGTGGAGGCCCTGGCGCAACGAGGCTGCCTACGCGAAGTCGGAGACCGCCGGGTCCGGACCGATGCGGCCTGCGCCCTCGGCGCTGCGGTCCAGGCCGTTGATGGCCTGCACGTCGGTCTCGTCCAGGGTCACGTCCAGGGCCGCGTAGTTCTCGCGGATCCGTGACTCCGTGACGGACTTGGGGATCACGACATTGCCGATCGCAAGATGCCAGGCGATGACCACCTGCGCCGGCGTGGCATTGTGCTTGGCCGCGATCTGTTCGATGACCGGGCTTTCCAGCAGCTCCCCGCCCTGGCCCAGCGGCGACCATGCCTGGGTGAGGATGCCCTTGGAGGCGTTGAATTCACGCAGATCCGCCTGGTTGAAGAACGGGTGAAGCTCAACCTGGTTGATCGCCGGGACGACGCCGGTTTCGTCGATGAGGCGCTGCAGCCCCTCCTTGGTGAAGTTGGAGACGCCGATCGTCTTCACCCGGCCCTGCTTCTGGAGCTCGATGAGCGCCTTCCAGGTGTCCACGTACTTGTCCTGCTTCGGCTGCATCCAGTGGATGAGGTACAAATCCAGGGTCTCCAGGCCAAGACGTTCCATGGATTCCTCGAAAGCCTTGAGCGTGGACTCGTAGCCCTGGTCTGCGTTCCACAGCTTGGTGGTGATGAAGATTTCTTCCGGCTTGAGGCCGGAGCGCTCGATCGCGCGGCCCACCCCGGCCTCGTTTCCGTAGATCTTGGCGGTGTCGATGTGCCGGAAGCCGGCCTCGAAGGCCTGGACCACTACCTTCTCGGCGACGTCGTCCTCTACCTGCCAAACGCCGTAACCGAGCTGCGGGATGGTGTTGCCGTCATTGAATGTCAGTTCAGCTGAAGAAGTCATTCGTCCATCCTGCCAAGCAGCCGCCGGAGAGGCAAGTGTTTCGGCGCGGCTAAGCTAGGCGCTTAACCCGGAATACGCGGCATCAGTCTTCCGCGGCGGCCCCGGCAAGCCGCCGCTCCGCGTCGTCGACGTGTTCCACCACGGACTCCGCGCGGCGGCGCACGGAGGCGGCACCCACCGGCACCGGCCCGACGGCGAGGCGGAGCATCGCTGCCGCCTCCGCCGTCATGGCCAGCGAGTTGCCCGCCGTCGAGAGCGAGCGGTGCACGCCGGCCAGGGCGCCGGGGATGTCGAGACCGTCGCTGGGCGAGCGGCGCTGGGCTTCCATGCAGATCTGCCGGACCCTGCCGGCCAGGGCGGAGAGTTCGTTCGCGATGTCCACGAGTTCCGCGTAGAGGGCCTCGTCCTCGACGCCTTCGAGCACCTGATGGTAGCGGTCCAGGCCCCGGAGGAACCGGTCGTGGGCGCGGCGCCACAGGCCTTTGCCGAGTTCGGCGTCGTCCTTGCGTCCTTGTCTAGCGGCGCTGAAGAATCCCAACGGTGTCCTAGAGGTACTGGCCGGGACCGTGGTCCGGATCGGCGGCTTTGGCCGGCTGCGAGGGATCCGACCCGGGCTGGGGTTCGGCGGCGCGCTGCGGTTCGCCGTTGTCCCCGATGATGACCCCGGGCGCGATCATGGTGCCGGGGGGAAGCTGGCGGAGCTGCAGCTGGGCGGCCGCGTGCTCGCGGGCGGCGTGTTGGGCCGCGATTGCCGTCTGGATGCCGTGGAAGAGCCCCTCGAGCCAGCCGACCAGCTGGGCCTGGGCGATGCGCAGTTCAGCATCGGAGGGGGTGCCGTCGTCGGGGAACGGCAGATGGATCCGCTCGAGTTCCTGGACCAGTTCGGGGGCCAGCCCGTCTTCGAGTTCCTTGATCGAGCGTTCGTGGATTTCGGCCAGCCGGACCCGGGCCGCGTCGTCCAGCGGGGCGGATTTCACTTCGTCCAGGAGCTGCTTCAGCATGGTGCCGATCCGCATGACCTTGGCGGGCTCGTCCACCAGCTCCTGGAGGTGGCTCACCCGGCCGCGCGGGACCGCGCCGGAGGGATCGAACGGTCGCGGAACTGGTCCGCCGGTGTCCGCTGCGGCGGCACCCCTCGGTTCCGCGGGGGTGGTGATGCCCTCGACCGGAGTGCCCTCCGTCGCGGTGTCGTGGCCGGGCTGAGTGTCGTTCGGATCGCTCATGGCTTCATACTCTCACGGGCGGGAGCGGAGGACGGCGGTGCGTGACGCCCGGGTCCGCGCCCGGGGTCATGCCCGGCGTCGTGCCCGGAAACAGCAGAAGGCGCCGCCGGGAACTGGTGTTCCCGACGGCGCCCTCGTTGGCGCGCTAACCGCTCAGTGCGTGCCCGGCCGCCGCTGCGGCCCGGCGCCGGACCCTAGCAGCAGCGGCCCTGCGGATTGCTTTCCTGGCGGTCCGTCTGGTCGCGCCAGAAGTCCCGCTCACTCATCGGCGGACCATCGTGGCCCGAGGCCCGGTGATGCTCCAGGTACTTCTTGTAGGCGTCGGCTCCCATGACCCCGCCGAGGTACTCGGCAAAGCCCTTGAATCCCGCTACGAGCGCGTTCACGGCCGTGACCCCGTCAGTGCCGGGCGGTTTCGAGCCGCTGGTCTGCAGGCAGCTTCTTCCACTCCGCCTCCAGCTCCCGCTCCGCCGCGGTGGGGATCAGCCCGGCCGGTGCGAAAACGCGGGACGGCAGGGCCGGATCCTCGTTATCGGTGCTGGCGAGGCCGGCCTTGGAGTTGCGGAACGCCTTGTACGTGGCGAGCAGCGCCGTCGTGATGACGATGATGCTGAGCAGCACGAAGATGACGGACAGCCAGCCCTGGATCGCGGTGTTACGGACCACGGCTTCCATCGCCGGGACGGTCTTGGCCGTACCGAAGGAGGTCTTGCCCTCGGCCAGTGCCTTGGAGAAGGCCGCGTTGTTGGCGAAGTAGCCCACCGCCGGAGTGGAGGAGAAGATCTTCTGGTAGCTGGCCGTGATGGTCACGACGGCCGCGAAGGCCAGCGGGAGTGCCACGATCCAGAGGTACTTGAAGGATCCCCGCTTGGCCGCGATGGCCAGGCAGACGGACAGTGCGATGGCGGCCAGCAACTGGTTGGCGATGCCGAACAGCGGGAACAGCGTATTGATGCCGCCCAGCGGGTCCGTGACGCCCATCAGCAGCACGGCGCCCCAGGCACCGACCATCACGGCGGTGGCAAACCAGGCCCCGGGGCGCCAGGAGTGCTCCTTGAACTTCGGCACGAAGTTGCCGACCGAGTCCTGCAGCATAAAGCGTGCAACGCGGGTACCGGCGTCGACCGCGGTGAGGATGAACAGTGCCTCGAACATGATGGCGAAGTGGTACCAGAAGCCCATCAGGGCGGTGCCGCCGATGAACTGCTGCATGATGTGGGCAAGGCCCACGGCAAGGGTCGGCGCGCCGCCGGTGCGGGAGACGATGCTGGACTCGCCCACGTTGGCCGCCGTTTCGGCGAGCATGTTCGGGCTGACGTTCACGCCGGTGAGGCCCAGGCCGTTGACCCAGGCGGCCGCGGTTTCCACGGTGCCGCCGGTGAGGGCAGCCGGGGCGTTCATCGCGAAGTAGAGACCGCGGTCAATGGAGATCGCCGCCACGAGCGCCATGATGGCCACGAAGGACTCCATCAGCATGCCGCCGTAGCCGATGAAACGGGTCTGGCGTTCCTTTTCGATGAGCTTCGGCGTGGTGCCGGAGGAGATCAGGGCATGGAATCCCGACAGCGCACCACAGGCGATGGTGACGAAGAGGAACGGGAACAGCGCGCCCGGGAAGACGGGGCCGTTGTCGCGGCTGGCGAATTCGCTGAAGGCCGGGACGGAGATTTCCGGGCGGACCACAATCACGGCCACGGCCAGCATCACGATGACGCCGATCTTCATGAAGGTGGAGAGGTAGTCACGCGGGGCGAGGAGGAGCCAGACCGGCAGGATCGCGGCGATGAAGCCGTAGATGATGATGGCCCAGGCGATGGTGACCTTGTCCAGGGTGAAGAACGCCTCGCCCCACTCGGTGGCCGCGACGGCGCCGCCACCGATGATCGCGGCCATCAGCAGCACCAGGCCGATGAGGGAGACTTCCATGATCCTGCCGGGGCGGATGAAGCGGAGGTAGACGCCCATGAAGAGGGCGATCGGGATCGTCATGCCGACGGAGAACACGCCCCAGGGGCTCTCGGCCAGGGCGTTGACCACGACGAGGGCCAGGATGGCGACGATGATCACCATGATCAGCAGGGTGGCGATCAGGGCGGCGGTGCCGCCGACGACGCCGAGTTCCTCGCGGGCCATCTGGCCCAGCGAGCGTCCGCCGCGGCGCATGGAGAAGAACATCACGACGTAGTCCTGGACCGCTCCGGCGAATACGACGCCGATGATGATCCAGATGGTGCCCGGGAGGTAACCCATCTGGGCGGCGAGGATCGGGCCGACCAGGGGGCCGGCGCCGGCGATGGCGGCGAAGTGGTGGCCGAAAAGCACGTTGCGGTCGGTGCGGACATAGTCCTTGCCGTCAGCCTTGTATTCCGCGGGAGTGGCCCGGCGGTCGTTCGGCTTCAGCAGGTAGCGTTCGATGACCTTGGAGTAGAAGCGGTAGCCGATCAGGTAGGTGCTGACCGCGGCGAACACAAACCAGATCGCGTTCACCGTCTCGCCGCGGACGATTGCAAGCATGACCCAGGCGACGCCGCCCAGCAGTGCGATTGCTACCCAGAGGGCAATTTTCGCGGGTGTCCATTTGCGTTCTTCCGCTTCACGGACGGTTTCGTCGACGGCCGTGGCCGGAAGCCCCGGCACCGGTGTGATGCCGTCGTCGAGCTGTGCGGTGTTAGGCCCGCCACCTGGCATTGCGCCCATGTCTCCTCCTTGAGAAACCCCATTTGACAGACCAGCAGTCGGATCTGCCCCAAGGCACCTTATCAACGGGGCGTGCGGATGGATACGGGCCGACGGTCGCCGCGCCCTCCCGCTCGCCCAGCGGTGCGGAGTGTGCGGTGAGTGGCGTCACATAGGCGCGGGCTCTCAGGCAGGTCCGGCCAGTTGCATCAGGCGGGCCTCGCACAGGTCCAGCCAGCGGACCTCCGCCTCGGTCTGGAAGATGAGCGAATCCAGGACCAGGAGCCTCGCCGTGTCGGTCGGGCGCGGGCGCACGGCGGCCTCGCGCCGGGATTTGGTGTAGTCCTGCAACGCCCGGATGGAGACGGCGCGCTGCGCCTGGATGAGTCCTCCGACGTCGACGGCGGGGAGTGTCAGGGCGAGCGCGAGCTTGATGGCAAGTTCGTTCCGGGGCGGGTTGGCGCGCCCCACCGGAGCGCGGAACCAGTCCTGGACGTGGGCCGCGCCGGCCGGGGTGATGCTGTAGACGATGTGGCCTTCGCCGTCGCCGCCGTCCTTTTGTACGAGGCCGTCGCGTTCGAGGCGGTCGAGGGTGGTGTAGACCTGCCCGATGTTCAGGGGCCAGGACGATCCGGTGCGGTCCTCGAATTCGGTCCGGAGCTGGTACCCGTAGCGGGGGCGGTCCTGCAGCAGCGCGAGAAGGCTGTGGCGGATAGACATGGTGCTCCCGAGGGTAGCAGGACGACGGCATACACGCGCCCCAAGACGCGTGTATACCGCGTATGGAATTACATTATCGTCATTAGCCTCCGGCAACCACCCGGCATATGCCGATCGGCGCATGCAATGCGTCACACCGGGGCTAGACGACGATCAGGACCTTGCCCACGTGCTCACCCGAGTCGAAGTAGCGGTGCGCGGCCTGGACCTGGCCCAGCGGGAACGTCTTCGCCACGAGCGGTCGGATCCGGCCGTCGGCGATCAGCGGCCAGACGGCGTCGCGGACCGCGTTCATGATGACCGTCTTCTCCTCCACGGGGCGGGGCCGGAGTGCGGTGGCGATGATTGCCGCGCGCTTGCGGAGCAGCACGCTGAGGTCCAGTTGCGCTGTGGTGCCGCCCTGCAGGCCGATCACGACGAGCCGGCCGTAGTCGGCGAGCGCGTCCACGTTCTGCGCGAGGTACTTGGCCCCGACAACGTCGAGGATCACGTCCGCGCCTTTGCCGCCGTTCTGGGCGCGCAGGGTCTCCGGGAAGTCCTCCTCGTTGTAGTTGATGGCGATGTCGGCGCCGAGGAAGGCCTTCGCCGTGCCGACTTTTTCCGCGGTGCCCGCGGTGGCGGCGACGCGCGCGCCGAGCGCCTTCGCCAACTGGATGGCCATGGTGCCGATGCCGCCGGTGGCCCCGTGGATCAGCACGGTCTCCCCGGCGTGCAGCTGGGCTGTCATGACCAGGTTGGAATAGACGGTGGCGGCGACTTCCGGCAGCGACGCGGCGGTGACCAGGTCCACGCCGTCGGGGATCCGCAGGACCTGGCCGGCCGGCACAGCCACCTGTTCGGCGTAGCCGCCGCCGGCGAGGAGCGCCACGACCTTGTCCCCGATGGAGAAGGGCTTGGTGACGCCGGGGCCGAAGCCGGCGATCCGCCCGGACACCTCCAGGCCCGGGATCTCGGAGGCGCCCGGGGGCGGCGGGTAGAACCCCCGGCGCTGCTGGACGTCCGCCCGGTTGAGGCCGGCAGCCACCACGTCAATCAGCACCTCGCCCGGTCCCGGAACGGGCGGCGGGACCTCGCGGACCTCCAGGACCTCCGGCCCGCCGGGCTCTGAGATGTAGACAGCCTTCATGGAGAACTCCCGATTCCTTGCTGATGTGGTGCGGCAGGGCGCCGGCGGCACACGGCGCGGTCAGCGCCCTGTTCCAGAGTAGGGCGCCCAAGTGGCGTCGACTGCGAGCGCCGCCGCCTTTTTGTGGCAGCTGACCGGCTATGAAACACTACTCGGTAGGGAAGGTTGTCCGAGCGGCCGATGGAGCTGGTCTTGAAAACCAGTGTGCGGTAACCCCGTACCAAGAGTTCGAATCTCTTACCTTCCGCGAAAAATGCCCCCGGCCTGTGCGCCTCACACGCCGGGGGCATTCTTGCGCCCTGAATGCCCTCCCGTTCGGTATTCTGGGCGCACGTCGGCTGCAGGGGGCAGGCCGCACGGGTGCCGCGCCTTCGCCCCGCATGCTCGGGGTGTTGTCCTGGGCCGGGAGATCACGCCGGACCCGTTCGTTCCCCGCCAACGAAAGAGAAGATCTCCATGCTTTCTGCCAACCCGTGCTTCGCAACGCTGACTGGGCGCAACGCCGCCGCCGGCCTGGGCCTCGCGCTTGCTGTTTCAGTGGCGCTGTCGGGCTGTTCGCTTCTGGCCGCGGACAGGGAAGTTCCCCGGTCAACTTCCGGAGCAGCGACGGAGACGGCCAAGGCCGACGCGTTCAAGATCCGCGTGGGAGACTGCCTGGCAGAGCCGACAGGCGAGAAAGTCGAAAACGTTACGATTGTGCCCTGCAGTTCCCCGCATTACCTCGAAGCTTTTGCCGCGTCGAACATTCCTGACTCCAAATTCCCCGGCGAAGAGGCCCTCATCGACAAGGCAACCGAAGCCTGTAAACCCAAGTTCAAGGAATTTGCCGGAGTGGACATCGATTCCTCCGTGCTGGGAATGACGTTCTTTTATCCAACTACTTCGAGCTGGATGCTCGGGGACCGGGAGATCGTCTGCCTCGCTACAGGGGCCGACGAGGCTGAGGTGACCGGTAGCCTCAAGGGCTCCCGGAAGTAGCGAAGGCTGAATCCGGATCAGACCAGCCCGGGATAGCTGGACAGGATGTAGTCTGCGGCCGCCGGACCCTTGATGCGCAGAGGCGTGCGGCCGGGACGGATCCGCTTCTCTGCCATCGCGGCCCAGAACACGTCTTCGGACCGGGGCACTGCCCGGGACAGGAAACACCAGCTCGTATAGACGCCATACAGGCAATCCCGTCCGAGGACGGAGCCGGAGGTTGCGCCGGGAGCGGTGGCTTCCTGAAGGAACTGGTCGTACTGCGAATCTGCCATGGGTGGCTCGTTTCCGCTGGGTGCGTTGTGGTGCCGCCGAGGGCTACAGCAGCTCAGGCCTGGACGCCGCGCACGGGGCGTCAAAGCAACTTCTCTACAACGTAGACTTTAGGCGTAGACTTCACTGTAAGCAAGCTCGCTGACGAAAGTTCCCCGGGACGCCCTCTTGGGCCCGGCCCGGGCCGGCCAGATCGGAACCATGTCCACCGCAGAAACGCCGCAGTCCGCCCCGGCCGCCGGCACCGACCCGCCCACCGGCGCCAAGACACGCCTCAGCCGGGAGCTGGTCTTGTCCGCGGCCCTGGCACTGGTTGACGCGGAAGGACTCGACGCGCTCACCATGCGCCGGCTCGGGCAGGAACTCGGCCGGGACCCGATGAGCCTGTACCGCTACGCCGAGAACCGCGCGGCCCTCCTTGACGGAGTCTCGGAGCTCGTGTTTGACGAACTGGACATCTCCCCGCATGACCCGGACTGGCAGGCCCAGCTTCGGCACATCGCCCATTGCCTGCGCGAGCTCGCGCTCCGGCACCCGAACGTCGTACCGCTGCTCGTGACCCGCCCCCTGTCCACGCCCCTGGGCCTCCGCCCCTTGGGCACGCTCCGGCCGCTGGAACAAATCCTCACCCTGCTGATCGACGCCGGATTCGCGCCGGCCGACGCCCTGCACGTGTACCGCGCCTACTACGGCTACCTGTACGGCCATATCCTCAACGAACTCCAGGAATTCGTCGTGGACCCTGAGGAAAACGAGGCCCTGCTCCGGCTGGGCCTGCACCGGCTGCCGCCCAAGGAATTTCCCCGCCTCCGGGCCCTCGCCCCGGTCCTCGCCGAATACGACGGCAAGGCCGAACTGGACCAAGGCATCACCATCCTGCTCTCGGGCCTCGCAGCCCGGCTGTCGCCCCGGTCCTGACCAGCAAGCTTCGAAAGGTGCCGCCCATGTTCCTCCTCTTCGGCCTCAAAACCGTGCTGAACGACCTGCCCGGCCGGCTGGCCACCTGCCAGCGCTGCCACCAGTTCGTCCAGCACCACCTGCAGCAACGCGCCACAAAATTCACGCTGTTTTTCATCCCGGTCTTCACCACCTCCAGGACGTACCGGATCACCTGCTCCAACTGCGGCCAGACCTCCGCGATCAAAGCGCGGCAGGCACGAGCCCTGGCCGGGTGAGTGGCTGTTCCGAGGCTTGACGGCAAATCCCCGCCGCGCTGTGCATAATTAGCTATCGCGCGGGATATTCACCCGCGACAGCACATATTTGGGGGATAAATTGGGGACCAACCGCACCGGATTTTTCACGACTGTCACAATGGCGGGCCTTGCCGCCAGCCTCGTCCTTGCAGGCTGCGCGTCACAACCGGGAAGCGCAACTGCTTCCCCGGCGTCGACGACGGGCGAGACCGCCGCCGCCACGCCGGCAGCGACCCCCACAACGACGCCCACCACGGCACCGCCTGCGCCCGCTACCACCACGGCACCGCCGGCACCCGCTGTCACCACGGCGCCGCCCGCGGCCGCTGTCACCACGGCGCCGCACCGCCCGCGGCGGCGCCTGCCCCGTCGGCCGAACCTGCAGCGCCGGCGCTGAAGACCTTCACGTTCCCGGACGGACACATCTCCTTCGCCTACCCGTCAACGTGGACCGTGCGGAGCCGCCGTCCACCCCGGAACCCCCGCCGTTAGAGTCACCGTTTACGACGAAACCGGTAGCGATCTGCTTTCCGTGGAAAATGGCGTCGTTACAGGTTGTTCATCCGGGCCCATGTCCGTCGAGGTGCTCGATCGGGTGCCGGTTCCGGGAATGACTGCACCGGACGGCACCACGCCCGATTTCGGGTTCGCCGTGGAATATTCAACGAAATACTCGCTCCCCGATTCCTACGCCATGGGCCTGAGCGATCCTCGGACGCTGGTGCATGGAGAAAACTCCCATTGGGGCTGCCGGCTCGTGCCAACGGGTAACGGCGGCCTCGGCACCGATGTCATTTTCAACCGCCCCGCGTTCCCGTCGAGGGACGCCGCCAGGGCCTGGATGGCCACCGACCAATACGCCAAACTCAAGGCGCTGCTGCTCAGCCTCAACTACGCCTAAGGCAACCACCGCGATGCTGTCCGGGCCCTGCTGACGAAACCTCATCAGCAGGGCCCGGACTGGTGCGAAGGATTGCGGCTGCACACCACGTGATCAGCGTTAGAATTTCGCCATGACACCGCAGGAGCTGGCCAACCTGGCCCACCTGCGCCGGGCGCGGGACCTGATCGACCGCGACTACGCCCGGCCGCTCGATGTGCCGACCATGGCCGCCGGCGCCCTCATGTCCCCCGCGCACTTTTCCCGCCGGTTCAAGGCTGCCTACGGCGAGACGCCGTACAACTACCTCATGACCCGGCGGATCGAACGCGCCATGGCGCTGTTGCGGGCCGGTGCCAGCGTGACCGACGCCTGCATGGAAGTCGGCTGTACGTCGCTGGGCTCATTCAGCTCCCGGTTCACCGAGATCGTCGGCATGCCGCCCAGCGCCTACCGCGACCGGGAGCACCACGCGGTGAAGGTCATGCCGTCCTGCGTCGCCAAGCAGCACACGCGGCCGCCCCGGAATCCGAGCAGGATTCAAGAAGCGCACCCGCTTCCGCCGTCGTAGCGTGTGAGTCATGAACATCTCACTGCAGTACGCACAAATCACCGTCACCGACGTCGACGAGTCGCTCGCCTTCTACCGCGACGTGCTCGGCCTGGAGGTGCGCAACGACGTCGGCTCGGACGGCCACCGCTGGGTCACCCTGGGCAGCGCGGCCCAGCCGGATCTGGAGATCGTGCTGTCACCCCCGCACGCGGGCCGCTCCCAGGACGACGGCGACGCACTCCAGCAGCTGCTCACCAAGGGCGTCCTGCCCGTGATCGTGTTCCGCACGGACGATCTGGATGCCACCTTCGAGGCCGTCCGCGCCGCCGGCGCCGAAGTCCTCCAGGAGCCCATCGTCCAGCCCTGGGGTCCGCGTGACTGCGCCTTCCGCGACCCGTCCGGCAACATGGTCCGCTTCAACCAGGCCTGAGCGCAACGGCGGCCGGACCCCGTCCGCAGGATGAGGATCAGCCGCGGACGGGGGCGTCGGGTTCCTCCGACGGGATGAAGATGGCCTCAATCGGCTGCCCGAACAGCCGGGCGATGCGAAAGGCCAGGGGCAACGCGGGGTCGTAGCGGCCTGTTTCCAAGGCGTTGACCGTCTGCCTGGAAACGCCGAGCCGGTCGGCCAATGCCCCCTGGGTCCAGCCCCGGTCCTCGCGCAGCGCCTTGAGGTGGTTGTTCACCGACGCCCCGCAACGGCGCCGGTGATGATCCACCCAAGCATTCCGGCGCCGTAGATCAACCACCCGGTACCGGTCAGCCCAAGCCCGGCAATCTCCAGGAAAGCCAGCGTCACGGAGGTGATCATGGCGACGGCGAACCCGCCGCCGAACCCCTGCAGCAGCAGGAGCCGCTGATAGTCGTCGCTGCGCCGCACATGGCGCAGCACCGCCCGCACGATCCAGAGCGCTGGGATTACCGGCAACACGGCCCACAGGAACCGCCAGGGGCTTTGACCGTCCAGGTCGCCCCAGAGCAGGACCCCCGTGAGCACCAGCGCGTAGGCGGCCATGCCCGGCCAGAATTCGAGATGGTAGGCGCGCGCCCGTGCGCGGTCGCCCTCGCTGCGGCCCTGCCTGTCAAGTTTGTTTGTCATGGGCCCAGCCTGGGGCCGCCGACCGCTTGTGTCAAGGGTGCTTGTCACGTTGTCCGGTGGGAAGATCGGAGGCCATCGGCACCCGGAAGGCCTGCGTTCGGGTGTTTTCTAAATCCTTTGGAAAAATTTGCTGAAAGAATTACCGGCCAACCGCTTCCCAGACGGCTACTGGCCGGTATTCTTTTGAATGCCTGGGCCAGGGGGACGGCCGGGCATCCAGAAATACCAACACCGTCGCTGGGGCACCTTGTTGGGGTTCCGTTGCCGGCTGTGAGGCGTTCCGCTGGGGGCCGTCTCGCCGAATGCACATGCAATCCACCCTGTGTTCATTCACCCCTGTTTTGCTGTGCCGGAATCTGCTTGACCAGGAGCAGGCCGGCCGGTCCGCGGGCCATCTCCCGGACACTCCACCCAGCCCTCACCCGGGCACCCTTATGAGAGTTAGAGCGGATGAAAATCACACCTTGGAAAACAGCGCTGGGCACAGCACTGTCCGCGGGGCTCATCGCAGCGCCGCTGACGGCGTTGCCCGCCGCCGCACTGGAGGTCTCACCGGCAGCGGCCGGAACTTCGCCAGTCACCATCAATGAGGTCTACCTCAGCGGCGGCAGCGCCGGAGCGGCCTACAAGAACAAGTTCGTCGAGCTGTACAACTCCTCGGACGCCCCGGTCGCGCTGGACGGCTGGTCCATCCAGTACCGCTCCGCTACGGCCGCCGCGGCCCCGACCACCACGGTGCCCCTCGCCGGCACCGTCCCCGCCAAGGGGTATTACCTGCTCAAGGGCGGCAGCAACGGCACCGCCGGGCAGGACCTGCCCGGCGCCGAAGCCACCGCCACCGGGTTCAACCCGGCAGGTGCGGGCGGCACGATCGTCCTGGCCAAGCAGTCCACGGCCCTGAACCCGCTGGCCACCGGATCCGTCGTCGAGCCCGCCAACGTGGCCGACCTGCTCGGCTACGGGACGTCGAACACCTTCGAAACCCAGGCCGCCACCGCGCCGTCGGGCAACACGGATGTCAAGAGCATGAACCGCAGCGGCGGCGCGGACAGCAACAGCAACGCCGCGGACTTCACCCTGAACGCCGCCATCACGCCCAAGGCGGTCAACGGCGAAGCCGCCCCCGTCGATCCGGGCCCGGTCGCCCCCGCAGCACCGAAGACCATCGCCGAGATCCAGGGCACCGGCACGGCCAGCCCGCTCACCGGCTCCGCCGTCACCACCCGCGGCAAGGTCACCGCGGCCTTCCCGACCGGTGGCTTCGCCGGCTTCTACCTCCAGACGCCCGGAACCGGCGGCGACCTGACGCCGGCCAGCCACACGGCGTCGGACGCCATCTTCGTCTACGCGCCGTCCGCGGTCGCGTCCGTGCAGATCGGCGACTACCTCGAGGTCACCGGCGACGTTGCAGAGTACTACGGCATGACCCAGCTCAATATCCCGAACGCCGCGGGCGTCACCAAGCTCACCGAGGCCGCCCCGGAGGTCAAGGCCACCGGCTTCGCCCTCCCGGCCGGGGAGGCTTTCCGCGAATCCCTGGAAGGCATGCTCCTGACCCCGCAGGGCCCCGCCACCGTCACTGACAACTACTCGCTGAACCAGTACGGCGAAATCGGCCTGGCCGGCGGCACCACGCCGCTGGAGCAGCCCACCGCCGTCGCCGCCTACGGCTCCGCCGAGTACACCGCCACCGTCGCCGCGAATGCCGCGCGCGGCATCAAGCTCGACGACGGCGCCAGCACCAACTTCCTCAAGGACGCCACCAACAAGGCCCTGACGCTGCCGTACCTGACCACCGCGGACCCCGTCCGGGTGGGCGCGCCGGTCACGTTCAAGACCAACGTGGTGCTCAGCTACGCCAACAGCTCCTGGAAGTTCCAGCCGCTGACCCACCTCACCGCCGCCAACGCGGACACGGTCCAGCCGGCCGGCTTCGGGGCCACCCGCACCGACGCCCCGGCGGCCGTGGGCGGCAACCTCAAGATCGCCTCGTTCAACGTGCTGAACTACTTCCCGACCACCGGCGACCAGGTGCCGGGCTGCACGTTCTACACGGACCGGGCGGGGAACCCGATCACCGTCAAGGGCGGCTGCAACCTCCGCGGTGCCGCCAACGCGGAAAACCTCAAGCGCCAGCAGGACAAGATCGTCGCCGCCATCAGCAAGTCCGGCGCCGACGTCGTGTCCCTTATGGAGGTCGAGAACTCCGCCCAGTTCGGCAAGGACCGCGACGACGCCCTGGCCAAGCTGGTTGACGCCCTGAATGTTGCCACGCCGGGGATCTGGGACTACGTCCGGACACCTGCCAACGCACCGCCGCTCGCGGACGAGGACTTTATCCGCACCGCCTTCATCTTCAAGAAGGCCGCAGCAGAGCCGGTGGGCGAGTCCATCATCCACAACGACACGGTGGCGTTCGCCAATGCCCGCAAGCCGCTGGCCCAGGTCTTCAAGCCCGTCGGCGCCGCGGACGACAAGAAGTTCATCGCGATCGCCAACCACTTCAAATCCAAGGGCTCGGCAGCAACGCCGGACGACACCGACAAGGGCCAGGGCGCCTCGAACCTCGCCCGCACCGCCCAGGCGCAGTCCCTGCTGGCGTTCTCCGACGAACTGCAGAAATCCAAGGGCACCGACAAGGTGTTCCTGATCGGCGACTTCAACTCCTACGCCAAGGAGGACCCGATCAACGTCTTCACGGCGGCCGGGTACGTCAACCAGGACGAAAAGGCCAAGAACGCCGACGGCACCGCGAAGCACTCCTACCTCTTCGGCGGACTGGTGGGCTCGCTGGACCACATCCTCGCCTCCCCGGCGGCCAACGCCGTCGTCACCGGCGCGGATATCTGGAACATCAACTCGGTGGAGTCCGTGGCGCTGGAATACAGCCGCTACAACAACAACGTCACCGATTACTACCTGCCGAACCAGTTCCGCGCCAGCGACCACGATCCGGTCGTGGTGGGGCTGAACCTGCCCGCCATCCCGGCCAGCGTTGAGCTGAACTTCCTGGGCATCAACGATTTCCACGGCCGCATCGACTCCAACACCGTGCTGTTCGCGGGAACCATCGAGAAGCTCCGGGCGGCCGCGGCCCCCGGCGCCACCGCGTTCCTCTCCGCCGGCGATAACATCGGCGCCTCGCTGTTCGCCTCCGCTGTCGCCAAGGACCAGCCGACCATCGATGTGCTGAACGCTCTCGAGCTGCGCACCTCCGCGGTGGGCAACCACGAGTTCGACGGCGGCTGGGCCGACCTGCGCGACCGGGTCGTCGCCGGCGGCAGCAACGCGAAGTTCCCGTACCTCGGTGCCAACGTCTACAAGAAGGGCACCACCGAGCCTGCCCTGCCGGAATACACCGTGCTGGACATGAACGGGATCAAGGTCGCCGTGATCGGCACCGTCACGCAGGAGGTGCCCTCGCTGGTCACCCCGGCCGGTGTCGCGGACCTCGAGTTCGGCGACGCCGTCGACGCCATCAACCGCGTCGCCGCGAAGATCAAGGCCGGCAAACTTGCCGACGTGATCATCGTGGAGAACCACGACGGCGCCGGATCCGGAGCCCCCGAGGGCGCCACCCTGGCGCAGGAAGTCGCCGCCGGCGGCCCCTTCGCCAAGATGGTCACCGAGGTCACCCCGGATGTGGCCGCGATCTTCAACGGCCACACCCACAAGCAGTACGCCTGGGACGCCCCGGTCCCCGGCGTCGAGGGAAAGACCCGTCCGATCGTGCAGACCGGCAACTACGGCGAGTTCATCGGCCAGATCCAGCTGACCATCGACACCAAGACCATGTCCGTCACCGGTTACAAGGCCGCCAACGTCAAGCGCACCACCGATCCGGCCGCCGGCCTGGTCGCAGCATATCCCCGGGTGGCCGCGGTCAAGGCCATCGTGGACAAGGCGGTTGCCGACGCTGCCGTGATCGGCAACCAGCCGGTCGGCAAGGTCACCGCTGACATCACGACGGCGTTCGCCGGCTCCCCCGCCGTGCGTGATGACCGCGCGAGTGAGTCCACCCTGGGCAACCTGGTGGCTGACTCGCTCGTGGACGCGATGAAGGCCCCGGAGCTGGGCGCCGCCGAGATCGGCGTCGTCAACCCGGGCGGCCTGCGCAACGAGCTGTACTACGCACCGGACGGCACCATCACGTACGCCGAGGCCAACGCGGTCCTGCCGTTCGTGAACAACCTCTGGACCACCACGCTCACGGGCGCGCAGTTCAAGACGTTGCTGGAACAGCAGTGGCAGACCAACCCGGACGGCACGGTCCCCAGCCGCGCCTACCAGCAGCTGGGCCTGTCCAAGAACGTCAACTACACCTACGACGCCGCCCGCGCCGCGGGTGACCGGATCACCTCGATCCGGGTCAACGGTGCGCTGATCGACCCGGCGAAGTCCTACCGGGTCGGCACGTTCAGCTTCCTGGCAACCGGCGGCGACAACTTCCGGATCTTCAAGTCCGGCACCGGCACCAAGGACTCCGGCCTCGTGGACCGCGACGCGTGGATCAAGTACCTGCAGACGCACAGCCCGGTCTCGCCGGACTTCGCGCGCCGTTCCGTGGCCGTGGTGAACACCACCGCGGCCGAGGTCAAGGGCGGGGACGCCATCACCCTGGCGGTCTCCAAGCTGGACCTCACCTCGCTGGGCAGCCCGGCCAACACCTCGCTGCGCGCCGAGTTCACCGACGCCGCAGGCGCGGTGACCGCGCTCGGCACCGTACCGGTTTCCGCCGGCGCGGCCACCGTGGATGTGAAGGTGCCTGCCGGCGCCGCCGCCGGCACGGGCACCCTGGTGCTCACCGCCGTCGAATCCGGCACCGTGGTCAAGGCGGACGTGCTGGTCGCGGCCAGCGTGCCCGTCCCGCCGACGTGCACCGCGCCGGTCAAGCCGCAGCGGCCCGCGGACCTGGTGGGCCAGGCCAATTACGGCACGGCGATGGCCGCCTACCGCAAGTGCCTCAAGGGCTGATTCCCTAGCCCCGCAGCAGTGAGCATGCCCTCCCCCGGGCTGCAGCGGTGGACATATTGCGTATATGTCCACCGCTCAGCCCGGACGGAGGGCATGCTCATTTTTTGTGCGCCGTGCAGGCCGCCGGGGTGACGGAGGGCGGGGCCATTGTGGCGGCTGATGCCCATGTTGCGCTGGTAGCATGTCCGGGGTGCGCAAAGGGAGATTCAACCGGGCGGTAGGCATTGTCATCGCCCTGACGGCCAGCGGTGCGGCCGCCCTCCTCTGGTTCGCCGTCGCCGCCGGCGGCCCGGCACTGAGTGAGTCCCCGTCCCAGGGTTTGTTCTTCGGTTTTTGGAGCATCCTCTACAACACGGACGCACCGGCCCCCCGCATCATCCTGGCCGCCGTGGCCATGGCACTCCTCCTGGCCGCCGGGGTTGCGGCGGTGGACCGGCGGATCGCAAACCGCTCGCGCCGCTCCCTGAACCCGCTCACCGGACCGCTGGCGCCCCGCGTGGTGATGTCGGCGACGCGCGGCCAGTTCGCCGGCCCGGTCACCGTCACCGTGCTCATCCCCGCCCACAACGAGGAAGCCTCCCTGCCCCTGACCATCGCCTCCCTGCTGGAGCAGTCACGCCGCCCGGACCGCGTCATCGTCGTGGCGGACAACTGCACCGACGCCACCGCCGCCCTCGCCCGCAGCGCCGGCGTCGAGGTGATCGAATCGGTGCGACAACACGCAGAAGAAGGCCGGCGCGCTGAACCAGGTGCTGAAGCAGCTGCTGCCCGGGCTCGGCGACAACGACGTCGTGATGGTCATGGATGCGGACACCCGGCTCGACGACGGCTTCCTGGCCGCCG
Source organism: uncultured Actinomycetota bacterium (assembly GCA_963698285.1). GTDB lineage: Bacteria > Actinomycetota > Actinomycetes > Actinomycetales > Micrococcaceae > Arthrobacter. The sequence goes on along the minus strand of CAVOQF010000018.1, from coordinate 127,580 downwards.
CGGTGGACCGCTTCACCTCCGACCGGGCGCTGATGGCGGTCGGCGGCCTGTTCTACGGCGAGGACGGGCACGGGCTGATCGGCCAGTTCCAACGCAACGAGTACCTGCGCTACAGCCGGGAGATCGGACGGCGGCGCGGCCGGGTGTTCGTGCTGACCGGGACCGCCTCGATGTTCCGGCCCCGGGCGCTGCGCACCGTGGCGGCGAGCCGCGGGGCGTCGATCCCGGGCACCCCGTGCGACGTGTACGACACCGCCGCCCTGACCGAGGACAACGAGCTCACGATCGCGCTGAAGTCCCTCGGCGGGCTGATGATCTCGCCCTCGCAGTGCACCGTCGTGACCGAGCTGATGCCCAGCTGGCGCACCCTCTGGGCGCAGCGGCTGCGCTGGCAGCGCGGCGCGCTGGAGAACATCGGCGCCTACGGCATCACGTCCCAGACCCTGCGCTACTGGGCCCAGCAGCTCGGCATCGGCTACGGCGTGATCGCCCTGGGCTCCTACCTGCTGCTGATCTTCCTGATGGTGTTCTCGCTGGACACCTGGATCTGGTTCCCGTTCTGGCTGGGACTCGGCATCCTGTTCATGGTCGAACGGGTCGCCACCGTCTGGAAAGGCGGCTGGCGGGCACGGCTGCTGGCCGTCACCTTGTTCCCGGAGCTGTTTTTCGACATGTTCCTCAACGTGGTCTACCTCAAGGGCGTCGCCGACATCTCGTTGGGCCGGACGGCCAGCTGGAAGCACGTCACCCCGGTCAGGACGCGCGAGGCCGCAGGGGCCGGACGTCCGTGACCGTCGCCGTCGTGGTCCCCGCGGGAATCCTGTTCCCCGAATCGCTGCTGCACTCGCAGTGGTTCGCGATCCTCGCCACCTTCGTGGCGATCAACACCGTGATGTACGCCGCCCTGGCGCTGGCGAAAATCCTGCCCAAGCTGCACCCCTCGGACTGGATCCGGACCCGGAACGAGCGCTCCGAAACCCGAAGCATCCACCCCGACGCCGGCACCTAGGCGCTACCGGCCCAGGATGTCCCGGGCTATCTCGTCGGCGTCGCGGAGGGTGCGCTGGCCGCTGCGGTAGACCGGGCCCTGCTGCTGCCGGGCCTCGGCCGCGATCGCGGTGCCCCATTGCGCGGCGGAGAGCTGCAGACCCAGCACATACATTCCGTCCGTGACCGTACCGTTCGCCCCCACGGGACGGTAGGGATGAGGGAGCACGTCCAGCCCGGAACTCTGCACGGGTGTTCCCTCCACACTCATCATCAGGCGCGGGCGCACCAGGCCGTCGGCGAGCAACTGCTCCAGCAGCGGGGACGCGTTGACGGCCACCCGGTTGGCCGGTGCCAGCGCTTCGATCAGCACGCCCGCCTCGACCCGGTCCCGCCGTGGCCGGCAACCCACGGCGACGCGGCCGTAAACACCCGCGCCTTCCGGTCGACGCCGAACTTGGGATCCGGGCCGACGAAGCTGACCACTCCGGCCCGGGCGAGGGCCGCGAGCTGCTCGGAGCGAAGGGCCGGCGGCCCGCTCGCGAGCCCCTCCACGAAGGATTCAAACCAGCCGCGCAGCCCGGCGACCCACGATTCGTCGGTGATGCCGCCGTCGGCCACCGCCGTTTTCAGCACCGCCCGGCCGTGGTGCAGGGCACCGATCGCCATCTTCACCGGGTCGTCCTCGCCGAGGGCGGAGCGCCGGGCGTCGTCGAGCAGGTAGTCGACGACGGCGGCGTCCAGTTCCGCCCGGGCGGCGAAGGTGCGCCCGGCCAGCGGCGCGGCCAGGCCCAGCAGATCCAGCCGGTGGTACGGACGGACGGAGCCTTCGATCACTTCCCGGGCGGCGTCTTCCCACTTCACGGTGGAGTGGGCGTGCGGCCGCAGGGCCTCCTCCAGCGCGGCGAGGAAGCCGGCCGGATCGGCGCCGACGGCGTCGGGCTGCGAGCGCGCCAGGGTGGAGTAGTACGCCCACACGGCATCCCGGTGCAGCAACGGCCAGAGGTCGTGGTCGAAGGCGGGCACGATTCCGGCGGCGGCGAACCTGGCGAGCGCTTCCTCGGTGCAGTACCTCAGCTGCACCGCGGCCGGGTAGTAGCCGGCCAGGGTTGCTTTCGCCCGGTACGGGGTGCCGCGCCGCGACGCGGCGATGATTTTCGGTTCAAGCCCGGACGGCAGGTACGTCAGTCCCGTCCCGTCCGGGGAGGGCAGGAATTTGCCGCCGCGGCCCTCGGTCAGCTGGCCCATCACGTCGAAGAAGTTCAGGCCCATGCCGCGCACCAGCACGGGCTGGACCGCGGGGATCCCGGACCAGTCGACGTCGGCCGGGGCGGCGGGCGGCAGGTATCTCAGGCCCAGCTCCTCCGCCGCGGACTGCAGATCGCGCTGTTCGGGGTTGAGCCGGGATTCAAGATGGCCCAGCGCCAGCACCACGGATCCGACGGTGAGCACGGTGCCGTCGGCGAGCCCGACGTCGAACCCGGCGTTCCCTGCCGGCCCGGCCGGCCGGACCGACGTCGCGGCGGTCTGGTGGAACTCCACGGTGGCTCCGTCCGGCACCCGTTCCAGCAGTTCCTCCAGCGTGCACCGCAGGTAGCGGCCGTACAGCGCGCGGCTGGGGAAATCGGCCGCTCCCAGGCCGGCAAGTTCGGTGCGCTCCTCGGCGGACAGGCCCGGGTGCGGGGCCCGCCGCTGCGCTTCCCGCCACTGGTCAAAGGTGCGCCCGGCCAGCGGCTTCGCCAGCTCCGGGTCCTCCGGCACCACCGTGGGATAGAAGGACTGCGTATTCATCAGGTAGAGCCGGGACTGTCCGGGCTGCCAGACATGGCCGGGGCCCGCGGGATAGGGGTCGATCACGTCGATGTGCAGGGTGGCCCCGGGCGCGGCGGGGGCCCAGTTGGCGAGCAGCCGCTCCAGCACACTGGTGCCCCGGGGACCGGCGCCGATCAGTGCCGTCCGGATGCTCTGCGATATGACCACGGCATCCAGCGTATCCGCATCCGGGCACGCGGCTTGACTTGCCTGCCCGGCGTCGCAGTTGCTTGGATGGGCCCATGACCACCACTGCAGCTGAGCAACCCACCGCGTCCGGCGGGCCGTCCGAAGCGATTCCCGGCATGGCCCCCGAACCCGTCGACGAGAACATCTGGCTGGAGGACATCTACGGCGAGGCGCAGCTGGCCTGGGTCCGGGAACAGAACGCCCGCACCGAGGAACTGCTCGAGGACGCCGACTACGCCGAGCTTGAAGGCCGGATCCTGGAGGTTCTGGATTCCACCGACCGGATCGCCATGGTGGGCAAGCACGGCGAGTGGTACTACAACTTCTGGAAGGACCGCCACAACCCCAAGGGCCTGTGGCGGCGGACGGACTGGGAGAGCTACCGTGCGGGTTCGCCCGAGTGGGAAGTCCTGCTCGACATCGACGCCCTCGCCGCGGCCGAGGGCGAGGAATGGGTCTTCCACGGCGCCAGCTTCCTGCGCCCGGCCGCCGGCCAGCCGCACCGGCTGGCCCTGCTGGCCCTCTCGCCCGACGGCGGCGACGCGAACCGCTACCGCGAGTTCGACGTCGAGACCCGCAGCTTTGTGGACCCGGCAGCGGGCGGCTTTGACCTTCCGACGGCGAAGGGCAACGTGTCGTGGCTGGACGCCGACACCCTGCTGGTCGCGAGCACGGCCGCGGGCCTGCCGCGGACCAGTTCCTCCTACGCCCGGACCGGCGTGATCCTGGGCCGCGGCGAAACCCTGGCCGCGGCCGAGCGGATCTTCGAAATTCCCGAAGACCACATGATGGCGCTCCTGGCGCACGACTCCACCCCCGGGTTCGAGCGGACCTTCGCGGTGGACTGGATCAGCTTCTTCGAAAAGCGCACCTCGGTGCTGCGCGACGGCGTGTGGATCGAAATCGACGTGCCGGCGGACGTGAACCTGAGCTCGCACCGGGAATGGCTGCTCTTCCGCCCGCAGGGCGAGTGGACGGTCGACGGGACGAGCTACCCGGCCGGTTCCCTGCTGGCGGCGCGCTTCGAGGACTTCCTGGCCGGCAGCCGGGAGCTGTCCGTGCTGTTCCGCCCCGACGAGCACACCTCCCTGCAGTCCTGGAGCTGGACGCGGGACTTCCTGCTGCTGAACCTGCTCCGCGACGTGTCCTCCGAGATCCGGGTGCTGGATCCGCAGCGGCCCGGCACGGACGTCGCCTGGGCCGCCAGCGTGCTGGACGCCTGCCCGCCGCTGCATGACGTCAACGCGTACAGCGTCGACGACGAGGAAGACGGGGACGGGGACGGGGACGGGGGCGCCGCGGGGAACGATTTCTGGCTGGTCGCCACCGGGTTTGCGACGCCGAGCACCCTGACCCGCGGCACCCTGACCCGCGCCGGCGCGGACGGCGTCGTCAGCACGCACGAGGTGGTCCGGACCGCGCCGTCGTTCTTCGACGAGCAGTCCTACGAGGTCCAGCAGCACTTTGCGGTGTCCAAGGACGGCACCCGGGTGCCCTACTTCCAGGTCGCCGCCCGGGACCTGGTGCTCGACGGGCAGAACCCCACGCAGCTCTCCGGCTACGGCGGCTTCGAAATTTCCCGCACCCCCGCCTACAGCGGCGCCGTCGGCCGGGCCTGGCTGGAACGCCGCACGGACGAATCCGCGGGCGCGGACGGCGAGGCGCCGCACAGCCGGGGCGGGGTCTACGTGGTGGCGAACATCCGCGGCGGCGGCGAGTACGGTCCGGCCTGGCACCGCGCCGCGCTGCAGGACAAGCGGCACCGCGCCTACGAGGACTTCGCCGCCGTCGCGCAGGACCTGATCTCGCGCGGCGTGACGTCCCGCCAGCGGCTGGGCTGCGTGGGCGGCTCCAACGGCGGCCTGCTGGTGGGGAACATGCTCACCCAGTACCCGGAACTGTTCGGCGCCGTCTCCTGCGGGGTCCCGCTGCTGGACATGCGCCGGTACACGAAGCTCTCCGCCGGGTATTCCTGGATTGCCGAATACGGCGACCCCGACGTGCCCGAGCAGTGGGAGTTCATCCGGACCTTCTCGCCCTACCACCTGCTCCGCGACGGGGTGGAGTATCCGGAGACCTTCATCTGGACCGCGACCTCGGATGACCGCGTCGGTCCCGTGCAGGCCCGCAAGATGGCAGCCCGGATGCAGGCCATGGGCATCCCGAACGTCTGGTTCCACGAGGCGCTCGAGGGCGGCCACGCGGGGGCCTCGGACAACCGCCAGGCCGCGGCGCTGCAGAGCCGCAGCCAGCACTTCCTCTGGCGCGCGCTGGCGGGCCGGGCGGACTGAGACCGGCCCCGCCGCACCGCATCGCGGGGTCATCTACGGCCCGTTCCGGCCGGGCCAACCGGCGCCACGTGGCCCGGCGTTGACCGTTTTGCACTGCATGGCCCCTTCTGCGTATCCTTGGTTGGCTAGTAATAGCAATTGGAGACGTGCCAGAGCGGCCGAATGGGCTTCACTGCTAATGAAGTGTGGGGCACAACTCCACCGGGGGTTCAAATCCCCCCGTCTCCGCGTTTGGCCCCGGTCCCGGACCGGGGCCTTTTGCGTGTCCGGGACCGCCTGGGCCCCCGGCCGGCGTCCGGATGGCAGGATGGGCGGATGGCGACCAACCACGCGTATGACGCGATCATTGTAGGCGGCGGCCACAACGGCCTGGCCGCGGCAGCGTACCTGTCCCGGGCCGGCCGGAAGGTCCTGCTGCTGGAGCAGCTCGCCCACTCCGGCGGCGCCGCGGTGTCCGCGCAGGCGTTCGACGGCGTCGACGCCCGGCTCTCGCGGTATTCCTACCTCGTCAGCCTGCTGCCGCAACAGATCATCGACGACCTCGGCCTGCGCATCACGCTGGCGCGGCGGCGGTACTCCTCCTACACCCCGGACCCCGGGAACCCCGGCCGGGCGTTGCTGGTCGACAACGAGGACGCCGCGGCGACGGCTGCCTCCTTCGCCGCGATCGGGGCCTCCGACGACGAGTTCCGCGCCTTCAACGACTTCTACGCCGGCTGCGGGAAGCTCACCCGGGCGCTCTGGCCCACCATGACCTCCCCGCTGCCCACCCGGTCCGCGGCGCGGCAGCTGGCCCTGGGCGCCGGCGCCGCCGAAGCGTGGGAGGCCATGATCGAGCAGCCGATCGGGAACGCCATCACCCGTGAACTGCGGCATGACCTGGTCCGCGGCGTCGTGCTGACCGACGCGCTGATCGGCACCTTCGCCCGCGCCGACGACGCCGACCTCCAGCAGAACATCTGCTTCCTGTACCACCTGATCGGCGGCGGCACCGGCGACTGGGACGTCCCGGTGGGCGGAATGGGCGCGGTGTCCGGCGAACTGGAACGGGCCGCCCGCGACGCCGGAGCGACCATCCTGGTCTCGGCGGAAGTGACGTCGGTGCAGCCGGGCGGCGTCGTCGGCTACCGGCACGACGGCGCTGACCACACCGTTTCCGCGCCGTGGGTCCTGGCCAACGTGGCCCCGGTGGTGCTGGACCGTTTGCGCAACGCGGAACCTGCCGGCGCTCCGCACGCCACGCAGAACCCGAACCACCTCCGTGAGGGCGCGCAGGTCAAGGTGAACCTGCTGCTCAAGCGGCTGCCCCGGCTGCTGGACGAATCCGTCAGCCCGGAAGCGGCGTTCGGCGGCACTTTCCACATCAACGAGACGTGGACCCAGCTGGATGCCGCGTACCTCGGCGCCGCGGCCGGGGGCGTCCCGGAACCGCTGCCGTGCGAAATCTACTGCCACTCGCTGACCGACCCCAGCATCCTGTCCCCGGAACTGCAGGCCTCCGGCGCGCAGACCCTCACGGTGTTCGGCCTGCACGTCCCGGACCGGCTGATCAGCGAGGAAAACAATGAGGACCGGCGCGACGAGCTGCAGGCCGCCGTGCTGCGGTCCCTGAACAGTGTGCTCGCCGAGCCGGTCGAGGCGCTGCTGCTGACCGACCCGGACGGCCGGCCGTGCATCGAAACCAAGACCACGCTGGATATCGAACGCGCCGTCGGGATGCCGCGGGGCAACATCTTCCACGGCGGCCTCGACTGGCCCTTCGTGGAGGACGGCGCTCCCCTGGACACCCCGGCGCAGCGCTGGGGCGTGGCCACGGACGACCCGCAGCTCCTGCTTTGCGGCTCCGGCGCACGCCGCGGCGGCGCCGTCAGTGCCATCGGCGGCCACAACGCGGCCATGGCCGTGCTGGAATCGGAGCAGCCGGCGCAGGCCGGTCCCGCTTAGCCGGCGCGGGGGTGAAGCTGGTCCGGCCTAGCCGGCCTGGCCGAGCACAAGCGGCAGCACGGCTCCCGCGCCTGCGAGCCGGAGGGCCCGGCCGGCGACGGTCACGGTCCAGCGGCTGTCCACCAGATCGTCCACCAGCATGACGCTCTGGCCCCGGATACCCTCCAGCGCCGCAGCCAGCTCCGGACCCACCACGAGGCGGTCCCAGACACCGGCGAGCCGGTAGGCGCTGTTGCCGCCGCGGCCACCGGTGGGCCCGCCGTGCGCGAGCTGCAGCTGGCCCAGGTACGGGATTCGGCCGATCTCGGAGATGCCGCGCGCCAGCGACTCCACCAGCTCCGGCTTGCCGCGGGAAGGGACGCTGATAATCGCCGCCGGCCGGCCGGCGCCGCTCCAGCCGGGGGTGCGTGCGTCGCCGCTGCCCCATTCACGCAGGACCTGCACGCAGGCCTGCAGCATGCCCGGGTCGACGGCGCGGTCGGGGGCCCCGGCGGCGAAGGTCTCCCGCAGCGCCCCGCCCCAGCCGAGGTCGGTCAGCCGGGCCAGCACGCGGCCGTTGGCCAGGGCCTCCTCCGGCTTGATCTTGCCCTTCACGTTCACGCCCAGGCGGTCCATGCCGCTGGGCCACTGCAGCCGCGGCTCCAGCACCATCCCGGCACGGCTCAGGGTCGCGCCGGCCGCCTCCGTGGCGTCCGCGGCGATGTCGGCCGGGAACCACCGGCCCGCGCAATTGTCGCAGCGGCCGCACGCCCGGGCCGTCTCGTCATCGAGGACCGAGGTGATGTACTCCATCCGGCAGCCCGCGGTGTCCTGGTAGATCACCATGGAATCCTGCTCGTCCACCCGGGCCTCGGCAATCCGGCTGTACCGCTCGGCGTCGTAGGTCCACGGCCGGCCGGTGGAGCGCCACCCGCCGCCCACGCGCTCGACGGCACCGTCGACGGCCAGCACCTTGAGCAGCAGTTCCAGCGGGGTCCGGCGCAGGTCCACCCTGGCCTCGAGCGCCACCGTGGACACCGCCGTGCCCGCCTCGGCGAGCGCCGTCAGCACGGCGGCGGCTTTTTCCTCCGAGGGCATCGACGCGGTGGCGAAGTACTGCCAGATGTCCCGGTCCTCGGAGCCGGGCAGCAGCAGCACGTCGGCGTTCGCCGCGCCACGGCCGGCACGGCCGACCTGCTGGTAGTAGGCGACCGGGGACGACGGCGCACCGAGGTGCACCACGAAGCCGAGGTCAGGTTTGTCGAAGCCCATGCCGAGGGCCGAGGTGGCCACCAGGGCCTTCACCTGGTTGTCCTTGAGCAACTGTTCTGCCCGCTCGCGGTCCGCGGGGTCGGTCCGGCCGGTGTAGGCGAGCACCTCGTGCCCGGCCTCGGCCAGCAGGCGGGCGGTGTCCTCGGCGGCGGACACGGTAAGGGTGTAGATGATGCCGCTGCCGGGCAGGTCGGACAGGTGGGTGAGCAGCCAACCCAGCCGTTCCCTGGAGTCCGGCAGCCGCAGCACGCCCAGGCGCAGGGACTCGCGGCCCAGGGCGCCACGGATGGTCAGCACACCCTCGCCGAGCTGCTCCTCGATGTCGTGCACCACCCTGGAGTTGGCCGTGGCCGTGGTGGCCAGGACCGGCACGCTGTCCGGCAGCTGGGTGATCAGGTCCGCGATCCGCCGGTAGTCGGGGCGGAAATCGTGGCCCCAGTCGGAGATGCAGTGTGCCTCGTCGATGACCAGCAGCCCGGTCCTGCGGACCAGTTCGGGGAGCTGGTTTTCGCGGAACGACGGATTGGTGAGCCGCTCCGGGGAGACGAGGAGCACGTCCACCTCGTCGGCCGCGAGCTGTTCGCGGACGGTGTCCCAGTCGAGCTGGTTGGCCGAATTGATGGCCACCGCCCGGACCCCTGCCCGCGCGGCGGCGGCCACCTGGTCGCGCATCAGCGCCAGGAGCGGGGACACGATCAGGGTCGGGCCGGCGCCGCGTCGGCGGAGCAGCAGGGACGCGACGAAGTACACGGCGGATTTCCCCCAGCCGGTGCGCTGGACGACGAGGGCGCGCCGGCCGCCGTCGACGAGGGCCTCGATCGCCTCGAACTGGCCGTCGTGGAACTCCGCGCCGGCGTGCCCCACAAGCTCGCGCAGCACCGCCTGGGCCTGTTCACGCGTCCCGGATCCCCCGGCGGAGGATGCGGAGGCGGCGTCGGGAGCGGTAAGGACTGAGGCGTTCTGGTTATTGGCCATTGCTTCAGTATCCCAGCCCCCTCCGACGGCCGCGAAGCCGGTGCCCGCGTATGTGGACAGGCCCCGTCCACATACGCGGCCGGCTCCGGGCGGCCCGCTGCCGCTTCCCCGTAAGATGGAGCCGTGACTAGCGACCAAACGAAGACTTTTGACCTCTCGGCTTCCTTCAAGGCCTACGACGTGCGCGGAATCGTGGGCGAATCCATCACCGCGGAAATCGTCGAGGCCGTTGGGGCTGCCTTCGTCGACGTCCTTGGCCTGGCCGGACAGACCGTGCTGGTCGGCGGCGACATGCGCCCTTCCTCCCCCGAGTTCAGCCGCGCCTTTGCCAACGGCGCAGCCACCCGCGGGGCCAACGTGCAGCTGCTGGACCTGATCTCCACCGATGAGCTCTACTACGCCTGCGGCGCCCTGAACGCTGCCGGCGCCACCTTCACCGCCAGCCACAACCCGGCCGAATACAACGGCATCAAGATGGCCAAGGCCGGCGCCGTGCCGATCTCCTCCGAAACCGGTTTGAAGGAGATCCAGGCCCTGGCCGAGGAATACCTCAACGCCGGCACGATCCCCGCGAACGGCACCCGCGGGCTGATCAGCGTACGCGACGTGCTCAAGGACTACGCCGAGTACCTGCGCAGCCTCGTTGACCTCCGCGGATCCCGTCCGCTCAAGGTCGTGGTGGATGCCGGCAACGGCATGGCGGGCATGACGACCCCGGCGGTCCTGGGCGACACGCTGCTGCCCAAGCTGCCGCTGGAGATCATTCCGCTCTACTTCGAGCTCGACGGGTCCTTCCCGAACCACCCGGCCAACCCGCTGGAACCGGAAAACCTCCGCGACCTGCAGGCCGCCGTCGTCGAGCACGGCGCGGACATTGGGCTGGCCTTCGACGGCGACGCCGACCGCTGCTTCGTGATCGATGAAAAGGGCGAGCCGGTCTCGCCGTCGGCCGTCACCGGCATGGTGGCGCGGCGCGAGATTGCCCGGGCCAAGTCCAACGGCGAGGACAACCCGACGATCATCCACAACCTCCTGACCTCACGGGCGGTGCCCGAACTGGTGGCGAACGACGGCGGCCGCCCGGTCCGGACCCGGGTGGGCCACTCCTTCATCAAGGCCGTGATGGCGGCCGAGGGCGCGATCTTCGGCGGGGAGCACTCCGCGCACTTCTACTTCCGCGACTTCTGGAACGCGGACACCGGCATGCTGGCCGCCATGCACGTCCTGGCCGCCCTCGGCGAACAGGACGGCCCGCTCTCCGACCTCGGCCGCGAATACGAGCCCTACCGTTCCTCCGGCGAGATCAACTCGGAAATCGAGGACAAGGCCGGCGCCGTGGAGCGCGTCCGCGCCGACTTCCACAACGAGGATGTCGAGGTGGACTACCTCGACGGCAGCACCTTCATCGCGGCGGACGGAAGCTACTGGTTCAATCTGCGCCCGTCCAACACCGAGCCCTTCCTGCGCCTGAACGTCGAGGCAACGGACCAGGAGACCATGGAACGCGTCCGCGACCGGGTCCTGGCCGTGGTCCGGGGCTGACCGGCATGACCGATTCACCCCAGGGCACAACCCTGCACCCGGCGGACCCGGCCGAGGACTCCTGGCGCGGCTCGGTGCCGGACGCCAGCGCCACCGACCTGGAGAACCTGCTCGGCACCGGGGTCGGCGCGGCCCAGGAACAGCTTGAGCGCAACGGCGGTTTCCTGCCCTTCGCCCTGGTGGTGGAAAAGGATGGCGAGGTCCGGCTCGTCGCGGTCACGCCGGCCGACGCAGCCGAGGGCACCGACGCTGACTTCGACGCCGACGCCATGATCAGCGACCTGACCGAACTGCTCCGGCAGCACCGGGACGAGTTCCGCGCGGCCGCCATCGTCTGCGATATCACCCTGCTGGAAGAGGACTCGGACGCGATCCACGTCGCCGCCGAGCACCAGGACGGCTCCGTCTTCGCGGCGGTGCTGCCCTACGGCGCCGACCCGGCGACCAACGAGCTGGAATTCGGCGAGCTCTCCGCCGACTCCAACGAACCCGCCGTCTGGGTGGACTAGACCAGGCCGGTGCCATGAAGATCAACGCCTTCGCGGACGTGAGCCTGCGCGCCATGATGGTGCTCGCGGCCGCCGCCGACGGCGAACTGCTCACCACCCAGAGCATCGCGGACGCCGTCGGCACGCCCTACAACCACGTCAGCAAGGCGATGGCGAGGCTCCGCGAACTGGGCCTGATCGACGTCGAACGCGGCCGCAACGGCGGCTCCCGGCTCAGCGGCGCCGGCCGCGCCGCCACCGTCGGGCAGCTGCTGCGCGCCCTCGACACCAGGACCGACCCGGCGGACTGCGTGGCCGCCACCGGCAGCTGCCCGCTGATCAACGAGTGCCGGCTTCGCGGCGCCCTGGGCCGGGCCCGCGAGGCGTTCTACCGCGAGCTTGACGACATCGTCGTCGCCTCGCTGCCCACCGCACGGCAGATGAACCCCGTCTTCCAGGCGATCGGCCTGCGTCCGGGCCTGTAGCCACCCGGCGCGCCGCCCGCCGATTTGCAACCAATTTCTACGCCGTGTAGAACTGAGGCATAAATACTCGCATTTCAAATGCAGGTATTTCAGGAACGGTCCGGTTGAAGACCCCGGGCCACTATCTCAGGAGTCTGCAATGCTCTCGGACAAGTCCTTCCCCGTCATCGAGGCCACCCTGCCGCTGGTCGGTTCCCGGATCGGCGAAATCACCCCCAAGTTCTACGCCCGGCTCTTCGGCGCGCACCCCGAGCTGCTGGACGGCCTGTTCAGCCGCTCCAACCAGCGCTCCGGCAACCAGCAGCAGGCCCTGGCCGGGAGCATCGCCGCTTTCGCCAGCCACCTGGTCAGCCACCCGGGCACCCTGCCGGAGACGGTGCTCGCCCGCATCGCGCACCGGCACGCCTCGCTCGGTATCACCGAACCCCAGTACCAGGTGGTCTACGAGCACCTCTTCGCCGCCATCGCCGAGGACCTGGCCGAGGTCATCACCCCGGAAATCGCCGAAGCGTGGACCGAGGTGTACTGGCTCATGGCGGATGCCCTGATCAAGCTCGAAAAGGGCCTCTACGCCGCCCAGGCCAACGGCAAGATGTGGACCCCGTGGCGGGTTGCGGCCAAGACCCCGGCCGGCACCGGCTCCATGACCTTCGTCCTCGAACCGGCCGACGACACCCCCATCACGCCGGCCCTTCCCGGCCAGTACGTCAGCGTCAAGGTCACCCTGCCGGAGGGCCTGCGCCAGGTCCGCCAGTACTCGCTCTCCGGCGACGCCGGCACCAGCCGCAGCTTCACCACCAAGCTCGACGACGGCGGCGAGGTCTCCCCCGTGCTGCACCACCATGTGGAGGTCGGCGACGTCCTGGAGATCTCCAACCCCTACGGCGAGATCACGCTCAAGGACGGCGAGGGCCCCGTGGTCCTGGCCTCGGCCGGCATCGGCTGCACGCCCTCGGCCTCGATCCTGCGCTCCCTCGCAGAGTCCGGCTCGGACCGCCAGGTGCTGGTCCTGCACGCGGAAAGCACCCTGGACAGCTGGGCCCTGCGCTCCCAGATGACGGACGACGTCGAGCGCCTCGAGGGCGCCGAACTGCAGCTCTGGCTCGAGCGGCCGGAGGCGGGCGCGAAGGAGGGCTTTATGTCGCTGCGCGACGTGGACCTGCCGGCCAACGCCTCGCTGTACCTGTGCGGTCCGCTGCCGTTCATGAAGAACATCCGCAACGAGGCCATCAACGCCGGCATCCCGGCCACCAAGATCCACTACGAGGTCTTCGGCCCGGACATCTGGCTCGCCAACTGAATCGATTGCTCCGTAGGTGCCCTTTTGACCCCTCAAAAGGGCCGTTGCGGAGCGATCGATGAAAGAACGACGGCGGCCCCGCACCTTGAGGTGCGGGGCCGCCGTCGTCTGTCCGGCAACGGTTAGTGCGCGGACATCCGTTCCTTCAGCGAGTCGAGCTCTGCGCGCAGCGCGGCCGGCAGCGAGTCGCCGAACTTGGCGTACCACTCCTCGATGGAGGCCAGCTCGGCGTCCCACTCCTCGCGGTCGACGCGGACGGCGTCCTCCACGTGGGCGTGGGTCAGGTCCAGGCCGGTGAGGTCCAGCGAGTGGCCGGTCGGAACGTAGCCGATCGGCGTCTCGACGGCGTCGGCCTTGCCCTCGATGCGCTCGATGGCCCACTTGAGGACACGGGCGTTGTCGCCGAAGCCGGGCCAGGCGAAGCCGCCGTCGGCCGTGCGGCGGAACCAGTTCACCAGGAAGATGTGCGGCAGGCGCTCCGGGTTGGCCTTGCCGGAGACGCTGATCCAGTGCTTCAGGTAGTCGCCGGCGTCGTAGCCGATGAACGGCAGCATGGCCATCGGGTCGCGGCGGAGCACGCCGACCTGTCCGGCGGCGGCGGCCGTCGTCTCCGAGGAGAGCGTAGAGCCCATGAAGATGCCGTTGGTCCAGCTGCGGGCCTGGGTCACCAGGGGGACGGTGGTCTTGCGCCGGCCGCCGAAGAGGATTGCGGAGAGCTCCACGCCTTCGGGGCTGTAGTACTCCTCGGCCAGCATGTCGACCTGCGAGATCGGCGTGCAGAAGCGGGAGTTCGGGTGCGCGGCGGGCTGGTCCGACGCCGGGGTCCAGTCGTTGCCCTGCCAGTCGGTCAGGTGCGCCGGGACCTCGTCGGTCATGCCTTCCCACCAGACGCCGCCGTCGTCCGTGAGGGCCACGTTCGTGAAGATGCTGTGGCCCTTGGCGATGGCGCGCATGGCGTTGGGGTTGGTGCCCCAGCCGGTGCCCGGGGCGACGCCGAAGAGGCCGGCTTCCGGGTTGGTGGCGCGCAGTTCGCCTTCCTTGCCGATCCGCATCCAGGTGATGTCGTCGCCGAGGGTTTCGACTTCCCAGCCCTCGATGGTGGGGTCCAGCAGGGCGAGGTTGGTCTTGCCGCAGGCGGACGGGAAGGCCGCGGAGACGTAGTAGTTCTTCTTCTCCGGCGAGGTCAGCTTCAGGATGAGCATGTGCTCCGCGAGCCAGCCCTCGTCCCGGGCCATGACCGAGGCGATGCGCAGCGCGTAGCACTTTTTGCCCAGCAGGGCGTTGCCGCCGTAGCCGGAGCCGAAGGACCAGATGGAGCGCTCTTCGGGGAAGTGCACGATCCACTTGTCCGGGTTGCAGGGCCAGGCGACGTCGGCCTGGCCGGGGGCGAGCGGTGCGCCCAGGGAGTGCAGCGCCGGGACGAAGAAGGCGTTGGTGGCGGTGATCTTGTCCAGGACCTCGGTGCCGATCGTGGCCATGATGCGCATGGAGGCGACAACGTAGGCGCTGTCCGTGATCTCCACGCCGAACTTGGGATCCTCGGCGTCGAGGTGGCCCATGACGAACGGGATGACGTACATGGTGCGGCCGCGCATGGAGCCGCTGAACAGGCCGCGCAGCTTCTCCTTCATCTCGGCCGGGGCCATCCAGTTGTTGGTGAAGCCGGCATCGCGCTCGTTCTCGGAGCAGATGAACGTCTGCTCCTCCACGCGGGCGACGTCGGCGGGGTCCGAGAAGGCGGCGAAGGATTTGGGGAACAGCTTCTCGTTCAGCCGGGTCAGGGTGCCGGCGGCCACGAGCTCGTCCGTGAGCCGGGTGTTCTCCTCTTCCGAACCATCAACCCAGTGGATCCGGTCCGGCTGGGTCAGTTCAGCTACCTCTTCAACCCACGCCAGCAGTCCAGCATGAGTGGTGGGTGCTTTCTCAAGCAGCGGCAGTCGCGCCAGATCGCCCATTACGGTTCCCTTCCTCGGGTTCAGTGGTGTGTCCTAAATGCTAGGTGTCGCCGGGGATCCGGTTTCAGGCCCAAATACGGGTTGACGGCGGGACCGCGATCCAAAAACCGCGGAAATTCAAGGTTTAATAAGTCCACACGCCGGACTTTTTGTGATCAAGGTCACATAGACCGGTCTAGTCGGCTAGATTACAGTGTTTCCGATTTGGAACTCCGGGCCCATCTCGCGTAAAGTAATTCGAGGTTCGGGGGAGCGAGAAGTTCCCGAAGAGCCGAGAATGCGCCCATAGCTCAGCTGGATAGAGCGTCTGTCTACGGAACAGAAGGTCAGGGGTTCGAATCCCTTTGGGCGCACAGAGAAAAGATCCGCACCGGTCCGCCGGTGCGGATCTTTTGTTTTCCGCGGCACCTCCGGAAAAGCGCTGCGCTTTCGGACAGGGGCGCGCCGGATCTCCGGGCCGCGCTGGTCCGAAACCGTAGCGGAAACCCGGGGATGGCACCGGCGGCCTACTCCCCCGCATCCGCTGTAGCCGCCCCAGCCGCCAGCCTCCGCGATCCGGCTGCGCAATCCGTCGAAGTGGCTGCCCAGCCGCTCGGCCGCGAGCACCGCGTCGCCCGCAGCCACCGCCTCGTAGATGCCCCGGTGCAGCGCGGCCGCCGCAGCGAGGTCGACGTCGTTGCCGGTTTCCCGCTGGAGCCGGCGGCAGACCGTCCGGAACGCGGCCACCAGCTCCAGCAGCATCCCGTTGTCCAGGGGCTCGAACAACTTGCGGTGGAACTCCGCGTCAGCTTCGGCAAAGTGCTCTGCGGATCCGGCCGACGCTTCCATCCGCCGCACGGCGGCCTCGAGCCCCGCCAGCTGGTCCGGTGTCATCAGCGCCACGGCCCCGCCGACCAGCGCGGTTTCGAGCACCCGCCGCACCTCAATCAGCTCCAGCGCCTCCTGCCCGCGGTGCCGCAGCGACAACCGCGCCCGGAAGGTCAGCCCGTCGGCGAGGGCCTCGAAGCTGCTCCCGGCCACGAACATGCCGAAGCCATGCCGGATCTCAACCACGCCCAGCGCCTGGAGCACCTTCAGCGCCTCCCGCAGCGTGTTCCGCCCGATGCCCAGTGCCGCCGCCAGTTCGGTTTCGGTGGGCAGCGGTTCGCCCGGTTCCAGCTCCCGTTCCAAAATCAGCTCGATGATCTCGGCCTGCAGGGCGCGCAGCCTGGCTTGCGCGCCGGGCCGGTTCGGCGGCAAGGCCTTGCCCGTGTTCAGACTGGATGCGTTCACTGCCGGCCTCCTCCCCCAAGGTGGTCCTCAGCGTACCGGACGTCCCATGTCCTGCACAGGGGCCGCAAGGCCGGTTCCCGGCAGGGTTAGGCTGTTGCCATGACGGCACAGGTTGAGCGTGAATTCGATGTCATCGTGATCGGGGCCGGCGCGGTGGGCGAAAACGTGGCCGAGCGCGCAGTGAAGGGCGGGCTGACCGCCGTCCTGGTGGAGGCGGAGCTGGTGGGCGGCGAGTGCTCCTACTGGGCCTGCATGCCGTCGAAGGCCCTGCTCCGGCCCGGCACCGCGCTCCACGGGGCGCAGACCGTGCCCGGCGCCGAGGAGGCCGTCACCCGGGTGCTCGACGCCGCGGCCGTGCTGAAGCGCCGGGACTACTTCACGTCCAACTGGCAGGACGACAGCCAGGTCAAGTGGGTCGAAGACACCGGCATCGAGCTGGTCCGCGGCCATGGCTGGATCACCGGAGTCCGCAGGGTGGAGGTGGCCGGGCTGGACGGCAACCGCTATGCGCTCGCGGCGCGCCACGCCGTCGTGGTGGCAACGGGGTCACGCCCGAGCATCCCGCCCGTGGAGGGCCTCGCCGACGTCGACTTCTGGACCACGCGGGAGGCCACCTCGGCCCGGGAGATCCCGGAGCGGCTCGGGGTGCTCGGCGGCGGCGTGGCCGGCACCGAACTTGCCCAGGCCTTCGCCCGGCTGGGCGCGTCCGTGGCCGTGGTGGCCCGCGGCGGGCTCCTCGGAGCGTTCCCGGCACCGGCGGCAGAGCTGGTCCAGGCGGGGCTGCGCGCCGACGGCGTCGAACTCCACCTCCGCACCGGCACCCGCAGCGTCCGTGAGAACGACGACGGCTCCCTGACCCTGGCGCTCGACGACGGCGGCAGCGTCACGGTGGACAAGCTCCTGGTCGCCACCGGCAGGCACCCCGCACTGGAAGGCATCGGGCTGGAGAGTGTGGGCCTGTCCGGCGAGGAGGGGGAGGCGCTCCGGGTCAGGACGGACGCGAGCGGGCTCGTCCTGGGGGCCGACGGCAACGACGGCAGCCCCTGGCTTTACGCCGTCGGCGACGCCGCGGGCAAGGTGCTGCTGACCCATCAGGGCAAATACGAGGCGCGTGCCACCGGCGACGCGATTGCCGCCCGCGCCACGGGCGCGCTCGCCGGCGAGCCTGAACCGTGGAGCCGGTACGCGCACACCGCCGACGAGCACGCCGTCCCGAATGTGGTCTTCACCGACCCCGAACTGGCGAATGTCGGCCGCAGCCTGGAACAGGCCCACAAGGACGGCTACCGCGCCACGTCCGTGGAGCTCCCGATCCAGGTGGCGGGGTCCTCGCTGCATTCCGAGCATTACAAGGGCTGGGCCCAGCTGGTGGTCGACGAGGACCGCAAGGTGCTGCTGGGCGCGACCTTCGCGGGCCCCGACGTCGCCGAACTCCTGCACGCTGCGACGATCGCCGTCGTCGGCGAGGTCCCGCTGGACCGGCTCTGGCACGCCGTCCCGTCCTACCCCACGATCAGCGAGGTGTGGCTGCGGTTGCTCGAGGAATACGGCCTCTGAGCGGGTGCCGGGCGCCGCGAACATGCGTGGCTGCGCCGGGAAGCCGCCCGGTTCAGGGATGATTAGTCACATGCGCCACATGGGTAAGAGCGGCAAGACTGCCATCGGAGCCTCCCTCGCTGCCCTGGCGCTGCTCGCGCTCACCGGTGCCACCCTGCACGAAACGGTGGGACTCTGGTTCCTCGCCGCCTGCGCCCTGGCCTACGTGGCGTGCGTGGCCGAGGTGTTGACCCGGCGGCGGCACAAGACGCTGCTGGCAAGCGGGATCGGCAGCATCCTCTTCATCGCCTTCGGCATCGCGTTCCTACGCCAGTGGGGGCTGGCTTTCAACTCCGACCCGGAGGCGCTGTCCACCCGTGTCGATGCCGCGCATCCGGACCTGTACTTCTATCTCGCGGCGTCCGCCGGCGCGGCGACGCTGCTCCTGCTGCTCGCCGGCACCGTCCTGCCCGCCCGCGGCGCGGCACCGCGCGCGGGTTACGCGTCCCGGCGGCCCGCGTCCGGCGCCCGGCGCCCGGCGTCGGGCAGGCCGGCAGCCCGGCCCGCAGCCCGCGCGTCGGCGACTCGCACCGCAGCATCCCGCACTACAGCGTCGCGCACCGCCGTATCCCGCACGCCGGCGCCACGCACGCCCGCACCCCGGGCCTCAGCGGCCCGGACGCCCGCCCCGGCAGCCAAACGGCCTTCGTCATCGGCCAAACCCGCCTCAAAGGCACCGGTCAAGCCGGCAGCCAAGACCCCGGCCCGGCCGGCAGCCAAGCCCTCCCCCCGGCGCTGACTGCCGCGTCCCGGATCCCCGGTCCGGGGCCAGGGTGTCCTGAGCACCGCGATCGCCACCCCGGCCAGGAGCAGCAGCCCGCCGGCCACCTCGGCCGCGGAGGGAATCTCGGACAGGACCAGCCAGGCCGTGGTCATGCCGACCACCGGGACCAGCAGCGTGAAGGGCACCACCGCGGAGGACGGGTACAGCCCCAGCAGGCGGTTCCAGATGCCGTATCCCACGAGGGAGCCGAAGACGGCGGTGTAGACGGCGCTGAGCATCGTCACCGGCTGCAGTTCCAGCAGGGCCGCCGACACGGCGGCCGGACCGTCCACCAGCAGCGAGAGTCCGGCGAGGGGCAGCGGGACCACCGCGCCGGACCACACCACGAGCCCCAGCCCCGAGGCGGCCTTCGCCTTGCGGGCCACGATGTTGCCTGCGGCCCAGGACAGTGCCGCGGCGAGCACGATCAGCAGCGGCAGTATCGGAGCCACAAGGCTGCGGCCCACCGCCACCACGGCGAGTCCGGCAATGCCCAGCACGACGCCGGCAAGCTGCCGGCGGGTGGGCCGTTCGGCCAGGATTACGGCCGCCAGCAGCACCGTCAGCAGCACCTGCGCCTGCAGCACCAGCGATGCCAGGCCGGCGGGCATGCCGAGTGCCATCGCCAGATAAAGCAGGCCGAACTGGCCCGCGCTCATCAGCAGGCCGACGCCGATGATCGCCCGCCAGCTGACGTCCGGCTTGCGGATGAAGAAAATGCAGGGAACCACCACCAGGGCGAAGCGCATGGCCACGAACAACAGTGGCGGCATCTGCGCACCGTCCGGGTGCAGTCCGAGGTCAATGGCGACGAAGTTGACGCCCCACAGGACGGCGACCAGCAGGGCCAGTCCGGAATGACGAGGGGTCATCGCGCCGGCCGTCGCCGTTCCTGCGGCTCAGAGATTGCGGGGCCGTTCGCCGTGCCCGTCGGTGTCGCGCCGCGCCGCCGTCGTGTCCTCGCGGAGCGCGGCAGTCTCGCCGCTTCCTGCCGGGCGTTCGCGGTCGCCCCGGTCACGGCGCAGTTCCTCCGGCTGCGCGTCGTGCGGCTGCGCGTCGTGAGTATGGGTGTCGTGGGCGTGGGTGTCCGCAGTGGCGGCCGTGTCCCGTTCGGTCGCCACGACATCAGGGTCGACGTCGTCGGCCCGGCGCAGCTGTTCCTGGGCGCCGGCGCGGACGCTCTCCGCCTCCTGCTGGGTGCCGCGGGCCTGCCTCCGGAGGCGTTCGGCCTCGACTTCGGCTGCTTTCGCGTCGGCCTCCGCGCGTGCGGCCTTCGCCTCATGCTCCCTCGCGGCCAGTTGGTCGGCTTCCGCCTTTTCCCGCATTTCCGCCGCGCGGTTTCGGTCCGCGTCAGTCTTGCGCTTGCGGCTGAAATAGATTGCCACTGCGACGATCGCGAGTACCACTACGACGCCGACGATGATCCCTACGAGCTGTCCTGAATCCACAGTGATCCACCTTTTCCCTCGGTCGCTAAGAAAACACCGGCAGTAAAAGCAATAACAGGATCAGTAAACAACACAATCAGCGCGCTGGCCATGGACCGGCCGCCGTGCTGGCCGGCTACTTCGCCCGCGGCACCTTGAAGTGGGTCAGCCGGGCGTCCTGGCCGTCCAGCTCGGCCCAGGACTTCTCGGTCTCAAGGACCGTCAGGCCGCTGGTGGGATAACGGGTGGCAGCGTCCATATAGGCGTCATGGTTGGAGTCCCGGGAGGCCAGATGCATGGCCAGGTCCTGCACGCCGGGCATATGGGAGATCACCATGAGGGTCGTGACGGTGTCCGGAACGTGGTTGATGACGGTGAGCATGCGGAGGGCGGAGGCGGCGTAGAGGCCGTCCTCGAGTTTCGGCGTCGGGGCTTTGTCCCCCAGTTCGCTGCACACCCAGGTGCAGGTCTGCCTGGTCCGGAGGGCGCTGGAGCACAGGATGAAGTCCGGGACCACACCGTGTTTGAGGAGCCATTTGCCGGCCAGGGGCGCCTCCCGGTGCCCGCGCTCTTCCAGCGGCCGTTCATGGTCCGCAACGCCGCCGGGCCAGTCGGCCTTGGCGTGCCGCATGAGCACCAGTCGTTTAATGTGATGCGCGCTCATGGCTCAATCCTAGTGCGGTCAGGAATCGCCACGGGCGCGCATCACAGGGCCCCTCAGTCGTCCAGGACGAAGGTCACTTCCAGCACCACGTGCCAGGTCACGACGGCGCCGTCGCTGATTTCCACCTTCTGCTCCTTGACCCAGGCGCCGGTCACATTCCTCAGGGTCTTGTTGGCCCGGTCGACGCCCTCCTTGATGGCGGCATCAAACGAGGTCTTGGAGTTCGCGCTCAGGGTAGTAATACGTGCAACAGACATGTTTTCCTCCCAATAGTCGGTTCGACGGGTCCGAGACTACGCCGAAGCCACCAAACGCAACAGAGTCCAAAAGCTGCGCCCTGGACGGCGGCGGCTTGGGGCCGTGCATGTTGCGGGCGCTGCAGCGCAGCGGCACATCCCGAGAGCGCCGTTGTTGCGCGGCGCCACGCCGCCAGGTCCCGCTGGCCGAGCTTGCGAGGCTCAGGGAGGCGGTGGGCGAGGAACGAGCGCAGGCGCCGAGGGATCGTGCCGCGAAAGCGAAAGCGCCCGTCCCCCACAGAGGGGACGGGCGCTTCGCGGAAAGCCGAAGAGCTAGATGGAGTATTCCGGAGCGGCCCAGACCACAACCTCGGGGTGCTCGTAGAACCGGTAGCCCTGGCCGCGCACGGTCCGCACCGTGTTGGCCAGGCGGCCGAGCTTGGAGCGCAGGCGGCGGATGTGCACGTCGATGGTGCGCTCGTTGGGCACCTCTTCGGCATTCCGCCACAGGCCCTCAAGCAGCTCGTCGCGGCCCACGGTGCGGGTGCCGTTCTCGACGAGGTAGTTGAGCAGCTCGAATTCCTTGAACGTCAGGTTCAGCGATTCGCCGTCGAGCGCCACCTCGCGGCGTGCGAGGTCGATCAGCACGCCGGACGGGCGCGGATCCTGCGGCTGCTGCAGCCGGGCGTTCTCGGCGCGCTGCCGGGCGCCGGCGGTGGGGTCGCCGAAGATGGACCGGACGACGTCGAGCGCGGAACCCGGGGCGGAGGCGGGGGCGACGGCGACGGCGGCGTAGCTTTCGGCGCCGGCCACGAGGGACTGGGCGTAGGCGCGGATCTCCTGGGCCAGCTTGGCGATGGAGGTACCGGCGGCGGCTGCGGTTTCCTCGTCGATGCCCATGTAGAGCACGAAGCCGCGGGCGACGTTGTCGTTGGGCACAGGGCGGACCGGGCTACCGTTGCCCGGTGCGATCACGGGGGTCGGCGCGGTGGCCGGGGCCGGCTCGGCGGCGGGGACGGCCCGCAGCTGGCCGTAGGAGCCGGGGTTGTAGCCCTGGGCGGCGAAGCTGTTGCCTGATCCCGCGGGGCCGAAGCTCGGACGGCCGCCAAAGCCCTGGCGGAGTCCGGAGGCCTGGCCGGCCTTGTTGGCGTTACGGACGGAGATGTGGACGTATCCGGATGCAACTGACATGGAATGCTTACCTCAATGTGAATGGCCGTCATCGCGGCTCGAATGCTGGTTTCCCCGCAATGAGAACTGGGGAGGGGCGCCCGACGCTGGGCTGGGGGCGAATGCCTAGAAACGTTCTGGGGTGTAGAAGTTAGGCGTGCATTCGACAACAGCGCATCTCGGTACCAGCTGGTGCGCTGATCCAGGAAGCTGCGGCTGCAGGTGCTGTTGAGTTCTTGTTCACATTTGAAGTGTGCAACGTAACAATAAGAACTAGCAAGTAACAATGGACCGCAAAGTCCGCATTGTGAGACAAAAAAGGCGATTGTAGCGCAAATCACAATTCTGGCCAGCCAAGGAAACGCGAATTGTTCTGCCGCAAGAGAGCACGCAGACGGACGTCGGCCGAAGATTGTTCGGGACTGGCTTCGTGCGTCCTGAAATCGTTCGCGGTAAGCCGACGCGGCGAAATCCCCACCGCGGACGTCTCCGGTCCGCGCCGCCCCTTCAGGTCCGGCACCCCGGAACCCGCTGGCGGGACGGCACAGCTCGCTAGGCTGTGGTTCACAGCTGGCGCACAGGATCCCCAAAGCCATCCCCTACTGCCGGAATGGAGAGTTGTCCCATGGCCGCACCGCACTCCATGACCAATAACCTGCCCCACCTCACGCACCCGGACGGCTCCCCCATCCGCGCCCTGGTCGTGGACGACGAGCCGAGCCTCTCCGAGCTGATGAGCATGGGGCTGCGGATGGCCGGCTGGTCCGTGGCGGTCGCGGCGGACGGCCCGGCGGCGGTGAAGCTGGCCAAGGAATTCCGGCCGGACGTGCTGGTCCTGGACGTGATGCTTCCCGGATTCGACGGCGTCGAACTGCTGGGCAGGATCCGCACCTTCGCACCCGAGGTTCCCGCCTTGTTCCTGACCGCCAAGGACGCCGTCCAGGACCGGATCACCGGCCTCGCCGCCGGCGGCGACGACTACGTGACGAAGCCGTTCAGCATGGAAGAAGTGCTCCTGCGGCTGCACCGGCTGGTCCAGCGCTCCGGCGTCGCGGCGATGGACACCGCGGAACTCGTTGTCGGGGACCTGGTCCTCAACGTGGACACCCGGGAGGTGACCCGCGCCGGCGACGAACTCCACCTCACCGCCACCCAGTTCGAACTGCTGCGCTATCTGATGGAGAACCCCAAGCGCGTGGTCAGCAAGGCCCAGATCCTGGACCGCGTCTGGGACTACGATTTCGGCGGCCAGGCCAACATCGTGGAACTCTACATCTCCTACCTGCGCAAGAAGGTCGACGCGGTCCACCCGCCCATGATCCATACCGTGCGCGGGGCCGGCTACGTCCTGAAACCGGCGGACTAGCCGGTGGCGGACCGCACGCACCACCCCGCCGCCGTCGGGCGGGACTGGCGCAGGCCCTCCACCTGGCACCTGCGCACACGGTTGGTCCTGCTCGCCATGGCCCTGCTCGTCGCCATCTGCGGCGCCGTCGGCCTGGTCAGTTACGCCGCGATGAATCTCTTTCTGACCCAGCAACTGGACGCGCAGCTGGGTCTGGCCTCGGATCGGGCGCGGGAGTTCGGCCGGCCCGGCAACGGGGACGGACGCCGGGACCCGCTGGAGGCGCGCGGCCAGGCTGTAGGTACCCTCAACGCCCGGATCCACGACGATCACGTCACCAGCGCCGGGTTCCTGGCCGACGATGCCACCAGGAAAACCCTCTCCGACGACGACGCCGAGGTCCTGCTGGCGCTTACACCCGGCGCCTCTCCGGTGAACCGCACCCTGTCCAGCGGCGCCTACCGGCTCGTCGCAACGCGGGCCCCGTACGGCGATGTGATCGTCACGGGCCTGCCGCTGAAGGACAAGCAGAATACCCTCGCTTCGCTGGTCTGGACCACGGTGCTGGTCTCCGCGGGCGGACTGGCCGTGATTGGGCTGGCGGGAACGGCCCTGATCCGGCGGACCATGAAACCCCTCGAGCAGCTCTCCGAGGTGGCAACCAGGGTGTCGCACCTCCCGCTCGACGCCGGCGAGGTGGCGCTCGCGGTGCGCGTACCGCCGTCGGCCGCCAATCCCGGCACGGAGGTCGGAAGCGTCGGCTATGCCCTCAACCAGATGCTGGACAACGTCTCCAGCGCGCTCGAGTCGCGGCAGCAGAGCGAGATGAAGGTGCGGCAGTTCGTGGCCGACGCCTCGCATGAGCTGCGCACTCCGTTGACGGCCATCCGCGGCTACACCGAGCTCATGCGCATGACGGAGCACTTCACACCGGACGGGCAGAAATCCCTCGCCCGGGTGCAGAGCCAGTCGGAACGGATGACGACCCTCGTGGAGGACCTCCTCCTGCTGGCCCGCCTCGACGAGGGCCAGCCGCTGAAGCTCGGCGACGTGGACCTGTCGCAGCTCGCGATCGAGACGGTGACTGACGAGAAGGTCATGGCCCCGGACCGCATCTGGCAACTGGAGCTCGCCGAAGAGCCCGTGGTGGTCCGCGGCGACGCCGCCCAGTTGCACCAGGTGCTGGCCAACCTGCTGTCCAACGCACGCAAGCACACCGACCCCGGGACCACGGTGACCACCGGGGTGAAGCGCGCCGCCGACGGCAGCGCCGTCGTCACGGTGACGGACAACGGCGCCGGCATTGCCCCCGCATTCGTTGACCGCGTGTTCCGCCGCTTCGCCCGGGCCGATGCGTCCCGCCGGAACCCCGTCACGGCCGCAGCGCCCGCCGCCGTCGCGGTTTCGGCACCTGCGACGGCGGAGGGCACCAGCGGCCTGGGACTGTCCATTGTGCAGGCGATCGTCGAGGCCCACGGCGGAACCGTCTGGGTCACGTCCCGGCCCGGCCGAACGGAGTTCGCTTTCCGCCTGCCCGCGGCGGCTCCGCCGCCAGCTCCCACGTCCTAGGAGGGCAAGCCGCCACACCGCTGCCCGGCCGCTCCGTTACCTAAATGTGACTTCCGGTGCGAAGTCCGGTACCGTTTTTAGGGTGCGGCCATCGATCTGGCCGCACTTCCGGGATGACGCCAAGCTCTGCCGCTTCCCGGATTCCGCTGGACCAGGCAGAGGCGGGGGACCCAGAGTTCCCGGGCATTCTGCATCCATGCACCCTTGGGGTTAAGCCGCCACGTTGAGATTCCGTGCGGCCGGATGATTCGCATCCGCACCCGACAGCTAACTCCGTAGGCGTTGAGAGGCGAACATGACTGAATTCAAGGCACCCACGCGCCCGGAAGGCGCTAAACCGACGTCCGAGGCTGCGCGCCACCGCGCCGAGGCTAAGCGCCCAACCCGGGCCCGGCTTGGCGCCGGGGCCAACGGCAAGCGCGCCGCCGTCGCAGCCACCGCCCTCGCGGTGCTGCTCGGGGCAGGCGCCGCGGGCCAGGCGGCCGGCACTTCGGCCGGCACCGCCGACGCGTCCAGGGACTCGTCGCTGCAGAAGCTGGAGTTCGAACAGGTCGGCAGCAACGCCCCCGCCTCCCCCGCCGCCGGCAGCGTGAAGGCCCCGGCCTCGGAGGCCAAGCCGGCCAAAGCCCCGGCACCCGCTGCCCCGAAACCGGCCAAGCCGGCACCCGCTGCCCAGCCCGCCCCGGTCAAGCCGGTGAAGCCGGTCGCCGTCGACGATCCCGCCGGGGCGCAGGCCTATGCCGCCGCTCAGCTGCCTGCCCACGGCTGGGCTGCAAGCGAGATGCAGTGCCTGCAGAAGCTGTGGACCAAGGAGTCGGACTGGAAGACCACGGCCACAAACCCCAGCAGCGGCGCCTACGGCGTGGTCCAGTCCCTGCCTGCCGAGAAGATGGCCAGCGCAGGCGCGGACTACCGGACGAACTACCGGACCCAGATCAACTGGGGGCTGAAGTACGTGAAGGAACGCTACGGGTCACCCTGCGGCGCCCTGAACTTCCACTACGCCAACAACTGGTACTAAGGACGGTCGGGGAGGTACTGCACGCCCCACTTGTTGCCGTCGGGGTCGGCGAAATAGACGAAATGACCCCAGTCCTGGACATCGACGTCGCTGACGTCCACACCGTTGTCCTTGAGCTGCCGGTGCGCGGCCTGAATGTCGTTGACCACCAGCTGCAGGCCGGGGGCCGTTCCGGGCGGCGCGTCGTTCAGGCCCTCGCCGATGGCGATCGAACAGGCCGACCCCGGCGGGGTGAGCTGAACGAAACGGATGCCTTCCGCGGGCCGCTCGTCGAAGTCGGCGTTGAAGCCCACCTTGTTGACGTAGAAATCCTTGGCGCGGTCGACATCGGACACAGGAACAAAGACAAGTTCTAGTTTCCAGTCCATGCGGCACAGGCTAGTCCAGGGCGAGTCCGTCCGGAAGCCAAAAACTCAAGGCGTGGACCGGGCCCCGCGGGCGCCGGTCCGCTGCAGTGCGGCTGGCCTAGCCGGCGATGCCGTACAGGCGGTCGCCGGCGTCGCCCAGTCCGGGCACAATGTAGGACTTCTCGTTGAGCTTCTCATCGATCGAGGCCAGCACGATGGTCACGTTGGCGTCCGAGAGCTCTTCTTCCAGTTTGGCCAGGCCCTCCGGGGCGGCCAGCAGGCAGATGCAGGTGACATCCGAGGCGCCGCGCTTGAACAGGAACTTGATGGCTTCGCGCAGGGTGCCGCCGGTGGCGAGCATGGGGTCCAGGACGAAGATCTGGCGGTCCGTCAGGTCCTCCGGCAGCCGCTCGGCGTAGGTGATGATGTCCAGGGTCTCTTCGTCGCGGGCCATGCCCAGGAAACCGACCTCGGCGGTGGGGACCAGTTTGGTCATGCCTTCCAGCATGCCGAGTCCGGCACGCAGGATCGGGACCACAAGCGGGGTGGGCTTGGTGAAGGCCGTGCCGATGGTGGTGCTGACCGGCGTCTCGATGGTCACCGGTTCGGTGCGGACGTCGCGGGTTGCCTCATAGGCCAGGAGCGTGACGAGCTCCTCGGTGAGCTGGCGGAAGACCGGCGACGGGGTGTTCTTGTCCCGCAGAACGGTGAGCTTATGGGCGACCAGCGGGTGGTCCACAACGAGAGTGCGCATGGGTCAAAACTATCACCCGGACGCCGAGGACCGTCCCCCCGGGCCGGGCGTATCGGCGTCGTCCGCTCCCCCGGTGCGGCTGCGTCCGGGGACGCCGTCGCTCAGGTGGGCTTCGTTGTCGAACGTCGGCGCGGGCCCGGCGTGCTCCCGGTGCCGCAGCCCATGGAAGAGCCTGTGGGCCAGGACCACGATCCCCACCCAGCCCAGCCCGAGTATCCAGCCGATGATCACGTCGGTCATCCAGTGGTGGCCCAGATAGACCCGGCTCATGCCCATCGCGAAGATGAAGAGCGCGCCGGCCGTGATGAAGCTGACCCGTGCAATGGTGCGCTGGACCTGCAGGCAGGCGAGGTAGACCACCAGCCCGATCACCACCGTGGTGTTCAGTGTGTGGCCGCTGGGGAACGACGGCGAGGTCTCGTACGGCGGCACCGCGTCGGCGTGGTCGGGACGGGTCCGGCCGACGAGTTTCTTGCCTGCCGTGGTGGCGGTGGTGGACACGGCGGCGGCGCCACCGATCAGGATCAGCGGCCGCCAGGTCCGGGAGGCCCAGATCAGCCAGGCCGTCAGGATGCTGGCCAGGATCGGCATGCCGACTCCGCCGCCGATGTTGGTGAACCCGGTGACGAAGGAGTCCAGGTCCGGGCTGCGCAGCTGCTCCATGAACGACAGCGTGGGCTTGTCCAGGCTGGCCAGGCCGACGTCGTCGACGACGTCGTCGTAGACCTCCGCGCCCAGCAGCGCCAGCATCACCACGACGACGCCGCCGATCAGCATCGTGATCCACAGGGCGGCGTACGGCACCACCCACTTGCCCCACCGCTGTGTCAGCCAGCTCTCAGTCCTGGTGCTCACTGCCGCCTCCCGCGTCCCCGGTGCACCCAGCCCGGGTGCACAGCCTGCTTAGGATCGAAACTACCATTGACCCATGACTACCCCCGAGCCCCGGCATGCGGAATGGATGGGCCTGGCCCTCGCCGAAGCGCGCCGGGCCCTGGCCACCGCGGACGTGCCGATCGGCGCCGTCGTGATCGGGCCGGACGGTTCGGTGCTCGGCGCCGGGCGCAATGAGCGGGAGGCGCTCGGGGATCCCACGGCGCACGCCGAGCTGGTCGCGATCCGCGAGGCCGCCGCCAGGCTGCGCGCCCGCGACGCACGCGAAGGACACGCCGACGGCGGCTGGCGGCTGGCGGACTGCACCCTGGTGGTGACGCTGGAGCCGTGCGCCATGTGCGCCGGCGCCGTGGTGCTGGCCCGGATCCCGCGGGTGGTCTTTGGCGCGTGGGATGAGAAGGCCGGGGCCGCCGGCTCGGTCTTCGACATTCTCCGCGAACGCCGGCTCAACCATTGGGTGGAAGTGTACGGCGGGGTCCGCGAGCAGGAGTGCGGGGCGCTGCTGCGGGAGTTCTTCGCCGGCCATCGCGGCGTGTTGAGGTTACCGCTCCGCGGTGGCCGTCGTGGACGCCCGCAGCGCGTCGATCCGCTTCCGCCGCGACGCCGGGGAGTCCAGGCTGAAGGCCCGGAAGTCGCCCAGGTCCTCCCTGATCCAGGCTTCCACCTCGGTGATCCGCCGGGCCACGGCGGGTGTGGTCTCACCGAACACCCAGGCGGCGATGCCCCCGCGGACGGGGTCGTACTGCCAGAGTCCGATGATCCGGCCGCGGTCCACGATCGGGTGGTCCGGCAGGTCGGCCTGCAGTGCCAGCCGTCCCAGCGCCTGCCTGCCCTGGTCCGCCCCGGCCAGCAGCTCCGCCGCGTTCCGGCGCAGCAGGACCAGGGAATCGGTGCCGGCGAGCAGCTGGATCTGCTCCTCGGCGGGTTCCTCGAAGGCGGCGAGCCGTCCGACGTCGTCGGGCAGCATCCAGAGCGGGTCCGCCCCGGCGGCGGTGGGGACTTCGACGGCGCCGACGGCGGCCAGCGCTGCCTTGCTCTGCGCGACGGTGAAGCCGGTGAACCACTGCGACTGCTTGAACGTGGCTCCCCCGGTCCAGCCGAGGTAGCGGCGGACCAGTTCGGCGCAGACTTCCTCGTCACCGAGGTTGCTCGGCGGCAGGTCCCAGGGCTCGTAGGCGTAGCGCTGCTGGTCGAGCCGCCCGGTGGCGGGGACGCGGCGGATCCGGCCCTGGGACTGCAGGATGCCGAGGGCGGTGGGCAGCGTGGTGGCGGCGCCCTTTTTCCTGCCCTCCTCGCCGAGGTTGCGCACCGAATCCCCGAGTTCGTCCTTGAGCTGGCGCGGGTCCAGCGGGACGCCGGCTTCGGCGAGGACGTGCAGCACCTGCTCCTCGAGCAGCGCGATTTCGCCGCGGTCCACCCCGAGCCGGCCGACCACCTTGACCGTGGCCTCGGCGGCGCCCCGTCCCAGCTGCAGGGCCCAGGCGAAGTCGTCCCGGCCCAGCACATAGGTGCAGCCGCGCGCCGTCGGAAGTTCCAGGATCCGGCGCGCCAGGACGTCGGCGTCGGCCTGCGCGCGCCGGATGCCGGCGCGGGCGAAGAGCGTGAGGTAGGGGTTGGCGCCGCCCACGGACCGGGCCCAGCCGGCCCGGGCGAACACCTGTTCCGCCGTGCACCCGGCCAGCGAGCCGTCCAGGCCCTGGCGGTGCCACGACCAGGCGCGGAGCCGCTCGCGCGTGAGGCTCTCGGCGGGCGGCAGCTGCACGGTCGTGGGCTCGGTCGTCATGGGCTCATTGTCCATCAACCCCGCATTGGTTGTCGTTATGGGCCTTGAAAATGCAACTGACGCGAGCTGGTTGGGTCGGCCGGCGGCTCGTTGGCGAGGATGGCCAGGACGGCGCGCGCCGTGGTGTCCCAGCCGGGAAGGTGCTCCCGCGCGGCGCACGGCGGCGTCCCGCCACTGGGCGCGGAGCGCCGGCTCGGTGAGCCAGCGGCGCAGCACCGCCGCCAGCGGCGCAGGATCCTCCGCGAGTGCGACGGCGGTGCCGGGCAGCGCCGCTGCGGCGGGGGCACCCCTTCCGGCGGTGCTACCCGCGCCGAGGGCCTCCACGGCACCGGTACCCTGCCGCACGATCACCGGAACGGCCCGGGCCAGGGATTCGGTGACGACCAGGCCGTAGGTTTCGGCCCGCGAAATCAGCAGGCTGAGGTCCGCGGCGGCCCATTCGGCCTCCAGCGCCGCCCCGCGCAGCTCGCCGGGAAACCGGACCCGGTCCGCCAGCCCGAGCCGCTCCGTTTCCCGCCGCAGCAGTGCGGCGTAGGCCGGGTCGGCCGTGTCCGAGCCGGCGCAGGTCACGGTCCAGGCGAGGTCGGTGAGCCCGGACAGGGCGTGCAGCAGCAGCAGCTGGTCCTTGTTGGGCAGCAGCGCGGCCACCGCGAGCAGGTGCGGTGGCTCGGAGCCGGCGGCGGCCGGGGCCGGGTCGGTGCCGGGGAGCGCCACGTTGATCCCGTCGAGTCCGTGCCGCTCCCGCAGGTTCGTGGCGGCCGAGTTGCTGGTGCAGATGATGCCGGCCGCGGCCTGCAGGGCGCGGCGTTCCAGTTCCTGATGCCCGGCCAGCGGCATGTGCAGCAGGATCCAGGCCGGCACCCCGGCGTCGGCCGCCGCTTCCAGCTCGTCCGGCGCCCCGCAGGCCACCAGGCCGTCCACGAGCGTGACCCGGCCGGCGTCGGGCCCCGTGAGCAGGCGGCCCAGCCGCTTCCGGTCGGCCGGACTGCCGACCGGCCAGTCGCCGTCGACTGCGCAGGACTCCGCCGCCACCCCGAGGTCCGCGAGGGCCCGGCGCAGCGCGGCGTTGTAGGCGTTGCCGCCGGAGTTGTGCCGCACGTTGCCGGGCAGCAGGAGGCGGAGGCCGGGCGCTTCCACGGGGCTGCTAGCCGGCGTCGAACTCGAGCGAGTAGCTGGCCCAGGCATCCGGGGTCTCGCGCAGGGTGACGTCGAGGCCGGCGAGCGCCTTCCCGTCCTGCCCGCCGCGGATCCGGCCGGCGACGGCGTCGGCGATGTACTGGGCCAGGGCCTCGGTGGTGCTGAGTTTGCCGGCGAAGTCCGGGTGCTCGTCCAGGTTCTTGTAGTTCAGGCCCGCCAGGACGGCGTCCAGCACCTCGCCGGCCTCGCCGATGTCCAGCACGATCGCGTCATCGTTCAGGGCCCGACGGCGGAAGGTCACCTCCGTGACGAAGGTGGCCCCGTGCAGGCCCTGGGCGGGGCCAAAGGCCGGGCGCGGCAGGCTGTGGGCGATCATGAAGTTGCGGCGGACGGTCAGGCTGAACACGGTTTACCTCGTGGTTTCTGTTGCTGGGACATCGGGGCTGTCACTGGCGGGGTATTCGATGACGTGGCAGAGCGCGTGGAGGCTGCCGTCGGAGAGGCGCTGGACGACGTCGGGCAGCTCGCTGAAGGCGGACGTGCCGGTGAGGAAGGTGTCGAAGACGGGGTCGGCCAGCAGCGAGACGGCGAGTTCGAGCCGGTCGGCGTTGGTGCGGCGGTGGCGGCGGGCGCGGGCCACAACGCCTACCTGGCTGGCGCGGATCGAGAGCCGCCGGGCGTGGAAGTCCTCGCCGAGCGGCAGGGTGACGGAGCGGTCCGCATACCAGGACATCTCGATGATTTCGCCCTCGTCGCCCACCAGCTGCAGGGCACGCTGAAGACCTTCCTGCGAGGCGGAGCAGTGGATCACAATGTCGCAGTCCGGCAGCGCGTCGTCGGGGTGGCTGAAGTCGACGCCGAGAGCGTCTGCGAACGCGCGCTTGGCGGGGTCGACGTCGATCAGCTGCAACCGGCCCAGCGGGAAGGTTCCCAGGAGCTTGGCGACCATGCCGCCGACCAGCCCGGCGCCGATCACGGCCACCCGGTCGCCGAGGCGCGGGCCGGCCTCCCAGAGGGCGTTGACCGCGGTTTCCACGGTGCCGGTGAGCACGGCGCGGCGGGCGGGGACGTTGTCCGGGACCTGCGTGAGGGACTCCACCGGGACGATGTACCGGTCCTGGTGCGGGTACAGGCAGAAGACGGTCTTCCCCTGCCAGTCCGCCGGGCCGTCCTCGACGATGCCGACGGAGAGGTAGCCGAACTTCACCGGGGACGGGAAGCTGCCCTCCTGGTGGGGCGCCGCCATTTCTTCGGCGATGCATTCCGGCACCCGGCCGTGGTGCACCACCATCTCCGTGCCCCTGCTGATGCCGGAGTAGAGCGAGCGCACCAGGGCCTCGCCGGGACCGGGCGCAGGCAACTCCTCGCGCCGGAGTTCGCCCTGCTCCGGGCCGACGGTCCAATATGCGGTTGCGGTAGTGGGTGCTTGGGTGGTGTTGTTCGGGTTGCTCATCTTGCTTATGAATCTAATGCCGCGGGCGGGCCGCGGGGAAGCCATGGGCGCCCGGGCGGGTCGGGGCGGGGCGCTTTCGGGGGCCGTTTTGGGGATGAGCGCCCTGCTCCGGTACCCTAGTCAGGTTGGTGACGTGTCCGAGCGGCCGAAGGTGCAACACTCGAAATGTTGTTTGGTGTAAAAGCCAACGTGGGTTCAAATCCCACCGTCACCGCCAGTGAAAACCCCCGGGAAACCGGGGGTTTTCTGCATTCTCAGGGGGTTCGTGGTGCATTCATGGCGCATATTCCGAAGAATGACGGCCACAATCAGGTGCTGGCCCCGGCTGCGGTGCGCCGATGGTGTCGATGGCGGTTTCATTCACTTTCGCCTGAGAGATGGAAGCCCCGCCTGAGCCGGCCTTCTCGCGAACTCGGGAGTCTGTCGGCCCCGCTGCTCGTCCAAGGCAACTCTCAATTGGTCGTCCCGAAGTGTATGCTCGCGCCGACCAGCGCGAGGGCGTTCGTTAATGCATGCCCCTGGGGCGACCGTCTTCCCGGTCTCCTGCCTGATCCTTGATCCGGCGTGTACTGGACGGCCCCCGTAAAGTGGCCGCCAATATCAATTTTGCGGATCTGACCTCTGCCTCCGGATAATCCGGCGCGGCACGGGCCGCCAGAGCCCTCACGGTGGGCAGACTATAGCCGCAGGAATTCGCACAGCTTCCTACCTTGGCTCAAGTGTTGCGCAAGTTCCGCGCAACTTTTCGGTTCGCGTGAGACCCGGTCGATACCTTGGAAAATGACCGCGGGGGCTGTCGAGGGGCGAAGTTTCTCGGAAAGACCGCATCCATTCTGGATCCAGGCGGTCCCAATCACATCCCTGACATGTAAAGGTCTCACAATGCGCACCATCTCCCGCGTTTCCCTTATCGCCGCAGTCTCTGCAACCCTCGTTGGCTCGATCGCCCTCCCGGCGACCGCCGCACCCACGAGCGACACCTCCGTCACCGTCGAGGTCCCCACCGGCTCACTGTCCATCTCCGCGCCTGCTACGGCCGCACTCGGCACCGTTACGCCGGGCGGCTTCAGCACGGTCACTTTGACCGGCGTTCAGGTATCCGACACCCGAGCGGGGGTCGCTGACTGGTCAGCCCAGGTCACGATGACCAATCTCGTGGGCGCGACGCCGACCAACATCATCCCTGCCTCTGCGGCCACCTACACCCCCGCAGCAGCGGTCGTCACTGGTACGGCTACGGTCAGCGCGACCGCAGCATCGGGCCTGTCCGCAGCTTCAACTGTTCAGGCCGCGACGGCCGTGTCGGGCAACAACACTGCCACTTGGGATGCTGTCCTGCGGATCGACGCTCCGGCCAGCGCGCTGGCGGACACCTACACCGCCACGCTGACGCACTCCTTCCTCTAAGGGAACAGGTAAGCCCCCTTCCCGGGCGCCGACTCCGCGCCGGCACCCGGGAAGGCTACCCCCTCACGTTCTGCGCTCCGCCACAACACACTTGTCCATCCACTCCCTGAAGAGGCATATTGTTCCGTTCCCTGATGACCCTGTGCGCGGTGTTCCTGCTGGCGCTGTCCTCCTCAGCTGCGGCCAGCGCAGCCGGTATGTCGAACACGTCCCCCGCTGCTGCCCCGCCTCAGCCGGCAGGCATCGGCATCCGTCTCCTGGATGTCCCTGCCAGCACGCAGGGCGACCCCCGGGCGCGCACCTACATCATCGACCGAATCGCACCAGGCGCAGAGATCCAGCGTCGGGTTCGGGTTGAAAACAACACGACGGAAACACAGACAGTCCGCGTCTATGCCGGTGCGGCACACATCGACGGCGGGGCCTTCATCGGCGAAGATGCTGCTGCCACGAATGAGCTGACCTCCTGGACCCGGCTCGCCCAGCCCGAGGTCGAACTGGCACCCGGTGGTTCGACCGACGTCATGGTCACCATCAAGGTTCCCGCCGACGCCGCAGAGAGCGAGCAGTACGGTGCGATCTGGGCTGAAGTACGCAGTCCCGCGAACAACGGCGTCGTACAGGCCAACCGGGTGGGAATCCGCGTCTACCTCTCGGTTGGGCCAGGCAATGGCAAACCTGCGGACTTCACGATCGGTTCGATAACAGCCAGCCGCGACCATGATGGAAACCCTCAGCTAAGCGCGCAAGTCACCAATTCCGGCGGCCGCGCACTGGACATCATCGGCGAGCTCAGGCTTACGGGGGGCCCCGGCGGCCTTTCAGCCGGCCCCTTCAACGTGCAGAGATCCATAACCATCGCTCCCGGTGGGAGCCAGACGGTCACTTTCACCCCTCCGGCCGTACTACCGAACGGCCCCTGGACTGCAGCGGTCAAACTCAAGAGCGGCCTGCTGGAGCGGGAAGCCGACGCCACCATCACCTTCCCGGCAGCAGGCGAAAGCAGGTCCGGCACGGCCGCCGGCGAAGACGTCCCGCCTTGGATGGTTTGGGCGCTTGCGTCAGGTGTTGTCCTCGTGGCTCTGGCGCTTACCCTTTGGCTGGTGCTGCGGGCTCGCAAGCGGGCGGTCGCTGGCCCTCAGCAAATGGCTGGCACGCCGGACTCAACGCCATTGGAGTCTGCCGATGAGAGATAAAGGCTCCCGCGTCCCGGGGCGAGAGCACGTCTTCGCACGGCTCATGGCGATGCAGACGGCTTTCACTCTCGTGGCCGGCGCCGTCGTCGTCTTCGACTTATGGGGCGTCCTGAACCGCCCCGGCACTAAGATTCTGGCCGGACTACTTGTCATCATGTCACTCACCTGGGCTGTCCTCTGGGCTGCACGGGCACGCGATCAGCAATCGCAAGAAGAGGATGACGCTTCCAATTCCACCAGGCTGGTGGAGACTGTCCTGGCCACCAGCCGCGAATGGTTGTGGACGCTGGACGACCGTGGAATCTTCAGATATTCCAGTCCCGCCTGCATCGAGCTTTTCGGCTATCTCCCGTCCGAGCTTGTCGGACAGCACTTCAGCATCGTGGCCCCTGTCGAAGACCTTCCGGACGCCATACGTTTCCTCATCGAGCGCCCTACCGTTCCCGGCCGCGCCAAAGGTCTGGTCCGGTGCCGCCACCGCGACGGTAGAACTGTGTGGATCGATTCGTCCGCGTGGAACAGACCTCCCGCCGGCGGGCAGGTGCCGGGACTGGAGGGCACCAGCCGGAGGGTGCCCTCCGAAACCACGAAGGAAGCCTCCGCCACCCGGAGCCGGAGCCAAATCCGGAAGATGATTGACTGTCA
This sequence comes from uncultured Actinomycetota bacterium, assembly GCA_963698285.1. Lineage (GTDB taxonomy): Bacteria > Actinomycetota > Actinomycetes > Actinomycetales > Micrococcaceae > Arthrobacter. The sequence continues at coordinate 91,682 of CAVOQF010000018.1, read as the reverse complement.
CCGGTTGATGACAGCATTTCAGCCCATTCACGACGCGACGGCAGGACACCTAGTGGGCGCCGAAGCGCTGACACGGATCGTCAGCGAGGACGGAACCGGACCCGAATTCTGGTTCGCCGAAGCTGCCGCCGTAGGCCTCTCGGAAGACTTCGAAATCGCGGCCCTTGAGACCGCGCTCGAAGCGGCCAAAAAACTACCGCCCGGCATCTACGTGGCCCTGAACGTCTCTCCCGCGACTTGCCTGGACGACCGACTGCCAAAGGTTCTAGAAAAGGCCGGTCTTCCCTTGGAAAGAATCGTCCTGGAACTGACCGAAAGGCTGGCGGTGGAGAGCTACGGCCCCTTGATCTCAGCCTTGGAACCGTTGCGCTGCCGGGGACTAAGAATTGCTATCGACGACGCGGGGTCCGGCTTCGCATCGATGCGCCATGTGTTGCGTCTGCGTCCGGACATTATCAAACTCGACCGCAGCCTGATCGCGGGCATCCATGACGACGATGGTCGGCGGGCGCTCGGCTACGCGATGACTGAGTTCGCCCGCCGCATCGGCGCCACGATCGTAGCCGAAGGCATCGAAACTCATGCCGAATTGGCCGCGGTCGCGGAAATCGGTATGACGTCCGCGCAGGGATACCTGCTCGGCCGACCCACCATTGACGAAGCTGAATGGGAGGACTGGTGCCTGCACACAGCACCCCCAACCGGCCGGTTCAAGTAGACCCCGTCATACCGCCGAACCGGCACAGCAGACAAGAGAAATTCAAGGTTCAATGACCGATGCATTTCCCCAAGAAGTAAGTTGGATGGTCAAAGCCGGCACCGCCGAGACCGTTGCCCTTCTGGCCACTGCCTCGCGCAAGCACGGCTTCAGGTTCACGTCGAGCGACTCCGACGTTTCTGTTGAGATTCCAAAGTCGTTTCGGAAGCGAAGGTCCGCAGCCCGGCTCGCCGGAACCATGACCCCGACGGAGGGCGGCACGGACATCCGCTGGGGCCGCGGACCCGAATGGCAGCGCGAGTTCGCGCACTTGAGCGACCTTGAGGCCGCAGTTCCTATTGGGAAGATTCACTACTACGGACTGATCGAAGTGTCCGCCACCGCCGGCCTGGAGTTTGAAGAGCGCCGGATATTCCGAACCGTAGCTGGCAACTTCGACTCCGATGAATGGGTACTCGCAGTCGGGCGGGGAAGATCGGGCGAACAATCCTGCATCATCGTCCTGACGGACCGACGCCTCCTGTTGGTGGCGTACAGCCTAAACCGTCCGCCGCTACTCAACGCACCTCTGGTCGACATCGCCGCCGTGACACTGGGGAAGAGAAGCACCGGGGAGACCCTCCGTGTCGGCCTCTCCCCGAATGACCTTTTTGTCTCCCATTTGGGCCACGCGGAAGGCCACGCCATCGCATCCACGTTCCGCCTGCGCAAACAAGAGCTGGGCCGCACTCGGCCGATAAGCGCGCCGCAAGTCCGAACACAATGAGCATGAGCGCGATTTGAGCGCAGTTTGATGCGATCAGCAGACATTTTTGGCGCTTAGGGAGCATCAAAAAGCACTTCAGGTCAGCGATTTTACTCTGCCGCCTCACGTTCTGCGAAAGTGCAAATCCCACCCTCGCCGCCAGATAGCGAGGCCCCTGCTTCCCTTTGATTACAAGGGAAGCAGGGGCCTTTGCTTTGCCCGGAATGGACGCATCGGCAGAGCATTAGGACTGCTTCGCTGCGGCACTCGCACCCTGCTATGCCGTTCAGCCGACCGGGACCGAGGGGTCGCTGGCACCGGCGGGAACGAATTTCTTACTGGCATCAATCCGGTCGGAGATCATTTGGAATGCCTGCCGGCCGTCGGAAAACCATACGTCCTGAAGCTCGATTGATAAGGAGTCCGCGCCGATGAGGGTGAGTGCTCCGGGGCCGGTAAGTTCGAGGCCGACGATGTCGTCCCAAAAGATGCTTGTGTCCTGTCCAGAGCCGAGGCTGACTCCGTCCTCGCCCACGATGAGGCGGGTTCCCCGGGGAACGCCATACAAAGCCCCCCGAAGGCCGCGCCGGAATTCACGGCCGGTGATTGACGGATAGCTCCGGGCCTGCTCCGGGCTCAGGGTGCCGTCAGCCGGGGAGCTCCCCTCGGGCATCCCCACAATGAGGGTCTCGTGCCAGTTGGCGAGTACGGCGCGGCACGTGTCCCGTCCCACACCTGATGCGAGGTCCAACTTGTCCGACGGTGTCAGGACCGCCGCCTCCAGCAGGTACGCCTCCGCCGCTGCCGAGGCCACCTCGATGCCCGAACGCGGGTCTGCGAGGTAAGTCTTCAGCTCTGCCAGGTTGGCGGCCAGTTCCGCGTCTGTGGGGCCGTGGCCTTGCAGATCCTTGAGGATCTCGACGAGGCCCTGTCGAACCTCCTCCCCGTGCTTGGCGGGAGGGTCAGCTTCGAAACACAAATATCCGGCGCCGTCGGACGTCTGGAAGAAGCGGAAGTCAATGTCGTAAATCCAGCCGTGCTGTTGGCGCAGCAGGTCATAGGCCCGGTCGCAAACGATCCTGCCAACCGTCCGGGCACCCTCACACTCTTCGTCGGTAGCGGCCGGCACCTGAAACGACAGCCCCAGAACGGGTCCTTCGTACTCGAACCACATCGGAAGCGGCAACGCGACCGGGACCGGCACGCCGGGCGGCTGCCGGCGTCCGGCAGGCAAAGCCAGCGCCAATCCGTGCGCCGGCAGGCCGCCGGCCATGGCCACTGCGGCGTTCCCTGCGGTGAAATGAGACCTGATCAGACCCAGGACTTCCTCTTCCCCGAGCGAATCCAGGGCGGGCGGAACCACGTCGGCGAGCCCGAGGGACGTGAGACCGAACCTCCGTCGCAAAAGGGCGGCGATCGGGGGGCTTACCACCGCCCCGCTCTCCGCGCCGAGAATCTTTTTCTCCACACCCAGCCGGTCGAGGGCAGGCGCCGACACGCTCGCACAGATCTTGGACAGAAATGACGCTACGGACTCCTCATTGCCGGTTACCGAGAAACGGGTGAAGGTCAGGTCAACATTGGCATTGCACTCGAGTCGCCGGTCGACGGCACCGGACATCACCAAGTGCTCAACGAGATGCGTCAACCCGGTCGTCAGGAACGTTTCGTCCCGGACCCCGACACGAAAAATGAGGTGGGCCGTCAAGGGCCCGCTGCCCGCCGTCCAGAAAATCGGGACACCATCAACCTCGGTACGATTCAAATCCATGCCCAGAGCCTAAACGCCTCCCTCCCGAAATTCAGGGACCGCGCGAGCGTGCATTTCAGGATTCGCAGCTGTTGCGTCCACGGGCACCCGTCGCAGCGCCATCCACCGCGCCCCAGTCCATCCGCGCCAGCGCCAGCCCGGCCCCCAAATCACAATCCGGGCATCAATCCTGGCCCGCCGTCGTGCCGTCGTTGACTAAGCCAGCCGCGGAACATAACAGTTGAGCCATGAGGCCTCAGCAGATGAAACACAGACTGGTAATTACTTCGGTGACGGCGGCGGTCACGGCTGCGCTGCTGCTCAGTGGCTGCAGCCAGAACCAGTCCCAGGGCGCCACGACCCCGACGCCGGCGCCGGAGTCGACGTCGTCGTCCGCCTCGCCGTCGAGCCCGTCCGCTTCCGCCGCCCCGTCCGAGACGGCGTCCGCCGCCGCCTCCCCCTCGTCCGCCGCCGCGGCCGGTCCTGCCCTCTGCAAGTCCGCCAACCTCAAGGCCTCCCTCGACGCCCGTGGCGGCGGCGCCGCCGGCAGCGTCTACATGCAGCTGATCCTGAAGAACTCCGGCGCCAAGCCGTGCCTGCTGAAGGGCTTCGCCGGCGTGTCCCTCACCGCCGGCGCCGCCGGCGACCCCCTCGGTGCTCCCGCGACGCGCGACGACTCCACCCCGGTCGCCGAGGTGCTGCTCGCCCCGGGTCAGTCCGGCAAAGCCACCCTGCGCTACACCCAGGCCGGCAACTACCCCGGCTGCACCCGCATCCCGGCCGCCGGCTTCCGGGTCTACCCGCCGGAGAACAAAGCGTCCTTGTTCCTCCCCGAGCCCAAGGACGCCTGCCGCGAGTCGGCAATCAAGCTCCTGAGCATCGGGGCGTTCACGGCCGGTTAGCCTCCGCCCTGGGCCGCGCCAAAGGGTGTCGGCCCCTTAAGGCATGATGGAGGAATGAAGCGGCAGGAGCGCACCGGCGGCACACTCGCGGCCGAGGCCATGGACCGGTTCAGCCGGCCCACCCGGGAGTGGTTCCTGGGTGCCTTTTCCGCGCCCACCCCGGCGCAGGAGGGCGCCTGGAACGCCATTTCCTCCGGCGCGCATGCCCTCGTCGTGGCCCCCACCGGTTCCGGCAAGACCCTCGCCGCCTTCCTCTGGGCCCTGGACCGGTTGCTGGTCTCGGCACCCGCGGAGCCCGAGGAACTGCCCGGCCTGGACGCCGCCGCCAAGCCGGTTAGGCGAAAGGCACCGAAGCGGAAAACCCGGGTGCTGTACATCTCCCCGCTCAAGGCGCTGGGCGTCGACGTCGAACGCAACCTCCGCGCCCCGCTGATCGGCATCACCCAGACCGCCAAGCGCCTCGGCCTGCCCGCGCCGCTGATCACCGTGGGAGTCCGTTCCGGGGATACGACGGCGGCGGACCGCCGCTCGCTGCTGAGCCACCCGCCGGACATCCTGATCACCACCCCCGAGTCCCTCTTCCTGATGCTCACCTCGAAGGCGCGGGAGACCCTGGACGAGGTGGACACCATCATCGTCGACGAGGTGCACGCCGTCGCCGGCACCAAGCGCGGCGCGCACCTGGCCGTCTCGCTCGAACGCCTCGATGCCCTGCTGCCCAAGCCGGCCCAGCGGATCGGGCTTTCCGCCACGGTGGAGCCGAAGGAACTCGTGGCGCAGTTCCTGGCGGGCTCCGCACCCGTGGAAATCGTGGCGCCGCCGTCGAAGAAGACCTGGGACCTGACCGTCTCCGTCCCGGTCGAGGACATGTCGGATCTGCAGGGCGCGGCCGGGGCCTTCGACTCGGGTCCGGCGTCCGGGCTGCAGCCCCAGGCATCGATCTGGCCGCACGTGGAGGAAAAGATCGTGGACCTGGTGCTGGCCAACCAGTCCACCATCGTGTTCGCCAACTCCCGCCGGCTCGCCGAGCGCCTCACGGCCCGGCTCAACGAGATCTACGCCGAGCGGCAGCTGATGGCCGCCGGCGGCGGCTGGGACGAGCCCGGCGCGGCCCCGGACTTCGTGGATGTTCCGCCCACCTCGACCGCCACGCCCGCGCACATGATGGCCCAGGCCGGCAGCACCGCCGGCGCCGACCCGGTCCTGGCCCGCGCCCACCACGGCTCGGTCTCCAAGGACCAGCGGGCCCTGATCGAGGACGACCTGAAGTCCGGCCGGCTGCGCTGCGTGGTGGCCACCTCCTCACTGGAACTCGGCATCGACATGGGCGCCGTGGACCTCGTGGTACAGGTGGAATCGCCGCCCTCGGTGGCCAGCGGGCTGCAGCGGGTGGGCCGCGCCGGGCACCAGGTCGGCGAAATCTCCCAGGGCGTACTCTTCCCCAAGCACCGGGCGGACCTGGTCCACACCGCCATCACCGTGGAACGGATGCTGGACGGCAAGATCGAACGGCTCTACGTCCCGGCCAACCCGCTGGACATCCTCGCCCAGCAGACCGTCGCCGCGACCGCGCTCGGCGCCATCGACGTGGAGGAATGGTTCGCCACCGTCCGCCGCTCCGCGCCGTTCGCCTCGCTTCCCCGCTCCGCGTTCGAGGCCACCCTGGACCTGCTGGCCGGCCGCTACCCCTCGGACGAATTCGCCGAACTCCGGCCCCGGATCGTCTGGGACCGCAACGCCGGCACCATCGAGGGCCGCCCCGGCGCGCAGCGGCTGGCCGTGACCTCCGGCGGCACCATCCCGGACCGCGGGCTGTTCGGGGTCTACATCATCGGCACCGAGGTGGAGGGCACCGGCTCCGCCGGGGGATCCGGCGGCCCCGGCGGCGCCGGAGACTCCGGCAAGGCCGCGGGCAAGGCGTCCCCGGCCAAGGGCGGCCGCCGGGTCGGTGAACTCGACGAGGAGATGGTCTACGAATCCCGGGTCGGGGACGTCTTTGCCCTCGGCGCGACCAGCTGGAAGATCGAGGACATCACGCACGACCGTGTGCTGGTCTCCCCCGCCTTCGGCCAGCCCGGCAAGCTCCCGTTCTGGAAGGGCGACTCCCTCGGCCGGCCGGTGGACCTGGGCCGGGCGCTCGGCGCGTTCGTGCGCGAACTCTCGGCGTCCGACGTCGGCCCGGCCACCGAGCGCTGCAAGGCCAGCGGCCTGGACGACTTCGCCGCCAACAACCTGATCCAGTATCTCGCCGAACAAAAGCTGGCCACCGAAGTGGTTCCGAGCGACACGACGCTGGTGGTGGAGCGGTTCCACGATGAACTCGGCGACTGGCGGGTGGTGCTGCACAGCCCCTTCGGCATGCCGGTGCATGCGCCCTGGGCCCTCGCCGTCGGACAGCGGCTGCACCAGCGGTACGGGATGGACGGCTCCGCGATGGCCGCCGACGACGGCATTGTGCTGCGGGTGCCGATGATGGAGGACGAGCCGCCGGGGGCCGAGCTGTTCCTGTTCGAGCCCGAGGAGCTCGAACAGATTGTGACCGCGGAGGTCGGCGGCAGCGCGCTGTTCGCCTCCCGTTTCCGGGAGTGCGCCGCCCGGGCCCTGCTGCTGCCCCGCCAGACCCCCGGGAAGCGGCAGCCGCTCTGGCAGCAGCGCCAGCGCTCCGCCCAGCTGCTGGACGTCGCCCGGAAGTACCCGACGTTCCCGATCGTGCTTGAGACGGTGCGTGAGTGCCTGCAGGATGTCTACGACCTTCCCGCGCTCAAGGACATCGCCGCCTCGATCGAGCGGCGCGAGCTGCGGATCCTGCAGACCACCACGCAGCAGCCCTCGCCGTTCGCCAAGTCCCTGTTGTTTGGCTACGTGGCGCAGTTCCTTTACGAGGGCGATTCGCCGCTCGCCGAGCGCCGGGCAGCCGCGCTGGCGCTGGATTCGACCCTGCTCAACGAGCTGCTGGGCCGGGTGGAGCTGCGCGAACTGCTCGACGCGAAGGTCATCGAGGCCACCGAGCAGGAACTGCAGCGCCTTGCCCCGGACCGGCGGATGCGCGGGCTGGAGGGCGTGGCCGACCTGCTCCGGATGCTGGGCCCGCTCACCCCGGACGAAGTCGCCGCCCGGCTCGCGGCGGAAGGCGCGGAGGTGGAGACTCCGGCCGACGCCGACGACGCCGCGGCCCACCTGGCCGCGCTGCAGCGGGCCAACCGCGCGATCAAGGTCAACATCGGCGGCGCCGAACGGTTTGCCGCGGTGGAGGACGCCGCCCGGCTGCGCGACGCCCTCGGCGTTCCGTTGCCGATGGGCGTGCCGCTCGCGTTCATCGAACCCGTCGCCGACCCGCTGGGCGACCTGGTCTCCCGCTACGCCCGGACGCACGGGCCCTTTACCGCGGCCGAGGCCGCCGCGAGGCTGGGTCTCGGCGTCGCCGTCGTCGGTACGGCGCTGAAACGGCTGGCCGCGGACGGGCGCGTCGTCGAGGGCGAGTTCCGGCCGCACGCCGCGCCGCCGGAAGGCGGGGCGGACGGGGACCCGGCAGACGCCCCTGCCGCGGCGGCCCCGGCTGTCACTCTGCCGGCGGCGGGCGTCAGCGAATGGTGCGACGCCGAGGTCCTCCGCAAGCTGCGCCGCCGGTCGCTGGCCGCGCTGCGGGCCGAGGTCGAGCCCGTGGACGGCTCCGCGTACGGGCGTTTCCTCCCGGCCTGGCAGCACGTCCGGACGCCGGGGAGCCGCGGGCAGTCGGCGCTGCGCGGGCTGGACGGCATCGTCACCGCCATCGACCAGCTCTCCGGCGTGCCGATTCCGGCGTCCGCCTGGGAACCGCTGGTGTTGGCCAGCCGCGTCTCCAACTACCAGCCGGCCATGCTCGACGAGCTTATGGCCGCCGGCGAGGTCCTCTGGTCCGGGGCCGGCTCGCTGCCCGGCAACGACGGCTGGGTGAGCCTGCACCTCGCCGAGTCCGCCGAACTGACGCTGAATCCGGCCCCGGAGTTCGCGCCCGGCGATGCGCAGCAGCGGCTCCTGGACCACCTGCAGAACAACGGCGGCGGCTACTTCTTCCGGCAGCTGACGGACATCGCCGGCGGGATGGACACGGTCCTCGGCGACCAGGACGTCGTGTCCGCGCTGTGGGACCTGGCCTGGGCCGGCCGGATCACCGGCGACACCTTCGCCCCGGTCCGGGCCCTCATCGCGGGAGGCCACACGGCGCACCGGCAGGTCGGGCGCGCGCCGCGGGCCCGTGCGCCCCGGCCCAGCCGGCTGGGACGCGCCCACGGCACCGGGCTGCTCGGCTCGCCCGGGCTCACCGGCGGCCGCTACGGTTCCGTCACCGGCGCCGCCCCCACGCCTCCGCTGGCCGCCGGGCGCTGGTCCGCACTGCCCGCCCCCGAACTCGATCCCACCATCCATGCCCGCGCCACCGCGGAACTCATGCTGGACCGCTACGGCGTGGTCACCCGGGGTTCGGTCATGGCGGAGAACATCCTGGGCGGCTTCGGCCTGATGTACAAGGTGCTGGCCCGGCTCGAGGAGGCCGGACGCTGCCGCCGCGGCTACTTCATCGAGCACCTCGGCGCCGCCCAGTTCGCGGTGCCGGCCACGGTGGACCGGCTGCGTTCCTACGTCGAGGACGCCCAGCTGCACAAGGCCGAGCCGGCCGCCCTGGCCCTCGCGGCCACCGACCCCGCGAACCCCTACGGCGCCGCGCTGCCGTGGCCGGCCCTGGATGTGGAGGCGGGCACCGGCCACCGCCCCGGCCGGAAGGCGGGCGCCCTGGTGGTGCTGGTCGACGGCGCGCTGGTCCTGTACGTGGAACGCGGCGGCAAGACGCTGCTGGCGTTCAGCGCCGACGCCGACGCCCTGGCCGCCGCAGGCACCGCGCTCGTGGGGGTGGTGGCGCGCGGCGCCGTCGACAAGCTGATCATGGAAAAGGTCAACGGCCACGGCATCCTGGACACCCCGGTCGCCGCCGCCCTGGCCCAGGCCGGCGCCTACTCCACCCCGAAGGGGTTGAGGATCCGTGCCTGAGGGCGATTCCGTGTTCCGCGCCGCGGCCCAGCTGCACGCGGCGCTGGCCGGCAAGGAGCTGCTCGCGTCCGACTTCCGGGTGCCCCGCTTCGCGACCCTCAAACTCGGCGGCTGGACGGTCGAGGAGGTCGTCCCCCGCGGCAAGCACCTGCTGATGCGCGTGGCCGGCCCCGCGCCGAAGGACCGGCTCACCATCCACTCGCACCTGAAGATGGAAGGGACCTGGCAGGTCTATCCCCCCGGCGGGCGCTGGCGCAAGCCCGGCTTCACCGCCCGCTGCGTGCTGCGCACCGCGTCGGCGGACGCCGTCGGGTTCTCCCTCGGGGTGCTGGAAGTCATTCCGACTGCCGAGGAGGCCAGCGTCGTGGGCCACCTCGGCCCCGACCTGCTCGGCCCGGACTGGGACATGGCGGAGGCCGAACGCCGCCTGCTCGCGGCGCCCGAGGTGCCGATCGGCGTCGCCCTCCTGGACCAGCGCAACCTGGCCGGCATCGGCAACATCTACCGCTGCGAGGCGTGCTTCCTCTCCGGCGTGCACCCGGCGACGCCCGTCTCCGCGGTACCCGACCTCGCGGCGATGATCACCGACGCGAAAGTCCTGCTTACCGCCAACCTCGGCCCGGGCCGCCGGGTTACGGTGCTGAACGCGCGCGGCGTCCCGGTGGGCCGGACGGCCGGGCGCCCCGGGTACTGGGTGTACCGGCGCGAGCACCAGCCGTGCCTCAAATGCCGCACGCCGATCCGCCGCGGGGTCCTCGCCAAGGACACCGGGGCCGAGGAGCGGGACATCTACTACTGCCCCCGCTGCCAGCCGCTGCAAGACGCCTGAACTGCTCGCCGCCTGATCCCGGACGGCCCGGTGCGCCGCCGTTAGGCCCCGAACCCCGGACCGCAGGACCTACGACGCCGGCGTGGACGCCCCGGCCACGGCGCGCTTCCGCTTCCGGGTGGTCTTCCGCTACGGGCTCGGATGCCGCCACCGCGAGCCCGGGCTCCTTCAGCTCCGGCACGGTGAAGCGCGGCAGCAGCAGCTGCACCAGCGGCCCGATCGCCAGCGCGTAGAGCACGGTTCCCACGCCCACGGACCCGCCCAGCAGCCAGCCGGCGGCCAGCACCAGCACCTCGATGCCGGTCCGGGCCGCACGTACCGGCCACCCGGTGCGACGGGCGAGGCCGGTCATCAGGCCGTCCCGCGCCCCGGGTCCGAGTCGCGCACCAATGTAGAGCGCGGAAGCCACCCCGTTGAGCAGTACGGCCCCGACCAGGAGCGCGGACTGGCCGCCCAAGTGCGAAAATTGCGGGATCAGCGCCAGCCCGACGTCGGCAAACACGCCCACCAGCACGGCGTTGCAGACGGTGCCGATCCCGGGCCACTGCCGCAGCGGAATCCAGAGCAGCAGCACCAGGAAGCTCACAATGATCACCACCGTGCCCAGGCTGAGCCCGGTCCTGCCCGCGAGCCCCTGGTGGAAAACGTCCCACGGCGCCGTCCCCAGGCTGGCGCGGATGACCATGGCGAGCGAAACGCCGTACAGGGCAAGGCCGATCAGGAGCTGGAGGAGTCTGCGGGTCATCATGGCCACCATCCTCCCGGACAAGTGGCCCTGCACTCCACCAACGCCCACCCCATGGCCCATTTCGACGGTTCCGCGCCCGCTCGACGCTCGGAAACGTCGAGTGGGACGGAACCGTCGAAACGGTGGCGCCTGCCTAGGTGTAGACCTTCGCCGAGGAACGCGCCCCACGCCTTGGCCGTGGCCCCGGCGTCCCCGCGGCCGCTGAAATCGTGCACGGTCATGCCCACCGGCGCGCCGAAGGCGTTGCGGCCGAAGAAGCGGTACATCGTGTCGGCGGTCCGCAGGCCGAGGAAGTTTTCGTTGGCGAAGTCCACTTCGCCGGAAAGGCGCCCGACGCCGTCGACGTCCAGGTCCACCGCGTCCCCCGGCGCCGATCCGGCGACTCCGAGGGCCTGCTTCAGCCGCTCGAAGCCCTCCGGGACCTGCGACGCGGCCGGCGCCTGTATGTCGGTGAAGACGACGGGCCTGCCGTCGAAGTGCTCCAGGTACTGCCCGAGGGTGTGCAGGTAGAACGCCGTGTGCTTGCTGGCGCCGTCGTACTGCCCGTCCCAGTTGTCCGTGAAGATGCCGCTGTGGACGTAGTGCAGCCGCGCCCGGCCGCCGTCGAGCGGCTCCAGCACGTGCTCGAGCTGGTTGAACCAGCCGTCCGGACCCTCCATCCGGGAGACCAGGTGGGTGGGGTGCTCCTCCACGGTCTTCACGTCCGGCCACTGATCCGTCGGGAACATCCAGGCCGGGGTGCCCCGGGTGACCGCCTCCCAGACGCGCTCCGGAGTGCCGGGCAGTTCGGTGTCGTAGACGATTTCGAAGGTGCGCTTGTCAGTCATGGTCCTGCTCCTTAGCTTGCGGGGTCTTGGGTTGGGCCTTCAGGGCCGGGTGAAGGGCGACGACGAGCCGGTGCTTGCGACCGGCGGCCGGGGCCTGACGCGGCGCCGGGCCGGCGGCCGGGGCCGCACCGCCGTCGTCGTGGTACTTCTCCACCAGCCGGGTCACGGCGGCACCGAGCTCCTCGGCGAAGGCGGCCCGGTCGGCCGCCGAACGGAAGGTGATCTCGCCGTCGATGGCGAAGGTGGCGAGTTTCTGCCTGGCCGCGGCTGCCCCGGCGATCAGCTGGCCCAATTCCTGGACCATGCGGGCGGCGAGCGCCAGCAGCCAGAAGGCGGAGAAGCGGTCGGCGAAGCGGTGCGGGTCCGGCGCCACGGAGGCCAGTGCCGCCGGCGAAATCAGGTACGACGCCGCCGACGCCCGGAGGATGCGTTCGGTGACGTTGCCGCGCCGCCGCTCCTCGACGAGCTCCACAAGCCCGTGCCGCTCGAGGGCCCTGAGGTGATAGTTCACCTTCTGCCGGGGCAGGCCCACCTTGGCGGCGAGCTGGGTTGCGGATCCGGGCTCGGCCAGCTCACGGAGTATCCGCGTCCGGATGGGGTCCAGAGACGCCCCCGCCGCGGACGGGTCCTCAATCACCTCGATGTCCAACATGCTGCCAGTCTGGCCGCCGACAGTTTTAGTTGTCAAGAACTATTTTCTCTGTCGGTACCGTGGGGTGCGAAGACGCGAGGTCGCCGGAAGCGTGCGAGGTCGCCGGAACTTTCCGGCGTCCTCGCAGGGCACCGGCGGGCTGCGCGGGGCGCGAAGTAGAATGGACCGGTGATGCAATCCCCCCTGCCCGTGCGCGACGGCGTGAACGCGACCCGCCTGCGGCTGCCGGACGAGGGGCCGTGGGACACCGCGATGGACTACATGATGCACCGGTGGGGGCATATCGACCCGCAGGGCATCGAGGACCGCTTCGCCGCCGGGGAGATCGTGGGCGAGGGCGGCATCCCGCTGGACCGGGCCACCCCGCTGCGGCGCCACACCTTCATCTGGTACTACCGCTCGCTGCCGCCGGAGCCCCGCATTCCGGTGGAACTGGACATCCTGTACCAGGACGAGCACCTTCTGGTCGTGGACAAGCCGCACTTCCTGCCCACCACCCCGGGCGGCACCTACATCCAGGAGTCGGCCCTGGTGCGGCTCCGGAACCAGCTGCAGCTGCCGGACCTGATCCCGATGCACCGCCTCGACCGCATGACCGCCGGCATCCTGCTGCTCTCCACGAACCCCGGCACCCGCGGGAAGTACCAGGTCCTCTTCGAGAAGCGCCAGGTCCAGAAGGAATACGAGTGCGTGTCCGCCGCGGAACCGGCCCCGGGGCACCCCGCCGTCGACTTTCCCGTGGTGGTGCGGAACCGGATGACCAAGTCCCGCAGCTACCTGCTGGCCGAGGTCATCGAGGGCGAGCCCAACGCCGAGACCCGGATCGAGCGGCTCCGCACCTTCGCCGGGCCGGCCGACGGCGCGCCGACCGGCGGCCCGTCCGACGGCGCCGCGCCGCGCCGCGCGCTGTACCGGCTGGAGCCGCACTCGGGCAAGACCCACCAGCTCCGCGTGCACATGGCCTCGCTGGGCCTCGGGATTGTGAATGACGCATTTTATCCCGAACTGCTGGACAAGGCGCCGGACGACTACGCCAGGCCCCTCCAGCTCCTGGCCCGCGGCATCCGCTTCGTGGACCCGATTTCGGGTAACCCGGTGGAGTACCGCAGCCGGCTCGAACTCTCCGAAGCCGCCTAGGGCCGGGAACTCACCCCGGCCAGCCGGCCGGATATGGGGTACCTTGTGCCCATGGACCTGGCGAATGCGGACACCTGGGGAGCCGCGATCTACTTCTGGATCATCCCCGTTGTCCTCGGCGACGCCATCTTCCCTCCGCTGCCCTCCGAGATGGTGGTCATCACCGCCGGCGCCCTGTCGGCCGACGGCCGCGCGAACGTGTTCCTCGTGGCCATCCTCGCCGCGCTGGCCTCCTGGCTCGGCGACATCATGGTCTTTCAGCTGTTCAAGCGCCGCCTCAGCCATGTGCTGGACCGGTGGAGCTGGGGCCGCAACTTCCACAGCGGCGTGCACCTGGCCATCGCCAAGGCTGGCCGCTCCTCCACCTACGGGGCGATCATCGGGATCCGCTTTATCCCCGGCGGCCGGCTCGCCACCACCGCCGCGGCGGGCATCGCCAACGTGTCCACCCGCGGCTTCAGCTTCTGCGCGGCCCTGGGCGGCACGCTGTGGGCGGTCTGGTCCGTGGGGCTGGGGTACGTCACGGGCTCGGCCACCCGGCTGCCGTTCTGGGCGAGCTCGCTGATCGGGGTGGGCCTCGGCCTGGTGATCGGCGCCGTCGTCGGCGTCATCGTCACGCGCCGCCGCGGCAACCGCTCCCCCGTGGTGGACCCCGGCTCCGCCGCCGCGGACCCCGACCAGGAACTGGACTTCTAAACCCGCCGCGGCTAGATGGGCGCCCAGCGGCCCCGGTTGCGACGCAGTACCGTCAGTGTCCCGGTGAGCGCCACACCCTCGACGGCGTCGCGCATCATGGCCGCCGACTCCAGCGCCTGGCTGTTCTCCGCGGCGTAAGCCGTGGCGTCGACCAGGAAGCGCAGGTTCAGCTGCGGGACCCCGCCGGCGAGCTCCAGCTGGTTGGACTCCACATGGTGCCGCGTCCCGAGGACCTCCACGGCCGTCGCCATCACGGCTTCCGGCGGGTTGCCCGGCTTGAGCCCGGTGATCTTGAGTCTGGTCTGGAACGACGGCATGGAACAACCCTAGCCGGAGCCGGTCCCCGGGCTAGCCGGTGTTGCGCAGGCCCGCCGCCACGCCGTTGACGGTGATCAGCATGGCCCGCTGGAGGCGTTCGTCGATCTCGGTGTTGGGCAGACCCTCACCGGCGGCGGCCTCGGCGCGGACGCGGCGCAGCAGCTCCACCTGCAGGTAGCTGATCGGATCGAGGTACTGGTCGCGGATCTCCAGCGAGCGCCTGAGCGTGGGCTGGGCGTCGAGCAGCAGGTCCTCCCCGGTCAGGTGCTGGACCTCGGCAACGGTCAGCTCGTACTCGGCACGGATGGCGCGGAACAGGTGGTGCAGCTCCGCCGGGACCAGGGTCGAGACGTAGTAGCCGGCGATGTCCATGTCCGTCTTGGCCAGCGTCATCTCGACATTGGAGAGCACCGAACGGAAGAAGTGCCAGCCGTCCATCATCTCCACGAGCTGCGCCGAGTGGCCCGCCTCGCGGGCCGCCTTGAGCCCGGATCCGACGCCGAACCAGCCCGGGACGATCTGCCGCGACTGGGTCCAGCCGAACACCCACGGGATGGCCCGGAGGCCTTCGAGCCCGCGCGCCGGAGTCGGGGCGCTTGGACGGCCGGGAGCCGATGTTCAGGGACCCCAGCTGCTCCACCGGGGTGGACGCCATAAAGTAGGCCGGCAGGTCCGGATCGTCAATCAGGGCCCGGTAGCGGGCGAACGCGGCATCGGAGATGGTCTCCATGACGTGGCCGTAACGCTCGCGCTGGTCCTCCGAGGTGCGCGGGGCGCGGTGCAGCGCCGAGCCCTGCAGCACCGCGGCGAGCGAGAGCTCCAGGTTCTCGCGGGCAAGCTCGGGCAGCGAGTACTTGTCCGAGATGACCTCGCCCTGTTCGGTGAACTTGATCTCGCCTTCGAGCACACCGTTGGGCTGGGCCATGATCGCGTCGTAGGTCGGCCCGCCGCCGCGGCCCACGGACCCGCCGCGGCCGTGGAAGAGCCGGACCCGGACGCCGTGCTTGGCCGCGACGTCACGCAGCTTCCGCTGCGTCTTGTGGATTTCCCACTGGCTCGTCATCACACCGGATTCCTTGTTGGAGTCCGAGTAGCCGAGCATGACCTCCTGCACGTCGCCGCGCAGCCGGACCAGCTCGCGGTAGGACGCGTCCGACAGCAGCGCATCCACGATCCCGGCCGAGTCGCGCAGTTCCTCCACGGTCTCCAGCAGCGGGGCGAAGCCGATTTTGGCGTAGGGCGTCTCGCCGAAGAGGCTCACCAGGCCGGCCTCGCGGGCCAGCACCGCCGCGGCCAGGACGTCGTCCGCGCCGCGGGTCATCGAGATGATGTAGGTCTCGATCACGTCGGGGCCGTAGGTGCGCAGGGCCCGGCGGATCTCGCGGAAGACGTCGTACGTGCCGTCCGCGACGCCGTCGAGCTTGATCGGGTGGCCGGAGAGCGGGCGGCGGGAGCCGAGCTCGGAACCCAGCACCTCGAGCCGCTCGGCGCGGCTCAGTTCGGCGTACCGGACGCCGGGACCGCCCAGGCGGTCCATCAGCTGGCCGACGGCGTCGTGGTGGTGGTCGGCGTGTTCGCGGATGTCGAGGGTGGCCAGGTGCAGCCCGAAGGAGGCGATCGCGCGCCGGACGCGGGCCAGGGCGCCGTCGGCGGCGAGGACGGCCTGGTGGTTGCGCAGCGACGCCTCGAGCAGGCCCAGCTCGGCGAGGAGCTCCGCGGTGGCGGCGTAATCGCGGCCGGGCTCATGGGCCGAGCCGGCGGCGACCCGGCGGCCGGTGTTGAGCAGTTTGGCCTTGATGCAGGTGAGTTTGAGCCGGTACGGCTCCTGCGCGTTGAGCTCCAGGACGCGGCGGTCCAGCCCGGGCAGGTTCTTCAGGTCGACGTCGATCGAGTCCAGCAGCGCCTGGTCCGCCCCCGCCAGCGCGGTGGAATTGGACAGGATGGAGATCAGCCCGTCGATCAGGCCGATGCTGATCCGGACGGCGTGCTGGTTCTGGATCTGCAGGATTTCGCGGGTGACGCCGGCCGTGACGTTGGGGTTGCCGTCCCGGTCCCCGCCGATCCAGGAACCGAAGCGGATCGGCGCCTTCCCGACCGGAAGGGTGACGCCGTGCTCGGCGAGCAGTTCCGAGAGGTCCGAGAGCATCTCCGGCATCGCGTCCGTGAGGATCCCGGTGAGGTAGTAGATCGCGTTGCGGGCCTCGTCCACCGGGGTGGGCCGGACCTGGCGGAGCTCGTCCGTCTGCCACATCTGGTCGATCACCTCGGCCAGCTGGCGGTCCTGGCGGCGGCGGGCCGAGGTGCCCTCCCGGGTGGATTCGGCCAGCACGTCGGAGAGCCGGCGGACCTTGTCCAGCACGGAGCGGCGGGAGGCCTCGGTGGGGTGCGCGGTGAAGATCGGCCGGACGTCGAGTTCGTCCACGACGTCCTGCAGCACGGCGGACCCGGCCTGTTCCGCGATGTCCTCGACCGCCTTGGCCAGCCAGCCGTCCTTTTCCGGCCTGCTCCGCAGCCCGCGGACCCGGTGGACCTGTTCGGCGGCGTTGGCCAGGTGGAAGTAGAAGGCGAAGGCCCGGACCAGGTCGGTCGCCTGGTCAAGCGGCAGGGAGCCGAGCAGTTCGCGGACCTGCGCGACGACGTCGTACGAGCTCCACGGCCCGGTGGCGTCGGCGCCGCCCCGGGCGGCCTCCTTCGATTCCTTGGTCAGCAGGCGCACCTGTTCCACCAGGTCCAGGAGTTCGGGTCCGTGCTGGCGGACCAGGGATTCGCCGAGGAGGGTGGACACCCGGCGGACGTCGGCGCGCAGTTCGGAGGCGAGATCCGTGCCGGAAGTCATTGCAGTGTCAGCCATGGAAACAATCTTTCGAGGGTTCGACTTGGCTCGTACACTGCGCTGGATACTGTGAGCCGGGTTACTTGTACCCATGGGATGTTACCCGGCTCACGGGCCGGCCGGGAATCCGTCTCAGCTGGTGTCCGGGTCCCTGACGGGGGCGGCGCCGCCCCAGTAGCGCGCAGTCGGGCCGGTTCAGCGGGCGATCTTGAAGTTGAAGTCCGCGTTCCCGAAGGCGCCCCAGAGCCGCAGCCAGACCGGCAGGAGCATTTCCGTGCCGCGGGCCGTGGTGATGTCACCCAGGTCGATGATGTCGCGGTGGCCGAGGTCCGCCAGCAGCCCGGCCACCACCGATTTGGCGTCCGCGTCGTTGCCGGAGACAAACACCGAGTGGTCCCCGCCGGCCACGCTGGCCGGGTCCACCATGACGTTGGCGTTCATCGTGTTGAGCGTCTTGACCACGCGCGCGTCCGGGAAGGCCCGCTGGAGCTGCTCGCCCAGGCTGTCCGTGTTCACCGGGTTGAGCGAAGGCGGGAAGCCCTGGGAGAAGTCGAGCGGGTTCGCAATGTCCACGATGACCTTGCCGGCCAGGTTGGCGGCACCGGCGGCGTTCAGCGCATCCAGGGAGCCGGTGCCGTTGGTGGCGTTGACAATGAGGTCGCTGCCGGCGGCGGCGTCGGCATAGGTGGCCACGGCGATGCTGCCGTGCTCCGCGTGCCACTGGGCGAACGGCACGCCGCCCATCGGGCCCGCCTCGGTCCGGGCCAGCGTGGCCTGCGGATCGCGGGTTCCGACGACGACGTCGTGGCCGAGCTTTGCCAGGGCGCCCGCGACGGCGGGGCCGACCATACCGGTGCCGAAAACTGCAATTTTCATGGGGACCTCATTCAGGAAGGGTTCTCGATTTTTGGGGAGTAGACAAGTTCGTCTACCACTGGGCGAGACGCTATCAGACAGAACTGTCTACGGCAAGCGGGCCGCCTCACCCCGGCAGCCTGCCGCACCGCTGACCGGACAGACTGGTCTGTGTACCATGAAGCTATGACGCCGACAGCAGCCACCGCACCAGCCGCCGGGCCGCGGCCGGTCCGGACGCCGGCAGGGCAGGCGAAGGACAAGATCCTGGCGACGGCCTTCCGGCTCTTCTACGCCCAGGGCCTCCGGGCCGCCGGCATCGACACGATCATCGCCGAATCCGGGGTCGCCAAGGCCACCTTCTACAAGTACTTCCCGGCCAAGGATGACCTGATTCTGGCCTACCTGGAGCAGGTCGACGGCGTCTGGACCGGGCAGCTGCACGCCGCCGCCGAAGCGGCGGGCCCCGATCCCGCGGATCAGCTGGTCGGCCTGTTCGACGCGCTCTCCAGCGCCTGCCGCCGCGACGGCTACCGTGGCTGCGCCTTCATCAACGCCGCCGCCGAATCCGCCTCCGGCACCCGGGTGCACGAGCGGACCGTGGCCCACAAGCAGCACATCCTGGCCTGGATCCGGAACCTGGCCGACCAGGCCGGCGCCCCGGATCCGGACCGGCTGGCCCGCAGCCTGACCCTGCTCCTGGACGGCGGCCTGGCCAGCGGCGTGCTCGACGCCGACCCCGCAGCGGCCGCCGCCGCCCGGGCCACCGCCGCCCAGCTGGTGGCCGCCGCGCTCGACCACTTCGCCCGCCGCCTGATCCCCGGAGAGTCCCTTGACGACCAACCCGTCCCCTGCCGACCCGCAGCTGGCCCGCTGGCAACGCTTCCGGGCGAACCGCAACAAGGCCCTGGCGAGTGATTACGGCTGGCTGACGCTGACCTCGTTCCAGTGGCTGGCGGATTCGCCGGCCGCCGTCGAGCTCGTCCCCGGCGAGTGGTCCACGGACGGCACGACGGCGTTCCTCACCGCCGCCGCGGCCGACGGGCTGACGCTGGTGGAAAGCGGCGAACCCGTCGACGGGACGATCAGCGCGGCACTGGCCGACGAAGAGTCGCTGCTGTGGGTCCAGTTCGGCGGGGCCGACGGGCGGCAGGTCGTGGTGGAGCTGGCGATGCGGGCCAACAAGTATGCGATCCGCACCCGGGATTCGGCCTCTCCCGTGTTCACCGGGTTCGACGGCGTGCCCACCTTCGATTACCGGCCGGATCTGGTCATCGAGGCCCGGTTTATGCCCTATCCCGAGCCGGTGGACGTGCCCATCGGGACCGCCAACCCGCTGGTCGGCGGGGTGCACCGCTCCGTCGGCGAGCTTGTGTTCCGGCTCCCCGGCCAGGAGCACGAGTGCCACCTGCAGGCCGAGGAGGAGAAGCTCGGCGCCCTGACGGTGACCTTCCACGATGAGACCAACGGGGAGAGCACCGATGAGTGGCGCAAGGTCTCCACGGCCCGCCCGCGCCCGGACGGCACCGTGGTGCTGGACTTCAACCGGGCCATCAACTACCCCAGCGCCTTCACCCCGTACGGCACCTGCCCCATGCCGGTGAAGAACAACAGCCTGGACTACCGGATCGAAGCCGGCGAGAAGCAGCCCTTCGCCTGACCCCGCCGGGCAAGGGGGGCTAGACGATCGCGGAGACCCCGGTCACGGCGCGGCCCACGATCAGGGTGTTGATCTCGTACGAACCTTCGTAGGTGTAGATCGCCTCGGCGTCGGCGAAGATCTTGGCCATCCGGTAATCGGTGACGATCCCGTTCCCGCCCAGCAGGGACCGGCCCATCGCGACGGTTTCGCGCATCCGGGCACTCACATAGGACTTCGCCAGCGCCACCTGCGGCATGTCCGCGGCGCCCGCATCCTGCAGCTGGGCAATCCGGACCATCATCCCCATGCTCGCCACCGCGTTGCCGAGCATCGTCACCAGCTGCTGCTGGACCAGCTGGAACTTCGCCAGGGGACGCCCGAACTGCCGGCGCTCGACGGCGTACTGCCGGGCGACGTCGAACGCGGCCAGCTGCTGCCCCACGCCCTGCCAGGCGACCATGATGCGCGAGCCGCGCAGCAGTTCGTTGGTGTCCTCGAAGCTGTTGATGCCGGCGAAGCGGTCCGATTCGGCCACCCGGACGTCCGTGAACACGATGTCCGCGTTCTGCACGGTCCGCAGCGCGATCTTGTTCTCGATCCTGCTCCGGCGCACGCCGGGCAGCGTGGCGTCGACGATGAAGCCGCGGATGCCGCCGTCGGCCTCGTCCCGGGCCCAGACCAGCATGTAATCGCAGAACGTCCCGTTGCCGATCCAGCGCTTGGCCCCGTTGAGGACCCAGTGATCGCCGGCGTTCCCGCCGGACACGCGGCGGGCGGTGGTTTCCATGCCGCCGGCGACGTCGGAGCCGTGGTCCGGTTCGGTCAGTGCGAAGGCCCCGGTGGTGCGCAGGTTCGCCGCGTCCTCCAGCAGGCGGGCCTTCTGCTCCGCGGACCCGAAGCCGTAGAGCGATTCCACGAACAGGTCGTGGTGGACCAGGAAAAACGTCGCGAGGGAGGTGTCCACCCGGGTCATCTCGGCGATGACCAGGCCGGCGAACAGGTTGCTGTAGCCGCGCTGGGCCGGGGCGCTGAGTTCCAGCGCGGCCAGCTTGGGCAGGATGTGCGCGGGGAATTCGGCATCGTTCCACCACTGGGCGGCGAACGGCGCCACCTCGCGGGCCAGGAACTCCCGGAGTTCGGCCAGCTTCGCCTGCTCGGCGGCGCTGAGCAGCGACTCGAAGGCAAAGAAGTCGGCGGCCGGCAGTCCGGCGGCTGCCGGGTCAACCGGGTCGGCCGGGTCGGCCGGGGCAGGGGTGTCCACGCCGTGCGTCACTTCGGTCCCATCCGGATGGCGCCGTCGAGGCGGATGGTCTCGCCGTTGAGCATGGCGTTCTCCACGATGTGGGCCGCGAGGTTGGCGTATTCGGCCGGGCGGCCCAGCCGGGACGGGTGCGGCACCTGCTGCCCCAGCGAGTCCTGCGCCTCCTGCGGCAGTCCGGCCATCATGGGGGTCTCGAAGATGCCGGGCGCGATCGTGACGACGCGGATCAGCGACCGCGCCAGTTCGCGTGCAATCGGCAGCGTCATGGCGGCGACGGCGCCCTTGGAGGCCGCGTAGGCGGGCTGGCCGATCTGGCCGTCGAACGCCGCGACGGAGGCGGTGTTGATGATGACGCCGCGCTCTTCGCCGCCCAGCTCCGTGGCGGCCGGTTCGGTGGCGGCCATCGCGGCGGCGGCCAGGCGGATCACGTTGAAGGTGCCGATGAGGTTGATCTGGATGACCCGGTTGAACGTCTCCAGCGGGAGCACGCCGTCGCGGCCCAGCACCTTGCCCGGGGTGGCGATGCCCGCGCAGTTCACCACGATCCGCAGCGGCCCGAGGGCGACGGCGGCGTCGACGGCGGCCTGCACCTGCTCTTCGCTGGTGACGTCCGCGGGGACGAACACGGCGCGGTTGGCCTGCGCCGGCGAAGCCGCCGTGCTGAGTTCGTTAAGCTCGGCGGCGAAGGTGTCCCCGGCCGAGCCCGGCAGGTCCACCAGCACCACTGAGGCGCCAGCCTCGAACAGCCGACGGGCCGTCGCGGCCCCCAGTCCGGAAGCCCCGCCCGTGATCAGCGCGACAGTACCCAAGACGTCCATGCATCCTCCTTGATGTGGAACCGCAACCCGGCCGTGAAGCTGCGCGCAGCCCACCGGCACCAGGGAACATTAGTTAGTACACGTTAACTGGAATGCGAACATTGCGCACCTCGGGCCCGAGATTCGGCGCCGGAGCCGCCGTCGCCACTAGGCTTGGTCCATGACCGCAGCACCTGCCCACTCCCCCGCCCCGAAATGGTCTTTCCGCGCCGATGAGGCCGCGCGTTCGGTGACCCGGCTGTTCGGGCAGCGCCTCTTCTTTTTGCCCGGCACCCACATCGCGGCGATTACCCGCCCGTCCGGCCGGATCAAGAACCTGGCCCGGCCGTGGCACTACTGGTGGCAGGCGCATTACCTGGACTGCCTCGTGGACACCGGCCGCCGGGAGCTCGGCGGTGAGGGCCACACTCCGGCCAAGTTCGACGGCGACAACCTGCCCAGCGCCGGCAAGCTGGCCTCCCGGCTGGTCACCGGCATCCGGCTGCGGAACTTCCTGACGGTGGTCAACAGCTACTACGACGACATGGCCTGGCTGGCCCTGGCCACCGTGCGGCTGGAAAAGCTCGCCGAGGACACCCGCAACACCGCCGGCCGGCGCCGCAACGCCAAGGTCCTGGAGAGCCTCACCCTGCAGTTCGACTCAGCCTCGACCGACGACCTGGGCGGCGGCACCTTCTGGAGCAAGAAGCGGGACTTCAAAAACACGCCGGCGACGGCCCCGGTGGCCCTGTACTACGCCCGGACCGGGCAGGCCGCCAAGGCGCAGGCCCTGCTGGACTGGCTGGACGCCAAGCTCTACGACCCGGAACAGTGCCTGTACCGGGACGGACTGCGGATCGCCCCCGGCGGCGAGCTGGTGCTGGAAAGCGCCATCTACACGTACAACCAGGGCCCGGTCCTCGGCGCGCTGCTGGAGCTGGGCGGCGAGGCGAACCTGGCGCGGGCGGCGGAGCTCGTGGCGGCGGTGGGACGCCACCTCACGGTCCATGCCCCGCTGCTGGGGCGCAAGGGCACGGTGCTCCGTTCTGAGGGAACCGGCGACGGCGGCCTCTTCACCGGGATCCTGGTCCGCTACCTTGCCCTGGCCGCCGTCGACGAACGGCTGTCCGACGAGACCCGGGCCGCCGCCGCACTCCTGGTGACCGACACGGCCGAGGCCCTCTGGGAGGGCCGCCGCCTGGTGGGGGCACAGGAGCCGCTGGCGCGCCAGGGCGCCCGCATCGTCTTCTCGGCCCGCCCGGAGTTGCCGGCGCGCCGAAGTTACCCGGCGGGCGCCGCCGTCGAGCTGTCCACCCAGCTGCAGGCCTGGATGGTGCTCGAGGCCGCGGCCTCCATCGCAGGGAAGCTGCCCGCAGGCGGGAAGCCCTCCGGCGCAGCGCCCGCCGAAGCGGCCGCGGAAACCACCCCTGAAACCGCCGCAGAAACCGCCGCAGGGAATTAAGTCACGCAATAGTTTCGTAATTCGTGTGATCCTCCTCACTTAAGGCTCTCTCGGCTTGGTCGCTTAGGTTTGGCTAACCTACAGTTTTGCGTAGTGAGCATGCCCTAACTTCCCGCTCACGGAGGTTAGGCACCTACGACCTTTTCCTTGCAGAAAGTAGCCTCATGAAGATCCGCAACAATGCGCTGGCAGGCATCGCCCTCGCCGCGACTGCCGCGCTCAGCCTCGCAGCCTGTGGCTCCGGCGCCTCGACCTCCGGCAGCTCCACCGGGGCCGACGGCAAGGCCGGCGAGATCACGGTCTACAACGCCCAGCACGAATCCCTGACCAAGGAATGGGCGGACGCCTTCACCGCGGAGACCGGCATCAAGGTCACCCTGCGGCAGGGGTCGGACACCGAGATGTCCAACCAGATCGTGCAGGAAGGTGCGGCCTCCCGCGCCGATGTGTTCCTCACCGAGAACTCCCCCGCCATGGCCCAGGTGGAAAACGCCGGCCTGTTCGCGGACGTGGACAAGGCGACCATCGGCCAGGTGCCCGCCGAATTCCGCCCCTCGACCAACAAATGGACCGGTATCGCTGCCCGCTCCACCGTGCTGGTCTACGACAAGGCCAAGCTGAGCGCGGACAAGCTGCCCAAGTCCATGCTTGACCTGGCCAAGCCCGAGTGGAAGGGCAAGTGGGCGGCCTCGCCGTCCGGCGCCGACTTCCAGGCGATCGTCTCCGCCCTGCTCGAACTCAAGGGCGAAGCCGCCACCGAGGAATGGCTCAAGGGCATGAAGGAGAACTACAAGGCCTACAAGGGCAACAGCACGGCCATGAAGGCCGTCAACGCCGGCGAGGTGGACGCCGCCCTGATCTACCACTACTACTACTACGGCGACCAGGCGAAGACCGGCGAGAACTCCAAGAACGTCACGCCGCACTACTTCAAGAACCAGGATCCCGGGGCGTTCGTGTCCGTCTCCGGCGGCGGCGTGCTCAAGTCTTCGAAGAACGCGGCGGCCGCGCAGGCCTTCCTGAAGTTCATCACCGGCAAGAAGGGCCAGGAGGTGCTGCAGAAGGGAACGTCCTTCGAGTACGCGATCGCCTCCGGCGTTCCGGCCAACGACAAGCTCGTCCCGCTCGCGGACCTGCAGGCACCCAAGGTCGATCCGGCCAAGCTGAACTCCGCCAAAGTCACCGAGCTGATGACCAAGGCAGGACTGCTCTAACCAGTGGCGAAAACGCTGGCGGCTCCCGGAACCACCGGGAGCACGACGACGGCGGGCCGGGGCAAGCGCCCCCGCCCGCCTTTCGGCGTCTCCGTGGTGGCGATCCTCGCGGTCCTGATCGCCGTCTTCTCGCTCATCCCGCTGGGCTACGTGGCGGTCATGACGGTCGCCACCGGCTGGGACACCGCCATCAGCCTGGTCTTCCGCGCCCGGGTGGGTGAGCTGCTGCTCAACACCGTGCTGCTCATGCTGTTCACCGTGCCGCTCTGCCTCATCCTGGGCGTGGGCGGCGCCTGGCTGGTGGAACGGACCAACCTCAAAGGCCACAAGGGGTGGGCGGTGCTGCTCGCCGCGCCGCTGGCGATCCCTGCCTTCGTCAACAGCTACGCCTGGGTCTCCGCGGTGCCTTCGCTGGGCGGGCTCTGGTCCGGCGTGCTGATCGCCACGCTCTCCTACTTCCCGCTGGTCTACATCCCGGCGGCCGCGACCCTCAGCAGGCTCGACCCGGCGATCGAGCAGTCCGCCGCTTCCCTGGGACTGGGGGCCTGGCGCGCCTTCTTCCGTGTGGTGCTGCCCCAGCTGCGGATCGCGATGACCGGCGGCGCGCTGCTGGTCTCGCTGCACCTGCTGGCCGAGTACGGCGCCTTCGCGATGATCCGCTTCGACACTTTCACCACCGCGATCATGGTCCAGTACCAGTCCACCTTCAACGGGACGGCCGGGAACATGCTGGCCAGCGTGCTCGTCTTCTTCTGCCTGGTCCTGCTCCTGGTCGAGGTCCGCAGCCGGGGCACCGCCCGGTACGCCCGCATCGGCTCCGGCGCCCAGGCCCGCGCCCTGCGCCTGCCGCTGCACGGCTACCAGCTGCCCGCCCAGCTGTCGCTGCTGGCCCTGACGGCGCTGGCGTTCGGGCTTCCGCTGGCCTTCGTGCTGCGCTGGATCTACGCCGGCGGCCCGGCCATCTGGGCTGCCGAGGCCCTGTTGCCGGCGCTGCTGCAGACCCTCGGCTACGGCCTGGCCGGCGCCGCGGCCACCACTGTCGTGGCCTTCCCGATGGCGTACCTCGCCGTGCGGCATCCCGGCTGGTTCAGCAAGGCCCTGGAACTCTCCAACTACGTCACCAGCTCGATGCCCGGGATCGTCGTCGGCCTGGCGTTCGTGACCGTCAGCATCCGGATGGCGCCGGACCTGTACCAGACCACGTCCCTGCTGATCGCCGCCTACGTGCTGCTCTTCCTGCCGCGGGCGCTGGTGAACCTCCGCTCCGGGCTCTCGCAGGCGCCCAAGGAACTCGACGAGGCCGCGCAGGCGCTCGGCAAGCCCCCGCTGCTGGCATTCCTCCGGGTCACCCTGCGCCTCACGGCCCCGGCCGCGGCCGGCGGTGCGGCGCTGGTGTTCCTCGCCATCGTCAACGAGCTGACCGCCACCCTGCTGCTCTCGCCCAACGGCACCCGGACCCTGGCCACCGAGTTCTGGAGCAAGAGCAGCGAGATCGACTACGCCGGCGCAGCACCGTACGCCCTGCTGATGATCCTGATCTCGGCGCCGATGACCTACCTCCTCTTCCAGCAGTCCAAGAAAGCAGCGGGACAGTGACCGAACAAAACCCCTCCCGGCTTCCGGAACCCCGGATCGCTCCGTCCGTGGCGCCGAGCACCAACAGCCACCTGGAAGTCGATGCCGTCACCAAGAACTTCGGTTCCCAGGCCGTCCTCAAGGGCGTCAACCTCTCCGTCGCCAGGGGCGGTACGACGGCGATCGTGGGTCCGTCCGGTTCGGGCAAGACCACCCTGCTGCGGCTCATCGCCGGCTTTGAACACCCGGACACCGGCAGCATCTCACTCAACGGCAGCAAGGTGGCCGGCGACGGCGTCTGGGTTCCCGCGCACAAGCGGCACGTCGGCTATGTGGCCCAGGACGGCGCCCTCTTCCCGCACCTGACCGTCGGCCAGAACATTTCCTTCGGCCTGGACGCCGGCAAGCTCCCCGGCGGCCACCGCGGGGTCAAGGCCAGGGTCGCCGAGCTGCTCGAGATGGTCGCGCTGGACGCGGCGATGGCCCGGCGGCGTCCCCACCAG
Source organism: uncultured Actinomycetota bacterium (assembly GCA_963698285.1). Classification (GTDB taxonomy): domain Bacteria; phylum Actinomycetota; class Actinomycetes; order Actinomycetales; family Micrococcaceae; genus Arthrobacter. Next base: position 65,196 of record CAVOQF010000018.1, on the reverse strand, counting down.
CTCTCCGGCGGCCAGCAGCAGCGCGTCGCGCTGGCCCGCGCCCTGGCCCGCGAGCCCGAACTGATGCTGCTGGACGAGCCGTTCTCCGCCCTCGACGCCGGGCTCCGTGTCGCCACCCGGCGCGCCGTCGGCAAGGTGCTCCAGGACGCCGGGGTCACCACCATCCTGGTCACCCACGACCAGGCCGAGGCGCTCTCGTTCGCCGACCAGGTGGCGGTGATGCGCGGCGGCAAGCTCGCGCAGATCGGCAACCCCTTCGTGGTCTACACCCGCCCCGCAGACCGGGCCACCGCCGAGTTCCTGGGCGACGCCGTCATCCTCGACGCCTGGATGGAGGGCTCCCTCGCCACCTGCTCGCTGGGCGGCATTCCGGTCCGCCGGCCGCCGGCACAGGGCCGCGTGCAGCTCATGCTCCGGCCCGAACAGATCCGGATCGCCGAGGACGGCCCCATCCGGGGCACCGTGGTGGACACAGACTACTTCGGCCCGGAGACCACCGTCCGGCTCAAGCTCGCCGTACCGCCGGTCCTGGCCGAGGGCGCGGTGGCCGACCACCGCTATCCCGGCGGCGGCGAGATCATCACCATCCGGCACTGGAACGCGTCCATCGCCCGCCCGGGCACCGAACTGTGCCTGCGCGTGGTGGGCGAGGCCGTGGCCTTCCCGGTGGAAGGCGACGCGCAGGACTGAGTGCCGCCGGGCAGGCCTGGCTTCGGGCCGGGGCGTCCGGCATAGGCTGGGGCGCATGACCGTCCAGCCAGCCCTCCACCGTCAGCACTGTTCCGTGGCCGCGCCCACCCAGTTGTGGCTCGACGCCGACGGCCGGCTGGCCGGCGGCGCGCCCGGCACCGGCCCGGGCACCGGCACCGGCGGGTGGTTCACCGGGCTGCTGCACGGCGACACCCGGATGCTGTGCCGGGCGGAGGTGACCGTCAACGGGTTCGCGCCGGAACCGGCCACGGTGGAGGCCTCCCCCGGCGGCGTGCTCCGGGTCCGCGGGCTGGTACGCGGGATCGAGGGGCCCACCGAGGATCCCGCCGTCGAACTCCTGCAGACCTGGACCGTCACGCCCGGCGCCGTCCGCGTCTCGCTGCGGCTGAGCACCTCGCTGGAGGCGGTGGACGCCGAGATCGAGGTGCGGCTCGCCGCGGACTTCACCGACATGGCCGCCATCCGGCTGGGCCGTTTCCGCGAGCCGCTGCCGCCCACCGCGGCGGACGATTCCTCGCTGCGCTGGAGCGAGGGCGGCAAGACCCTGGCCGTGGCGGCGCCCGGCAGGGTGGGCCCCGGGGAGCGGCTCAGCTGGCGCGGCACCGCGGGCCGCGGCCGGCCGCTGGAAGCGGAATGGCAGGCCGTGCTGACCGACAGCGAGGACGCCGTGGTGGCCGCCAACCTCCCGGCCGCCGGCCGGGTCCGGGCCACGCCGGAGGGGGCGCTGGGCCTCCTCCTGGACAACTCCCTGGACGAACTCGACGGTCTCCGGCTGGCGAGCCGCAAGGCACCGGACGCGCCCTTCCTGGCCGCCGGGGCGCCGTGGTACTTCACCCTTTTCGGCCGGGATTCGCTCTGGGCGGCGCGGCTGCTGCTGCCGTTCGACGCCGCCCTGGCCGTAGGGACGCTGCGCGCCCTCGCGGCCCACCAGGGCACCAGGACCGACCCGGCCGCGGCCGAGGAACCGGGCAAGATCCTGCACGAACTGCGGGCCAAGGAACTCGTGCTGGAAAGCCAGGCGCTGCGGCTGCCGCCGGTGTACTTCGGCGCCGTGGACTCCACCCCGCTCTGGCTGTGCCTGCTGGGCGAGCTGGGGCTCGCCGGCACCGACGACGCCGCGGTCCGTTCCCTGCTTCCCAGCGCCGCCCGCGCCGCGCAGTGGCTGCTGGCCGCCGGGGCCGCCAGCGGTGGCGCAGCCGCGGAACACACAGCCAACGGCGGCTTCCTCAGCTACCAGGACAGCTCCGGGCACGGCCTGAGCAACCAGGGCTGGAAAGACTCCCGGGATGCCATGCAGTTCCGCGACGGCCGGCAGGCCGACGGCCCGATCGCCCTATCCGAGGTGCAGGGCTACGCCTACCAGGCCGCGGTGCAGACGGCGGAACTCTTCGACGCCTACGGCGAGCCGGGGGGCCAGGAGCTGCGCGACTTCGCGGAGGCGCTCAAGCAAAACTTCCGCGAGCGCTTCTGGGTACAGGACGACGCCGGCCGGTTCCCGGCCATGGCGCTCGACGGCCACGGCGAACCGCTGGACATCCCGGGCTCCAACATGGGGCATCTGCTGGGAACCGGCATCCTGGACGCCGAGGAGGCGCGGCTCGTGGCGGACCGGCTGCTTGGGCCGGAGCTGTTCTCCGGCTACGGCCTGCACACCCTGTCCCGGCGCGCGGCGGGGTTCTGGCCGTTCAGCTACCATTGCGGCTCGGTCTGGAGCCACGACACCGCCATCGCGATCAGGGGCCTGCTCGGCGAGGGCTTCACCGCCGAGGCGCGGGTCCTCGCCGAGGGCCTGCTGGCGGCCGCAGGCTCGTTCGGCCACCGGCTCCCGGAGCTCTTCGCCGGGGTCACTGCGGCGGAGTCGGGGCGCGCGGTGCCGTATCCGGCCTCCTGCCACCCGCAGGCGTGGTCCTCGGCCTCCGCGGTGGTCCTGGCCCAGGCGCTCGGCGCCGCCTTCCAGGGTTCCGGACGGTTACCGGGCAGCCGCTGACGGCCCCGGGTCCGGCCGCCGCTTTTGCGGGTACGGCGTCTCGTAGCGCGCCAGCATGTCCACGAAGCCCGCGATCTTGCGCTCCCGCGTCGCCGCCTGCTTGACCGCGTTGGTCCGGTAGATCAGCGCGAACCGGTTGACCGACGTCAGGACCTCGAACATGGCCTGCGCCCGCGGTTCCGCCGCGATGGCCGCGGCGAGATCCGCCGGCACCTCCGCCGACGCCTGCCCCGAATAGGCCACCTCCCAGCGTCCGTCCGCTTTGGCGCTTTCGACGGCGGCCCGCCCGGCCGGGGCCATCCGTCCCGCCGCTTCGAGGCGTCCGACGCGTTCCACGTTCCGGGCCGACCAGACGCTTTTCGGGCCGCGGCGCGTCATCCGCTGGAAGGACGTCTCGGCGTCCCGGCGCCTGCCCTGGCCGTCGATCCAGCCGAAGCAGAGCGCCTCCTGCAGGGCGGCCTCGTAATCCAGCTCCGTCACCGAACCGCCCTTCTTGTGCAGCACCAGCCACACCCCGGGACTGTCCGCGTGGTGCGCTTCCAGCCAGGCGCGCCAGGCGGCGGCATCTTTCACCAGCAGTTCCTTTAGCTCAGCAGCCATGGCACCATTGTGCTCCCGGCCCCGAACCATCAGGGAGATACCCATGCTGCGTGTCCGCCCCATCCATTTCACCTCCCGCCTGGATCAGTGGGAACGCCTGCTGGCCGATCTGGGCATGGTCAAGACCGTCGACGAGGCCAGCTGGCGGGAGTTCGACGCCGGTGCCGGCCGCCTGGCCCTGCATTTCGCCGAGGCGGGCTCGGCGGAGGACGGCACCACCTCCTTCGGCGTGGAGGTCGGCGAGCCGGCGGAATTTGCCCGCCGGACCAACGACGCCGGAGCGCAGGCCGGGGCTGGCACCGCCGGCACCACCGCCGAGCTCATCGAGGCGGACCATGGCCCCTCGTGCCGGGTCACCGCCCGGGACGGGTTCAGTTTCCTGGCCGACCCCGCCACGCGCGCGTCCGACGGCACCTGGGCCGGCTCCGCGGAGGCGGACCCGGGCCTGGCCGTCGTCGGCGTCTGGTTCGCGGCGGATCCGACGGCGGCGGCCCGGACGCTGCGCGACATCGGCGCCCGCCCCCGCCCGGCCCCCGGCGCGCCCGACGCGGATGCCGGCGCCGACACCGACGGCGTCGAAACGGAGGCGTTCACGGCGAAGAACGGCGGAATCCTGATGGTCGGCACGGCTGCCGGAACCGCGGCGGCAACCGCCGGGCTGGGCTTTGAATACGACGGTGACCTTGATTTGCTGCGGGAACGACTCACCGGGGCGGGGCACGACGTTGCGGTTGTCGAGGAGGCCGCGGTGCCGCTGCTGCACGTCGGCAACCCCGATGCCGAGGGCAGCGCCGCCCACCCGCACGCCCTCTGGATCTCCGCCGCCCCGGCGGCGGGCTGAAGCGGCTGACCACGCCCGGGGAACGCGAATGGGGTAGAACTTAACCATGAACGTTCGCACTCCCGACCCTAATCCCGGCTGGCTCTCCGACGACGATCTCTTCGAGGCCCGCGGCCGGCTTCCCATGGTCTACGTCGAGGCCGTCCCGGTCCGGCTGGACCCGCTCGGGTTTGTGAACGAGGTCGGCACCCTGTTGCAGGCCGAAGAGGACGGCACCATGGTCCGCTCCCTGGTCTCGGGCCGGGTGCTGTACCGGGAGACCATCCGCGCGGCCCTGCTGCGCCACATGGAAAAGGACCTCGGCCCGCTCGCCTTCCCGCAGCTGCCGATCAGCCCGGTCCCCTTCACCGTGGCCGAATACTTCCCGTCCCCGTCCCACACCGGGTTCACCGACGACCGGCAGCACGCCGTCGCCCTGGCCTACATCATCCCCGTCACCGGCGAGTGCTCGCCGCGGCAGGACGCCCTCGAGCTGACCTGGATGACGCCGGAGGAAGTGATGAGCTCGGACGTGCAGCTGGAGTTCAGCGGGGGCCGCGGCGCCCTGATCCGCCAGGCGCTGGCGTTCGCGGGCGTCGGCCACTAGGGATCTTCGCCCCGCACCCGCCGGCCCGCCGCGGCCGCAGCCGGGACGCCCGGGGCCGCCCCGGCGTCCCCGACTTCGCGCGCCGGTCTTTGTAGACTGTTGAGCGGACCGAAAGAGAATTTAAGGACTCCAGATGACCCACCCCACAGCCTCCCTGAACTACAGCGAACGGCAGGCGGGATCTCTGCGGACCGGGGATCTGCTGCTCCTGCCCGATGCCACCCGCACCGCCGAAATCCTGCGCGTGGACATCGACAACGACGATTTCGGCTCTCCCGCCATCGTGCGGGCCACCCTGACCGGGGGCGGCGTGCTGCGGATCGCCGCCGGCTCCGTGGTCCTGGTCCGGGACGTCCGACCCCGAACCACCGGCGGAGGCGCCCGCCGCGGACGGCAGCCCGGCGGACGGCGCCGTCGGCCCCGCCGCCGTTTCCGCGGACGACGGCGGCCCGGAACTGCAACTGGTCCCGCACCGCCCGGCGGAGGACGGCGGACCGACGCCGGCTCCCGCCGTCGTCGTTCCTCCCCCGCCGGTGGCGCCGCCGGCCGCTCCCGGCCCGAGCGAGGCGGACCTGGCCCTGATCCCGGTCGCCGAGGGGACCCCCGAGTCGGTTGTGGAGGCCGCCGCCGAAGCGCATCCCGAGGCGCTGGGCGTGCTGCTGCTCGGCGACCGGCTGACCAAGGGCATCAACACCAAATCCGGCAGTTGCCTCAAGGACCTCAGCGACCTGGCCCATGAGCTGTTTGTCGTGCTCAAGGACGCGGACAACGCCCTCGCCGTCGCGGACCTGCTCAACGTGCTCCCCTTCGACGGGAACCCCGGCCGCTGGGCCTCGGTGGAGGCGTCCCTGGCACTGTCCAGCTACATCTGCCGCCAGCGCGGCGAAGATGACCGCGCCGCCGTCTACGAGAAGTTCCTCCGGGCGCCGGACGCGATGGAGACGGATCCGTTCAAGGCCCGGATCACCGCCAAGGTGCGCCAGCGCTCGCTCAACGAGCCGAACCTGTACGACAAGGAAATCTTCCGCGCCATCGACAACTCCAATCCGGATGCGGAACGGGAATGGCGGCTGCTGCGGCTGGAGGCCCTGCTGTTCCTGCGCGCGCACGGCGGATCCCAGACCATCGGCGGGCCCGAACTGGAGCGCCGGATCGCCAACGAACTGGAATCCGTCCGCGCCTGAGCAACCCGGCCAAGGCAGACCGCCTCGCCGTGGACGTTTGGCCCTACCCCGCCGCGGGCATGGGTTGTAGATTTCCCCCATGACCAACAATCTCAGCGTGGTGATCAACTCCGACGCGCAGCAGGTCTGGACGATGTTGCGCGAACCCGCGAAGGTGGCGCAGTGGCACGGCTGGGAGGCCGATGACCAGGCCGCCGAGATCAACGCGATCTACTTCAGCCCCAACGTGGTCGAGGGCGCGGACCACACCTCCCTCGTGGTCGACGGCGGCGACGTCTTCACCCTCAAACCCGTCCCCACCGGCACGGACGTCAGCGTGACGCGCGCCGCGATCGACCACAACTCGGAATGGGCGGCCTGGGACGAGGACATCACCCAGGGCTGGCTGACCTTCCTGCACCAGCTCCGCTTCGCCCTGGAACGGCACCCGCACGGCACACGGCGGACATTCTTCTTCTCCGTGCCCGGGACCGAAGGCTCCGCGATCGACAAGCTGGGCCTGTCCGACGTTCCCAAACCCGGCGAGCAGTATGCGCTCACCCTGGCCACCGGCGAGGAAATCTCCGGCAAGGTCTGGTTCCGCAGCAACCACCAGGTGGGCCTGACCGTCCATGGCTACGCCGAGCACGGCGACGGCCTGGTGATCGTGGCGGACCAGCCCGCCATCCCCGAGGTCCGGCCCGACGGCGGTTCGCTGGTGATCGGCTCCACCTACGGCCTCGGCGCGCACCAGCTGGAGGCCATCCGCAACTACTGGGACTCCTGGCGTGCTGAGAACTACCCCACATCGGAGCCGCTGCACTAAGGCTTCCGCGGTGTTAGCTGGCACACTTGAACGGTGCCAGCGAATCCTGATCTTGCGTCCTTGACCCCCGAGCCCGCCCGGCAGTCCGAGTTTTCCTTCCGGGTGGGCAAGCGCCTGAGCGAAACGTGCGCGCCGTCGGCCGGGCAGGTGGCCGAAAACGGCGGGGCGTTCCTGGGCCGCACCGGCACCATCACCACCCCGCACGGCGAAATCCAGACCCCGGCGTTCATCGCCGTCGGCACCAAGGCCACGGTCAAGTCGGTGCTGCCGGAGTCCGTCGCGGACCTGGGCGCGCAGGCCGTGCTGGCCAACGCCTACCACCTGTACCTGCAGCCGGGCGCGGACATCCTGGACGAGGCCGGCGGGCTGGGCGCGTTCATGAACTGGCGCGGACCCACGTTCACGGACTCCGGCGGGTTCCAGGTGATGAGCCTGGGCTCGGGATTCAAGAAGGTCATCGACATGAAATCGGTGGACAATTCGGGGCCCGATGACGCCGTGGCCCCCGGCAAGGAACGCCTGGCCCACGTGGACGAGGACGGCGTGTGGTTCAAGAGCCACCTCAACGGCGACCGGCACCGCTTCAGCCCCGAGATCTCGATGAACGTCCAGCACCAGATCGGCGCGGACATCATGTTCGCCTTCGATGAGCTGACCACGCTGCAGAATTCCCGCGGCTACCAGGAGGAGTCGCTGGAGCGCACCCGCCGCTGGGCCGAACGCTGCATCACCGAGCACTTCCGGCTCACGGCCGAGCGGGCCGGCAAGCCGTACCAGGCGCTGTTCGGCGTGATCCAGGGCGCCCAGTACGAGGACCTGCGCCGCAAGGCCTGCCGGGATCTGGGCGCGATGAACTTCGACGGCTTCGGCATCGGCGGGGCGCTGGAGAAGGAGAACCTGGGCACGATCGTGCGCTGGTGCAACGAGGAACTGCCGGAGAACAAGCCCCGGCACCTGCTCGGCATCTCCGAACCCGACGACATCTTCACCGCGATCGAGAACGGCGCGGACACCTTCGACTGCGTCTCGCCCACCCGGGTGGCCCGGAACTCCGCGTTCTACCACCCCACCGGCCGGTACAACCTCTCCGGCGCCATGTACAAGCGCGACTTCGGCCCGCTGCAGGAAGGCTGCGACTGCTACGCCTGCCTGAACTACTCGCGCGCGTACATCCACCACCTGTTCAAGGCCAAGGAGATGGTCTCGGCCACCCTGATCTCGATCCACAACGAGCGTTTCGTGGTGAAGATGGTCGACGACGCCCGCCGCGCCATCGAGGACGGCACGTTCTTCGAGTTCAAGGCCGAGACCCTGGCCCGGTACTACTCCTAGGTTCGGTACGCCGGCGTCGAAGTCGCCGGAAAGGTGCGACGTCGCCGGAACGCTACGGCGGTCTCGCAGCGCTCCGGCGCGATCGCGTTTCCACATAACGACGGCGGGGCCTAGCAGGAGCTCCGGCGGCACCCCAGGCTGGTCCCATGCCGCACCCCATTTCCCCGTCGCTTCCGGCCACGGGCAACCTCTGGCGGACCGAGCAGCTCACCGAGCTTGGCTACGGCGCGCGGTCCATCAGGTCATTGCTGGATTCAGGTTCCCTCGTCCGCCTGCGCTACGGCTGCTACGTCCGCGGCAGTGTGTGGAACGCCCAGTCCGCTCCCGTCCGCAGCCGCCAGTTGATCTTCGCGCATGCGCACGGCACACTCACGACGTCGGCCGGCGCCTTCGTCTACAGCCACACGTCCGCCGCGCGCCTGCATCGGGTGCATCTCTGGAACGTGGACGATCTAGTCCACGTCCTGCAGCGCGTGCGCCCGTCGAACGAGCGCCATGGCAAGGATGTGCGGTGCCATACGCGCCTGTTCTCCGAGCTTGAGGTAACGCGGGTGCGCGGTCTGCGCACCACGACGCTGGAGCGGACAGCCGCGGATTGCGCCATGATGCTGGGCTACCGGCAAGCACTCATCGTCATGGACCATGCGCTGCGCCTCGGCGCGGACCGATCGCTGCTGCAGGAGATGGCGGATGCGCTGGACGGGCGGCGCGGTATCCGGACCTTCCGCCGGGTACTCGCCACGGCGGATATACGGTCGGAATCCCCAGGCGAAACGCTGACTCGGGAGCTGATCCTCCGCCTGAAGATCAAGGCGCCCGAGCCGCAGGTGCAGGTCATGAGCCGGCTTGGGCGGCACCGTCTGGACTTTGCTTGGAAGGAGGAAAAGGTCGCCTTGGAGTTCGACGGCAAGGTCAAGTACTTCGACTACCGGCCCACCGCCGAAGCGATCTTCGAGGAACGACGCCGTGAAAAGGCCCTGACGGAGGACGGGTGGCACTTTCTCCGCGTCGAGTGGAAGGACCTGTTCCGGGAGCAGGAGTTCAAGAACCGCGTGCTCCGGGCGTTGGCTGGCCGGCCCCACACGCGCTGAACCCGGGGGCCGCCGCTTCAAGGTCGCCGGAAGCCGCCGAAGTCGCCGGAACGTTTCGGCGAATCCGCACGTTTCCGGCGACCTCGGCGGAACGCGGTGCGGGGCAGGCGGCCCGGCTCGGGCCGCCTACGCCCCGTAGCTTGGTTCGCGCTTCTTCACCCAGCCGATGGCGAGCGAGGTCAGCGGCACGAAGGCGAACTCCACGAGGGTCTTGTAGACGAAGCCCACGAGGACGTAGTTCACGAACATCCCGGCGTCGCTGATCCCGATCACGGAGGCGGCGATGCTGCAGAAAATCAGCGTGTCCACGAACTCGCCGGCCACGGAGGACCCCATGATGCGGGCCCAGAGGGACTTCTCGCCGCTCCGGGCCTTCATCTTCACGAGGATCCAGGAGTTGATTGTCTGGCCGGCGAGGAAGGCCAGCAGGGACGCGAGCACAATCTGCGGAACCGGCCCGAGGGCGCCCTCCAGCGCGGACTGCTTGGCGACGCCGTACTCGTCGTCGAAGCCGGGCAGGGCGATGATGACCCAGTAGCAGAACGACGCGAACACGGACAGCGCGAAGGTGGTCAGGATGGCCTTGCGCGCGACCCTGAAGCCGTAGACCTCGCTGATGACGTCGCCCAGGATGTACGCGAGCGGGAAGAGGAAGAACCCGCCGTCGGTGACGATCGGGCCGATCGCGACGCCCTTGGACGCACCGATGTTGGACAGGATCAGCACCACGGCCATGACGGCCAGCATGATGCCGAAGTACGGCGAGCCGATCGAGGCGAACCTCGGCGGGGAGGCGGCCGGGAAAGTCTTGGCAGTGGTCATGGCATTCCATTCGTAGTGGTTCGCTCGGCGGCCCGGGTCGCGGATTCTGCCCGGGGAGGGCCGGCTGTATTAGCACTGGGGGCTCCGGCGACGCACGCGCCAGGGGCCGCCTCCATTCTCTCACCCCCGCAGCGGGCTGCGGGCGGCGCCGGTCTTAACGGCGCCGGGTTCACGGCGCCGGTCTAACGGCGACGGCGGGCCGCCGGCTTCCGGAACCGAAGTCCCGGAGCCGGCAGCCCGCCGTCGTCGTTGGTGCGCCGACCGCGGCGCGCGAACCCTAGCGGCGCGAGGCGTCGACGAGGTCCTTGTCGTCGTTGCGGCCGGAAAGATCCGTACCCGCGGCGGCGCCCGTGCCGGCGGCGGCGGTCTCCCAGGCGTGGCCCTGTTCGTGGTCCAGGTGCGTGGACTTCTTGTTCTTCAGCGCGAAGATGTAGACCACCAGCGAGATGGCGATGGCCACGGTGACGTAGGTGAAGAACAGATCGACCCGCTCGGCCTTCTGGAACGCCGCACCGATCAGCGGAACCGTTCCGCCGAAGAGCGAGTTGGCAATGGCGTAGCCGAGGCCCACGCCGAGGGCGCGGATGGACGCCGGGAACAGCTCGGCCTTGACCAGGGCGTTGATCGAGGTGTAGCCGCCGACAATCAGCAGGCCGCCCATCATCAGCAGGAATGCGGTGAAGGGATCCTTGGTGCCGGACAGGGTGGACAGCAACGGCCAGGTGAACAGCACCCCGGTGATGCCGAACCAGAGCAGCAGCGGCTTGCGGCCGATCTTGTCCGAGATGAGCCCGTAGACAGGCTGCAGCAGCATGAAGATCAGGAGCGCCCAGAAGTTGATCACCGACGTGTCGGTCTTGGCGATGCCGGAGGTATCGTTCATGAACTTCAGGATGAAGTTGGTGTACGTGTAGAACGCCACGGTGCCGCCGAGGGTGACGCCGATGCAGATCAGCAGCGGCTTCCAGTACTGCGTGAACAGCAGCTTCATGGTGCCGGGCTGCGCTTCGCCGGCCACCGCGGGGGCCTTGGCGGCCTCGATCTGCTCGGCCGAGACGGTCTCCTCCATGGAGCGGCGCAGCCACAGGACGACGAGGGCGGCGACACCGCCGATCGCGAACGGGATCCGCCAGCCCCACTCGGTCAGATCACCCTTGGGCATGACGTTCTGCAGGATCACGAGGACCAGCAGGGCCAGCATCTGGCCGCCGATCAGCGTGACGTACTGGAAGCTGGAGAAGAAGCCGCGGCGTTTGGAGGTGGCGGCTTCGGACATGTACGTGGCGCTGGTGCCGTACTCGCCGCCCACGGAGAAGCCCTGGATCAGCCGGACCAGGATCAGCAGGAGCAGCGCCCAGACGCCGATCTGCTGCGTCGTGGGCAGGATCGCGATGGCGAACGACCCGGCCGACATCAAGGTCACGCTCAGGGTCAGCGCCGCCCTGCGGCCCTTGCGGTCGGCGTAGCGGCCGAAGAACCAGGCACCGACCGGGCGCATGAGGAACGACGTCGAGAAGACGGCCATCGCCTCAAGGCCGGCCTGGAGCTCGTCCTTGGAGTTGAAAAAGTGCGACTGGAAATACGCCGCGAAGACTGTGTAGACGTAGAGGTCGTACCACTCCACGAGGTTGCCGGCGGAGCCTTTGAGAATATTGCCTACGGCTCGTCTCGTCTGCGCCGATTCGGACAGCTGGGTGCTCATCAATGAACCTTCCTGGATCCGGCGCCGCAAGAGGGCAACGCCGTCCGCCACCATATTCCCGGTGATCCGGAACACTCGGGTTGTGGTCATATTGGTCATGCGCACAATGCGGCCGCTTTTCCGGGGGTGGCAGGATAGATCCATGACTTCCTACGCCGTGGACAATGTGACCTCCGACGCCAGCGCCTACCCCGCCGTCGCCCTGACCATCGCCGGTTCCGAGGCCACCGGCGGCGCCGGCGCGCAGGCGGACCTGAAGACCTTCCAGGAGCTCGGCGTCTTCGGCATCGCCAACCTGACCTGCATCGTGTCCTTCGATCCGAAGGAGAACTGGAACCACCGCTTCGTCGCCGTGGACCAGCAGGTCATCGCGGACCAGCTGGAGGCGACGACGGCGGCTTACGGCGCCGCGTCCGGCGCACCGTCCGTGCTGGAGGCCGTGAAGATCGGCATGCTCGGCAGCCCGGCGACGATATCCACGGTGGCGTCGGCGCTGGCCTCGGGGCAGTTCGCCCACGTGGTGCTGGACCCGGTGCTGATCTGCAAGGGCCAGGAGCCGGGCCACGCCCTGGACACCGACCAGGCCCTCAAGGCGCAGATCCTGCCGCTGGCCACCTTTGTCACGCCGAACCACTTCGAGGCCGAGTCGCTCTCCGGCCTGGAGATCACCGACGTCGAATCCCTCAAGGCCGCGGCCGTCCGCATCCATGAGCTCAGCGGCGCCGCGGTGCTGGCCAAGGGCGGGGTGCGCCTTGCCGGGCCCGACGCCGTCGACGTCTACTACGACGGCGAGACGCTGGAAGTCCTCTCCGCCCCGAAGGTGGGCGAGGTGGCCGTCTCCGGCGCCGGCTGCTCGCTGGCCGCCGCGGTGACCGCCGAGCTGGCCAAGGGTGCGACCCCGTTGGAGGCCGCCCGTACCGCGAAGGACTTTGTCACCGCGGGGATCCGGAACCGGGTGGCCTCGGGCGCACCGTTCGATGCGCTCTGGCAGGGCGGCCCGCGCTAGCTCCGGCGGCTCAGGACTCGGCCGCGCGGGGGTCGGACACCCTGCCCACGAACAGGGGCAGGCCGGTCTCGACATGCACGATCTCGTACTGGAACGGCCGGTCGAAGCGGATCACGTTCAGCGGGGCCGCGCCGCTGGTCTCGCGGGCGTTGATCTGGGTCACGGCGGCCGCAACCGTGCCCTTCTCCGCCACGGTGATGTTGGCGGACTGGCCGGCCTGCGTGATCTTGAGGCCGGGCTGGATCGCGTCGAAGCCGGTCGTTGTTTGGAGCATTTCCTCCAGCCCGAGGGCGGCGAAGACCTTGCGCAGCTCAAAGGTGCTCTTGTGGTCCCACCTGGGCAGGAAGAGCTGAGTCTGCGCCGGGGCGGCCGCTTCAAGCTCCCGGGCGACGGCGGCAAGGTCCTGCGGGCCGGGCCAGGAAGCCCCGGCGTCCGGCAGCACGAGCCGCATCACAAAGCCCTCGGCATAGGGCAGGTCCACGGCCTGCCAGCCCGCGCCCTGGGCGAAGGCGAGGTCCTGCACGGCCGACATGGTGGGGACCGCCACCTGCCCGCCGGCCGCCGTCGTGAACGGCAGGTCGGCGGTGTCGGCCGGTTCGAAGGGGACCTTCCAGGCCGAGGCGAAGTACACCGCGTTGAGCAGGCTGAAGGTGTTCTCGCGGTCATACTTTGCGGGAGCTTTCTTGATCCGTCCGCCGGTGTTCTTGTTCACCCAGGCGTCGATCGCCGGCTTGGTGGTGTCCTCGTCCTGGAAGTCCACCGGGTACACGCCGGCGCCGTAATACCGTGCGAGGGATTCCAGGTAGCCCTCGCCGGTGTGCACTCCCTTGTCCACGAACAGGCCGTTGGCGCTGTGCAGGACGGGCCGGCGGGGCGGGTTCTTCTCGTCCACCGAGCCGGGGTCGCCGTCGAAAGCCTCCAGGGATGCCAGCAGCGCGTTCATGGCGTCGTCGCGGCGGGCCGCGGGCAGGCCGAGGGCGCTGTCCATCTCGGCAGCCGTTGTCCCGGACGCGCCCGCCCGCAGCATGGCCAGGGCAATCAGCAGGCTGCCCGGGGACGCAACCACGTTCCCGGCGCCGGCATCCCCGCCGTCGGCCAGGAGCGCGGCGCCCAGCGTCCGCGCCGACGCCCGCAACTGCGCCAGCTCGCCCGGGTAGGCGGCCCGGTCAGCCGCAGCGCGGACGACGCCGTCGGCCTTCAGCAGCGCAGGCGGCGAGGCGGCGCAGGCCGTCAAGGCCAGCGCCACGGCGGCCAGGGCTGCGACGATCCCTGCTGAACTCTTCCGTTTCATCGCGCCCCCAAGGCCCGCACAACAGCCATAAACGGCGGGGATCCGCCTAGGCCCAGTCAAGCAGCGGCGCCGGCAAAGCGCGACCACGTCCGGGTTACGATTTGACGCCGTTTCGTTCGGGCCGCGCCCCGCAAAGGCCGCCACCGAACCGCGTCAGCCCCGCGGGATGTTGCGCAGGTTGCTCCGGGCCATGCTGACGGCTTCGCCGGCGCCCCGGTTCAGGACGACCTTGGACATGGCCGTGGCGAAGCCCAGGACCTGCGCGCCCTTGATCTTCGGCGGGAGGGACAGCGCCTTGGGGTCGGTGATGAGCTCCACCAGGGACGGCCCCGGGTGCGCGAAGGCTTCCCGGTACGCGGCCTCGATCCGGGCCGGGTCGGTGACGCGGACGGCGTGGAACCCGAGTGCCCGGGCGACGTCGGCGTAGTTGGCGTCGGGGACGTCGACGCCGAAATCGGGCAGCCCGTCCACCAGCATTTCCAGCTTGACCATGCCCAGGGTGGAGTTGTTGAAGACCACGACGTTGACCGGGAGCCGGTGCGCCGCGACCGTGATCAGCTCCCCGAGCAGCATGGACAGGCCGCCGTCGCCGGAGACGGAGACCACCTGGCGCCCGGGGTAGGCCAGCTGTGCGCCGATCGCGTGGGGCAGCGCGTTCGCCATGGAGCCGTGCAGGTACGAGCCGATCAGCCGGCGCGTGCCCAGCGGGTTGATGTAGCGCGCGGTCCAGACGTTGCACATGCCGGTGTCGGCTGTGAACACCGCATCCGTCGGCAGCCACCTGGTCCAGCAGCGAGGCCGCGTATTCCGGGTGGATCGGCTGTTTGGTTTCCACTTTGCGGGTGTAGGCGCCGACGGCTTTGTTCATCAGCCGGTCGTGCTTCTTGAGCATGGCGTTGAGGAAGCGCCGGCTCTTCTTCGGCGTCAGCAGGGGCATCAGTGCCGCGAGGGTGGGGAGCACGTCGCCGTGGACCGCGATGTCGACGTCGGTCCGCCGGCCCAGGTTCTGCGCGGCCCGGTCCACCTGCACCGTCCGCGTCCCCGGCAGGAACTGGTCGTAGGGGAAGTCCGTGCCGAGCAGGATCAGCAGGTCCGCGTCCTCGATCCCCTCGGCCGCGGCACCGTAGCCGAGCAGCCCGGTCATGCCGATGTCGTACGGATTGTCGTACTGCATGAAGTCCTTGCCACGGAGCGAGTGCCCGATCGGGGCGGCGAGCTTCTCGGCCAGCGCGATCACCTCGTCGTGCGCGCCGGCGACGCCGGCCCCGGCGAAGATGGCGACCTTCCCGGCGTCGTTGATGGCGTCCGCCAGTTCCCGCACGCTGGCCGGGTCCGGCACCAGCGCGGCCGGCCGGAAGGCTGCCGGCAACGGGGTTTCCGCCGTCGCCGGCAGCCCCGCGATGTCGCCGGGCAGGGTCACGACGGCGACGCCGCGGAGCGCGACGGCGTGCTGGATGGCGCTGTGCATCACCCGCGGCGCCTGCTCCGCGGTGCTGATGAGTTCGGAGTACACCGAGCACTCGTTGAAGAGCCGGTCCGGGTGGGTTTCCTGGAAGAAGCTGCTGCCGATCTGCTTGCTGGGAATGTGCGAGGCGATCGCCAGCACCGGGGCGCCGGAGCGGTTGGCGTCGTAGAGCCCGTTGATCAGGTGCAGGTTGCCGGGGCCGCAGGAGCCGGCGCAGACCGCGAGCCTGCCGGTCAGCTGGGCCTCGGCCGCGGCGGCGAACGCGGCGGCTTCCTCGTGCCGGACGTGGATCCAGTCGATCCCGCCCTTCGCGGCGCCGCCGGTCTTCCGGACGGCGTCGACGATGGGGTTGAGGCTGTCGCCCACAATCCCGTAGATCCGCTGCACGCCGGCAGCCTGGAGTTGTTCGACAAGCTGGGTGGCAAGTTCCTTGGCCATGGGCGCACGCTCCTTCGGATCGATGAGCTGACACTGGCCAATATAGTCCGCCCGCCTTGGCGCGGGTTTCAGGGAGCGGCCCGTCAGCTCCCGGAGTGCGCCTGCTGGCGGGCTGGCGGGCTGGCGGGCTGGCGGGACCACTTTTCCACATACGGCTAGCCACCGTTGAGGCCCCGTGTTGCCCACTCATAGCGTGGTGGAAGGCAGTCCGCCTCTTGCCTCTTCCACCGTAAGGATCCCTTGTGGCCAAAAAATCCCGGCGTCGGCCGGCAAGTCGAAGCACTGGAGGGCACCGGGCGGGGAAACCGGCCGGTCGGCCAGGTTCCCGTGCGTCGCGCCATGACCAAGCACTGGGTTCCCTGATCGCATTTGTGGGTTGGCATCGCGAGCACGGGATCTTGCCAGAACGGCCGGTCCTGGAGCAGCTGACCGCATTCTTGCCGATCTACACCGAAATCTCTGGCGGCGCCCCGGTGACCGCAATGGACCCCGGACGCATCGCTAGGTTCGTCGAGTCGTTCGATGATGCCGACTTCGCATCGTTTTTTTGCGCCTCCCTCTTTGAATATCTGCATTTTCTAAGGGACACGGGCCGCTGGTCCGGCAGCGAGGAACGCTACCGGAACTTGCACGGCGTCCTATATCGCGGGGTACTCAACGAAAATGTTTCGTCGTAGAGCAAACCGGGCACGGGGCCGGCAACTGTCATAAGCCCTCGTGCGACGGTGCGTGAGCGTCCCGGGAAACTTGACGAAAACTGCGGGAGCGTCGGACCGGAAACCACCGGACCTGAGGGAGCGTGCCGGGTCCCGTCGAACTCAGCTCCCGGAGTGCGCCTGCAGGAAGGAGTAGACCTCGGTCTCGTCCACGCCGGGGAACGCGCCGGGCGGCATCGCCGCGAGCAGGTGGGAGTGGGCGCGCGCCGAGGGCCAGGCGTTGCCGGCCCACTCCGAGGTCAGGGCCGCCGGCGGGCGGCGGCAGCAGCTTTCGTCCGGGCAGGTCGACTTGGACCGCTCCGTGGTGTCGCGGCCGCGGAACCACTTGACCTGCGCGTACGGCACCCCCACGGAGAGCGAGAACTCGCCGTTGGCCGAGCGCTCCGTCCGCGCCGTGCACCAGTACGTCCCGGCCGGGGTGTCGGTGTACTGGTTGTAGGCGCTGAACTTGTCCGGCACGTCGAACACCACCCGGGAGGTCCAGTTCTTGCAGGACGGCTGGCCCTCGATGGCCCCGGTGTGGTCCTGCGGAAACGTCACGCCGTCGTTCTCATAGGCCTTGTAGATGATGCCGCTCTTGTGGGTCTTCTGGAAGTGCGTGCGGAGATCCAGGTGCTGGGTGGCGAGGTTGGTGAAGCGGTGCGCCGCGGTCTCGTAGGAGACGGCGAACGCATCCCGGATATCCTCCACCGCGATCTCCTTGGCCTGCTTGGCCTTTTGCAGGAAATCCACGGTGGCCTGCTCCGGCAGCATCAGCGCGGCGGCGAAGTAGTTCGTCGCCACCCGCTGCATCAGGAAATCCCCGTAGTTCGTGGGCGTCTGGTGGCCGAGGACGTAGTGGCCCAGGGCCTGCAGCAGCACCGAGCGGGGGTCGTGGTCGCTCCGGGCGTTCTGTGTGAGGTAAATTCGGCGGTTTTTGAGGTCCGTCACCGAGCGGGTGGAATGCGGCAGGTCGCCCACGTGGTGGAGGCTGAACCCGAGGTGCCCGGCGATGTCCGCGATGACGTGGTGGGACAGCGGGCCGGACGTGTGGCCCACCGCCGCCAGGACCTTCTGCGCCTCCGCCTCGTACTCCGGGAAATAGTTGTTGCGTTCCCGCATCATGGCCCGCAGTTCACCGTTGGCGCGGCGTGCCTCTTCCGGGGTGGCGACCTGCTCGTTGAGCCGGCGTTCCAGCTCATGCTGCAGCCCCACCATGGACTCCAGCACGTCCATCGGCAGCCGCGAACTGATGCGGATCCTGGGCAGTTTCAGGGACTCGTAGAGCGGGCTGCGCTGGTAGCGTTCCAGCTCGATCTCGAGGGCCGCCCGGCGGTTCGGCGGTTCCGCGCCGAGCAGTTCGTCGATGCTGACGCCAAGCGCCGCGGCGAGCTGCTGGAGCAGGCCGAGTTTGGGCTCGCGCTTGCCGTTTTCGATCAGGCTCAGCTGGCTCGGGGCCGTTCCGACGGCGGCGCTGAGGTCATCGAGGGTGAGCCCGGCCGCCTTGCGCAGGTGCCGGACCCTCCGGCCCAGGCTGATGACGTCGACCTCCGGCTCGGCGGGCAGGGACGGGGACACGGCCTGGCGGTTCCAGCTGGTCGGATGCATTTCTTGAGAATACGCGAAGAAGTGCGTTTCTTTCCAGTACTTTCCTCTGGAAACCCCCTTGAAAGTACAGAAAAGTAGATCTCACGGAAAGATTCACTATCCGGGATCAACCGGCCGGGACCCGCAGAGACGCGGACCGGCCGGCCCGGCCCCACCAAGGAGACAAAGATGACTGCAGCATTTGAGCCCACCCAGCAGACGCCCGAACAGCAGGCCGCCGCCCTGGAGCTCGAGTGGGCCGCCAACCCGCGCTGGGAAGGTGTCACTCGGGACTACAAAGCCGCCGACGTCGTCCGCCTCCGCGGCCGGGTCTCCGAGGAACACACGCTGGCCCGCCGCGGTTCCGAGAAGCTGTGGAAGCAGCTCACCGAGGAGCACAAGGAGGGCAAGTACACCAACGCCCTGGGCGCCCTGACCGGCAACCAGGCCGTGCAGCAGGTCAAGGCCGGCCTCCGCGCCATTTACCTCTCCGGCTGGCAGGTTGCCGCCGACGCGAACAACTCCGGCCACACCTACCCGGACCAGTCGCTCTACCCCGCCAACTCCGTCCCCACCGTGGTCCGCCGCATCAACAACGCCCTGCTCCGCGCGGACCAGATCGAGTTCTCCGAGGGCATCCAGACGGTCGAGGACTGGATGGTGCCGATCGTGGCCGACGCCGAGGCCGGCTTCGGCGGTCCGCTGAACGCCTACGAGCTGATGAAGTCCATGATCCAGGCCGGCGCCTCGGGCGTGCACTGGGAAGACCAGCTCGCCTCGGAGAAGAAGTGCGGCCACCTCGGCGGCAAGGTCCTGATCCCCACCCAGCAGCACGTCCGCACGCTGAACGCCGCACGCCTGGCCGCCGACGTCGCCGGTACGCCGTCGGTCATCATCGCCCGCACCGACGCCGAGGCCGCCACCCTGATCACCTCCGACGTCGACGAGCGCGACCAGGAATTCATCACGGGCGAACGGACCGCCGAGGGCTTCTACAAGGTCCGCAACGGGATCGAACCCTGCATCGCCCGCGCCAAGGCCTACGCCCCGTACTCCGACCTCATCTGGATGGAGACCGGCACGCCGGACCTGGAGCTGGCCCGCAAGTTCGCCGAATCGGTCAAGGCCGAGTTCCCGGACCAGATGCTCTCCTACAACTGCTCGCCGTCGTTCAACTGGCGCAAGCACCTCGACGACGCCACGATCGCGAAGTTCCAGCGCGAACTCGGCGCCATGGGCTTCACCTTCCAGTTCATCACCCTGGCCGGCTTCCACGCCCTGAACTACTCGATGTTCGACCTCGCCCACGGTTACGCCCGGGAAGGCATGAGCGCCTACGTCGAGCTGCAGGAAAAGGAATTCGCCTCCGAGTCCCGCGGCTACACCGCGACCAAGCACCAGCGCGAAGTCGGCACCGGCTACTTCGACGACATCGCCACCGCGCTCAACCCGAACGCATCCACTTTGGCCCTGGTGGGATCCACCGAAGAAGGCCAGTTCCACTAATCCCCAGCCTTCCCTGCCAGTTGCCCTATCACTTTTGGTCCCCCTCGAACTCCCTTGGGGACCAAAAGTGATAGGGCAACGGCGACTTTCAAGGAGCAACTCCCATGAACAGCTTCACTGACAACTTCACGATCAACGGGATCACGTTGACCGCACAGCCGATTTGCCGGCAGAGCGAGGTCCTGACGCCGGACGCGCTGGCGTTCGTGGCCAAGCTGCACCGGGCGACCGCGGGACGCCGGCAGGAGTTGCTGCAGGCACGGCGGGAACGCCGCCAGCAGATTGCCAGGGGCCAGGATCCGCGCTTCCTCGCCGAGACCGCGTCGGTGCGCAACGATCCGGACTGGCGCGTCGCTCCCCCGGCGCCGGGCCTGACGGACCGCCGGGTCGAGATCACCGGCCCGGTGGACAAGAAGATGACCATCAACGCGCTGAATTCCGGCGCCAAGGTGTGGCTCGCGGACATGGAGGACTCCTCCACCCCGTCCTGGCGCAACGTCATCCAGGGCCAGCTCAACCTGACCGATGCGCTGGAACGCCGGATCGACTTCACCTCCCCGGAGGGCAAGGAGTACAAGCTCCGCGCCGCCGAGGAGCTGCCCACAATCGTCGTCCGGCCCCGCGGCTGGCACCTGCCGGAGAAGCACATGCTCATTGACGGCACCCCGGTGGCCGGCGGCATCGTGGACTTCGGCCTGCACTTCTTCCACAACGCCCGGCGCCTGATCGCCCAGGGCAAGGGGCCCTACTTCTACCTGCCGAAGATCGAGAACCACCTCGAGGCGCGGCTGTGGAACGACATCTTCATCCTGGCCCAGGACCTGCTGGGCATCCCGCAGGGCACCATCCGCGCCACGGTGCTGATCGAGACCATCACGGCCGCGTTCGAGATGGAGGAGATCCTCTACGAACTGCGCGAGCACGCCGCTGGCCTGAACGCCGGCCGCTGGGACTACATCTTCTCGCTGATCAAGAACTTCCGCACCCGCGGCCCGCGCTTCGTCCTGCCGGACCGCGGCCAGGTCACGATGACCCAGCCGTTTATGCGCGCCTACACCGAACAGCTGGTGCGGGCCTGCCACAAACGCGGCGCCATGGCCATCGGCGGGATGGCAGCGGCCGTCCCCAACCGCAAGGACGCCGAAGCCAATGCCGCCGCCTTCGAGAAGGTGCGCGCCGACAAGACCCGCGAGGCCGCCGACGGCTTCGACGGCTCCTGGGTGGCGCACCCGGACCTGGTGCCGGTGTGCCGCGAGGTGTTCGACGGCGTCCTCGGCGACCGCCCGAACCAGCTGGACCGCCTCCGCGAGGACGTCACGCCCGACGACCGTGCGCTGATCGATCTCTCCACCACCACGGGGACGATCACCGAGCAGGGCGTGCGGAACAACATCGAGGTTGGCATCCGCTACATCGAGTCCTGGCTGCGCGGAAACGGCGCCGTCACCATCCAGAACCTGATGGAGGACGCCGCGACCGCGGAAATCTCCCGCTCGCAGCTGTGGCAGTGGATCTTCTCCCGGGCCATCACGGACGCGGGCGATGTCATCACCCACGAATGGGTCGAGGACATGCTGGACGAGGAGTTCGCCAAGCTGGAACGCTTCGAAGGCGACCGCTTCGCCGATGCCCGGGACATCTTCGAGGAGGTCACGCTCAGCAACGAGTTCCCGGCCTTCCTGACGCTGCCGGCGTACGACCGCTTCCTGCACGAAGCCCGCGACGGCGCCAGCCAGGCCATCAGCGTCGCCGACCTCGTGGCCGCCTAGCCGCCCGGCCCGGGGCCCGGCGTCGAGCCCCGGCCTTCCAGAATTCCGTCCGCCGGGCTGCCACGCCCTTCGCAACAGGCTCCCCGAGATCCGGGGCGGCAGCCCGGCAACGGAACACCCTCCCCCGTCACCCGACAACGGCGTCGAACGGACACTTGAGGCCCATGTTTCTCCCAAACATGGGCCTCAAGTGTCCGTTCGCGCGGAGGCGGCTGCGGTGTCAGTGCGGCTTCGGGATGTGCCGCAGGGACAGCGAGCAGCCGAGGATGAACAGGGCCACCGAGCCCAGGATCATGAGCAACGGCCCGGTCCACGAATCCGAGACACCGTGCACGTAGCCCAGCAGGGTGGGGGCCGCGGCGCCGAAGGAATAGCCCGCGCCCTGGACGACGGCGGACATCCGGCCCGCCGAGGCCTGGTCGCGGGCCAGTTGGATGATCGCGACGAAAATCAGGGTGATGCCGCCGCCCTGGGCCACGCCGCCCAAGGAGGCCCACAGCCACCACAGCTCGGGAGCCAGCAGCAGCCCCACCGGCACCGTCAGCCACAGCGCCCCCAGGGTGAGCCCGACCGTCGTCGTGCTGGCAAAGCGCGCCGCGAGCGGTACGCCCAGGCCGCCCGCGATCGCCAGGATCTGGAACAGCGACGACCCGGCCCCGGCCGCCGACGGGGCCAGGCCCAGCTCGTCGGCGAGGAGGCTGGGCAGCCAGGCGGTCACGCCGTAGTAGGAGAACGCCTGGCCGGCGAAGCCCGCCGTCAGGGCCACGGTGATCCAGCGCGACGCCGGGGCTCCCGCCGTCCGTGTGGGGTCCGTCGCCGGGATCGCCTCGGGCCGGAAGGAACTGGTCCCGACGGCCAGCCCCCACACCGCGGCCGCCGCGACCGCGAAGAGGGCGCAGGCCGCGATGGCCGGCCGCCAGCCAAGCAGTTCCGCCAGCGGCGCCGTCATCACGGACGTGGCAAAGGAACCGATGTTCAGCGCGGCGGTGTACGTGCCCATGGCGGCGCCCTGCCTGGCGGGGCTGAAGTCACGGCGGATGATCAGCGGGACCACGATGTTGCCGATCGTGATGGCAATGCCCAGCATCACGGTGCCCAGCATCACGAGGGCGCCGCCGCCCGCCGAGCGGACGAGCACACCAAGGAGCACACCCAGCAGGGTGAGCGTGATGGCGAACTCCGGTCCCAGCTTCCGGCCCACCAGGGAAGCGAGCGGCGCGGCGAGCGCGAAGCAGAGCACCGGGATGCCGGTCAGAAAGCCGATTTCGACCGGCGAGAACCCCAGGTCCCGCTGCATGTCCCCGACCACCGGCGCCACCGCAACGAACGGGCCGCGCATATTGAGGGCGATGAGTCCGATCGCGATCATCAGAAGCCAGCCGCGCGGGCTCCTCGCCAGCGCGCTCACCCGGCGGTCCGCGGCCCGGCGGCCGGGCAGAAATATGTTTTCATCAGTTCCATTGCTATCACGCGCCGCCGCAGCCCGCGCCGCAACATGACGGTCCGCGCTTCACGAAGGCCAGGGTGGCGGGGTCCGCGGACTAGGGTTTTTGGCATGACGCACCTCATCCGGAAGGCCACCGCCGACGACGCCGGGCCGCTGGCCGAACTCGCTGCCGTCACCTTTCCGCTCGCCTGCCCTCCGGAGTCCCGGCCCGAGGACATTGCCGCGCATCTGGCGAATACGCTCAGCGAGGCCAACTTCCGCGACTACCTCGCCGATCCGGAGACCACGGTGCTGGTGATCGACGCGGGCGGGACGCTTCGCGGCTACAGCCTGCTCGTGGACCGCCGTGCGCAGGACCCCGGTGTGGCCGCCGTCCTGGAAGCCGCGCCGAGCACGGAGCTGAGCAAGTGCTACGTCCACCCGGACCATCACGGCCTCGGCGCGGCGGCCGAACTGATGCAGGCCAGCATCGCCGCCGCGGCGAGCGCGGGCGCCCGGGGCATCTGGCTGGGCGTGAACAGCCAGAACGCCCGCGCCATCCGGTTCTACGAGAAGTCCGGCTTCCGGAAGGTCGGCACGAAGTCGTTCAAGCTGGGCGCGACCGTGGAACACGACTTCGTCATGGAGCGCCGGGTCTCGCCCTGACCGCGCCCGCCCCGATCCCGGGCCCGCGCCCCTAGGCGGGCTGCGGCAGGCCCGCGGCGCGGGCGTCCCGGAGTCCCGGCGCCGGCCCGCACCGGACAATGTCCAGCGCCTCGACGTCGAGCAGTTTCCGGGCGCCGGTCCGGGCATCCAGGATCCAGAACAGTTCCATCAGCGGGACGGTCTGCGTGACGCGTCCGCGGTGGAACAGCTTGCCGTTGTGCCACGCCTCGATTTCATCCCCGGCGGCCAGTTCCCCGCACGTCCGGATCGCCGTGTCATTCACATCCATTGCCAGCCCCTCCCCATCGGCGCCCCGCCGTCGGGCCGCCGTTGCCACCAGCATGCAGGGGCGAGGTTTCGGGGGCGTTTCCGGGATGTGAGTTTCCCGCGTCGTCCGCGCGGGTCTCCGCCGGAGGTTCATCCCTTTTTACTGACAGATCGCGCTAAAGTGTCCGTATGCCCAGGATTTCGGCCGCGAGCAACGCCGCCCAACGTGCCGAAACGCAGCGCCGCATCCTGACCGCCTTCGGCGAACTGCTCTTCACGCACGGCCTCCCGGGCCTGACCATGACCGATGTCGCCCGGCATGCCCGGATCGGCCGCACGGCCGTCTATAACTACTACGCGGACATCGAAGAACTCCTGATCGCCTACGCCCTGGACGAGACCGAGCGCTTCCTGGTCGAACTGCGCGAATCCCTGGCCGTCGCTGGAGAATCCCGTGGAGCGGCTGGCCCTCTACGTTCGCGCCCAGGTGGCCGACCTGAGCCGCCGCCACTTGCCGCCCGGTCCGGCCATGGGTGCCGTCCTGTCCCCCGCCTCGTTCGCCAAGCTGGCGGACCACGTGGGCGAGCTGAGTCTCCTGCTGCAAGACATCCTGCGCGACGGCATGGCGCAGGGCTACCTCCCCGAGACGGACATCACCCAGCTCGCCCAGCTCATCCACGGCACCCTCTCCTCGAGCGCCGCGCGGGGCGACGGTGCCGGCGCGGAGCCGGAGGCCCGGATCACACGGACGGTGCGGTTCATCCAGCTGGGCGCCGGCGCCAGGTTCGACGACGCCGGCCGCGCCCTCCGCATCGCCGCCTAGCGGCTCAGGGGTTGGGGCTGCGGCGGCTCAGGGGTTGGGGCTGGGCGGCACGGGCGTCGGCAGCACCGGCCATTTGGGATCGTCCACGACGCGGCGGGTTTCCCGCGGGCAGCTGAGCTTGCCGGGCGTCTGGTCCACCAGTTCCGGTTTGGCCAGGTCCTTGAAGTCCCCGGTCAGGATGACGTCCACGCTCGGGTCGCTGCGGCCGTCCTGGACGTAGTCCGAGCCGGGGAGGTTGCGCTGGACGCTGAACGCCGCGGACTGGCCGGCGGCACCGGATACCACCAGCGCCACGCCGCGGTAGCCGGACTGGCTGTTGCCCACCGCGCCCACCACGAATTTGCGGGCCAGGAACTCGTTGGCCACCGTCCGGGCCAGGCCCGGACGGCTCGTGGAGTTGTAAACGTTCAGGTTGATCTTTTGGTGGGGCGTGTAGTCGTACGTGGCGTCCGGGCACAGCGACGCGGCAGCCTGGCCGCGCTCCGCCGTCGGGATCTTGATTTGGCCGTTCATGATCGCCAAAGCCACCACGACGGCGGCCGTGACCAGTCCCACCAGAAGCACCAGGACCACTCCATGCAGGATGCGCCGCCGCGTCCGCACCGGGTTCTCCAGCTCGTCCTGCTCGACGAACGTGGCCCGCAGATCGGCGCCGGTGATGACATGGTGCCCGTGCAGGATGGTGGGGTCCTTCGGCCTTCTAGCCATTAATCACCAGGACGCGGGCGTGGATGGCGGTGCGCTGGTGGAGGGCGGTGCGGACGGCCCGGTGCAGCCCGTCCTCGAGGTACAGCACGCCGCGGAACTCCACCACGTGAGGGAAGAGGTCGCCGAAGAACGTCGAGTCCTCGGCGAGCAGGGCCTCAAGGTCGAGGGTGCGTTTGGTGGTCACGAGTTCGTCCAGCCGGACCGGGCGCGGCGGCAGCGCCGCCCAGTCCTTGGGCGTGTTGAAACCATGGTCGGGGTACGGGCGTCCCTCGCCCACAGCTTTGAAGATCACCATGCAAGCCTAAGGAAGTTCCCGGGCCAGGGGAATCAAAGAGGCCCCGGCGCCGGAGGTTGTGGCCAAACAGTGATCATTTGTCATGCCCATGCCCTGACATGTCACTGCCGCGCCCGGAATTGTCACAGCGGATTCGGGGCCGCCGGTGACCAGGCGTCATGCCGCCGCCGCCGGAGGCGGAACTCCGGCCCGGCTGAGAGAATGGAGGCATGACTGCAACCGAGACTTCCGCCCTGCCGCCCTCGGCCCCGCCGCTGGCCCTGCTGCTCGACGTCGACGGTCCGGTGGCGAGCCCGCTCACCCGCACCGTCCAGCCGGGCATCATCGCGGACCTTCTGGCCCTGGCGGTCGCCGGGATTCCGGTCATCTTCAACACGGGCCGTTCGGACGCCTTCATCCGCGAGCAGGTGATGGCGCCGATGATCGCCGCCGGGATGCCGGAGGGGCTCTTCGTCCACGCCGTCTGCGAGAAGGGTGCCGTGTGGTTCAGCTACACCGCCGCCGGGCCGGGCCCGGTCCACGTGGACCGGGAACTCGCCATTCCGCAGGCGTTCGGGGACGACGTGCGCCGGCTCGTTGCGGAGGACTACGCCGCCCACATGTTCTACGACGAGACCAAGAGGGCCATGGTCTCGGTGGAACAGCACATCGCCGTCGCCAATTCCGACTACCGCGAGGAACAGGCGCTGTTCGACGCCGACGCCATGGAACTGATGGGCCGCCACGGCCTGGGGGTGGTGCGGCTGGACCACCACGCCCCGGACAGCGACGACCGGATCGACTACCGCGTGGACCCCACCATCATCTCCACCGATATCGAATCCGTCCGGCTGGGCAAGGATCTGGGCGCGAGCAGGGCCGTCGAACTGCTGGCGGCCCAGGGCATCACCCCGCAGGCCTGGCGGACGGTGGGCGACTCGCGCACGGACTACGCCATGGCCGACTGGCTGCACCACAACGACCACCCGGTCAAGCATGTGGACGTCCGTCCGGCCGACGGCATTCCGGTGAAGCCGTACGCGGTCCTGACCGCGGCCGACCTGGGCCTGGGCGACGAGGTCATCCACGACGACGCCGGCGCGGCGTTCCTGCGCCACTGGCGTGCTGCTTTGGCCGGCTGAGCGCCCGGTTTCCGGGCCGTTTTTGCACCCCGGGTTATTATGCAAGTAGAGATCCACGCACCTTCCACGGCTCGGAGAAACGACATTACAGACGCATTGATTCAGGACGAGATCTACTACGGCAGCCAGGCCACCGAGGACGAGCACGCCCACGCGGAGGTCACCTCGCCGGCTGCGGTCGCCAGGCTCCGGACGCGCCCCGACGTGGTGCGCCGGCATGGCCGGTATGCGCTGATCAATGAAAACCGCACGCCGTACCAGGCCATGGTGGAGGACCTGCTGTTCCTGCGCTCCGTGCTGGCCGGGGCCAACCTGGACTACCTCCTGGTCCGCGGCAACAACGACCGCCCGGTCATTGCGGTGGACTGGAAAAACCGCCGTGAACTCCGTGCCGCCCTGGTGGAGGCCTGCCGGGACGAGCCGTTCTACTCCATGACCGTGGATGCCAAGAAGAAGTCCTCGGTGCTGGTGGCCGACGGGGAGCTTTCGCCGAACCGCCAGGCCCGGATCTTCCGGCTGTACCGGCCCCGGGTGGAGCCGCAGGGAGGCCTTGAGTTCGGGGCATCGGCCGGCGTCCAGCTGGAGCTGTGGAGCTTCGAGGGCGACCAGCTGATCCTGCCGATCGAAAACTCGCTGACCCGGCGGACCCTGCTGGCCCAGGACGCGGTCCGCGGCACCGTGGAACGCTACGGACACACCTGGCCCACCATCGAAAACATGTTCGCCGACCACGCCAGCGACATCAGCTTCGACATCGACCTGGTGTTCTCCTGGGTTGATGGCAGCTCGCCCGAGTACATCGCCGCCCGCCGCGCACGGATGGCGGGCGTCGTCGTGGGCGAAGGCGACGACCACGAGGCCCGCTTCCGCCAGATCAACGAGCTGAAGTACGCGCTGCGCTCGGTCTACATGTTCGCGCCGTGGATCCGCCGGATCTTCATCGCCACGGACTCCCCCGCCCCGGCCTGGCTCGCGGACCACCCGAGCGTGACGATCGTGCGCAGCGAGGAGTTCTTCGCCGATCCCTCGGTGCTGCCGACGCACAACTCCCAGGCCGTCGAGTCCCAGCTGCACCACATCGAGGGCCTGTCCGAGCACTTCCTGTATTCCAACGACGACATGTTCTTCGGCCGCGCCGTCAGGCCGGACATGTTCTTCACCCCGGGCGGGATCACCAAGTTCATCGAGGCGGAGACGCGCATCGGGCTCGGGGACAACGACGCCGAGCGCAGCGGTTTTGAGAACGCGGCGCGGGTGAACCGCAAGCTGCTCTGGGACCGTTTCGGGCGGATCACCACCCGGCACCTTGAACACACCGCCGCGCCGCTCCGGCGCAGCGTGGTGGCACAGATGGAGCAGGAGTTCCCGGCCGAGTTCGCGAAGACGGCGGCCAGCAGGTTCCGGGGCGCGGACAACATCTCCGTGACGAATTCGTTCTACCACTACTACGCGCTGCTGACCGGCCGTGCCGTGACCCAGACGGCGGCCAAGGTCAGGTACGTGGACACGACCGCCCGCGCAGGCCTGAACTACCTGCCCAAGCTGCTCGCCAAACGGAACATGGACTTCTTCTGCCTCAACGACGGCAGCTTCCCGGAGGTCCCGGCCGAGGAACGCGCCGACCTCGTGACGGACTTCCTGGAGAGGTACTTCCCCATCAAGGCTCCCTGGGAAAAGTAGCGTCGAAGCAGGCCCGGGAGCAGCCGGCGGCTAGTTGAGGGTGGTCATCCTGCTGTCTTCGGGTGCCGTCGCCGGGTCCTCCGCCCAGGCCCGGCGCGGAATCCGGATGCCCGCGGCGGCAATCCGACGCTGGACTTCCTCCGCCGTGACAAATTCGCCTACCGCGGGCAGCGTGTCGCCCAGTTGCACCACGGAGTTCACGATCGTGTGCTCGTAGACGTGGACCAGGTTAAAGGACTGACCGCTGTCCCGGCCCCGGCTTCCGCCCACGGGGACGTTCAGGTCCTGGGTGTAACAGGTGGCAGAGGCGACGGAGACCGGGATGCCGGCAAACATGGCCGTTGTCGAATAGTGCAGGTGGCCGCCCAGGATGGTGCGCACGTCCGAGTTCCGCAGCACCCCCGCGAGCGCGGCCTGGCCGCGAAGCTCGACCAGCACGGCCAGGTCCAGCACGGACGGAACAGGCGGGTGGTGCAAGGCGAGGATGGTGCCGTCCGGCGCAGGAGTGGACAGTTCCGCGGCCAGCCACTCCAGCTGGGCGGGACTCAATTCGCCATGGTGGAACCCGGGGACCGAGGTGTCCAGCGTGATGATGCGCAGGCCGTCGATGAAGTAGCTGCGGTCCACGGGGGCGTCGTCGGCCGGCTGGTCCAGCAGTCCGGCGCGGAAGTTGGCCCGGTCGTCATGGTTACCCATCGCCCAGATGACTCTGGCGCCCATCGCCTGGCAGGCGGGGTCCACGATGGCGCGCAGCTTTGCATACGCTTCCGCCTCGCCGCGGTCCGCCAGATCGCCGGTGAAGATCACGGCTTCGGGGCGTGCACCCGAGGCGCGGACCTGCTCGAAAAGTTGCCTGAGCCGGGACTCGCTGTCCACCGTGCGGTGAAGGTGTTCCGCGCCGCCCAGCAGATGCGGATCGCTCAAGTGGAGTAGGAAATGGCGTGGCCGGGGGTGCTCGGCCTCGATGAGCTCCATTGCAACCTTCCTGGTTGGGTGGAGGCAGTGCCCTCCAGCGTCCCTCTCAGTAACATCCATCCAACCAGACATTCGGCCAGCAATGTGCAAACTCAAGTAGGCATGTTTGAAAAAAGGCAATAATCGAGTATTCCGGCGGACACATACCTGCTCGGGTATATGCCGGTTGTGCCCGCCGGAAAGTGGATTACTCGGTTACGCGGCGGCTAGCTCAGGTAGCCGTTCGGGTTGAGCACATACTTCGTAGCGGCTCCGGCGTCGAACTCGGCGTAGCCCTTCGGCGCCTCCTCCAGGGAGATCGCCTTGGCGTTGACGTTCTTCGCGATGTGGACCTTGTCGTGCAGGATGGCCATCATGAGCCCGCGGTTGTACTTCATCACCGGACACTGCCCGGTGGTGAAGCTCAGCGACTTTGCCCAGCCGGTGCCAAGGCTGAGCGAGAGCGCGCCCTTCTTGGCCGCCTCGTCCACGCCGCCCGGGTCGCCCGTGACGTAGAGGCCCGGAATACCGAGGGCGCCGCCGGCCGCCGTGAGTTCCATCAGCGAGTTCAGCACCGTCGCCGGAGCCTCCTTGGCGTCGTGGCCGTGCCCCCTGGCCTCGAAGCCGACGGCGTCGACGCCGCAGTCCACCTCGGGCACCCCGAGGATCTGTTCGATCTGCTCGGCCGGCCCGCCCTGGGACAGGTCAATCGTTTCGCAGCCGAAGCTGCGCGCCTGCTTCAGCCGGTCGGCGTTCAGGTCGCCGACAATCACGACGGCGGCGCCCAGCAGCTGCGCACTCGTGGCCGCCGCGAGGCCAACGGGTCCGGCGCCGGCCACGTAGACCGTGGAGCCTACGCCGACGCCCGCCGTGACGGCGCCGTGGAAGCCGGTAGGGAAGATGTCCGAGAGCATGGTCAGGTCCATGATCTTCTCGAGGGCCTGGTCCCGGTCCGGGAACTTCAGCAGGTTCCAGTCCGCGTACGGGACCAGGACGTAGTTGGCCTGGCCGCCGACCCAGCCGCCCATGTCCACGTACCCGTACGCGGCGCCCGGACGGGCAGGGTTAACGTTCAGGCAGATGCCGGTCTTGCGCTCCTTGCAGTTCCGGCACCGTCCGCAGGCGATGTTGAAGGGGACGGAGCAGATGTCGCCCACCTTGATGAATTCGACGTCCGGTCCCACTTCCACGACTTCGCCGGTGATTTCGTGGCCCAGCACCAGGTCGGCCGGGGCGGTGGTGCGGCCGCGGACCATGTGCTGGTCCGAGCCGCAGATGTTCGTGGCAACGGTTTTGAGGATTACGCCATGGCGTACCGGGCGGCCCACGTTGGCGGGGTTGACCCCCGGGCCGTCTTTGAGTTCGAAGGTGGGGTAGTCAATGTCGATCAGTTCGACTTTTCCTGGCCCTTTGTAGGCAACGGCTTTGTTTCCTGTCATCACTTTCCTCCTGGTTTCACGGACCCCAATATTGAGTGCCCAGTTGTGACTCACGAAGCGTTCTGATGCGCCCTCCACAGGCCTGCGTCGGCTGCACTGCCAACGGGCGGACGCGTCTGCGCCGCGGGTAGGGCCGGAATGTCGGAGGGTTTCGCCAGTCTAGGCCGCAAGCATGCTTACAAATAGGGTCCGTTGTCCCCTTGCGTTTCCGGTGATCGTGCCGAAGGCTGCCGGCGGCGGTCCGGCGGTTGCTCAGCCGAGCGCCTGCCGGACCGCCTCGATGACCTCGGGCGAGTCGGGCTCGACCGTGGGGGCGAAGCGGGCGACAATCTCGCCGTCGCGGTTCACCAGGAACTTTTCGAAGTTCCATTTCACGAGGCCCGGCAGCAGGCCGTTCTTGAATTTGGTGAGTTGCGCATAAAGCGGATGCTGGTTCCTGCCGCGGACGTTTGCCTTGGTGGTCAGCGGGAAGGTCACGCCGAAGTTGCGTTCGCAGAACTCGGCGATGTCGGCGTCGGCGCCTGGTTCCTGCCCGGCGAACTGGTTGCACGGGACGCCGAGGACCGTGAAGCCTTCCTCGCGGAACTTGTTGTGCAGGGCCTCCAGCCCGGCGTACTGGGGCGTGAACCCGCATTGGGAGGCCACGTTCACCACCAGCACCACCTGGCCCCTGAACCGGCCAAAGTCCGTTTCGGTGCCGTCGTTGAGGGTCAGCGGGATGGAATGCAGGGATGTCATGGGCGGGTTCCTCGCGGGCTCGGGTGCAGACAGGTCACCCTGTGGTTCGGCACGGGGGCGCGCGGGTATGGGTGGGAGGGGTCCGCTGCGGACTCCTCTGATACCGCGCTGCTACGGCGTGGGCGTGGCGGTGGGCTCCAACGAGGCTGTCGGCTTCGTCGCGGCCGTCTCCTGCGGGGTTACCGTCACGGTGGGAGCCGGCGCGGGCGGAGCGGTCGTGGGCGCGGTAGCCGACGGCGGGTCGGTCGCCGCGGGCGTGTCAGCCGGCGTCGGGGTCGGGGTCGGCGTCACCGTTGGGGTTGGGGCCGCAGTTACCGTTGGTGTCGGCGTCGGCGACGGCGACGGGGTCACCGTTGGCGTCGGGGTTGCGGTCGCCGCGGTCGCCGCGGCGTCTCAGCCGGGGTCTGCGTCGGCGTCGGCGTCGCAGTTACCGTCGGGGTAGCAGTCGGCGTCGGTCTGGCCGCCGCGACCGCGGTGGTGGGCGTGGGAGTCGGACCCGGCGCCGCCGTCGCGGTCGGGGTGGGCGCGGAAACCCGGGCCTCCTGCACCCCGCCGGTGACGGCACGGGCGTGGCCCTCGGTCACGGGGACGGCCCAGTCCGCGCCAGTACCGGCCCGGCTGCCCGCGCCGGGGGCGTAGCTGACCATCCTGATGTCATCGAGCCGGTCCACCTGCCGGGTGCGAAGGAACTTCCAGTCCGCGGGGTCGGCGTGCGAGCCGTTGACGATTGTCTCGAAGTGGAGGTGGCAGCCCGTGGAGGAGCCGGTCGTGCCCACCTTGGCAATGACTTCGTCCACGCCCACCGATTCGCCCTTTTTCACGGCGATCCCTGCGAGGTGGTTGTACGTGGTGATCACACCGTTGCCGTGGTCGATTTCCACCCGGTTGCCGCCGCCCCAGGGATGCCATCCAACCGCCCGCACCACGCCGGCGTCGGCCGAGTACACCCGTGCCCCGCACGGCGCGGCAAAATCCTGGCCCCAGTGGAATTCACCGGCGGTCCCGGTCAGCGGACTGGTGCGCAGGCCGAACGGGGATGATTCCCACAACGCTTCGAGAGGAGCCATCAGGAAGCCCTTCGGCGGACGCGACAGGCTGGCAGCGGCCAGGCGCAACTCGACCTTGCCCTCTTTGGACGCGGTCCGGACCGTCGACCGGGCGAAAGACACGACGGCACGGCGGTCCGCGGTCAGCGCAGCGGGAGTGGCCGCAGCCGGACTTCCCGCACCCCTTGGCCCGTCACTTCCGGGCTCCAAAAAACCCGGGCCGACGGAACCGGCGGCCAAAGGCGGCTGAGGCGCCTCCCGCTCGGACGTGCCGGCGGGCGCCGGAGGCCCAACGACCAGCGCAGCCACGGCAAGACCCGTGGCAGCCGCCAGGGCGCGCACGACTGCTGCTGAAGTTTTTGACAGCTCACTCGTTGAGTTTCCCCAGTGTTTTCCCACGACGTGACTCCTGCATTCTGTCCGTCAGACCCCAATCTCAACGGACTCACCCTCCTATGGGAACACAATCGACCGGGTCTGTGAATCGCCGGGCTCCCCGGTTTCCGGCCCGTTCGCGGCATCTTTCGGGCCCCGTTCGGTGACATGGGTGGCGTCCCAGTAGCGCTTCCAGCGAATGCGCGTAAATCCCCAGCCGCGCCGGGTAAGAATGGAAGTATGCGCAATGTCCTTAGGGAGTGGCAGGCCGAGCTCAAGCAGACGTTCACCGGAACCCGGGACGCGGTTCCGGAGTGGGTGGGCCGCCTCGCGGAGGGCGACGACGCCGGCTACCACCGTCCCGGGTCCGCCGTCTGGGCGGTGCACGGGGACATGCCGACAATTGTCGCCGGCATCCGCGCCCTGCTCATGCAGGCGCTGCACCCGGGCGCCCTGGCCGGGGTCCACGATCATTCCCGCTTCCGCGAGGATCCCCTGGGCCGGCTCGCCGGCACGATCCGCTGGATCTTCACGGTCACCTACGGGTCGACGGGCGCCGCCCGCGACGCGTCCGGCTGGGTGCTGCGCCTGCACGAGTCGGTGCGCGGGGAATACCTTGACGGCCACGGCGTGGTTCGACCCTACGCGGCGAACGACCCGGAGCTGCTCCGCTGGGTGCACATCGCCTTCACGGATGCCTTTCTGTCCGCACACAAGATCTGGGGCCGGCCGATTCCGGGCGGCCCGGACGCCTACGTGCGCGAATGGGCTCAGGCGGGGAGGTTGATGGGGGTTGAGTCGCCGCCGTTGAGCGAAGCAGACATGCGCCGGCAACTCGACCGCTGGTACGACGACGGCGAACTCCTCGCCGGCGACAAGGTCGCCGAAACGGTGGCCTTCATCCGCAATCCCCCGCTCTCCCCGGTTCTCAGGCCCGGTTACAACGTGCTGTTTGCGGCGGCCGTGGCCAGCCTTGAGCCCAAATACCGGGACATGCTGGGGCTGCGGACCGCACGGCTGGGCCCCATCCCGCTGCCGGTGAAACTCGCGACAAAGGCCACCCTCGGCGTCGTCCGTCTTGCCCTCGGCAGGGTCGGCCCGAGCGAACAGGCTGCCCGCGAACGGCTCCGCCGGCTGGGATACGCGGGCTACGTCCTGACCCGGCCGGGCTGGAGGGCCGGTGGGCGGCGGGGCCGGGGCGCCGGTGGCGCGGCGGGCCCGTGCGCCGGGCCCCGGGCGCAAAAAGGCCCCGGTCCTGTGGACCGGGGCCAAGCGCGGAGAATGGGGGATTTGAACCCCCGAGGGCGTTAACCCAACACGCGTTCCAGGCGTGCGCCATAGGCCGCTAGGCGAATTCTCCAGTAGCTTCTGAATCAAAAGCAGATACTAGACTACCTGAAATTCCCGGCTTAGCCCAATTGAGCCCTCCGGCCCGGCGCCACGGGACATGCCCCGCGCCCACGGCAATCCTTGGACATAGCCCGCATATGCCCACTCCGAGGCCCGAACGATGGGCATGTCCCACAACGGAACGGGCGGATTCGGGACAGGCGCGATCGTCGGGTAAACTAATCGACGGCCCCTCATGTGGCGTCATCCTGTTGAACTCCCCCAGGACCGGAAGGTAGCAAGGGTAAATGGGCTCTGGCGGGTGCATGGGGGGTCTTTTATGTCTGTGCCGATTGGTAGGGTTTAGCTGTGACTGTTACTACCGCCCTTTACCGCAGATACCGCCCCGATTCGTTCGCGGACGTTATCGGGCAGGAACACGTCACCGACCCGCTCATGACGGCCCTGCGGAAGAACCGCGTCAACCACGCCTACCTCTTTTCCGGCCCCCGTGGCTGCGGCAAAACCACCTCCGCCCGGATCCTGGCGCGCTGCCTGAACTGTGCGGAAGGCCCTACCGACACCCCCTGCGGCGTCTGCCCCAGCTGCGTTGAACTGGCCCGCGGCGGTGCCGGCTCGCTCGACGTCATTGAGATTGACGCGGCCAGCCACGGCGGCGTGGACGACGCCCGCGACCTGCGCGAACGCGCCACCTACGCCCCGGTCCGCGACCGCTACAAGATCTTCATCATTGACGAAGCCCACATGGTCACCTCGGCCGGCTTCAACGCGCTGCTCAAGATCGTCGAAGAGCCGCCGGAACACATCAAGTTCATCTTCGCCACCACGGAGCCGGACAAGGTCATCGGCACCATCCGGTCCCGCACCCACCACTACCCCTTCCGGCTGGTACCGCCGGAGCCCCTCATGGCGTACCTGGAACTGCTCTGCCGGCAGGAGAACGTGCCCGTGGCCCCCGGCGTGCTCTCCCTCGTCATCCGCGCCGGCGGCGGCTCGGTGCGCGACTCGCTGTCCGTGCTGGACCAGCTCATGGCCGGCGCCGGTCCGAGCGGCCTCGACTACGAACTGGCGGTGGCCCTGCTGGGCTACACGCATGCCTCGCTTCTGGACGACGTTGTGGAGGCCGTTGCCGCCGCCGACGCCGCCACCGTGTTCCGTGCCGTGGACCGTGTCATCCAGACCGGCCACGACCCGCGCCGTTTCGTCGAGGACCTGCTGGAGCGTTTCCGCGACTTGATTATCGTGCAGGCCATGCCGGAAAACGCGCAGTCGATCCTCCGCGGCATGCCCGCGGACCAGATCGCCCGGATGCAGCACCAGGCGCACAACCTCGGCGCGTCCGAACTCTCCCGGGCGGCGGATGTCACCAACACCGCGCTCACCGAGATGACCGGTGCGACGTCGCCGCGCCTCCACCTTGAACTGCTCTGCGCCCGCATCCTGCTGCCCAGTTCCGAGCAGACCGAACGCGGCATCGCCGCCCGGATCGACCGGGTGGAACGGCGCCTGAATTACGCCGGGAACGACGTCGGATCCCCCGCCGCGGCCCCAGCCCCGTCCGCACCGGCTTCCGCCGCCGCACCGCCCCGTCCGCACCGGCTTCCGCCGCCGCACCACCCCGGCACCGGCTTCCGCCCCCGCAGCCACTCCGGCGCACGCGTCCGCCCCGGAGCCCAGCCGGGACACACAGCAGGAAAGGCCGCTCCTCACGGCGCCGCGCGTCAGCACCAACGACTGGCCGGTGGATGAAGCCACGTCTGCGAACGGCGCATCCCGCCCGGCACCGGCCCCCGCCCCGGCGGACCAGCCAGCCCGGGCAAGCAGCCCGGAGCAGGCGCCCCCGGCCGCCGCGCCGGCAGCCACGGTCCACGCGGCACCAGCCCCTGTCGGCACCGGCTCCGTCGGCACCGGCTGAGCTGCCTGCTGCAGGC
Organism: uncultured Actinomycetota bacterium; assembly: GCA_963698285.1. GTDB lineage: Bacteria > Actinomycetota > Actinomycetes > Actinomycetales > Micrococcaceae > Arthrobacter. The sequence goes on along the minus strand of CAVOQF010000018.1, from coordinate 28,959 downwards.
GTCCCGGCAGCGGCGGCAACCCCGGCGCCGGCCTCTGCCGCCGGATCCGGACCCGACGTCGAGGTCCTGCGCCGCGCCTGGCCCGAAATCCTGCAGACCCTGACCAAGATCAAGCGCAGCACCTGGGCTCTCGTCGAACCCAACGCGCAGGTCGGGCACTTCGAGGGCCAGGTCCTGACGCTATCCTTCACCACCTCCGGGCTGGCCGGCGCCTTTGGCCGCGCGGACCATGCGGAGAACCTCCGCCAAGCGATCCACAAAACGATCGGCATCGACTGCCAGATCACGGCCGTGGCCGGCGGCTCCAACAGCGCAGCGAGCTCTGAGCCAAACCCAAAAGCGCCCGCTAGCCGGGAGGCCCCGGCCACATCGGCGGATGTTGCCTGGGGTCTGGCCCCCGCCTCGGACGGGGCTGCACCGGAGGCCCCGTCCGAGGCCGGAAACAGTGCCGGAAGTGCCGGGGACAGGCCGGCGGCAGGCACGGCCGCCCGGGCGGAAGCCCCGGCGCCGCAGACTGCCCGGCAGCAGCCCGCAGCACAGCCCGCAACTGAGCCCGAGGCAGAGCCCGCTGCGGCCCGCGACGTGACCGCTCCGCAGTCCGGTCCATCCGCCGGGCCGTCCGGCGGCCCGGATCCCGACGCGTCCGGGTCGTACTCCTACCCTGACGACGATTGGGGCCCGCCGCGGGACGAAGATGCGCCGCCGCTGGACGAAGAGCCGCCGATGGACTGGGATCCCTCGGCCCCCGCAACTGCGCGGCCGGCCTCCCCCGCGCCGTCCACCTCCGCCCGGACCGCACCACGGACCGGGTCCGGCAAGGGCGCGCCCGGCGCAGCCCCCGCCGAGCCCTCCTCCGCGGTCCGGTCGGTTCCGGACCCCTCCGCTGACCCCTGGGCACGCGCCGTCGAGCAGTCCCCCGGGGTTTGGAGCGTCGGCACGGAACTGAACGTGGGCCGGCACAACTCCCCGGATACCGAGCCGCTGTCCGCGCAGCGCAGTCCGGAACCGGAGCCGGTGCACTACGAGCCTGCCGCCGCGCAAATTCCGGAGCCGGTCGGCGCCTTCCGGGGCGGTTCGGGACATGCCGTTTCCGTGGAACGCACGCCCGCACCGCAGCTCGTCCCGGCCGTCGCCGGGCCGGCGGTCATCACGGCCGCGGCCGCCCCGGTGGTGGCCACGGCTCCGGTCGGCGCCCCTCCGGCCTCCGGGAGGCAGAGCCTCTATCAGCGCCTCTCCAACAGTCCCGAGGCGGAGGCCGGACGCGCCAAGGCACCCGCGCGCGCCGTGGCGGCCCCAAGCTACGAACAGGACGTCCCCAGCGCCGACGACGAAACGATCGAGGAATCGGGCGTCTTCGGCCGCGCCGCCGTCGAGCGTATTCTGGGCGGGAAGCTGCTTGAGGAGCGTTCCCTGGACGGAAGCCCGTTGGCGCCGCGCCTCTAGCCCTCCCGGCGGTCACCCGGCCTGCCACACCCCCAAACGAACGAGGAAATTGTGTACGAAGGTGCAGTTCAGGAGCTGATCGACGAGCTCGGCCGCCTTCCCGGCGTCGGGCCGAAGTCGGCCCAGCGGCTCGCCTTCCACATCCTCGAAGCCGACCCGCAGGACATGAAGCGCCTGGTCGAGGCCATCACGACGGTCAAGGAGCGGGTGAAGTTTTGCACCGTCTGCGGGAACGTCACCGAGCAGGAGCTGTGCAACATCTGCCGTGACCCGCGCCGCGACCCCTCGGTCATCTGCGTCGTGGAGGAGTCCAAGGACGTCCTCGCCGTGGAGCGCACCCGGTCCTTCCGCGGCCGGTACCACGTGCTGGGCGGCGCCATCAACCCGATTGCCGGGATCGGCCCGGAACAGCTCCGGATCCGGGAGCTGCTCACCCGGCTCAACGACGGCGCCATCCAGGAAATCATCATCGCGACCGACCCCAACCTCGAAGGCGAGGCCACGGCCACGTACCTCGCCCGGATGCTCAAGTCGATCGGCATCGCCGTCACCCGGCTCGCGTCCGGCCTTCCCGTCGGCGGAGACCTCGAGTACGCCGACGAAGTGACCCTGGGCCGTGCCTTCGAAGGCCGCCGCAACGCCCTGAGCTGACCGGCCCGTGGCGGCCGGAGCCGGCGCGGCGGACGCGTCCAACCCCACGACCGCGTGACCTATGTGACCTGTGTGGCTCCTGGGCCGCTTCACCCGCGTCGGACATGCTCATCGGGGGCGGCCAGGAATGGACATAGTGGCAATATGCTCATTCCTGACATCGGGAGCCGGGCATGTCCATTGGAGTGGTGGGGCATGCTCATTCCTGAAAACGGGCGGAGGGCATGTCCGCAGGAGCGGTGGGGCATGCTCATTCCTGACATCGGGAGCCGGGCATGTCCGCAATCTCGGGTTGCCATGACCCGGCCTGCCCGTCCGGCATTTCGGTCACAATTCCTCGCCGGGCCCCGGCGGCGATAAACTTGCCAGAGAGGCCGCCGTCGCTGTTTGGCTGCCTGGCCCAGAACCCCCGATGATCCAGTGAGGGTCCGCGCATGAGTTTGCCCACTACCGAAGTCCGCCCCGGACCGCAGCCGCAGCCGTTGCCCGCTATGCCTGCCGCCACCAAGCACCTTGTGGTGAAGAAGTTCGGCGGTTCCTCCGTGGCGGACGCGGAAGGCATCAAGCGGGTCGCCCGGCGCGTCGTGGACGCCCACAACGCCGGCGACGAAGTCGTCGTCGTGGTTTCGGCCATGGGCGACACCACCGACGAACTCCTCGACCTGGCGGCCCAGGTGACCGATGCCGCCCCCGCCCGGGAAATGGACATGCTCCTTTCCGCCGGCGAGCGCATCTCCATGGCCCTGCTGGCGATGGCCATCAACAAATACGGTGCCTCGGCCCAGTCCTTTACCGGTTCCCAGGCCGGCATGATCACCGACGGCATCCACGGCAAGGCCCGGATCATCGACGTCGACCCGCACCGGATCCGCACCGCCCTCGACAAGGGGCACATCGCGATCGTCGCGGGCTTCCAGGGCATGAGCCGGACCACGAACGAAATCACCACCCTGGGCCGCGGCGGCTCGGACACGACGGCGGTGGCACTGGCCGCCGCCCTCGACGCCGACGTCTGCGAGATCTTCACCGATGTGGACGGGATCTACACTGCGGACCCGCGCGTGGTGCCTTCCGCCCGGAAGATCGACCGCATCTCCAGTGAGGAAATGCTCGAGCTCGCGGCCTCCGGCGCCAAGATCCTGCACCTGCGCTGCGTCGAGTACGCCCGCCGCTTCGGGGTACCGCTGCACGTCCGGTCCTCATTCAGCCAGAACGAAGGCACCTGGGTCCTGCCCAGCGCCGATGACAAGATCACGATTCAAGAGGGAGTTGCCTTGGAGCAGCCAATCATCTCCGGCGTTGCCCACGACCGTTCCGAAGCCAAGGTCACGGTGGTCGGCGTTCCGGATATCCCGGGCAAGGCCGCGGCGATCTTCCAGGTCATCGCCGACGCGCACTCCAACATCGACATGATCGTCCAGAACGTTTCCACCCACGGGACCGGCCGGACGGACATCTCCTTCACCTTGCCGATCGTCGAAGGCGCCGACGCCCTCGCCGCCCTCCGCGCTGCGCAGGCCGAGATCGGCTTCGAGAACATCGAATACAACGAGAAGATCGGCAAGCTCTCCCTGATCGGCGCCGGCATGCGCTCGCACCCGGGCGTCTCGGCACGGTTCTTCGCCGCGCTTTCCGAGGCCGGGATCAACATCAACATGATCTCTACCTCGGAGATCCGCATCTCCGTGGTGACCCATGCCGACCTGCTGGACGACGCCGTGCGCGCCATCCACAAGGCGTTTGACCTGGACACCGAAGACGAGGCAACGGTCTACGGCGGCACCGGCCGCTAGGACAGCGCCGACACCCGAAAAGGGAGCAGTTCAAGATGAACTGCTCCCTTTTCGTTGCCGCCCGGGTCCAGGAGGGGTCAGACCTGCTCCTTGGGGAGGTCTTCCCGGCGGACGGCGTAGTGGTGCCCCTGCGTGTCGGTCTCCACTTCGAAGCCCGCGAGGTCGGTCTCCGAAGCGTGCTCGAAGTCATCGTGTTTGTGCACCACCGGCGAGGAGTAATCCCCCCGCGAGGCAGGGCCAAAAAGGAACCGCGCCCAGGACGACGGGTGCAGGTGCCGGCGCAAAGCAGCCGTCCTCAGTGCACGTGCCATATTTCCCACCCCCTTTCCTGCTGACAGGTCAAGCGAAAGGTGGCGCGGGCGGCGCCAGTGCCCCCATTTTACGCCCGCCGGCGGCCAAAAGAGCAGGGCGTTCGACGGCGGGAGGGGCCTCTGTGCCGAGAACGGCCCGCGGCGGATCGGGCCGCGGGTCAGGCCGCGATGCGGGCCTTAGCGACGTACGGCTCGAGCGCGTCCGTCATGACCTCCGCCAACCGGGCGTGGCCGAGATCGTTCGGGTGAATCTGATCCGGCTCGGGGTAGAAGAACGGGGTCGGGTCGGCGGCGAAGACGCCGTATTGGCCCAGCAGGAATGGCAGGCCTGTTTCTTCGGCGCACTCGGCATGGAGATCGAAGACCCGGCGGATACGCGGCGGTTCTTCCCGGAAGGGCCAGTAGGGTTCGACGACGATCACTTGGGAGTCCGGGAGCGCGTCGCGCAGCCGGGACATGTCCTCGATCATGGTCCGGCGGAGCTTGTCGTCGTTCTCGGGCAGCTGCGGATAGTCGTTGGCCCCAAGCGCTATCAACGCGATCTGCGGGTCCGCGTCGATGACCATGTCGAGAGGATGCTTTTCGAAGACGTCGGTATCCCGCTTGGTGAGGAAACCCAGGCCGTTGACGGCGAAGTTGTGCTCCTCCAGCTCCAGGTTCCGGCAGACGATCGAGGTCCACCGCTTGTCGACGTGGGATATCCCGCGCCACCCTGTCGAAATGCTGTCCCCGTACACCCCAAGTCGCAAAGTCATCCCCGAAGCCTAGCGCAGGGATTTGTCCTCGGGGTTGCGCGGCACAACATACGTGCTGCCGTCCGGCCGGTGGAGGGTTTCCCACTGCTGCGTCTCGGCCTGCCGCTGGGCCAGCAGCTGGCGGTTCTGCTCCGTCATCTCATGGCCGATCGAGGTGCGGCTGGCGGGGCCGAAGACTGCCCGAAGCTTTCCGGTCGCGCGCATGAACCGCTCTGCGGTGCTCTCCTTGGCCATTACCCACTCCTTCGAAACGGACGTACCACCAGTGTACGCTAATCATTAGCGCACTAACTATTAGAAGGAGGGCCAGATGGCTCCCGCCGCACCGCACGCCGCGACCGCCGTCCCCACACCGGCTGCCGCCGCCGTGGACGAGGACCTCCTGCTCGAACACCAGCTCTGCTTCGCCCTGACCGTCGCATCCCGCAGCGTCGTGGGGGCCTACAAGCCGGTGCTCGACCAGCTCGGACTCACCCACCCGCAGTACCTGGTGATGCTGTGCCTGTGGGAGTCCAGCCCCCGCACCGTCCGGGACATCAGCGAGGCCCTTGCCCAGGAACCGGCCACGATTTCGCCGCTGCTGCGGCGGCTGGAAACAGCGGGCTACGTCACGAGGCAACGGGCTGAGGGCAACGAGCGCAGCCTCGCCGTGGGCCTGACCCCCAGCGGCGTGGCGTTGCGGCAGCAGGCCACGGCGGTCCCGGGCACCATGATGGCCCGGCTGGGCTTGGACCGGGAACAGGTCGCTGAACTGCACGCCGCCATGATGCGGCTCATTGCAGCCACCCGCTCGACGGGCGCCATCCCCGGCAGCTAGGGCCACACCGCACGCCGGCCCGGCCTGCCCGCGCCTCCGGCGCGGCGCTAGAATTGGGTGAAACCGAGGAGAGCCGCCCATGCGCAAAACCCTGATTCCCACCCTGCTCGTCCTGTTCACGGCCGCCGGACTGACCGCCTGCTCCCCGGGCGGCGGAGCCACGCAGAGCGCCTCACCCACCGGGCCCGGGTCCGGCCAATCCTCGGCCACCAGCCCCGCCGCGGGCACGCCGTCCGCCGACACCGAAACCACCGCCCCGGCGCCGTCGCCGTCTTCCGAGGCCCCCAGCGCAGGACCCGGGCAGGGCAATGCCGAACTGGCCATCATGGTCACATCCGCCGAAGGCGGGAAGGCAGTCAACTACACCCTGGTGTGCCAGAACGGGGTTCCGGCGGCGGAAAGCCAGCACCCCACCGCCGCCGCGGCCTGCACCGCCTTGAAGGGAAACGCGGCACTGCTCAGCCCCGCCCCGCGGCCCACGGACCGGGCCTGCACCCAGCAGTACGGCGGCCCGGAGGAGGCGACCGTCACCGGTTCCGTGGACGGCAAGGCTGTTGAAGCCAAGTTCAGCCTGCGGGACGGCTGCGAGATCGCCCAGTGGAAGGCCGCCAAGGACATCCTGGGATCCACCGGTGGGGCTGTCTAAACTGCAATACCTCCCGCAGGACGACTGGCTCCGCCGCGAAGCGGCCCACCAGCAGCGCGTCCGGACGTACTCTGATCCGTACCTCGCCCGGAGGTCGGCCGGCCGGAAGCACCCGGTGGAGGACTTCCTCTTCACCTACTACACGCAGAAGCCCGGCCAGCTGTTGCGGTGGCACCCCGGCGCCGGCGTCGTGCTGGCCGGACCGGCGGCAGCGGCGCGCTCGGACTGGAAGTACTACCGCGTTCCGGACGCCGGCGAACTCGCCGCCGCGGGGCTGGCGCCGGGCACGGACGCCGTGACGGTCGACGTCGAACGGTTCCTCAGCGAGCGGCGCGAGGCCGTGCAGTTTGCCGGCATCATCCTGGCCGGCACGGCCGCGCGGCCGGCGCAGTTCGGCTGCTTCGGGCTGCACGAGTGGGCCATGGTCTACCGGCAGGACAAGTTCGAGCTGCGGCACGAGTACCTGCAACTGCGGCTCGGTTCCGAACAGACGGACCGCGTGGTCGAGGACAACCGGATCCGGTGCTCGCATTTCGATGCGTTCCGGTTCTACACCCCGGACGCGGTCCCGCTGAACAGCCTGGCCCCGAGCCGTGCGAACCAGCGGACCATGGAACAGCCCGGCTGCCTGCACGCCAACATGGACCTCTACAAGTGGGCCTACAAACTGGCGCCCGCGCTGCCCAGCGAGCTCGTCATGGACTGCTTCGAGCTCTCCTGGCGGATCCGCGCCATGGACATGCGCGCCTCGCCCTACGAGCTGGGCGAGTGGGGCTATCCGCCCATCCGGATCGAGACACCGGACGGTAAGGCAGAATACGTGGAGCAGCAGCGGGCGTTCGCCGCGGCCGCGCAGGAGCTGCGCGGACGGCTGTTGCTCGAACTCACCCCGCTGCTGAAGGCCGCCGCCGCTACCCCGCCGCCGGAAGCCCAGGAAGGACTCCCATGACCTCCCCCACCGAAGAGGACACCCGGCACGACGTCGACCTCACCATCCGGCTGACGGAGTCACCCGGCGCCCCGGAGCACAGTTTCCGGCTGGTCGCCGACGGCGGCGCGCCCGCCGCCGCGTGCACCCTGCCGGATCCGGAGGCCGCACTCGAGGCCCTCCGCGTGCACGGCGAGGACATTTTCTTCCCCCTGCCCGGGCCGCCGAAGCTGTGCACGCAGCAGTACGGCGGCCCGCAGGTGGCCGTGGTCACCGGGCACTACCTGGGCCGTGAAGTCCAAAGCGGCTTCAGCCGCACCGACGGCTGCGAGATCGCGCGCTGGCGGGCCATGGCGCCCCTGCTCGGCGGGGTTGCGGGTTCCACCGGCGCCGTCTGAGGCGCGTGCACGAGCGCCGTCTGAGGCGCGCGGCTTAAACGGCAATGGCCGGCGGTACAGACCGCCGGCCATTGCTGTTATCAGGTGTTCAACCGTCTAGACGGCGTTGTTCCGGGCCTGGCCCGGGTCCTGGTTCACCGCGGAGGCCGGAGCCCCCGCCGCGGGAGCCACCGCGGTGGTGCCCGCGGCCGTCACGATGACGCTGACGAAGGTCGGCTCGCTGGCGCCGGCGAAGGTCACCCGGCCGATGTAGGATCCGGCGGCAAGCCCGGTCCAGTTCAGCGAGAGCGTGCCGGCCTTGCCGTTGGTCAGCTTCAGCGGGTTCGGCGAGAGCGTCGCGTTGCCCACGTTGGCGCCGAGCACTGCGGCATCGACGGACGCCTTGCGGGCCTTGCCGTCCGGGCTGGAGTACAGGTTCGCGTAGATGGTGTACTTGCCGCCGGCCGGGTTAGCGATCGACAATGTCTCGCTGGCGGAAGAGGTGGCAACCTGCTCCACGCCCTTCGGGGTCACGACCCACATGTCGAAGTCGGAGTCCGGGTCCGAGGAGATGACCGAGAACTTCGCCAGCGGCACTCCGGCCGGGACCTGGACGCTCTTGACGAACGTCGAGGCGTCGGCGCGGCCCGTGAACGGTCCGGGGACCAGTTCCACGGCGGAGGAATCCGCCTTGGAGAGGCCGTCCAGGGTCATGCTGGTCTCGCCGTTCGTGCCGGAGACCACGTTGATGTCACCGGAGCCGGTACCCGACGCGGTGGTGAACATGACATCCTTCGGAGCCACGACCGACTGCGGACGGACCGCGATCGGCGAGGTGACGGACTTGCCGGCACCTTCCCAGCTCAGCGAGCCCATGGCGAACTTGCCAAGCGCCGCACCCTGGTTTTCGAAGGTGACCTTGAAGGTGCGCTGCTCGCCCGCCTTCGTGAAGTTCAGCGCGGCCGGGGCCACGCTGACCTTGATGCCCGGGACGTTGGCCTTGGCCATGTAGACACCCGGCGTCAGGGCGGTCACCGTGCGGGTGACCTCGATCTTGCCGGTCAGGTTGCCCAGCGCGAAGGACGGCACATTCATGTCCCGCGGCTTGGTGCTGGAGGCCAGACCGAGATCAACGCCGGTGCCCTGGATGAACTTCAGGTAGTCCTCGATGCCGGCATCGTAGACCAGGCCCGGATCCACCATGCGGGCCGGATCGACCTGGCCCGCGCCGGTGGCGTGGACGTCGGTGTTCTTGGACCCGTCGGCGAGCTTGACCTCGGACGCGGTCGTCATCATGGCGGACTTCACCGTGGCGGGCGACCAGGAGGGGTTCTTGCCGAGGAGCAGCGCGCCGAAGCCGGCAACGTGCGGGGCGGCCATCGAGGTGCCGGACATGAAGCCGAACTTGGCCCCGTCAGCGCCGATCGGCGATACGCCGGCCAGGACAGCAACACCGGGAGCGGCAACGTCCGGCTTCAGCAGGTCCGACTCGGTGGCCAGCAGCGGGCCGCGGGAGGAGAAGCCGGCAATCTGCGGCTGGGCCTCCAGCGGAAGGCCGGTGGTGTCCTTGTTGACCAGGGAAACCTTGATGCCCGGGGTGGCCGTGACCTTGTCCTTGATGGACTGGGTGGCCGGCGGGTTCACGTGGACGGTCGGGACCGCGTGCTGGTCCGTGTCCAGCGAGGAGTTGCTGAGGTTGACCAGGATCATGCCGACGCCGCCGCCGCGGGCAACTTCGGCACTCTTGGCGACGCGGTCAACAACACCGCGGTCACAGACAACAACCTTGCCGGCGACCTTTGCGGGGTCCAGGGTGCCGGGGCCGCACAAGGCGGCGGACGACGGCGCGTTTGCGGCGGCCGCGTTGGCGGCCAGCACGACGCCGGCATCCTTGACCTCGCGGTTCATGATGCTGGCGCCGCGGAACTTGGTGCCGTCGGCGAACTCGACCGTGCCCTGGAGCTCCTGGGAGAAGCTGCTGGCTGCAACCGTGGTGACCCAGGGGGCGCCGTGGTTGACGGTGCTGGCCGTGGGGCCGGAGTTGCCGGCGGAGGCGGCCACGAAGATGCCGGTGGCGGCGGCGTTCAGGAACGCAATCGAAACCGGGTCGATGACCGACGTCGCGGAACCGGAGATGGAGTAGTTCAGGACGTCGACGCCGTCCTCGAGGGCCCGCTCCACAGCGGCAACCGAGGAGGAGCTGTAGCAGCCGCCGGTGTTCGGGTCTTTATCTTCCCAGCACACCTTGTAGACGGCGAGCTTCGCGGCAGGCGCGATGCCGCTGGTCAGGCCGAAGCTGCGGCCGTCGACGAACGTCTCGACATTGGCGTTGCCGACGGAGGTGCTGCCCGTGTGGGTGCCGTGGCTGCCCACGTCGACCGGGGAAAGCAGTTCCTCGTCGGCACGGTTGCCGGCGGGAACGTAGCGCAGGTAGTCCTCGGCGAAGTAGTGCGCGCTCAGGACCTTGGAGTTGCAGGCGGAGCCGTCGAAGGCCGCGCCGGTTCCGGTGCCCTTCTGGCACTCGCCGACGAAGGTCTCGCCGTCGGCCTTGAGCATGGCGATCTTGCCGTCCGCCGTGCGGTAGGGCACGCCGACGACGGGTGCACCGACGAGCGGCTTGACCGCTTCGCCGGCGAAGAACGCGCTCTCCGGGGTGTAGCCGGTGTCAATGACACCGACGACGACGCCCTTGCCCGCTGCATCCTGGCCGCCGAACTTGGTGTTCCAGGTTCCGTCGGCTCCGCTGAGCTTGAGGAAATCGGTGCTGGAGTAATCCGGGGCGTTTTCCGTGTCGGGGGCAACCGCCAGGACACTCGGGTCCTTGGCGAGCTTGACGGCCTGGTCCGTGGTGAGCGTGGCGCTGAAGCCGTTGACCGCGGCCGAGAACTGCCGCTGGATCTGGACGTTCTGCTTTGCGGCGACCTCTGCCTGCTTCTTTTCCAGGTGGGCCCGGTACTTCTTGACCTCGGCCTTGTTGGCGTCGAGTTTCTTGCCCTTGGCGGGCTTGGTGGCCGGCAGTCCGTCCGTGGAGCCGTCGTACGTTGCCGCCGGCTTTTCAGCCAGCAGGACGATGTAGCGGCCGTCCGGGTAGCTGGCGGGATCCAGATTCTTCTGCGCGATCCCCGCGACCGTGGAGCCTTGGCCCGGCGCGGCGGTGGCCGGCGCGATGGCAACTGTTGAGAGGAGAACCGGCAAGCCCAGGGTCAGTGCCACGGCCCTCCGGAGTCCCCCGCTTCGAAGGAAGCTCTTTCCTGGTGATTTCACGTGTGGTTTGAACCTTTCAGAAGGAACGATCCCGGCGCCATTGCCGGGGACGACGACGGGTACGGGCGCGGGAACAGGAGTTGACTCCCGCCCAGCGGCGGTACCAGCCGATTCATACAGTACAGACTGAGAGCTGGATATGACATAGAACACAGGAACTAATTGAAATTGGTCATATTGCTCGACAAGGTCGTCGTTCCGAGGGCATGGCAAAGCCGGGATGGCGGCGCCATCCCGGCTTCGGTTCCGCCCGGGGGCGGGGTATTTACGGGGGCTGTTACACGCCTATGACAGGCCGCGGGCTACTGCCGGGGCGTCCGGACGACCTCGCTGATCCAGGCCCTGGTCTTCTCGTCCAGGGGGCCGGCTACGTTGCTCGACCTGGCCGCGCGGTCGGCCTTGATCTTTTGGAGCACCATCCGGCCGAGGCCTGCGAAGACGGCGGCGGCGAGCACGGGAAGCAGTACGGATTTTGAATTCTCGGCCATGCGCACATCCTACTGAGCGCGCTCCGTACTAGGCCATAGCCGCCGCGGCCGGGCCGCCGCAGCCACTGCGGGGTCACGAATGCGGCGTGGCGCACGGCGCCCGGTAGAATGAGGGTGCAAGCTCGCGGAGCGCCCGTTCCATGTTGTCCTTTAACACCGTTGTCCTCACCACACAGCGGAACGGCGTGAGACGGCACCACTCCGCTGCGCCCTTACCCAAAGCTCACGCACAGGAGTTGCCGGATGCCCCGGATCGTTGTCGACGTCATGCCCAAGCCCGAGATTCTCGACCCGCAGGGGAAGGCCATCGTGGGCGCACTGCCCCGCCTGGGCTTCACCGCTTTCAGCTCTGTCCGCCAGGGCAAGCGCTTCGAACTGACCGTCGACGGGGAGGTGACCGAGGAGATTCTGGCCCAGGCCCGGAACGCCGCGGAAACCCTGCTCTCCAATCCGGTCATCGAGGACGTCGTCAACGTCGAGGTCGTCGAGGCCTAAGATGACTGAACTCCCCCTGATCGGTGAGGCCGTCGCCGTCGCGGCCAACCCGCGCCTCGCCGGGGCGCGGATCGGCGTCGTCACCTTCCCCGGCACCCTGGACGACCGCGACGCCGCCCGCGCGGTCCGCCTGGCCGGCGCCACCCCGGTGCCGCTCTGGCACGCGGACACCCACCTGGCCGACGTCGACGCCGTCGTCATTCCCGGCGGTTTCTCCTACGGCGACTACCTCCGCGCCGGCGCCATCGCCCGTTTCGCGCCGCTGATGGCGAAGATCATCGACGCCGCCAACTCGGACGCCAGGCTGCCCGTCCTGGGCATCTGCAACGGCTTCCAGATCCTCACCGAGTCGCACCTTTTGCCCGGCTCGATGATCAAAAACGACCACCTGAAGTTCCTCTGCCGCGACCAGGTCCTGCGGGTGGAAAACAACACCACCGACTGGACCGGCGACTATGTCCCCGGCCAGGAAATCACCGTGCCGCTGAAGAACCAGGACGGCCAGTACATCGCGGACGAGAAGACCCTGGACACCCTGGAGGCGGAGGGCCGTGTGGTGTTCCGCTACGTCGGCTGGAACCCGAACGGCTCACGCCGCGACATCGCCGGCATCTCCAACGCCGCCGGCAATGTCGTGGGCCTCATGCCGCACCCGGAGCACGCCGTCGAGGCCGGCTTCGGCCCGGAGACGGGCGACGGCACCGAGGGCCTCGGCTTCTTCACCTCTGTCCTGAACAAGATCGTGGGAGACAACAAATGACGGAGACACCCGCAGTGGCGGCGCCCGCGGAGACCGCCAAGAAGTTCAACATCGACACCGTGGAGAACGCGGCGAAGACCCCCGACGTCGAACTCCCCTGGGCCGAGCTGGGCCTGAAGCAGAACGAATTCGACGAGGTCGTCAAGGTCCTGGGCCGCCGCCCCACCGGCGCCGAACTCGCCATGTACTCCGTCATGTGGAGCGAGCACTGCTCCTACAAGTCCTCGAAGAACCACCTGCGCCAGTTCGGCGAAAAGGTGACCGAGGAGATGAAGAAGGACATGCTGGTGGGCATCGGCGAGAACGCCGGTGTCACCAACCTGGGCGACGGCTGGGCCGTGACGTTCAAGATCGAGTCGCACAACTCGCCGTCGTTCGTGGAGCCCTACCAGGGGGCGGCGACCGGCATCGGCGGGATTGTGCGCGACATCATCTCGATGGGCGCCCGCCCGGTGGCCGTGATGGATCCGCTGCGCTTCGGCGCCATCGACCACCCGGACACCGCCCGCGTGATGCACGGCGCGGTCGCCGGCATCGGCGGCTACGGCAATTCCCTGGGACTGCCGAACATCGGCGGCGAGATGGTCTTCGACTCCGTCTACCAGGGCAATCCGCTGGTCAACGCGCTCGCCGTCGGGGTCATGCGGCACGAGGACATCCGCCTCGCCAACGCCTCCGGCAAGGGCAACAAGGTGGTGCTGTTCGGTGCCCGCACCGGCGGCGACGGGATCGGCGGCGCCTCCGTGCTGGCCTCGGAATCCTTCGACGACACCAAGCCCTCCAAGCGCCCCGCGGTCCAGGTGGGCGACCCCTTCGCCGAGAAGGTCCTGATCGAATGCTGCCTGGAACTGTTCAAGGGTTCCCTGGTTGAGGGCATCCAGGACCTCGGCGCCGCGGGCATCTCCTGCGCCACGTCCGAGCTTGCCTCCAACGGCGACGGCGGCATGGAAGTCGAACTGACCTCCGTCCTGCTCCGCGACCCCACGCTGACCCCGGGCGAAATCCTGATGTCCGAGTCGCAGGAACGCATGATGGCCGTGGTCACCCCGGAGAACATCGCCGCGTTCGAGGCCGTCATGGACAAGTGGGCCGTGGAGTACTCCTGGCTGGGCGAGGTGACCGACACCGGCCGCCTGATCATCACCTGGGAGGGCGAAGTGATTGTCGACGTCGATCCGCGCACCGTCGCCCACGACGGTCCGGTCTACGACCGCCCGTACGCCCGCCCCGAGTGGCAGGACGCCGTCCAGGCCGACGCCTTCACCGGCTCCGTGCAGGACACCGGCCGCCCGGCCGCTCCCGCGGAGCTGGCCGCCGCCGTCACCGAGCTCGTGGCCTCGCCGAACCTGTGCAGCAAGTCCTGGATCACCAACCAGTACGACCGCTACGTCGGCGGCAACACCGCCATGGCGTTCCCGGACGACGCGGGCGTGGTCCGGGTGGACGAGGAAACCGGCCTGGGCGTGGCCCTCGCCACCGACGCCAACGGCCGCTACACCTACCTCGATCCGTACCACGGCGCACAGCTGGCCCTGGCCGAGGCCTACCGCAACGTCGCCACCTCCGGCGCCGTGCCGATGGCCGTGAGCGACTGCCTGAACTTCGGCTCCCCCGAGGATCCCGACGTCATGTGGCAGCTGGCCGAGGCCATCCGCGGCCTGTCCGACGCCTGCATGGTGCTCGGCATCCCGGTCACCGGCGGCAACGTCTCGCTCTACAACCAGACCGGAAGCGTTCCAATCCACCCCTCCCCCGTCGTGGCCGTGCTTGGCAAGTTCGACGACGTTGCGCGCCGCACGCCGTCGGGCTGGAAGGAAGACGGCCAGGCCATCTACCTGCTCGGCACCACCGCGGCGGAACTGGACGGCTCGGAGTGGTCCAACCTGCGCGGACACCTCGGCGGCCTGCCGCCGGCCGTCGACCTGGCCGCGGAACGCGAACTCGGCGAGATCCTGATCAACGCCTCGCGCGACGGCATGGTGGACTCCGCGCACGACCTCTCCGAAGGCGGCCTCGCGGCAGCCCTCGTGGAGTCCTCGCTGCGCTACGGCGTCGGTGCCCGGATCGCGCTGCAGGACGTCCTGGACCGCGACGGCGTGGACCTGTTCACCGCGCTGTTCTCCGAGACGCAGGGCCGCGCCATCGTGGCGGTGCCCCGCTCGGAGGAGATCCGGTTCAAGGACATGTGCACCGCCCGCGGCTTCGCCCACGTCCGGATCGGCGTCGTGGACGCCGAGAGCGGCAAGCTGGAGATCAACGGCGTCGACCCCCTGGACCTGGACGCGCTCCGCGAAGCCCACGAGGGGACCCTGCCGAAGTACTTCGGCTGACGTTCCCTCTCACCGCCACTACGATCGGCTGCTCCGTAACTGCCCTTTTGAACCCTCAAAACGGCAGTTGCGGAGCAGCCGATGTGGTTCACCGGCCCGGACGCCACCCGGCCTGGACCAGGGCAGCCCGGACCTTGGCCACGGCAGCCCGGGCGTCATTGAGCATATGGCGCTGGGAGATCCGGACCTCGGTCCAGCCGAGCGCGGCGTAACGCTCCGATCGGGCAATGTCCCGGACGATCTGAGTCCCGTCGCTGTGATGTTCACCCTCGTACTCGACACCGATTTTGTATTTCCGATACGACATGTCGGGTTCGTGGTGGCATGCCCCTGCATCGTCGATGATCGGTACGTTCAGCTCGGGTTCCGGCAGGCCGGCACGGACCAGGGAAAGCCGCAGCAGGGATTCCTGCGGCGAGTCCGAGCCCACGCGGATGAGGGTGATCGCTTCCCGCGCCTTCCGGATTCCGCGTTTTCCTTTGTGCCGGTCGATCATCCGCTGCAGGTCCTCGAGGCTGCAGAGGGGCAGCTCCCGGCCTTCGAATTCTCGCCGCGGCACCCGGACGCAGCTGTCGCCTGCCACCACGAGTTCGTCAACGCTCAGCATCTCGGCCAAGTCCAGCCATGTTCGCTCCGGCGTCGTAAGGGGTATCCCGTTAAGGACTGTAACCTCGTCGTCGTAGAGCTTCATCCGGTGGACGATGACGTGCGGCCGGTTCAGATGGGCTGCGCCCTCGGGCCTGATCACGTGGTACACCTGCGGCCCCTCCTTCTGCCGCCGGGCCGGAAGCGAACCAAGCTCCGCCGCGGTGAGGTGCGATGCGGCGCATCGCTCGTTGACCTCAATGAAGGGCCGCACCCTCACGCTCAGCGGAAGGCCCGGCGTCGGGGCCGCCGAACGGATGCCCCTTCCCAGCGGTGCGAGGGAGCGGTGGCGGAGCCGCTTGCGCGACACTCCGGCCTCCGCGGCTTCAACAACGGTGAAGGGACGTCCTTGGAAATCCTCCGGCAACGGGCGCGGGGTCTTCATGGCTTCATCAGACCAGAACCGTGCCAGCGCTGCAGAAGTTATCCACACCTCCCCATCCACTGCTCCATAAGTGCCGTTTTGGCGCCCCAAAAGGGCCCCTGCTCAGCAGCCGGCAGGGTTCCCTGGCCGAGCTTGCGAGGCGAGGGAGCCGGTGGGGAACAATCGACGGGGGCGGTTAGTCGTCGCTGCGGAGTTCGCGCTGGCGGGCGCTGAGCAGTTCGAATTCCGGCCGGGCCGCGACGAAGCGTTCGACGGCGGCGAGCACCTCCACGAGGTGTGACCGGTCGGCTGCGACCAGGCCGGCGCCCAGCTGGGCGCGCCGGTACTGTTCCTGGTCCCCGACCTCGGCGACGGAGACATCAAAGCGTCGCTTGAGCTCCGCCAGCAACGGCCGCACCACGGAGCGCTTCTCCTTGAGGCTGTGCACGTCGCCCAGCAGGATGTCGAATTCGATCCAACCGATCCACATGGATCAATCTTCACATCGGTTGCTCCGTAGCTGCCGTTTTGAGGGCTCTAAAGGGCGCCTGCGGAGCAATCGACGGGGGCTAGACGGTGAGTTCGCCCATCCGGTCCCAGCCCTCGCCGTCGAGCTGGCGGCTGATGATCCGCGGGGTTTCGGCCAGTGCCTGCGGCATGTCGGCCATGGCCTGCTTGAAGTGGCTGCTGTTGACGTGGTCGCCGGCGGCGTCGTCCTTGAAGGCCTCGACCAGGACGAACTCGTTGGGGTCCTCCACGCTGCGGGACCAGTCGAACCACAGGTTGCCGGGTTCCTGCCGGGTGGCCTGGGTGAAATCCTCCACGAGGCCGAGCCAGCGCTCGGACCAGTCGGGCTTGACCTTGAATTTAACGACGATGAAGATCACGGCTGTGCCTTTCGGTGTGGGTAGATCGGTCTATCCATTGTCCCAAACCGGCGCCGCGGGTTCAGCAGGCGTCGATGGCTGCCCGGGCGCGTTCCTGCTGCTGCGGGGTGCCCACGCGTTCCGCCCACTGCTCGGCAAGCTGGAACTCGACCATGGCCTCGGCGCACCGCCCCTCCCCGTGCAGGGCCCAGCCCAGGTTGTTGTGCAGCGCCACCATCCACCGTTTGGTCCGGGCGTCGTGCGCCGTGGACGCGTACTCCAGGGCGCTGCGGGTCCACGTCTCGCCGTGTGCGGTGTCCGCGATGGCCAGCATGTGCAGGGCGTCGACCGCCAGGTAGTCCTCGCCCAGATGGTCGGCGAGTTCGGCTGCGTGCTCGAACAGCGGAACCGCCATTTCGGCGTGGCCGCTGGAGTTCAGCACCCGGCCCCTTTCCAGCAGCACCCGGACGGCCACCGTGGGTTCGTCCCCGTCGATCGAGTCCAGCAGGGCGTCGGCTTCCTCGTACCGGCCCTGCAGCCCGATGGCCCGGCCCAGCTGGGTGGCGAACTCGGCCCGTTCGTCGTCGTCGTAGGCCGGATCCGCCATCGCCGCGCGGAAGCGGGCCTCCGAAAGGCCCGGATCGTCAAAGTTCCAGAATCGGTCAAGGGTCTGTTGGTTCAGCATCTACCTGCTCCTGCTCAGCTCACACCTGCGGCCAGTTCCTGTGCACTCCTAAGGTATCGGGAAGTGATGAGCCGGCGCGCCCGGGCGGTGACGGCGCCGCCGGCGGCGAAGAACCAGTTGGCGGGAACACCGAAGGCGGTGACCTTGATCAGCACCAGCCCCTGGCCGTCGAGTGAGATTTCGAACGATTCCTCGCCGCGGACCGGATGCCCGGGCAGGGTCCCGTAGCCGAATCCGGCGGACTGCGGTCCCCCGCCGGGGACCGGCCGGCGGACCCAGACCACTTCGCAGGGCGCGTTGATCCGGAGGGGGCCGACGCCGAAGCCGCTCACCACGCGGGTCCCGGGGAGCACGACGTCGGACTCGGCACGGACACGCAGCCCGGCCCGTTTCTGCAGCTGCCAGGTCAGCATCCCCTGCACCGCCCGGCGGTAGGCTGCTTCGCCGTCGCCTACATAGGCCTGGGTGACAAGGCCGCCGCTGCCTTCCGGCAGCACGCCGGTCTCGGTGGCACCGATCCCCGCATAGTTCAGTTCGCCGCCGGCGATCCGCGGGCGCTCACGGCCGGCCGTCCCCGCGGGCCAGCCGGGCCCAGCCGAGCTGCTCCTGCTGGCGGCGGCTCAGGGTGGCGACCACAAGGTCGTAGGAGTCCTCCACCATGTCCCGGACCATCGAATCCGGCAGGGCACCGTCCAGCCGGACGCCGTTCCAGTGCCGCTTGTTCAGGTGCCACGCCCCGGTGATTTCCGGATGCGCGGCCCGCAGCTGTTCGGCGAGGGCCGGTTCGCACTTCAGGCTCACGGCGAAGTCGTCCGGATCCAACGCGGACAGGGCGAACATCTTGGCCTCCTGCCGGGTTCCGCCGGTCACCGCGGCGCGGACCTTGAAGACGGCGGTTTCCGGGCCGAACGGATAGTCCTCGAAGGCGCCGGGGAAGCCCAGGCAAATCCTCGCGGAGCGCTGTTGCATCCATGCCTCCAGCCTAGCCGGGCCGGCGCCCTCGGCGCCGCCGCGGCCAGAGTCCGACGTCAGAGGCCGTAGCGCGGTGCTTCCTGCGCCGGGCAGGCGTTCATGACCACGTCCAGGCCGGCCGCCTTGGCGCGGGCAGCGGCGGCCTCATCGATGACGCCCAGCTGCAGCCAGACCGCCTTCGCCCCCACGGCGATCGCCTGGTCCACCACGTCGCCCACCTTCCACGAATTGACGAAGCAGTCCACGACGTCGAGGGGTTGCTTCGCCGCCGGGATGTCGGCCAGCCGCGCGTAACCCGTCTCGCCGTGGACGGGGTCAGCCGGGAGATTGACCGGGATGATCTCCATGCCGAGCCGGTCCCGGATGTACCGGGAGGTGTCGTAGGCGGCGCGCCACTCGTTGGTGGTCAGGCCCACAACCGCCCAGCTGCCCTTGGTGCGCAGGAGGCGTTCGATGACTGCGGGGTCGTTCACGTGACTCATCCGCACAGCCTACGCCCCGCCCCCGACACGGCGGCGGCGGGCCGGCCGCGAAACCCGTCGCTCCGAACAATCGACCGAACATCAGGATCCGGCGGCGAGGTGTCCGAATATTACGCGGCCAATTTGGGCTATTCCGGCGCATCCGTTTTAGTGGATAGTGACCATCCCGAGCGGCCGAGAGACCTGGATCGATGAAGCCGCAGCAACCCTGGTCGTCGGAATTCCTCCCCGGAATCCGCCGATAGCAAGGCAGCGAGCCACGGGAACGGCCGGACTGACCATCCGGGCCGGAGGCTCGCTCCGTAGGGTGCTACTGCCAGGACCGATGGAGTAACCCTATGACTGCTGTCCTGTCCCCCTCCCCCGCCGAGCTGTCCGCGGACGCCTCCGCCGGTGAGGCCACCCGCACCCCGGCCCTTCCGGTTTCCTTCCGCGGCCTGCGCCGTGCGTTCGGTTCCGTCGGCGAGGCGCACACCGTGCTCCGCGACGTGAACTTCGACGTCCGCCCCGGTGAAGTCCTGGCCATCCTCGGCACATCCGGCTGCGGGAAATCCACGCTGCTGCGCGCCGCCGCGGGCCTCGATGCCCCCAGCGCCGGCAGCGTCGAGATCGACGGCGCCCCGGTCCAGGGCGTTGATCCCCGCTGCGCCTTCGCCTTCCAGGAGCCCCGCCTGCTGCCGTGGCACACCCTCCAGGCCAACATCGCCATCGGGCTGCCCACCGGGGTCAGCGCCAAAGACGGCAAGGCCAAGGTGGCCCGGCTCCTGGAACTCGTGGGGCTGCAGGACTTTGCCAAACACCGGCCGCGTGAGGTGTCCGGCGGCATGGCCCAGCGCGCCTCGCTGGCCCGGGCGCTGGCCCGCAACCCCGGCGTCCTGCTGCTCGACGAACCCTTCGGCGCCCTCGACGCCCTGACCCGGATCAAGATGCAGGACCTGCTGCTGGATGTCCACCGGGCGGAGCCGACCACGGTGCTGCTGGTGACCCACGACGTCGATGAGGCCCTGCAGCTCGCCGACCGCATCATCGTCCTCGGCAGGGAACCGGAGGCGGCCCCCGGCGCCACAATCGTCCGCACCGTCGACGTCCCCGGCGAACGCCCCCGGGACCGGGCCTCGGCCGAGCTGGCCCGAATGCGGGCCTCGCTGCTGGCCAGCCTCGGCGTCGACGGCCACTAGCCGCCCCACCACCGCCTCTGCCGGCACCGTCCCGGCTGCGGCGCACGCACCCTGCCCGCCTGCCGCTGGTGCCCCCGCTCCACCGTTCTTCCCCCTCCGCACCGTTCGCCCCGTTCTCAAAGGAACTTCCATGCCTTTCCACACAACCAGCCTCCGCCCCGCCACCCGCCGCTCGGTCCTGACGGCCGCCGCCGTCTCCGCCGCGCTCGCCCTCACCGGCTGCGTCGCCGGCGAGGGTTCCGGCCAGCCCGCCGCCAACGCGGCAGCCGGGAACGGCACGCTGAACATCGACTTCGCGACGTACAACCCCTTGAGCCTCGTGATCAAGAAGAAGGGCTGGCTCGAGGCCTCCCTCAAGGACCAGGGCGTCACCGTCAACTGGGTCCAGTCCGCCGGCTCCAACAAGGCCAACGAGGCGCTGCGGTCCGGGGCGATCGACGTCGGTTCCACCGCCGGCTCGGCCGCCCTCCTGGCCAAGGCCAACGGATTGCCGATCAAGGCCATCGACATCTTCTCCCAGCCGGAGTGGGCTGCACTGGTGACCAAGCCCGGCTCCGGCATCACCAAGGTCGCTGACCTCAAGGGCAAGTCGGTGGCCGCCACCAAGGGCACCGATCCGTACTTCTTCCTGCTCCAGTCCCTCTCCGAAGCCGGGCTGTCAGCCAAGGACGTCACCGTGCAGAACCTGCAGCACGCCGACGGCCGCGCCGCCCTCGAGAACGGCTCGGTGGATGCCTGGTCCGGCCTCGACCCGATCATGGCCGGCGCGGAGCAGAAGGGCGCCAAGCTCTTTTACCGCAACCTGTCCTTCAATACCTACGGCTTCCTGAACGCCACGGAATCCTTCCTCAAGGACAAGCCGGCGCAGGCGCAGGCCGTCGTCAACGCCTACGAGAAGGCCCGCGCCTGGGCCGCGGCCAACCCGGACGAGACAGCACAGATCCTCGCCGAGGCCGCCAGCCTGGACCCCGCCGTCGCGAAGACCGTCGTGCTGCAGCGCAGCAACCTCGACGTCGACCCGGCGCCGGGCGAAGCCCAGCGCAAGGTCCTCGCCAAGATCGGCCCCACCTTCGTGGAGACCGGGGACGTCGCGAGCCAGAAGCAGATCGACGACGCCGTCGCCAACCTTTTCGATGACTCGCTGGTGAAGAAGGCGGACCCGTCCGCCATCAAGGATTCCTGATGAGCCACCTCGGAGATCCCCTCCTCACCGGCAGCAGTGTTGCGGACGGACGCGCTGCAGCCGTCCCCGCAACTCCAGCAGACGCCGCCCGGCCGGATTCCCCCCTCACGGGCGGAGTCAGCTCCCCGGCGAACGGATGGTCCCCCGCCGGGATCCTGGCCAACGGCTGGGCGCGTCTGCTCCTTGGATTGATCATTCCCGCAGCGAGTGCTGGCCGCCTGGCAGCTGTCCACGGCAGCCGGGGTGTTCAGCGTGGTCCAGCTTCCGCCGCCGGCCATGGTGCTGGAGGCCGGCCTTGACCTGCTCCAGCGCGGCCAGCTCGGCCAGCACATCGCGATCTCCACCCAGCGTGTGCTGATCGGCTTCGCCGCCGGCGCGGCCCTGGGGCTGGCGCTCGGATCGCTGGTGGGCCTGTCCCGGTTCGCCGATGCCCTGCTCGCCCCGACCATTGGCGCGCTCCGGGCCGTCCCCTCGCTGGCCTGGGTGCCGCTGCTGATCCTCTGGATGAAGATCGGCGAGGATTCCAAGATCACCCTGATCCTGATCGGCGCGTTCTTCCCGGTCTTCACCACGGTCTCCCTGGCGCTGCGCCACGTGGACCGGAACCTGGTGGAAGCCGCGCGCGCGTTCGGGCTCAAAGGCGTCAAGCTGCTGACCACGGTCCAGCTTCCGGCCGTGGTGCCGGCCGTCTTCTCCGGGCTCCGGCTCGCGCTTGGCCCAGGCGTGGCTGTTCCTGGTGGCCGCTGAACTCATTGCCTCCTCGATGGGACTCGGCTTCCTGCTCACGGACTCACAGAACAATGGCCGCACCGACCGGCTCCTGCTGGCCATCGTGCTGCTGGCGCTGATCGGCAAGATCACCGACGCCCTGCTGGGTCTGGCCGAAAAATGGGCGGTGAAACGATGGGCGTAGCCACCGAAACAGCACCGGCCGGCCACCCGGCCACCGAGGCGGAGCGCGTCGCGTTCTGGGAAGCCGCTGCGCTGCGCCTGGACTGGGCCGACGCCCCCGGCGGATCCCCGGACGGCGTCGGCAAGCCCTGGCACACCGCGCACCGCCGCGTCCCGGCCGACGCCGCGGCCGGCATCGGCCCGCAGATCAGCTGGTTCGACGGCGGAAGGCTCAACGTCGCCTATAACTGCGTCGACCGCCATGTAGCGGCGGGACGCGGTGACAAGGTGGCGCTGTTCTTTGAAGGCGAGCCGGGCGACCGCCGCACCGTCACCTATGCCGAACTGCAGCGCGAGGTGTCCAAGGCCGCCAACGCCCTGCAGGCCCTCGGCATCAGCAAGGGCGACCGGGTGGTCATCTACCTTCCGGTGATCCCCGAAACGGTGATCGTCACCCTGGCCGTCGCCCGGATCGGTGCCATCCACTCGCTCGTCTTCGGCGGGTTCTCCGCCGAAGCGCTCAAGTTCCGGGTGGAGGACACCGGCGCCAAACTGCTGGTCACCACCGACGGGCAGTTCCGCCGCGGCGCGGCCGTCCCGGTCAAGGCGAACGCGGACGCGGCCGTCGCCGGGGACAACGCGATCGAGCACGTCCTCGTGGTCAACCGCACCACCGCACCGGAGCTCCTGGACACCGTCCCGATGACCGCCGGCCGCGACGTCTGGTGGCACGACGCCGTCGGGCGGGCCTCGGAGGTACACCACGCCGAGGCGTTCGACGCCGAGACGCCGCTGTTCATCATGTACACCTCCGGCACCACCGGAAAGCCCAAGGGCCTGGTCCACACCTCCGGCGGCTACCTCACGCAGGCGTCCTGGAGTTTCGAGCACCTCTTCAGCAACCCGGACCCGGCTTTGCGGGACCAGGATGTCCACTGGTGCACGGCGGACCTCGCCTGGGTCACCGCGCACACCTACGAGCTCTACGGCCCGCTCTCCAACGGCGCCACCCAGGTCATCTTCGAGGGCACCCCCAACACCCCGCACCCGGGCCGGCACTTCGAAATCATCGAACGCTACGGCGTCACGCAGTACTACACCGCCCCCACCCTGGTCCGCTCCCTGATGGGCTGGTTCCCGGACGGCGTCCCGGCCGGCTACGACCTGTCCTCCATCCGCCTGCTCGGCACGGTCGGCGAAGCCGTGAACCCGGAGGCGTGGCGCTGGTTCCGGGCGAACGTCGGCGCCGGCACGGCCCCGGTGGTGGACACCTGGTGGCAGTCCGAAACCGGCGCCACCATCCTCTCCCCCGCCCCGACCGACACGCACTTCAAGCCCGGCTGCGCCGCCCGGCCGCTGCCCGGCGTCGGCACCCGGATCGTGGACGACGCCGGCAACACCGTCCCGCCGGGCGTCCAGGGCTTCATCGTGGTCGACGCGCCCGGGCCCGCGATCGCCCGGACCGTGTGGGGGAACCCGCGGCGATACTTCGATTCCTACTGGCGGCAGTACGCGGCGCAGGGCTGGTTCCTCGCCGGGGACGGCGCCAAATACGACGACGACGGCGACATCTGGATCCTCGGGCGCGTGGACGACACCCTCAACGTCTCCGGACATCTGCTCTCCACCATCGAGATCGAATCGGCCCTCGTCTCGCACCCGGACGTCGTGGAGGCCGGCGTCTGCCCCGTCGCGGACCCCAAGACCGGGCACGCCATCGTCGCGTTCGTCGTCCTGAAGGATTCGGACGCGACGTCCTCGCGCCGCTTAGAGCACACTCGCTCGTTCCTCGCTCGCGCGATGCGCGGCTACGAGGAATCACGCCGATTTGAAGGCTCGGTCGCGAGAGATCGGGCCGATCGCCAAGCCGCGCGACGTCGTCGTCGTTCCTGATGTGCCGAAGACCCGCAGCGGCAAGATCATGCGCCGGCTCCTGACCCAGCTGTTCGAGGGAAGCGCGCTCGGGGACACCACCTCGTTGCAGAACGAACCATCCATCGCAGACATCCAGGATGTCCTGCGAACCCGAAATACCCCAGAAGTAAGGAACACCCATGACTGACATCAGCAGCGTCGCCCGTCTTTCCGAACCGCTCAAGTTCGCCTACTGGGTCCCCAACGTCTCCGGCGGCCTGGTGGTCTCCACCATCGAACAGCGCACCGGCTGGGACTTCGAGTACAACAAGAAGCTCGCCCGGATCGCGGAGAACTCCGGCTTCGAATACGCCCTGACCCAGACCCGCTACGCCGCCTCCTACGGCGCGGACAAGCAGCACGAGGCCACCTCGTTCAGCCTGGCGCTGCTGGCCGCGACCGAGCGGCTCAAGGTGATCTCCGCCGTCCACCCGGGCATGTGGCACCCGGGGGTGCTGGCGAAATACATCATCACCGCGGACCACATCTCGAACGGCCGGGCCGCCGTAAACATCGTCTCCGGCTGGCTCAAGGACGAGTTCACCAACTTCGGCCTTGAGTGGCTGGAGCACGACGAGCGCTACGTCCGGACCGAGGAGTTCATCAGGGTGCTGCGCGGGCTGTGGACCGAGCAGGGCTACAGCCAGTCCGGCAAGTACTACAACATCACCGACTTCACCCTGCAGCCCGCGCCTGTGGATGTGCCGGGACGCGCCCACCCGGAGATCTTCTTCGGCGGCAACTCCACGGCCGCGCAAGCCACGGCCGGCCGGGTGGCGGACTGGTACTTCTCCAACGGCAAGGACCTGGAAGGGTTCAAGGAGAACATCGCCGGCGTCGTCGCCGCTGCGGGTGACACCGGGCGCGGCGCCGAGGGCGCCCTCCCCTCTCCGAGGTTCGGCCTGAACGGCTTCGTGATCGCCCGCGATTCCGAAAAGGAGGCCCGCGACACCCTCCGCGAGATCGTCGAGAAGGCGCACAAGCCTGCCGTCGAGGGTTTCCGGGCCGCCGTCCAGGAGGCCGGCGCGTCCACCAAGGACGGCAAGGGCATGTGGGCCGATTCAAGCTTCGAAGACCTCGTCCAGTACAACGACGGCTTCAAGACGCAGCTGATCGGCACCCCGGAGCAGATCGCCGAGCGGATCGTGGAGTACAAGAAAATCGGTGTGAACCTGTTCCTCACCGGCTACCTGCACTTCCAGGAGGAGGTAGCCGCCTTCGGTGCGGACATCCTGCCGATCGTCCGCGAACTCGAAGCGGACCTGGCCCGGAAGAACGGCACGGAACTCGACCTGTCCGGTACCCCGGCCGGCACCACCAGCGGGCTGGTGAACGCGTAATGGCCGACCGCAAATTCGGGTTCCGCACCCGCGCCCTGCACGCCGGCGGCACCCCCGACGCCGAGCACGGCGCCCGCGCCGTGCCGATCTACCAGACCACGTCCTTCGTGTTCAAGGACACCCAGGACGCCGCCAACCTCTTCGCGCTGCAGAAGTACGGCAACATCTACTCCCGGATCGGCAACCCCACGGTGGCCGCCTTCGAGGAGCGCATCGCCTCCCTCGAGGGCGGCATCGGCGCGGTGGCCACGTCCTCGGGCATGGCCGCGGAATTCATCACCTTCGCCGCGCTCACCCAGTCCGGCGACCACATCGTCGCGGCCTCCCAGCTCTACGGCGGCACGGTCACCCAGCTTGACGTCACACTGCGCCGCTTCGGCGTGGACACCACCTTTGTTCCCGGCACCGACCCGGCGGACTACGCCGCCGCGGTCCGGGACAACACCAAGGCGATCTTCGTGGAGGTGGTGGCCAACCCGTCATCGGAAGTCCAGGACCTGGCGGGGCTGGCGAAGGTCGCGCACGACGCCGGCATTCCGCTCGTCGTCGACGCCACCTTGAGCACCCCGTACCTTGTGCGGCCGATCGAGCACGGGGCAGACATCGTGATCCACTCGGCCACCAAGTTCCTCGGCGGACACGGCACCACCCTCGGCGGCGTGATCGTCGAAAGCGGCCGCTTCAACTGGGGCAACGGGAAGTTCCCGACCATGACGGAGCCGGTCGCGTCCTACGGCAACGTCTCCTGGTGGGGCAACTTCGGCGAATACGGTTTCCTCACCAAGCTGCGTTGCGAGCAGCTGCGCGACATCGGCCCCGCCCTGTCCCCGCAGTCGGCCTTCCAGCTCCTGCAGGGCGTCGAGACCCTCCCGCAGCGCCTCGACGAACACCTGAAAAACGCCCAGGCCGTGGCCGAATGGCTGGAAGCCGACGAGCGCGTGGCCTACGTCAACTACTCCGGCCTGCCCTCCCATCCGCACTTCGAACGGGCGAAAAAGTACCTGCCCTTGGGCCCCGGCTCGGTGTTCTCCTTCGGTGTGAAGGGCGGACGGGCCGCGGGGCAGAAGTTCATCGAGTCACTGCAGCTGGCCTCGCACCTGGCCAACGTCGGCGATTCAAGAACCCTCGTAATCCACCCCGGCTCGACAACCCACCAGCAGCTCACCCCCGAACAGCTTGAGTCCGCCGGAATTCCCGAGGACCTGGTGCGGATTTCCATCGGGCTGGAAGATATCGAGGACATCCTCTGGGACCTCGACCAGGCCCTGGACGTGGCAACGGAAGAGTCCGCCTCGGATGCATTGTCGGCCGACACCTGCACGATTGGAGCACTGTCATGAGCACGGAAGAGCGAACCTGGACCGGGCCTTCGGCCCCGGAACGGCTGAATCTGCTGCGGCAGGCGAAGTCCATCGCGATTGTGGGAGCCTCGGACAAGCCGTCCCGCGCGAGCTACTTCGTGGCAACCTACCTGCAGTCCTCCACCCGCTACAAGGTGTACTTCGTGAACCCGGTGGTGAAGGAAATCCTGGGCGAACCGACCTACGCCTCGCTCGCGGACCTGCCGGAGAGCCCGGACATCGTGGATGTCTTCCGCAAACACGACGACCTGCCGGGCGTGCTGGACGAGGCCGTCGCGGCGGGAGCCAAGACCCTGTGGCTGCAGCTGGGCTCGTGGCATGAGGACGTCGCCAAGGAAGCCGAGGCCGCCGGTCTCGACGTCGTGATGGACCGCTGCGTCAAGATCGAACATGCCCGGTTCCACGGCGGCCTGCACCTGGCCGGCTTCGACACCGGGGTGATCTCCTCCAAGCGCCAGGTACTCGCCTAGCCGCCCTCTCCCGAGCCACCCTCACAGGTGTGATCGAATGGGCGGATGACACATCGCGTGGTGGTGGCCGCCCTGCTTGGCCCCGAGGGAATCCTGCTGTGCCGCAGGAGCCCCGCGTCCCGGGCCTATCCGGGCGCGTGGGACCTTCCCGGAGGTCATATCGAGGAGGGCGAGTCCGCCACGGACGCGTTGGTCCGCGAACTCCGGGAGGAGCTCGGCGTCACGATTGAGCGCCCCGGGGCGGCGCCGTCGTTCCAACTCAGCAAGGGCGACGGCGGACCCGGTTCACTGCACCTGCGGGGCTGGGCGGTCACGGACTGGGAAGGTGTCCCCTCGAACAGCGCGCCAGAGGAGCATACGGAGATCCGGTGGTTCGGAATTCCGCAGGCGCTCAGCCTGGACCTCGCCCACAATGAGTACCGCGAGGCGATCCCGCAGCTGCGCGGCGCCTAGGAGTCCCGTTACGGCAGGTCGGACGACGTCGTCGGACGCTCCGGAATCCCCGGAACGGTCGGCAGCGGGCTGCTGGGAATGCCGCGTCCGTTATGACCCGGGAAGCCGGGCGTCACGGGGCGCTTTTCCGGCTTGGGAAGCATGCCCCCGCGGCCGACCGCGGGAGGCGTGGCAAGCGGGACCGGATGCTTCGCTGCCGGCACGGTTGCCACCGGGGCGGGCCCCGACGGAGCGGTCACGGCCGGGGACGGCACGGCCGGGACCGGCACCGGAGCCGGAGCCGGCGGGTCCGCGGGCGCGGAGGACGACGGCGTCGGCGTCGGCGCGGCAGGCTGGAAGATCACGGTGAAGGCGTGGCCGACGTCCTCGCGGAAGTCCTGGCTGGACGCGGCCACGGCGCCGGCGCCCAGGCTCATGGCGCCAACCACGGCGCCGCTGATGAGGGCCAGCCGCCGCTTTCGGCCGCGACGGCGGTCCGCCAGGCTGCTCACGCCGGCCGGCAGGCTGCCTGCGCGGGAGGTTGTCGCATCCGCTGCGGCAGGTGACCCTGCGGCGAGCAGCGCGGCGAGGTCGGCGCGGGGCGCCGGTGCCTGTTCCGGGACCAGTGCCTGGAGCTGCTCCAGGGTGCTGCGGAGCTCGGTGGCAGCTTCGAGGCCGGAGTCACGGAGCATCGCCTGGATGCTGCCATCCTGCTGGGGGTTGCGCGTGCCGGTCATGATGCTGCGTGGTCCTTTTCGGTTACAAGTTCGCGCAGGGCACTGAGCCCGCGCCGCTGAAGCTGTTTGATGGCACCCGGAGTCTTGCCCATGATGCCGGCCACCTCGTGGATGGAGAGGTCTGCGACGATCCGCAGGACCAGGACTTCCCGTTGCTCTTCGTTGAGCCGGGAGAGTGTGTGGGGCAGTCCCCCGAGCGAACCGAGCGCCTCGTCCTCGGCCGAGGCGGAACGCCGGGCGTCGTTCAGGGGGTCGTACTCGGCCAGGTACGGCGTCCGCTCGGAACGCCGGTAGTGGTAACGAGCCTGGCGTGGGCGACCGAGAAGATAAAGGTCCGCAAGCCGTTATGCCCGCCCGTGACGCCCGCCATTTTCGGCAGGA
>CAVOQF010000017.1:0-585973 GCA_963698285.1 uncultured Actinomycetota bacterium | reverse complement strand
GCTCTCCGGCCCCGGAGCAGGGCCTCGGAGAGGCGAAGGCAGGCGAACGCGTCGCGATGCTCGCAGGCCCGTTCGTAGAGGCTCAGCGCCCGCTTCGGGTCCGCGGGGATGCCGCGGCCGGCCTCGAGCAACGCGGCCAGGGCGCGGCACGAGGCGGCGTCGCCGAGCGAACAGCCGGCCTCGAAGGCGGCCGCCGCAGGCTTCACGCCGTCGGCTCGAGCGAGGGCAGCCAGCCCGAGCGAGGTGCACGCGGGTCCGCTGCCGACGTCGCAGCCGCGCTGCAGGTACGCCCGCGCGGCCGGCGGGATCGCGCCGCGCGAGGCTTGCCCGATTTCCCGGGCGGCCGCCACGCACGCCGATCCGACACGCGCGCGGCACCCGGCGTCGAGGACCGCCAGGCGAGTGCGGGGAGGCAGCAGCGGGAACGCCGCATTCATCGCGAGGACCGTGGTGACGACGGCCGCGGCCGGCACGAACCAGCCGGAGCGGTCCACCAGGCCGGGCCTGACGACGGCGCTGTCGCCGACGACGACGGACGCGAGGCGACCCGAGACGGCACCCGCCCCGAGCCAGCCGAGCGCGAGCCCGGCCACGAACCCCGACACGTGCGCGGTGTTGTCGATCACGGGGATGGTCAGCCCGATGAGCACGTTCAGGATCACCAGCCCGACGATCTGCGTCGACAGCAGCCGGGCGATGTACGCCGGCATGACCGTGCCGCCGGTCAGTGCACCGTGCTCGGCCGCGCGTCGCGCCTCGTCGGCGGAGAGCCGCGGCGCGCCCCAGCCGGGCTTGAGATAGCTCCAGCGCTCGGCGGGCGGCGCGTGATGGAGCGCGATCCCGAGCAGCGCGCCGTAGACGCCGAAGATCGCGCCGGATGCGCCGACGCTGACGACCTGCCCGCTCACGAGAACGCTGGCGAGGCTCGCCGCCACCGCCGTGAGGACGTAGACCGCAACGAAGCGTGCGGTGCCGAGGCTTCGTTCGAGCAGCGGGCCGCCGGATCGCAGCGCCACCATGTTGAACGCGAGGTGGAGCAGCCCGCCGTGCAGGAACGCCGCGGTCAGCAGCCGCCACCACTCGGCGCGCGTCTGGGGCCCGAAGTTCGCGCCCCACGAGACCAGCGTGCGCGCGTCGGCCCAGAGCCCGTTGTCTCCGCGCGCCACCATCGCCAGGTAGACGACGACGTTCGCCGCGACGAGCGCCGCCGTCGCGCGCGCGACCGGCGTGAGCGCGTGCAGCCTCCGGTGGAAGTCGTCGATCCCTCGATCGAGGTCGTGGGTCACGGCGTGGGTCGTTACCAGTTCAGTTCGCGCTTCGCCCGGGGCAGGAGGAACCGCACGGCGGTCTCGAACCGGGCGGACCACGCCTGCTCGGTGTGGTCCGCGCCCTCGTCCACGATCGATCGCACCTGGTCCCGCGGGTAGCGGGCACCGCGTCCGGAGCAGCCGCGCCATCTGCTGCGTGTTGCGCACGTGGCGCTGTCCTTCCTCGGTGCCGATGTCGAGGTAGATGCGGCCGAACCACCGGTGGAGCGACGTCGACGTAGTCGAAGATCGCGCGGTTCGCGAACCACAGCGACGGGCTCATCGCGCCGCAGAAGCCGAACACGTCGGGACGGCGGAGGAAGCCGTAGAGGCTGATCAGGCCGCCCATCGACGATCCCATGATCCCGGTGTGCTCGCGCTCGCGCCGCGTCCGGAACTTCCGATCGATGCGCGGCTTGAGCGTGTCGGTGACGAACGCGAGATAGGCGTCGCCGCGCCCGCCGCCCGCGCGCGCATCGACCCAGGGGCTGTACTCGTGGCAGCGCTCGCCGCCCATGTTGGGGATGCCGACGACGATGGTCTCGACGCCCTCGGGCCCGATGCCGCTCGAGCGTCTCGTCGACGCCCCATTCGCCGGCGAACGAGGTCTCGGGATCGAACAGGTTCTGCCCGTCGTGCATGTAGATGACGGGGTAGTGCCGGCCGCTCGCCCGGTAGGACGGCGGCAGGTAGACGTGGATGTCGCGGGTGTTCCCGCAGCTGCGGGCTGCGCACGCCGGGCATCACCCGGACGTGCCCGACGATCTGGCCGGTGGCCGGCGTCGTGCCGGCGCCTGTCTCGAACATGGGCGTCGCGTTCCTCCGCCGGTCGGGGCGTCCCTGACGCCTCCCGGTTTCACAGTATCATTACCGGATTCCCGCCCCCGCGGCGGACCGAGCACCCAGGCGGTTCCATGGCGCACCGGTTCACCATCGGCGTCGAGGAAGAGTTCCAGATCGTCGATCCCGACGACGTGGGAGCTGCGCTCGCACGTGTCGCGAGCTGCTCGCGTCGAGCGCGCCGACGCTCGGCGATCAGATCAAGCGCGAGATGCACCAGTCGATCGTCGAGGTCGGCACGAAGATCTGCGCCGACGTCGGCGAGCTGCGCGACGAGATCCTGCCGCATCCGGCGCGAGCTGTGCCAGCGCCGCCGAGCGCGTCGGCCTCGCGGTCGCCGCCGCCGGCACGCATCCGTTCTCGCACTGGAAGGACCAGGTCATCTCGCCCGGCGAGCGCTACGAGAACATCGTCGAGGAGCTGCAGCAGCTGGCGCGGTCGCTGCTGATCTTCGGCCTGCACGTGCACGTCGCGCGTGCCGGATCGCACGACCGACGATCGATCTGATGAACGAGGCGCGCTACTTCCTGCCGCACCTGCTCGCGCTCTCGACCAGCTCGCCGTTCTGGATGGGGCGCGACACCGGGCTGAAGTCGTACCGCACGACGATCTTCCGCCGCTTCCCGCGCACCGGCGTTCCCGACCACTTCGGCTCGTGGAGCGAGTACGAGAACTACGTGCAACCTGCTCGTCGATCTGCACTGCATCGACGACGGCGAAGAAGATCTGGTGGGACGTCCGGCCGCATCCGACGTTCGGCACGCTGGAGTTCCGCGTCTGCGACGTGCCGACGCGCGTCGAGGACGACGGTCGCGCTCGCCGCGCTCGCGCAGGCGATCATCGTCAAGCTGTATCGGCTCTACAGCCGCAACCTGGGGTTCCGGCTCTACCGCCGCGCGCTCATCGAGGAGAACAAGTGGCGCGCCGCGCGCTGGGGCCTCGACGGCAAGCTCATCGACTTCGGCAAGCAGCAGCGAAGTGCCGATGCGCGACCTCGCGCTCGAGCTGCTCGAGTTCGTCGACGACGTGGTCGACGAGCTCGGGAGCCGCGAGGCACGTCGAGTACGTGCACACGATCCTGCGCGACGGCACCAGCGCCGACCGGCAGCTCGCAGGTCTACCGCGAGACCGGCGACCTGCGCGCCGTCGTGCGGCACGTCGTCCAGGAAACGCGGCCGATGGCGCGCGCGCAGCCTGTAGGGACCGCGCGGAGAACGGGGACAGCCCCGTGATCCGACGGTTCCATCCTGACAATGGGGACAGTCCACGGCTTCGGAGCGACCATGATCATCGGCCTGCTCTGCGGGCGCGAGTACAGCTTTCCGCCCGCGTTCATCGACCGCGTCAACGAGCTCGGCGCGCCGCACGGCATCACCGGCGGAGATGGTGTCGCTCGGCGGCACGAAGATGGACGAGCCGGCGCGCTACCGCGGTCATCGTCGACCGCATCTCGCACGAGGTCGAGTACTACCGCGCGCTACCTGAAGCACGCGGTGCTGCAGGGCACCTACGTCATCAACAACCCGTTCTGGTGGACGGCCGACGACAAGTTCTTCAACTACGCGGTCGCTGGCGCAAGCTCGGCGTGCGCGATCCCGAAGACGGTGCTGCTGCCGCAGAAGGGCTACCCGGCCGACGTCGACCTCACGCCGGAGTCGCTGCGCAACCTGCAGTACCCGATCGACTGGGACGGCCTGCTCGACTACGTCGGGCGCCCGGCCATCCTGAAGCCGTATCTCGGGCGGCGGCTGGAAGCACGTCTACAAGGTCGACGACGGCGCGAGCTGCTCGCCGCCTACGACCGGACCGCGCCGTACTGCATGACGCTGCAGCAGTTCATCCACTTCGACCAGTACGTCCGCTGCTTCACGTTCGGCAAGACCGACATCATGCCGGTCGCGCTACGACCCGCGCGAGCGCCGCTACCTGGTCGAGCACGACTACCTGTCGCCGGAGGTCGGCGCGCGCGTCGTCGCGCGACGCGCAGACGCATCAACCAGGCGCTCGGCTACGAGATGAACACGATCGAGTTCGCGATCGCAGGACGGCGTGCCGTACGCGATCGACTTCCTGAACCCGGCGCCCGACTTCGAGCGCGATCGCATCACGCCAGTTCTACTTCGAGCATCGTCGTCGAGAAGATGGCGCGACCTCGTCATCGACCGCGCGCTGCAACGGCCAAGCCGGCGCAGCCCTGGCCGCGCTGGGAGGAGATGCTCGGCCTCGGCGCGCCGCGCGGCTTCATCGGACGCGCCGGGCGCGATCGCGGAGGTGTGACCTGAGCGACCGTGCACGCCGACCGCCGCCTGGCACGCGCTGCTCCGGCCGGAGGTCGAGCACTCGACGCCGCCGTTCTGGCGACGAGTTCGCCGGCCGCATGCGCGCGGCGCGGCTGACGTTCGGCGACCGCGTGCACTGCCCGTTCCTGCGGCCGTTCTTCCTGACCGCCGCCGACGAAGCGCGCGTCGTCGCGGCGTGGCCGAGACGATCGCGGCGGCTCGGCGAGCGCGTGGTCGCAGGCCGCGCTCGACGACCCGGCGCTGCTCGACGCAGCTCGGCCTGACCGACGCCGAGCGCGCGCTCGTCGCCATCGACCCCGGCTACGCACGCGCGAGCACCGCCTCGCGGCTCGACGCGTTCCTGCTGCCCGACTCGCTGCAGTTCGCCGAGTACAACGCCGAGTCGCCGGCCGGCCTCGGCTACACGGAGGGGCTGGCGGAGCTGTTCGACGAGCTGCCGGTCATGGCGCGGTTCCGCGAGTCGTACGGCGCGTCGTACTTCCCGCTGATGTCGAGCGATCCTCGACGCGCTGCTCGCGAGCTACCGCGAGTGGGGCGGCACCGCGTCGCCGCCGACGGTGCTCATCGTCGACTGGCGCGACGTGCCGACGTGGGCGGAGTTCGAGATCCTGCGCGACGCATTTCGAGTCGCAGCGGGCGTGCCGACGATCGTCGCGCGATCCGCGCGAGCTGACCTTCGAACGCGGCGGTCTCTTCGCGCGAGGGGCGGCGGATCGACCTCGTCTACCGCCGCGTCCTGATCAACGACATCGTCGCGCGCCCGGACGACTGCGCGCGCGCTCGTCGAGGCCTACGCGCACGCGCGCGGTCTGCGTGGCCAACACGTTCCGCTGCAAGATCCCGCACAAGAAGGCGTTCTTCGCGGTGCTGACCGACGACGCGCACGCCGGCGCTCGTTCGGCGGAGGAGCGGGCGGTGATTCGCGCGCACGTGCCGTGGACGCGGCTGGTCGCCGACGTGCCGACCACCGTGGACGGCCGCAGGATCGATCTGCTCGCCCACGTGCGCGACGCGCGCGACCAGCTCGTGATCAAGCCGAACGACGAGTACGGCGGCACCGGCGTGACGCTCGGGTGGGAGGTCGACGACGCCGCCTGGGAGGCGGCGATCGAGCGTCGCGATCTCCGGCACCGCGGGGCAGTGGGTCGTGCAGGAGCGCATCCCCATCCGCCGCGAGGTGTTCCCGCACGTCGAGACGCCGCACCGGGTGGTGATGCGCGACATGCTGGTCGATCTCGCGCCGTACCTCTTTCGCGGGCGGGTGAGCGGGTTCCTGACGCGCCTGAGCGCGACCGGCCTCGCCAACGTGACGTCGGGCGGCGGCCAGGTGCCGGCGTTCGTGGTCGAACCGCGGCAGGAGTGACGCGTGCCGTTCGACTGCCTCCACCGCCAGAAGCACGGGGCCGGCGTCTGCCTGATCGACTGCCCGGCGACGGCGCCGGTCGGTGGCTGCCACTACGCCCGCGTCGAGGCCGACGGAGACCTGCCGCCCGACGATCCGGCGACGATTGACGTCGCGGTGCTCGACATGCACCACGGCTGGCCCAATCTCGGCCACGACGCGATCGTCCACGCCGTCCAGAACGTCGTCTGCGATCTGCAGCCCGCCCTCCAGGCGGCGGGCCTCAGCTTCCGCGTGATTTCGTACGACGTCCGCCGCGGCCACCAGATCCCGGTGCCGCCGGGCGCACGACACGCGATCTACCTCGGCACCGGCGGGCCGGGCCACCTCGACCCGCACCTGAACGACGGCGCGTCGGCCGGGTCGCAGGGCATCCGCGAGGACGCCCGGTGGGAGCCGCGGCTGTTCGACCTCTTCGACCGCATCCGCGCGGATCACGACGCGGCGCTGCTCGCCGTCTGTCACACCTTCGGCGTCATGTGCCGCTGGCTGGGCATCGCGGACGTCGTGCTGCGCGGCCCGGAGAAGGGCGGCAAGAGCGCGGGGATTCTCGACAACGTCCTCACGCCGGAAGCCGCCGTGCACCCGTGGTTCGGACGCCTCGCGCGCGAGTTGCCGGATCGGCGCCGCCTGCGGATCCTGGACAACCGGCTGTACGACCTCATCCCGTACTCCGACGACCTCGCCCCCGGACTGACGGCCATCGGGCACGAGGCGCTCGGCCCGGGCGGGCCGCGGGGGCCCGGCCTGACGATGCTGGAAGTGGCGCGGGACCTCGATGCGACCATGCCCCGGATCTTCGGCGTGAACCATCATCCCGAGATCGTCAACCGCCCTCGCCAGCTCACCATCCTGCGCAAGCGCATGGAGCGAGGCGAGGTGACCCCGGAGTGGTTCGCGGAACGGTCGGCGGCGCTCACCCAGGACATCGACGACGCACGGCGACCGATCGCTCCACCTGACGTCCAGTTACACGCTGCTGGCGCCGCTGCGGCATTATCTGTATCGTGAGGCCCGCCGCCGCGCACGGGTGCTGGACCTGCCGCTCGACCTCGAGGCGCTGCGGCTTCCGCTGACCTATCGCCCGGCTGACGATCTGCTCCAACCAGACGACCGAGGGTGAGCGCGTGCTCCCGAAACCTCCGTTCGCGTGCGACCTGCCGTTCGAACAGGAGCTGGAGGAGTTCGAGCGCCTCAAGCCGCGCCTCGCCGAGGTCTGGAGCACCCTCGTCGCGCAGGACGACGCGCCGGCCACCTCCATCGTCGTGCCGTCGCTCACGCTCGACCCGGGAGAACTGCAGAAGCTGTCCGGCTCGAGCTATTACGAGGAGCGGCTGCTCTTCCTGTTGATCCGGCTGCGCAACCCGCGCGCGAGCGTCGTCTACGTGACCTCGATGCCGGTGCACCCGCTCACGCTCGACTACTACCTGCACCTGCTCGCGGGTGTGCCGGCGAGCCACGCGCGGGCCCGGCTCACGATGCTCTGCACCTACGACGCGTCGTCGCGTCCGCTCACCCAGAAGATCCTCGAGCGGCCCCGCCTGCTGCAGCGCATCCGCTATGCGGTGCACGACCGTGGGCGCGCCTACCTCACGGTCTTCAACTCGACGCCGCTCGAGCGGAAGCTGGCCGTGCTGCTCGGCGTGCCGCTGAACGGCCTCGATCCCGCACAGTCCGAGCACGGCACGAAGTCGGGGAGCCGCCGCATCTTCCGCGAGGCCGGCATCGCGATGCCCGACGGGGTCGAGGACGTCCGGTCACACGATGACGTGGCGGCGGCGCTGGTGCACCTGCGGAAGCGGAAGCCGAACCTCCGGCGCGCGCTCATCAAGCTGAACGACAGTTTCTCTGGCGAGGGCAACGCGCTGGTCGTGTGCCCGGCCCGATCCGACCGCGCGGCGATGCGCCGTGCGGTGGATCACGCGGTGATGCCGGTGTCGACGGAACTGCCGTCCCGGTACTTCGACAAGCTCGAGACGATGGGCGGCGTCGTCGAGGAGTACATCGAGGCGCCAGAGAAGGTCTCGCCGAGCGCGCAGTTCCGGACGAGCCCGGTGGGCGACGTCATGGAGATCTCGACGCACGATCAGATCCTCGGCGGCGATTCGGGCCAGATCTACCTCGGGTGCACGTTTCCCGCGGCCGAGGCGTACCGGGCACAGATTCGGGACGCCGGCGCGCGGATCGGCGCGACGCTCGCCCGTCACGGCGTGGTCAGCCGGTTCGGGATCGACTTCCTGATGTCGCGCGAGACGCCCGCCGATTCCTGGCAGCTCACCGCGCTCGAGATCAACCTGCGCGTGCTCGGGACGACGCACCCGTTCCTCGCGCTGCGGTTCCTGACCGGCGGTGAGCTCGATCCGGCGACCGGCGATTTCCTGTCGCTCAGCAAGCGGCCGAAGTACTACCGGGCCACCGACAACCTGCGGTCGGAGCGCTACCGCGGCCTCCTGCCGGAGGACCTCTTCGACATCGTCTCGATGAACGGTCTCCACTACAGCCATCGCACCGAGTCGGGCGTGCTGTTCCACATGATCGGCGCCGTGTCGGAATTCGGGAAGCTCGGGATGACCGTGATCGGCAACGATCCGGCGGAAGTCGACGAGCTCTACGACAAGGCGATCCACGTGCTCGATACGGAGGCCGACCTGGGCCACGCGCCGAGCGGGTATGCGTGGTCCGGACCGCGGTGATGGCCGTGGCCGATGCCTGAGGGCTGACGGCTGAAGGCTGACGGCTGACGAGGCTGACGGCTGACGGCTTACGGCTTACGGCTAGGCTGAGGGCTGGCGGCTGATGGCTGAGAGCCATGCCTCAGGCCGCCGGCTCAGAGATACCCCAGGTACTCCCGCATCTGCGTCGTCCAGTACGGCCAGTCGTGGCCGCCGCGCGGGCCCCAGTCGTCGAGCGAATGGCGGATGCCCTTCGTCGCCAGCAGGTTCGCGAAGTGATAGGTCTCGCCCGGGCGTTCCCACGGGCCGGTGCCGGTGACGAGATGGAGCTCGCAGGCATTCAGGCGCGCGATCTGTCCGCCGTCGTGCAGCCCGCCGATGTAGTCCACCGGGTTGTTGAAGTAGAAGCTGTCGTCCGACATCCCGTCCATGAAGCGGCGCATGTCGTAGACGCCCGACATCGCCCAGCCGATCCTGACCGCGTCGGGGTGCTTCAGCAGCGTGTTGGCGGCGTGGTAGCCGCCGAGCGAGGCGCCCATCACGCCCACGGGCGAGAGCCCCCGGCAGTGATCGTGGATGAACGGGATGACCTCCCACCGGATGTACTCGTCGAACATCCGCTGCATCCAGCTGCGGTGGAAGGGATGGGCGCCGGCGTTGTAGAAGCTGTCGCGGCTGTTCGAGCCGACGCAGAAGAACTTCACCTTGCCGGCGTCCACGAAGTCGGCCAGCGCCGGGATGAGGCCCATGTTCTCGAGTTCCCATTCCTCGCCGCCGCTGGTCGGGAACGCGATGACGGGCAGGCCCCAGTGGCCGTAGATGGCGATGCCCATCTCGCGGCCGACCCGGTGACTGTACCAACGGACGTGTTCACGGATCATGACGCTAGTCTCTAGTCTTAGTATTAGTCTTAGTGTTGGTCTTGGTGCGGGTCGCACCAGGACACTAACACCAGTTGGGCTCTCAGCACGAAGACCCAATACCAGCGACCGGGCCTGAGGCCTAGACCGACTCGCTAAGACTAAACCTAAGACTACGACTGCGTCCCGCCTGCGGCGCCCCTGTTGTATCCTGTGACCTTTCCGAGAGGAGCCTCCGACCGTGCCGGAACCCGGGCCGCTGACGATTCTCTGCATCGCGACCTACGAGAAGGGACAGACCTTCCTGCGGGAGTGCCATCGGCTCGGGCACACCGTGCTGCTGCTGACCGTCGAGAAGCTGCGCGACGCGGACTGGCCGCGCGAGGCGATCGCCGAGACCTTCTACATCCCGCGCGAGATTCCGCGCGACGACCTGCTCAAGGGCGTGAGCCACATCGCGCGCTCGCGCGCCGTCGATCGCATCGTGCCGCTCGACGACTTCGACGTCGAGACCGCGGCCACGCTCCGCGAGCACCTGCGCATCCCCGGCATGGGCGAGACGACCGCCCGCTACTTCCGCGACAAGCTCGCGATGCGGGTGAAGGCCCGCAACGCCGGCATCCTCGTGCCGCGGTTCGTCCACGTGCTGAACGACGAGGCGATCGCGCGCGTTCGCCGCCGACGTGCCGCGCGCCGTGGGTGCTGAAGCCCCGGTCGTCGGCCGCGGCGATCGGCATCAGCCGGGTGGACGGCGTCGACGACCTGTGGCGCGCCGATCGAGGCGCTCGGCGATCGGCGCTCGTTCTTCCTGCTCGAGCAGTACGTGCCGGGCGACGTCTACCACGTCGACTCGATCGTCTGGGAGCGCGACATCCTCTACCACGCGGCGCACCGCTACGGTCGGCCGCCGATGGACATCGCGCACGACGGCGGCGTGTTCACGACCCGCACGCTCGCGGCGGACGACGAGGAGTCCGGTCCGATTGCCGCGCTCAACCGCGAGGTGCTGACCGCGTTCGGCCTCGTCCGGGGCGTGACGCACACCGAGTTCATCCGCGCCCACGAGGACGGCCGGTGGTACTTCCTCGAGACCTCGGCGCGGGTCGGCGGCGCCTTCATCGTCGACGTGATCGAGGCGGCCTCGAGCCTGAACCTCTGGAAGGAGTGGGCGCACATCGAGATTGCCGGCGAGGAGTTCTCGTACGAACTGCCGGAGGTCGAGTCGCGCTACGCGGGCATCGTGCTGACCCTCGCCCGCGAACCGGATCCGGATCTCTCGGCCTACGCCGATCCGGAGATCGTGACGCGCATCAACAAGCACCACCACGCGGGCCTGATCCTCGCCTGCGGGGACTCGAAGCGGCTCGACGACCTCATCGGGGGCTACGCCGAACGCTTCCACCGCGACTTCATGGCCTGGCATCCGGCGCCGGATTCGCCGAGCGCGTGACGAGCTGGCGCCATCGGCCGGCTGGCTCCTCCGATGACCTCCGCTGTCGCGTCTCACCTCCGCCGCGATCGTGGCCGCCGTCCTCGCCACGATGGCGCTCGAGGCGCAGCTGTCCTCTCACAACGAGCGGGTGCTCCGTCAGCGGGGCGCGATCGAGCCCGACGACGACGTGATCGGGTGGATGCGCGTGGCCTATCCGCTTGGCTTCGTGGCCCTCGGCATTGCCGGGACCTTCAACCCGGCGCTTCACCGCGAGCGCCTGCTGTGGGGCTTCACGCTGCTCACCGCGGCGAAGGCGCTGAAGTTCTGGGCGATCGCGTCACTCGGTTCGCGATGGTCGTTCCGCGTGCTCGTGCTGCCGGATGCGCCGCTGGTCACGGCCGGACCGTACCGCTACCTGCGCCACCCCAACTACGTTGCCGTGCTCGGGGAGTTCGCCGGCGTGGCCGTGGCGGTCTGGGCGCCGGTCACCGGCCTGCTCGTGATGCTCGTCTTCGGCTACCTCATGTGGCGGCGCATCGGCGTCGAGGAGCGCGCGCTCGGCCTGAAGCCGACGGCCCGGAGTTCCGCCAGCTGACGTGAGCGCCAGCGGCCGACGACCACGCCGCGTCAGGAGGTCTGACGACGTGTGCCACGGCCACCGGCGCAGCACGGGCGTGAACGCCGGGTTCGTCCCGGATTCCGCCGCTTCGTCCCGTGCGCGCCCGCCGTTCGACTGCGACGCCCTCGTGCGCGCCCACGGCCTCAAACCCCGCACTGCTTCCGAGCGTCTGATGATCGTCGGGCACCTGCCTTGCACCGCGGGGGCGCGACGTCTCGATCGCGCGATGCCGCCGGGGTGCGAGGCCGGTTCAGCCTGATATGCCTGCGCTATACTCGCCTCCGATGCGGTCATCGATACGGCCGCTGTTCCGGCCGCGGTCTCCGGCGCGGCTGGGCCTCGTGTCCGGCCTCTGGTGCCTGCTGCTGCTCGTCGGAGCGGGTGAGGTCCGGGCGCAGGCGCAAACTCCGAGCGCCCGCCCTCCGTCGTCCCCGCTGATCGATGCAGCGCGCGCGTTCCGCTCGGGACAGGACGACGACGTCGAAACCCTGGTGGCGGCGCTCGACGACGAGCGCGCGCTGGTGCTGCGCGCCGCGGCGCACGCCGCGCGCGGGCGGGTCGACCAGGCGGCAGCGCTCCTGGCCCGGCCCGCCTCGGCCGAACCCGGCGGAGACGCGGCGCTCGAGCTCGGGCTGCTCCTCCGCACGCGCGGGCGGATGCCGGAGAGCGACCGCCTGCTCACCGTCGTCCTCGAGCGAAACGGCCGGGCCGACGATCAAGCGAGCCTCGTCCGGGCGGGCCGTGCCGCACGAGGCCTGTCGCGATTCGAGCAGGCGAATGGCTTCTTCCGCGCCGCCACCATGCTCGGCGTCGACGATCCCGCCATCCCGACCAACTGGGGCGAGCTCTTCCTCGAGAAGCACAACCAGGCCGATGCGCTGCGCTCGTTCCGCCAGGCGATGCAGGTGGACCGGACCTACGCGCCGGCACTCGTCGGGCTCGCGCGCTCGATGGCCGACACCAACCCTCCGGTCGCCCGCGAGATCGCCGCCCGGGCGCTGATCGCCAACCCGTCGTTCGTGCCCGCGCACGTGCTGCTCGCCGAACTCGCGCTCGACGATGCGGACCGGACGGCCGGCCGCGAGGCGATTGCCCACGCGCTCGCGGTGAACCCCGACAGCCTCGAGGCTCTCTCGCTCGAGGCGGCCATCGCGTTCCTCGAAGACCGTCCGGACGACTTCGAAGCGGGCGTCCGCCGCGTGCTCGCCCTCAATCCCGCCTACGCATCGGTCTACCGCGTCGCCGGCGCCCAGGCCGCCCGGCACTACCGGTTCGACGACGCGGTGGCGCTCGCGCGCAGGGCAGTGGCGCTCGACCCCGACGATCCGCGGGCCCACGCCGAGCTCGGCATGCACCTGATGCGCACCGGCGACGAGCCGGCGGCGCGCGCCGCGCTCGACCGCGCGTTCTCGCTCGATCCCTACGACGCCGTCACCTACAACCTGCTCGGGCTGCTCGACACGCTCGACACGTTCGTGACGGTGGAGG
The DNA here is from genome assembly GCA_963698285.1 of uncultured Actinomycetota bacterium. Lineage (GTDB taxonomy): Bacteria > Actinomycetota > Actinomycetes > Actinomycetales > Micrococcaceae > Arthrobacter. The sequence goes on along the minus strand of CAVOQF010000017.1, from coordinate 573,053 downwards.
ACGGCCCGATCGTGCTGCGGCTGCATCCCGACGATGCCGCCGTGCTGCGCGAGCACGCGCTGCCGCTCGCCCGCGACGCGCTCCGCACGCTGTCGGCGCGCTACGGCCTCACGCCGCAGGGGCCCATCCTGGTCGAGATGTTCCCGCGTCACGACGACTTCGCCGTCCGCACCCTCGGGCCTGCCCGGCATGATCGGCGCCCTCGGTGCCTGCTTCGGTCGCGTCGTGACCGCCGACTCGCCGCGCGCGCGGCCGCCGAACACCTTCAGCTGGCAGGCCACGCTCTGGCACGAGATGGCGCACGTGATCACGCTGCAGATGTCCAGGCAGCGCGTGCCGCGCTGGCTGACCGAAGGCATCTCGGTCTACGAGGAACGCCGCGCGCGCCCCGAGTGGGGGCGCGATCATGGAGGTCGAGTTCGCCGAGGCGATGGACCGGGACCGGGTGATCCCGCTCGCCGGCTTCGACAAGGGCTTCACCGATCCCGAGACGATCTCGCTCGCCTATTTCCAGGCGTCGCTCCTCGTCGAGCACATCGTCGAGCGTCACGGCGAGGCGAAGCTGCGCGGCGCTGCTCGAGGCGTACGGCGAGGGGCTCGACACGCCGGCCGCGGTCTCGAGGACGCTCGGCGTGGATCTCGACGCGCTGCAGGCGTCGTTCACGGCCTCGATCGAGCGCGAGTTCGCGCCGCTCCGGGCGGCGATGGCGCCGCCGCCCGACGGTGCGCTCACGGGCACGCTGGGGCTCGAGGCGCTCGGCGAGCTCGCCGGCAGTACCCGGGCAGCTTCCCGGTGCAGATGGCCTACGGCCGGGCGCTCGAGGAGTCGGACGACACGGCTGGCGCCATGGCCGCTACGAGAAGGCGGCGGCGCTCGTGCCGTGGCTCACGGGCGACGAGGCGCCGCGCGCGTCGGTGGCGAAGCTGGCCGTGGCGTCGGGCGACCGCGCGCGTGCGGTCGACGCGCTCGAACGGCAGCTGGCGCACGACCACGACAGCGTCGACGCCGCCCGCCAGCTCGCTCGCGCTCGCTCGACGATCAGTCGTCGCCCCGTGCGCTGGCCGCATGGACGCGCATCGTCGCGCTCGATCCGTTCGACGCGGCGGCGACCGGCGCCCTCGGCCGGCAGGCGCTCGCCGCAGGCGAGGCGGCGACTGCCGTCCGCTGGTTCAAGGCGGCGCTCGCGGCCGGGCCGCGGGACCCCGTGGCCGCGCACTGCGACCTCGCGGAGGCCTACCGGCAGCTCGGGTCCGCGGCCGACGCGAAGCGGCAGGTGCTTGCTGGCGCTCGAGATCGCGCCGACCTTCCCGCGCGCGCAGGACCTGCTGCTGTCGGTCGTCGAGGGGCAGCCGTGACCGGGAAACCCGGCGCGCGCAGTCTCCGCCCCGGCGCTCGTCGGCGTGGCCGCGCTCGTGCTCGGCCTGTCGGTGCTCGCGTTCGGGCAGGGCTCGCAGGAGTCGCAGTTCACGCGCCCGCCCGCGCAGCCCGACGGTGGGCGGCTCGCGGGCCTCCAGTGGACGTTCGTGCGCATCAGGTATTCCGCGAACTCGCCGTCGAGCCACTACCGGATCGAGTACTGGGGCGAGCCGTGGGCGATCGACGGCCCGGCGGCCGAGCAGAACCTCTCGCGCCGCCTGCGCACCGTGACGGCGATCGAGGTCGCCGATCCGATCGTGATGACGCTCGAGGACCCGCGGCTCTGGCAGTATCCCTGGATCTACATCGTCGAGCCCGGCAACCTGCGCCTGAAGGACGCGGAGGTGCCGATCCTGCGCGAGTTCCTGCTGCGCGGCGGCACGCGACCTTCGACGACTTCCACGGGCCGTATCGAGTGGGAGAACCTCGAGCGGCGAGCTGAAGCGCGTGTTCCCCGATCGGGAGATCGTCGACCTGCAGCCGACCGCACCCGATCTATTCGCTGCTTCTACAAGCTCGACGAGTACCCGCAGACGCCGGGCCTCGGCTCGTTCCTGCAGGGCCGCACGTGGGAGAAGGGCGGCTTCGTCGCGCACCTGCGCGCGATCGAGGACGACCGGCGGCGGCCCATGGTGCTCATCAACTGGAACACCGACATGGGCGACGGCTGGGAGTGGTCGAACGCCGAGGACTATCCGGGCTACGTCAAGTTCACGGCCCAGGCGTACCGGATGGAAATCAACGAGATCGTCTACTCGCTGACGCACTGAGCACGCACCGAAACCCGGAGCCCACGACGATGACGACGCTCAACGAATCGACGCTGGCCGACGTGGCCGACGAGGGTGGCGGACGGACGCGCGCGCATCCTCGCCGAGACTGCGCAAGGTCATCGTCGGGCAGGACGAGGTGATCGAGCAGGTCCTGATCGCGCTCTTCGCCGGCGGGCACTGCCTGATCACCGGCGTGCCGGGCCTGGCCAAGACGCTGCTGGTCAAGACGCTCGCCGCAGATCCTCGACCTCGTCGTTCAAGCGCATCCAGTTCACGCCCGACCTGATGCCGGCCGACATCACCGGCACCGAGATCCTCGACGAGGACGGCGGCGTGCGCAGCGCTGCGGTTCGTCAAGGGCCCGATCTTCGCGCAGATCCTCCTGGCCGACGAGATCAACCGCACGCCGCCCAAGACGCAGGCGGCGCTGCTCGAGGCGATGCAGGAGTACCACGTCACGGCGGCCGGCCGCACCTACCCGCTCGAGCGGCCGTTCTTCGTGCTCGCCACGCAGAACCCGATCGAGCTGGAAGGCACGTATCCGCTGCCCGGAGGCCCAGCTCGATCGCTTCATGTTCAACATCGTGATGACCTACCTGCCGCGAGGACGAGGAGGTGCGCGTCGTCACCGAGACGACCGGCGGTCGAGCGGCCGCGCGCCGGCGCGCGTGCTCGACGGCGCCGGACATCCTGCGAGATCCAGCAGCTCGTCCGCCAGGTCGCTCGTCGCCGAGGACGTGGCGCGCTACGCCGTGCGGCTGGTGGACGCGTCGCGCCCCGGACGCCAGGGCGCCCGGCGCTACGACTTCGTGCGACAAGTGGGTGAAGTGGGGCGCCGGCCTGCGCGCGTCGCAGGCGCTGATCCTCGGCGGCAAGGCGCGCGCGCTGATGCACGGCCGCTACCACGTGTCGGTCGCCGACATCCAGGCGCTGGCGCTGCCGGTCCTGCGGCACCGCGTCATCCCGAACTTCTACGCCGAGTCCGAGCGCGTCACCGCCGACGAGCTCGTCGACCGGCTGCTCGAGGCGGTGCCGCCGCCGCGCAGCGGGATGTAGCGCATGGCCGTGGCCGTCGACGGCCCGCGCGAGCTGCGCTTTCTCGATCCGGCCGTGCATCGCGCGGCTCGGCGACGATGGAGCTGAAGGCGCGCACGATCGTCGAGGGTTCCTCTCGGGCCTGCATCGCAGTCCGTTCAAGGGCTTCAGCGTCGAGTTCGCCGAGTACCGGCAGTACCTGCCGGGCGACGATCTGTCGACGCTCGACTGGAAGGTCTACGCGCGCAGCGATCGCCACTACGTCAAGAAGTTCGAGGAAGAGACCAACCTCGAGTGCCACCTGCTGCTCGACGTCAGCGCGTCGATGGCGTACGCGGCGCCGGCGCCGATGACCAAGCTCGAGTACGGCTCGGTGCTCGCGGCGTCGCTCGCGTACCTGATGAACCGGCAGCGCGACGCGGCCGGGCTCATCGCCTTCGACGACCGCATCGCGTCGCGCGTGCCGCGCCGAGCGCCCGGCCGGGCCACCTGCACGCGCTGCTGCTCGCGCTCGAGCGGCTCGCAGCCGGGCGCGCGACCGATGTCGGCCGGCCGCTCCACCAGCTCGCCGACGCGCTCGTCAAGCGCAGCCTGGTCGTGCTCATCTCCGACCTGCTCGACGATCCGGAGCGCGTCATCGACGGGCTCAAGCACCTCCGGTTCCGCGGCACCGACGTCATCGTGTTCCAGGTGCTCGATCCGCGCGGAGCTGACGTTCCCGTTCGAGCGCCCGGTCCGCTTCCAGGACCTCGAGAGGGCGAGGAAGTGCGTGGTGTCGCCGCCGGCCGTCCGCGACGCAGTACCTCGCCGAGCTCTCGACGCTGACCGAGACCTATCGGCGCGAGCTGCGCGGCGCCGGCATCGACTACGCGCTCCTCGACACGCGCAGCCGCTCGACGTCGCGCTGCTGGCGTATCTGTCGGTCCGGGGACGGAGGCAGTGAGCGCCATGGGATTCCTCTCCCCGCTCTTCCTCGCCGGCGCTGCTCGCGGTCGCGATGCCGATCGTGCTGCACCTGTTCCGGCGGCGCGCGGACCCGGTGGTGCCGTTCACCGCCGTCCGCTTCCTGCGCCGGGCGCCGGTGGAGCAGGCGCGGCGCCGGCGGCTGCGCGACCTCGCTGCTGCTCGCGTTGCGGGTGGCGGCGCTGGTGCTGCTCGCGCTCTCGTTCGCGCGCCCGTACTCGGGCCGCCGCAGGCCGCCTCGGGCACCTCGCCGCTCACCGTCGTCGCGCTCGACACGTCCTACAGCGTCTCGACGCGCGGCACAGGTCGCCCGCGCCCGGGCGCTCGCCCGCGCCGCCGTGGACGACGTGCCGCCCGGCGGCGCCGTCGCGCTCGTCCGGTTCGACGATCGCTCGGACGTTGCCGTGGCTCCCACCGTGGATCGCGGGCTGGTCAGGGCGGCGATCGACGAGACCCGCGCCGGGCGCCGGCGGCACGCGTTACGGCGCGGCGCTCGCGGCGGCGACCGACCTGGCGGGCGGGCGAGGCGCGCGTCTCGTCGTCGTCTCGGACCTCCAGGCGCGCGGCTGGGCCGAGCGCGCCGGCGCGGCACTGCCCGCCGGCATCGATCTCCAGGTGCGCGACGTCGGCGTTGCGGCGGGTGACCTTGGTCTGCTGTCGCTCGAGCGGACCGCCGCCGGCGTCGTCGCGCGCGTCCGGAGCGACTGGCCCGACCGCCGCTCGACGGTGGTCGCGGTCTCGATCGACGGCCGCGAGGCCGCACGACAGGCGCTCAGCGTCGAGCCGGGAACCGCGGCGGCGGCCACGGTGACGATGTCGCTGCCCGAGCGTGGCGTGCTCCGCGTCTTCATCGAGGATCCCGGCGGCTACACCGCCAACGACGAGCGATTCCTCGTGCTCGACCGTGTACGCCGGCCGCGGGTGGTGATCGTGACGGGCGACGGTCCGTCGGCGGCGTCGCGCGTTGTACGTGGAGGCGGCGCTGGCGGCGGTGAACCGCGAGGAGTTCGACGTGCTGGCGTGGAACCCCCGCCGCTCGCGCGAGGCGACGCCCTGGGACGGCAGCGCCGCGGTGCTGCTGCTCGGTACCTACGGGGTGGAGCGCGCGGCGCTCGAAGCGATCGGCCGCGCGCACGCGGCGGGCACGGGCCTCGTGGTGGCCGCCGGGCCGGGCCTCGAGGTGTCGCGGCTCGACGGCGTGCTGCCCTGGCTGGTCGGGAAGGAGTCGTCCACGGCGGCCCAGGCGCTCACCCTCGCACCGACCGACATCCGGCACCCGGCATTCCGCGCGCTCGACGGCAACGCGGGCTGGCTCTCGACCGTGCGCTTCGACCGCGCGCTCGATCTCGGCGCCGCGCGGGACGGCCACGTGCTGGCGCGTTTCAGCGACGGCGCCGCCGCCATCGTCGAGCGCGACGGGAAGGCGCGCCTGCTGGTGCTGGCGTCGGATCTCTCGAACACGTGGAACGACTTCGCGCTGCACCCGGCGTTCGTGCCGTTCGTGCACGGCCTGGTGCAATACGCCGCGGCGAGCGGCGCGCCGCCGCGCGAGCTCCGCGTCGGCGAGCGCCCCGACCTCACGCGCCCCGGCGTCATCGAGGATCGACGGGCGCGGGTCGCGGTGAACGTGGATCCAGCCGAGGCGGATCGGGCGCGGCTGACCCCGGCCGCCTTCACGGCCGCGGTGCCCCGCGCCGGCGGCGATGGCCGCGCAGCCGAGGCAGTCGGCCTCGGCCGACCGCGAGCGCGAGCAGTCGCTGTGGCGGTACGGCCTGATGTTGATGCTGGCGGCTCTCGTCGCCGAGAGCGCCGTAGGACGACGAGCGTGAGCCCCATGAATACCGACGCCGTCATCGTCCGTGACTCCCTCGACTCCGTGCGGGCCCGCTGGCAGCGCCGCGCCCGGCTGTCGTTCGCCGCGCGCGCCGGCGCCGGCGTCGCCGCGATCGGAATCACGGCGTGGGCCGCGATCCGGATCGGCGGGGTGTCCGGCGGCGCGCTCGCCGCGTTGGCCGGTGCGACCCTCGCGCTCGCCGCCGCCTGGCTGTTCGTCGCCCAACGCCGGCGGCCGCCTCTGCCGGCCGACCGGGCGCTCGCGCGGCACATCGAAGAAGGGCATCCCGCCCTCGAAGACCGGCTGGTCACGGCAGTCGACGTCTTCGGCCGCGACACGCCCGGACCGCTCGACGGCGCGTTCATGGCCGACGCGGCCCGCGCGCTCGGCCGCGAGTCGCTCGACGACGTCGTGCCCGGCGATTCGGTGAGGATGGCGGGGCTCAGGGCGGCGGCCGTCGCGGCGCTGCTGCTCGTCGTCTTTGTCGCGTGGATCGATCCGGCCCGGCGCGCGTGGGGGATCACGGCGGCCTTCCTGATGCCCGGACGGATCGTGCTCGAGGTGACGCCGGGCCACGCGCGCGTGGCGCCCGGCCAGCCGCTCGAGATCAGCGCGCGGACTGGTGTCGCCGACCTGGTGCCGGAGATCACCATCGCGGCGGCGCAGCGGTCGCGCCGGATGGCGATGACGCCGGGCGGCGATCGCTTCCGCACCCGGTTCGACACCATACCCGGATCCTTCACGTATCGCGTGAGCGCCGGCGGCAGGACGTCGCCCGAGTATCGCGTCACGCTGCTCGAGGCGCCGCGGCTCGAGGGGATCGACCTGCACTACGAGTTCCCGCCGTACACGAAGCTCGCGCCGCGCGACGAGCACGACGGCGGCGACATCTATGCCCCGGCCGGGACGTCGGTGCGCCTCGCCGTCCGCGCCAGCAAGGCCACGGCGAGCGGCGCGCTGGTGCTCGGCGGCACGCGCGTGCCGCTCGTGCCCGGGGAACGAGGCGCACTCACGGCGACGCTCCCGATCACCGCCGACGGCAGCTACCGCGTCGCCTTGACCAGTCACGACGGCCTCGCCGCGCCGGGCGATACCGAGTACTTCATCCGCGTGCTCGACGACCGGCCGCCGGAAGTCCGCATCCTGCGGCCCGCGTCGGACCGCCAGGTGAGCCCGCTCGAAGAGGTGACGGTCGAGGCGCGGGCCGACGACGACTACGGCCTCCAGTCCTTCGATCTCGGTCTACAGCGTGCGCGGCGGCGCGTCGAAGACGGTACCGTTCGGCGGCGACAGGACGCCGCTCACGGCCACCGGCCGTCACACGCTGTACCTCGAGGATCTCGGCGTCGAGCCCGGGGACTTCGTGACCTACTACGCGCGCGCCCGGGACATCGGCCGCGGCAAGCGGTCGACCGAGGCGCGCAGCGACATCTACTTCCTCGAGGTGACGCCGTTCAACCAGGAGTTCTCGGCCGCGCAGACGCCAGGCGATGGGGGCATCGGGCGGGCGGTCGGTCGACGACCTGGTCACCGCGCAGAAGGACGTCATCGTGGCCACGTGGAAGCTCGATCGCCGGCGCGGCGCCGGCCAGTCGGCCGACGACGTGAAGACGGTGGCCCGGGCGCAGGGCGACGTCCGCCAGCGGACCGAGCGCGCGGCCTCGGCCTCACGCGGGCCGCGGCGCCGGCCGTCGGCCGGCACCGGTGACGCGGACCCGCTCGCGAGCGCGGCGGCGGCGATGGCGCGGGCGCAGGGCGCGCTCGACGCGACCAACACCGGCGCGGCGGTCGGTCCCGAGATGGAAGCGCTCAATCACCTGCTCCGCGCGCAGGCCGAGAACCGCCGGCGCGAGGTGATGCGGCAGCAGGCGGGAATGGGCGGCGGCGGAGGCAACCGTGCGCAGCAGGATCTCTCGAGCCTGTTCGACCGCGAGCTGAAGCGCCAGCAGCAGACCAATTACGAGACGCCGCGTACGGCCGAGGATCGGGAGCAGAACGGCGCCGACGATCTGCTCGAGCGCCTGCGCGCGCTGGCGGCCCGTCAGGAGCAGCTGGCCCGCCAGCAGGACGACCTGGCGAAGAGCGCCGACCAGCTGGAGGCCGAGGAGCGCCGCCGGCGGCTCGAACGGCTGACTCGCGAGCAGACCGAGGTGCGGCGCCAGGCCGAGCAGCTCGCGCAGCAGCTCCAGGCCGCCGGGCAGCAGGGCGCCGAGCGTGACGGCAAGGGCTCGAATCCGGGCGCCGCGAGCGCCTCGGGGGTCCGTGACGCATCCGAGGAGATGCAGGCGGCCGCCGGCGACCTGCGGCGCGAGGATGCGCGAAACAGGCGAGCGCGCGGAGCGCGCGGGCCGCCGAGCGGCTGCGGCGGCTCGAACGCCAGATGCAGGGCCAGGCCCCCGACGAACAGCGCCGCGCGCTCGGTGATCTGCAGCTCGAGGCGCGCCAGCTGGCGGAGCGCCAGCGGCAGATCGGCGACGAGGCCGCAGGCGGCAAGAGCAAGACCGGGCCTGCCGGCGAGCCGCGCCGACTCGCGGCGGAGCAGGATCGACTGGCCGACCGCGCCGACCGCCTCGAGCAGCAGGTGGACGCCCTTTCGAGGAGCGCGAATGGACAGGCGCGGCCAAGTCGATGCGCGAGGCCAGCCGGGAACTGAAGGATCAGCACGTCGGGCAGGCCATGCGTGACGCCGCGGAGGCGATGCGCGAGGCCGGGGCCGACGGCCAGGCGGCGTCCAAAGCGTCGACCGTCGGGCGCGGCGCCGCGCGGGCGCTCGACCGGCTGGCCGATCGCTTGTCGGACGCGACCGGGCAGCGCGACGGCACCGAACGCCGGCTGTCGGATCAGCTCGCGCGGGCCCGCGACGTCCGGGAGCGGATGGGAGAACTGCAGCGGCAGATCGCGGAGCTGCAGGGCACGCCGGGTCAGCCTGGCACGTCCGGAAAACCCGCGACAGCGGGACAGCAGCCGGGGCCGCAGGGAGAGGGCCAGGCGGGTCAGCCGTCCGGACGACAGGGCCAAGGCGGGCAGCAGGGCAAGGGCAGTGAGAGTGCCTCGTCCCGGCAGGCGTCCCCGTCTCCCGGAGGGCAGGGGCAGGGGGGCGCATCGCCCGGCGACCAGGCGGGCCAGGCCACCGGGCGCGGCGGCGAGCCGCTCGAGCGCCTGAAGCGCGAGTACGCCGAACAGGTTCGCGAGGCAGCCCGACTGCGCCAGGAAATGGAGGGACGGCAGGGCACGCGGCACGGCGGCGATGGCGCCGGATCGACGCCCGAAGGGCAGCTGATGGTGATGTCCGCGCCGGGAACGGAAGCGTTCAAGCAGGACTTCTCGAAGTGGGACGTGCTGCACAAGGACGTCACGCTCGGCCTCGAGCGGCTGGAGGCCAGCCTGTCGCAGCAGCTTCTCGAGAAGGCGCTGAAGGATCGACTCGCGGCCGGAGCGGCCGACCAGGCGCCGGGCGAGTACCAGGACGCGGTCGACCGCTACTTCCGGTCGATTGCCTCGCCGAAGGACTGACGGGTGACGTTCGCGTATCCAGTGCCCTGGTGGGGGCTTGCCGCACTCGGGCTCGCGTGCCTGCTGCTCGCGCGCGCGGCATACGTCCGTACCGGGGTGTCGCTGCCGGCGGCGAAGCGCGCGCTGCTGGTCGGCCTGCGGGCGCTCGCGCTGGCGGCGCTCGTCGTCTGCCTGCTCCGGCCGGTGGCCACCCTGCCGCCGCGGGACAGCCAGCAAGGCGTCGTCGCGCTCGTCGTCGACACGTCACGCAGCATGCGGATCGCCGATGCCGCGGGCGGCGCCCGCCTCGACCAGGCTGCAGCCATCGCGACGTCGCTCGCGGCCGACCTCGGGCGGACGTTCCGCGTCGACGTGCTCTCGGCCGGCGAGCGCGTCGAGCGCGCCAGCCTCGACCGGCTCCGAGCGACGGGCCGGCGCTCGGATCTCGGCGGCGCGATCGCCGCCGTCCGGGATCGCTACAAGGACGCACCGCTCGCGGGCATCGTCCTCGTGTCGGACGGGGCGGAGACGGGCGCGGCCCGGCCGCCGCAGACCGCGGCGACCGTGCAGGCGCCGGTCTTCACCGTCGGCGTCGGCGCGCCGGTGGTGGCGCGTGACCGCGAAGTGCGCAGCGTGACGGTCGGGCCGTCGGCGCTCGACGCGAGCCTCGTCGATCTGACCGCGACCATCGTCGCCCACGGCGAGCGCCGCGTCTCGGCCCGCGTGATGCAGGGCTCGCGCGTTCTCGCGGTCCGCGACGTCGACGTGCCCGCCGACGGGTCGCCCGTGCAGCAGGCGTTCACCGTCCCGCCGGATCGATCCGCGCCGGCGGTGTTCCGGATCGACATCCCGGCCGACGCCGGCGAGCTCACCGACGCCAACAACGGGGCCGACGTGCTGGTCGCGCCGCCGGGGCGGCCGCGTCGCGTGCTGATGATCGAGGGGCAGCCGGGCTACGAGCACTCCTTCCTGAAGCGCGCGTGGCACGACGATCCGTCGGTGTCGCTCGATGCGGTCGTGCGGAAGGGTCGCAACGACGTCGGCGAGGACACCTACTACGTGCAGGCGGCGCCGGGCCGGACCGCGGCGCTCACCGCGGGGTTCCCGGCCTCGCGGGAGGCGCTCTTCGCCTACGACGGACTCGTGCTCGCGAACCTCGAGCCCGACGCGCTCACCGCGCGACGAACAGGCGCTCGTGGCGGATTTCGTCGGAGAGCGTGGCGGCGGGCTCCTGGTGCTCGGCTCGCGCGCGCTCGCCGCAGCCGCTCGCCGGCGGCTCTCCGCTCGCGCCCGTGCTGCCGCTCGATCTGTCGGATCGGCGGAGCGTCGCGCGCGCCGCCGCGTCGGACGGCGAGCGCCTCAAGGTGGCGCTGACCGACGAGGGCGCGCGGCACCCGGTCATGCGCCTCGACGCGGCCGGCGTCGACCTGCGGCGCAAGTGGGCCGCGCTGCCGGCGCTCGCCGGTGCCGCAGGTCCCGCGGCGCCGCGGCCCGGCGCCTCCGTGCTCGCGTTCACGACCGGGCCGGCCGGGGGGCTGTCGCCGCTCGTGACCGTGCAGCGTTTCGGGGCCGGACGCGCCCTGGTCTTCGGCGGCGAAGCCAGCTGGCACTGGAAGATGATGATGCCGGCGAGCGAGAACGCCTACGACGTGTTCTGGCGGCAGTCGCTGCGCTGGCTGACCGGCGAGGTGCCCGACCCGGTGGCGATTGCCGTCCCCGCCGTCGTGCCGCCCGGGACGACCGTCCCGGTCGACGTCGCCGTCCGGGACGCCTCGTTCGCGCCGGTCGCGCGGCCGGCGGTGACCGCCTCGCTGCGCGGCGTCGACGGCGTGCGGGACCTGCCGGCGGCCGCCGCCGAGCCGGGCCACGTGGCCGCCACCTGGCAGGCCGACACGCCGGGCGTGTTCGAGCTGGCCGCCGACGCCCGCGACGGCGACCGGCCGCTCGGGTCCGCCTCCCGGTTCGTGCTGGTCGGCGGCGTGGACCCGGAGTTCACCGATCCGCGGATGAACGACGAGACCCTGCGGCGGCTCGCGGGCGGGACGGGGGGCGACGTACGTGCCGGCGCCCGAGGCGTCGCGCATCGGTGCCCGGCTGCGCGAGGCGCACGCGGCGTCCGACCCGCCGGGAGGTGCGCGACCTCTGGCACAACGCGTGGTCGCTGCTGCTCATCGCGGCGCTGCTGTCGACCGAGTGGGCGCTCAGGCGCCAGTGGGGGCTGCGATGATCCGTGCGGCCGCGGTCGCGTGGTGCCTGGCGGCGCTCTTCCTCGCGGGCGTCCCGGCCGCCGCCCGGGCAGAGGACCGACAGGCGTTGATCGTCTTCGGCGCCACCGGTGGCGACGCCTACGCGAAGACGTGGGCCGAGTGGCGCGACGACGCTGGTCGGGGCCCTGAGCGACAGGCTCGGCTTCCCGCCGGATCGGATCGAGGTGCTCACGGCCGACGCCGCCGATCCGGCGATGCGCAGCACCGGCCGCCGGCGTGCGCGCGGCGTTCGAGCGCCTCCGCCGGCGCTCGGGGAAGGACGACCTCGTGTTCGTCATGCTCGTCGGGCACGGCGCTGCCGACGCGGAGAGCGCGCGCTTCAACCTGGTCGGCCCGGACCTCGACGTGGCGCGAGTGGGCGGCCATCGTCGATCGGCTGCCCGGCCGCGTCGTCTTCGTGAACGCCGCGGGCGCGAGCTTTCCGTTCCTCGATCAGCTCTCCCGGCGCTCGCGCATCGTCATCACCGCGACCGACTGCGGCGGCGCAGCGCTTCGACACGATCTTTCCCGGAGCAGTTCGTGAACGCGCTCGAGCCGATCCGGCGACCGACGGCGACAAGAACGGGCGGGTGTCGGTGTGGGAGGTCTTCGCGCAGGCGAGCGCCGCGCGTGCGGCAGTACTACGACCAGCGCGGCCAGCTCGCGACCGAGCGCGCGCTGCTCGACGACACCGGCGACCGCGTGGGGCAGGAGGCCGGGGCGCCCGGGCCCGACGGCGCGCTGGCGCGGACCACCTACCTCGATCCCGATCCCGTCGGCGCCAGCACCAATCCCGAGATCGCCGAGCTCGTCGCCCGGCAGCGGGTGCTCGAGGCCGACGCCGAGCAGCTCAAGCTGCGGAAGCCGACGATGCCGGCCGCGGCGTGGGAGGCGGAATTCGAGAAGCTGATGATCGAGCTGGCGCGCGTCTCGCGGGCGATACGATCGCAGGTCGTAGAGCCCAACGCCCAACGCCAGACGCCACCTCGCGCCCACCGCCCGCCCTATCGGTCGCCGTCCCACCACTCGACCGCGATTCGCTCCGGGCGGCGGAACACGATGACGAGCAGCGCGCCGGCGACGAAGCCCGCGACGTGCGCCCAGAACGCGATGCCGCCGCTCGGCTGCTCGAGGCCGGCAGCAGCGAGCGTGCCGACGCCGCTCAACAGCTGCAGCAGGAACCAGAAGCCGAGGAACACGACCGCCGGCACCTCGAAGATCTGGCAGAAGATGAACGAGCGGAGACCGCAGCGTGAGGATGCGCGACTGCGGGTAGAGCACGAAGTAGGCGCCCATCACGCCGGCGATCGCGCCGCGACGCGCCGATCGTCGGGACGACCGACGATCCGGGTCGCTCCACGTGTGCGCGAGCGCCGCCAGCGCGCCGCACAGCAGGTAGAACACGACGAAGCGCCCGTGGCCCATCCGGTCCTCGACGTTGTCGCCGAAGATCCAGAGGAACCAGCATGTTGCCGAGGATGTGCATCCAGCCGCCGTGCAGGAACATCGAGCGTGAACAGCGCGAGCGAGCGAGAAGCGGCCGGCACGACGCCCCACGTCTGCACGAACAGCGCGAGCTCACGCGCGCCGAGCGCCTGCTCGAAGAGAAACGCGAGCGCGTTCAGGACGATGATCGCGACGACGACGACGGGGAAGGTCCGGGAAGGAATGACGTCCCGAAGCGGGAACATGGAGCGAGTATAGCCGGGAGGGTCGCGTCTCCGTCCTATACTGAGCGTCCCGATGACTCTGTCGACAGTGCGGAACCGAGATCGCCGACAAGGCGCTGATCTGCTATCGCTGCGGCGACGGCCACGACCGAGCCGCGCATCAAGCCGCCCGATCGGGTGCCGGCCCGCGGGAGCAGCATCCCCGCGCTCCTCGCGCTCATCGTCCTGGTGGTCGCCGGCCTGTTCATGGGGCAGGCGGTCCAGGGCGAGGTGCCGCGCGATGTCGGCTACGTGCTCGCGGCGCTGGCCGCCGTGGCGATCGTCTGGCGGGTGGTGGCGGCTCGAAGACGTTGAGCCGCCGGGCCCCGGGACGGCCTTCCGAAACCGCGTCCGGCGCGGGGCCGACGTCCCGCCCCCGACGTGGATCACGGGGATTTCGGCGTGTTCGACACCGGCAGGCCGCGCCGCCAGGTGGTCGGACCGCTGCCCGCGGAATGGCCCATCCACCGTTCGGTCGATTGCGTGCCTCGTTTCCGATCAGATATGATGCCCGCCTTCCCCGGGAACCCTTCGGTCGCCCCGTGGACACACACCTGCCATGCCTGTCGGTCGCCTCGAAGTGACGGATGCGCTCGGGCGCCGCGTCGTGCCGCTCGAGAAGCCGGTCTTCTCCATCGGCCGCCGCAGCGGCAACGATCTGCAGCTCGTCGGCAGCGACGTCTCGCGCGATCACGCCGAGATCGCGCTCGAAGGCGACCAGTACATCGCTCCGCGACCGCGGCTCGCGGTACGGCACCTTCGTCAACGGCGAGCAGGTCACCGAGACAGCCGCTGGCGCACGGCGACCTGATCCGGCTCGGCCGCAGCGGCGGCGCCGAGATGGTGTTCCTGCTCGACGACGCAGCCGCTCTCGGGCGTCGGTCGACAAGCACACGACGTCGGCGGTCGGCGACCTGCGGCAGATGGCCGCGCTGCTCGAGGGCCTGCGCGCGCTCGGGTCGGGCCGCGTGCTCGACGAGGTGCTCGCGCTGGTGCATGGACTCGGCGATCGAGGTCACCGGCGCCGAGCGCGGCTTCATCATGCTGGCCAACGCCGAGAACGAGCTCGAGTTCAAGCTCGCGCGCGGCCGCGGCCGCGTGACGCTGCCGGGCAAGAGCTTCGAGACGAGCCGCAAGATTCCCGAGGAGGTCTTCTCGACCGGCCAGGAGCGCGTCGTCGCGGACCTGCTCGACGGCGACCTCGCCAGCGGCACACGGCGCACCGTCGTCCTCGGCATCCGCCACGTGCTCTGCACGCCGCTGCGGCTCGTGCGCTATCTCGACAAGCGCGGACATGCCGAACGAGGAGAAGCGCATCGGCGTGCTGTACCTCGACAGCCGCGAGAAGGGCGCCGTGCTGTCGCGCGCCGCGCGCACCGCGCTCGAGACGCTCGCGACCGAGGCGGCCGTCGCCATCGAGAACGCGCGCCTGTACCGCGAGACGCTCGAACAAGGCGCAAGATGGAGCAGGAGATGCGCATCGCGGCCGACATCCAGCGGGCGCTGCTGCCGGAGCCGCGAGCGCATGGGCGGCTTCTTCGAGGCCGTCGGCGCGTCGCTGCCGTGCCGCTCGATCGGCGGCGACTTCTTCGACTACGTCGACCTGCCCGACGGCGAGCTTCGGCTTCGCGGTCGGCGACGTGGCGGGCAAGGGCGCGCCGGCGGCGCTGCTCACCGCGGTCATCCAGGGCGTGTTCGCCGCGCAGGCCTCGTCGGGCACGGGACCGGCGGTCACGTTCTACGCGGGTCAACCAGGCGCTCATCCGCCGCGCGATCGAGTCGCGCTTCGCGACCGCCTTCTACGCGGTCGCGTCGAAGGACGGCAAGCTCGCTCTACTGCAACGCCGGCCACAACCCGCCGCTGCTGATCCGCAAGGACCGCGTCGAGCGGCTCGAGAAGGGCGGCCTGATCCTCGGCCTCTTCGAGCACGCCACGTTCGAGGAAGACACGATGCCGCTCGAGCCCGGCGACCTGCTCATCACCTTCAGCGACGGCGTGACCGAGGCGCTGAGCGCCGTCGGGCGAGGAATACGGCGAAGAGCGCCTGCTCGAGTGCGTGCAGGCCAACCGCGACCAGAGCACGCGCGACGTGCTCGACGCCATCCTCGCGAGCGTGAAGCTCTTCGCCAAGGGCGCCGACCAGAGCGACGACGTCACGGCGCTGGTGGTCCGGTTCACCGGCTGACGGTAGCGAAGAGGCTGGAGGTTAAGGCCTGATGAGCCTAGCAATGGCTGACCTCGATGCTGACCGCTAGCCTCCAACCTCCGACCTCCAGCCTCCAGCCTACTTCTTCCCCGCCAGCCTCTTCTCGATCCCCGGCAGCGCGTCGAGCACGACGTCGCCGACGACCTGCAGGCTGCGCGCGCTCACCTGGTCGAGCGTGTCGTCGGCCGTGTGCCACGCGCGGTAATCGAGGTCGATCAGATTCGACGGCGGGAACGCCGGCGTTCAGGAAGTTGACGTGGTCGTCCTCGATCGGCTCGAGATCGTCGAGGAAGTGCGCGCCGTAGCCGAGGCGCTTGGCCGAGGCCCACAGGGTGTCGGTCAGCCACGGCGTCGAGCGCGCCTCGCGCCGGAGCGTCAGGTCGCGGTCGCCCACCATGTCGACGAGGATCATGGCGCGCAGGCTCTCGAGCGCGCCGTCGGCTTCTGGGCCCGCTCCACGTAGTGACGGCTGCCGTAGGTGTGGTCCGTGCCGGTCCAGTCGAGCAGGTCGCTTCCTCGCCGTCGAAGAACACGCAGCTCGATGGTGAACGGGTTGCGTCCGGTCCTTGAGCACGCGCGCGAGCTCGAGCAGCATCGCCGCGCTCGACCCGCCGTCGTTGGCGCCGACGAAGCGGAACTCGCGGAACAGCTTGGTGTCGTAGTGGCCGCCGAGGACGATCCGTTCGGCGCTCGCGCCGGGAAGCGTCAGCGATCACGTTGGCCATCTTGACCGGCCCGAACGGCGTCGCGGCCACGAACGGCTGCTCTGCGGCGGCGACGCCGATCGCCTTGGCCTGGTCGAGGATGTAGCGGCGGGCCTGCTGGGACCGCCGGCGGAGCCGGCGTGCCGCGGGCCGATCGCGACGAGCTGCCGGACGTGCTCGAAGGCGCGGCCGGAGTCGAAGGACGCCGCCTTCGCGGTCCGGCGCGGCGGCGCCGGGCCGGGCCAGCGCCGGCGCGACGGACGAGCCCGCGGCCAGGGCGAGCACGGCGATTGCCGCGAGGACCGCGCCGCATCAGCGCCGCTTGCGCCATCGGCACGTAGTCGCGCACGTCGGCGCCGACGTAGATCTGGCGCGGCCGCGCGATCTTCGTGTCGGGATCGAGCAGCTCTCCTCCCACTGGGCGAGCCAGCCCGCCGTGCGCGGGATCGCGAAGAGCACCGGGAACATGTCGGTCGGGAAGCCCATCGCCTGGTAGATCAGGCCGGAGTAGAAGTCGACGTTCGGGTAGAGCTTGCCGCTTGACGAAGTACTCGTCCTGGAGCGCGATGCGCTCGAGCTCGAGCGCGATCTCGAGCAGCGGGTTCTTGCCCGGTGACCTCGAACACCTCGTCGGCCGATCCGCTTGATGATCGTCGCGCGCGGGTCGTACGACTTGTAGACGCGGTGGCCGAAGCCCATCAGCCGGCCGTCGCCGGCCTTCACCCGCTTGATGAACGCCGGCACGTTGTTGAGTGATCCGATCTCGGCGAGCATCCGCAGCACGGCCTCGTTGGCGCCGCCGTGCAGCGGGCCGGAGAGCGCCGCCGCCGCGCCGGCCATCGACGAGATACGAGGTCGGCCTGCGAGCTGCCGACTGCTGCGCATCGCGATCGTGCTGCAGTTCTGCTCGTGGTCCGCGTGCAGGATGAACAGGATGTCGAGCGCGCGCTCGAGCACCGGGTTGCGGCGTGATACGTCGTGCCCGGCTGCGGAACAGCATGTTCAGGAAGTTGCCGGCGAAGCTGAGCTCGTCGATCGGCGGTAGACGATCGGCCGGCCGATGCGGTGGCGGTACGCGTAGGCGGCGATGCGTCGGCGCCTTGGCGATGCACGCGGTGCATCTGCAGCTGCGGCGCCATGTCGTCGAAGATCTCGTCGCGCTCGGGGTAGAACGTCGAGAGCGACGCGAAGCTGCGCGATGAACATGCCCATCGGGTGGGCATCGTGCGGGAAGCCCTTCATCAGCTCTCGATGCTGCTCGGGCGGCATCGTGTGCTGCGTGATCGTGCTGGGTCCACGCCGGCGAGCTGCGCCGCGGTCGGCAGCTCGCCGTCGAGGATCAGGTACGCGGTCTCGAGGAACGAGCTCTGCTCGGCCAGCTGCTCGATCGGGTAGCCGCGATAGCGCAGGATGCCCTTGTCGCCGTCGATGTAGGTGATCGCGGCTGCGGCACGCGGCCGTGTTCATGAACGCCGGGTCGTAGGTCATCAGCCCGAAGTCGTCCGGCACGACCTTGATCTGCCGCAGATCTGTCGGCCCGAATGGTGCCGTCCTGGATGGGGATCTCGTAGCTGCTTGCCGGTGCGGTTGTCGGTGATCGTCAGCGTGTCAGGCATGCGGCCGGGACGACTGTACGGCCGCGGTGTCAGGAGTCGTGGCGTGATCGCTCCGGCGTCTCGGGCTGTCCGTCCGGACGACTGTGTCACCCGCGACTCGATAGTCGCCGTCCACCCATCGTGCCAGGTCCTGGCAGCTTGCACCGTTCGCTGCAGAACGGCCGCCAGCGGGCGTCGACCGGCTGCCGGTGACACACGACACAGCAGCGGGTCGGCGGACACATCGACGCCAACGGCCCGTGCCACCGGCGGTTCAAGTAAGTCGGATGAGCGTCGGTCGAGGCTCGAGAGGCGGAAGCTGGGGGGCAACGGCGCGGTTGGACTCGGGTTGACGATTGCCCGATTAGGCGCGTCGTAGCTGCGGCATTCCGGCGCGTGGTGCCGGACGTCGCGCGCCGACACCATGAAGATCACGTCCTCGGCGATGTTGGTGGCGTGGTCGCCGATCCGCTCGAGGTGGCGCGAGATGAGAATCAGGTCGAGCGACGGCTCGATCGTGGTCGGGTCCTGCAGCATGTAGGTCAGCAGCTCGCGGAAGACCTGCGTCTTCAGCGCGTCGAGCTTGTCGTCCTCGTTGAGGACCTGCTGGGCCAGCGCGATGTCGCGACGCACGAACGCGTCGAGCGCGTCGCGCAGCATCGCCTGCGCGATGTCGGCCATCCGCGGGATGTCGATCAGCTTCTTGACCGGCGGGTGCATGCAGGTAGCGCCGCGCCGCCTCGGCGATGTTCACGGCCAGGTCGCCGACCCGCTCGAGGTCGGTGTTGATCTTGACCGCCGCGACGATGGCCCGCAGGTCGGCGGCCATCGGCTGATGGAGCGCCAGCAGCTTGAAGCAGCGGTTGTCGATCTCGATGTGCAGCTGGTTGATCGGCTCGTCGCCGGCGAGCACGCGCTCGATCGCGACGTCGCGCTCGACGAGCCCCTGGACGGCGCGGCGCACCCGTTCTTCGGCCAGCCCGCCCATCTCGAGCAGCCGCGTCTTGAGCTGGTCGAGCTCTTCCTGGAAGTGGCGACCGACGCGTTCCACGGAAACCTCACTTGGCAAACCGGCCGGGGCCGCGTCTTCCGCGGCGGGCCGCCACCCACGCACTAGACGATCCGATGTTACACGAGGCTCCGCCTCGACGCTCCGGCCGCCGCCAGGCGGGCGCGCAGTGGACTGCAGGAGCCTACCCGGTCGTCATTGCCGGCTCGTTTCCGCCGTGTGAAATCGGTGTTACGCCGCCGCCGTTCCGGACGTGCGGCGGTGGTCGATTCGCCGGCCCGCGCGCCCGGCGTGACCGGCGAAGTCGCTCACGGCACGCACACATCCCCTTCGCCCCTCACGAAGCGCAGCGACGCCACCCGCGTCCCGGCGTCGTCAGTGGCGATTCGAACATCGGTGCGACCGCGCTCACAGGTGAAGCGCACCGTGAACCGCCGCTCGCCGTCGCCCTCGAGCACGGCGCCGGCGCGGCACGCGCCCTGGTGGAGCCGGAGCGCATCGAGCTGGCGGCGCGCGCCGTCGACATCTTCGGCGTCGCCCAGCACCGCACGCGCCTGGCTCTCCTCCCACCCCGTCGTCGTCAGCGACGCGAGGCGGTCCACCAGCGCGGACGCGGCCGGACCGAGTGGCTGCCCCGGCCAGAAGGTGAGGTGCTGCACCGCCGGCGGCGCCGTCGGCGCGAGCGTGAACGTGACGTCCAGCCAGCCGCGCTCGCAGCGCATGCGGAAACTGCCTCGCAGCCAGTTCTCCGCCGTCAGGTCGCCCTCCGGCCGGCAGTCGCCGAGGCGGGTCCGGAGCGCCGCGAGCTCCTCGCGCCGCCGGGCCAGCGGGCGGTCGAGCGGCAGGTTGCCGGCCGCGATCCGGATCGCGGCGTCGTCGCTCCACGCGCGGACGAGCCCGGCGATCGAGTCCCGCGCCTCGGCGAGGGCGCGCGAGATTGGCAGGCGCCGCGGCTGCAGCGCGCCGGTCCCGTCGAGCAAATCGAAGACCGGCCGGCCCATGGCTCCCGCGGGGGCATAGGTCACGTTCGCGAGGATCAGCAGGCCCACGCCTACTGGGCAGCCAGGCCATCGTCGAGCCATAGCCCGGCAACCCGCCGCCGTGGGACACGACGTTCGGGAAGCGGCAGTCGCGGGTGCTGCCGAGGCCGAACCCGTACGACCGCGTGCTGGCACGCAGGGCCGCATCCGGCGTGTCGCGCTCGACGCCGAAGCCGGAGAAGCGCTGCGCCTGCTGCATCTCGCGCACCGACGATTGTCGCACCGGCCCCGTGTCGTGATTGTCCCGCGGCGGCCACGCCGAGAGCATGAAGGCCACGTATCGGGCCAGGTCGCGCGCCGTCGTCAACAGGCCACCCATGGCGCCAAAGGCGCCGGCGCCGAGCGGCGCCTCCGGCGTCCACGCGCCGTCCTCGTAGCGATGGCCCATCGCGAGCCGGCCGGCGGGGACTTCGCGCGGATCCCACACCGTCGACGTCATTCCGAGCGGTACGAGGATCTGCGTGGTGATGTAGCGCTCGTACGGCATCCCGGCGACGCGCGTGACGATCCTGCCGAGCAGGGCGAAGCCATAGTTGGAGTACTCGAACTCGGTGCCCGGAGCGGTCGAGAAAGGGAGGCCGGCGCGGAGCCAGGCCCCGAGGGTGTCATCCGGCACGGCCAACTGCCGGTCACCCCAGGGGTTGTCTTCGGGGAAGCCCGCCGCATGGGTCATCAGGTGGCGGATCGTCAGCGCCGGCGAGTCGCGCGTGGGGAGCGGCATCGACGCCAGCTCCGGCCCCAGCTCCTCGACGGCGTCGAGGGCGGCTTCACCCGCGACTTCACGCAGGCTGACGGCCCGCAGGCCTACGTCTACGACGCCGCGCAGAACTACCAGGCCGCCGGCACCCCGCTGGTCGTCCTGGCCGGCAAGGAGTACGGCTCCGGCTCGTCCCGTGACTGGGCCGCCAAGGGCACCGCACTGCTGGGTGTCAAGGCCGTCATCGCGGAGAGCTACGAGCGCATCCACCGCTCCAACCTGATCGGCATGGGCGTCCTGCCGCTGCAGTACCCGGCCGGCCAGAACGCCGCCAGCCTGGGCCTGACCGGCACGGAAACCTTCGCCGTTGAGGGCGTCACCGCCCTCAACGAAGGCACCACGCCGAAGACGCTCAAGGTCACCGCCACGGCCGAAGACGGCACCGTCACCTCGTTCGATGCGGTCCTGCGCATCGACACCCCGGGTGAAGCCGACTACTACCGCAACGGCGGCATCCTGCAGTACGTGCTGCGCCAGATCTCGGCCAGCTAGGTCAGTTCCAGCAGCACCACGCGAAAGCCCCGGTCCGTCCCGACGGATCGGGGCTTTCCCGTTTCCGGCACCCGGCCCGGTTCCGAGGCGTTAGAGTTAAAAGGCATGTCTACTACCCGCAAGGAGGGGCCGTTGGGAATCTTGGAGACCATCCGGAGTCCGCAGGACCTGAGCAAATTGTCCGAGGCGCAGCTGGAACAGCTGGCAGCCGAGGTCAGGGAGTTCCTGATCGGCAATGTTTCCCAGACGGGAGGCCACCTCGGGCCGAACCTTGGCGTCGTTGAACTGACCATCGCGGTGCACCGGATCTTCGATTCCCCCCGCGACAGCATCGTCTTCGACACCGGGCACCAGTCCTACGTGCACAAGCTCCTCACCGGACGCCAGGACTTCAGCACGCTGCGCCAGCAGGGCGGCCTTTCCGGCTACCCGGACCGCGCAGAATCCGAGCACGACATCGTCGAAAGCTCGCACGCGTCCTCCTCGCTGTCCTGGGCCGACGGCATCTCCCGCGCCCGCCGGCTGACCGGCGACGGCGACCGCTACGTGATCGCCGTCGTCGGCGACGGAGCCTTGACCGGCGGCATGGCCTGGGAAGCGATCAACAACATCGCCGCGGACAAGAAGCGCCGCGTCGTGATCGTCGTGAACGACAACGGCCGCTCCTACGCCCCGACCATCGGCGGCGTGGCCGACTACCTCGCCTCGCTGCGCCCCACCATCGATTCACTCCGGGCGGCGCCGGCCTACGAAGGCGCCCTCGACTGGTGGAAGAAGCGGCTGCAGAGCGGCGGCCCGGTGGGCCAGTTCACCTACAAGAGCCTGCATGCCATGAAGAAGGGCATCAAGGACTGGTGGGCCCCGCAGGGCATGTTCGAGGACCTCGGCATGAAGTACATCGGCCCGGTGGACGGCCACAACCTCCAGGCCATGGAACACGCACTGTCCACGGCGAAGAACTACGCCGGACCCGTGATCGTCCACGCCATGACGGAAAAGGGCCACGGCTACGCGCCGGCCCGCGCCCACGAAGAGGACCAGTTCCACGCCGTCGGGATCATCGACCCGGAAACCGGCGAGCCCACCGAAGCCGGCGGCGCCAAGTCCTGGACCTCCGTGTTCGCCGACGAAATCGCCGACATCGCCGATGAACGCAAGGACATCGTCGGCATCACCGGCGCCATGCTGATCCCCGTCGGGCTGCACAAGCTCGCGGCCCGCCACCCGGACCGGGTGTTCGACGTCGGCATCGCCGAGCAGCATGCCCTCACCTCCGCGGCCGGCATGGCGTTCGGGGGACTGCACCCGGTGGTGGCCGTCTACGCGACCTTCCTCAACCGTGCCTTCGACCAGCTCCTGATGGACGTCGCCCTGCATAAGGCCGGCGTCACGATCGTCCTGGACCGGGCCGGTGTCACCGGCCCCGACGGCGCCAGCCACCACGGCATGTGGGACATGGCCATGGTCCAGATCGTTCCCGGGCTGCACCTCGCCGCGCCCCGCGACGCCACCCGGCTGCGCGAGGAACTGCGCGAAGCTGTCGCCGTCGCGGACGCCCCCACCGTGCTCCGCTACTCCAAGGGCACGGTCGGAGCCGAGGTGGAAGCGATCGAACGGCTCGGCGACGGCGTCGACGTGCTGGCGCGGCGGCCGGCGGGATCGACCGAGAACGACGTGCTGATCGTCAGCGTCGGCGCGATGTCCGAACTCGCGCTCGACGTCTCCAACCGGCTCGGTGCCCAGGGCATCAGCTCCACCGTGGTGGACCCGCGCTGGGTCCTGCCGGTGCCCAAGTCCGTCATCGCCCTCGCCTCCCACCACCGCCTCGTCATCTGCATCGAGGACGGCGTGCGGGCCGGCGGCGTCGGCTCCCGGATCCGCCAGGAAATGCGGGCCGCCGGGGTGGACACCGCGCTCAACGAGGTGGGCCTTCCGGTGGAGTTCCTGGACCACGGGAGCCGCAGCCAGGTGCTGGAGCGCGTCGGACTGACCGCCCAGCAGATCACCCACGACGTCGTCGCCCAGGTCCTCGGGACCAAGGTCCCGTTCGCGCGGCCGCTTCCGGGCCAGGCGCACCCCAGCACCGGCAGCCTGCCGCTTCTGTGACACTCAACGAAGGAATTTAGCATGAGCGGCATCATCCGGGTCTACAAACGCGACGACGAGGGAGTCCTGCACTTCAGGGAAGCCTGGATCGACGAGGAATACCACGAGTTCGTGATGAACCACGGCGTCGTCGGGCACCAGAGCACCACCGAGGAGACCGGCGCCGCGGACACCGCCGCGGGCGAGGGCCTGATGGAGGCGTTCGCGGCGCAGTGCGCCGAGGACGGCTACGCGGAGATCCCGGACGAGGAACAGTTCTGGGTGGTGGCGCAGTACGCGCTCAAGACCAAGGACGGCACCAGCCGCGACCGTTACCTCGAGGAAAAGGCCAAGGACGCCCTGATCAGCCACCTGGCCTGGCGCGGCCTCGGAGTGGTGGACCGCTCCGAGTTCTCCGACGCCAAGCTGAACATCTTCTGCCTGACCCCGGACGTCAACAAGACGGTCAACGCGATCAAGGTCTGCATCCGCGGCGAGGACCTCGACTTCACCAAGCTGAGCATCGGCGCCGCGCCGTTCGGCGGAACGGACTTCAAACTGAAGCACTCGGCCAAACCGGCCAACAGCTTCACGCTCTAGGCATCCCGCCTGGGAACCTACCCGTACGGAGCCGGGCACGGCTCACATCAGTTTTGGGGGCAAGCGACTGGAAGGCAACGCAATGACGCGAAAATCCCCACGACCCGGCAGCACGCCACTCCCGGCCGGACTGGCGGCGCCCGCGCGCAGGTCCCTGGCCCACGCGGGGGTGGAAACCCTCGAGCACGTCAGCGAACTGGGCGGCCGCCGGCTGGCCGGGATGCCGGGCGTCTGCCCGCGCACCCTGGCCCAGCTCCAGGACGCGATGGACGAACACGGGCTGGAGCTGCCCGCGGGGTAGGGGATGTCCGGGGCCGCGCTGCCCGGGAGCGGGCCGCGGCCGTTATAGGCTGAACCCCATGACTGAATACCGCCGCGTAGGAAATTCCGGACTGACCGTCTCTGTCGTGGGACTTGGCTGCAACAACCTGGGCCGGGCGAACACCGCCACCGAGTCGCAGGACGGGACCGACGCCGTCGTGCACGCGGCCCTGGACGCCGGCATCACCTTCTTCGACGTCGCCGACGCCTACGGCCGGGAGCCCGGACTCAGCGAGACGATGCTGGGCAAGGCGCTCGGCGGCCGACGCGGCGACGCCGTGATCGGCACCAAGTTCGGCCTGGACATGCGCGGGACCAACGGCAACGACTTCGGCGCGCGCGGCTCCCGCCGCTACATCATCAAAGCGGCCGAGGCGTCCCTGCGGCGGCTCGGGACCGACTGGATCGACCTCTACCAGTTCCACACCCCGGATCCGCTCACCCCCATCGACGAGACCCTCGCGGCGCTCGACGAACTCGTGACCAGCGGCAAGGTCCGCTACATCGGCCACTCCAACCGGGCCGGCTGGCAGCTCGCCGAGGCCGAATTCGTGGCCCGCGCCCGCGGCGGGGCCCGGTTCATCTCGAGCCAAAACCACTACAACCTGCTGGACCGCCGCGCCGAGCTCGAGGTCACCCCGGCCGCCGAGGCGTACGGCCTGGGCGTGCTGCCGTACTTCCCGCTGGCCAACGGCCTGCTCACCGGCAAGTACTCCGAGGGCCAGGCGCCGGAGGGATCGCGCCTGAGCCACACCCGCACGCACCTGGTCCACGACGCGGACTGGAAGCAGCTGGGCGCCTTCTCCGCCTTCGCCGCCGAGCGGGGCCTGAACGAGATCCAGGTGGCGTTCTCCTGGCTGGCCGCCCAGCCCTCCGTCAGCAGCGTGATCGCGGGCGCGACCCGGCCCGAACAGGTCCGGCAGAACGCCGAAGCCGTCGCCTGGGTCCCGGACGCCAAGGAGCTCGCCGAACTCGATGAGATCTTCCCGCGCACGCCGAAGGTCGCGCTGTTCTGAGCCGCACTATTCGAGCCCTGTTCTGGGCCGCACTGTTTTGGGCGCTCCCGTGCCCGGAGCCGGCACCGCCGGACACCTGATCCTGATGGACGTCGACACCGGCATCGACGACGCCCTGGCCCTCGTTTACCTGCTGTCCCGGCCCGAGGTCCGGCTGCAGGCGATCACCTGCACCGCCGGCAACGTCGGGGCACGCCAGGTGGCGCTGAACAGCCTGTCCCTGCTGGAGCTGTGCGGGCGGGAGGGGATCGAGGTCGCCGTCGGCGCCGAGGTGCCGCTGGAGATCCCGCTCGTCACCACCGAGGAGACCCACGGGCCGCAGGGGATCGGCTACGCCGAGCTGCCCGCGCCCGCCCAGGCCATCTCGGACCGGCACGCCGTGGACGTCTGGGTGGAGGAAGTCCGGGCGCACCCGGGGGAGATCACCGGGCTGATCACCGGCCCGCTGACCAACTTCGCCCTGGCCCTGCGCCGCGAACCGGAACTGCCGCGGCTGCTCAAGGGCCTCGTCATCATGGGCGGCAGCTTCTACTACCAGGGCAACACCACGCCGACGGCGGAGTGGAACACCTCGGTGGACCCGCACGCGGCCAAGGAGGTCTACGCGGCCTACCGCGGGCTGCCCGAGGACAAACTTCCGGTGGTCTGCGCGCTGGAGTCCACGGAGCGGATCGAGCTGCGGCCCGACCACCTGCGGCGCCTCGGCGAGGCCGCCGGTGCCGCGGAACCCGAACTGGTGCTCCCGGACCAGCCCGAGGGACTGCGCAGCACCTCCAGCAACCCGCTGGTGGCGTGCCTGTCCGACGCGATCCGCTTCTACCTGGAGTTCCACCGGCTCTACGACCAGGGCTATGTGGCGCACATGCACGACGCGTTCGCCGCCTGCGCCGCCGTCGGACGCACCCCCTTCAGCACCCGGACGGCGACGGTCGACGTCGAGACGGACTCACCGCTGCTGGCCGGCACCACCGTGGCGGACTTCCGCGGCCTCTGGGGGCTGCCGCCGAACGCCAGGATCGTCACCGGCAACGATCCCGCGCAGTGCTTCGAGGAACTGATTTCCTCGGTGGGCGCCCTGGCCCGCACCCTGCAGGCACGGTATGAGTACCCCGGAACGGGAACGCCGCTGGCGGTGTTCCCGGCGGGCCGGACGGGTCGCTAGGATGGTAGCTGCGCCGAGGTGACATGAGGCGGATGTTCGCAGACCCCAGCCGAAGGACCATCCCCATGTCACCGCAGTCCCTGACCCTCCCCGACGCCGAGTCCCGAACCGGGACCGAAACGGCACCCGGCCGCCGTCGGCTGCTGGAAATCGCGGGTGCCGCGGCCATCGCCGCCACCTACGTCTTCCTCGTCCTCACCCAGCCGGTGGAGATCGCCAATGGTCCGGCCAGCTTCTCGGCCCTCGTGGCCCTCGGTGGCTTCCTGCTCGGAGCGGTGCTGCTGCTGGTCGCGGTGCTGCCGGTCCTGCCCACCTCCACCCTCGTGCTGATGCCGGTCGCGATCGTGCTCAACGTGGTCCTCGGCCAGCTGATGGGGAGCACCGGGCTGCCCTTCTACCTCGACGCCATCGGCACCGTCCTGATCGCCGTCCTGGCCGGGCCGGCCGCCGGCGCCGCCACCGGCGTGCTCGGCACCATCGCCTGGTCCTTCTTCAACCCCACCGTGCTGCCCTTCGCTGCCGGCGCCGCGCTGATCGGGTTCCTCGCCGGGCTGGCGGCCCGCGGCGGACTGTTCCGCCGCTTCTACCTGGCCCCCGTGGCCGGCTTCCTCACCGGCATCCTGGCCGGCGTCGTCTCCGCCCCGATCGCGGCGTTCGTTTTCGGCGGGACCGCCGGCCTGGGCACCGGCGCCATCGTCAGCGCCTTCCGCGCCATGGGCGATACCCTGCTGGCCGCGGTCACCAAGCAGGCCCTCATCTCGGACCCGATGGACAAGGCGATCGTCTTCACGATCGCCGCCCTGCTGGCCTACGCCCTGCCGCGCCGCACAGTGTTCCAGTTCGCCTTCGTCCGCCGCTACCGGGTGCTCGCCGGCAAGGCCCCGACGGCCCCCGCCGCTTAGGCCATGCGCCTGCACCCGCTGACGGCCTTGACCGCGGCCGGCTGCGCCGCGGTCATCACGACGGCGGCCGGCAGTTGGCCGTTGTCCCTCGCCGTGGCTTTGGCCGCCGCGCTGCTCGCCGCACGCGCGGGCGTGGCGGTTCGGGTGCTGACGGCGGCCGGGGTCATTCTGGCGCCGCTGTGCCTGT
This sequence comes from uncultured Actinomycetota bacterium, assembly GCA_963698285.1. Taxonomy (GTDB): domain Bacteria; phylum Actinomycetota; class Actinomycetes; order Actinomycetales; family Micrococcaceae; genus Arthrobacter. The sequence goes on along the minus strand of CAVOQF010000017.1, from coordinate 545,507 downwards.
CGCTGCTGGTGCTGCATGGTTTGTCCTTCCCGGACGGGCACACGGTGCTGGCGCAGTGGGGGCCGGCCCGGGTGACCGCCGAGGGGCTCGGCTTCGCCCTGGAGCTGGCGTCGCGGACGGCCGCGTCTGTGCTGGTCTTCCTGCTCTTTTCCTTCACGGTCAGCGTCCCGGACCTGCTCGCCGCGCTGGCCGCGCGGCGCATCCCGCCGCAGTTCAGCTTTGTGCTCGCCTCCACCCTCACCCTGGTCCCCGCGATGGCCGGACGGCTGGAGAGGATCCGGCAGGCCCAGGAGGCGCGCGGACTGGTGGTCGGGCGCGGGCTGCTGCACCGGCTGGCCGCGGCCAGGTTGCAGGCGGTGCCGCTGGTCCTGGGCCTGGTGGAAGACGCCGGGGTCCGGGCGCAGGCCCTGGAGGCGCGGGGCTTCGGCGCTCCGGGCCCGCGCACCAGCTACCGGCAGCTGGATGATCCACCCCGGCAGCGGATCTTCCGCGCCGCGGCGCTGCTGCTCGCGACGGCCGCCGTGCTGCTGCGCCTGGTCTCCACCTGGCCGACGGCGGCGGCCACATGAACGCCGGAGGACGCGCCGCTGCCGGGCAGCCCGCGACCGCCGCGCTGCCCGCGGTCGCCGCCCGGATCGGCAGCTTCAGCTTCCACGGCGACGCGGGGGAGACGCTGCGGGACGTCCGGCTTTCCGTTCTGCCGGGAACCCTGACCGCCGTGCTGGGCGGTTCGGGCAGCGGCAAGACCACCCTCGGGAAGCTGCTCGCCGGCTGGCTCCGGGCCGGCCACTCCGGGGTCCTGCGCGGCAGCCTGGCGCTCGGTGCGGACGCTCCTGGAGTTCGACGGCGCCAGCGGCGACCCGCGGATCGACCCGGCCGCCTGGTCCGGCCGGGTGGGCTACGTGCCGCAGGACCCCGGCGCCATGCTCTCCTCGGTGCGCTCCACGGTGGCGGAGGAACTGGCCTTCGGCCTGGAGAACCGGGCCGTGCCGCGCCTCGAGATGCTCCGGCGCGTGGCCCGGATCGCGGAACTGACGGGCCTGGCCGCCCTGCTGGAGCGGGACCCGGCGGAGCTCTCCGGCGGCGAGCTGCGCCGGCTGGCGGTCGCCTGCGCGGTCATCGCCGACCCCGGCGTGCTGGTCCTCGACGAACCGCTGGCTTCCCTGGACGCGGCCGGCGCCAACCAGCTCCGCGCGCTGGTGGGCGGGCTCCTCGCCGCGGGCACCGCCGTCGTGGTCCTGAGCCAGACGGCCGACGCGCTGTGCCGCGGCGCCGGGCACTGGATTGTCCTGCGCGGAGGCACGGTGACGGCGTCCGGCCCGCCGGCGGGACTGGCGGGAAGTGCCGAACTCCGGGACGCGGGCGTCGTGACGGAGGGCATGCCCGCCCGGGTGGCGGGGGAGCGGCCCGCCCCGGCAGCCGCGGCCCCGGTCCTTGAACTGCGGGGGATCAGCTTCGGCTACCGCACGGCGAAGACGCCCGCCAGGGACATGCCCCCGGCGGCGGTGTTGCGTGATCTGACCCTGACCGTCCTGCCCGGTGAAATCGTTGCCGTCACCGGCCCCAACGGCACCGGCAAATCCACGCTGCTGCGCCACGTCAACGGGCTGCTCCGGCCGCAGTCCGGCGAGGTTCGCGTGCAGGGACGAGGCATCGACGGGATTCCGACGGGCCGGGTCGCCGCCTCGGTCGGCGTGCTGTTCCAGCAGCCGCGCGACCAGCTCTTCGAACGGACGGTGCTGCGTGAGGTGGGGTTCGGGCTGCCCCGGCTGGTCGGCGCGGGGGCGGCGGCCGGACGGGCGCACGAGGCGCTGGCCGCCGTCGGACTCTCCGATGCCGCCCAGACGCACCCGGCAGAGCTGCCGTCCTCCCGGCAGCGGCTGCTGGCCCTGGCCACGGTCCTGGCCCGCCGGCCCGCCGTGCTGGCCCTGGACGAGCCCACCGTGGGACTGGACCGGCACGGCCTAGAACGCCTCGCTGACGCCGTTGCCGCCGCGGCGGCGCGGGGAGCCGGCGTCATTCTGGTCACCCACGACGTGGTCTACGCCCGGTGCCATGGCCCATCGTGTCCTTGAGCTCGACGGCGGGAACCTGCGGGAAGTCTGAGCGGCGCCGCCGCGGCGTGGCCGGCGGCAAGTCCCGGTCAGGTATATTTCGTGGAGTTTTCCCGCACCCCCGGCAGGCCCGCCCGGGGACACCAGCAGTGACCAGGAGGAGCCTGTGATGAACCCCATTGCCCCGGAGATTGGAACGGTCTTTGTGCCGGTCAGCGATGTCGCCTCGGCCCGGGACTGGTACTGCTCTTTGCTCGGTGTCCCGGCAGACGGTGACATACTTTCGGCCATCTGTATGTGCTGCCGATGAGCGGGACGGGCCTGGTTCTGGACAGCAAGATCTACTCCGCTGACGCGGTCTTCCGCGTCCCGGCGTTCCACCTCAACACGGCGGACATCCAGGCCGCCCACGCCCACCTGCAGGGCACGGGTGCCGAGGTCACGGAGATCCGGGACGGGCAGTGGTTCAACTTCAAGGACCCGGACGGCAATGTGCTGATGATCTGCGAGTGCTAGCTGCAACCGGTGGACCGAGGGGCCCCGCCTGACGAACGAAGCGCCGCCGTCCCGCCTGATGGCGGGGACGGCGGCGCTGCCTGTCGTGGGACCGAGCGGCTCAGGCGGCCGGTTCGGAGGCCACGCCCGGAGCCAGGAACTTCTTGCCGTTGACCCGCTCGGAGGCGCCCACCCGGTCCAGGTACGGGGTGATGCCGCCCAGGAACATCGGCCAGCCCGCGCCGAGGATCATGCAGAGGTCGATGTCCTCCGGTCCTGCCACGACGCCTTCGGCCAGCATCAGGCCGATTTCCTCCGCGAGGGCGTCCTGCGTGCGGCGCAGCACTTCCTCGGCCGTTGACGGCGAATCGCCGAAGGACAACAGCGCCAGCGTCTCGGCCGGGATCACCGGCTTGCCCGCCTTCACCGAGGCCGGATCCCAGAGGGACTTGATGCCGTTGTCGATCAGCACCTGCAGGTTCCGCGACACCGTGAAGCGGTCCCCGAAGGCGGCGTGCAGGGATTCCTGGACGTGCTGCGCGACCGGCAGCCCCACCATGGCGCCCAGGGTGAACGGCGTCATCGGCAGGCCCATCGGGCGCAGCGCGTTGTCCGCCACCTCGGCCGGGGTGCCCTCGTCGAAGGCCGCGGTGACCTCGCCCATCAGGCGCAGCAGGAGCCGGTTGACCACAAAGGCGGCGGCATCCTTGACCAGCACGGCGGACTTCTTCAGGCCCTTGGCGAGCTCGAACGCGGTGGCCAGCACGGCGTCGTCGGTCTTCGGCGCCCGGACGATTTCCAGCAGCGGCATCACGGCCACCGGGTTGAAGAAGTGGAAACCCACCAGGCGTTCGGGATGGTCCAGGTCCTCGGCCATGGCGGTGACGGACAGCGAGGAGGTGTTGGTGGCCAGGATGCACTCCGGGGAGACGATCGCCTCGACCTCCTTGAAGACCTGCTTCTTGACGTTGAGCTCCTCGAACACGGCCTCGATCACGAAGTCGGCGTCGGCGAAGGCCTCCTTGGACACCGAGCCGCTGACCAGGGCCTTGGTCCGGTTGGCGGCGTCCGCGCTGATCCGCTTCTTCGCCAGCAGCTTGTCCACCTCGGCGTGCACGTAGTCCACGCCCTTGTCCACCCGGGCCTGGTCGATGTCCGTCAGCACCACGGGCACCTTGAGCTGGCGGGCGAAGAGCAGCGCGAGCTGGCTGGCCATCAGGCCGGCGCCGACGACGCCGATCTTCGTCACCGGGCGGGCGAGCTTGCGGTCCGGGGCGCCGGCGGGGCGCTTGGAGCGGCGCTGCACAAGGTCCAGGAACGCGTACACGGTGGAGCGGAACTCGTCGGTCTGCATGAGGTCCGCGAGCGTTTCGCATTCGAGTTCCGCCGACTCCGCCTGGGTCATGGTCCGGTTGGCTTCCAGCACGTCCAGCACCTTGGCCGGGGCCGGGGAGGCGTTGGAGGTCTTGGCCTCGACGAAGGCCCGGCCGGCGGCGACAGCACCGGCCCAGCGCTCGGCAACGTCCGGCGCGGCGGGGTCGACGGCGTTGGCCCGCGCGGGCGTAACGGCGCCGGCGATCACCTGGGCCGCCCACGCGACGGACTGCTCGACGAAGTCCGCGGGTTCGAAGATGGCGTCCGCGACGCCGAGGTCGTAGGCCTGCGGACCGGTCAGGGTGCGGTTGTTGCTCAGCGGGTTCTCGATCATCACCTTGACGGCGTTCTCGGGGCCGATCAGGCGCGGCAGGATGTAGACCCCGCCCCAGCCCGGGATCAGCCCGATGAACGCTTCCGGCAGGGCCAGCGCGCCGGCCCCGGTGGAGACGGTGCGGTAGGTGGACTGCAGGGCGATCTCCAGCCCGCCGCCCAGGGCCAGGCCGTTGATGAACGCGAAGCTGGGGACACCGAGGTTGGCCAGGGTGGCGTAGACATCGTGGCCGAGCTGGGCCATCCAGAGGCCCTGTTCGCGGCCGCTGACGGACTTGACCGTGGACAGGTCCGCGCCGGCGACCAGGAAGTACGGCTTGCCGGTCACGCCGACGCCGACGATCTCGCCGCGCGCGGCGCGGTCCCGCAGTCCCTCCAGCACGGTGCCGAGCTCGATCAGGGTGTTCGGTCCCAGCGTGGTGGGCTTGGAGTGGTCCAGGCCGTTGTCCAGCGTGACCAGCGCAAACGTGCCGGGGCTGGTGCCGTCGACGGCGGGAAGCTGGATGTCCTGGACGTAGGAGTGGGTCACGGTCTCGCCCGGAAACAGTTCGGCAAGCTTGCGGAAATCGGCGGCGCTCATGCTGCGGCTCCAGTCTCGGTGGTGGTGTAGTCGGTGCCGTAGTCGGCGTGGTGCGGGTTTTCCCAGATGACGGTGGCGCCCATGCCCAGGCCGATGCACATGGTGGTCATGCCGAAGCGGACGCTGGGGTCTTCCTCGAACTGGCGGGCCAGCTGGTTCATCAGCCGGACGCCGGAGGAGGCGAGCGGGTGGCCGACGGCGATTGCGCCGCCGTAGCGGTTGACCCGGGGGTCGTCGTCGGCGATGCCGAAGTGGTCCAGGAAGCTGAGCACCTGGACGGCGAAGGCCTCGTTGATTTCGAACAGGCCGATGTCGCCGATGCCGAGCCCGGCGTTCTTGAGCGCCTTCTCGGTGGCGGGCACCGGGCCGATGCCCATGACTTCCGGTTCGACGCCGGCGAAGGCGTAGCTGACCAGGCGCATCTTGACCGGCAGGCCGAGTTCCTCGGCGGCGTCGGCCGAGGCGAGCAGGGCCGCGGTGGCGCCGTCGTTGAGGCCCGCGGCGTTGCCGGCGGTGACGCGGCCGTGCGCCCGGAACGGGGTGCGGAGCGCGGCGAGATCCTCCACCGAGGTGCCCGGGCGCGGCGGCTCGTCCACGGTGTTGACGGTCCAGCCCTGGCCCGGCTTCATGGTGGCCACGGGAACCAGGTCCGGCTGGATCTGTTCCTTGCGCGTAGGCCGCGGCCAGCTTGTCCTGGGAGGCGACGGCGTAGGCGTCCGTGCGTTCCTTGGTGATGGCGGGGAACCGGTCGTGCAGGTTTTCCGCGGTGTTCCCCATGTTCAGGGCGGCCGGGTCCACGAGCCGTTCGGACATAAAGCGCGGGTTGGGGTCCGCGCCGGCGCCCATCGGGTGGTTGCCCATGTGCTCGACGCCGCCGGCGATGACGACGTCGTAGGCGCCGAAGCCGATGCCGCTCGCCGTGGTCGTCACGGCGGTCATGGCGCCGGCGCACATCCGGTCGATCGCGAAGCCCGGAACGGTGCGCGGCAGCCCGGCCAGCAGGGCGGCGGTGCGGCCGATGGTCAGGCCCTGGTCGCCGGTCTGGGTGGTGGCGGCGATGGCCACCTCGTCGATCCGCTCGGCCGGCAGGGAGGGGTTGCGGCGCATGAGCTCGCGGATGCACTTGACCACGAGGTCGTCGGCGCGGGTTCCGGCGTAAATGCCCTTCTCGCCGGCGCGCCCGAACGGGGTGCGGACGCCATCGACGAAGACGACGTCGCGGACGGTGCTCTTTCTTCCGATGGTCGGCTTGGCGCTGCTGGCTTGGCTCACGTATTACTCCTCATTGAGACATGGGTGCCGGATCCCTGCCCGCGGCCGGTGCGGGCTCGAACGGACAGGAGTGATCCAGGCGACATCCCTAGCAATGTTACTCGTCAGTAACATAGCTGGCAAGGAGGGCGCAGCCGCAGCGTCAGGAAGCGGCGTCGGAGGAAACGCCGGCCGGTGCATCCGCGGGTGCCTTGGTTTCCTTCGGCGGCAGCGGCTGCGGGTTCAGGAAGGCATCGGCGATCAGCGGGGCGGTGAGCTGGATCTGCCACTGGCGGGCCCCAAGGTTCTGGAGCTCCTCGGCGATGCCCTCCTCGCTGATCTCCGCCGGGGGACGCCACGCCACGCGGCGGAGGTAGTCCGGGGTGAGCAGGTTCTCGACCGGCAGGTTCAGCTCCTCGGCCCTGGCCTGCAGCTTGGGCCGGGCGGTGGCGAGCCGTGCGGCGGCCTCCGGGTCCCGGTCGGCCCAGACGCGCGGCGGCGGGGGAGCATTGGTGGGCAGGTGCAGCGGCGGCAGCTCCTCGAGGCTGCGGGCGGTGCTGATGCAGCGCAGCCAGCGCGGCGCCTCGCGCTGCGCGGCCCGGCCGTGGAAACCCTTGGTCCCCAGCAGCTGCGGGACGGTGCTCGGCATGGCCTTGGCCGCGGCCACGAGGGAGGAGTCGGGAATCAGCCGGCCGGGGGCGACATCGCGCTTCTGGGCCAGCGAATCGCGCTCCAGCCAGAGTTCGCGGACGGCGGCGAGCTGGCGGCGGTCGCGGATTTGGTGCAGTCCCGAGGTTTTGCGCCACGGGTCGACGCGCGGCGGCGCCTGGCCGGCGTCGAGGATCGCGGCGAATTCCTGCTCCGCGTAGTCCAGCTTGCCGTCGGCGGTGAGGAGTTCGATCAGCTCCTCGCGCAGCTCGGTCAGGACCTCGACGTCGAGGGCGGCATAGCGCAGCCAGGGTTCGGGCAGCGGACGGGTGGACCAGTCCGCGGCCGAGTGTTCCTTGGCCAGGCCAAAGCCCAGGAGCTGTTCGATCACGGCCGCGAGGCCCACGCGGGGCAGGCCGGCCAGCCGGGCGGCGAGCTCGGTGTCGAAGAGTTTGTCCGGCCACATGCCGAGTTCGGACAGGCAGGGGAGGTCCTGGCTGGCGGCGTGCAGGATCCATTCGACGCCGCGCAGTGCGTCGTTAATGATGCTCAGGTCGCCGAACGGCTCCGGGTCGATCAGCCAGGTGCCGGCGCCTTCGCGGCGGATCTGGACCAGGAAGGCGCGCTGGCCGTAGCGGAACCCGGACGCGCGTTCGGCGTCAACCCCCGCCGGGCCGTGGCCCGCGGCGAGGGCTGCGGCGCAGCGTTCCAGGCCGGCCCGGGTTTCGATGACGAGCGGAACGCCGTCCCGCGGGGCATCGAGGTCAATGACCTCGGGGACCAGGCTGTCGAAGCCTTCGACCGTGATGTGGGCTGCTGCGTCAACGGCCTGGGCGGCGGTGTTGCCGGCTGTGTTGTCGACTGTGTTGCCGGCTGTGTTGTCGGCGGGGCCGGCCGTGCTGATTTCCGGATTATGAGGGGTCATGATGATTCCAGTTTACCGACATCACCGTCGTTGCAGGCCGCGGCTGCGCCGGTCCCGGCCCGGTCATGCCTGCCGGGGGCGCCGGCGCGGCAGCGCGGAGACGCCGTCGGGCAGCGGCGGCAGGCCGGCAAAGGTGCAGACCATGTCGGACCAGGCCTCCAGATGCGCGGTGATGTCCCGGCCGGCCGGAGTCCAGGAGGCGCGCAGTTCAATGTCGATGGTCCCGGGCCGGTCCGCGAGCGTGCCGAAGCTCTCGGAGAGCACCCGGGTGGCCGTGCCGCCGGCCGAGCGGTACTCCGCCCGGTGGTTGTCGAGCGCCTCCACGAGCCAGGTCCAGGCGACGGAGCCGAGCATTTCGTCGTTGCCCATGTCCGGTTCCAGCTGGGCGCGGATGTAGGTGACGATCCGGAATTCGCCGCCCCAGACCGCGGAGCCGTCGGGGTCGTGCAGCAGGATGAAGCGGCCGGTCGCAAGTTCGACGTCGTCGCTGCCGGTTGCCGGGGCCAGGGCGGCGGCCGCGGGGCCGTGGACGGCTCCGGAGTCGGCGTCGCCGGGGACCACCACTTCGGCGCCGAGTGCCACCGCGAAGGGCGCGAGCCGGCCCGGGGCCGGGATCTCATCGAGGCGCAACTCGCTGCGGCACCGTGCTTTTCGAAGGGTTCCCAGGGCGAAGAGGAAATCCGCCGGAACCTGGTCGAGGGGGTTCACAGTGAAAGGTTATGCACGGGCGCCGTCCCGCCCCGGCAGGCTCGCCGCCGGGGCGGGCCGCCCGCCCGCCGGCCTAGCCGTCCGCGAGTTCGTGCTTGATCGCGGCGATGAAGGAATCAACGTCTTCCTCGGTGGTGTCGAAGGAACACATCCAGCGGACCTCGCGGGCCGCCTCGTTCCAGTCATAGAAGCGGAAGGACTGCCGCAGCCGGTCAGCCGCGCCGGCGGGCAGGACGGCGAAGACGCCGTTGGACTCCGTCTTCTGGCTCAGCTCGACGCCGGGGATGGACTCGACGCCGGCGCGCAGCCGGGCCGCCATCGCATTGGCGTGCGAGGCCGAACGCAGCCACAGGTCACCCTCCAGCAGGGCGATGAACTGGGCGGACATGAACCGCATCTTGGACGCCAGCTGCATGTTCATCTTGCGCAGGTAGACCAGTCCGTGGGCGGCGTCGGGGTTCAGTGCCACCACCACCTCGCCGAAGAGCAGCCCGTTCTTGGTGCCGCCGAAGGAGAGGATGTCCACGCCGGCGTCGCGGGTGAAGGCCCGCAGCGGCACGCCCAGGTGGGCGGCGGCGTTGGCCAGCCGGGCACCGTCCATGTGCAGCTTCATGCCCTTGGAGTGGACATGCTCCGCGATGGCGCGGACCTCCTCGGGGGTGTAGCAGGTGCCGAGCTCGGTGGTCTGGGTGATGGACACGGCCAGCGGCTGGGCGCGGTGCTCGTCGCCCCAGCCCCAGGCCTCCTGGTCGATCAGGGCGGGGGTGAGCTTGCCGTCCGGCGTGGGGACCTGCAGCAGCTTGATGCCGCCGATCCGCTCCGGGGCGCCGTTCTCGTCCATGTTGATGTGGGCGGTGGCGGCGCAGATGACGGCGCCCCAGCGCGGCAGCAGCGACTGCAGCGACAGCACGTTGGCGCCGGTGCCGTTGAAGACCGGGAAGCACTCGATGCCGGTCGCCGAAGTGGTCCTCCATCAGCTGCTGCAGGCGGGCGGTGTAGTCGTCCTCGCCGTAGGAGACCTGGTGGCCTTCGTTGGCCGCGGCCAGCGCCGCCAGCACCTCGGGGTGCACGCCGGAGTAGTTGTCGGAGGCGAAGCCCCGGACGGAGGGATCATGGAGCCGCACCGCGGTGCTGGCAGGGGCAGTGTCAACTGTGGTTTCGACCGTATTGGTCATCGCTTTGCTCACGCTTTCAGTCTAGGCAGGTGCCGGCTCATCAGCTAAGCGGCAGCCGGCGGCCGTTCAGTTCCGCGGCGGGGGTCCGGAAGAGCCCGACGGCGGCCGCCGCCAGCTCTTCGACGTCGGTGAAGCCCGGGAACTTGCGTTCGGGGGAGGCGGCGCGCATCGCGGCGTCGACGAGGGCTTTCACCACGAAGACGACGGCGGCGCTGTGCTGCTCCACCGGCTCCTCCTTGTGTCCGGCCTGGCCGCGCCGGAAGCCGTCGGCCACCGCGAGTGTCCAGGCCTCCGCGGCCGCCTTGGCCGCCGCGTAACTGGCGCCGCCCGCCGTCGGGCTGGCCGCCGCGGTGGACGAGACGATGGCCAGGCGCCCGGTGTCGGAGGCGGCGAGGTCGTCGTAGAAGGCCCGGCTGACGTTGCGGAGCGTGGTGACGGCGTTGCGCTCCAGGAAGTCCCAGTCCTCGTCGCCCTGGTCCGTGATGCCCTTCGCGCCGCGCCAGCCGCCGACCAGGTGGATCACGCCGTCGACGTGTCCGGCCCGCTCCATGAGCGTTGCGTGCAGTTCCCGGACGGCCGCCGGATCGGCGAGGTCGCAGGCCAGCGGGACCACGCCGTCGCCGGCCTCGGCGGCGGCGGCCTCGATCCGGGCCCGGTCCGAGCCCACGGTGAAAACGGTGTGCCCGGCGTTGCGCAGGGCGCGGGCGACGGCGATCCCCGAAGGGCCGCTGCCGCCCGCGACCAGCACGTTCAGGGAGCGGCCGGCGCTCATCCGGCGTTCATGGGAGCGGTTGCTGTCCCGGTGTCGGAGGCGCCCGTGATGCCGGCGGTCGATTCGATCACAGTCCGCATCTTCTTCTCCAGCGCCTCGTAGAACATGGAGAGCGGGAACTCGTCGTCGAGCACCTGGTCGGTCAGGCCGCGCGGCGGCCCGTCCAGCGGCAGGGCGTCCGGCCCCTTGGCCCAGACAGATGCCGGGTGGGGCGTGACGGTGCCGGAGATCAGCTCGTAGGCGGCCAGCCAGTGGGCCATCTTGGGGCGGTCGATCGAGCGCCAGTACAGCTCCTCGATCCTGGCGCCGAGTTCAACCACGACGTCGGCCGCCTCGTCCCAGTCGATGCTGAGCTTGCTGTCGGTCCAGTGCAGCACGTGGTGCTGGTGCATCCAGGCGAAGAGCAGCTGCCCGCCGAGGCCGTCGTAGTTGCGGACGCGGCTGCCGGTGATGGCGAAGCGGAAAATGCGGTCGAAGATGACGGCGTACTGGACCAGCTTGGCGTGCCGGCGGGTTTCCGGATCCGCGTCCTCGTCCTTTTCGATCTTCACGGATTCCCGGAAGGCCGTGAGGTCGCAGCGGAGCTCCTCGAGCGAGTACAGGAAGAACGGCATGCGCTGCTTGATCATGAAGGGGTCGAACGGCAGGTCGCCGCGCATGTGCGTGCGGTCATGGATGAGGTCCCACATGACGAAGGTCTCCTGCGTCAGCTCCTGGTCCTCGAGCAGGCCGGCGGCGTCCTCGGGCAGCTGCAGCGAGGTGATGTCCGCGGCGGCCCGGAGCACGCGGCGGAAACGGGCGGCCTCGCGGTCGGCGAAGATGGCGCCCCAGGTGAATGTCGGGGTCTCCCGGACGGCCACGGTTTCCGGGAAGAGCACCGCGGAGTTGGTGTCGTAGCCGGGGGTGAAGTCCAGGAAGCGGATCGGAACGAAAAGCTTGTTGGAGTACTCGCCCGCTTCCAGGCCGGCGATGAACTCCGGCCAGATGACCTCGATCAGGACGGCCTCGACCAGGCGGTTGCTGCTGCCGTTCTGGGTGTACATCGGGAAGACCACGAGGTGCTGCAGGCCGTGCACCCGGTGCTGCTGCGGCGCGAAGGCCTGCAGGGAGTCCAGGAAGTCGGGGACGCCGAAGCCGCCGTCGGCCCAGCGGGCGAAGTCGACGGTCAGGAGCTCCAGGTAGCGGGCATCGTGCGGGAAGGACGGTGCCAGCGCGTCGACCGCCGCGGTGATGGCGGCGACATGCGCGGCCGCGGCCGAATGGTCGGCGGCGTCGGGCACGGAGCCGTCCTTGGCCTGGAGGGCCTGCAGGGCCGTCGCGGCGGCCTTGAGTCGCTGCCACTCCGGGGAATCGGCGGTGATCTGGGCGGGGGCGGTGAGGGCGGTCACGGTCATCGTCGGTCGCCTTTCTGGTTGCTGGAACGTCTACGGCGAGCGTAGCAAGCAAACAGAAGCGCTAACGCAAAATACAACCGAGCGTAAGCAACTCTGAGGCAATAGGGGTTGCGCGGCGCCTTCAGCTCCAGCCGGGCCGGGGCTTCGGTCAGTTGTCCGCGTTGCCGGGGCCGGCGTCGTCCGCGGCGGCGACGAGCTTCAGGGAGACGGAGTTGATGCAGTAGCGCTGGTCCGTGGGGGTGCCGTACCCCTCGCCCTCGAACACGTGGCCCAGGTGCGAATCGCACGCAGCGCAACGCACCTCGATGCGTTCCATCCCGAGGGTGCGGTCGTGGATGTAGCGCACCGTGCCCTCCGCCAGCGGGGCCCAGAAGGAAGGCCAGCCGCAATGCGAATCGAATTTTTCCCGGCTGGTAAAGAGCTCCGCGCCGCAGGCCCGGCACTGGTACACGCCCGCGGCGTGGGTATCCCAGTACTCGCCGGTGTACGGCCGCTCCGTCCCGGCCTGGCGCAGCACCCGGTATTCCTCCGGGCTCAGCTCCTCGCGCCACTGCTGCTCGGTCTTTTCCACCGGTGCGGCAGCGTTGTCGGCAGTCTTTCCGGACGCGGCTTCGGCGCCGGGGGCGGCGGCGGGGGAGGTGACGGGCTGGACTTTTGGCCTGTTGCTGAAGATGCTCATGACGTCAATAACGCTCAGGAGTCGCCGATAAATCCCGATCCGGCGTACAAATGCAGCACCGGCAGGCCGAGCTTGTCCTGCGCCTCGTTGGCCCAGTCGGTGTGGAAGGTGTCCGCGACGGCGTGCGGACGGGTGATCACGACGGCCTGCCCGGCGTTCAGTTCCCTGACCTTGGCGACCAGGCCGTCCACGGCCCGGCCTTCGACGATTTCGCCGGTCACGCCGCCGCCGAGTCCGCCCAGCGCGGCGAGTGAGGTCGCCAGCGTTTCCGCCGCCGCCGTCCGCTCCAGGGCCGGGTCGGGGTGCTTGGCGGTCAACTCGCGGAAAGCCTTGGCGATCTCCAGCATGGACAGGTTCTCCAGGAAGTCCACCAGGAGGTGGCGCTCGGTGTTGGCCGGGACCAGGACCACGAGCGGGGCGTCGGCGCCGGCCACGAGGGTTTCGATGTTGACGCGGTCGTCCGCGCCGAGGGGCTCTTCTGTCAGGATGACGATTGGGTCGCTCATGCCCCCAGCCTAGCCGTAGTGTGCGGCGGGCCGCCGCTCCCGCACGGATTGGGCCGCGGTCCCGGCCGGACGGAGCCGCGGGTGCGCCGGATGCCGGGGTTGGCCGTTGGTTCGGTAAGAATGGTGCCATGGCCTCGACCCTGCGCTTCCGCCCGCCACCGCCACGGATCCCCCCTGCCCGGAGGACCCCCCGGGCCCTGCCCGCGGGCATCAGGGACACCGGAGCGCCCGATACCCTGGTGCCCGGCAACGCCAAGTGGGCGGTGGGCGGCATCATCGGCGGGAGCGCCGCGGCCGGCCTGCTGGCCGCCGGGTCCTCGGCGCTGGCCCTGTACTTCGCCCGGCGTGTCATCACCCCGGTCCGGGTCCGCGAGGAGGACCAGGAGGTGCTGGCGGTGATCCGCGAGGGCCGCGGACTGCAGGTAATCCTGAAGGCAACTCCGGACTCCACCGTGGACGGCGTCTACGGGTTCTTTTTCGACGGCGGCCGCGGGCACGCCCGGCTGGGCCGCGTCCTGTCCTATTCGCCGGCCGAGCAGACCGTGCTGCGGGAGGTCGAGGCCGTCTACAGCGGGGACCTGACGGCGGCGCGGCGCGGCTACTGGAGCGGGGCGGTGCATCCGGATCCTGCCGCCATCGGGCTGCCGGCCGAAGAGGTGCAGATCGAGGTCGACGGCGGAACCGCGCCGGCCTGGCTGGTCCGCGCCGCCCCGGCGGCCGAAGCGCCGGCCGGGGCGCCGCCGTCGGACATCTGGGCGATCATGGTGCACGGGCGCGGCGCGACGCGGCAGGAGGGCCTGCGGGCCGTCCGGGCGGCCCGGGACCTGGGCCTGTCCAGCCTGCTGATTTCCTACCGCAACGACGGCCTGGCGCCCTCGGCCGAGGACGGCCGCTACGGCCTGGGCTCCACCGAATGGCGTGACGTCGAGGCCGCGATCGGATACGCGCTGGAGCAGGGCGCCCGCGAAGTGGTGCTCTTCGGCTGGTCGATGGGCGGGGCGATCTGCCTGCAGACCGCGGACCTGTCCCGGTACCACCACCTGATCCGGGCCATGGTGCTGGACGCGCCGGTGATCAACTGGGTGAACGTGCTGGCGCACCACGCCGAGCTGAACCGGATCCCGTCCGCCGTCGGGCGTTACGGGCAGCTGATGATGAGCCACCGGCTGGGCCGCCGGCTCACCGGGCTGGCCGCGCCGGTGGACCTGAAGGCGATGGACTGGGTGTCCCGTGCCGTGGAGCTCCGGACGCCGACGCTGATCCTGCACTCGGTCGACGACGAGTACGTCCCCTACGGCCCGTCCGCGGACCTCGCCGAGAAGAACCCGGAGATGGTGACCTTCGAGACGTTCAGCACGGCGCGGCACACCAAGGAGTGGAACGTTGATCCGGAGCGCTGGGAGGCTCTGGTCACGGCCTGGCTCCGGCAGCAGCTGGCGCCCCGTCCCACCCCGGCCGGCTAGTACCGCGCGGGTCAGGTGCGGGGAGTGCCGATCCGGGCCGTGCGGGCGCCGGTCAGCCGGACCAGCTCCACCGGGCTGAGCTCCAGATCCAGGCCGCGTCGTCCGCCCGAAACCAGCATGCTCTCCAGCTCCAGTGCGCTCTCGTCCACCACGGTGGGGGAGGGCTGGCGCTGTCCCAGCGGCGAGATGCCGCCGAGGACGTAGCCGGTGCGGCGCTCGGCCGTCGCCGGGTCCGCCATGGCGGCCTTTTTGCCGCCCAGGGCAGCGGCCATCGCCTTCAGGTCCAGGTTGCCGCTGACCGGCACGACGCCGACGGCGAGGCGCCCGTCGACGTCGACCATCAGCGTCTTGAACACGCGGGCCGGGTCGATGCCGAGCATCTCGGCGGCCTCGAGGCCGTAGCTGGCCGCGGCGGGGTCGTGGCTGTAGGGGTGCGCCACGAAGGGAACCCCGGCCGCCGCGAGTGCCGCGGTGGCCGGGGTTCCCTGGGACGCCTGTTTACGGGCCACCGGGCTGCTTAGCCGTGCTGCGGCAGGGCAGCGACTTTGCGCTTGATCCGGCCGAGCATCGCCGTCATGCCGCGCATCCGCAGCGGGGTGATGGCCCGGGTGAGGCCCAGGAGTTCGGGCATGTCGTCCGGGACGGCCAGGATCTCGGCCGGGCTGAGCCCGTCCAGGCCCTCGTGCAGCACGCCGGCAAAGCCGCGCGTGGTGGGTGCCTCCGGCGGGGCCTTGAAGAAGAGCCGCACGCGCTCGGGCGCGCCGCCGGGCTGTCCGTCAACGGCTTCCGTCTCGATCGTGAGGAACAGCGGCGACTGGCATTCCACCACCTGCTCCATCAGCTCCGGGTGGTCCTGGAGCCGCGCCGGGGGATCCGGCAGTTCGCGCGAAAACTCCAGCAGCAATTGCAGCCGCTCGGCTTCCTCGAGGGCCTGGAAATCGTCGACAATGTCCGCCAGGGCGGCGGGGAGGGCAGAGGTAGTCATCGCTTCCAGTCTACTTTGCGGACGGGACGGCGCCGCGGTCGGTGCCCTTGACGATCGGGACGCGCACCGCGTTGCCCCATTCGGTCCAGGAGCCGTCGTAGTTGCGGACGGTCTCGAAGCCCAGCAGGTGCTTCAGCACGAACCAGGTGTGGCTGGACCGCTCGCCGATCCGGCAGTAGGCCACGACGTCGTCGCCTTCCTTGAGTCCGGCCTCGTCCAGGTACAGGGCCTCCAGTTCGGCGCGGCTGCGGAAGCGTGCCGTCCTCCGCGGCGGCGCGCGCCCACGGGATGGACGCGGCGGTGGGGATGTGGCCGCCGCGCAGCGCGCCCTCCTCCGGGTAGTCGGGCATGTGCGTGCGCTCGCCGGTGTACTCCTCGGCGAGCGGACGTCGATCAGCGGCTTGCCGAAGTGCGCCAGCACGTCCTCCTTGAAGGCGCGGATCGGGGCGTCGTTGCGCTCCACGACCGGGTAGTCGCCGGGGGCTGCGGCGGGCTCGTCCGGTGGTGAGCGGGCGGCCCTCGGCGATCCACTTGTCGCGGCCGCCGTCGAGCAGCCGGACGTCCTCGTGGCCGAAGAGCGTGAACACCCACAGCGCGTAGGCGGCCCACCAGTTGCTCTTGTCGCCGTAGATGACCACGGTGTCGTCGCGGGAGATGCCCTTGCCGCGGCAGCGCGGCGAACGCTTCGCCGTCGATGTAGTCGCGGGTGACCTCGTCGTTGAGGTCGGTGTGCCAGTCGATCTTCACCGCGCCGGGGATGTGGCCGGTGTCGTAGAGCAGCACGTCCTCGTCGGACTCGACGACGACGAGCCTGCCGCCGTCGAGCGCGCCGCCGTCAATCGCCGCGGCGAGCCACTCGGTGGTGACCAGGCGCTCCGGGTGGGCGTAGGCGGCGAATTTCTCGTTCTGCTCAACGGGGTAGGGCATGAAGTTGGCCTTTCACTGGGCGGTCGTGGGGCCGGGCCATGGGGTGGTGCGCGGCGCCGATCCTGTTACCACACTAGCCACGCCCCGCCAGGATTGCTCAACCGGCTGCTTGCCCGGAAATATGGCCTTGGTCACGTCCGTTCCCGCGCCCGGAAGGGAACCGGGCCATTGCCGGTATTCTTTCTGGGGACACGAGACCAGCAGAACGGACCACCTTGGTACAGATCGAACAGCTTGCCGCCAGAACGCCGGCGGTTTCCGTCGATGAACTCCTCAACGGGTTTTATCCGTCGCCGCGCTTCGGTGAGGTGTCCTTTGCCAGTTACCGGCCGGATCCGGCCCAGCCCAGCCAGGCACACGCCGTCCATGCCCTGCAAAACTTTGCCGCCGGCGTCGGCGCCCGCGACGGCGACGGCTTGTTCAAGCGGCTCTTCGGCAAGAAGGACACCTCGCGGGCCGGCATCTACCTCGACGGCGGCTTCGGCGTCGGCAAGACCCACCTGCTCGCCTCGCTGTGGCACGCCGCCCCGGGCCCCAAGGCCTTCGGCACCTTCGTGGAGTACACCAACCTGGTGGGCGCCCTGTCCTTCCGCAAGACCGTGGACGCGCTCAGCCACTACAAGCTGGTCTGCATCGACGAGTTCGAGCTCGACGATCCGGGGGACACGGTCCTGATGTCCCGGCTGATGCGGGAGCTCGCCGACGCCGGCGTGAAGCTCGCCGCGACGTCCAACACCCTGCCCGGGTCCCTGGGCGACGGCCGCTTTGCCGCCGTCGACTTCGCCCGCGAGATCCAGGTGCTGGCCGACCAGTTCGACGTCGTGCGGATCGACGGCGAGGATTTCCGCCACCGCGGCCTGCCCAAGGCGCCCGCGCCGCTGCGCAACGACGAGCTCACGCACCATATGCAGGCGGAGTTCGACGGCAAGACGGTCGCCAAGGACGAGTTCAGCACGCTGATCAACCACCTGGCCGGCGTCCACCCGAGCCGCTACCGGCAGCTGATCGACGGGATCGACGGCGTGGTGTGGCGCAACGTCGAGACCATCACCGAGCAGTCCGTGGCGCTGCGCTTCGTCGTCCTGGCGGACCGGCTGTACGACAAGGACGTGCCGATCCTGGCCAGCGGCGTGCCGTTCGACCAGCTCTTCACCGAGGAAATGATGACCGGCGGGTACATGAAGAAGTACTTCCGGGCCGTGTCCCGGCTCACCGCCCTGGCCCGCGAGGGCCAAAACCACGAGCCGTCCTAGCGCTTAAGTTCGTCGTTAAACGACGAAGGTGCCGGCGCCGCCTCTCGGCGGGACCGGCACCTCGCTGACGTACCTGGGTCAGAGGCCCGGCTTCCGGGGTTCCCCGGGGACTGGTGGCTCTCCCGCGACGTGCGGCTCTGCGGCGGGGGCCGTTCCCGGCCGCCCGTCCGCGTTGTCCACGAAGTCGGAGGCGCCTCGCTGGGCGGAATCGACCTTGTCGGCATATTTTCCGCCGGTCTTCGAATCGACGAAATCACCCGCCTTTTCGATGCCGTCCTTGATGGCCTGTTCGTTGCCACCAATCAGATGCTGAGCCTTGCCCTTTAGATCGTCAAGTAAACCCACGGGCACCTCCCTTCAGTCGCGGAGCCAGATCGCTCCTAGCGCTTCCGATCCTAACCGGCGGCGCGGGACGTGCCAAGGGTGTACGCCCAGAGGAGAAAGCCTCTGTGTCGGGCCGCGAAAAGGGGCATCAACGCGGGGTACGAAAAAAGCAGCCCCGGGGGAGCTGCTTTCATGGTGGGCGATACTGGGATCGAACCAGTGACCTCTTCCGTGTCAGGGAAGCGCGCTACCGCTGCGCCAATCGCCCGCAACCGGAAGGATCCGGAGTGGAGTTGTGTGATGCTGGTGGAACAAGAGAGCGGACGACGAGATTCGAACTCGCGACATCCACCTTGGCAAGGTGGTGCTCTACCAGCTGAGCTACGTCCGCATTTTAGTCCGTTCCGGCGGGGCCGGTGGTACTGGATCAGACAAGTTTCCTTGCCTTGGTGGGCGATACTGGGATCGAACCAGTGACCTCTTCCGTGTCAGGGAAGCGCGCTACCGCTGCGCCAATCGCCCCTTTCGTATCCGGCCGGAACCGGAAACCAGGGTTTTCACCGAGGTGGGTACGGGATTCGAACCCGTGTATACGGCTTTGCAGGCCGCTGCCTCGCCTCTCGGCCAACCCACCGTGTAGCTAAGGCTTCCAAAAGAAACCGTTGCCGTGACAGTGTCCTGCGAGCGGACGACGAGATTCGAACTCGCGACATCCACCTTGGCAAGGTGGTGCTCTACCAGCTGAGCTACGTCCGCAGTGTTGCCTGCGATTCCCTGCCGTATTCGGCATTTCCTCGCGTTCCAACGAGTAAGAACTCTATAGGAGGTTCAGGCAATCTACAAATCGGGCCGCCTTCGGCGCCGCCGCACCCCCGCCCTTCCCTGCAATCTAGGGGATTTTCCGAATTACAGGTGTGTAATTCAGCGGCGGTCCTGGCGGGCCCGCAGGGGCACCTGCCGGGGTGCGCGGAGGGATGGCGGAGGGACTGGACGACGGCGGCGGGCGGGGCGCAAGGGCGGGCCGGACCGGCGCCGCGCCGGCGTCGGAAGGCCCGATTTCTGAATTCCGCCCGGGTGGGCTAGCATTCAATGGCACTGGGGCGATTGGCGCAGTGGTAGCGCGCTTCGTTCACACCGAAGAGGTCACTGGTTCGAACCCAGTATCGCCCACCTAACGAAATGGTCCGTTCCGCTGACTCAGAGCGGGGCGGGCCATTTTGCTTTCCCCCAGTGTCCGACCCCTGTGAAAGAGTCTTTCTATGACCGCTCCACTTCTCGCGCACGCCACCGAATATGGCCGGATGTACGCACGTTCCACGTCCGCAGCAGTTCTCCGTCCCGTCCATCACCACCGTGATCGGCCAGCAGCCCCACGGCCTGGACGGCTGGTTCGGGTACATGGGTGCGAACAGCCTGGCCCCGGATCCCGACGCTCCCCGGCATCCTGGGGAGCCCGGCCAAGCTGCGCCAGGCGGTCAGCCGGGCGGCCAAGGCGGCGGAGTCGTACCGGGACGACGCCGCCAAGCGCGGCGACCGGGTCCACAACTACTGCGAGCAGGTTGCGCTGCGTGCGCTCGGCCGGCCGCACCAGATGAAGGAAACCCGGGAGGCTCTGGCCGCCAACGGTGAGGAAGCCTTCGCGGCACGCTTCGACGAATGGTGGGAGCTCTTCCAGGTTGAACCCATCGCCCCGGAGATCACGGTGTGGAACAAGACCGTCGGCTATGCCGGCACCCTGGACCTCGTGGCCAAGGATCAACGGCCGGACCTGCCTCATCGACTACAAGACCAAGGGCACCAGCCGGGACGGCACCGTCAAGCCGCTGGATGACAAGGTGGTCATGCAGCTCGTGGCCGGCATGAAGGCGGAGGAAAGCCTCGTGGATCCCGTGGCGGGGGAGTGGGAGGCCTGGCAGCACGGCGACTCCCCGATCCTCCTGGCCGTGGCGATCGGCGAGACCGAGGTCCGTCCGCAGCGGGCCAACCCCGAGGTCCTGAAGCACCACTGGTGGAAATTCTGCGCGCTGCGCCGCGTCTGGGAGATGTCCGCCGACACCGTCGGCCGCCGGGCCGGCCCTGCTGCCCGTTGGCGCCGCCGGTGAGCGCCGCTGAGCCGGAAGCCCCGAGCCGGGCAGCTGCAACTAAACTGGACGGATCCCGTAGCCGCCCACCGTGAGGACAGACTGCACATGGCCATTTTGAATATCCGCATCATCGGGGATCCTGTGCTGCGCACAGTTGCCGATCCCGTGACGGAATTCGGGCCTGAACTGGCAAAGCTCGTTGCCGACATGACCGAAACCATGGAGGACGTCGAGGGCGCCGGCCTGGCCGCGCCCCAGGTCGGCGTCAGCCTGCGCGTCTTCACCTACCGGATCGGCGGCGTCGAGGGTCACATCATCAACCCCGTGCTGGAAAACAGCGAGGACTTCCAGCCGGACCAGGTCGAGGGCTGCCTGTCCATCCCGGGCCTGGGCTTCCCCGTCCGCCGGTACCGCCACACCCGGGTGACCGGCGTCGACCTGCACGGCAACCCCGTCGTCGCTTGAGGGCGAGGGCATGCTGGCCCGCTGTCTTCCAGCACGAGACCGACCACCTGGACGGCATCCTCTTCACCGACCGGCTCGAGGGCGAGGACCGCAAGGCCGCCCTGCGCGCCATCCGCAATGCCAACTACGACTCCATCACCGAACAGACGACGTCGAAGCGGGCCAAGACGCGTCGGGCCGAGCTTCGGCGCGGTTCCTCCTTCGGAATCGGCCAGTGAGGGTCCTCTTCGCGGGAACCCCGGCCGTCGCCGTACCGTCGCTGGACGCCCTCGTCGCCGCCGGGTTCGACGTCGTCGCCGTCCTGACCCGGCCGGACGCACCGCTGGGACGCAAGCGGGTCCTGACGCCGTCGCCCGTCGCCGCCCGCGCCGCGGAGCTCGGCATCGAGATCATCCACGCCGCGAAGGTCGACGCCGCGGTCACGGCCCGGATCGAGGCCGCCGCGCCCGACGTCGCCGCGATCGTCGCCTACGGCGGGCTCATTCCGCGCGCGGCCCTGGATGATTCCCCGGCACGGCTGGATCAACCTGCACTTCTCGCTGCTGCCGGCCTGGCGCGGCGCGGCGCCGGTGCAGCGCGCCGTGATCGCCGGCGACGACATCACCGGCGCCGTGACCTTCCGCCTCGAAGAGGGCCTGGACACCGGTCCGGTGTTCGGCACCCTGACCGAGACCGTCCGGCCCGCGGACACCGCCGGGGACCTGCTGGAACGGCTGTCCCACAGCGGCGCCGTGCTGCTGGCCCAGACCCTGTCCGCCATCGACGCCGGCAAGGCCATCGCCGTCCCGCAGCAGGGCGACGTCAGCCTGGCCCCCAAACTCACCCTCGAGGACGGCCGCCTCGACTGGCAGCAGCCTGCCCTGGCGATCGGGCGCCGGTCCCGCGGCGTCACGCCGGAACCGGGCGCCTGGACCACGCTGGAGGGCCAGCGCGTCAAGCTTGAACCGGTGCTGCTCCGGCCCGCGGCCCCGGCCCTGCGGCCCGGGGCAGCTGGCCCTGGACGGGAAAGCGGTCCTCGTGGGCACCGGCTCCCACCCCGTGGAGCTCACCCGGGTCCAGCCTTCGGGCAAGAAAATGATGACCGCCGCTGATTGGGCGCGCGGACAGGCAACACTGGAAAGCGTGGTCTTCGAATGAGCGAATCCGGATCAAGCGGCAGCAGCGGCCAGGGCGGCCGCGGCGGCCAGGGCCGCCCGGGGCGGCGGTCAGGCGGAACGCGCAGGGACGCGAACGCAACCGCGGACCGCAGCGCGGCTTCACCGAGAACGCCCCGTCGCAGCGGACCCGCCGCGCCGACCCGGCCCGGCTGGTGGCCTTCGAGGTGCTGCGCGCGGTGGCCGCCGAGGACGCCTACGCCAACCTCGTGCTGCCGGCCCGGATCCGGCACCACGGCCTGGACAAGCGCGACGCCGGATTCGCCACCGAGCTCAGCTACGGCGCGCTTCGCGGCCAGGGCACCTACGACGCCATCCTGGCCCGCTGCGTGGACCGCCCGCTCGACCAGCTGGACCCGGCCATCCTGGACGCGCTGCGGATCGGCGCCCACCAGCTGCTGGCCATGCGGGTCCCGGCGCACGCCGCCCTCGACGAGACCGTCGGCCTGGCCCGCGCCGTGATCGGCGCCGGCCCGTCCGGCCTGATCAACGCCGTGCTCCGCAAGGTCTCCGCCCACACGCTGGAGGAATGGCTGGAACTGCTGCTCCGCGACGAGCAGGACGAGACCAAGGTGGCCTCGGTCCGCTACGCCCACCCCGAGTGGATCGTCCGGGCCTTCCGGCAGTCCCTCGTGGCGCACGGACGCCCGGTCGCGGAAATCAGCGAACTCCTCGAGGCGGACAACGCCGCTCCCGTGGTGAACCTGGTGGCACTGCCGGGCCTCGGCAGCCTGGACGAAGCCCTCGAAAGCGGCGCCACCCCCGGCGAACTCGTGGAGGGGTCGGCGCTCTCCAGCGGCGGCGACCTCGGCCGGCTCGCCTCGGTGCGCGACGGCAGCACCCGGGTCCAGGACGTCGGCTCCCAGCTGGTGGCGCGCGCCCTGGCCGCCGTGGACCTCGCTGCCGTGGACCTCGGCGCCGGAGTCGCGGCGCAAAGCGCCACGGAAAGCGGGGCAGTAAGCGCGCCCGGCAGCGGGGCCGACGGCGAACGCTGGCTCGATCTCTGCGCCGGCCCGGGCGGCAAGGCGGCCCTGCTGGGCGCCCTCGCCCGGCAGCACGGTGCCACCCTGCTGGCCAACGAGCCGGCACCGCACCGCGCGAAGCTCGTCCGCCAGGCCCTCGCCGCCGTTCCGCACGAGGTCTGGCATGTCCGCACCGGAGACGGCCGCGAGGTCGGCTCCGAGATGGCCGAAAGCTTCGACCGGGTCCTCGTGGACGTGCCCTGCACCGGGCTGGGCGCGCTGCGCCGCCGCCCGGAGTCCCGCTGGCGGCGCACCCCCAAGGACCTGGTGGATCTTGGCCCGCTGCAGCGGGAACTGCTCAAGTCGGCCCTCGACGCGGTCAAGCCCGGCGGCGTCGTGGCCTACGTGACGTGCTCACCGCACCCGGCCGAGACCACCGCCGTCGTGAGCGACGCGCTGCGCAAGCGCGACGACCTCGAACTGCTCGACGCCGGCGCCGCGCTGGACGCGGTGAGCCTCACCGGGCACCTCGAGGCCGGCCACGAGCTCACCGCCCAGCTCTGGCCGCACCGGCACCGGACGGACGCCATGTTCCTGGCGCTCATCCACAAGAAAGCCTGAGTCCCGGGCCATACTGGCACCAGCTACCCGACCTTCCGACCAGCGCAACGACAAGGACATCCATGGCCCACTGCTGCATCCACCCGAGCATCCTTTCGGCGGACTTCGCGAACCTCCAGGCCGAGCTGCACAAGATCAGGACCGCGGATGCCGTGCACGTGGACGTGATGGATAACCACTTTGTGCCCAACCTCTCGCTGGGCCTGCCGGTGGTGCAGCGGCTGCAGGAAGTCAGCCCGATCCCGCTGGACGCACACCTGATGATCGAGCACGCCGACCGCTGGGCCCCGGCCTACGCCGACGCCGGCCTCGCATCCGTGACGTTCCACGCCGAGGCGTCGATCGCGCCGGTGAAGCTGGCCCGCGAACTGCGCGCCCGCGGCGCGAAGGCGGGCATTGCGCTGCGGCCCGGCAGCGGCGTGGAGCCCTTCCTTGACATGCTCGGCGAGCTGGACATGATCCTCATCATGACGGTGGAGCCCGGCTTCGGCGGCCAGGAATTCCTGGACCTCACGCTGCCCAAGATCCGCCGGGCCCGCGCGGCCATCGACGCCTCGGGACTGGACATCAAGCTGCAGGTCGACGGCGGCATCACCGAGAAGACCATCTGGCGTGCGGCCGAGGCCGGCGCCGACGTGTTTGTGGCCGGGTCCGCGGTCTACGGCGCCGACGACCCGGCGGACGCGATCGGGCGGCTGCGGGCCGCGGGCAGCCGCTAGCCTGCCGAAACAGGACGCAAAGTGCACCGCCCGGCCCGCGGGGAATAGCCGGACGGCGCCCGGGGTTGTGTCAGAATAGCTACACACATACGTGCTCCGGGGTCGGTGTAAGTCCGAACCGGCGGTTATAGTCCGCGACCCGCGAGCCGGCAACATCCCTCGGGAGGATGCCGGCGGACGGTTGAACCGGTGGAACTCCGGTACCGACAGTTAAAGTCTGGATGAGAGAAGCACGTACAGCTGTTACTGCGGCGCCCTCACGGCGCCGCGGAATTGCGCTGTCGTATACCCCCGGAGCCATCGCGGTTCTTGAGGGAAGGAACGACACAGACATGAACCCCTTGCGATGGCTCTTCGCCGGCCCTGCGGTCCTCCGGGACGCGGCGGACCGCACATGAGCGTTCAACAGGCGGCCGCCGGGCCGTCCGACACGGCACACCTCGTGGCCGCCGCAGGTTTCAGCGCGGCCGAGGCGGCCGCCATGGACACCGCCCTTGCCGCCGCGGCGCAAGGCCCGCGCGGGGCGAACCCGCTGGTGGGCGCCGTCGTCATCGGAACCGACGGCACGCCCCTGGTCACCGGCCACCACCGCGGCGCCGGCACCGCCCACGCGGAGGCCGACGCCATCGCCCAGGCCGCGGCCGCCGGCCTGGACCTCACCGGCACCACCATGGTGGTCACGCTCGAGCCGTGCAACCACTGCGGCCGCACCGGCCCCTGCGCCCAGGCCATCATCGACGCCGGTGTGGCCGACGTCGTCTACGCCATCGACGACCCGCACGATCCCGCCGCCGGGGGAGCGGCGACCCTGCGCGCTGCCGGGGTCCGGGTCCGCTCCGGCCTCGGTGCCGTCGCCGCCCTGGAGCTCAACCGGCGCTGGTTCGACGCCGTCGCCGCCAAACGGCCGTTCGTCACCCTGCACATCGCCCAGACCCTGGACAGCCGGATCGCGGCCAGCGACGGGACCAGCCAGTGGATCTCCAGCCCGGAGTCCCTCGCCGACAACCACGCCCTGCGCGGCCGGATCGACGCGATCCTCGTGGGCACCCAGACCGTCCTGGTGGACAACCCGCGGCTCACGGCCCGCAACCCCGACGGCGAACCGGCCGACAAGCAGCCGCTGCGGGCCGTCATGGGCCTGCGCGGGATTCCCCGGGACGCCGCGGTCAACGGCGGCGACGGCAAGGTGCTGCACCTGCCAACCCGCGAGCCCCGCGAGGCCCTGGACCAGCTGTTCAACGCCGGCGTGCGGCACCTGATGGTCGAAGGCGGCTCACGCATCCTCAGCGCTTTCCTGGCCGCCGGCCTGGTCGACGAGCTCATCGTCTACCTCGCTCCCACGCTGCTTGGCTCCGGCACCCCAGCCTTGGACGACCTCGGGATCGGCACCCTCGCCGATGCCCAGCACTGGGACTGGGACGGGGCCTCGGGCGGCGCCGTCCAAATGCTCGGCCGCGACCTGCGGCTGCACCTGCAGCCCGCCACGGGCCAGCCCGCCACCACACCTTCATCCGATTCCACCCCGCGCAGCGACGCGGACACCGCCGCAGGAGGCCACTGATGTTTACCGGAATTATCGCCGAACAGGGGAAGGTGCTGTCCGTCGAGCGCGACGGCGACACCAGCGCCACGCTGCGCCTGCACGCCCCCGGCAGCACCGCGGGACTGGCCCACGGCGGCTCGATCGCCGTCAACGGCGTCTGCCTGACCGCCACGGACATCGAGGGTCCGGACTTCAGCGTCGACGTCATGGGCGAGACCCTGGTCCGGAGCACCATCGGCGGGCTGGCCGCGGGGGACCCGGTCAACCTCGAACGCTGCGTCCCGGCCGGCGGCCGGCTCGACGGCCACGTCGTCCAGGGGCACGTCGACGGCGTCGGTGAACTCCTGGAGCGCGAGGCGCTCGGCAACTGGGACCGGCTCCGCTTCGGCGTGCCGGTGGCGCTGGCCCGCTACATCGCCGAGAAGGGTTCAATCGCCGTCGACGGCGTCTCCCTGACCGTCACGGCCGTGAGCCCGGCGCCCGAGCCCGCCCCGTGGTTCGAAGTGGGCCTGATCCCCACGACGCTGGCCGAGACGGGCCTGGGCGCCAAACCCCTGGGCGGCCGCGTCAACCTTGAGGTGGACGTGCTGGCCAAGTACACCGAGCGGCTGCTCGCCTTCGCCCCCGCCGCACCCGGCCGGGAGGCCGCATCATGAGCCGGCTGCACGACTCCCGCGGCCTCGCCGTGGACGCCCCGGCGGCGCTGGACCCAATCGAGGACGCCATCCGCGCCATGGCCGCCGGCCGGCCGGTGCTGGTGGTCGACAACGAGGACCGCGAGAACGAAGGCGACATCATCTTCGCCGCACAGCACGCCACCCCGGCCCTGATGGGCTGGACCATCCGCTACAGCTCCGGCGTGATCTGCGTGCCGCTGGGCAGCGAACGGGCGGACGCGCTGGCGCTGCCGCCGATGGTGGCCATCAACGAGGACGCCAAGGGCACCGCGTACACGGTCTCGTGCGACGCGGCCGTGGGCGTGAGCACCGGAATCTCGGCCACCGACCGGGCGCTGACGGCGCGGATCCTGGCCGATCCCACCAGCCAGCCCAGTTCGCTGACCCGCCCCGGGCATGTTTTCCCGCTCCGCGCCGTTAAGGGGGGTGTGCGGGAGCGCCCCGGCCACACCGAAGCGGCAGTCGAGCTGTGCCGGCTGGCCGGACTCGAACCCGTGGGCGTAATCGCAGAACTGGTGCACGACGACGGAGAAATGATGCGGCTGGACGGACTTCGCGGCTTTGCCCTGGAACACGGCTGCCCGCTGATCTCGATTGCCGATTTGGTGGCCTACCTCGAGGCCGGGAACACCGGCAGCGACGCGGCTGAGTCCGCCTGACACACCCCTGGACTGAGGAGAAACAATGACGACTTCTGAAGCGCAGCCGGCCAGCCCGGACCAGCAGCCGCATCCGGTCAGCGGCGGACCGATCGTCCAGCTGCCCACCGCCTACGGTGAGTTCGTGGCGCAAGCCTGGACCGACTTGGACACCGGCGCCGAACACCTCGCCGTCAGCTCCCCGCGGCCGGCTACGGACGGCCAGGCCCCCCTGGTCCGGCTGCATTCCGAGTGCCTCACCGGGGACGTGTTTGGCTCCTACCGCTGCGACTGCGGCGAGCAGCTGGCGTACGCCCTGGAAATGATCCACGAATACGGCGGCACCCTGCTCTACCTGCGCGGCCAGGAAGGCCGGGGCATCGGCCTGGCCAACAAGATCAAGGCCTATGCCTTGCAGGAGGCCGGTTTCGACACGGTCGAGGCCAATGAACAGCTCGGCCTGCCGGTGGACGCCCGCTGCTACAAGGCCGCCGCGCAAATCCTCGCCGAGCTGGGCCTGCACGAGGTCCGCCTGCTGAGCAACAACCCGGACAAGCAGGACCGGCTGGCGCAGGCCGGGGTCCGGGTGGTCGAGATGGTCCCCACCGAGGTGCCGTCCCGGGAACAGAACCTGCGGTACCTGCAGACCAAAAAGGACCGGATGGACCACCGGCTGGTCCTCGACATGGAGCCTGCCGCGATGGAGCCTGCGCCCGCCGCGGGTCAGCTCGGCTTCGAACGCGAACAAGGCTAGGTCCCGCGGCCTGCGTTTTTCCGACACTGCCCACCCCTCCCGCACACACAACCGACACACCACCTACAGCAAGGAACCCCGCATGAGCGGCCACGGCGCCCCCCAGATCGACCTCACCACCTTCCAGCCCGAGGACACCTCCCGGCTGAAACTGGCCATCGTCGCCGCCAGCTGGCACACGCAGATCATGGACGGACTGCTGGACGGCGCGCTGCGCGCCGCGAAGGAGGCCGGCATCGGCGAACCGACCGTGCTGCGCGTCCCCGGCACCTTTGAACTGCCCGTCGCGGCAGCCCGGCTGGCACCGCACTTCGACGCCGTCGTGGCGCTCGGCGTCGTGATCCGCGGCGGAACGCCGCACTTCGAGTACGTCTGCGAAGCGGCCACCCTCGGCCTCACCGAGGTCAGCGTCCGCACCGGCGTGCCGGTGGGCTTCGGCGTGCTGACCTGCGACACCGAACAGCAGGGCATCGACCGGGCCGGCCTCCCCGGCTCCACCGAGGACAAGGGCCACGAGGCCGTCACCGCGGCCCTGGCCACCGCCGTCACCCTCAAGCAGTACTCCTAGCCTGTGTATTCGCTCACATCCGGGCCGTCATCCGGCGGCCCGGCAGGCGGTGTCTTGCCGTGAGCAAGTAGGCTGGAGGGCGTGAAGAATTTCGAGTCGCTGTTCGCAGAACTGAGTGAGAAGGCAGCCGCCCGCCCGGAGGGCTCCCGCACCGTCGCCGAACTGGATTCCGGAATCCACGGCATCGGCAAGAAAGTCGTGGAGGAAGCAGCCGAGGTCTGGATGGCTGCCGAGTACGAATCCGACGAAGCCGCCGCGGAAGAAATTTCGCAGCTGCTCTATCACCTGCAGGTTCTGATGCTCGCCAAAGGACTCAGCCTGGAAGACGTCTACAAGCATCTTTAGCCACCACGTGGCCCGCTGTGCTTGCACCGATGACTTCCCAACCAGAAAGAACTTCCCATGCTGAGAGTTGCCGTCCCGAACAAGGGCTCCCTGTCCGAAGCCGCCTCCGCCATGCTCGCCGAGGCAGGCTACCGCCAGCGCCGCGACAGCCGCGAGCTGGTCATGGTGGACCCGGACAACGACATTGAATTCTTCTTCCTCCGCCCGCGCGACATCGCCGTCTACGTCGGCCAGGGCACCCTGGACGTCGGCATCACCGGCCGCGACCTGCTGCTCGACGCCGAGGTGGAAGCCGAAGAACTGCTGCCACTGGGCTTCGCCGCGTCCACCTTCCGGTTCGCCGGCCCGGTGGGGGACTTCACCGCCATCGAGCAGCTGGAAGGCAAGCGCCTCGCCACCAGCTACGACGGACTGCTCCGCGGCTACCTCGCCCAGCGCGGCATCAACGCCAAGGTCGTCCGGCTCGACGGCGCCGTGGAATCCTCCGTCCGCCTCGGCGTCGCGGACGCGATCGCCGACGTCGTCGAAACCGGCACCACGCTCAAGGCCGCCGGCATGGAGATCTTCGGCGAGCCGATCCTGAATTCGGAGTCGGTCCTGATTGGCCGCAAGGGCGAGCAGAACCCGGCCACCGACGTGCTCATCCGCCGCCTCCAGGGCGTCCTGGTCGCCCGCCAGTACGTGCTGATGGACTACGACATCCGCAATGAGCTCGTGGAGCAGGCCGCCGCCCTGACGCCCGGGCTGGAGTCGCCCACCATTTCGCCGCTGCGTGACTCGGACTGGGTTGCCGTCCGCTCGATGGTGCCCAAGCGGGACACCAACCGGATCATGGACGAACTCTACGATCTCGGCGCCCGCGCCATCCTGGTCAGCAGCATCCACGCCTGCCGGATCTAGCGCGGCCCGCCCGTGAAACCGTCACCCGTGAGCCCTTCATCTGTCGGCCCAGTCCAGGAGCAGCCATGTCAGTAGCCGTCCGCGTCATCCCGTGCCTGGACGTCGACGCCGGCCGCGTGGTCAAGGGGATCAATTTCGAGGGCCTGCGCGACGCCGGCGACCCGGTGGAGCTCGCGCACCGCTATGACAACGGCGGCGCCGACGAACTGACCTTCCTGGACGTCACCGCGTCCTCGGGCAACCGCGAAACCACCTTCGACGTCGTCCGCCGCACCGCGGAGGAAGTCTTCATCCCGCTGACGGTCGGCGGCGGTGTCCGCGGCGTGGCCGAGGTGGACAAGCTGCTGCGCTACGGCGCGGACAAGGCCGCCATCAACACCGCGGCCGTGGCCCGGCCCGAGGTGATCGACGAAATCACCCGGCACTTCGGCTCCCAGGTCCTGGTGCTCTCCCTCGACGCCCGGCGCACCCGCCCCGGCTCGCAGCCGACGCCGTCCGGCTTCGAGGTCACCACGCACGGCGGCCGCCAGGGCACCGGAATCGACGCCCTGGCCTGGGCCCGTGAGGCCGCCGACCGCGGCGTCGGCGAGATCCTGCTCAATTCAATCGACGCCGACGGCACCAAAGACGGCTTCGACCTGGAACTCATCCGGTTGGCCCGCGCCGCGGTGAAGGTGCCGCTGATTGCCTCCGGCGGCGCCGGCCGGCCCGAGCACTTCCCGCCGGCCGTGGCCGCCGGCGCGGACGCCGTCCTGGCCGCCTCCGTGTTCCACTTCGGGCCGCTGGACATGATCGCCCAGGTCAAAGCCGCCATCCGCGAGGCAGGCTTCGAAGTCCGCTAAACGGGCCGGCGCCGCCGTCTTTCGGAACCGCCGAGGTCCCTGGCCACCTGTGTGCCGCTGCTTCAACCAAGCGCATGACGTTTCGGATCTGTCCGGAGGGCATGGATGGCGAAACCGCTCGCTATGCACGCGTTTCAACACGGCAACAGTCCACCGACCGCCAACACTTAGACCTGCTGGTTCACTCCCCATGGGGCCCAGGCTTTTCACCGTCGTGGCCGTTCTCCCCGAAATGGAGCACGGACCCCGCGAGGCACCGATGGTGTCTCATAACTAACGGTGGACACAACGATTCAACCAAATGGTTTCGAGACGTAGTTATGAGAATCGCCGGCTGTGAGAAGTTGCCCGAGTTCTAGCGAACCTTCGCTCCGCCGTCTGGCTACCGGCGGGGCGTATGAGAAGTCTCTTATCCCATGGGTTATGAGACGCCGCGGCGTGTAGCGGTTAAGGCACCCTCACCGTGCATTTCATCGTGCGGGGTAAACGTGCGTACAGAGGCCACCGACAGCGCCGAAGGACAAATCTATTTCTGGCTGCTCGCTAGGGGACCGTCTTACGGGACAGTTGAGGAAGGCTGCCTGGCATCGTTTGATTTCATTCCCACGTGGCTGGGCCGTCTCCGAGGGGAGGGTTACGCTTTGGCCATGGGGAACGTAAAAGAACGCACAGTTCAGCCGAGCCTGTTTTTTAGCCGGAGAATCTTATTCGCACTGTTTGTCGCGCTGGTGGCCTTACTTCTCTTGTCCGTCGTGGTGCAGGTGTGGGCGTGGCCGGCGGCGGTGGATCGGACGGTCTCCCTTTTCCCTGAAACGGGTCCTCTCGCTGCCCAGGCAATCCTCTGGGGTGTCTGCGCGGTCCTGTGCTGGCAAGTCATTGCCGTGATTGGGCTGGAGCTGGTCCGCCGCGCCCTCGGAAATAGAGCTGACTCATCAACTCGCAGGTGGATTGGCGCGGTAATCGGGCCCCTGCTCGTATTCGCCGCGCTCGTAACGGCCGCTTTCATCGCGCTGAACGAAAGAGGCTACACGCCGCCAGGGGTGATGCTCGGGCTTGTCACGGGAGGGCTCATCGCGCTGATCTCAGCGGGAGCTCTAGCCGTCTTTCTTGGCAGCAACCCCTCACTGAGCATGTACTCGCAGAGTTTAGGGGGACGACGCCGGGGCAGTAATCGGAACGCCCGTAGAAGGATCGGTTATGGCGCTACTAGCCCTAGGCCAGATTCTTAGGCGCCTCGACCCGGGCGGCTACGATGCTCAGCGCGCCGCTCAGCAGAACGCTGAGAGCAAGTACGCCAAGGCCGCAAGCAACGGCTATCCCGAAGGCATCGGGTTCGGCGACAGAGTCAATGACGGGCTCTTGGTAGTACCAGATCGTGTACCACGCGTTCATTCCGAAGACGCCGATGAGTACAGTTACGATCCAAGAAACGACTGCCAGATGCCAAACTTTCATGCTTCCCCCAAGTACTAGCGTCCGACAAAGCCTAGCCGTAGCTAGAGAGTCGTCCGGCCGGCCTCCACGGCGTTCGGGACTGCCCCCGGTCTTGTTGACACCTGCATCCATAGCGCTGGGCGACCGCAATGTCCGGTAACGGATCCTCGAATGGGCCGCTCCGGTGATCCAAAAATTGATTCGGGCAGCGGATTTCCAGCGGGTATTGCGTCGTTCCGGTTCAGACGGATTCGTTCTGTCCTGACTCAGCCAGGGTGATGCCGGCGACAGACCAGTTCTCGCGCGGGAGCTCGTGCAAGATCACCCGGATCGTGTCGGGACGGATTTCCATGACCTCAGCGTAAGTGGCCGTTAGCGCAGCCAGCAGCTGGCGCTTCTTTTCAGTGGATGAGGGGGACGCATTGAGAACCTGAATAAGGGGCATGCACAGATTGTGGCATCCTCCGCAGAGGAACGGGTGAACTCCGGACCGGCCTGGTGCGTCTCGAAGTGAGCAAATAATCGCCTGACGCTGGCCATCCTGGCCACGCTGGACCCGCCCGCTAAGCCTTCCCAAAGCCCAGTAAATGGCTAAGGGGTGCGCTCCTTGGCAAGCCGTTCGTTGACGCCAGGACGCACCGGAGTCTTGGTGAGGATCGCGGCCGAGATGGAGCCAAGGACGATGACGATTCCCAGCATCTGCATTGGCGTGAAAAGCTCGCCGGCGCCCACCCACCCGAGGAGTATGGCCACGACTGGACTGAGTAAACCAAGGAAGGCCGTGGTGCTCGCGGGAAGCCGGGCGATGCCGCGAAACCACATGACGTAGGCAAACGCGGTGCCCAGGACAGAAAGGTAGGTGTAGCCGACGAGGTTCGAGGACGTCAGCGGGGTAACGGGGAGCCCCTCGAACGCGAGCATCACGCTCAAGAGAGTGAGCCCTCCGGTGATGAGCTGCCAGGCAGTGGTGGTTAGTGGGGCTGCGGGCTGCCCCCACTTCTTGGAAAGCACGATCCCGGATGCCATGGAAAGGGTTCCGCCGACGGCGGCAAGGACGCCGATGCTGTCCAGGCGGGCTTGCGCCTGAAGCGTTATGAGACTCACGCCGAACACACCTGAAACGCCGGCCACAAGGATTCGCGAGGTCAACCGCTCGTGGAGGACCCGACTGGCCAAGAGTGCGACAATGAGCGGCTGAATGCCACCTACGATCGCGGCTACACCGCCCGGAAGTCGGTAAGCCGCAATGAAGAGCAACGCAAAGAACGCTCCGATATTGAGAATGCCGAGCACCCAGGACTTCCACCACCAATTGCCACGCGGCAACTGACGGCAAATGAAAAGGAGCAGCGCTCCCGCAGGGAGCGCGCGCAATGTCGCGGCGAGGAGCGGGCGACCCTCCGGCAGGAGCATTGTGGTTGTGAGGTACGTGGTGCCCCAAAGTACTGGAGCCAAGGCGGTGGTCAGGATAAGGAAACGACGGTTGCTAAGCACTTAGTTATTTTAGCTAAGCACTTAGCAATTGCATAGACTTAGCCCATGGCAGACAGAGTGGATCGAATCCTTGAACAGTGGCAGTCAGAGAAACCTGGACTTGATGTCTCCCCGATGGCCGTCATTGGCCGGTTGAGCCGTACCGCCCTCGCCGTCGAGTCACGCTTGGCGAACACCTTCGCGCGCCATGGCCTGGACGCGTCATCGTTCGACGTGCTGGCCACGCTGCTGCGCAGCGGTGCCCCGTACCGGATTACCCCGGCGGAGCTGGCCCGTGAAGCAATGATTTCTACGAGCGCCGTAGCGCAGCGGCTGAACAAACTGGAAGGCCGCCGGCTCATCCAGCGCGAAGCAAACCCGAACGACGGCCGCGGCACCCTCGTAGCGCTCACCGATGTCGGAAAGGAACTCATCGAGACCGCACTGCCTGACCACCTTGCAACCGAACGCGCCATCCTGGGGACACTTAGCATCAAGGAACAGGAACAGCTCACGCTGCTCCTTCGCCGGATCGACGACGCAGCTAATACCTGAGAACGAAGATTCTCCCACGTCTGTCCGCTAAAGGATCCCCTTACGGACACCTGAAGGGGTCGCCGCATCTGGATTCATGTGTCTCATAACCCCGGTGTCTCGAATCCCTAGGGTTGCGAGACGCACCGGCGCGGAGTGTTTAGGCACCGACGCCGGAATTTACGGGCCAGGGCAAATACAAGCGCGACACCCGCTCCTGCTCTGTGAAGTATTGTGCCTGGGACTGCGCACGTGGACTGCGGGGCGACCGGTCTAAGGCCAAACTCACGGATGCCAGAACCGACAAGGTTGGCTGAGGCGCCTAGAGGCCGACTTCGGCGGACTGCAGCAGCGCGACGGCGTCGGGCTGGCCCTCGAAAGTCACCAGCGCGTGCCGGGTCCGGCCGTGGGCGTGCATCAGGAGTTCGCCCGGCTCGCCCACAATCGCGACCGAGACGGGGGCGCGCTTGGCCACATGCCGGGGGCCGGACGGGCTCACCAGCACGATGCCCAGGTCCACGCCGCGGTACAGGATGGCGGCGCGCTTGACCAGTTCGTCCCAGAGCGCGTCGGAGTAGGCCTGGTCCAGGGCACGCGGCGCCCAGCGGTCCACCGCGCGGCGGACATCCTCGGTGTGGACGAAGTACTCGATCAGGTTGGAGCTCTCGTCGAGGGCCTTGATCCGCATGGGGGAGAAGGCCGGCGGTCCGGCACGGAAGGTGTTGACCAGCTTGGCGTAGGCTTCCGGGGTCGTGATTTTGGCGGCGAGTTCGGCCGTGGCCTGGTCGGAGGCCTTCGACAGCCGCTTGATCAGGAGGCCGAGTCCGACGCGGGCCTTGCGCTCCCGCAGGTACAGGTGGGCGGCAAGATCCCGGGTCTGCCAGCCCTTGCAGAGCGTGGGGGAGTCCGGACCGGCCGCCAGCAGGGTTTCGGCCAGAACTTCTCGGGACGGATCGACGAAATGCATCACTTGTGAAACTAGCACGAGACGCCCGCCGGTGTGGACAGGAAGCGCCGCGGTTCCGGCCGCAGCGGCCTTTTGGCGCCCATGTTAAGCGCAGGGCCTCCGACGCCGGGCGGCGTCCGGCCCGGAGGCACTAGACTTGAGCTGATGTCTGAGCAGCCCGCCCCCGCCCCCGTCAGCGAAACTCCGCTCCCTGCCGGCCTGGCCGAGTCCCTGAAACGGGACAGCGCCGGCCTGGTGGCCGCGATCGTCCAGCAGTTCGACACCAACGAGGTGCTGATGCTCGGCTGGATGGATGACGAGGCCCTGCACCGCACCCTGACCAGCGGACGGGTCACCTTCTACTCCCGGTCCCGGCAGGAATACTGGCGCAAGGGGGACACCTCCGGCCATGTGCAGTGGGTCAAGTCGCTCGCGCTGGACTGCGACGGCGACGCCCTGCTGGTCCGGGTCGACCAGGTCGGCGCAGCGTGCCACACCGGGACACGCACCTGCTTCGACGGGCGGGCCCTGGACGCCGTCGTCGGCAACGCCGACTGACCCGGCGGACCGGCGGGGCCGGCCCCGGCAATTCCCGCCCCGGCATTTGACAGCTTCAGACCCAGAGAACAGGCGGAACAAGACAGCCATGCAGGACCTTGGAATCATCAGCCCCGGCCTGGACGAATTCCGGGAACTCGCCGGCCACAGCCGCGTCATTCCCGTCCGGCTGAAGGTGCTCGCTGACGCCGAAACACCGATTGGGCTGTACCGCAAACTCGCCCAGGGCCAGCCGGGAACGTTCCTGCTGGAGTCCGCGGCGGTGGGCGGCGCCTGGTCCCGCTACTCCTTCATCGGCGCCAAATCCCGCGCCACGCTGACCACCAAGGACGGACAGGCGCACTGGCTCGGCGAGCCACCCGTCGGCGTACCGCTGGACGGCAGCCCGGTCGACGCCCTCCGGGACACCGTCCGCGCCCTGCACACCGAACGCTTCGAGGGCCTGCCGCCGTTCACCTCCGGACTCGTGGGGTTCCTCGGCTGGGAAACCGTGCGGCACTGGGAAAGGCTCACCAGCCCGCCCGAGGATGACCTGGACCTGCCCGAGATGGCGCTGAACCTCGTGACGGACATGGCCGTGCACGACAACATGGACGGCACCGTGCTGCTGATCGCCAACGCGATCAACTTCGACAACAGCTCCGAACGCGTCGACGAAGCCTGGCACGACGCCGTCGCCCGGGTGAAGGCGCTGCTGGCGAAGATCAGCACCCCGACCCAACAGCCCGTCTCCGTGCTCCAGCCCGCCGCCCTCGACTTCGCCTCGAGCGTGCAGGAGCGCTGGGACGAAAACGACTACCTGGCCGCACTGGACCGCGGCAAGGAGGCGATCGTCGACGGCGAAGTCTTCCAGGTGGTGATCTCGCGGCGTTTCGAAATGGAATGCGGCGCCGACCCGCTGGACGTCTACCGGGTCCTGCGGAACACCAACCCCAGCCCCTACATGTACATCTTCAGCCTCGAGGACGCCGCCGGCCGCCAGTACTCGATCGTCGGGTCGTCCCCGGAGGCCCTCGTGACGGTCACCGGCGACGACGTCATCACCCATCCGATCGCCGGTTCGCGGCCGCGTGGCAAGACCCTCGAGGCGGACAAGGCCCTCGCCGAGGAACTGCTCGCCGACGAGAAGGAGCGCGCCGAACACCTCATGCTGGTGGACCTGTCCCGCAACGACCTCTCCAAGGTCTGCGTGGCCGGATCGGTGGACGTCACCCAGTTCATGGAAGTGGAGCGTTTCAGCCACATCATGCACCTGGTGTCCACGGTGGTGGGCAAGCTCGCCCCGGCCGCCACGGCCTACGACGTGCTCCGGGCGACCTTCCCGGCCGGCACGCTCTCCGGCGCCCCCAAGCCCCGGGCGCTGCGCCTGCTGGATGAGCTGGAACCGCACCGCCGGGGCATCTACGGCGGTGTGGTGGGCTACCTCGACTTCGCCGGGGACATGGACATGGCGATCGCCATCCGTTCCGCGCTGCTGCGCGAGGGCCGGGCCTACGTGCAGGCCGGCGGCGGAATCGTGGCCGACTCCGTCAACGCCACCGAGGCGCTTGAAACCATCAACAAGGCCGCCGCCCCGATGCGGGCCGTCCACACGGCGCAGTCGCTGCACAACATCACGCCCGAAACCGTCTCCGATGCCGGGACGGAGCAGCCATGACCGGCCCCGCGGGCACGATCAAGAGCACCAGCCCGGCCGTTCCGCGCTGGGCCCGGAAGTCGACCCTGGTCCTGGCCATCGCCGCGCTGGCGCTGGCCGTCTTCGGCACCACCACCCAGACGTGGCTGACCGTGCAGCTTGATCCCGGCCAGCTTGGCCAGGGCGTCAGCCAGGACGGGCTGCAGGTCCAGGGCAGCAAGGCCGCCACCACGGTGACGGCCCTCGCCCTCGTTGCCCTGGCCGGCGGACTCGCCGCGTCGATCGCCGGACGCATCGCCCGCTGGATCATCACCGCGATCATCCTGCTCGCTGCCGCCGGGATCATCGCCGCCGCCGTGACCGTGCTGGCGGACCCGCAGGCCGCGGCGCAGGGCTCCATCGCCGCCGCCACCGGCATCAGCGGCAGCAACGTCCAGGTAGCCCTCACCGCCTTCCCGGTCCTCGCCGTCGTCGCCGGTTCCCTGCTGGGGATCAGCGCCCTCGCGATCGTGCCGGCCGGACGGCACTGGAAGAGCCGGACGAAGTACGACGCCGCCGCCACCGGAGGCGTTTCGGGCTCCGCGGAGCCGGCCGATGAGATCGACAGCTGGGACCGGCTCTCGCGCGGTGACGACCCGACCTGAGCCGAAGACGCGGGAGCGGCCGGCAACGCGGCCAATATCACCGCCAAAAAATGGCAGAATGTAAGCAGTATTGATCCTGAGGAGATTTCCATGAGCAAAGCCCCTGTTTCCGCACCCAAGCCCGCCGCCGGTACCGGCGTCTACGACGGCGTCGACCACAGCGAGCCGACCGGCCACGGCAACAGCCCGGCCGCCTGGACCACCGTGATCGTGATGCTGATCGGCGCGCTCATCGCATCCATCGCCTTCGTCATCGCCAACACCCCGATCTTCATCGCCGGTGCGGTCGTTATGCTGGCCGGCCTCGTCGTGGGCTTTGTCATGCGCAAGGCCGGTTACGGCGTCGGCGGCAGCAAGCTGAAGAACTCCGGCCACTAGGAGTGAGCGTTCTCGATGACATCAACGCCGGTGTCAGGGAGGATATGGAGGCCCGCCAGCGCCTCGTCACGCTCGCCGAACTGAAGGAGCGTGCCGCGGCAGCTGCCCCGGCACGCGATGCGTGGGCTGCCCTGGGCGGGCCTTCCGCCCGGACCCAGCTCAAGGTGATCGCGGAAATCAAGCGGCGCAGCCCCTCCAAGGGCGAGCTCGCGAGCATCGCGGACCCGGCCTCGCTCGCCGTGCAGTACGCCGACGGCGGCGCGGCCGTGATCAGCGTCCTCACCGAGCAGCGGCGCTTCAACGGCTCGCTCGCCGACCTGGACGCCGTCCGGGCTGCCGTGGACGTCCCGCTGCTGCGCAAGGACTTCATGATCGACGAGTACCAGATCTGGGAGGCCCGCGCCCACGGCGCCGACCTGATCCTGCTGATCGTGGCCTCGCTCTCCGACGCGCAGTTGCGCGAGTACAGCGCCCTCAGCCGCGAGCTGGGCATGAACGTGCTCGTGGAGACCCACACCGCCGGCGAAGTGGAGCGCGCCGTGGCCGCCGGGGCGAGGATCATCGGCGTCAACGTCCGCAACCTCAAGACGCTCGACGTCGACCGGTCCGTCTTCGCGGAACTCGCCGCCGGGATCCCCGCCGGGGCGCTCGTGGTGGGCGAATCCGGTGTCCGCGGCGTCGATGACGTCCGGCACTACGCGGCCAGCGGCGCCAACGCGGTCCTGGTGGGGGAGGCGCTGGTCAGCGACTTGACCCCGCGCGAGCGGATCGCCGAATTCATGGCGGCCGGGGCCGAAGAAATCGCCGCACGCTCCTGACCGGGGACCGGGCCGGGGATCCGGCCCGGGACCGCGGCGCTTCAGTGCGGCACCGAAGATCTAGTTAGCAGTGGAACAGGATGGTGAGACTGATGGTCGATGCGCCAACAGCCGGCTCAGACGACAGCCCCGTGGATGCGTTCCTGGAGGGCAGCCGGCCGGATGAAGACGGGCCGCAGGGTGCACCCTCGCTGCGCCACGCCCCGGGACCCTACTTCGGCTCCTACGGCGGCCGCTGGATGCCCGAGTCGCTCATCGCCGCCCTGGACGAGCTCGAGGACACCTTCGAGAAGGCCAAGGCAGATCCGGAATTCACCGCCCAGATCGCGGAGCTGAACAAGAACTACTCCGGCCGGCCCTCGCTGCTGACCGAAGCCAAGCGCTTCGCCGAGCACGCCGGGGGAGTCCGCATCTTCCTCAAACGCGAGGACCTGAACCACACCGGCTCGCACAAGATCAACAACGTGCTGGGCCAGGCGCTGCTCGCCAAGCGCATGGGCAAGACCCGCGTCATCGCCGAAACCGGAGCCGGCCAGCACGGCGTCGCCAGTGCCACCGCCGCCGCCCTGCTGGGCCTGGAATGTGTGGTCTACATGGGCGCGGAGGACTGCCGCCGGCAGGCCCTGAACGTGGCCCGGATGGAGCTCCTCGGGGCCACCGTCATCCCGGTGACCAACGGGTCCCAGACGCTCAAGGACGCCATCAACGAAGCGCTCCGGGACTGGGTCGCCAACGTGGGCAACACCCACTACCTGCTCGGCACGGCCGCCGGGGCGCACCCGTTCCCGGCCATGGTCCGGTACTTCCACGAGGTCATCGGCGAGGAAGCACGCGCCCAGATCCTGGAACAGGCCGGCCGGCTGCCCGACGCCGTCTGCGCCTGCATCGGCGGCGGCTCCAACGCCATCGGCATCTTCCACGGCTTCCTGGACGACCCCTCGGTGAAGATTTACGGCTTCGAAGCCGGCGGCGAGGGCGTCGAAACCGGACGCCACGCGGCCACCATCACCCTGGGCAAGCCCGGCGTGCTGCACGGCGCCCGTTCCTACCTCATGCAGGACGACGACGGCCAGACCATCGAGTCGCACTCCATCTCGGCCGGCCTGGACTACCCCGGCGTCGGACCCGAGCACTCCTACCTCGCCGACATTGGCCGGGTCAGCTACGAACCGATCACCGACAGCGAGGCCATGGAGGCCTTCCGCCTGCTGTGCCGCACCGAGGGCATCATCCCGGCCATCGAGTCCGCGCACGCCCTGGCCGGCGCCATGAAAGTCGGCCAGCGGCTCGCGGCGGAGGCCGGCAGAATCAGGCGCGGACGCGTCGGACAAGATCGTGCTCGTGAACCTCTCCGGCCGCGGCGACAAGGACGTGGCCACCGCCGCGGAATGGTTCGACCTGCTGGACAAGGATTCGCCCGAAGCCGAGATCGCCCAGGAGGGGGAGCAGCTGTGAGCACCGCCGAAGACACACGGCCCGCCGCCAGCAAGTCCGCGGCCGCCATCGACCGGGCCAAGGCCCAGGGCCGGGCCGCCCTGATCGGCTACCTGCCCGCCGGGTACCCGAGCGTCGAGGACACCATCGCCGCCGGCGTCGCCCTGGCCGCGAACGGCGCCGACCTGATCGAGATCGGCATCCCGTATTCGGATCCCGTGATGGACGGCCAGGTCATCCAGGCCGCCACCACCGAGGCCCTCGCCAAGGGCTTCCACGTCGGCCAGGTCTTCGACGTCGTGCGCGGCATCACGAGCAAGACCGAGGCCGCCGTCCTGGTCATGACCTACTGGAACCCCGTGGTCCGGATGGGCGTCGACGAGTTCTCCCGCCGGCTGGCCGAAGCCGGGGGAGCCGGGCTGATCACCCCGGACCTGATCCCGGACGAGGCCGCGGAATGGATGGCCGCCTCGGACAAGTACGGCCTGGACCGGGTGTTCCTCGTGGCGCCGTCCTCCTCGCCGGAACGGATGAAGCGCACCGTCGACGCGAGCCGCGGCTTCGTCTACGCCGTCTCCATCATGGGCGTCACCGGCGCCCGCACCGCGGTCAGCTCCGCGGCCAAAGACGTCGTCGCCGCGGCCCGCGCGGCAGGCGCCGAACGGGTCTGCGTGGGCCTGGGCGTCTCCAATGCCGGCCACGTCCGCGAAATCGCGGCCTACGCGGACGGAGTAATCGTCGGCACGGCCCTCGTCGCGGCGATCGGTGAGGGCGGCGTGGATGCGGTAGCGTCCTTGACGAAAGAGCTCAGCACCGGCCTCACCAAGGAAGAAGCGTAAGCAATGCAGTCAATCCTCCACGCGGCAGCGATGGTTCCCGCGAGCATTCCGAGCCCGGACTGGTCCGGTTTCGACATTCCGCTGCCCTGGGGGTCCCTGCGCATCCACGCCTATGCGCTGTGCATCCTGGCCGGCATCATCGCCGGCCTCTGGCTCACGTCGGTGCGCTGGGCCCGGCGCGGCGCGCCTGAGGGCAGCGTCTGGGACATTGCCATCTGGGCCATTCCCTTCGGCATCATCGGCGGCCGGCTCTATCACGTGGTGTCCTCCCCGGACGCCTACTTCGGCCCCGGCTTCGACGGCACCGGCGACCTGTCCCTGATCCCGCAGATCCAGCGCGGCGGCCTGGGCATCTGGGGCGCGGTGGTGCTCGGCGCGGTCGGCGCCTGGATCGGCTGCCGCCGGTCCGGCGTCAAGCTCAGTGCCTTCGTGGACGCCGCGGCGCCCGGCCTGCTGCTGGCCCAGGCGATCGGGCGCTGGGGCAACTACTTCAACCAGGAGCTTTTCGGCGGCCCCACCACCATGCCGTGGGGACTGCAGATCGACGCCGACAACCCCAACTTCCCGGCCGGCATGCCCGCCGAGACCCTGTTCCACCCGACGTTCCTCTACGAGTCCGTCTGGAACCTCGTCGGAGTGGTGCTGCTGCTGGCGCTGGACCGGAAGTTCTCCTTCCGCCGCGGCCGGCTGTTCTGGCTGTACGCCATCTACTACACGCTGGGCCGCGTCTGGATCGAGGCCATGCGGATCGACGACGCCGAGCAGATCAACCTCTTCGGCATCACCACCCGGCTCAACGTCTGGACCAGCATCTTCGTGCTGCTCGCCGCACTGGCCGCCTTCATCGTCCTGGGCCTGCGCAAGCGTGACGAGCCGGACACCCCCTACCTGCCCGGACACGGGCCCGACTCCGCCGTCGCCGAAAAGGACGCCGAAGAAGCCGGCACGGACACCGCCGCCGAAAAGGATGCCGACGAAGGCAGCCCGGACGAGGCCGCCGACGACGCCGATAAGGACGACGACGGCAAGGACGCCGATAAGGACGACGCCGATAACGGCACGGACGGCGACAAGGTCACCGTCCCCGCTGTCCGCCATTCGGACTCGGCTGTCTCAGATACTGAGTCCGGTGATAATGTCCCGGGTAACCAAAGCGGTCCGGGCCGCGCTTCGGCCCAGGCCGTTGCGGCCGCGGAATCCACCGGCGGCACCAAGCCCGCCACCGGAGAACCCGAGGCCGGAGCACCCGGCCACCGGGCCACCGGAACCGCGCCGGACGCTGACACCACCAAGTAACCCAGCGCCGGCAAACGGGCTGCACGGCTACCGCCGGCCGGGCCCGAGTCCACAGCGTCGTGGCGCGAGGGATTGCATCGAACAGCAGACAGCTGGGCGCCGTGCAAACCCGGGCGGGCGGCCCGCGTAACTGTTCGTACAGGACGCGGCGCTGGCCTACAATTTCGAGTAGGAAAATCACGTTGTTGTGCCCGTCACACCGGCGCACCGATTCGGGCCAATGTTGTCCCTCCCATACGCACGATCAGGAGGAAGGACGTCTCCCATGACCCAAACCCTGCACAGCCCCAGCTGGTCCGGTCCGGAACAGCCCACCACGGCTCTCTCGCCGTTCAAGCGTTTCGCGGCACTGCCCGAAGCTGCCGGACTCTACAACCCGGAGCAGGAGAAGGACGCCTGCGGACTGGCCATCATCGCCACGCTGCGCGGGGAGCCCGGCTACGACATCGTTGACGCCGCACTGACCGCCCTGCGCAACCTCGAGCACCGCGGTGCCGTCGGTGCCGATGAGGGAACCGGCGACGGCGCCGGCCTCCTCATGCAGGTCCCCGACGAGTTCTTCCGCGCGGTCACCGACTTTGAGCTCCCCGCCGCCGGCCAGTACGTCGTGGGCACCGCGTTCCTGCCCGCCGAGCAGCGCGAATCGGACGCCGCCAAGGCCGGCATCGAGGGGCTCGCCGCCGACGAGGGCCTCACCGTCCTGGGCTGGCGCGAGGTCCCGATCGTGGCCGACCTCGTCGGCGCCATGGCCAGGGCCTGCATGCCGTACTTCGCCCAGCCGTTCCTCGCCTCCGCCACCGGCGAGACGCTCTCCCGCAACGAACTCGACTCCCGGGCCTGGCGGATCCGCAAGCGTGCGCAGAACAAGTTCGGCGTGTACTTCCCCTCGCTGTCGTCCCGGACCATCGTGTACAAGGGCATGCTGACCACCGCGCAGCTGGAGCCGTTCTACCCGGACCTCTCGGACAAGCGCTTCAAGACCAAGCTCGCGATCGTCCACTCGCGCTTCTCCACCAACACCTTCCCGTCCTGGCCGCTCGCCCAGCCGTTCCGCACCATCGCGCATAACGGCGAGATCAACACGGTCAAGGGCAACCGCAACTGGATGCGCGCCCGGCAGTCGCAGCTCGCCAACCCGCTGCTGGGGGACAGCCCGGAAGAGTTGTACCCGATCTGCACCCCGGGCGCCTCGGACTCGGCCTCCTTCGACGAGGTCGCCGAGCTGCTCTGGCTCTCCGGCCGGCCCATCACGCACTCGATCATGATGATGATCCCCGAGGCCTGGGAGAACCACGCCACGATGGATCCCGCCCGGCGTGCGTTTTACGAATACCACTCGCTGCTGATGGAGCCGTGGGACGGCCCCGCCGCCGTCTCCTTCACCGACGGCAACCTGGTCGGCGCCACCCTGGACCGCAACGGGCTGCGCCCCGGCCGGTACTGGATCACCGAGGACGGCCTGGTCGTCTTCGCCTCCGAGGTCGGCGTGATCGACGTCGAACCCGCCAAGGTGGTCAAGAAGGGCCGCGTCTCGCCCGGCAAGATGTTCCTCGTCGACACCGAGGCCGGCCGGATCATCGACGACGCCGAGGTCAAGGCGGAAGTCGCCGCGGCGAACCCCTGGGCCGAGTGGCTCAAGGACAACCTGATCGACCTGGCGGACCTGCCCGAACGCGAGCACGTGGTGCACACCGCGGCGTCGGTCAACATCCGCCAGCGCACCTTCGGCTACACCACCGAGGAACTGAAGATCCTGCTCGGCCCGATGGCCCGCACCGGCGCGGAACCGCTGGGCGCGATGGGTTCGGACACCCCGGTGGCCGTCCTCTCCAAGCGGCCCCGGCTGCTCTTCGACTACTTCGTGCAGTCCTTCGCGCAGGTCACCAACCCGCCGCTGGACGCCATCCGCGAGGAACTGGTCACCTCCCTGACCTGCGCGATCGGACCCAACGGCAACCTGCTGGACACCAAGCAGGTCCGCCAGCCGCAGGTCTCGCTGCCGTTCCCCGTGATCAACAACGACCAGCTGGCCAAGATCGCGAACATCGAGAACGCCGACGGCGACAGGGTCGCCATGAAGGTCCGCGGGCTCTACCGCCCCGACGGCGGCGAACACGCCCTGCGCGCCCGGCTGACCGAAATCTGCGAGCAGGTCTCCGGCGCCATCAACCGCGGCGTCCAGTACGTTGTGCTCTCGGACCGCGACTCGAACGCGCAGTGGGCTCCGATCCCGTCCCTGCTGCTGGTCAGCGCCGTGCACCACCACCTGCTGCGCAGCGCCAACCGCACCAAGACCGCGCTCGTGGTCGAGGCCGGCGACGTCCGCGAAACCCACCACGTCGCCGTGCTGATCGGCTACGGCGCCTCCGCGGTGAACCCGTACCTGGCGATGGAATCCGTCGAACAGCTCATCAGTTCCGGCGACGTCACCGGGGTCACCCCGCAGGACGGCGTCTACAACCTGATCAAGGGCCTCGGCAAGGGCGTCCTGAAGATCATGTCCAAGATGGGCATCTCCACGGTCGCCTCCTACACCGGCGCCCAGACCTTCGAAGCACTCGGCCTGGGCCAGGACCTGGTGGACGAATACTTTTCCGGCACGCACTCCCAGCTTGGCGGCGTCGGCCTCGACGTGATCGCCGCGGAGGTCGCGGCGCGCCACCGGATGGCGTACCCGGAGAACGGCATCGAACTGCCGCACCAGCCCCTGCTGGGCGGCGGCGAGTACCAGTGGCGCCGCGACGGCGAACCGCACCTGTTCAACCCCGAAACGGTGTTCCGGCTGCAGCACGCCACGCGGGAACGCCGCTACGACATCTTCAAGGCCTACACCCGCGGCGTGGACGACCAGTCCACGAACCTGATGACGCT
The DNA here is from genome assembly GCA_963698285.1 of uncultured Actinomycetota bacterium. GTDB lineage: Bacteria > Actinomycetota > Actinomycetes > Actinomycetales > Micrococcaceae > Arthrobacter. Next base: position 500,528 of record CAVOQF010000017.1, on the reverse strand, counting down.
GCGCGGGCTGCTGAAGTTCAAGGGCGGCCTGCGCCCGGCGGTCCCGCTCGAGGACGTGGAGCCCGTCTCCAGCATCGTCAAGCGTTTCTCCACCGGCGCCATGAGCTACGGCTCGATCTCGCAGGAGGCCCACGAGACGCTCGCGATCGCGATGAACCGGCTCGGCGGCAAGTCGAACACCGGCGAAGGCGGCGAGGACGTCGACCGGCTGCTCGATCCGACGCGCCGTTCGGCGGTCAAGCAGATCGCCTCGGGCCGCTTCGGCGTCACGAGCCTCTACCTGACCAACGCCGACGACATCCAGATCAAGATGGCGCAGGGCGCCAAGCCCGGCGAGGGCGGCCAGCTGATGGCCCAGAAGGTGTACCCGTGGGTGGCCCGGACCCGGCACTCCACGCCGGGCGTCGGGCTCATCTCGCCGCCGCCGCACCACGACATCTACTCGATCGAGGACCTCGCGCAGCTGATCTACGATGCCAAGCGCGCCAACCCCTCGGCCCGGGTGCACGTCAAGCTGGTCTCCGAGGTCGGCATCGGCACCGTGGCCGCCGGCGTCACCAAGGCCAAGGCCGACGTCGTGCTGGTCTCCGGCCACGACGGCGGCACCGGCGCCTCGCCGCTGAACTCGCTCAAGCACGCGGGCGTGCCGTGGGAACTCGGCCTCGCCGAGACCCAGCAGACCCTCATGCTCAACGGCCTGCGCGACCGCGTCGTGGTGCAGGTGGACGGCCAGCTGAAGACCGGCCGCGACGTCGTGATCGCCGCGCTGCTCGGCGGCGAGGAGTTCGGTTTCGCCACCGCGCCGCTGGTGGTCTCCGGCTGCATCATGATGCGCGTCTGCCACCTCGACACCTGCCCGGTGGGCGTCGCGACGCAGAACCCGGAGCTGCGCTCCCGCTTCAACGGCAAGCCGGAATTCGTGGTCAACTTCTTCGAGTTCCTGGCCGAGGAGGTCCGCGAAATCCTGGCCGAACTGGGGTTCCGCAGCCTGGAGGAGGCGATCGGCCACGCCGAAATGCTGGACACCCGGGAGGCGATCAGCCACTGGAAGGCCGAAGGGCTGGACCTGGACCCGATCCTGCACGGCCTGGAGTTCGACGACGACGCCCCGCTGCGCAACCTCACCGGCCAGAACCACGAGCTGGACAAGCACTTCGACCAGCGCCTGATCGCGATGGCCGCGGAGGCCCTCAGCGACCGCACGCCGGTGAAGATCGCCGTCGACGTGATCAACACGGACCGCTCCGTCGGCACCATGCTCGGCCACGTGGTCACCAAAACCTTCAGCACCGACGTGCTCGCCACGGACACGATCGACATCACGCTGACCGGCACCGCCGGACAGTCGCTGGGAGCGTTCCTGCCGGCCGGCATCACGCTGCGGATGTTCGGTGACTCCAACGACTACGTCGGCAAGGGACTCTCCGGCGGCCGCATCATCGTCCGCCCGGACCGCACCAACGTGTTCCCGGCGGAGCGGAACGTGATCGCGGGCAACGTGATCGGCTACGGCGCCACCAGCGGCGAGCTGTTCCTGCGCGGCCAGGTGGGGGAGCGCTTTATGGTGCGCAACTCCGGGGCCACCGCGGTGGTCGAGGGCATCGGCGACCACGGCTGCGAGTACATGACCGGCGGCCAGGCGCTCATCATCGGCCGCACCGGCCGCAACTTCGGCGCGGGCATGTCCGGCGGCACCGCGTACGTCCTGGACCTGCAGGCCGAACGGGTCAACAAGCAGGCCCTCGACGCCGGTGAACTGCAGCTGCGCGAGCTGGACGCCGAAGACCGCGACATTGTCCACGGGCTGCTCGTCAAGCACCTCGAGGAAACCGAGTCGCAGCACGCGGCCCGGCTGCTCGAGAACTTCGACGACACCGCAGCCCGCATCACCAAGGTGCTGCCGCGCGACTACGCGGCCGTACTGCAAACCCGTCTTGACGCCATCGCAGAGGGCCTTGACCCCGACGGCGAAGAAGTTTGGTCTCGAATCCTGGAGGTGACCGGTGGCTGATCCACGCGGATTTCTGAAAGTACGCCAGCGTGAAACGCAGCCGCGCCGTCCCGTTCCGGTCCGGATTATGGACTGGAAAGAGGTGTACGAGGCGCAGGAAAAGGGTGTCCTGAAGAGCCAGGCCGGCCGCTGCATGGACTGCGGCGTCCCGTTCTGCCATCAGGGCTGCCCGCTGGGCAACCTCATCCCGGAGTGGAACGACCTCGTCTGGCGGGACAAGGGCGAGGAAGCGATGGAGCGGCTGCACGCCACCAACAACTTCCCCGAGTTCACCGGCCGGCTCTGCCCGGCCCCGTGCGAGGCATCCTGCGTGCTGGGCATCAACCAGCCGGCTGTGACCATCAAGCAGGTCGAGGTCTCGATCGTGGACCAGGCCTTCGACAACGGCTGGGTCAACCCGCTGCCGCCGGCCCGCCTCTCCGGCAAGACGGTCGCCGTCGTCGGCTCCGGCCCTGCCGGGCTTGCCGTGGCGCAGCAGCTGACCCGGGTGGGCCACACCGTCGCCGTCTACGAGCGCGACGACAAGATCGGCGGCCTGCTGCGGTACGGCATCCCGGACTTCAAGATGGAAAAAGAGCACGTGGACCGCCGCCTGGACCAGATGAAGGCCGAAGGCACCCGCTTCCGGACCGGCGTCGCGGTCGGCACCGACGTGACCTGGGAGCAGCTGCGCCGCCGCTACGACGCCGTCGTGGTCGCCACCGGCGCGACCGTCCCGCGGGACCTGCCGATCCCGGGCCGCGAGCTCGAGGGTGTGCACTTCGCGATGGATTATCTTGTCCCGGCCAACCGCGTGGTGGCGGGGGAGACGGTGGAGAACCAGATCAACGCCGCCGGCAAGCACGTGGTGATCCTGGGCGGCGGCGACACCGGCGCGGACTGCCTCGGCACCGCACACCGCCACCAGGCGGCGTCCGTGACCACGCTGGCGATCGGCAAGCAGCCGTCCGCCGAGCGGGCCGCGCACCAGCCCTGGCCGACGTTCCCGACCCTGTTCGAGGTGGCCAGTGCGCACGAGGAGGGCGGCGAACGCACCTACCTCGCGTCCACCGTCGAGTTCGTCGGCGAGAACGGCAAGCTGACCGGCGTGAAGGTCGCCGAGACCGAATTCGTCGACGGCAAGCGGCTGCCCAAGGCCGGCACCGAACGGATCATCCCGGCGGACCTCGTCTTCCTGTCCCTGGGCTTCACCGGCGCCGAACCGGCCGGGATCACCGAACAGGTCCACGCCGAATTCGACGGCCGCGGCAACGTGGCCCGCGACGGCTACTACATGACCAACACCGAAGGGGTCTTCGTCGCCGGAGACGCCGGCCGCGGCCAGTCCCTGATTGTCTGGGCCATTGCCGAGGGCCGCGCCTGCGCCGCCGCGGTGGACAAGTTCCTGATGGGCAGCACGATACTCCCGGCGCCCGTGGCGCCGACCGACCGGGCGATCGCCGTCCTGTAGCGCGGCCGGCCACCGGCCACCGGCCGTTCATCGCCCGCGACAACTTAAAACAACCAAGAGACTACTAGGGTAGGTATATGAGACGCGCAAAAATTGTGGCCACCTTCGGACCGGCGATCGCGAGCTTCGAGAACACGCTCGCCGTGCTGGAAGCCGGGGTCGACGTGGCCCGGATGAACATGAGCCACGGCGACTACTCCGTGCACGACAACACCTACGACAACGTTCGCAAGGCCGCGGCGCAGCTTGGCAAGGCGGTGGCCATCATGGCTGACCTCCAGGGACCGAAGATCCGCCTGGGCCGGTTCGTGGACGGGCCGCACCTGCTCGCCGTCGGCGACACCTTCACGATCACCACCGAGGACGTCCCGGGTACCAAGGACATCTGCTCCACGACGCTCAAGAGCCTCACCGAGGACGTCAACCCGGGAGATGCGCTGCTGATCGACGACGGCAAGGTTGCCCTGCGCGCCGTCGAGGTCGACGACGTCAAGGTCGTCGCCACGGTCACCGTGGGCGGCTACGTGTCCAACAACAAGGGCATCAACCTGCCCGGCGTCGCCGTCAACGTGCCCGCGCTGAGCGAAAAGGACGAGGACGATCTGCGCTGGGCCATGCGCCGCGGCGTGGACATGGTTGCCCTGTCCTTCGTCCGTGACGCCTCCGACATCAAGCGCGTCCACGAGATCATGGACGAAGAGGGCCGCCGCGTGCCGGTGATCGCGAAGATCGAAAAGCCGCAGGCCGTGGAACAGCTCCCCGAAATCATCGACGCCTTCGACGCCATCATGGTGGCCCGCGGCGACCTCGGCGTGGAGCTTCCGCTCGAGGAAGTGCCGATCGTGCAGAAGCGCGCCGTCGAACTGGCCCGCCGCTGGGCCAAGCCCGTCATCGTGGCCACCCAGGTGCTCGAGTCCATGATCGACAACCCGCGCCCGACGCGCGCCGAGGCCTCCGACTGCGCCAACGCCGTGCTCGACGGCGCCGACGCCGTGATGCTCTCCGGCGAAACCAGCGTGGGCAAGTACCCGATCGAGACCGTCAAGACCATGGCCCGGATCATCGAATCCACCGAGGTCCACGGCCTGGAGCGCGTCCCCCCGCTGGGCACCAAGCCCAAGACCCGCGGCGGCGCCATCACCCGCGCCGCCGTCGAAATCGCCGACCAGCTGGAGGCGAAGTACATCTGTACCTTCACCCAGTCCGGTGACTCTGCGCGCCGCCTCTCCCGGCTGCGCCCGATCCGTCCGGTCTTCGCGTTCACCCCGGTGGAGCACGTCTGGAACCAGCTCGCGCTGACCTGGGGCATCCAGCCGGTGCTGGTCCCGATGGTGGGCCACACCGACGAAATGACCGCCCAGGTGGACCGCAGCCTGCTGGAACTGGACCTCGTCGAGGACGGCGACATGGTGGTCATCGCCGCCGGTTCGCCTCCCGGCATGGCCGGTTCCACCAACATGCTGAAGGTCCACAAGGTGGGCGACCTGGCCGACGCCGGCAGCCACGGCGAGAACGCCGGCGCCAAGGACAAGCTGGGACCCTGGCCGGAAAAGAAAAAGAAGAACACCAAGGTGTAGTCCCGCGGGACAACACGCGGACAAATAAGACGGACGCTCCCCGCCACTGGCGGGGAGCGTCCGTTTTTATCGGGTGGCCGGGCTTGCCCCGGCGCGGGTCTCAGGCGAGGGAGAGGAAGAGCTTCTCCAGGTCCTTGCGGTCCATGCTTGCGTCATTGTGGACGATGCACTGCTCGAGTCCGCTGGCAATGATGGCGAATCCGGCGCGGTCCAGGGCCTTGGACACGGCGGCGAGCTGGGTGACGGTGTCGTTGCAGTCGCGGCCTTCCTCGAGCATCCGGGTGACGGCCGCCAACTGCCCCTGGGCCCGCTTGAGCCGGTTGATCACGGGGGCGAGCTCTGTTGAATCGAGTTCCATACTGGTCTCCAGGGGTGTGGGTTCAGATCTCCACAATATACCCCCGGGGGTGTTTTTGACTAGCCGGGGGGTATCTGCAATGCTCAAGGGGTAGTCGCGCGGTCCGACCCGCCCTTGCACGCCCCGTCCAGCCAGAGAAAGCCATGCCTGACGCCATGAGACGATTTCCCGCCGCCCTGTATGCCCAGGGGTCCGATCCGGATGCCCGCTTCAGCCTTGCCAACGAACGCACCTTCCTGGCCTGGATCCGGACCTCCCTGGCGTTGATTGCGAGCGGCGTGGCCCTGGAGGCGCTGGGGCTGAATCTTCACGGCGGGTTGCGCCTGTCGGCGTCGATCGTCCTGATTGTCGCGGGGATCGCGGCGCCGGTACAGGCCTGGTTCGGATGGCTGCAGATCGAACGCGCACTGCGTCTGGACAAGCCGCTCCCGGCCGCGCATCTGGCGTTCCCGATCGGCGTGGCCGTCTCCGTCGCCGGCGCCCTGGTCCTGCTCAGCATTATCCTCGCCTGATGGCCGAGGGGCCCGAGGAGCGCAGACGCAGCGCAGCAGCCGGCCTTTCGACGCCGGCCTGCAGCCGGAACGGACCGCCCTGGCCTGGCGCCGGACGGCGCTGGCTGTCGCCGTCGGATCCCTCGCGGCGCTGCGCATCCTGCCCGAGGTGCTGGGGCCGTGGGCACTCATTCCGACCGCGCTGGGCGCTGCGGTGTCGCTCGTGGCGCTGGTGGCGACGCAGCGGCGGTACCGGCGGATGCACACGATCCTGACCGCGTCCGACAGTGACAGGGTGGCGCTCAGCGGAGGACTGCTGCCGGCGTTGATCACCGCGGCCACCATGGCCGGCGGAATCATGGCCCTCGTGGCGGCGCTCCGCCTCGGCGGGTACCTGGGCCAGTAGTCCACTTCCGCCGGCTCCGGGACGGCCGCGGGTGAGGGGCCGTCCCGGAGCCGGGGGAGAGGGTCCTAGTTGACCTGGTTGATGATGGTCTCGGCGACTTCGCGCATGCTCAGGCGGCGGTCCATCGAGGTCTTCTGGATCCAGCGGAAGGCCTCCGGCTCCGTCAGGCCCATCTTGGTGGTCAGGAGGCTCTTGGCGCGCTCCACGAGCTTGCGGGTGGCGAACTGCTCCTGCAGGTCGCTCACTTCGCTTTCGAGGGCCTTGATTTCCTCGTGGCGGGACAGCGCGATTTCCAGGGCGGGGATGAGGTCGGCCGGGGTGAACGGCTTGACCACGTAGGCCATGGCGCCGGCGTCGCGGGCGCGCTCGACGAGTTCCTTCTGGCTGAACGCGGTCAGCAGCACCACGGGGGCGATCCGGGCCTTGACGATCTTCTCGGCCGCGGAGATGCCGTCCATCACGGGCATCTTGACGTCCATCAGGACCAGGTCCGGCTTCAGTTCCTCCGCGAGCTGCACGGCCTTCTCGCCGTTGTCCGCTTCGCCGACGACGTCGTAGCCCTCGCCGCGCAGGATCTCGATGATGTCCAGCCGGATGAGGGTCTCATCCTCGGCGACCACGACGCGGCGCGCCGGCTGGGAAGTGGGGGTTGACTCCGTCTGTTCTGACACGGGAACTCCTTGGAAAGGTACGGCGGGAACTAGCCCATCATAGGTTTGTCCGCTGGTGTACTGGGGGCCGGTAGGGATCGATGCGGCGTCACTGGCGCGATTCTGGAATTCAGCCTATCTGCATGTAGAGTAAATCCGCGCACCGGAAGCGATCGCGTTGCTCACAGCACCGTGGAGCAAACGAATATGACAGCCGGTGTCCTCCGCGCCCGAGTGGCGGAATTGGCAGACGCGCCGCACTCAAAATGCGGTATCGAAAGGTGTGTGGGTTCGAGTCCCACCTCGGGCACAGTGTTTTCCCTGTTCAGGGGCTTGTGGGCCTCTGAGTGTGCACATACTGTTCACTGATCGGCCCCTTCGGGGGCCTATTTTTTGTTTTGTGGCCGGATGCCTCCTCTCGCGTTTGGGTAGCGTTGTCACTGGTGTAGGAGTTCATGGCGGTGAGGGCCGCAAACTGCATGACTGGACGCTGTCCGGGGAGCCCCCGTTGTGGACTACCGAATACGACTGGGACGGTTTGGACCGCGCGGCTTTCAATAATTCGCACGGGGATCTGATCCCGGCTGTCCCTAATGATGCGGAACGCAAGAACCTCTCGGACCTGATGCCTGCGTGGGAGAGCGGTGTGGACACCATCATCGTGCTGCCGTACGCCGGGTATTTCGCTAAACGCATTAGCCCTCGCCACCTCGCAATGTCCGCTGCAACTTGAAATGAGCCCACCACCTACAGCAGGGCTTTGCGGGAGACTGCGCCGTAGGACACACCCCATTTCCAGCGCCGCCAGGAAGGGACTGGGAGGAGTCACGGCCCCGGGGCAATTCCATGCCCGCTCCCGAGTAGGGCCCAGCCGGCAAGACCGGGATCGGTACTGCGAGCTTCGCTGCCGCTGGTCATCAGGGTCGTGGGTGGTCCTGAACCAGGCCGCCCCACTGGTCCTGAATCAGGTTGACATATTCAGTTTCTGTCGGCAGCACGCGCGCAGCGCGGACCCCGGAAGAGTCCACAGCGTCCACAAGGACAGAGGTGACACCGGCGGCCGGCATCAGGCAGGGCGGAGACTGGGGCGCCAGCCACCTACCGGCAGGGTTCCTTGTTACCGGGGCCGGAGTGCAGCTTTCCCCCAAAGCATGCGGCAACGGATGTTGGCTCGTCTGCAAACACCAACTCCACATCGCCTGTGTGCAGGCGTACCCCGACCGCGGGCAGACGGTGCTAACACCTCCACGGAAAAACACGCCAGGGTCAGGACAACCGCCAGCACCCAAACAGGACGAGAAGTTGCCCCCGGAGCTTCATTCCGGAGCCTAACCCAGAGGCTGGGGAGTCCGGACAGCAATCCCTCAAGCCCCTGACGCACGCCGCGGTCCTCCGCGAACCCGAGCAGTGACTCATGGCGTTCCACTTGGCTCACACCAGCGCATCCTGTAGAGTGCACGCTGAGGGATCTCCCTGCGGGCCGCACCTGGTGCCAAAGAGCGGTGGAAAAAGACTTCCATTTGCCGCCGAAAGTTACAACATGGTGACGAACAGTTAGCGCCTGGCGGGTTAGAACCCGTCCCCGTATTTAGAGGGTGATCAAATCCTTGGAGCAGGGAGACCGCAGCTAACCATCGCGAGTCCGTTCGTACAGCTGACCTTGTTCCCCGGACTGTTCAAGGGCCGCGAAGTCCGACAGGGGGGAGATGAACGATCGATGACGCCCAATACGTTGATGCTCCGTCCCCTGTTCATCACGCGCATTGCCATGTTCGCTTGTGTTCTGACGTTTTTGGTTCTTCTCGCCGCCGAGACTCCGGCACTGTCGGCTGATCAAGCGGACAGCCGACCGTTCGCCACACCATTTGATGTCGTGTCGTTTGCTCTGTTCGTTGGCGTTCTCCTGTGGATGAGCTGGCGGAACTGGCGAGTGGGTGTCCACCTGACCGAGTCGGAAATTACGGTTAAGGGATTCTTCCGGGACCGAACAGTTCCGCGGACCGCCGTTCTGGACGTAGCCATGGGCCAGCTTGTCTGGGAGCGGGCAGACGGGGAAATCCAGGTCACTCCGATTACAGCATTCCTGACTCCTCCAACAGGCCTCGCCGGCGTCGTTGTTCGCCACAACGAAAAATGCCTCTCCCTGTTACGCGGCGAGTTCCCCGGCATTTCCAACGCGGAGCCAGGGCTCGGCGGTTGGGATGGCCGACTCAAAGCTGAAGAGGACCGTCACTTCGACCCACCCACTTACCAGCGCCCACGACAGGGGGACGAGCCTCCAAAGCATGCAGGGGCGAAGAGATCCCGTCTAGATGCACTGCCCATGATGGCGCAGCTGGCAGGCAGCTTTCTCCTCACCACCTTCGCCGTGTGGCACCTGGCTAAATCCCTCGGAGGGGTGGCGGGCGTTTCAGATGCCCCAGGCACTAGCGTTCCCGATCCCTACTCACAAGAGAACTTCTTCGGCGCGATCTTGCCGTACTTGCTTTTGGCTGCTTTAGGGCTGGTCTCCACCGTTCGGCTTCTCCACTTCACTCTTCGCCGCCGCCCGAATCCAAATTCGGGCTCCTCCAGTGGAGCCTCCAATGACACATCCGACCCCGAGCCGTCTTAGCCGCTGAGGTCCAGTCGTGCCCGCGACCAGTGCCTGAACTCACCAGCACACCTGACAAAAGTACCAACGGGAAGATCTTGAGGGTCTGCAGGACTGCTGGTTCAACAGCATGGCGTCCCAGATTGGCCGCGAAGTGCGCCCTTCATAGACGGCGTACCAGGGGGCCCAGACTTTTGAGCGTTTCACGGTCCAGAACCACGTACTTCAGAGCTAGATACCAACTGATCGCCGCCCGCCGTGGTCCTATCCGCGCACTCGTCGCTGTCCAGCACGCCATGCTCCCCGGCAATCAGGCACATACTCTCCACCGGAGAGGTCTATCGAGACCCGGGACCGGACTGCTACACCCGATCCCGGCTGCCGTAGTCGCGGGCAAGGATGACTATGTCAACACCGCGAGACCAGTTCCGCTGGGGTTCCGCGCTACTCCCGTACTCTTAACGTCGATAACGGACGCTCCGTCGATTTAGGAAACCGATGGGTCCGTGCTCCCGTGCAGAGGGTACTCGTCATGCGCGGTTCTATTCTTTCCGAGATGTCGGGAAGGAGGTGCAACACCATGGCGCTCGTTTATTCCCAGCCTTCCGCTTGCCAGGATGCTGGTGCTCGGACCTGGCCAAGGCCCGGCCAAGATTCGTGTAGGCGGGGTGACACAGGGCGAAATATCGGCACGGAGCAGACGGGCTTCTCCATGCCGGCTGGGTTGCGGCCCGCTGATGATTGGCGGATCAAAGTGGGCAAAAAGAGGGTGTGCACAATGTGCACACCCTGGGCTTCGGATCGAGTCGTACTGGTGCCGGACTGGGCCGGATTCGCGATGTTTGCGGGGAGTGGCGGATATTCAAGGGTGGAACCCGGTTCGAGTCCCACCTCGGGCACAGTGTGTCCGCAGTTCAGGGGCCCTACGGCCAGTCGAATGTGGACAAAAGTTCAAAAACAGGCTGCCTGACCACCAAAGGGAGCTAACAGCCCCGATATGGGCCTGTCACCGCAAAACAAGGTAGAGCAGCACCTGACGCGGTAAGCGTCCTCCATACGGAACGGCAAATCCGCCATTTCAAGCTGCGGCTAAACCGCCGTTTCGGGCTGACAGTCCCATTCTTGGCACCGCAACGGCGGAAAACCGGACCCCTGGGCGGTTGTGCGGTGACCTAGAGTTCCTGGGACGGGCCGCGGATCCCTGACGAAGGAGGGCCCCGGACCGATCATCAGTCCGGGGCCCTCCCGCTGGTTCGCCTGTCGAAGCCGGCGTGATGGCCGGCTGCGGTTAGCGGTGGCGCTGCAGGTTCGCCTTGGCCGCGGTGACGGCGGCCTGGGCGGTGGCGTTCGCCTGGGCTGCGGCAGCCTGGGCTGCAGCGATGGATGCCTTGGCCGAGGTGATCGCTGCGGCGAGGTCGCTCTGCGCGGCGGTCAGGGCAGCCTGGTCGGTGGTGAGCTGGGCCTTGGCTGCGTCGAGCGCGGACTGTGCCTGCGCCTGGGCGGCGGTGTCGGCGGCGAGCTGGTCCTGCGCGGCGGTGAGGGCTGCCGTGTTCGTGGCCAGCGCGGCCTGGTCGGTAGCAAGTTGGGCGTTTGCTGCGTCCAGTGCAGTCTGGGCGGCGGCCTGTTCGTCCGGCGTGGTGGCGGCGGCGAACTGGTCCTGCGCGGCGCTGACGGCTGCGTTGTCGGCGTCAACGGCCTTCTGGTCGTTCGCGACCGCGTCCTGGGCGATCGTCACGGCGGTCTGGTCCGCAGCGACTGCGGCAGAGGCGGCGTCCAGCGCAGTCTGGGCGGAGGTGACGGCTGCGGTGTCGGCCGCAACCAGGGCCTGGGCCGCGTCGACCTTGTCGTGGGCGGCGCCGACCAGCTTCGCGCCGGCGGCTCGTGCCGCGGCGATCTGCTTGTTACCGGCGGCCCGGACCTTGCCGGCGTTCGCCACGGCGGCGCCGAAGGCCTTGGCGGCGGCCAGGTGCGCGGCTGCAGCCGTCTTGGCGGCCGTGGCACGGGCGGGGACGGTGTGGGAGGACTTGGCGTGGGCCACAGGGGCCGCCTGGGCGGCGCCCGCACCGACGGTGGCCGCGGACGCGGCGATGGCGACGGCGGTGAGAATCTGGGAGGTTTTGCGCATGATGTTTCTCTCGGATAAGAGCGTCCGCCACCCTGGGAGTGTCGGACGCCACCTTTGTGCCCGGTGAGACCGGATGCTGTTATGGTGTCAGGCCTGAAAGGCGCTTATGCACGGGTTTGCTCAAAGCTGCGCGGAAAATTCCCTAAAGTTGCGCTGAAGCCGCAACAACGTGCCGCGGGGCTGCGGACTGGGACGTCCGACCAGGTTGGACTGGGCGCCCGCTGCCGCAGGCCCGGAACCGTGGGATAGGCTCGCGGGGACCGGACGCAGGCATCGACTCCACCTAAAAGGGGCGGGGAATTCCTTGGATCTACTGGGCGGCATGGGCCGCGACGAATTGCGCATCTTTTCGTGGGTTGCGGCCGGAGTCTTCGCGCTTGTGGCCGGCCTCTGGCGTCCGCGCAGGATGCACTGGACCGCGCTGGGTTCTGTCCTGCTTTTCGCGGCGCTCAATGCGGGTGCCGGAATCTACGTCCTGAACCATTTTGGTGATTCGCGCTGGTCAGGGGGAGAGCCGCCGCTGAGCGCTCCGTCGTTTTCCGGAACCCCTGTCGTGGGGCAGTTCCTGGGCCCCCTGGACTCCGCCCTGAATGGAGTGGTCGGCGGAGTGAACGAGTTTCTGGCATTCAAGCAGGCACTTCCTGTAGCGCTGGACTTCTTTGCCGCGTCCGGCTGGGCCCTGCTGGTGTCGTTCCCGCTTGCCGTTCTCGCCGCCGGCATCAGTTTCGCCATGGCCAAGCGCCGGGCGGCGGACTTTGAAAACTACCGTGCCAAGGTTGACCTGCTCGAGGATGAGTTGGAGCAGGTCAAGCGGCAGATCTCGGCAGCTAATACCGTTGATGCGGCAGTCCGTGCAGAGGACCAGCGTCACTCCCATTAGTCCCGTGCCTCTCCTTTGAATGAAGCCGGCAACAGCTGAGGCCCATGTCCGTCAGGGCATGGGCCTCAGCTATCTCCCCGGTCGGGGACTACGTTCCGCTCACTGGTGCAGGGCGGTCAGGCGACCTGGGCGGTCAGGCCGGCGGCCTCGATCGCCGTCGACGCCGCGGTCTCGTCATTGTCGGAGCTGTCGCCGCTGATGCCGACGGCACCCATGACCGTGCCGTCGTTATCGCGTACCAGGACGCCGCCGGGCACCGGGATGAGCCGGCCGCCCAGGGCGGCGGTCGCTGCCGCGATGAAGTAGGCCTGCTGCTCGGCGCGCTCCATGATGGCACGCGAGCCCATCCCGAGCGCCAGCGCCCCGTAGGCCTTGCCCTGGGCGATCTCAAAGCGGTTGTTCGAGGCGCCGTCCTGGCGCGCGGCGGCGAGGAGGTGGCCGCCGGCGTCGAGCACGACGACGGTCAGCGGTTTGAAACCGTGCTGCGCCCCCGCCGCGAGGGCGTCGGCGATGATGGACTGGGCGGATGCCAGGGTCAGGTTCATGATGCGTTCCTCGCCAGATCGTCGGTGTTTTTGTGTGCCGCACGGCGCCGGTGCAGGACCGGTTCGGTGTAGCCGGATGGTTGGGCGGCGCCTTCGAGGACGAGTTCGCGGGCTGCGAGGAACGCCTCGGAGTCGAACGCCGGGGACATCGGCTGGTAGCCGGGGTCGGAGGCGTTCTGCTCGTCGACGACCGCGGCCATCCGCCGCAGGGACGCTTCCACTTCGTCCGTGGTGATGACGCCGTGCAGGAGCCAGTTGGAGACGTGCTGCGAGCTGATCCGGCAGGTGGCGCGGTCCTCCATCAGGGCCGTGCCGTGGATGTCGGGGACCTTGGAGCACCCGACGCCGTCGTTCACCCAGCGGACGACGTAGCCCAGGGTGCTCTGGATGTTGTTGTCCAGCTCGTTGCGGCGGTCCTCGGCGGTCCAGCCGGCGGGGTCGCCGACGGGGATGGTGAGCAGTTGCCGCAGGGTCGAGCGGCGCTTCCCGGCGAGTTCAGCCTGCCGGGCGTCGACGTCCACCTCGTGGTAGTGGGTGGCGTGCAGGGTCGCGGCGGTCGGCGAGGGGACCCAGGCGCAGTCGGCGCCGGCGAGCGGGTGGGCTGCCCTTCTGGGCGAGCATGTCCGCCAGGTTGTCCGGGGCCGCCCACATGCCCTTTCCGATCTGGGCGCGGCCGCTGAAACCGCACTCCAGTCCGATGTCGACGTTGGCGTCCTCGTAGGCCTTGATCCAGCTGGAGTTCCGCATGTCGGCCTTGCGGACCATGGGGCCGGCGAGCATCGAGGTGTGGATCTCGTCGCCGGTGCGGTCCAGGAAGCCGGTGTTGATGAACGCGACGCGCTCCCGGGCCTCCCAGATGCACGCTTTCAGGTTCGCCGACGTGCGGCGCTCTTCGTCCATGATGCCGATCTTCAGGGTGAGCGGTTCAAGGCCCAGCACGGACTCCGCGCCGGCAAGCAGGGCGCACGCCACGGCCACCTCAGCCGGTCCGTGCATCTTCGGCTTGACGATGTAGACCGAGCCGGCCCGCGAGTTGTGGCCGGCGTGCGGCCCGCGCAGGTCGTGCACGGAGCCGAGGCCCGTGAACAGGGCGTCGAGGATCTCCTCGGACACCGGAGCGCCGGCAGCGTCGAGCACGGCGTCGCTGGTCATCAGGTGGCCTACCTGCCGGATGAGCAGCAGCGAGCGGCCGGGCAGGGTCAGCTCCGAGCCGTCCGGTGCGGTGTAGACGCGGTCGGGGTTGAGCCGCCGGGTGGCGGTGCGGCCGCCCTTGGCGACCTCGGCGGTCAGGGTGCCCTGCATCAGCTGCAGCCAGTTGCGGTAGCCGGAGACCTTGTCCCCGGCGTCGACCGCGGCCACGGAATCCTCGAGGTCCATGATCGTCGTCGTCGCGGACTCGAGCACGATGTCCTTGACGCCGGCCGGGTCGCCCGAACCGATGGGGTGGCTGCGGTCGACCTGGATCTCCACGTGCAGACCGTGGTGCACGAGCAGCACGGACTCGGGCGCGTCGGCGGTCCCCCGGTAGCCCGCGAGCTGTCCCGGCTCGGCCAGTCCCTGCGGACCCTCCGGCGTCTCGGCGACGAGGGCGCCGTCTGCGATCCGGTAGGCGGTGACATCGGTGTGGGATCCGGCCGCCAGGGGCGTGTGCTCATCCAGGAATTTCCGCCCGTAGGCGACGACGGCGGCGCCGCGGACCGGGTTGTAAGCGCCCGTGCGTTCGCGTCCCTCCGCCTCGTCGATGGCATCGGTGCCGTACAGCGCATCGTAGAGCGAACCCCAGCGTGCGTTGGCCGCGTTGGCCGCGAACCGTGCATTCAGCAGCGGGACCACCAGCTGGGGGCCCGAGACGGATGCGATTTCGGCGTCAACGCGGTCGGTGGTGATGGCGAAGTCCCCGGGTTCCTCGACCAGGTAGCCGATGGAGCGCAGGAAGCCCTCATATTCCTCCGGATCCAGCGGAGCAGCACCGTGCGAACGGTGGTACTCGTCGATCTGCTCCTGCAGGCTGTCCCGGACGTCCAGCAGGTCCCGCACCCGCGGCGAGAACTCCGCGATCAGTGCGGCGGCACCGGCCCAGAACGCCTGCTCCTCGATTCCCGTCCCGGGCAGCGCCTCGTCCCGGACGAAGGCGTAGAGGTCTTCGGCGACGCTCAGCCCGTTTGTCTCCACATGGTTCGGCATACCGGCCACCTCTCAATTATTCGCAGCTTGAAATTTCGTATTGTGGAAGTTAAATACCAATATATAAAAACTACCCAGCCCCGGGGCTGCCTGTCAACGCCCGGCGCCGGGCTCCGGGAGGCGCGGCGCCGCGCCGTAGACGTCGGTTGACTGTGATCTGGATCGCACATACTCTCTATCACTGAATATCACTGCACAAAAGATAAATTTCACGATGCGGAATTACCTGACTGGCTGAGTGGATTGTCCGCCGCGGTGCTCTCGCAGTGCCACCGATTGCCCGGAAAAAACAAAGGAGTTTTTGTGAGTCCAAGGCTTGAGTCTTTTCAGCAGGTCGTCGATCCGATAGCGGGTTCGCTCGCCGTTTCAGCCATGATCGCCGCACTGCCGCTGCTGTTGCTTTTTGTTCTGCTCGGGGTGTTCCGCGTCAAGGCGCCGAAGGCGGCCATCGCCAGCCTGCTGCTCTCCATCGTGCTTGCCATCGTGGGCTGGCAGATGCCGGTAGGCCAGGTGCTCAGCGCCAGCGCCCAGGGTGCCTTCTACGCACTCTTCCCGATCCTCTGGATCCTCATCAACGCCTTGTGGGTCTACAAGCTCACGGTCGACACGCCCTGGTTCGAGGTTTTGGGCCGGACCATCCGTTCCATTTCCAACGACCTGCGCATCCTCTCGATCCTGATCGCCTTCTGCTTCGGCGCGCTGCTTGAGTCGCTGGCGGGCTTCGGCGCGCCGGTGGCCATTTCGGCGGCAATGCTGATGGCAGCCGGCATGAAACCCCTCAAATCGGCGATCGTCGCGCTGCTGGCCAACACGGCCCCGGTGGCATTCGGCGCGATGGCCGCCCCGATCATCGCCCTCAACGGCGTCACCGGCATCCCGCTGCAGGACCTCAGCTCCATGGCCGGCCGCCAGACGCCCTTCGTCGCGGTCGTCGTCCCGCTCATCCTGGTCTTCATCGTCGACGGCAAGCGCGGCCTCCGGCAGACCTGGCCCGTGGCCCTGGTCTCAGGCGTCGTCTTCGGCCTGGCGCAGTTCGTGGCCTCAAACTTCATGGTGGTTGAACTCACCGACGTCGTTGCCGCCATTGCGACCGTCGCTGCGGTCCTGGTTATGCTCAAGTTCTGGCAGCCGGCCCAGATCATCGGAATGAACGACGTCGCCGACAGCGATGATGCCGACGCCGAACTCGCCAGCGTGGGCGCGCAGTCCCGCACCGGTTACGGAACGTCCTCCGGCCTCGGCGGCGTGAGCCGCAAGGGTGCGCCGGTCCAGGCCGGCATGCCGGGCAAGGAAAATGGCGCCGCCGTACGGCCGCCCAACGGCGAGGTGTGGATGGCTATTGCCCCCTACCTCATCATCATGGCCGTGTTCTCGATCGCACAGATTCCGGCGGTGAAGTCCTGGCTCACGGCCGTCGGTTCGGTCACGTTCGCCTGGCCCGGCCTGGACGCCGTGGATCCCAACGGGAAGCCGGTTGCCGCCCAAAAGTTCAAGTTTGACCACCTCAAGGCCACCGGCACCATGCTGCTGATCTCGGGCATGATCACCATGGCCCTGTACAAGCTGGCACCCCTGCGGGGCGTTCGGATCTACCGCGAGACGCTGTTCCAGCTGCGGTGGACCATCGTGACCGTTACCTCGGTCCTGGCGCTGGCGTTCGTTATGAACGTCTCGGGCCAGACCAACTCGCTGGGCCTGGCCCTGGCCTCGGCCGGAGGGTTCTTCGCGCTTTTGTCCCCGCTGCTGGGCTGGATCGGCGTGGCGCTCACCGGCTCGGACACCTCCTCCAACTCCCTGTTCGGGCAGTTGCAGGTCACCGCCGCCGAACAGACCGGACTTTCGCCGACGCTCATGGCGGCATCCAACTCTTCGGCAGGGGTGTTGGGCAAGATGCTGTCCCTGCAGAACCTGGCCGTCGCCTCGGCCGCTGTTGGGCTGGACGGCGCGGAGAGCGTCCTGTTCCGGAAGCTCATCGGCTGGAGCCTGGCGCTGCTGGCATTCCTGACCATCCTCATTTACCTGCAGTCCACCCCGGTACTGGGGTGGATGGTTCCCTAGGCAACCGCCACAGTCCCGTGCCGGCGGCCTGGCGGCTGCCGGCGCGGGGGCACTTTGCCGGATCGACAACAACCAAAGAAACAGATAGAGAGCAGACCTGTGAGGACCAACGTTAGCGAGATCAATTCAGCCGGTGCGACCCTCGTCGCCGCGGCCCGGAACGGTTCGACGGCCGAAGCCGACCGCATCAGCGTCAACACCGACCGGTCCGGGTACACCCCCTCGACACTGCCGGACGGCGTCGTGTACGCGACCACCATCGACGACGTCGTCGAGACCATGGTCCGCGCAACGGCGGGGCGGGTTCCCGTCGTCGCGCGCGGTGCCGGCACCGGCCTGGCTGCAGGTTCGGCCGCCAAGGCAGGGGAGATCGTCCTTGACCTGTCAGGCATGAACCGCATCCTGCGGCTGGATCCGCTGGAGCAGATCATCGTCGTTGAGCCCGGCATCCTCAACGCGGAGGTCAACGCCGCCGCCGGCGAACACGGGCTGTTCTACGCACCGGATCCCGCCAGCACCGCCATCTGCTCCATCGGCGGCAACATCGCCACCAACGCCGGCGGTATGCGGTGCGCCAAGTACGGCGTCACGCGTGAGTCCGTCCTGGCCCTGAAGGTCGTCCTGCCGGACGGCCGGATCCTCGTGACCGGCCGGGAAACGATCAAGGGCGTCACGGGGTACGACCTCAACGCCCTCATGATCGGCTCCGAAGGGACGCTCGGGGTTGTGGTCGAGGCGACGTTGCGGCTTCGGCCGCTCCCCGCCGCGACGGCAACCGTCGCAGCCTTCTTCCCCGACATCGTCACCGCGGCCCAGGCGGCTTCGGCCATCATTTCCTCCCGCGTCACGCCCTCCGTGCTGGAGCTTATGGACGGTCCCACCCTGGCGGCGGTCGATGCCGCACTGGGAACCGACTACCGAAGCCGCGGCGGCGCCTTCCTCCTCGCCCAGACCGACGGGTACGGCGCCTTCCTGGAGCAGGAGGTGCTGATCGACGCGATCGCACCGCTCGCCTCGTCCTATGAAAAAGCCACGGATCCGGAGATGACCGCCGAACTGTTGAAGGTGCGTCGCGAGGCGATTCCCTCCCTCGAACTGCTGGGTGACGTCTGCATCGGCGACGTGGGTGTGCCGCGCGGACGCCTCGCCGAGATGGTCTCCGGGATCGAGGAAATTTCACGCCGCACCGGGGTGCGGATCTTCACGGTGGCCCACGCGGCCGACGGCAACCTGCACCCGATGATCGTCCTGGACGAAGGCCAGCCCTCCACGGAAGGACCGGCGAAAGAGGCGCTGGGTCAAATGTTCGATCTGGCCCGAAGCCTCGGCGGCACGCTCACCGGGGAACATGGCGTGGGAATCCTCAAACGCGACTGGCTGCACGACGAACTGGGCGGCGAATCGCTCGAGCTGCAGCACGCCATCAAGAAGGTGTTTGATCCGCTCGGAATCCTCAACCCGGGCAAGGCAATCTAGGGTCTTCGCTAGCGCATACGGCCGCCGGACGGCGCCGTATGCGCTGGCGGCGGCCGGGCTCCCGATCCGGCGCCGCGGCGTGTTGTATCTTGGGATTCAAAAGCAGTTCTTTCACGATGCGGATAAAAGTTGTCGGCAGCGACCAGCAGGAGGCATCGACATGGCGGAGAAGGGTCCCGGCGGCGTGCAGTCGGTCGAGCGCGTCTTTGAACTGTTGGAACTGATCGCCGATGCCGGCGGCGAGGTGATGCTGAGTGAACTTTCATCCTCCACCGCGCTGCCGCTTCCCACGATCCACCGTCTGCTGCGCACTCTGGTAACCCTGGGCTATGTCCGGCAGCTGCCCAACCGCCGGTATTCCTTGGGCCCCCGACTGATCCGGCTGGGCGAGGGTGCCAACAAACAGCTCGGCGTCCTGGCCCGGCCGCAGCTCAAATCCCTCGTAGACCGCCTGGGGGAGACCTCCAACATGGCGGTCCTGGACGCGGACATGATCGTCTACGTGGCCCAGGTGCCGTCCCGGCACTCGATGCGCATGTTCACGGAAGTGGGGCGCCGCGCCCACGCGCACTCCACCGGCGTCGGCAAGGCGATTCTGGCCCAGCTGGACGACGAGACGGTCCGGGGGATCATTTCCCGCACCGGCATGCCCGCCGCGACCAGCAAGAGCATCGGGGATATCGACACCCTGCTGGAGGATCTCGAGAAGATCCGGCAGCGGGGCTACGCGGTGGACGAAGAGGAGCAGGAGATCGGCGTCCGGTGCTTCGCGACGGCTGTCGCCAATGCGCCCACGCCGATGGCCATTTCCGTCTCCGGGCCGGTATCGAGGGTGGACCAGGCATTTCGCGGACCGGGCCGTTCCCGTCCTCCGGGAGGCCGCGGGGGCCATTTCGGAAGCGCTCACCTTGGCTTAGCCGGCGCCCGGGCGGTGTCCGGGGCGGCGGGGCGCCGAGGTCTGGCTGATACCCCCATGGGTATTTTTGACTACCCCCAGGGGTATCTGCAATACTCGGTGGGGTATTCAGCTTTTGCTAGCCGTCTCGAAAGGACACCCATGACGCCCCCTTCCACTTCTTCCGCCCAGGCTTCCTCCGCGCACCGGCCGTCACCGCCCTGGCTCCGGAAACGCTGCGCAGCTGGTTCCAGGAACACCAGGACCTCATCGTGATCGATGTCCGCTCGGCCGCCGAGTTTGAAAACATGCACATCCGCGGCTCCTACAACGTCCCGCTGCCGTTGCTCTCCGAGCACACCGACGAACTGGCCGCCCGCCTGGGCAGCCGCGTCGTGCTCGTCTGCCAGTCGGGAGCGCGGGCCGAGCAGGCACGGCAGCGCCTGGGCGGCGCGGGCATCGGCACCGCCTATGTCCTGACCGGCGGCGCCCCCGGGTTCGCCGAGGTCGGCGGAGACGTTGTCCGCGGCAAGGCCCGCTGGGACCTCGAGCGCCAGGTCCGGCTCGCTGCCGGTTCCCTCGTGGTCCTGGGCCTCGCCGGAGGCAAGTTCGTCTCTCCGAAGATCCGGCTCCTCGCCGGTGCCATCGGCGCGGGCCTGACCTTCTCGGCCGCCACCAACACCTGTGCCATGGGCCAGGCCATCTCCGCCATGCCGTGGAACAAGGCCGCCCAGGAGCCGACCCGCGAGTCCGCCATCCTGCAGTTCCCTGTCGCGGACGCCGTGACCCCGGAGTCCAAGGCCTCATGACCGCCACGCTGATCCTCGTTCTCGCCCTGTCGGTGCTCATCGGGCTCTCGCTCGGTGTGCTCGGCGGCGGCGGCTCCATCCTGACGGTGCCGATCCTGGTCTACGTGGCCGGATTCGAAGCCAAGGAAGCCATTGCCGCCTCCCTGTTCGTGGTCGGCGTGACCTCGGCCGTCAGCGTCTTCAGCCACGCCCGCGCCGGACGCGTCATGTGGCGCACCGGGCTGCTGTTCGGCGTCGCCGGCATGGCCGGCGCCTTCGTGGGCGGACTCCTGGGCGGGCACATCCCCGGCCAGATCCTCCTCATCGCGTTTGCCCTGATGATGGTCGCCACGTCCATCGCCATGATCCGCGGACGCAAGAAGAAGGCTGATGCGGGCACCGAGACGCCCAAGCACACCGAACTGCCGCTGTTCCGCGTCCTGCTCGACGGCCTCGTCGTCGGCCTGGTCACCGGCCTGGTCGGTGCCGGCGGCGGATTCCTGGTGGTCCCGGCCCTGGCGCTGCTCGGCGGCCTGCCGATGGCAATCGCCGTCGGAACCTCGCTCGTCGTGATCGCCATGAAGTCCTTCGCCGGCCTGGCCGGCTACCTCACCACCGTGGAGCTGGACTGGGGGATCACCCTGGCCGTGACCGCGGCCGCCATCGTGGGCACCCTGATCGGGTCCAAGCTGGCCGGCCGCATTCCGGAAGCGGCCCTGCGCAAGGGCTTCGGCTGGTTCGTGCTGGTCATGGGCGCGTTCGTCCTCATCCAGCAGGCCCCCGTCGACCTGCGCGGACCGATCGCCCTCGGCGTCGCCGGAGCCGCGCTCGTCGCGGCCGCCGTCTGCTGGTTCTTCGTCAGCGCCTGCCCGCTGCGCAAGTCCAACCGCACCGCCCGCCAGGACATCCAGCCCACGCCGGTCTGACCGGGCCGTACCCAGCCATCAACTCCACTCCTGAAACGAAAGGCATCACCATGGCAGAAATCAGCATCACCGAAGCAGACCAGCGCCGGAACCAGGCGCAGGTCCTGGACGTCCGCGAGGACTTCGAAGTCGCCGAGGGCATGATCCCCGGCGCGATCCACATCCCCATGGGCGAGCTGCAGGCCCGGCTGGCCGAGCTGGACCCGAAGGTTCCGGTCATCGCCATCTGCCGCAGCGGCAACCGCAGTGCCCGCGTGGCCGATGCCCTCAACGGTGCCGGCTTCACCGCAGACACCATGGACGGCGGCATGATCGCGTGGACCCGCGCGGGCCTGCCGACCACCTGACCCGCCCCGGACAGCAGCACTGCATGCGCACCAACACCCGGAGGAATGGAACCTCGCATGGCAACCATCGACATCACCGAAAAGACCCTCGTCGATATCCGCTGGAAACCAACGACATCGTCCTCGTCGCACTTCTGGGCAGGCTGGTGCGGCCCCTGCCGCATGGTTCGCCCCCACCTAGAAGCGGCCTCGCCGAAGCACCCCGGTGTACCTGCTTCGCGCTAGGTGGACACCGCAGGCCGAGCAGGCGCCTGGCGGCTCGCCGGCCGGGGATCACCTCGATCCCCACGCTGATGGCGTTCCGCGACATGACCGCTGGTCTTCTCGCAGCCCGGGCGACTCAACGCCGCCGGCCTGGAGCAGGTCATCGAGCCGGCGTGAAGAACCTGGACATGGCCAGCTGCGGGCCCCGGCGCAGCCGCAGGCCTGACGCCGCGCCGGCGAACCTCCTGGAACGCCGGAGCCCGATTGGCATTCCTGATGTTGCAAGATACCCCCAGGGGTATTATTATTGTTAGTAGTCGACGGGGATTTCCCCCACCTCTTTACGAAGGAGAGCACATGCTTCTGGAACGCATTTACGACGAGGACCTCGCCCAGGCCAGCTACCTGATCGGCTGCCAGGCCAAGGGTGAAGCGGTTGTGGTGGACGGCCGCCGCGACATCGCGGTGTACCAGGCCCTGGCCGCGAAGAACGGCATGAAGATCGTGGCCGTCACCGAGACCCACATCCACGCCGACTACCTCTCCGGCACCCGCGAGCTGGCCGCGGCCACCGGCGCGAAGATCTACGTCTCCGGCGAAGGCGGACCGGACTGGCAGTACGGGTTCGAGGGCGAGCGGTTGTTCGACGGCGACACGATCACCCTGGGCAACATCACGCATCAAGGCCCTGCACACCCCGGGCCACACCCCGGAGCACCTGTCCTTCCTGGTGACCGACGGCGCGTTCAGCGACCAGGCCGGCTACCTGCTCTCCGGTGACTTTGTGTTCTCCGGCGACCTGGGCCGCCCGGACCTGCTGGATGAGGCCGCCGGCGGCGTCGACACCCGCTTCGTGGGGGCCAAGCAGCTCTTCGCCAGCCTGCGGGACAAGTTCCTGACCCTGCCGGACTACGTCCAGGTCCACCCGGCCCACGGTGCCGGCAGCGCCTGCGGCAAGGCCCTGGGCGCGATCCCGTCCTCCACGGTCGGCTACGAGCGGCTCTACGCCTGGTGGGGCCCGTACCTGGCGGCCAACGACGAGCAGGGCTTCATCGATGAACTCCTCGACGGCCAGCCCGACGCGCACGCCTACTTCGGCCGGATGAAGCGGGAAAACCGTGAGGGCCCGGCCGTCATGGGCGAACGCGCACCGCTGCAGGAACTGGACCTCGCCACCGTCGCCGCAGGACCTCGCCGCGGACAAGGTGACCTTCATCGACACCCGCTCCAACGACCAGGTCCACCAGGGCACCGTGACCGGTTCCCTGAACGTCCCGGCCGGCAAGTCCGTGGCCAGCTTCGGCGCCTGGGTCGTGAACCCGGAAACCGACAAGAACCCGCTGGTGCTGCTGGCTCCGGACCAGGACGCCGCGCAGGACATGTGGGACCACCTGGTCCGCGTCGGCATCGACAAGGTCGCCGGCTACGTCACCGGCTTCGAGGGCCTGCCCACCAGCACCCCGAAGCTGATCCAGCCCGAGGAGCTCGAGGGCTTCGACGCCGCCATGGTCCTGGACGTGCGCAACCGCACCGAGCACACCGCCGGGCACATCCCCGGGCTCCCACCAGCTCAGCGGCGGCCGCGTGATGTGGCACCTGGACGAGCTCCCGGCCGAGGGCACCATCGTGAGCTACTGCCAGAGCGGGGTCCGGAACTCCGTCGCGGCCAGCGCGCTGCGCCGCGCCGGCTACGACGTCGTCGAACTCGACGGCAGCTACGCCGCCTGGACCGCCCGGCAGCAGGCACGGGAATCCGTCTCCGCCAGCTAACCCGCACCACGCGGCAGTAACTGACAGACACCGTTGGCGGCGGCCCTGGACAACAGGGCCGCCGCCGACCTTCGTCCCCGACCATGTGGAGCACAATGATTTCCGGCAACACCAACTCACTGCAGCAGCAGGCCCGCCGTGCCGGCATCACGCTGGGCCTGCGGCAGAACCTGGCCCAGTTCATGCTCCTCGTCGCCGTCAACGCCCTCGTCGGCGGCACCCTGGGCCAGGAACGCACCGTGCTTCCGCTGCTGGCCGGGCAGGTCTTCCATCTGGACCTCTACACGTCCGCGCTGACCTACATCCTCGCCTTCGGCCTCGCCAAGGCCGCCACCAACTACTTCGCCGGCACCCTCTCGGACCGCTACGGCCGCAAACCCGTCCTGATCGCCGGCTGGCTCATCGCCCTGCCCGTCCCGCTGATGCTGATCTTCGGGCCCTCCTGGGGCTGGATCGTCGCCGCCAACGTGATCCTGGGCATCAGCCAGGGCCTCACCTGGTCCACCACCGTCGTGATGAAAATGGACCTGGTCGGCCCGTCCCGGCGCGGCCTGGCCATGGGCCTGAACGAGGCGGCCGGCTACCTGGGCGTCGCCGGAACCGCCCTCGCCACCGGCTACATCGCCGCCAACTACGGACTGCGGCCCGGACCGTTCCTGCTCGGCGCCGCCTACATCGCCCTGGGCCTCGGGCCTGTCGGTCTTCGCCGTGAAGGAAACCCGGGGCCACGCCCGGCTGGAAGCAGCCAACCACACGGACGCCCACGCCGACGCCCATGGGCAACTGAGCAACCGGGAAATCTTCACCCTCACCAGCTTCCGGGACAAGTCACTCTCCTCGGTCAGCCAGGCCGGCATGGTCAACAACCTCAACGACGGCCTCGCCTGGGGCCTCTTCCCCGTCCTGTTCGCCGCCGCCGGACTGACGATCGAAAAGATCGGCATCCTCGCCGCCGTCTATCCCGCCGTCTGGGGCGCCGCGCAACTCGTCACCGGGGCACTGTCGGACAAATACGGCCGGAAATGGCTGATCGTCGGCGGCATGCTCGTCCAGGCCGCCGCCCTGGCGATGATCGCCGTCGGCCAGGACTTCGGGATCTGGCTGACCGCCGCCGCGCTCCTCGGCCTCGGCACGGCCATGGTGTACCCCACCCTGCTCGCCGCCATCGGCGACGTCGCGCACCCGGAATGGCGGGCCCGCTCGGTGGGCATCTACCGGCTCTGGCGCGACGGCGGGTTCGCCGTCGGCGCGCTGCTCTCCGGGATCATCGCCGACGCGTACGGCATTCCGGCCGCCGTCGGCGTCGTCGCAGCCCTGACCGCGCTGTCCGGAATCCTCGTGGCCATCCGCATGCGCGGCAAGGACCACCACCGGACGGCGTAATCCCGCAGCGGGCGTGCACCGGCGCGGTGGATTAGACTATTGCGTGCACACATAAGCACACGTTGAATGGTCCGCCGACCCGAGGAGCCCCGTTGTTTGAAGTCCTGGCCGTTGCGGCGTACCGGAAGCTCTTTTCAGCCCAGGTCGTCGCCCTGCTCGGCACCGGCCTGCTCACGGTGGCGCTGGGTCTGCTGGCCTTTGACCTGGCCGGCGGTGACGCCGGGGCCGTACTCGGGACAGCGCTCACCATCAAAATGCTGGCCTATGTCTTCGTCGCACCCCTGATGGCTGCCCTGGTGGAGCGGCTGCCCAAGAAGGCGGTCCTGGTCGGCGCGGACCTGATCCGGGCGGGCATCGCCGTGCTGCTGCCGCTGGTTGACCAGACCTGGCAGATCTATCTGCTGGTCTTCGTGCTGCAGAGTGCCTCGGCGACGTTCACCCCGGCCTTCCAGGCCCTGATCCCCGTTGTGCTGCCCGATGAACGGCAATACACGCGGGCCCTGTCGCTCTCGCGCCTGGCCTACGACCTCGAATCCCTGGCCAGTCCCGCCCTCGCGGCAGCCCTGCTGACGGTGCTGTCCTTCCACGAGCTGTTCCTGGGAACGGTGGCCGGGTTCCTGGTCTCCGCCGCCCTGGTGGTGACCACCAGGTTGCCGGCGGCGCATGCGGCTCCGCCGGAGGGCTCGCTGTGGCACCGCACCACCCTGGGCGCCCGGATCTTTGCCAGGACGCCCGAACTGCGGGGGCTGATGGCGCTGAACCTTGTGGTGGCGGCCGCCACGGCCTTGGTGCTCGTCAACACCGTGGTTTATGCCCGGGAACTCTTCGGCGGCTCCAATGCCGACGTCGCCCTCGCCCTGGCCTGTTTCGGCGCCGGATCAATGGTCATCGCGCTGACGGCCCCCGCGATTCTGGACCGCGCCCCCGACCGCACGCTGATGGGAGCAGGGGCTGCGCTGCTTTCCCTCGGCCTGGCCGGGGCCTTCGTGCTCCTGGCCTTTTCCGGGCCCTGGCCCGTGCTGCTCGCTCTGTGGGCGGTGCTGGGAGCCGGCACGTCGATGATCAACACACCGTCGGCGCGGCTGTTGCGGCGCGCCGCGACGGACAGCACCCGGTCCTACATCTTTACCGCCCAGTTCTCGCTCTCGCATGCGTGCTTCATCATCACCTATCCGGCCGCCGGCTGGATCGGCGCCACGGCAGGCCAGCCGGCCGCGGCCGCCGCCCTCGCCGCGGTGGCTGCCATCGGTACCGTGGCCGCCCTGGGATTCTGGCCCGCGGCCGCCAAGACCGTCCCCGCGCCGGCAGCCACGAAAGGATGAACGGGGTGGACAGCGCACAGCCCGCCGGCAGGCCCAGCCTGCAGCACAACGGGGCCCCCGACTCCCGCCGCCTCGACGCCGCCACCGCCACGTTCCGGATGCTCTCGGACCCCACCCGGCTGCATATCCTCTGGCTCCTGGCCCAGGAACCCTCCGACGTGACGTCCCTGGTGGAGCGCACTGGAGCGTCCCGGACGTCCGTCAGCCAGCACCTGGCCAAGCTCCGCTTCAGCGGACTCGTCACCACCCAAAAGGCGAGCCGCCGCGTCGTGTACAGCATCGCCGGCGGACACCTGAGCCGCCTCGTCATGGAGGGCCTGAATCACGCCGACCACGCAGTGACGGGCGAACCCGTCCACGACTGATGCCGCCGGTCACCGCATTTGGATGAGTCCCTTAGTCCTTTCGGCGTGGCAGAACGAGCAGCGCATCGCCCACCGGACGCTGGCCTGCGGCATCGGAGGGCGTGTTGACGACCTGTCCGCCCGCGACCATGGTGGTGGAACCCCCGCCGTCGAGGTTGATGGCGTCCACCATCCCCAGTGACCGGGCGACGTCGGCCGCCTCCTTGATGCTCAGCCCCAGCGACGTCGTTTGGCGTCCGTCGGCCGTGACCAGCAGGGTGCGGCCCTGGGCGTCGACACCGACGATGGTGCGGGGGTTGCGCTTGTGGACCCAGCCGTAATAGAAGCTGTTGCTGTCGCCGCAGTGGACCATGCCGTCGCGCCGCGGCCGTGATGTTCTCGGCACCGCCGGACACGAGCATCGGCCCGCCGTTGACGACGGAGGTGGCCGCGCCGGTCTTCTCGGCCCGGCCGGCATCATTGTTCAGCGTCGACTCGACATCGAGTCGTCCGCCGAGGACCGCCATGTCCTGGAGCTTGGCCACGTCCGCACCGGTGGCCTGCACGGTGCTGCCGCCGGCCGGCACCGGGACGCCCCGCGCAGCGTTGACCGCCGTCACCGTGCCGTGCTGGTCCAGGACGATTTCCAGCCCCGGACCGGAGGGTGTGGTGGGCCCGAACTCGCTGCTGAAGGCGAGCGTCTCGTCCGGGTCCGTGCAGGTTACGTCGTGTACGGGCCGGTTGGTGGGGAGGTCGCCGGTGCCCCCGCAGTTGCGGATCAGCCCCGGGACCCGGTTGAGTCCGTCGAGGGCGAGAACCGCTTTTTTGCCGGGCGCAGAGACCTGTCCGCTCCAGGTGAGCCGCTTGATTGCGGCTTCGTTCTTCTTGCCGTCGATGACGAGGGAGGGCCGGTCCCCGACAGGTTCGCTGAGGACCTTGCCGCCAACCACGGCTGTTCCGGCCGGGTCGCCCGGCGCGCCGGCCTTCGGGTCCATCACAAAGTACCCGCCGTTGACCGCTGCCAGGGCCCCTTCGGCCGAGGCGAGCTGGCTGGTGGTCTCGCGGCCCTGCAGATCCGGGCCGAAGCCGGAGGTGAGCTCTCCCCGGAACAGCTTCGGATCAAGGGTGAGAACTTCCAGCTTCCAGGGACCGCGGGTCTGTGCCCGTGGTCCCGGCGTCGCCGTCCCAGCCGGTGTACACAGTGGAGGCGGCGTACCCCGCGGCCTTGATCTGGTTGATCGTTGCCGTGCTGTCGGCCTTCGATCCAAACACTCCGGCCCGCACCCGGTATCCGAGGTCCCCGCCGGCGTCGGCCAGCCGGGGGGACTGGACCAGCTCCACCCGGGCCGTGAGTCCGGCGTTGCGGAGTTTGGTGGCGACGGCCTGGGCTGTCGCTTCGTCGGACAGGGCAGAGGCAGGGGCGTCAGGATCGGGCGAGGTGGACGGGATGGCGACTTCGGCCGTCCAGGACAGGGACGCGTCCGGAGCCCCGCGGGTGATGGAGGTCCGTGTCAGTCCGGGGGCCAACGTGGTGACGGTCCGTGTCTCGGGAAGATCCGGGGCGCCCAGTTCCAGCTTCCGGCCGTCCTGCTGTCCTTCCACCCGGGACGCCGCCGCGGCATCATCCGCAAAGGACACCCCTGCCGGGGTAAGGAAGGCAGCCGGGAGTCCAAGGGCAACGGCGGCGATCGCGGCCCGGCGCAATCGCAGAGGGGGAGTAGTCATGGTTCGACGCTACCGTCGCCGGCGCCCGTCGCCGGCCACGCATCCGTCCCGGTTTGGAAGGCCTTCGCCGACTGTTCACCCGGCGTTTCACGGCCCGCGCCGGCCCGGCCTGCATCAACGCCTGGGGCATCGACCCGGCCATCGTGAACCGGCACGGCGGCGCGATCGCGATGGGCCACCCCCTCGGCGCCGGCCAGGGCCTCGCCGTCGTCCTCGAAAACGTTTCTGCCGGCTAGCGTCAGCTGGACTCGGCGGCCAGGTTCCGCTTGAGGATTTTTCCGCTGGGACCCAGGGGGAGCTCCGTGAGGAGCCGGATGACGCGCGGATACTTGTAGGCGGCAAGCTGTGCGCTGGCGAAGTCCATCAGTTCTTTCTCGGAAGCGGTGGCTCCCGTGTCGAGCACGATGGCGGCCGCAATTTCCTGGCCGTGGACGTCGTGCGGAATTCCGTAGACGGCGGCGCTGACAACCTCCGGGTGGGTCAGCAGGATTTCCTCCACTTCGCGGGGGTAGACGTTGTAGCCGTTCCGGATGATCATGTCCTTCTTGCGGTCCACAATGGTGAGGTAGCCGTCGTCGTCCTTGGTGCCCAGGTCTCCGGTGCGGAACCAGCCGTCCACCACGGCCTCCGCTGTGGCCTCGGGCCGGTTCAGGTAGCCCTTCATCAGCAGGTGGCCGCGGACCACCAGTTCGCCGAGTTCGCCGTTGGGCAGCAGCTCGATGCTCTCCACCGTTTCCGCCCGGGCAATCTCGATGTCCACGCCCCAGATCGGAATGCCAATGGTGCCGGGCCGCGGAACCATGCCGACGTGGTTGAACGCCGCCACCGGGGACGTCTCGGTCAGGCCGTAGCCCTCGTGGATTTCGACGCCGAACACGTCGCGGAACTTGTCCATCACCGCCAGCGGCAGCGACGCCCCGCCGGAGATGCCGTAACGCAGGGCGGCGGGCCGGACGTCGGTCGATTTCGCCGCTTCCAGGAGTGCCACGTACATCGTGGGCACCCCGACAAAGATGTTGACCTTGTGCCGGTCCAGCAGCGCCAGGGCGCCCGCGCCGCTGAACCGCGGCATCAGCACGATGGTGGCACCCGCGCGCAGCCCGGCGTTCAGCACCACGGTCTGGCCGAAGGTGTGGAAAAGCGGCAGGCCGCCGAAGAGCACGTCGCCCGGGCTTGAAGTCCATCACGCTGGTCAGCAGCACGGACGTCTGCTCCACCAGGGCGAAGTGCGTGCCCAGCGCGCCCTTGGGCTTGCCGGTGGTGCCGGAGGTGTAGAGGATGGTGGCGGTGTCCGAGGGCCGGCAGGGCTCGTAGCTCCGGATCGGTTCCGCCGCGGCTGCCTCGGCCTCGAGCCGGGGCAGGTACCCGCCGTCGGGCGACATGACGGTCAGGACGTCGACGCCGCTGGCGGCGGCACCGGCGGCACCCTCCCCGAGCAGCGCGTCGGCGCAGATCATCAGGCGTGCGCCGCTGTCCTGGAGCACGTACTCGATTTCGCGGGCCTTGAGCAGGGCGTGGACCGGCACCACGACGGCGCCCAGGGACAGAATCGCGTAGTACACGCGGGCGAAGTCCGGCACGTTGGGAATCAGCACGGCGACGGCGTCCCCGGGGCCGACGCCGCGGTCCCGGAGCGCGCCGGCATACGCGCTTGGTCTGGCGCCAGAGATCACCGTAACTGGTCTCGTTCTCTCCGACGATCAGGGCGATGCTCTCCGGCGTGCGCTTGGCGGATTCCGCCAGGATCGCCGCAACGGAAATGGTGGCGAAACCGTCGCCGGTGGTGGTGTTGGTCATGGCCTGCTTCTTCGTAGGGATGGTCATGCTTTGAGGATCAGGGCATCGCCCTGGCCGCCGCCGCCGCAGAGGGCCACGACGCCGGTGCCCCCGCCGCGGCGCTTCAGCGCCAGTGCCTGGTGCAGCACCAGGCGGGCGCCCGAGGCCCCGACCGGGTGGCCGAGGGCGATCGCGCCGCCGTCGGCGTTCACGACGTCGGTTTCGATGCCCAGGTCGTTGGCGGACTGGATGAGGACGGAGGCGAAGGCTTCGTTGATTTCGACCAGGTCGAGTTCCTCGCGCGGTGAGTCCCTCCTCCTTGAGGGCGCGTTCAATGGCCCGGGCGGGCTGGGAGTGCAGGGAGCCGTCCGGTCCGGCGGTCTGGCCGTGGGCGCCGATTTCGGCGATCCATTCGAGCCCGGCAGCGATGGCCGCCTCCTTGCTGGCAATCACCAAGGCGGCGGCCCCGTCGGAGAGCGGGGAGGCCGAACCGGCGGTGATGGTGGCCCCCTCGTCCTTCGAGAACGCGGGCCGCAGCTGCGCCAGGGACTCAGCGGTGGTTTCGGCACGGATGCCCTCGTCATGTTCCAGGGTGAGGGCCGGCCCCTTGCGCTGGGGCACCTGGATGGGCGCAATTTCCTCCGCAAGCACCCCGGCGGCGCGTGCCGCCTCGGCGCGTTGGTGGGAACGGGCGGCGACGGCGTCCTGCTCCTCGCGGCTGATCTGCCGTTCGGCGTTGCCCGCGTCGGTGGCTTCGCCCATCAGCTTGCCGCTGACCGGGTCCTGCAGACCGTCGTGGTTCAGCGAGTCGAGCATGGGTGCGTCACCGATGACGACGCCGGCGCGCAGCCCGGGGACCAGGTGCGGGGCGTTGGTCATGGATTCCTGGCCGGCGGCGACGATGAAGTCGGCCTCCCCGGCGCGGATCATCCGGGCGGCGTCGATCACGGCCGTGAGCCCGGAAAGGCAGAGCTTGTTGATCGTGACGGTCGGGACGTCCCAGCCGATGCCGGCGGCCAGGCTGGCCTGCCGGGCGGGGCCCTGGCCGGCACCGGCCTGGATGACCTGGCCGACGATCACGGCGCCGACCTGCTCCGGGGACGACGCCCGTGCGTTCAAGTGCGGCGCGGATGGCGTGGGCGCCGAGCTCGCTGGACGAAAACGGCGTGAGGCCGCCGCGGAAGCGGCCGAAGGGCGTGCGGGCGCCGCCGAGGATGACGGGGATGTTGGCGTTTTGGTTCATGGGAGGTCCTTTCGGGGAGACGGCGCGGTTCAGGCGAAGGCGGAAGTGCCGGTGATGCCGCGGCCGATGATGAGCGCCTGCATGGTCTCGGTGCCCTCGTAGGTGTGGATGGCTTCGATGTCGGCCAGATGCCGGGCAACGCGGTTGGCCAGCAGGATGCCGTTGCCGCCCAGCAGGTCCCGGGCGTTGGCGGCGATGCCACGGGCCAGACGGGTGCAGGTGTATTTGGCCAGCGACGCCTGTTCGGCGGTGAGCGTGCCTTCCTCGTCGAGGCGGGTCATCTGGACCACCATCAGCTGCATGGTGGAGAGTTCGCTGAGCATGCGGGCCAGCCGCTCCTGCACAATCTGCGAGGCGGCCAGCGGGCGGCCGAACTGCTTGCGCTGTTTGGCGTACTGGACCGCGGTCTCGTAGCACGCGGTGGCGTGGCCGACTGCGGACCAGGCGACGCTGAGCCGGGTGGCCAGGAGGACGCGGGCGGTGTCCTTGAAGGTCCGCGCCCCGGGGAGGACGTTTTCTTCCGGCACGAAGACGTTTTCCAGCCGGATATGGGCCTGCCAGATGGCCCGCAGCGCCAGTTTGCCCTCAATCTTGGTCCCGGTGTAGCCGGGGGAGTCCTGCGGTACCAGGTAGCCATGGACCTGGCCGTCCCCGCCCCGGGCCCAGACCACGCTGAGGCCGCCGATGGAGCCGTTGCCGATCCATTTCTTCTCGCCGTTGATCAGGACTCCGCCGTCCGTGGCGGTGGCGGTCGATTCCAGCCCCACGGCGTCCGACCCGTGCGTGGGTTCGGTCAGGGCGAACGCCGCATACTCGGTGCCGGCGGCGATCGCGGGCAGCCAGCGCTTCTTCTGTTCCTCGGATCCGCACTCCGCGACAGACCGCAGGGCCAGCCCGCCCTGGACGGCGATCATGGTCGCCACGGAACCGTCGCCGCGGCTGATCTCCATGTTCACGAGCCCGGCAGCCATGCTGCTCATCGGCGCGAAGCCTTCCACGGCAACGCCGTCGCGCAGCAGGTCCAGCTCGCCGAGGCGCCGGAGCAGCTGGACGGGGTATTCGGCGCGTTCCCAGTAGCCGTCGATGACCGGGAGGACCTCGTCCTGGACGAAGCTGCGGGCGCGGTCCCAGTAGGCGCGGTCTTCGGCGCTGATGCCGGTGAACAGGGAGGCCGGGTCGGTGCCCAGCGCCTCGGTCAGGACATAGTCGGGTTCGACCGTGCCGGCGGGAAATTGCGGTTCCGCGTGCCGCTGTGGCGGTGAGCCCGGAGCCGGGCGACGTCGTCGTCATGTGCTGTCCTCTGTCGGTGGCGCGGACTCTGGCCGTCCGCGCGCTGTGGCTCACGCCACATCGACTAAGGATGCATTGAAACGGAGTCTCACGTCAAGAAACTCAGTGTCAGACTGGGTGTGGGCTCCCTAGGGCAGCGCGTCGCGGACTGCCTGCAATATCGAGTCGTTGTCTGCGCCCGCCTTAAGGACCGTCACGACGACGGCGGGGGACCCGTGCGACGGGGCGGAACCCAGCAGGGCCGGGCGGAAGGTCTCCGAGAGGGCCCGCAACTCGGCCGCGAGGGCAGTTGCCCTGTCCCGGGCAGCCGTCTCCGTTTCGTAGGCGGCGGCTGGCGTGCGGAGCCACCGCCGGAGAAAGGCGTTGTGCACGGCCACCACCGCCGCGGCGAAGGAGACGGCCTTGTATTCACGGTGTTCGGCGTCGGGCAGTTTCTCGAGCAGATGCTGGAGGAACGCCCGCTCGTACCGGTGCGAGGTGACCAGCTCCCGGTCCCGGAGCGCCGGAACCGCCTGCATCAGCTCGTAGCGCGCCCGGGACGTTTCCCGGTTCCGCAGGTGGTGATTGAAGACCAGCAGCGCCGCGTCCTCGATCGCTGCCAGTGGTTCCTGCATGGTTTCTGCCAGTCTGTCCGTCACCTGCCGCAGAATCCGCTCGTGGTCAGCAAAAACGACGTCTTCCTTGGAGCCGAACTTCCGGAAGAAGGTACTGCGGCTCATGCCCGCGGCGTCGGCCAGGTCGTCAACGGACGTTGCGTCGTATCCCTGCCGCGCGAGCAGCGCGATCGCAGCGGCAGCGGGCGCGTCGGCCTGGTGGGCCGGGAGAGTGGTCATGGGCCGAAATCTAGCACAGGCCGGGGTCGGGCCCGCGCGGGGCTGCGTTCCTGCCCGCTTCGCTGGTGCGACACGCGCAACCGCAGGGCGTGTTTCCGGCACGGGAGCGGATTCGCGGGCAGTAACCGGGCAGGAACGCAGCCACGTAGCTCACTCCGCCGTGCCCTTGGCCGTCTTGCGGGTGGTGAACGGCAGGACCAGACGTGACGGGCGTCGTCCACCTGGGCTGAGGGGCAGCCGCCGCCGCTACTGCTGGGTTCGAAGTGTGGTTGCGGTCCGGGGGCACTTTGGCGCGGACA
The DNA here is from genome assembly GCA_963698285.1 of uncultured Actinomycetota bacterium. Classification (GTDB taxonomy): domain Bacteria; phylum Actinomycetota; class Actinomycetes; order Actinomycetales; family Micrococcaceae; genus Arthrobacter. The sequence goes on along the minus strand of CAVOQF010000017.1, from coordinate 466,579 downwards.
CGCCGTCGGCTAGGGCGCCGGCGTCGAACCTTGCGCCCAAAGTGCCCCCGGACGGGATTCGTTCAGGCCCGAAAAACGGAGAGGCCCCCTCACCGAGGGGGCTCTCCGTCTTGTTGCTGTGAATAGGGTGGTTCAGATCCACTTCGGAGCGGCCGGAACCGTGCCATTCGCAGTGCCGGGACCGGCGGCGGTGACGCCGCCGTTGCCTCGGCCCGCGGCCCATTCGACGACGGCCGCCAGCGGTCCGGAGACCACGGCCGGGGACGCCGACGTCGTGTCCCCGAACGTGAGGTCGCGGTCCGTGACCTTGACCAGGAGGCCCGCGTCGGTGCCGCGGGTCTTCCACGCGCCGGTGATGTCCTTGAGCAGCCGCTCCAGGACGGGGACCGGGATGTCGCGGAAGGCGGCGCCGTTGTCGAGGTCCACCGCGTGCATCCAGACTTCCCGGCTGCGCATCCAGACCGTTTCGGTGGCGGGGACTTCCCGGCCCTGGATGGTCCGCACTGTGTGGTGCCAGGCATCCTCGGGCAGGTCCCGCCATTCGACGTTCAGGTGCACGGCCGAGTGGTCGAACAGGTGCCGCAGTGCGATCGGGCTCAGCGTGGCGCCGAAGTCGATCTCGTGGTCCCGGACGTCGGTGGAGGCGTACATCGGGGTTTCCACCCCGGTGGCCGCCCACTCGATGAGCCGGGCAATGGCCCGGGCGTTGTAGCCGATGTGCGCCGTGATGTGGCGGCGGGTCCAGCCCGGCAGCAGCGAGTCGCCGTCCAGGTCCGCGTCGGAGAGCTCGTTGAGCTTGCGGGCGAAGAACGCCGTGCCCCGGCGCGCCTGCAGCAGCGCCGCCAGCAGCTCCGGGTCCGTCGTCTGGTCGTGGCGGGCAACCATCAGGCTTCCTTGACCACGCGGTTCTTCAGCTGTCCCAGGCCCTCGATGGTGGTGACCAGGAGCTGGCCTTCCTGCAGGTAGCGCTTCGGGTCCTGGGCGTGGCCCACGCCTCCCGGGGTGCCGGTGGCAATGACGTCGCCCGGGTTCAGCGTGATGATCGTGGAGATGTAGGAAACCAGGTGCTCCGGGGTGAAGACGACGTCGTTGGTGGGCGTCTGCTGCTGGATCTCGCCGTCCACCGCGGTGGTCATGAGGCCGCCGCTGAACTCGTCCTTGGTGACCAGGGCCGGGCCGAACGGGGTGGACTTCTCCCAGGTCTTGCCCTGCAGCCACTGGATGGTGCGGAACTGGTAGTCGCGCATGGACACGTCGTTGAGCACGGCGTACCCGGCGATGTGGCCGGCGGCGTCGGCTTCGGAAATCCGGCGGCCCTTCTTGCCGATCACGACGGCGAGTTCGGACTCCCAGTCGACCGTGTCGGACTCCTGCGGCAGGGCCAGGTCGTCGTTCGGGCCGATCAGGGATTCGGCGTACTTGGCGAACAGGGTGGGGAACTCGGGGACTTCGCGGCCCATTTCCTTGATGTGGTTGCGGTAATTGTGGCCCACGCAGATGATCTTGCCGGGGGAGGGGACGACGGCGTCGAGGTCCGCGCCCTCCAGCGGGTGGGTGGCGCCGGCCGCAGCCTTGGCCTTGGCTTCCCAGTCGGCGTCCTTCAGCAGCTCCCCAACGTTGGCGAAGCCGTCGATCTCGGTCAGGGTGTCGCCGTCCTGGCGGACGGCCTTGGTGGAGCCGTTTCCGGTGCGGAGGGTAAGGAGTTTCATGCGTTCTTGCGTCCTTCGATGTAGGTGCGGTTGAAGTTCAGTCGTTCGAAAATGGGGGCGTCGCTGAAGCGGAAGAGATCGAACTCGCTCTCGGCCTGCAGCGACCAAGCGGCCCAGGACGGGACGACGAACAGGTCGCCCTTTTCCAGGGTCCTGGTTTCGCCGTTCAGGACCACGGAGCCGCGGCCCTCGAAGACCTGCCAGACGCTCGAACCGACCTCGCGGACCGCTTCGGTGCTGGCGCCGGCGCGGAGGCGGTGGAATTCGGCCCGGATGGTCGGCATCACGTCGCCGCCGGTGGTGGGGTTGGTGAAGCGGACGGCGGCGTGGCCCTGGGACACGGTGGCCGGGTGGCCCTCGTCCTCCAACAACAGCTGCTCGCGCAGCGCGCGGTCCGTGTACTCCCAGCGGTAGGCCGCGATGGGCGAACTCGTGGTGTCGTCCAGGCCGGAGAGCGGGCGCAGGCCCGGGTGGGCCCAGAGCCGCTCCGAGCGGGAAATGTCCGGGGTGGCCTCGTCGGTGACGCGCTCGGTGCCGAACTCGAAGAAGCCGGCGTCGGCGTAGTGCACGAACGGGATGTCCAGGCCGTCGATCCAGGCCATCGGCTCATCCGTGTCGTTGTGGTGGCCGTGGAAGTTCCAGCCCGGGGTCAGCAGGAAGTCACCGCGGGACATCCGGACCGGGTCGCCGTTCACGACGGTCCAGACGCCTTCGCCCTCGACGACGAAGCGGAAAGCGTTCTGTGAGTGGCGGTGCTCCGGGGCCGTTTCGCGTGCCCCAAGGTACTGGATGGCGGCCCACAGGGTGGGGGTGGCGTACGGGGTGTTCCCCAGCCCCGGGTTGGCCAGCGCAATGGCGCGGCGTTCGCCGCCGCGGCCCACCGGGACCAGGTCGCCGGCGCGGGCCGCCAGCGGGTACAGGTCGCTCCACCGCCAGACGTGGGGAACCGCCTTGGGGCTCGGGACCATCGGCATCAGGTCCGCGATCTCGGTCCAGAGCGGGATCAGGTTCTCGCGGTCGAAATCCCGGTACAGCTCCTGCAGCTGGGCGGCCTCTTCGGGCGTCGGCTCCGGGGCGGTGTGCCCCGCGGCCACTGATTCATGGGTCGTGTTCTCGGCGCTGATGGACACGTTGGCCTCCTCGGTAAGTCAGAACAGTTCTTTGGCGTAGTTCGACTGTAGGGATGCGGCTGTGTGACCTCCAACATATTCTGCTGGTCAGAATTGCTGGACCGCGCCGGCCGGGTGCATGGCTGGAAGCTCAGTCCGGGGTCGGTCCGGGAGCTCAGTCAGGTTCGGCCGGGTTGGCCGCGATATCGATCTCCAGCTGCCGGCAGCTTTCGCGCAGGGCGGGGACGAGTCCGGCGTCGAACACCCGGCGGAAGCGGGTCGCGGGAGTTGCGACGCTGAGCGCCCCGACAACCTGCCCGTGCCGGTTGTGCAGGGCCATCCCGAGCGCGCTGACGCCCTCCTCGGTGCCTTCGAAGTTGGCGGCGAAACCGTTGCCGCGGATGGACTCCAGCTCCCGCAGGAACGGCTGGAATTCGCCGGCCGGGATGGTGTCCCCGCCAATCTCGGCGTTATTGCTGCGGAACAGCTGGTCGATCAGGGACGGCTCCAGTTCGGCGAGCATGGCCTTGCCGCCCGAGGTCTTGTTGGCAGGCATTACCGTCCCCTGCCGGTCACCCACCCGCAACACGCTGTTCCCCTCCACCGTGGCGAGGAAGCGCACCTTCGTGCCCACCCGCACCATCAGATTCACGGTTTCGTCCAGCCGTGCGGAGAGCAGCTCCATGTGCGGCTGGGCCAGCGTGCGGAGCAGCCTGGTCCAGCTCAGCCCGGCCGGGCCGACGCCCATTGCCGGCCCGGGGACGTAGCGGCGGTTTTCATCCTGCACCGCGAATCCCCGGTAGACCAGCATTGCCAGCAGGCGGTGGGCCGTGGACGGGGCCACCCCCAGCTCCTCGGCAGCGTCCTTGAGCCGGAGGGCCCCGCCGTCCCGGAGCAGCTGGAGCAGCTGAAGGGCGTTGTCGACTGCCTCGATGGAGTAGGTCGGGCGCTTCTGCGCGGGCTTCCGGGCGGACTTGGGCGTGGGCTCGTTCTGCACATCAGAATTATATTGTGGTTCACCTGCAACGGCTAGGACAGTGAGTGGCATGAATCACACACCCTCTGTTGCAGCGCCGCAACGGTCCGCGCCGGGGGCCCCGGCCCCCAGTTCCGCGGACGGGCCAGCGTCCCGGTTTTCCAAAGCGTCGGCAGCCGCTGTGCTCGTCTGCTGGCTCCTCGTGGTCTTCGACGGCTACGACCTGATCGTCTACGGCACCGTCCAGTCCTCCCTGATCGCCGAGGCCGGCTGGGGACTGACCAAGGCCACCGCCGGAACCGTTGGCTCCATGGCCTTCCTCGGCATGATGATCGGGGCGATCTTTGCCGGCCGGATGGCCGATTCCTGGGGCCGCCGCCGCACCATCCTGGGCTGCGCCATCGTCTTCTCCGTCTTCACCATCCTCTGTGCCTTCGCGCCGAGTGCGCCGGTCTTCGGCGCGCTGCGGCTCCTGGCCGGCATCGGCCTCGGCGGCCTGGTGCCCTCGGCCAACGCCCTCGTCGCCGAACTGGTGCCCACCAAGTGGCGGTCCACCGTCGCCACCCTGATGATGTCCGGCGTTCCGATCGGCGGATCCATCGCCGCCCTTGTCGGGATCCAGCTCATCCCCGCCTTCGGCTGGGAGTCCATGTTCCTGGTGGCCGTGCTGGCCCTGGTGGTCGTGGTGCCGCTGGGACTGAAGTACCTGCCGGAGACCCTGGCGCCGGCCGGTGCCACCGGCAGTGCACCCGATAAGGCCGCCCGCAAGGCGTCCGGCCGGGGCCGCGCGATCAAGGAACCGTCCGGCTTCTCGTCCCTGCTCCGCGCCCCGTACCTGGGGCTCAGCATGCTGTTCGCCCTGGCGACGATCGCCACGCTGTTCGCCTGGTACGGGCTGGGCACCTGGCTGCCGAACCTCATGCAGCTGGCCGGCTACAACCTGGGATCCGCCCTGACCTTCGCCCTGGCCCTCAACCTCGGCGCGGTGGCCGGCTCGGTCATCACGGCCTGGGCCGGCACCCGGTTCGGTCCGATCCCGACGGCGATCGCCGCGGCGGCCGTCGCCGCCGGCGCCCTCCTCGTCCTCGTGTCCGGCCCGTCGGTCACCGTCGTCTACCTCATGCTGGTCCTCGCCGGCGTCGGGACCCACGGCACCCAGTGCCTGATCATCGCCGCCGTCGCGAGCCACTATCCCGGCCACCTGCGGGGCACCGCACTGGGCTGGGCGCTGGGGACGGGCCGGATCGGCGCCGTCGTCGCCCCCCAGGTCGGCGGCCTGCTGCTGGCCGCCGGACTCGGCGTCAACTCCAACTTCTTCGCCTTCGCCGGCGCCGCCGCGATCGCCGCGGTCCTGCTGGTCGCCGTCAGCCTCAAACTCAAATCCACCATCTCGGTCCCCACCACACCTACAGGAGTAAGCAATGTCTGAGCACGCCCCGTCCACCGATGGCCAGTCCACCGACGTCCTCGTCATCGGAGGGGGAATGGCCGGACTGGCCGGAGCCCTCGCGCTGCGTGAAAACGGCGCCAACGTCACCCTCGTGGAGCGGGCCCCCGAATTCGGCGAGGTCGGCGCGGGGCTGCAGATGGCGCCCAACGCCTCCCGCGTCCTGAAGCGCTGGGGCCTGCTGGAAAAGGCCCTGGAAATCGGCGTCCAGCCCAAGCACCTGGTCTTCCGCGACGCCGTCAGCGGTGAGGAGCTCACCCGCCAGAGCCTCAACGGGGAATTCGCGGACCGCTACGGCGCACCGTACGTCGTGATCCACCGCAGCGACCTGCACCGTGTCCTGCTCGAAGGCTGCGAGGCCGCCGGCGTCAAGCTGGTCAACGACGTCATGGTCGAAAGCGTGGAAACCGTCAACGGCCGCGGCGTGGCCCACACTGCCGCCGGGGTGGACTACGAGGCCGACGTCGTGATCGGCGCCGACGGACTCCGGTCCACCCTGCGCCCGCTCGTGACCAACGACGAGCCCGTCTCCTCGGCCTACGTCGCCTACCGCGGCACCGTCCCGATCACCGAAGACACGCCCAAGGCCGACCTCGAGGACGTCATTGTCTACCTCGGCCCGGACTGCCACCTGGTGCAGTACCCGCTGCGCAAGGGCGAGCTGCTGAACACCGTGGCCGTCTTCAAGTCCCCCTCCTTCGAACGCGGCGAGGAGCAGTACGGGGGAGTGGACGAGCTCGAGGCGGCGTACAAGGACTGCGTCCCGGCCGTCCAGGACGCGCTGAAGAACCTCGCCACCGGCATCCGCTGGCCCATGTACGACCGCGACCCGATCGAAAACTGGGTAGCCGGCCGGATGGTGCTGATGGGCGACGCCGCGCACCCGATGCTCCAATACCTCGCCCAGGGCGCCTGCCAGGCGCTCGAAGACGCCGCCGCGCTGCAGGACGCGAGCGTCGGCACCGTCTTCACCGACGACGGCATCAACCCGGAGGCGTGGGACGGTGCGATCAAGGAGTTCAACCGCATCCGCGCCGGCCGCACCGCCCGGGTCCAGCGCACCGCCCGCGTCTGGGGCGAATCCTGGCACGTCTCCGGGCTGGCCCGGACGCTGCGCAACCTGCTGTTCAAGAGCCGGAAGGACAACGACTTCCAGTACAACGACTGGCTGTACGGCCAGGACGGCGACGGCGTGCCCGCAGTCCGTGCGGCCCGCTCCGACCGGTCGGCCAGCGTCCCCGCCTGATCCGGCCCACCCTGCGCGGGGTCACCCGGCACCCGTCCCGGACGGGCGCCGGGTGACCCCGCGTCGCCGTGTTCGGACGGGCCCCGCCGGCGGCGCCATCGGGTAGATCGGCCCTACCGGCCGGCTGGCGGGCAGGCCGATAATCGGGTATCCACCCCGCACGGATTTTGGAGGCGATCGACGTGTCGGTTTATACGCTGGGCATCTGGTTGGTACATCCTGGCCGCGAGAATGATTTTGTCCAGGCCTGGCGGGACCTGGCCCGGAAGACCCAGGAAGATTTTCCGCATGCCAGGGCCGTGCTCATGCACGACCACGACGTCCGCAACCGGTTCATCAGCACCGGGCCGTGGGAGTCCCTGGAACAAGTCGAGCAGTGGCGGGCGTCCGCGACCTACCGGCAGGGAATCGAGTCGATGCAGGAGCTGCTCGAGCATTTCGAGCCGCACACCCTGGACGAGGCCGCCAGCATCAGCTGGGACTCGGCCTAACGCCCGTTCCGCCGCAAGCCGACGCCCTGTGCCGCGCCGGGAAGGGACCGACATGAAATCCAGCGACTTACTGCGTGACGCCTTCGGCCGGATCCGCGAGGCCGTGGCCGCCGCGCTCGAGGGGGTGGACGGTGACGCATTGGCCCGGCGGCCGGCGGGCAACGGCAACTCAATGGCGTGGCTGGTCTGGCACCTGGGCCGGGTGGAGGACGCGCAGCTCGCCGCCGCAGCGGGCGTGGAGCAGGTCTGGACCTCGCAGGGGTTTGACGCCCGGTTTGGCCTTCCACTGGACTCCCGGGATACCGGCTACGGCCACAGCTCCGGCCAGGTCGATGCGGTGCAGGCCCCGCCGGCGCTGCTGCTGGCCTACTACGACGCCGTGCACCGGCAGACCGTCGAGTTCCTGGGAACCCTTGGTGACGAGGACCTCGACCGGATCGTCGACACGCGCTGGGACCCGCCGGTCACCCTCGGCGTGCGGCTGGTCAGCACCCTCGCCGACTGCCTCCAGCACGTGGGACAGGCGGCGTACGCCAAGGGCCTGCATCCCGCACAGTGACCGGGCCGGAGCCGGGGCGCCGGAGCCGGACCTGCGAAGCGGCCCGGGCTTACCGAGACTGCTTCAGTACCATCGCCGAGCCGCCGCCGCGCCGCACCGGCTCGGCCGCGGCGACCATGCGGCCGTCCGGGCAGGAACTCGATGGCGGTCGCCGCGCCGATCTCCGCCGCCGAGGTGAACGCATCCCCGGACGGTGTGAACTGATGGCCGTACGGTGCCAGCTCGCTGCCCGTACGCGGCGATGAACTCCGGCTCGGCGGTGACCTTGGCCGTGTTCCGTTGCGAGGCACGCGGTGCCGCGATGGCCTCGGAGATGGTCATGCCCAGGTCCACCCGGTTCAGGATGGTCTGCAGGACGGTCGTGATGATGGTCGATCCGCCGGGTGAGCCGAGCGCGAGGAACGGCTCGCCCGTCCTTGAGGACGATGGTCGGCGCCATGGACGACCGCGGGCGCTTCCCCGGCTCGATCCGGTTCGGGTCGGTCGGGTCGTACACGGTGGAGAAGTCGGTCAGCTCGTTGTTGAGCAGGAAGCCGCGGCCGGGCACCACCATGCCGGACCCGCCGGTCTGCTCGATCGTGAGCGTGTACTCGACCACGTTGCCCCACTTGTCCGCGACCGTCAGGTTGGTCGTCGAGATGTTCTCGGTGTCCTTCTCGTCGGCGAGCGCCGCGGCGGCGGCCGGGCACACGCCGTCGTACGAGGACACGTTCCCCGGCGCGACCGGCTTGGCCGCGGCGTGCAGCGGGTCGATCAGGCACGCGCGCTCCTTGCCGAACAGCGGGTCCGTGAGCGCGGCGGTGGGGACGTCCACCGAACGCCGGGTCGCCCACGTACTTGCCGCGGTCCGCGAAGGCCAGCGCGCTCGCCTCGAGGTAGTGGTGCAGGGCGCCGGCGCTGGACATCCCGGACAGGTTGAACGTGCTCCAGGATGTTCAGCGCCTCGCCGATGGTGGTGCCGCCGCTGCTGGACGGCGCCATGCCGTAGACGTCCAGGCCGCGGTAGTCCACGTGCGTGGGCGCCTGGTCCAGGGCGCGGTAGGCGGCGAGATCCGCCGTCGTCATGTAGCCGGCCGGAACGGGCAGCGTCGTGTCGGCGGTCTTGGGCGGAGCCTGCACGGTGGCCGCGATCTCCGCCGCGAGCGGGCCGCCGTAGAAGCCGTCCGTGCCCTTCTTCGCGAGGAGCCGGTAGGTCTCGGCGAGGTCGTGGTTCTGGAAGACACTGCCGACGGCGGGGGCGTCGCCGCCGGGCAGGAAGAGGCTGCTGGTCGAGGTGAAGGCCTCGAAGCGGGCCTTGTTGTCGAGGGTCTGCTGGCGGAACGTCTCGTCGACCACGAAGCCGCGGGTCGCCACCTTGATGGCGGGCTTGAGGGCGTCGCCGAGGCTCAGGCGTGCCCCACCGGTCGAGGGCACGCTCCCACGTGGCCGGCGTGCCGGGGACGCCGACGGCGACGCCGCTCGTGACGAGCTCGGGCGTGAAGCGGTAGGGCTGGCCGGTCGCCGGGTCGATGAAGGCGTCATTCGGCATCGCTGGCCGGTGCGGTCTCGCGGCCGTCGATCGTGCCGACCTTGCCGGTCTTCGCGTCGTAGTACACGAAGTAGCCGCCGCCGCCGATCCCGGCGCTGTACGGCTCGGTCACGCCCAGGGTCGCGGCCGCGGCGACGGCGGCGTCCGCCGCGTTGCCGCCCTTGCGGAGGACCTCGATCGCCGCGGCCGAGGCCTCCGGGTCCACCGTGCTCACGGCGCCGCCGTAGCCGGTGGCGGTCGCGGTCTTTTCGGTCTCCCGCGGATCGGCGAACGCGGGGCTGGCGACGGCGCCGCCCGTCATGCTCAGGGCCAGCGCCGCCGTGACGGCAGCCAGTCGACGTGTCTATATGTTGCCATGGTCGCTCCCGGGATCGTGTGAACTGACAATTCCTGTCACACTACTTGGCTACTTTGTGACAGTTCAATACAGTCGCGTCACATTGGCGGGCCGGCGCGCCTAGCCGGTCGGACGCAGATGCTCCAGGAGCGCGTCCAGGACCGGCAACTGCCCGCGCACCAGCTTCGTGCGTGCCTCGGGCTCGCTGAACCAGGCGGCATCGTCGATCTCCGGGAAGCTGCGGAGAATGCCGGATCCCCGCGGCCACTCCAGTGAAAAGGTGTTGCTGACTATCTGCTCCGGCCGGAAATCCGCTTCTGCCGCGAACACCGTGATCAGCTTGCCCGAGGACTGCCGGAAGCTGCCCAGCGGGAAGTAGTCTGCAGCCGGTGGCGGCGTGCCGATTTCCTCGGTGAATTCGCGCCGTGCAGCCGCCAGCGGCTCTTCTTGTTCCGTGTATTCGCCCTTCGGGATGGACCAGGCGGCGGCATCCTTCCGGGCCCAGAACGGCCCGCCCATGTGCGCGATCCAGACCTCCAGCTGCGACGCCGTGCCCCGGCGGTACAGCAGCAGCCCCGCGCTCCGGACGGTCATGCCGGGCCACCCGTGCCTTCCCGCCGTAGCCTTACCAGTTGTCCGCGTCGTTCATGCTGCAGCCCTGGCTGCTGCACTGCCGCGCGCTGACCTGCCAGTCCGGCTGTCGGGCCGCCAAGGACCGCTCGTCCTTCCAGATCGGAACCACCCGGGAGCCGCACGCCGGGCAGGGCGGTTCCATGTGAGCGCGGCGCTGCGCCTTGTTCATATTCCCCCCAGGAAACCTCGATGCCTACAAGCAAATCCTGCCTTATTTCCATCGAAGTGACAAATACCTCAGGAGCGTTCCGACCACTCGAGCACCCGCAGTGCCCGCAGGGTGTTCCAGCGGCTGGGGCGGCCGTCTTGCTCGTCCAGCGGGAAGTGGATCCGGCCCGGGTGGCTGTTTTCCAGGAGCCAGGTCCCGTCGGGTTGGCGCTTGGAGCGCACCACGTCCAATGCCTCGGCGATCCGCCCGTCCGGAGCGGCACCGGCGGCCCGGAAATAGTCGAGCCCGCGGAGCACGTCGTAGTACCAGCGGGTCGGGTAGGAAAACTGCAGCCATGCGGGGTTGATCAGCTCCCCGGTGCTCTTTCGGCGGAGGAGGCCGCGCTCCAGCAAATATTCCTCGCCCCGCTGCCGCGCCGCCGCCAGACCGGGCGTGTCGTTGGTCCGGGCGTACTCCAGCAGCCCCTCCAGGACGTTGATCGTGGTGCCGAACGAGGAGCGTGTGGAGCCTCTTTCCGCCTCGCAGTTCCAGCCGCCGTCCTCGAGCTGCTCGTCGAGGAGCCGGGCAACGACGGCGTCGACATTCTCGCCGAAGTAGGCGCCCAGGGCGACGGCCATGCCGTTGATGCAGGGCTCCACCTCGCCTTCGAAGAACGGCTGGTCCCCTTCTTCCCAGCGGCTGTGGGTCCGGACCCTTGCGATGGCGTCCCGGGCACCGTCGCTGCGGGGATCCAACCCGAAGTCACGGAGCAGCAGCAGGCTGTACGTCGTCGCGGTCCAGGGCTGGCCGGCCTCGGCGTCGTCGTAAGGCGAGGGGAAGTATGTGCCGCCGTCCCACTGCCCGTCGTCACCCTGCAGCGCGAGCAGGCGGGCGCCCCACCCGCGGACGGCCACGCCGGCCCGCTCGACGGACACCTCTTCCGCCGGCGTGTCGGCGAGGTCACGCAGCACCTGCCAGCGGATGGCGGGGTCAGAGTCGAGCAGCCAGTCGAGGACGGTCATCGGGACAAGCTAGCACCGGGGCGGCCCGGCGGGAAGGGGCCCGCCGCAGCTCTCAGTCGCCGTCGTCGTCGTCTGCCGTCCGGCGGAAGTCCCTGGACAGGTAAAGCGCAAGTGCTGCCGAATTTCCACTGTCCACCGTGACTGCCACCCGTTCGCGGCCGAGGGTATGCAGCATATGCAGGCAGTGGCCCAGCAATTCTTCCGCGAGTCCCTGCCGGCGGTGGTGGGGGTGGGTAAACAGTTCGGCGATCACGGAATCCCAGTCTCCCGGGCTGCCCGGGACCGGCTCGGTGACGATAATGGCGGCCGCGAGCTGTCCATCCGGTCCGGCCAGGACCGCGGAGGCCTCCGGAACGGGCCGGCCCTCGGCACCGCCGAGCAGCGCTTCGATCCAGCCGACCTCACGGTCCGGAGGCTGCGGCAGGCTGTCGGCGTAGGAGTCCCGGTACATCGCGGAGAGCTCGTCGACGTCACTGGCCCGGATGGGCCGGACCGCCGCGCCGGGGCGGCCGCCACTGCCGGTGGCGGCGGTCAGGATGATCAATGGATTCACGTCTTCCCTGCTCTCTTGGGACGGTGGAACCTTCGGGAACCCCTTCCAGCTTGCACCCGGTTTATTGCAGGAGCGTTTCCGGAGGGTGATTTCCCGGCGTCGGGAAGGCGGGCGAAAGGTGAACATTTCGCTACCGCACGGGGTGATCCGACCGGACGACGACGGCGGCCCCGGCGGCGGACGAGCCCGGCGCACCCCGCAGCCGGGCTCTCCCTGGCCGCGCCGGGCCGTCAGACGTACTCGCCGAACCAGGCCAGCATGTCGTTCCAGGCCGCGGTGGCCTGCGCCTCGACGTAGCGCTCGCTGGTGTCGTTGTGGAACGCGTGGTCGACGCCGGGATAGACGGTGAGCCGGTGGCGGACGGCGGTGGCGCCGAGCGCGTCGCGGAGCCCGGGCAGGGCTCCGGTGATCCGTTGATCGCGTTCGGCGTAGGCGCCGAAGACCGCGGGCTTAATGTTCGGGACCTTGGCCAGGTCCGGGGCCGGACCGTAAAACGCCGCGGTGGCCTTCAACCCGGTGAGCTCCGTCGCGGCCTGCCAGGTGATGCCGCCGCCGAAACAGTAGCCGTTCATGGCAATCCGGCCCCGGTCAACGTAGTCCTGCGAGTCCAGGTACTCGAAGGCGGCCGAGAAGTCGGCGACGTGGCGCCGGGCTCCGGCCCGGGTCAGCGCTCCCGGGACGGCGTCGGGATCCAGGGCCGCAGTGCCGCCTTCCCGGCTCAGCAGGTCCAGTGCCAGGGCGGCATACCCGGCCTTGGCGAAACGGCGTGCCACATCCCGAATGTGCGGGGTGAGCCCGCGGTTCTCATGGCAGACCAGGACGGCGGGTCCTGCCTTGCCGGTGTCCGGGCGGGCCAGGTAGCCGCTGATCTCGGCCCCGCCGGCAGGAAACCGCACCGTCGCCGTCCCAGCCCCGCCGCGCCCTCCGGCACGGACAGCGGACTCTTCGCCCCGGGAACCGCCCCGGGAACCGCGCCGGCCGTCGCGGTTCCCGGGCCGGCCGCCGTCGGGGACGGGACGGCGGTGGGCATCGGATCCGTTCCGCGCGGAACTTCCTCGGGCGTGCAGCCGACCAGGAGCATGGCGGCCGACGCCGCGGCCATGCTGCCGGTGATGAAAGCCACCCGCCGGGTGAAGGTGCGCTGGCTCATCTCACCGGCCCGGTAATCGTCGAAGAACTCCTCGATCAGGTACTTCTCGAATTTGCCAAGCTGGTTCATGGCGGGCCTCCTGGGTGTGCCGGCCATCCTCCTCCCCGGAGCCGTGCCCAGGCAAGGGGCGGAGGCCCGGGGAGCCCGGGAGACTAGGCCAGGGTGGCGGCGTCGATCACGAACCGGTAGCGCACGTCCGAAGCCAGCACGCGCTCGTAGGCCTCGTTGATCTTCTCGGCCGGGATGACCTCGATTTCGGCGCCGAGGTGGTGCTCGGCGCAGAAGTCCAGCATTTCCTGGGTCTGGCGGATGCCGCCGATCATCGAACCCGCGAAGGAGCGGCGTCCGCCAATCAGCGCGAACGCGTTCACCGGCAGCGGCTCGGCCGGGGCACCGACGTTGACCATGGTGCCGTCGAGGCGCAGCAGCTGCAGGTAGGAGCTGATGTCGATCGAGGCGCTGACGGTGTTGATGATCAGGTCAAAGCTGCCGGCGAGCTCGGTGAACGTGTTCTCGTCGCTCGTGGCGTAGTAATGGTCCGCGCCGAGGCGCAGGCCATCCTCCTGCTTCTTGAGCGACTGCGAGAGGACCGTGACCTCTGCGCCCATGGCGTGGGCGATCTTGACGGCCATGTGCCCGAGCCCGCCGAGGCCGACGACGGCGACCTTCTTGCCCGGGCCGGCGTTCCAGTGGCGCAGCGGCGAGTAGGTGGTGATGCCGGCGCACAGCAGGGGCGCGGCGACGTCGAGTTCGATGCCCTCGGGGATCCGCACCACGAAGTCTTCGGTCACGACGACGTGGGTGGAGTAGCCGCCCTGCGTGATCGTGCCGTCGCGGTCCACGGCGCCGTAGGTGCCGGTGTTGCCCTTCAGGCAGTACTGTTCCTCGCCGGCCTGGCAGTTGGCGCACTCGCCGCAGGAGTTCACCATGCAGCCGACGCCGACGCGGTCGCCGACGGCGTGCTTGGTGACGGCCTGGCCGACCTCCGTGACGATGCCGGCGATCTCATGGCCGGGGGCGAGCGGGTAGGACTGCGGTCCCCAGTCTCCGCGGACCGTGTGGATGTCGGAGTGGCAGATGCCGGCGAACTTGATCTCGATCAGGACGTCGTGCGGGCCGACGTCGCGGCGCTCGATGGTGGTGGGGACGAGGTCCTCGGTGGCGGACGGGGCAGCGTAAGCGTTTACGGTAAGCATTCTTCTCCAGTATGAGTCGTTGGGCAGTCGCGGTCGTGGGGGAGAGGAGTAGGTTCAGGGGCTTGGGGGGCGCCTCGGAACCTGTCGGCCCACAATGGCGCGGTGGCCGGACGGCATACCGTCCGGGCCACAGTATGAGCCAACACCCTGCCGGGTTGGATTGTTCCGCCGCGGGACACTTTTTCGGTCCCACTTTTCGCAACCGCTCGGAAAGGGAACGTTCCAGCGGCGGGGCGCGGGCTCATGGTTCCATTCAAGTGCCTGGTGCGGGGGCTGGGGAGTCCCTGCTGGTACAGGTACTGGCAGGGCACCCCTCCCGCTACGGCTAGCCGGCCATTCCGGGGTGGACGCGTACGAACTCGATCTTGTTGCCCGGGTCGACCCGCTTTTTGGGTGCGCGGGAAAAGCCCTTCGCGTCCAGGTGGTTCTGCGCGCGGTACTCGGCGAGCGCGCCGTCGTAGGCGGCGTTCAGCTGCCGGCCGGTGACTTCTTCGGTGGAACCGTCGGCGAAGGTGATGGTGATGGGCGTGCTGGCGGGGAAGTGCCGGTTCATCCGGATGAAGCCTTCGGCGTCCTGCTGGAGATTGATCAAGGGGGTTCCACCTTTGTGATTGGGTAGTCCCAGTCTTCCGTAGTTTCCGAGCCTCCGCGCTTCGGCGGGGGACAATGGAGGCGTGACTTTTCGCCGACCGCCCCTAACCCAGCGGACAAGCCCTTCGACCTCGACGCCATCGGGGCCGGCCTGGTCTTCGCCGGCATCGCTGGACCAGCTCGCGGCGGCGTTGCGCGCCGGCGGTCCGGCCGGCGCCGCGGTGGTCGCAGGCGCCCCCGGGCACCGGCAAGACGACGCTGGTGCCGCCGCTGCTGGCCAACCTGTCCCTGCACGCCGACCCCGGGCGGACGCCCGCGCATCGTGGTGACCCAGCCGCGCCGCGTCGCTGCACGTTCCGCGGCCCGGCGCCTGGCCGCCCTGGACGGCAGCCCGCTGGGCGCCCGCGTCGGCTACACCGTCCGCGGCGACCGCCAGGCCGGGCCCGGCACCTGGGTCGAATTCGTCACGCCCGGCATCCTGCTGCGCCGCCTCCTCGCCGATCCCGGGCTGGAGGGCACCGACGCCGTGATCCTCGATGAAGTCCACGAACGGGGGCTGGAGACCGACCTCCTCGCTCGGCATGCTCGCCGAAGTCCGCCAGCTGCGCGGCGACCTCACCCTGGTCGCCATGTCGGCCACCCTCGACGCGCCCCGCTTCGCCGCCCTGATCGGAGACACGCCGATCGGTGGAGGCGGCGGACGACGACGGCGGCGGCCCGGCTCCGGTCGTCGACTGTCCGTCCGCGCTGTATCCGCTGGAGGTTCAATGGGCACCCGCGTCGGGACCGCGGCTGGACGAGCGGGGCGTGGCGCGGGCCTTCCTGGACCACGTGGCCGACACGGCAGCGGCACGCCCACGCCGCCGCGCTCGCCGGCGGGCGGGACATCGACGCCCTGGTGTTCCTTCCGGGCGCCCGGGAGGTCTCGGACGTGGCGGCCCGGCTGCGCGGCCGGACCGGGGCTGAGGTGCTGGAACTGCACGGCCAGGTCGGCCCCGCCGCTGCAGGACCGCGCCGTCTCCGGCCGTGGCCCCGGCGAACGCGCCCGGATCATCGTCTCCACCGCACTCGCCGAGTCCTCCCTCACTGTTCCGGGCGTCCGGCTGGTCATCGATTCCGGCCTGTCCCGCGAGCCGCGGCGCGACGCCGGCCGCGGCATGACCGGCCTCGTGACGGTGTCCTGCTCCCGGGCGTCCGCGGACCAGCGCGCCGGCCGTGCCGCACGCCAGGGCCCGGGCACGGGTGATCCGCTGCTATGACCAGAGGACCTTTGGCGCCGCGCCGGCGCACCAGACGCCGGAGATCGCCGTCGCTGACCTGACCGGCGCGGCCCTGGTGCTGGCCTGCTGGGGCTCCCCGGGCGGCCGCGGGCTGGCCCTGCCGGACGCGCCGCCCCGGGCCGCGATGGACGAGGCCGTCGAAGTGCTGCGGGAACTCGGCGCCGTCGGCGCCGACGGTCACGCGACCGACCTGGGCAAGACCCTGGCCCGGATCCCGACTGATCCCCGGCTGGCCCGCGCCCTGCTGGACGGCGCGCCCGCCGTCGGGCACCGCACCGCGGCCGAGGCCGTCGCCGTCGTCGCCGGCGGACCAGCGCGCACCGGGCGCAGACCTCCCCGGACTGCTGGCCGCGCTGCGGTCCGGCGCCGATCCCGGGTCCCGGCGCTGGGCGGACGACGTCCGGCGGATGGAGTCGATCGCCCGCCAGGCCCGGTGCCGGCAGCGAAGCGTCCCCGCCGGCGCCGGTTGCGTCGGCGGGACCCGCGAGCGGTCGCGGAGGCCATCGGGTTCGTCGTCGCCCTGGCCTTCCCGGACCGGGTGGCGCGCCGCGTCCCGGGACCGGGCGGAACGATACCTGCTGACCTCCGGAACCCGGGCCGGGCTGCCGGCCGGCAGCCCCCTGTCCGGGCACGAATGGCTGGCCAGTGGCCGAAGTTTCGCGCGCCGAAGGGCGCGACGCGGCGGGCACCGGTGCCGTCATCCGGTCGGCGGCGCCGCTGACGGCGGACACCGCAGAGGCCGCCGCCGGCACCTGCTCAGCGACACGGTGGAGGCGCGGTTTGGCCAGGGCCGGGTCACGGCCCGGCGGGAACGCCGCCTCGGCGCGATCGTGCTCTCGTCCACCCCGGTACGGCCGTCTGCCGCGGAAGGCCGCGCCGCTGTGGCCCGCGCGCTGGCGCAGGAGGGGCTGGCAGGCGATCGGATGGTCGAACGGCGGCGGACGCCTTGCGCCGCCGTCTTGCCCTGCTGCACCGGGAGCTGGGCGGGCCATGGCCCGACGTTTCCGAGCCAGGCCTTGCTGGCCCGGCTGGACGACTGGCTGGCCCCGGAACTCGAGGCGTTGGCCGGCGGTGCATCGACGGGCGGCATCGACCTCGCCGACCCGCTGCGCCGGCTGCTGCCGTGGCCCGAGGCGGCCCGGCTGGGCGAACTGGCGCCGGAGTCGCTGGCGGTGCCCAGCGGATCCCGGATCCGGATCGACTACCCGGACGCGGCAGACGACACCGGCCGGCCGGTGGTGGCCGTCAAGCTGCAGGAGTGCTTTGGCTGGGCCGAGACGCCGCGGCTGGCCGACGGGCGCGTGCCGGTGCTGTTCCACCTGCTCTCGCCGGCCCGCCGGCCGCTGGCCGTGACGGACGACCTCGCGTCCTTCTGGTCCGGGCCCTACGCCCAGGTCCGGGCGGAAATGCGCGGCCGCTATCCGCGGCATCCGTGGCCTGAAGACCCGTGGACCGCGCCCGCGACCGCCAAGGTCAAAAGCAGGCTGTGAGGGGCGCGGGACAACGGATTGGCCCAGCGCTTCACCAGCTGCCGTGCCGCCGGATGAACTCCGCCACGGCCGCCGCCAGGTCGGCCCCGATCTCCTCCGGCGCCCGCTTCTTCCCGGCCACGGCGAAGGAATGGTCTGCGCCTTCGCGCCACTGCAGCGTCGCGGCGGGGCCGATGCGCGCCACCACGGACTCCAGCAGCTCGGGGGTGGCGAAGGTGTCCCTGGTGCCCTGGAGGAACAGCATCGGCACGGTGATGCCGTAGAGATGCTCGTCGCGCAGCTTCTCCGGCTTGCCCGGGGGATGCAGGGGATAGCCCAGGTACACCAGCCCCGCCGCGGGCATGCCCTCCGCCACGGCCATCGACGCCATCCGGCCGCCGAAGGACTTACCGGCGGCCCAGACCGGTTCGCCCTCGGAGCGGGCGGCGGCGGCGTCCATGGCGGCCCGCCACGCCGCGATGGCCGCCGGCGGCCGGTCCGGGAATTTCCGGCCTGCCTCGCGGTACGGGAAGTTGAAGCGCAGCGTTGCGACGCCGTCGTCGTTCAGGGCGGCGGTGAGGCCGCGCAGGAACGGGTGCTCCATGCCGGCGCCCGCGCCGTGCGCCACGACCAGGGTGGCGGCGGCGCCGGCGGGTCGCGCATAGACGCCCGAGACGGCAGTGCCGCCGACGTCGATGCTGAGCGGAAGCTCAGCGGCGGCCATGCAGCATTCCGCGCAGCGCCAAGCCGACGGCGCACACCACCGGCACCAGGGCCATCAACACGGCGATCGGGTTGGGCCGGAACGCGACGCCGCCGCGCGGGCCGGGGGCATAGACGCCGAGGGGCAGGACAAAGCCGCCGCCCCCGCCGCCCGCCCCCGCCGGGGCGTCGTCGGACGCGGGTGCGCTGCCTCCGCCGAAACCGAAGGACACCAGTGCCACCGGGATGAGTTCCTCGCCGCCGACCTGCACCGGAGCGCCGTAGGCGCGGGAGACCCCGACATTCCTGAACGCGTCCACGAGGGACGAAAAAGCCTCGGTCATGGGAGCCACCCTAACCACCGGCGTTGCCGGGCGCCAGAGCGGGCGCCAAAGCGTGCCGCCGCGGTGCGCCGAAACCTGCGTTTCCGGGACGTCCGGCCCCTGTTCCGGTGCCCGGCTTGGCCATAGATTGGGGCTGGGGCACCCCGCCGGCTGAGAGGAAAGAGCATGTCGACCACCGCAGGGGCCGCGTCGCGGCTGGCCGAAGCGCTGGCCATTGTGCTCGGCAGCACGGACATCCCGCTGCGGCTGCGCGCCTGGGACGGTTCGGAAGCCGGGCCGGCCGGCGCCCCGCTGCTGGTGTTCCACTCACGCCGGGCGCTGCGGCGGATCCTCTACTCGCCCGGCCAGCTGGGCCTGAGCCGGGCGTACGTCGCCGGGGACATCGAGGCGCCGGGAGACATTTTCGCCAGCTTCGCCGCGCTCAGCACGGCGGGCAAGTTCGCCGAACCCGGGCCGTTCCGTCGGCCCACGGTCCGTGAACTGGGGGCCCTGGCCACGGCCGCGGTGCGGCTCGGCGCCCTGGGGCCCAACCCGGCGCCGCCCCCGGAGGAAGCACGCGTGGCGCGCAGGGGCCGCCGGCATTCCCGGACGCGTGACGCTGCCGCCATCTCGCACCACTACGACGTCGGCAACCGCTTCTACGCCCTGGTGCTCGGCCCGTCCCTGGTCTACTCCTGCGCCGTCTGGGCGGGCCCGGACACCGGCCTGGACGCGGCGCAGGAGGCCAAACTCGACCTGGTCTGCCGCAAGCTCGGGCTCCGGCCCGGCATGCGGGTGCTGGACGTCGGCTGCGGCTGGGGCAGTTTCGCGCTGCACGCCGCCGAACGCTACGGGGCCGACGTCGTGGGCGTCACGCTGTCCGCCGAACAGGCCGAACTGGCCCGCAAACGGGTCGCGGAAGCGGGCCTGACGGACCGGGTGGAGATCCGGATCCAGGACTACCGCGACGTGCAGGACGGCCCCTTCGACGCGATCAGTTCCATCGGCATGTCCGAACACGTGGGCCGCGAACAGATCGGCCACTATGCCGCCCGGCTGCACGGGCTGCTGCGCCCCGGCGGCCGGCTGCTGAATCACGCAATCTCCTGGAACGCCGGCCCGACCGGCCCGGATCCCGATTCCTTCATTCCGCGCTACGTCTTCCCGGACGGCGAAATGCTGAGCCTGGCCGAGATGATCGGCGCCCTGGAGGGCGCCGGCCTCGAAGTGCTCGACGTCGAGGCCCTGCGCCTGCACTACGCGCTGACCCTGCGGGCCTGGGTGCAGAACCTGGAACAGCACTGGGACGAGGCCGTGCTGGCCAGCAGCCCCGGCCGGGCCAGGGTCTGGCGCCTCTACATGGCGGCGAGTGCCCTGGGCTTCGAGGCCGGAACCACCGGCGTCAACCAGGTGCTGGTGCAGCGGCCCGGCGGGACCGAACCCCCGCTGCGCCGGACCGCCTGGCTCTGATGGCACCGGGATCCGGCCCCGCCGTCGCGGAGGGGCTCTCCGCGGCGGAAGCCGCCCGGCGGCTGGCGGCCGAAGGACCGAACGAGCTCCCGACGGCGAAACCGCGGAACCTCCTGCAGCAGACCTGGGCCGTGATCCGCCAGCCGATGCTGCTGCTCCTGCTCGGAGCCGGAACCGTGAACTTCCTCCTGGCCGAACTCCTCGACGGCGTGCTCCTGATGTCCTTCGTCGTCGTGGTGATCGGCATTTCCATCTACCAGGAGCGCAAGACGGAGAACGCGCTCGCCGCGCTCCGGGATCTGTCCTCGCCACGGGCCCTTGTGCTCCGCGACGGTAACCAGGTGCGCATCCCGGGGCGCGACGTCGTGCGCGGGGACCTCGCGCTGCTGGCCGAGGGGGACCGGGTGCCGGCCGACGCGGTGCTGCTGGAGGCCCGCAACTTCTCGGCGGACGAGTCGGCCCTGACGGGGGAGTCGGTCCCGGTGCGCAAGGCCCCGGGGCCCGCCGGCACTGCGGCGGCGATGGGCAGGCCCGGCGGGGACGGGACGCCCTGGATCTTCTCCGGCACCCTGGTGGTGAAGGGCCACGGCGTGGCGTTGGTCAAGGCGACCGCAGCGGGCACGGAACTGGGCCGGATCGGCTCGGCCCTGCGCTCGATCGAGGAGGAGCCCACCCCGCTGCAGCGGGAAATCGACCGGCTGGTCCGGTACTTGGCCGCCTTCGGGCTGGCGGCCGCCGCCGTCGTCGTGGCGGTGTACGGGCTGACCCGCGGAAACTGGCTGGAGGGCGCCCTGGCCGGGATCGCGACCGCGATGGCGATGCTCCCCGAGGAGTTCCCGGTGGTGCTGACCGTGTTCCTGGCCCTCGGGGCGTGGCGGATGTCGCAAAAGCACGTGCTGACCCGGCGCGCGCCGGTCATTGAAGCCCTGGGCTCGGCGACGGTCATCTGCGTGGACAAGACCGGCACCCTGACCCTGAACAGCATGACCGTGCGCCAGCTGGTGGTCGGCGCCCGGAGCCACACCCTCGACGACGGGCCGCTGCCGGAGGCTTTCCACACGGTCGCCGAGTTCGGCGTGCTCGCCTCCCCGGTGGACCCCTTCGACCCGATGGACAAGGCCTTCAAGGCGGTGGGCGGAACGTACCTGAACGACACCGGGCACCTGCATGCCGACTGGGAACTGGTCCGGGAATACCCGCTCTCCGAAAGCCTGCTCGCCCTCTCACACGTCTGGCGCGCCCCCGACGGGAGCCACTACGTGGTGGCCGCCAAGGGTGCCCCGGAAGCGATTGCCAAACTCTGCCGCCTGGACCCGGCCCAACTCGCGGCCGTGATGGCGGAAGTGGAGACGGCCACGGCCAGCGGCCAACGGGTCCTCGCCGTGGCGCGCGCCTCGTTCGACCGGGCCGGTGCCCTGCCGGAACACCAGCTCGAATTCGACTTCGAGTACCTGGGCCTCGTAGGCCTGCACGATCCGCTGCGGCCCGGCGCGGCCGACGCCGTCGCCGCGTGCGCCCGCGCCGGGGTCCGCACCGTGATGATCACCGGGGACTATCCCGGCACTGCGCTGGCGATTGCCCGCGAGATCGGCCTGGACCACGGGGCCGGCGTCATCACCGGCCCCGGGCTCGAGGCCATGGGCGACGATGAGCTCGCCCGGCGGATCCGGACCGTCAGCGTCTTCGCCCGGATGGTGCCGGAGCAGAAACTGCGGCTCATCCGCGCCCTGAAGGTCAACGGCGAGGTCGTCGGGATGACCGGCGACGGCGTCAACGACGCGCCCGCCCTGCGCGCCGCGGACATCGGCATTGCGATGGGCGCCCGCGGCACCGACGTGGCCCGCGAATCCGCCGACCTGGTCATCACCGACGATGACTTCAGCTCGATCGCCGGCGGCATCCGCCAGGGCCGCGGCATCTTCGACAACCTGCGCAAGGCCCTCGCCTACACCATCGCCGTGCACGTCCCGATTGTCGGCATGTCGCTGCTGCCGGTTTTCGTCAGTGAGTGGCCGCTGGTGCTGCTGCCGGTCCAGATCGCGTTCCTGGAACTCATCATCGACCCGGCCTGCTCCGTGGTGTTCGAGGCCGAGGAGATCGACCCGGCCATCATGGACCAGCCGCCGCGCAAGGCCGGCCAGGGGATCTTCGGACGCCGGGTGCTGACCATCGCCGCCTGCCAGGGGCTCTCCGTGCTCGCGGCGGTCGTCGGCGTCTACCTCTGGAGCCTCGGCACCGGGCAACCGGACGACGTGATCCGCTCCGTCTCCTTCGCCACCCTCGTGATCGGGAACCTGTCGCTGATCCTGGTGAACCGGTCCTGGCGGCTGCCGGTATGGCGGACGTTCCGCGAGCGCCGCAACCGCACCTTGAAGTGGGTGGTCGGCGGCGCGGCCCTGCTGCTGGTGGTGCTGCTCAGCGTTCCCGGGCTGCGCGGCGCCTTCGACCTGGGGCCGCTGGCGCCGGGGGACTGGCTGCTGGCGGTCGCGGCGGGCGCCGCCGGCGTGGCCTGGTTCGAAATCTACAAGAGCGTCCGCCGCTCCTGATGCTTTCGTTGTTTTCCTTTCACTGGACGGCGCCCGGGGGTAGCCTGCCCTCATGGCGCGGGAAGAAACCACGGTCTCCGTTGCGGGGCCGGACGGCAGCAGGGAACTCAGGATCTCCAGTCCCAGCAGGCTGCTCTGGCCCGGGGCGGGCCTGAGCAAGCTGGACCTCGCGCACTACCTGATCGCCGTGGGGGACGCCTTCCTGGCCGCCAACGGCGACCGGCCCATCACCCTGCAGCGGTTCTCCGGCGACGTCGGCGGCGAACAGTTCTTCTCGAAGAATCCGCCCAAGGGTGCCCCGGACTTCGTCCGGTCGGTGGACGTGGTCTACCCGAGCGGCCGCTCCCACCCCCAGCTGGTGATCGATGAGATAGCCGCCGCGGTGTGGGCCGTGCAGATGAACACGGTGGTCTTCCACCCCTGGGCGTCGAGGGCCGGGAACCCGGACAACCCGGACCAGCTGAGGATCGACCTTGATCCGCAGCCCGGCACCGGTTTCAGGGACGCCGTGCCCGCCGCCCGGGAACTGCGCTCGGTGCTGGCCGAGGCGGGGCTGGACGCCTTCATCAAGACCTCCGGCAACCGCGGACTGCACGTCTTCGCGCCGATCGAGCCCGCGCATGAGTTCCTCGACGTGCGGCACGCCGTGATCGCGGCCGCGCGCGAACTCGAGCGCCGGATGCCGGAGCAGGTCACCACCGCGTGGTGGAAGGAGGAACGCGGCTCCCGGGTCTTCATCGACTTCAACCAGGCCAACCGCGACCGGACGATGGCGGGGGCCTACAGTCCGCGGGCGCTGCCCGCCGCCACCGTGTCCTGCCCGCTGGACTGGGACGAGCTGGACGGCGCCGACCCGTTGCAGTTCACCGTCGCCACCGTGCCGGGGCGGCTCAAGGCCACCGGGGATCCCTGGGCCGGCATGCATTCCAGTCCCGGGACCATCGAGGCCCTGCTCGGCTGGTGGGAGCGGGACCTGGCCGCCGGCCTCGGCGAGCTTCCCTTCCCGCCGGACTTCCCGAAGATGCCCGGCGAACCGCCGCGGGTGCAGCCCAGCCGCGCCCGGAGCAGGGACCAGGCGCGGCCGTGAGGATCCTCATGGTGGAGGACGAGGCGGCGCTGGCGGCGACGGTCCGGCGCGGACTCAGCAACGAGGGCTTCGTTGTTGACGTCACCCACGACGGCGTGAGCGGGCTGTCCGCTGCGACCGAAAACCACTATGACGTGATCCTGCTGGATTTGATGCTGCCGCTCAAGAACGGCTACGACGTGCTGCGGGAACTGCGGGCGCGCAGTATCTGGACCCCGGTGCTGATGCTCACCGCGAAGGACGGCGAGTACGACCAGACCGACGCGTTTGACCTGGGTGCGGACGACTACCTCACGAAGCCGTTCAGCTTCCTGGTGCTGGTGGCGCGGGTCCGGGCCCTGGTGCGCCGGGGCGCACCCGAGCGGCCGGTGGTGCTGACGCTGGGATCCCTCACGCTGGACCCGGTCACCCGGACCGTGCGCCGCGGGGACGCCGTCATCAGCCTCACGGCGCGCGAGTACGGGCTGTTGCAGTACCTGATGCGCCGCCACGACCAGGTGGTCTCCAAGGCCGAGATCCTCGATAACGTCTGGGATCCGGCCTTTGAGGGCGGCGACAACGTGGTGGAGGTCTACATCGGGTACCTGCGTCGTAAGATCGATGTCCCGTTCGGCGTCCAGAGCCTCGTAACGGTGCGCGGCATGGGTTATCTGCTCAGCGCCGGCCGGAGCGCTCCGGCCGGGGCTTCTCAGCAGCGCGGGGCGTGACAGCGGGGGAGCCGACGTTCCGCTGGACAGGGAAAACCATTTCAAAACGGCACCCGCCCGAGGGGCTCTCCGCTGCCCTGATGGAGCCGTGGTGGGCGGCCATGATTCCGGCCGCGATGGCCAGTCCGAGCCCGCTGCCGCCGCCTTCGCGGGACCGGCTCTGATCCAGCCGGACGAACCGTTCGAACACGCGTTCGCGGTCAGCCGCGGGGATCGGATCGCCGTCGTTGTCCACGGTCAGAACCGCCGCGTCCGCGGTGTTGCGGAGGGTGACCGTGATCCGGGAGAGGGCGTGGCGGTCCGCGTTGTCCAGCACGTTGCGCAGCACCTGGCCGATCCGCCGCGCGTCCCCGGTGATCCGGGCCGGGGTGAGCTGCGCGGTCACCTTGCGGGTGCTGGTGGAACGCAGCCGGCGGACCTCCCGGTCCACGACGTCATCCAGGTCTACGTCGGCGCTCTCGATCCGCAGGCCGCCGTCGTTGGCCTTGGCGAGCGTCAGCAGGTCCTCCACGAGGTAACGCATCCGGGCGGTTTCCCCGGCCAGGACGGGCTTCATCTGGTTCCAGGTGGCCCCGGTCGGGTCGGCCGAAGCAATCTCGACCCCGGCGCTCAGGGTGGCCAGCGGGCTGCGTAATTCGTGGCTCGCATCCGAGACGAAGCGCCGCTGCTCCCGGTCCGAGGCCTGCAAACGGTCCAGCATCATGTTCATGGTTTGGGCAAGGGCCTCAATTTCGTCGTTCGTGGGCGGGACGTCCACCCGGCCGTCGAGGTGTTCGGCGTTGATCCGTGCCACCTGGCCCCGGATCCGCTCGACCTGGCGCAGTGAACGTCCCACCAGCAGCCAGACCGAGACTCCCACCACGGCCAGCAGCAGCGGGGTGGCGCCGAACATGAACCCCGCGACCGTGGCCAACGTGTCGGCCTGGACCTGGACCGTCGAGGCGACGACCACCGTGTACGCCGTGCTCCCCACCAGGACGCCGGTGGCCACCACCAGGAAGTCGTCCCCGCCGTCATGGCCGGGCAGGCTGGACACCTCCTCGGTCAGGGTCCGGCCCGGGCCGGGACGCAGCGAGGTCAGCGGCGCCTCTTCCGCGGCCGTATTGGAGCCGGTGACGACGGCGCCCGCGGGATCGAGGATCTGCACGAGCTGCCCGGCGTGGGCGGTGGAGAAGAGGTACTCCCCGGCGTCGGCTATGTCCTGGTCCTCGATCTGGGCGATCACGTCATGGGCCTTGCGCCGCGCCGCGGTTTCCGTCGAAGCGCTCAGCGACGACTGCAGCAGGCCCAGGAGCACCAGGCTGCCCAGCAGCAGTGCGAGGGCGACGACGGCGACGGCCACCGCCGTCGAACGCTTCCGGACGCCCCAGCTCGCGCCGCTCCGGGGCGGCCGGGTCCGGCCGCGGCCGGTGCCCGGCGTCCCGTCCGCGGGCGCGTCGTGTTCCATGCTCCAAGGATGGGGCAACTCCGGGGCCGGGACAAGGATGCTGGGCGTCCTCAGCCTCCTCTCAGGTGCCATGCGCGAGAGTGGAGGCAGGCAAGTTGTACCCCGTCGCCAAAGGTCCCGGCCGCGCACTCTCCTCAACCAGTGCGCGGCCGGACACTTGCCCGGGATGCCGGAGAACGGCGTGCGCGGGCGCGATCGGCCCCGATGTGGCAGTCTGGTGGTTGCCCGAGTTCCGCCGCACCAAGGAGTCCGAACAATGTCCGTGCCCGTAACGGTGCCAGTAGCTTCCGGGACGCAGGACCTTACCGGGATTGTCGGTCTCGCGGCCCAGGCCATCGATGCCCTGGGGGAATGGGGTGTGGGGCTTTTCACCCTGGCGGAAACGGTCTTCCCGCCCATCCCCAGCGAGGTCATTCTGCCGCTGGCCGGCTTCCTGACCCGCCAGGGATCCATGAGCCTGGCGCTCGTCTTCCTGACCAGCACCCTGGGCGCCTACACGGGTGCACTCATGCTCTATTGGCTCGGCGCCCGCCTGGGCCTGGAGCGGTCCATCCGCTGGCTGTCCCGGCTGCCGTTGGTGGACCGGGAGGATTTTGAGAAGGCGGCCGACTGGTTCGACCGCCACGGCCGGCCGGCCATCTTCTTCGGCCGGCTGATCCCGGGAGTGCGGAGCCTGATCAGCCTGCCCGCCGGGGCCCAGAAAATGAACCTGGTCACCTTCAGCATCTTTACCATCGCCGGGAGCGGGCTGTGGAACGGGCTCCTCATCGGCCTGGGCGCCATCCTCGGGGCCCAGTACGAGCTGATCGAGCAGTACTCCCGGTACCTTAATTACGCCGTTTACGTGGGCCTCGCCGTTGTGGTTGCGTGGTTTATTGCCAGGGCTGTCCGCCGTCGAAAATCGAGCCACGGGACAGGCCGATAAGCCGCCGCAAATGCTATTTCCCGGTCCGGCAGCAGCCGGCCGGGTGCGTGATTGGGATGGCCGCTGAAGTCGCAGGCAGGCTTGCGTGAATACTTGAAACGGCCCCGGGTCCCGGCCCCGCCTACTTGGCCCGGGCCCCGATTACCTGCATATCCTCCCGGGCGCTTACTCAGCAGTACTGGCCCGCGTACCCGTCTTTCGTTCCCCCGGAAGTCGGGTAGTTTCCCTGCTTGTTGCCTAATGTTCATCGTGCCACGGTGGCTTTAGGGGGCCGGATAGAACAGAGGTTTCAGTCCGCACTGTTCCGTCTCTACTCCGGCCTTTGAATTACGCGATTTGCATCGTTTTGCCTGGGGAAATCGGAGATCATCGTGAACAACTTGCCGGGAGCAACGCCATCGATATCCGTTCGACTTTTTGGATCATTGGAAATCCGCCGCGACGGCAGGACGCTCTCCGCAGCGGATCTGGGTGGATGCAAGCCGCGGCACATCTTTGAGATTCTCCTGCTGAACCTGGGCACCCCGGTCTCCAAAACCCGTCTCGTCGAAATCCTTTGGGGTCCCAGCGCCAGCGACGGGGCAGTGGCCACCCTGGAGAGCTACGTCAGCGGCATCCGCCGCGCGATTCAGCCGGGACAGACCAAGACGGGACCGCTCCGGACCGCCAACAGCGGATACGTGTTGGACCCCCGCCTTGTGGATCTGGACCTGCTGCGCTTCCGCGGCCTGCTCCGCGGCGCGGGCCTCGCCTCGCCGGCGGACGCGTATCCGCTCCTGGTCGAGGCACTGGAGCTCTCTGCCGAACCTCTCCTCGGCTTCGAACTTGTCGCCGACTGGGCGGACGAGGCCCGCACCCGCCACGCCGCCGAGCGGGTCGCCGCGCTGATCTTCGCCGCCGAGACCGCGACCTTCCTGGAGCGGCACGACGACGCGATCCGCTGGGCGCAGGCAGCCATCCAGGCGGAGCCGCTGAACGAACGGGCCTGGACTGTTCTGGTCACGGCGTACGAACTTGCCGGCCTGCCGGTCGAGGGCCTGTCCGCCTATGACCGCTGCCGCCGCCTGTTTGACCACGACTTGGCCTGCTCGCCGGGTCCGGCCCTCCAGGCAGCGCACCTGAGGCTGCTGCGGCAACGCGCGGAGGCGAACACGGAGCTCTCCGAAGTGCTCGCGGCCCTGCTCTTCCTCGGCGAGAGATTGCACGGGGCCGGGCCGCAGCGCCTGGCGGCCGACGACCGGCTGCATGAGAACGCCGGACGGATCCTCGATTCGTTCCTCCAGCGGGTCCGCGCGGCGGTCTGACAGTCTGGGAACTCCGCGCCGGGCCCGGGCCCGGTGTGCGGGCGTCGTGCCGGTGCGGTCAGCCGGCCTTGACCACGGGAAGCTCGTCCCAGTGGGTCGTGTAGCGCGGGGAGAGCATGTCCCGCTTCATGGTCCAGTCCGGGCCGCCGCGGATTCCGGCGTGGCCCAGGCCGATGGAACCCCGGCCGTACTTCCGGCTGACATCTTCGATCAGCGGTCCGATGCCGCGTTCCTCGTGCGGGTTCTCAAACACGGCGAGTGGAGCCTGGTTGCGCGGTCGGGCGCAGGTCCGTGACCATGATGCCGGCCCGCGCGTACTTGACGCCGTCGTCGATCCGGGGGAGCAGGGCGTGGGCCGCCCGGGTCAGCAGCACCGGGTCCGCGGTGGGCATCGGCAGCCGAACGCAGACGGAGGGATGCGAGCTGTCCCGGGGGTTGTAGTGGGACGTCGCGGCGAAGGCGGTGAGGACGTTGGCCTGCAGGTCGTGCCTGGCGAGCCGGGCGCTGGCCTGCTGCGCGTAGATCCCGAGGACCTGGCGCATTCCGGCCGCGGTGCTGATCGGGGTGGCGAAGGACCGGCTGAAGATCAGCTGGTCACGGCCGATGCGTTCCTCTTCCATCGGGATGCACGGGGTGCCCTGCAGTTCCAGGACGGTGCGCATCAGCACCACCGAGAACCGGTCCCTGATCATGACCGGGTCCGCCCGGGACAGGTCAAGGACGGTCTGGATCCCCATCCCGTTGAGGCGTTTGGTCAGCCGCGTGGCGACACCCCAGAGCTCGATCACGGACAGGCCGGCCATCAGCTGCTCCCGCCTGCTCGGCGGGCACGGAGTCCCAGTGGCAGACGCCGTCGAAGGCCGGGTTGTGCTTGGCCCACTTGTTGGCCAGCTTCGCCAGGGTCTTGGTGCCGGCGATCCCGACGCAGACCGGAACGCCGACATTCCGGCGGACCGCCGTCTTCATGGCCTGGCCGAGCAGCAGCAGTTCGTCCGGGCTGCCGCGGACGCCAAGGAAGGCCTCGTCGATGCTGTAGACCTCCAGCCAGGCCGAGTACCGGCCCAGGAGTTCCATCACCCGGGCGCTGATGTCTCCGTAGAGCTCGTAGTTGCTGGACAGGGCCACGAGTCCCCACTCCCTGGCCCGCGGGGCGATCTTGAACCACGGTTCGCCGAGGGGGATGCCGAGGGCCTTCGCCTCGGGGGAGCGGGTGACGGCGCAGCCGTCGTTGTTCGACAGCACCACCACGGGCCGGCCTTCCAGCGAAGGGTCGAAGGCCCGTTCGGCGCTGGCGTAGAAACAGTTCACGTCCACGAGGGCGATGCTGCCGCGGGGCCGGGTATCCGGCATGGGCTCAGACATGGTGCAGGCAGCGGGTGGCGACGCCCCAGATGACGAGGTCGGAGAGGGCAGGGACCCGGATGTCCGGGTAGCGCGGGTTGTCCGCCTGCAGGACCACCCCGGAGGCGGTGATGCGGAGTCGCTTGACGGTGAGTTCGCCGTCCAGCACGGCGACGACGACGCAGCCGTCCCGGGGCTCCAGCGCCCGGTTCACGATCAGTTCGTCGCCGTCGCTGATCCCGGCGCCCTCCATCGAGTCCCCGGAGACCCTGACGACGTAGGTGCTGGTGATGTCCTTGATCAGGTGTTCGTTCAGGTCGATCCGGCCGTCAAAGTAGTCCTGCGCCGGCGACGGATAGCCGGCGGCGACAGCGACCGGCGAGATCAGCACCGACAGGAGGGAAGAGCCCGCATCTATCACGCGCGGCCCGATAATAACGCCCACAACACACCCTTGTTCGAATATATGTTCGAATCCAAGTGTAGTCCCGGGGACTGACTTTTGACCTTCCGCCCGTTCCTTCCGCGCGGTTTTACCAGGGATAGTGGAAATCGCGCCGTGTGAGGAGTTGGCCGTCCAACAACACGCGAGTGTAATCCGGGTCGAGTCGTGGCCCGTCGTAGCGGACGCCGTATATGAGAAGCGATTCAGCCCCTATCCGCTTCCACGCCATGGCCTCGTCCCGGTTTCCGAACACATAGTCGGGAACGTACCGGGGCCCTTGGAGATAGAAGCTGGTCCCGAAGCTGACAATCTCTGTCACGAAGTAGGGCTTCCCGGTCACCTCATCTACCAGGCCCGCTCGATCCTTGGTGTGGAACGGGATCTTCATGTCGTCATCGGTCAGGACGAAAGCTCTACCCAGCTCGTGCCCGGTGGTGTTCTTGAACTGCAACGAGATGCCGCGGTCAGTATCGACCACACGGGTCTTGCGCCCGAACACGTCGTCATCTTCCGGCTTATGAATTGAAAACAAACAGGCCTCCTTTGACGTGATTCGACCCCCTCGCCGGGCAGTTTGGGCTGCCGACAGATTTCACCGCGTGGGACCGGCCCTGCGGCCGCCCGGCGGGCTCGTTTCTCCAGTGCTACAACACGGCGCCGCTGCCGTGCAGCACCCGTTTCCGCAGGTACTGGTCGGACTGCGGGAGCCACATCAGGACCGTCCCGGCCGCAACGGGAATGAAGGCCCAGAGGGCTTCCGTCGCCGGGGCCGCGATGGCAGTCGCCAGGAAGCAGGCGGCCACCACAGTAAGGGCCGCCCGGGCCATCCGGACGCGGTACAGCATAAGGATCGGGATGCCCATAACGATCGCCGTGTAGGCGGCCAGGACGGCGAGGGTGCCGGACCCGAACCAGCCCGAGTCCCGGATCTCGGGCGGGGTGAAAAGGGACGGAACCAGGGTCCCGAGCCCGGACCACACGCCGGGGACGAGCCAGCACAGCACACTGACGGTGAGCGGGACAGGCACCAACCGGCCACCTACCCGCAGCCGCTTCATCACCCGGCTCCGCCCTTCGCCGTTCTATTCGAACCTGGACGGGTCGCCCATGCCGCGGCGGACCACCTCGGCGACGCCGCTGGAGAAGTCGATGACCGTCGTCGGCTCCGCCCCGCAGTCGCCGGAATCGATCACGGCGTCCACCACGTGGTCCAGCCGTTCCTTGATTTCCCAGCCCTGCGTCAGCGGCTCCTCCTCGTCCGGGAGCAGCAGCGTGCTGGAGAGCAGCGGCTCGCCGAGTTCGGCCAGCAACGCCTGGACCACCTTGTTGTCCGGGATGCGCACGCCGACCGTCTTCTTCTTCGGGTGCAGCAGCCGCTTCGGCACTTCCTTGGTGGCCGGCAGGATGAAGGTGTAGCTGCCCGGCGTCACGGCCTTGATGCTGCGGAACACGTCGTTGTCGATCTGGACAAACTGCCCGAGCTGGGCGAAGTCCTTGCAGACCAGCGTGAAGTGGTGCTTGTCGTCGAGGTGCCGGATGGCGCGGATCCGGTCCAGCGCGTCCCGGTTCCCCAGCTGGGCGCCGAGGGCGTAGCAGGAGTCGGTCGGGTAGGCGATGAGCCCGCCGGATTTCACCATGTCCACCACCTGCGTGATGGAGCGCGGCTGGGGGTTGTCGGGGTGCACATCGAAGTATCTCGCCATGGCACGAGCTTACGCTTTCTGGCGACTGCACCGCCGACGCGAACTTACGCCGGCGGCTGTCCGGGAATCTGCTCGTCGTGGTGGATCCGGTCGCCCAGCTGCCGGAGCGGCTCGCCGCTGCCGCTCCACTGCTTGGCGATGATCTCCGCGGCTATGGACACCGCCGTCTCCTCCGGGGTCCGGGCGCCGAGGTCCAGGCCCACGGGGCTGTGCAGCCGGGACAGTTCGGGCTGGCCCAGTCCGGCCCCGCGCAGCCGCCTCAGCCGGTCCTCGTGGGTACGGCGCGAGCCCATCGCCCCGACAAACGCCACCGGGCTGCCACGCAGGGCCACCTCCAGCAGTGGAATATCGAACTTAGGGTCGTGAGTAAGGACGCAGATGACGGTCCGTTCATCCACCAGCCCCTGCTCCCGCTGCCCGGCGAGGTAGCGGTGCGGCCACTCGTTGACCACCTCGGCGGCGTCGGGAAACCTGGCCGGCGTGGCGAAGACGGCGCGGGCGTCGCAGACCGTAACCCGGTAGCCGAGGAAGGTGCCGAGCCTCGCCAGCGCCGCGGCGAAGTCGATTGCGCCGAAGACGAGCATCCGCGGCGCCGGCGCGTAGCTGGTGAAGAAGATCCGCATCCCGCTGTCCAGCCGCTCTCCGTCCGGGCCGTAGCTCAGAATGCCGGTCCGGCCCGCCGCCAGATAGCCCTGGGTGTCGTCGCCGACGGCGAGGTTGGCGCGCTCGGAGCCCAAGTCGCCCTCAAAGCCGTCCGGGCGCACCACCAGGTGCCGGCCCAGCCACCCGCTGTCCGGGTGCTCGATGACTGTGGCCACCCCCACCCGCTTCCCGTCGGCGATGTCCTGCTGAACGCCGTCGAGCTCCGCGAATTGCTGCCGCGAGACCGGCTCGACGAAGATGTCGATAATCCCGCCGCAGGTCAGACCGACGGCGAACGCGTCGTCGTCGCTGATCCCGTACCGGACCAGCACCGGGACGCCGTCGTGCTTGACCTGGGTGGCGAGTTCGTACACGGCGCCTTCCACGCAGCCGCCGGACACCGATCCGACGGCCTCCCCGCCAGCGGTGACGGCCATGGAAGCGCCGGGCAGCCGCGGGGCGGACTTGAACGTGTTCACCACGGTGGCCAGGCCGGCGGTATTGCCCTGCCGCCAGTCCGGCATGATGGCCGCCAGGACATCCCGCATGGTGCCCCCTAGAGCCTTCCGCAGAGCCGGAGCATCCGGAACGCGGAGCGCCGGCCCGCCCAGTAGGCGACACAGGCCACGGCAGCGACCAGGCCCAGCACCTTGCCGGGGCTGGAGAGCTGGTCGGCGGCGATGCCCTTGGCGAGACTGAAGGCGTCGAGGCTGCTCGATGGTGTCGTCGGGGTCGTCGTCGCCGTCGACGGCGGCGTGCCGGTGCCCGCGGTTGCGGGCGCAGGTACCGGGGCGGCGGACGGGCCAGGAGCGGGTCCCGCGGCCGCCGCATCCTCTTCCGGGCCGCTTCCGGCAGCCACACCCGGTTCGGCGAGCATGGCCTGCAGATTGCTGGCGAAGAGCCCCATCATTTGTTCGGTGACGCTGCCGATCACGCTTTTGCCCATCGCCGCGGCCTTGCCGGACAGCGCCAGGTCGGCACTAACGGTTCCGCGCGTGGTGGTGCCTTCCTCCGTGAGGGCCAGCGTGACCTGGGCTTCTGCGGTGCCCTGGCCGCGGGTTTCCTGTGCCTTGCCGCCTAGGACGGCCCGGTGCTCGGCGGCGTTGCGCTCCAGAACGTTAAGCAGCCCCTTGTACTGCAGGTTCACCGGGCCCAGCTTGACCGTCATGCCCACCTGGTAGGCGTCGTCGGACAGCTTGTTCAGGATCTGGGCGCCCGGAAGGCAACCGGCCACCCGCTCAAAATCCATCAGCGTGTCCCAGACCTTGCCGATCGGTGCGACCACCGAAAAACTGCTGTCAATCTGCATGAGCTGCTCCCTTGTCTTCCGATCGTCTTCCGATCCCTTGTGGTCCAGGTGTGTGGCTGCCGGGTGCGGTCGGGTCGCCGCCCCGGATCGCGGCCGCCACCTCCGCCAACGCGGTGTAACTGTGGCCGCTGACGAAGGCGTCGCAGTAGGGAAGGGCCGCGGCGATGCCGCCGGCCAGCGGCTGGTAGCCCGGCGCGGCCTTTCGCGGGTTGACCCAGACCACCCGGTGCGCGAGCCGGCGCAGCCGGGCCATCTGGACCCCGACTTGTGCCGCATCCTCCTGCGCCCAGCCGTCGGAGAACACCACCACCACTGCTCCCCGGGCCAGCCCGCGGCGGCCGTATTCGTCCAGGAAGTGCCGGAAGCTCTCGGCGATCCTGGTGCCGCTGGCCCAGTCGGGCGCCGTCGCGGCTGCCTGCGCGAGTGCCAGATCCGGATCGCGGTGGGCCAGCTGCCGGGTCAGGCGGGTCAGCCGGGTGGAGAACACGAAGGCCTCCGCCCCGGCGTTCGCGACGGCGCCCTGCAGCAGGGCCAGGAAGACCCGGGAGTAGGACTCCATCGAGGCGGAGACGTCGCACAGCAGCACCAGCTTGCGCCGTTGCTCGCGGCGCCGGGCGTAGAGCAGCCGGGGGGAGTCGTAGCCGGAGCGGCGGGCGGCCCGCACGGTGGCCCGGATGTCCAGGCGCGCACTGCTGTGCGGCGACTTGCGCGTCCGCCGGCTCAGGCGCGCCGGTGTCGCCAGCAGGATACCGGGCCGCCAGCCGCCGGATCTCGGCAGCTTCCGCCTCGGAGAGCTCGGCAAAGTTTGTCCCGTGCAGGTGCTCCTCGGTGGACGCCATCGCGAGGACGGCCTCGCGTTCGGGGCCGGAGCGGGCGCCGTCGTCGTCGCGGCCCGTCGCCACAGCAGGGTGCCGCCGGCCGGCGGTGCGGCCGGGCTCGGTCAGGCGGCCGCTGTCCGTGGCGGGCCGGGGGTGCGATCCCTCGGCGGGCGGTGGGGCCGGCGGGGCGGGTACGGGTGTGCCGGCGCTGCGGTCCAGCGCTGCGGCGGGATCGAAGACGCCCCGGAAGACGGAGTCGAACACGGCGTCGAACGCCGGCATCTGCTCGAGGCTGGAGACCAGGACCACCCGCAGGGTCCAGTAGAGCCGTTCCAGGGACGTCGGGGGGACCAGCCGGAGCGCCTCCGCCAGCCGGGCCGCCCGGTCCGGGGAGCACGAGAGGCCGGCGCCGCGCAGCGTCGTGATGAAGGCGGCGGCCAGGGCGGCAGCCTCCACGAACGCCGGCGCGGCGACCGGAGCCGGCGGCGTCGGTTCAGCCATTGGTGCCGCCCACCAGCCAGGCCGCGCCGCGGGAGCCCACCAGTTCCAGGTCGTCGCGGTTTTTGACGATCGAGCCCCAGGTCTGTTCCGCCGTCGCGGCGTCGATCCGCTCGATGCCCAGCACCGCGAGCGCCGAGACCCAGTCGATGGCCTCCGAGATCCCCGGCGGCTTGGCCAGGTCCAGGGTCCGCAGCCGGGTGATCACCGCGGCGGCCTGCAACGCCAGCGGGCCGCTGCTGGCCGGAACCCGGCGGCGGACGATCTCGGCAATCCGGGCCGGCCCGGGGTAGTCGATCCAGTGGTAGAGGCAGCGGCGGGTCAGTGCGTCGTGCAGGTCCCGGGTGCGGTTGGAGGTCAGGACGACGATGGGCGGATGGGTGGCGCGGATGGTGCCCAGCTCGGGGATGGTGACGGAGGCTTCCGCCAGCAGCTCGAAGGTGAAGGCCTCGAATTCGGCGTCGGCGCGGTCGATCTCGTCAAGCAGCAGCACCGCCGGCCGCGGCCCCGGGTGTTCGATGGCCTGCAGCAGCGGCCGGCGCAGCAGGTACTGGGGGCCGAACAGCTCGGCTTCGCTGACTTCGGCGTCGCGCGCTTCGGCCAGCCGGATGCCCAGCAGCTGGCGCTGGTGGTTCCACTCGTAGAGCGCCTCGCCCGCGTCGATCCCCTCGTAGCACTGCAGCCGGTACAGCGGTGTGTCCAGCAGTTCCGCCAGGGTCTTGGCGGCCTCCGTCTTGCCCACCCCGGCCTCGCCCTCGAGCAGGATGGGCTGCGGAAGCCGCACCGCTAGGAACAGGGCGGTGGCCAGCCCGGTGTCGGCCAGGTAGTCGTGCTGGTCCAGGGCGGCCATCAGCGACGCCACGTCCGGGATCCGGCGCTGCACCTCTTGCTCGGCCCCCGGCCGGGCCGCCGTGTTCACCCGGCCCCCTGCAGTTCGGCCAGCACCCGCCGGTAGTCGTCCTCGGTGTCGACGTCCAGCGGGACGGGGCCCGGCGTCGGGACCTCGACGACGTCGTCCGCCCGCTGCTCCAGCAGCTTCCACACGGCCTTGTCCCCGTGCAGCGAAGCCAGTTCCGGCAGCAGCCGCCGGCTGAACGCCAGCGGATGGCCGACGCCGTCGTCGTAGCGGCACACGGCCGCCCCGGGGCTGTCCTGCCGTGCCAGCGCCCGCAGCAGCGGCGCTACGCTCTCGGCCCGGACGCCCGGCTGGTCGCCCAGCAGCAGCACCACCGCGTTGGTGTCCGGCCGCAGCAGGGCCATCGCGGCGGCAATCGAGGACGAGCAACCCTCGCCGTAGTCGGGGTTGAGTGCCACCTCGCAGCCCGAGGTGTCCACGGCGCGGAGCACCTCCTCGGCGGACCCGCCCAGCGCCAGCACGGTCTGGGCGAAGCCGCAGCGCCGGGCCGTGGCGAGGACGGCGTCCAGCAGCACGCCGTCGCCGTAGGGCAGCAGCTGTTTGGGCCGGCCCAGGCGCCGCGAGGCCCCGGCCGCCAGGATGACGGCCGCCGTGCCGGCCAGGACGGGGGAGTCAGGTGCTGAGGGCATAGCGCTCCGGGTCCTTGCGGAAGGCCGCGCGGCAGCCGGGGGAGCAGAAATACACGGTGACGCCGTTGTGCTCGAGGTGCAGGGACGATTCCACCGCCGGCACGGACATGCCGCACACGGGGTCCACCGCGGTCTTGGGCTGCGGGGTGGCCGGTGCCGGAACCCCGCCGGTGTCTGCGTGGGCCCGGGCCGTGGCGCGCTCCTGGACCAGCTGGGCCAGGATGGACAGCGCGATTTCCCCGGGGGTGCGGGCGCCCAGCTGCAGCCCCGCCGGGGTGTGGACCCGCGCGCGCAGGACATCGTCCACCTCGAGCGAGTCGAGCACGGCGGCGCCGCGCACCTCGCTCGCCACGAGGGCCACGTACGGCACGCCGGCGCGCAGAGCCGCTTCGAGGGCGCCCTCCTCGGCCTTGCCGTGCGAGGCGACAATCAGGGCGGCGTCCCCGGGGCGGGGCCGGGCCGCCTCGCCGTCGGCCAGTTCGACGTCGAAGCCGACGCCGGACCCCAACTCCGCGAGCGCCTGGGCCACCGGCGCGGCTCCGACGACGACCACCCGGGGTGCCGGGATCCGGGGCTGCAGGAAGATCTCGATCGCACCGCCGCTCAGGCACGGGTTGGACACCTCGACGGCGCCCTCCTCGGACCGGTGCGACGGCTCGCCGGGCAGGACGCGCAGCAGGAGGGGCTCACCGGAGGCCAGTACCTGCAGCCCGTACTCCCGGACCGAGGACTCGACGCAGTTGCCGCCGACAAAGCCCTGCAGCTC
Source organism: uncultured Actinomycetota bacterium (assembly GCA_963698285.1). Classification (GTDB taxonomy): domain Bacteria; phylum Actinomycetota; class Actinomycetes; order Actinomycetales; family Micrococcaceae; genus Arthrobacter. Next base: position 429,557 of record CAVOQF010000017.1, on the reverse strand, counting down.
GCCGCCGGGCAGCACCAGGGCGGTGTCCCCGGCGCGGGCGCTGGTGGGATGCTGGGCGCGGACCACCGTGGCGTGCACGAACGGCTCGCGGCGGGCGGCGAGTTCGCCGGCCCGGGCGGCGATGGATTCTGCGGCGGTGGTCATCTCAGATCGGCGGCCTGGCCCGGCCCTGCATGGCGGCCCAGACCCGGGCCGGCGTGCACGGCATGTCCATGTGCGTGACGCCGAAGGGCGCCAGCGCGTCCACCACGGCGTTCACGATCGCCGGCGGGGAGCCGACCGTCGCCGACTCACCGATGCCCTTGGCGCCGATGGGGTGGTGCGGGGACGGCGTGACCGTAAAACCGGTCTCCCAGTCGGGCACCTCCATGGCCGTGGGGATCAGGTAGTCCATGAAGGAGCCGCCGAGGTTGTTGCCGTCCGCGTCGAACTCGATGATCTCCATCAGGGCCATCCCGACGCCGTCGGTCAGGCCGCCGTGGACCTGGCCCTCGATGATCATCGGGTTGATCCGGGTCCCGCAGTCGTCCACCGCGACGAAGCGCCGCACCTTGACGTGCCCGGTGCCCGGGTCGACGTCGACGACGCAGATGTACGCGCCGAACGGGAAGGTCAGGTTGGGCGGGTCGTACGTGACTTCCGCGTCCAGGTTGCCGTCGACGCCCTCCGGCAGCGTCATGGTGCCGTGGGCGGCCATCGCGATGTCCTCGATGGTCTTCCCCGCGGTGGGGTCGCCCTTCACGAACCAGCGGCCCTTTTCCCATTCCAGGTCCTCCGGACGGGTCTCAAGCATCGCTGCGGCGATCAGCTTGGCCTTTTCCCGCACCTTGCGCGCCACGAGCGCGACGGCGCCGCCGCTGACCGGCGTCGAGCGGCTGCCGTAGGTGCCCAGGCCGAAGGGCGTCTGGTCCGTGTCGCCGTGGACGACGTCGATGTTCTCCGGCGGGATGCCGAGTTCCTCCGCGACGATCTGGGCGAACGTGGTTTCGTGGCCCTGCCCCTGGCTTTGCACGGAGATCCGGACCACGGCCTTGCCGGTGGGGTGCACCCGCAGCTCGGCGCCGTCGGCCATGCCGAGGCCGACGATGTCGAAGTGCTTGCGCGGCCCGGCGCCGACGACTTCGGTGAAGAAGGAGATGCCGATGCCCATCAGCTCGCCCTTGGCCCGTTTCTCCACCTGTTCGCGCCGCAGGTCCTCGTAGCCGGCCAGCTCCATGGACTTCCGCATGGCCGCCTCGTAGTTGCCCGAGTCGTAGACCCAGCCGGTCTTGTTGGCGTAGGGGAACTGCTCCGGCTTGATGAAGTTCTTCAGCCGCAGCTCCGCGGGGTCCATCTCCAGCTTCCGGGCAAGGATGTCCACCATCCGCTCCACCAGGTACACGGCCTCGGTCACCCGGAAGGAGCAGGCGTAGGCCACGCCCCCGGGTGCCTTGTTGGTGTACACGCCGGTCACCTTGCAGTAGGCGGCCTGCAGATCGTAGCTGCCGGTGAAGATGGAGAAGAAGCCGGCCGGGGTCTTGGTGGGCTGGGCGGTGGCGTTGAAGGCGCCGTGGTCGGCCAGCACGTTGGTGCGCAGGGCCAGGATCTTCCCGTCCTTGGTCGCGGCGATCTCGCCCTGCATGATGTAGTCGCGGGCGAAGGAAGTGGACATCAGGTTCTCGGAGCGGTCCTCCACCCACTTCACCGGGCGGCCGGTGACGATGGAGCCGACGACGGCGAGGATGTAGCCGGGGTAGATGCCGACCTTGTTGCCGAAGCCGCCGCCGATGTCCGGGGACACGATCCGGATCTTGTGCTCCGGGATGCCGGCGACGATCGCGAACAGCGTGCGGTGGGCGTGCGGGGCCTGCGTGGTCTCGTAGAGGGTCAGCTTGCCGTTGACGGCATCGAAGTCGGCGACCGCGCCGCAGGTCTCCATCGGCGCCGGGTGCACCCGCGGGTAGACCATCTCCTGGCTGACGACGACGTCGGCGCTCGCGAACAGGGCCTCGGTTTCCGCCGCGTTGCCGATCTCCCAGTCGAAGATCTTGTTGTCCGTCCGTCCGGCGATTTCGTCCCGGATGACGGGGGCGTCGGCGTCGAGGGCCTTGCGCGCGTCGACCAGCGGCGGCAGCACGTCGTATTCGACGTCGATCAGTTCCAGCGCGTCGCGGGCGGCGTACCGGTCCTCGGCCACAACGAACGCGACCTCCTGGCCCTGGAACCGGACCTTGTCCGTGACCAGCACCGCCTGCACGTCGGCGGAGAGGGTTGGCGCCCAGGCGAGCTTGAGGCCCTCCAGGTCCTTGCCCGTGATGACGGCGAGCACCTTGGGGTGCGCCAGGGCGTTGGTGGTGTCGATCGACACGAGCCGGGCGTGCGCCACCGGGGCGCGCAGGATCGCGCCGTGCAGCATGCCGGGCAGCACCAGGTCGTCGATGTAGTGGCCCTTGCCGCGGACGAAGCGGGGGTCTTCCTTGCGCTGGATGCGGCCGTAGCCGACCGGGCGGTCCGCGTCGCCGGCGGCGGGGTTGCTCTCCCGCTCGTGGATGACAGTCATGCCTTCACCTCTGCGTCTTGGGTTTCCGTGGCGACGTCCTCCACCACGGTGTCGGTGCCGTCCAGGACCTCGTCGGCGTTCTCGCCCCCGCCAGCGGCGGCCGCCGGGTGCGCTGCCGCCCACTGCACCGAGCGGACGATCGTCGCGTAGCCGGTGCACCGGCAGATCTGCCCGGAGATGGCCTGCCTGATCTCGCCCTCGTCCGGGTGCGGGTTCTTATCCAGCAGGGCGCGCGCGGTGAGCATCATGCCCGGGGTGCAGAAGCCGCACTGCAGCCCGTGTTCCTCCATAAAGCCCTGCTGGACCGGGTCCAGCGTGGCCCCGGTGGCGAGTCCCTCCACGGTGCGGATGTCGTGCCCGGCGGCCATGGCCGCAAGGACGGTGCAGGACTTCACCGGCTGGCCGTCCATCAGGACCACGCAGGTCCCGCAGTTGCTGGTGTCGCAGCCCCAGTGCGTGCCGGTCAGGCCCAGCACCTCGCGGATGTAATGCACCAGGAGTACCCGCGGTTCGATCTCGGACGTTACTTCGTTGCCGTTCACGGTCATGCTGATCTGCATGCGCTTCAGCCTTCCTGGGTCTGTTCGGCCGTCCGGGCGGCGCGGGCGCAGGCCTGTCGCAACACCCGCCGGGTGAGTTCGTCGGCCAGATGCCGTTTGTAGTCGACCGGCCCGCGCTGGTCCGCCACCGGGTCGCAGGCTTCGGCGGCCAGCCGGCCGGCGTCGGCGAACAGCTCCTCGGAGGGCCGCTTGCCGCGCAGCAGTCCGGCGGCCTCCGCGACCGGGTGGTCCAGGCCCAGCGCCGTGAGCCCGACCGCGGCGTCGGCGATGCTGCCGTCCTCCGCGAGCGTCACGGCCGCGCCCGCGGCCCCCACCGCCCAGTCGCCCACGCGCCGCTCCACCTTCTCGTAGGCGCTGGACGAGCGGGGCCGGATCGGGAAGCGCAGTTCGGACAGCAGCTCGTCCTGCCCGACGGCGGTCTGGTACGGGCCGCGGTGGAAGTCCCGCATGGACAGGACACGCTCGCCGCCGGGGCCGCGGATCACGGCCACGGCGCCGAGGACGGCGCAGACCGTGGAGAGGTCCTCGGCCGGGTCGGCCTGGCAGAGCGAGCCGCCGATGGTGCCGCGGTTGCGCACCACCGGGTCGGCGATCACGCGTTCGGCGTCCCTGCACAATCGGGAACAGCCGGGCGATCTCCTCCGATTCCAGCAGCGTGCTGTGCCGGGTGAGGGCACCGACGCGCAGCTCTCCGCCGTCGCGCAGGATGAAGTCCAGTTCAAAGAGGTCGTTGATGTCGATCAGCCACTCGGGCCGGGCGAGCCGGAGCTTCATCATCGGAAGCAGGCTGTGGCCGCCGGCGATGATCCGCGATTCGGGGCCGTGGCGTGCCAGGAGCTCGAGCGCGTTCTCCACCGTGGTGGCGCGGACATAGTCGAATGGAGCCGGAATCTGCATAGTCCCACCTCACTCCAAGGCGCAGGCAACGTCGCACGGCGCCGGTTTAGGGCAAGTGTTGCCCTGCCCCGACGGGGGTGTCAATATCGACATAAGCGAAAGGTTATGAAGCCGTGTCGATGACGTTGAGCCAGTTGCGGACGTTTGCGCTGGTGGCACGCCTGGGCTCGCTTCACGCCGCCGCAACGGCCCTGGGGGTCAGCGAACCCGCCGTCTCCGCGGCCCTGGCGGCGCTCAGGCAGGATCTGGGCGACCCGCTGTTTGTCCGGGCCGCGGGCGGGATCACTCTGACCCCGGGCGGGCGGGCGCTGGCGGACTACGCGCAGGACATCGTCGGGCTGGCGGACCAGGCCCGCTGGGAGGTTGCCAACGCCAAGAACGACGCCGGGCGGCTGAAGATCGCCGCCACCGCGCCGTTCGCCGAGCACGCGGCCGGCCGGCTGCTGGACCTGTTCACCAAGCGCGTCCCCGGCGCCTCCGTGGACGTGGTCGCCGTGGCCGCGGAGGACCTGGCGGGCCTCCTGCTGGAACGCGCCTATGACATCGCCCTGGGGGCCCGCCCGCTGGCCGCTGCGGGCACCCCGGCCACCGAGCCGGGCATCGAGTCCGTCCCGTTCCTGCGCTACCAGCGGGTCTTCGTGGCGGCCGCCGCCGACCGCCTGGGACGGCTGCGCGGCCCGCTCGCCGTCGAACGGCTGCTGGAAAGGCCCTGGTTCGCCGGGCCCGCGGGCATCCTGGACAGCTCGGAGGAGGGCCGTTGGCTCGCGGGCCTGGGCGTGGCGCCGGAGATCATCAGGCTCAGCAGTGAGACCGACGCCCTGGCGGCCGTGCGGGCAGGGGAGGGGACCATGCTGGCCATGGGGCACATCGTCCAGGCCGAGGTCCTCAGCGGCGCCCTGACCCGGTTGCCCGTGGCCGCCACCCCGATCCCCGGCCTGTGGTGGGCCAGCACGCTGGACCAGCACCGCACCACGACCATGGCGAAAACCCTGCAGCGTTTCGTCCGCACGGCTGACGCGACCGCGGCGATGGTCGCCCGCGGCGGTTCGCGCGGGCTGGAGCGCCGCGGATCGAAGTTCCACGTCGCGCTGTGGAGCTAGCGGCGGGGTCAGCGAATGGCCGGCGGGCCCTGTGTCGCGTTGCACATTGGCCGGAATCGGTGCTACCCCTTGAGGGACAGCCGATCGACGCAAGTACCCGACGACGAGGAGTAGCAAATGACTTTGCCCCAAGATGAAGACAGCGCGCTGCGGCACTGGAGCGCCCGCCTGATCCAGGCCCTGCAGATCCTGGACCTGGAAGTCGACCACGAGAAGATCGTCCAGGTGGCGGACGAATCGCTCAAAGCCGTGGGGCCGCACGCGGATGCCGTCAGCGCGTTCATCGTGGGCTTTGCCGCGGGAACGGCGTCCACCGACGGCCGGAAGAGCACCCAGGAGGCAGTGCACGCCGCGTCCAACAAGGTCCTCGAACTGTGCGAACACGGCGAGTCCGGCGGCCCGGACGAGAAGGGCTGGGCCAAGCGCGCCCAGTAGCACCCCGGCGCCCCCGAAACCAGCGGCAGGCCGCGTCCCCCAGCGGGGGCGCGGCCTGCCTGTGTCGCGGCACATGTCCGCTGGTGCTGGGGCGTTGCAGCACATGTCCGGTGGTGCTGGGGCCGGCCCGCGGGACATGCCCTGCGCACGAGGCCAAGGATGGACATATACGCATTATGTCCAGTGGCCGCGGCCGGGGTGGGGCATGTCCCGTGGTGCTCGGTGCGCCGAGGGACACGCCCCACCGCCTAGGCCGGCGTCGTGACCCCTGGCGCCGCGTGCAGCCGGGCCTGGCTGTCGGGCGTCTGGTCCACACTGGGCTCGAGGCGCACGATGACGGCCTTCGAGATGGGGGTGTTGCTGCCCTCGGCCGTGTGGTTGAGCGGCACCAGCACGTTGGCTTCCGGGTAGTAGGCGGCGGCGCAGCCGGGGGCCGTCGGATAAGAGACCACGCGGAATTTGCGCAGCACGCGCTCGATACCGTCCTGGTACTGCCCGTGGATGTCCACGAAGAGACCGTCCGACAGGCCCAGTTCGTTGATGTCGTCCGGATTCACGAACACCACGTGGCGGCCCTTCTTGATGCCCCGGTAGCGGTCGTTGTGGCCGTAGATGGTGGTGTTGAACTGGTCGTGCGAGCGCATGGTCTGCAGGATCAGGGTGCCCGCGGGCCGCTCCACGTGTTCGAGTTCGTTGACGGTGAGCACGGCCTTGCCGGTCGGCGTCGGGAAGGTCCGCGAGTCGCGGGGACCGTTGGCGAGGATGAAGCCGCCCTCCTGCCGGATCCGCTCGTTGTAGTCCTCGCAGCCGCCCACGACCCGCGAAATGTGGTCCCGGATCAGGTCGTAGTTCTTCTCGTAGCCGTCCCAGTCGGCCTTGATCCTGTCGCCCACGAGCGCTTTGCCGAGGCGGCTGACAATGGCCGGTTCGGACAGCAGGTGGTGTGAAACCGGCTCGACGCTGCCCCAGGACGGGTGCACCGCGCAGACGGTGTCCTCGACCGAGACGAACTGCTCGCCGGATTCCTGGATGTCGATCTCGCTCCGGCCCATGGTGGGCAGGATCAGGGCCTCCGCGCCCGTCACCACATGCGAGCGGTTCAGCTTGGTGGAGACCTGGATGGACATTTCCGTCCCGGCGACCGCGGCCTCGGCGGCGTTCGTGTCGGAGATGGCGCCGACAAAGTTGCCGCCCATCGCCATGAACACCTTGATCCGGCCCTCCTGCATCCGGTTGATCGTCTCGACCGCGTCGACGCCGTGCTCGCGGGGCGGCTCGAAGCCGAATTCCTCGCTCAGGGAATCCATGAAGGACTGCGGCATCTGCTCCCAGATGCCCATGGTGCGGTCGCCCTGCACGTTGCTGTGGCCGCGGATCGGCGAGGCGCCCGCGCCGGGCTTGCCGATGTTGCCGCGCAGCAGCAGCAGGTTGATGATCTCCTTGATGGTGGCCACGCCCTTTTTCTGCTGCGTGATCCCCATGGCCCAGGTGATGATGACCTTCTCGGCTTTCAGGTACCGGGCGGCAAGTTCGTCGATTTCCTCGGTGCGCAGTCCGGTCGCTTCGAGCACCGCCTGCTCATCCAGCAGGGCCAGGTGCTCCCTGAGCTCCTCGAGGCCTTCGCAGTGCTCGGCGAGGAAGGCGTGGTCCAGGACGGTGCCGGGGTTCTTCGCCTCGGCGTCGAACACGCGCTTGGAGATGGCCTGCAGCAGGGCCATGTCGCCGCCGATCCGGATCTGCAGGAACTGGTCCGCGATCTCGGTGCCGCGGCCGACGATGCCTTTGACCTTCTGCGGGTTCTTGTACCGGCGCAGGCCGGCCTCGGGCAGGGGATTGACGGCGACGATCTCGCCGCCGTTTTCCTTGCACGCCTCCAGTTCGGTCAGCATGCGCGGGTGGTTGGTGCCGGGGTTCTGGCCCATGATGATGATCAGGTCCGCGTCGGCGTAGTCGTCGAAGTTGACCGTGGCCTTGCCGATGCCGATGGTCTGGCCCATGGCCCAGCCGGAGGACTCATGGCACATGTTGGAGCAGTCCGGCAGGTTGTTGGTGCCGTAGCCGCGCACCATCAGCTGGTACAGGAAGGCAGCCTCGTTGGAGGTCCGGCCGCTCGTGTAGAACGCGGCCTCGTCGGGGGAGTCCAGCCCCTTGAGCTTCTCCGTGATGATCCGGATCGCGTCGTCCCAGCTGACCGGCTTGTAGTGGTCCTCGCCGGCGGGCTTGTAGACCGGCTCGGTGAGCCGGCCCTGCATGCCCAGCCAGTAATCCGAGCGGTCCGCGCAGCTCGCTGACGGAGTTCTCCGCCCAGAACGTCGTCGGGATCACCACCGGCGTCGCCTCCCAGGTCACGGCCTTCGCGCCGTTCTCGCAGAACTCGAAGGCCTTCCGGTGATGCGGGTCCGGCCAGGCGCAGCTCGGGCAGTCGAAGCCGTCCTTCTGGTTCATCTTCATGACCGTCTTGCGCGTCCGGTTCAGTCCCATATGTTCGATGGCGGGCTTCATGGAGTGGTAGACGCCCGGGACGCCGGCGGCCCAGTCCTTGGGACCGTCGCCGACCACGAGGTCCTTTTCGTCGTTTTCCTCGACCTGGGGATTCTTGCGGGTCACTTGAACTTCCCTTCTGCAGCCACCGCCTGCTCAGGCCGTGGGTCTCTTCTACTAAGCACCCTACCTTTACGCCCATTACAGGCCTATCAGCTGGCCCGGAGCGCCGCAAGCAACTTGGACCGATCCTGCGCCGGCGGCACGACTACCCGACCGCCTCGCCGTCGGCGGCGAGCGGCGCGATCCAAGTTTTTCGGAAGAACCGGCCCGCATTCTGGTAGCACCATCGGCTCCTGGAGGCGGGTGCGTGCCTACCGTCACCCGGCGCCCCGCCGGGATGCGCGGGCGGGAACCGCGTCCCAGGGGCAGGAGATGGGACCGCCGGCTGGCGGGTTCCCAGCGACCCGTCAGCCGGCCGCCAGCATGTCCTGGATCTCCCGGCGCAGGACCTTGCCGATCAGCGAACGCGGCAGTTCATCCAGCACCACCACGCGCCGGGGGACTTTGTACGCCGCCAGGTGCCTGCGGGCGAACTCCTGGAGGGCGCCGGTATCGAGGGTGGTCCCCGGGGAAGGTACGACGGCGGCCACGACGTCCTCGCCGCCGCCGGGCCGGGGCAGGCCGACGACGGACACTTCGGCGACGCCGGGGTATTCGGCGAGGACGTCCTCCACCTCGGTGGGTGAGACGTTGAAGCCGCCGGTGATGATCAGTTCCTTGATCCGGTCCCGGATCGTGACGAAGTAGTCGTGGTCCACCGAGACGATGTCCCCGGTGCGGAACCAGCCGCCGTCCAGCAGCGCCTCCTCGGTCTCCTTCGGCCGGTTCCAGTAGCCGGCGAAGACCTGCGGTCCGCGGATCAGCAGCTCGCCCGGCTCGCCCGGGCCGCGGTCGACCAGGACGTTCTGCGGGTCCACCACGCGAATGTCGGTCAGCGGGAACGGCACCCCCACGGTGCCCGGTTTGCGGCTGGGCCCGAACGGGTTGCCCACCGAGATGGGCGAGGTCTCGGTCAGCCCGTAGCCCTCGATCAGGTAGCCGCCGGTCGCCTTCTCCCAGGTCGTCCACCGTCGCGGTCGGCAGGTTCATCGCCCCGGAGATGGAAAAGCGGATGCCGCCGAGGCGATGCCGCGCCGGGCCGCCTGCGGCCGCGAGCCGGTCGTAGATCGGCGGCACCGCCGGCAGGAACGTCGGCGGGGACTTCCGGTGCGCCTTCAGCACCAGGTCGACGTCGAACTTGGGGAACAGCACCAGCCTGGCGCCGATGCTCAGCGCGAAGGTCATGCACAGCGTCAGCCCGTAGGCGTGGAACATGGGCAGCACCGCGTACACGGTTTCGCGGCCGTCCTTGAGCCCCGGCACCCAGGCGCGGCCCTGCGCGGCGTTGGCCTGCAGGTTCGCGTGCGTCAGCATGGCGCCCTTCGGCGCTCCGGTGGTGCCGCTCGTGTACTGCAGCACCGCCAGGTCCTCCGCGGCGGGGCGCGGATGCCGCTTCTTCAGCTCGCCCGCCTCGAGGAGGTCGCGCCACGGCAGCACCGTGCGGTGTGCGCCGCCGGCGTGGCCGCCGTGGGCGCGGTTTGCCGGCGGACAGCGCGGCCCGCGCCTTGCGGGCAGCGGGCAAGGGCAGCCGCAGCGCGAGCCGCTTGCCCAGCGGCATCGCCGGAATCAGCTCGACCGAGACGATGCTCCGCAGCCCGACGTCGGCCGGCAGCTGCAGCACCCGGTCCACCGCCTTGTCCCAGACGATGGCGACGGTGGCGCCGTGATCCTCGAACTGGTGGCGCAGCTCCCGGTCCGTGTAGAGCGGGTTGTGCTCGACCACGACGGCGCCGAGGCGCAGCGCGGCGTGGAAGGCAATGACGTGCTGCGGGCAGTTCGGCAGGACCAGGGCCACCCGGTCGCCGGCTTTCACGCCGAGTTTCTTCAGCCCGGCGGCCACCTTGCTGATCTGCGTGCCGAGTTCCCGGTAGCTGGTGCGGGCGCCGAAGAACTCCAGGGCCGTCTTGCTGCCGAAGCGCCGGACGGACGAATCCATCAGGTCGACGAGGGAGCCTTTGGGCAGCTTGAGGTCGGCGGGGACTCCCGGGCTGTAGTGCTTCGTCCACGGCCGGTCCGCCCAGGGGAGGCCGGGAACCGGGGCTCCGCGGGTCGGTTTCTTGTTCATACTCAGTCCTTAGCCACTGGGAATGACGGAGTCCGGTTTCCCGTCCCGCCCTGACGCCTGCCCGAAGAGCCTGCCGGAAAAAGCCTACCGGTGCGGGCGCCGCCTCCCGCGCACCCGCGGGCGTCCGCGGCGGCCGCCGTCGACCGTGACTTTCGGCCCTAGGGGAGGGCCCGGTTTGCGCGGAAGGTGGGTTTGACGGACTCGGGAACGGAAGCACCATGAAACACGAGCAGCCGACCCTCCGGTTCTTCGGTGCAACGGACACCGTGACCGGCTCCCGCTACCTGCTCGAAGCCGGCGGACGCCGGGTGCTGGTCGACTGCGGGTTGTTCCAGGGCTACAAACGCAGCCGCGAGCGCAACCGCATGCCGTTCCCGGTGCCGCCCCGTTCGATCGACGCCGTCGTCCTCACCCATGCGCACCTGGACCACACCGGCTACGTCCCGGCGCTGGTGCGGGACGGCTTCGCCGGGCCGGTCTACGCCACCGACGGCACCACGGACCTGTGCAAGCTGATCCTGCCGGACAGCGGCTACCTGCAGGAGGAAGAGGCCCGCTACGCGACCCACCGCGGATCCACCCGGCACAGCCCGGCGCTGCCGCTGTACACGGCCGCGGACGCCGTCAAGTCGCTGAACAGCTTCCGAATCCGCGACTTCGATGACCCGCTGGACCTCGGCGGGGGGATGGAACTGACCTTCGTGCCGGCGGGGCACATCCTCGGGGCGGCGCAGGTCCACGTCCGGTTCGGCTCCCAGTCGGTGCACTTCACCGGCGACCTGGGCCGCGCCGACGATCCGTTCATGTTCCCGCCCCGGCCGCTCGGCGCCGTGGACGTGCTCGTCACCGAGTCCACCTACGGCAACCGGCAGCACTCCACCCTGGATCCCGAGAAGCAGCTCGGGGAGATCATCACCCGGGTCGCCAAACGCGGCGGGGTGGTGATGTTTGCCGCGTTCGCCGTCGGACGGGCCGAGACCCTCATGCTGTACCTGTCCCGGCTCCGCCGCAAGAACGCCATCCCGGACATACCGGTGTACCTGAACAGCCCGATGGCCATCGACGCCTCGGACATGTACCAGCGGCATCCCGAGGAGCACCGGCTCAAACGGGACGAATACGAGCACATGTACAGCATCGCCAGGCTCACCCGCAGCGTGGACGACTCCAAGCTGCTGAACCTGCGCGGCGGTCCGATGATCATCATCTCCGCCAGCGGCATGCTCACCGGCGGCAGGATCCTGCACCACCTCGCCGCCTACGGGCCCGACCCCAAAAACGCCATCATCCTCAGCGGCTACCAGGCCGGCGGTACCCGCGGCGCTTCGCTCGCCGCGGGTGAGCGAGCGGTCCGGATCTACGGCGAGGACGTACTGATCCGGGCGGAGGTCATCCAGATGGAGAACCTGTCCGCGCATGCCGACTCGGACGGCCTGATCAACTGGATGAAGGCCGCACCGCAGGCGCCGCGGATGACCTACATCACGCACGGCGAGCCGGACGCCGCGGACGCGCTGCGGGTCAGGATCAAGCGCGAACTGGGCTGGCGGGCCAGGGTGCCGGAACACCTGGAACGGATCGACGTCGGGGACCCGCGGTGAACCCGGGCAGCGTCACCAAGGCCGCCGTCCTGGGCGAGATTCATTCCCTCGCACGGCCAGCTGCGCAGCGACCGCGACCTCGACGGGCTCGTCCGGCGCGCCGCGGACTGCCGTTTCACGGCAATCGGTGAAGCGTCCCACGGCACCCACGAGTTCTACACCTGGCGGGCCACGCTCAGCCGCCGGCTGATCGAGGAACAGGGCTACACCTGGATCGGCGTGGAGGGGGACTGGCCCGACTGCTGGCGGATCAACCAGTGGGTCCGCGGGCTCAGCGGCCAGGACCAGGGCGTCCATGCGCTCCTCGCCGGGTTCCGGCGCTGGCCCACCTGGATGTGGGCCAACGAGGAAGTGGCCGGCTTCCTGGACTGGCTGCGCAGCTGGAACTCCCGCCGGCCGCTGGCGGATCGGGTCGGCTTCTACGGCCTGGACGTCTACTCGCTCTGGGACTCGCTGCGCGAGATCCTTGGCTGGCTCCAGGAGCACCAGCCGGACGCCGTGCCCGCGGCCATGCGGGCCTGGCAGTGCTTCCTGCCGCACCATGAGGACCCGCACCAATACGCCTGGAGCACGCGGCTGGTCCCGAACTCCTGCGAGGCCGACGTCGTCGCCCTGCTCAGCGAGGTCAGGAGCCGGGTGTTCAGCCCGGGCGACCACGACGAGGAAGCCTTCGACGCCGTCCAGAACGCCGAGGTGGCGGCCAACGCCGAGCACTACTACCGGATCATGGTCCGCGGCGACCGGCAGTCCTGGAACGTCCGCGACCACCACATGGCGGACACGATCGACCGGCTCAGCCGGCACCTGGGGCCGGCGTCCAAGGGCATCCTCTGGGAGCACAACACCCACGTGGGGGACGCGCGGGCCACGGACATGGCGCAGGACGGGCTGGTCAACGTCGGCCAGCTGCTGCGCGAACGGCACGCCCTCGAAGGGGTCCTGCTGGTGGGCTTCGCCTCGCACCGCGGCACGGTGATCGCCGCGGATGCCTGGGGGACGCCGGAGCGGATCCTGCCCGTGCCGGCGGCGCGCCCCGGCAGTCACGAGGACTTCCTGCACGAGGCCCTGGGCGTGCCGGCGGTGCTGGAGTTCGGCGACGACCGGACCGGCCCGTGGCTGTCGACCTGGCTCGGGCACCGCGCCATCGGCGTGGTCTACCACCCGGAGCGGGAACAGGGGAACTACGTCCCGACCCGGATGGGGGAGCGCTACGACGCGCTGATCTGGCTGGAACAGACCGCCGCGCTGCGCCCGGTGCACCACGAAGGGCCGGCCGCGGAGCCGGAGTTCGAGACGGAACCCACCGGCTTCTAGTCGACGGCAAGCTCCGGCCCGCCGGGCCGCCGTACCGGCGCCTCCGGACCGCAGTCGCGGTACATCACGACGGCGGCCGGGACGTACCAGAGCAGGCGGGCGAGGGGGAGTGAGGGGCTTAAGGCCCTAACCGGCCGCCGGGGCCCGGGGGACACTGAAGTGTCGGCAGAGCCTCGGTCCTGCCGGCGAGTCATGCCAAACATCAGCGGCCGCCCGCAACGGTCTCCGCCGCGGTCTCAGCAGTGGTCACAGAACGGTGCGCTGCCGGGACCACTGTAGAGGTCACGTACACGTCCGCGCCACGGAAAAGAGCAGGATTCAGCATGAGCAAACCAATCGTCGTCGGCATCAACGGCTCGGCGGGCAGTGAAGCCGCGCTGGCGTGGGCGCTGAAGCGCGCTGCCGCGCAGAAGCTCCCGGTCCTGGGCGTCCACGCCGTGGACGACCGGTGGATGTCACCGGACTTCCAATACCACGAGCTCATCCGCGAATCCGGGATGGAACTGCTGGAAAAAGCCAAAGCCAGTGCAAAAAGCCAGGCCCCCGACGTCGACGTAGATGTCCAGCTGCGGCACGGAAGCCCGGGCTCGGGCCTGCGCGAGGCGTCGAAGGAAGCCGCCATGGTCGTCGTCGGCGCCCACGACAAACACTGGATGGACGGCGGACCCATGACGGACCGCGCCCTCCAGATCGTGTCCGCCTCGGACAGCCCGGTGGCCGTCATCCCTGGCCAAGAAGCCACCGGGAGGCGCGGCGTGGTGGTCGGCGTGGACGGTTCGGAAGAGTCGCTGCAGGCCGTGGCGTTCGCCGCCGCCGAAGCCGACCGCGGCAAGGACGAGCTCACCGTGGTCCTGGCCTTCCGCAGCCCGGCCCGCTGGGTTGAGCACCAGCTGCCCGAAAGCGGACTCGCGGAGACCATCGTCGAAGAGAACAGGATCGTCCTGGCCGAATCCGTGGCCGGCCTCGGTGACAAGTACCCGGATCTGGTGATCCACCAGCGCCTCGAAACCGACACCGAGCCGGCGAAGGCGCTCACCGATCTGGCGCGGGATGCGCGCCTGCTGGTGGTCGGCAGCCGCGGCCGCGGCGGCTTCTCCCGGCTGGTGCTCGGCTCCACGGCCCACGCCGTGCTGCTGAACGTAACGAGCCCCACCGTGGTGACCCGGGTGCACAAGGTCAAGCACGAGGGCTGAGTCCGCAAGCCATGCCGAGTTTCCAGTACTTTGTGGCGTCCTCCCTGGACGGCTATATCGCCACCGCCGACGACAACCTTGACTGGCTGCTCCAGTTCGACGGATTTGACGGCGGGATGGAGAGCTACGAGGCCTTTATGGCCGACGTCGGCGCCATCGTGATGGGCGGGGAAACCTACGCCTGGCTCAGGAAGCACGAAGCCGACAACTGGCCGTACCCCCAAACGCCGAGCTGGGTCTTCACCCATCACGAACTGGCGGCCCCGCAGGGGGCGGACGTCACCTTCGTCCGCGGACCGGTCACGGAATTCGTTGAAGACCTGAAGGCCGCGGCCGCGGGCAAGAACGTCTGGGTGGTGGGCGGTGGAGTCCTTGCCGCCCAATTCGCCGACGCCGGCCTGCTGGAGGAGCTGATCGTCTCGATCATCCCCGTGGTGCTGGGCAGCGGGAAACCCCTGCTGCCGCTGGCCCGCCCGACGGCGCCGCTGGACCTGCTCGCCTCCAGGACGATGGGCCGCGGCATTGTCGAGCTCCGCTACCGCCTCACGGGCGGCTCCTGACTGGGCTGACTATTCGGCTGGCGTTTCCGCCGACGGCCCGGGGATGTCGCGGAGCAGGTTCGTGATCCGCGCGGTGGAGAGCCGGCGGCCCTGCTCGTCCGTCATGACGATCTCATGCGTGGTCAGGGTGCGGCCCAGATGGATGGCCGTGCAGGTCCCCGTCACGGTGCCGGCGGAGACCGCCCGGTGGTGCGTCGCACTGACGTCGATCCCCAGCGCCTGCCGGCCCGGGCCCGCGTGCATGCCGGCGGCGAACGAACCGAGCGTTTCGGCCAGCACCACGTGCGCGCCGCCGTGCAGGATCCCGGCCACCTGCGTGTTGCCCTCCACCGGCATGGTCGCAACCGTGCGTTCCGGGCTCAGCTCCAAGAAGTGGATGCCCATCTTCACCACGAGGGCGCCGACGCCCATCCGTCCCAGCCAGTCGTGCAGTTCCGCGGGGACCCCGGCGGCTTCCAGCTCGGCGGCGAAGGGGGCGGGCGTGAAATTGTCGATCATGGGAACTAGGCTGGCACCTGTGAGCGAAACTACCAAACCGGCCCTTTCCCCTTCCGCGACTGACCTCCTGCCGGCAGCTGAGCCGGAATCAGTGGTCGCGGCCAAGCCCGCCGGAAAGACCAGCCGGGCCGCGGGGTCGGTTTCCGCCACCGAAGCCCCCGTGATTCCCATCACGGACCAGCCGCGCCTCCTGGTGCTGGACGGGCACTCCATGGCGTTCCGGGCCTTCTTCGCCCTGCCCGCGGACAAGTTCTCCACCGCCACCGGGCAGCACACCAACGCCGTCCACGGCTTTACCTCGATGCTGATCAACCTGATCAAGGAGCAGAAGCCCACCCACGTGGCCGTGGCGTTCGACGTCTCCGACGACACCACGCACCGCAAGGCCGAGTACGACGGCTACAAGGGCGGACGCAACGAGACTCCGCGGGAAATGAGCGGCCAGATCGACCTGATCGACAAGGTCATGGGCGCGTGGGGCATCAAGACCATCAAGATGCCCGGCTGGGAAGCCGACGACATCCTGGCCACCCTCGCCGCCATGGGGGAAAAGGCGGGCTACGAGGTGCTGCTGGTCTCCGGCGACCGTGACGCCTTCCAGCTCATCACCGACAACGTGTTCGTGCTTTACCCGCGCAAGGGCGTCAGCGACATTCCCCGGATGGACGCCGACGCCATCCAGGAGAAGTACTTCGTCAGCCCCGCCCAGTACTCGGACCTCGCCGCCCTGGTGGGCGAGACCGCGGACAACCTCCCCGGCGTCCCCGGCGTCGGCCCCAAGACGGCGGCCAAATGGATCAACCTCTACGGCGGCCTTGAGGGTGTCCTGGAGAACCTGGACGCGATCGGCGGGCAAGGTGGGGGACGCCCTGCGCGAAAACGTCGAGGACGTCAAGCGCAACCGGCGGCTCAACCGGCTGCACACCGACCTCGAGCTGCCCGTCACGCTGGACGATCTCGCGGACCCGCGGCCCGGACCAGGCCGCCCTCGAGGACCTGTTCGACACCCTCGAATTCAAGACCATCCGGACCCGGCTCTTTGCGCTCTACGGCAGTGAAGTGACGGAAGCCGAGCGCGAAAGCCTCGACACCCCGGAGTTTGTCACCCCCGCGGACGCCGCCGAGCTGAGCGCCTTCCTCGCGGCCGGCGCCGGGAAACGGTCCGCCCTCGCGGTCGACCTGGTGCCCGGCCGGATCGGCGAGGACGCCGCCGCGCTGGCGATCGTCCGCGACGACGCCGCCGCCTACATCGACCTGGCCAGCCAGGACGCCGCCGCCGAAAACGTCCTGGCAGCCTGGCTGCGCGACGCCCAGGCGCCGAAGGTGATGCACGGGTTCAAGGCCGCCCTGAAGGCCCTGACCGCCCGCGGCCTGGACCTTGAGGGCGTGGTGGACGACACCTCCATCTCCGGCTACCTCATCCAGCCCGACCGCCGCAGCTACGAGCTCGCGGAGCTGGCGCAGCATCACCTCAACATCGCGGTGTCCACCGAGGCCGCCAAGGCCGGCCAGCTTGAGCTGGCGTTCGACGGCGACGACGCCGCCGCCGCGGGTGCGCTGGTCCACGAAGCCGCCGTCGTCCGGGCCCTGAGCCACTACTTCGAATCGGAACTCACCGAACGCAAGGCCCAGGACCTGCTGACCACCCTTGAACTGCCGGTCAGCCGGGTCCTCGCCGACATGGAGCTCGCGGGAATCGCCATCGACATGGCGCGCATGGACGAGCAGCTGGCGGACCTCGCCAAGGTGATCGACAACGCCCAGGAGCAGGCGTTCGCGGCGATCGGCCACGAGGTCAACCTTGGCTCGCCCAAGCAGCTGCAGACCGTGCTGTTCGACGAGCTGGGCCTGCCCAAGACCAAGAAGATCAAGTCCGGCTACACCACCGACGCCGCCTCGCTGAAGAACCTGCTGGAAAAGACCGGGCACGAATTCCTGGTCCAGCTGATGGCGCACCGCGAGTCCTCGAAGCTGCGCCAGATGCTGGAGTCGCTGAAGAAATCCGTCACCGAAGACGGCCGGATCCACACCACCTACGCGCAGAACGTCGCGGCCACGGGCCGGATCTCCTCCAACAATCCCAACCTGCAGAACATCCCCATCCGCAGCGAGGAAGGCCGCCGCGTCCGCGGCATCTTTGTGGTCAGCGAAGGCTACGAGTGCCTGCTGTCCGCGGACTACTCGCAGATCGAAATGCGCATCATGGCGCACCTCTCGGGCGACGCCGGCCTGATCCAGGCCTACAAGGACGGCGAGGACCTGCACCGGTTCGTGGGCTCCAACATCTTCCACGTGCCCACCGACCAGGTGACCAGCGCGATGCGTTCCAAGGTCAAGGCGATGTCCTACGGCCTGGCCTACGGCCTGACCTCGTTCGGCCTGTCCAAGCAGCTGGAGATCTCCGTCGACGAGGCCCGGACCCTGATGAAGGACTACTTCGACCGGTTCGGCGCCGTCCGCGACTACCTGCGCGGCGTCGTGGACCAGGCCAGGATCGACGGGTACACCGCCACCATCGAGGGCCGCCGCCGTTACCTGCCGGACCTGACCAGCACCGACCGCCAGCTGCGCGAGAACGCGGAGCGGATCGCACTGAACTCGCCGATCCAGGGCTCGGCGGCGGACATCATCAAGCGCGCCATGCTGGGTGTGTCCGGCGCGCTGGCCGAGCAGGGCCTGAAATCACGCATGCTGCTGCAGGTCCATGATGAACTGGTCCTCGAAGTCGCCAACGGTGAGCGCGAGGCCGTCGAGAAGCTCGTGACGGAGCAGATGGGCGCCGCGGCGGATCTCAGCGTTCCGCTGGACGTCCAGATCGGCATTGGCTCCAGCTGGTACGAGGCGGGGCACTAGGCGGCCACCAGGCAGGGGAGCCGGCTCCGGGACGCCCGGGAGCCGGCTCCGGCTTCATTTTTCGGTTCTTTCAAAGTTGCAGGGATTTCCAGGGGGAGAAGCACGTGGCGGAGCAGTACGAAATCAGGCGTTTTAAGCCGGCGGCCAAAGACGACGCCGGGTACCCGGAGTCCGTCGCCTGGATGCGGGCCGTGGCCTTCGGCTTCCACGATGCCCGCCGCAGCGATGAACGGGTCGACAGGGGCCTCGAGATGCAGCGCGCGGACGGGCGCGTGATGACCGGCGCCTACCAAACCGGGCCCGTGGCCGACCACGCACTCGGCGCCGACGTGCCGGTGGCGACTTTCGGCACGATGACCAAGACGCTGAACGTTGGATTCGGGCGGTTCGTGGACACCAGGCTCGTGACTGCCGTAACCGTGCGCACCTCGCACCGCCGCCGCGGGCTGTTGCGCCGCATGATGGCCGAGGAACTGGGGCTGGCGCAGCAGGAGGGCCTGGCGATGGCCGCACTGACGGCCTCAGAAGCGTCCATCTACGGCCGTTTCGGCTTCGGCGTCGCGACGTCGGAGCAGTCGATCAAGGTCGACACCAGTGCCCGCTTCGTTGTGAACCACACCCCGGTCGGCAGTGTCGAGGTGGCCGATCCCAAGGTGCTCCTTGAGTTGGCCCCCGTGATCTTTGACCGCCTGCACCGCCAGACGCCGGGTTCCATAGGCCGGCACGAGTTCTACCGGCAGTTCGCGTCCGGCTCCATCAGCCGCGACGACGGTGAGGACCCGAAGGTCAAGGTCGCGCTGCACTACGGCCCCGACGGCGACGTGGACGGCTACGTGTCCTACAAGTTCGGCGGCTGGTCCAGCACCCCGTACACGATGGAGGTCGTCGACCTGGTGGCGGCCACCCGGGCCGCCTACCTGGAACTGTGGCAATACCTCGGAGCCATCGACCTCGTCGAACGCGTGACCTGGGACGAAGCGCCCGTTGACGACCCGCTGAAGTGGGCCCTCGGGGATCCGCGCTGCGTGGACGCCTCGGACGCCCGGGACATGCTCTGGCTGCGGATACTGGACGTGCAGAAGGCCCTGGGCGCCCGGCGCTACTCCGCCGACGGCCGGCTGGTGCTGAAAGTGGCTGATCCGCTCGGCCTGACCGGCGGGACGTTCGCCCTGGACGTGAACGGGGGCGCCGCCGTCGTTACGGAAACGGGCGGACGCCGCCGTCGACCTTGAACTGGACGTAGCGGCGCTGTCCTCGGTCTACCTCGGGGGCGTGCACCCGGTGACCCTGGCTGACTCGGGGCGGATCCGCGAGCACACGCCGGGCGCAGCATTCCTGGCTGCCCGGATGTTCGCCGTCGAACGTGCGCCGCACTGCCTGACGCACTTCTAGGCGGGGCCGGCGGGCTCCGTTGCGCTTTGACCGGCGTTGACGCATACGACTAGACTGAACGGGCGTGTACTACGTGCGCGCAACTCAATCCACAAAATCAGGATGACCCGGCGGATTGCCTTTTATTCGCCGTGCTCTCCACCCGTGTCGCCGACGCGGGCGGGACGGTTTGCCTGACCGACTAACTATCCACAACGGAGCCCCTACTACATGACCATCACCTCCACCGAGAAGCCCGGTACCCCCGTAGTCGCGATTAACGACATCGGTACCGCTGAGGACTTCCTCGCAGCAGTCGACGCCACCATCAAGTACTTCAACGACGGAGACCTCGTCGAAGGTACCGTCGTCAAGGTCGACCGCGACGAAGTTCTGCTCGACATCGGTTACAAGACCGAAGGTGTCATTCCCTCCCGCGAGCTTTCCATCAAGCACGACGTTGATCCCGGAGACGTCGTCTCCGTCGGCGATCTTGTCGAAGCCCTGGTGCTCACCAAGGAAGACAAAGAAGGCCGTCTGATCCTCTCCAAGAAGCGTGCTCAGTACGAGCGTGCCTGGGGCGACATCGAGAAGGTCAAGGAAGAAGACGGCGTCGTCACCGGTACCGTCATCGAGGTTGTCAAGGGTGGTCTTATCCTCGACATCGGCCTGCGCGGCTTCCTGCCCGCATCCCTCGTCGAGATGCGCCGTGTGCGCGACCTTGCTCCGTACATCGGTCAGCAGATCGAAGCCAAGATCATCGAGCTGGACAAGAACCGCAACAACGTTGTGCTGTCCCGCCGTGCATGGCTCGAGCAGACCCAGTCCGAGGTCCGCTCCACGTTCCTCAACAAGCTGGAAAAGGGCCAGGTCCGTCCCGGCGTCGTTTCCTCCATCGTCAACTTCGGTGCCTTCGTGGACCTGGGCGGCGTAGACGGCCTGGTTCACGTTTCCGAGCTGTCCTGGAAGCACATCGACCACCCGTCCGAGGTTGTCGAAGTTGGCCAGGAAGTCACCGTCGAGGTTCTCGAGGTCGACCTGGACCGCGAGCGCGTCTCCCTGTCGCTCAAGGCTACGCAGGAAGATCCGTGGCAGACCTTCGCCCGCACCCACGCCCTCGGCCAGGTTGTTCCGGGTAAGGTCACCAAGCTGGTTCCGTTCGGTGCGTTCGTTCGCGTCGAAGACGGCATCGAAGGCCTGGTCCACATCTCCGAGCTCGCCGTGCGCCACGTTGAGCTGGCCGAGCAGGTTGTCTCCGTTGGCGACGAGCTGTTCGTCAAGGTCATCGACATCGACCTCGAGCGCCGCCGCATCTCGCTGTCCCTCAAGCAGGCCAACGAGGGCGTCGACGCCGAGTCCACCGAATTCGATCCGGCTCTCTACGGCATGGCCGCTGAGTACGACGAAGAGGGCAACTACAAGTACCCGGAGGGCTTCGACCCGGAGTCCAACGAGTGGCTTGAAGGCTACGAGACGCAGCGCGCCGCCTGGGAGCAGCAGTACGCTGACGCCCAGACCCGCTGGGAAGCCCACAAGAAGCAGGTTGCCCAGCACGCTGCCGACGACGCTGCCGCTGCAACGTCCGGCGAGAGCGACTCCGGCACCACCAGCTACTCCTCCGAGCCGGCTGCTGAGTCGAACGCAGGGGCCGGTACCCTTGCTTCGGACGAGGCTCTTGCCGCTCTGCGCGAGAAGCTGACCGGCAACTAATTGCCGCCGGCCCGGGTTGCTCCGGGCTGACCAGAGCGGGTCCCTGCCACGTGCAGGGGCCCGCTTTGGGTTAAGCGGCGTTCCTGCGGGGGCGCCCGAGGGACATGCCCAGTCCTGGGCCCTGGGAGTGGACATAGTGCGGTTATGTCCACTGGCCGCCGGCGGCGCGGGGCATGCTCCTTGCAGCACGCCAGCGCCCGGGTGGGTCCGGGCTGCCGGGGTTGAGGGACATGCCCGCTCCTGCGCCTGAAGAGTGGGCATAGTGCGGTTATGTCCACTGGCCAACGCCGGAGCGGGGCATGTCCCGCGTCGGCGAGGGCAGGGGCATCAAACGGGCGAGGACAGGAGCCGGTCCGTGGCCGAATCGGGGACTCCACCGAAATACTTGTCGAGGATCTGTCGGAACACCGGCTCGTCGGGTGCCGCCCGAAGGAACAACGTCGACGACGAATGCAGCTTTCGTGCGTCGATGCCGCCGAATATCTGCTCGGCGCTGCGATCCTCGACGGCGAGGACTGCCCGGGAACACTCCAGGAGGCGGGCGCCCAGGAGCGGATGGCGCAGGTACGCCCGGGCCTCGTCCAAGGAGGAAAGGGCATACTTCCGCGAGGTCGGGCTCAGTCCGAGGCCGGCGACCTGCGGAAAGACGAACCACATCCAGTGGCTTCGCTTGGCCCCGGCGCGGAGCTCCGAGAGTGCCTGCTGGTAGGTTCCCGTAGCGTCTTGGGCTTCCTCGAAACGCGCGAGGTCGAAAGTGTCGTCCACGTCTGTTCTCCTAGTTCGCTCGCCGTGACGTTTCCCTTCATCCAAGCACTGTTCCGGCCTCCCGGGCGAGGGGCATGTCCATCCTTGGGTGCGCCCGGTGGACATAGTGGCATTGTGCTCACTGGCCGCTCCGGGAGATGGGCATGTCCATTGGCTGGAGCCGGCAACGGGCATGCCCATAGGGGTTGGCAGGGCTGCGGCAGGGCATGTCCATCCCTGGGCGCAGGCGTTGGGCATAGTGCCACTATGCTCATTGCCCACGCCGGGAGATGGGCATGTCCATTGGCGGAGCCGGCAACGGGCATGCCCATAGGGGTTGGCAGGGCTGCGGCAGGGCATGTCCATCCCTGGGCGCAGGCGCTGGGCATAGTGCCACTATGCCCATTGCCCACGCCGGGAGACGGGCATGTCCATCGGTGGGGCGGATAAAACAGCGGACCAGCGACGACGCGCCGCGGGACCTACCCGAGCTTGAGGCGCGCGCCCACCCGCTGGCCGTCGGCGGCCAGTCCGGCGCCGGCGGAGCGCAGCAGGGCCTGCGCGGCGGCGTTCCCGGCAGTCGTTTCCGCCTCCAGCACTTCCGCGCCGGCCGCAACGGCCTCGGCCTTGACCAGCCGCAGGGCCTCCCGGCCGATGCCGCGCCCGCGGAAACTCCGGCCGAGCCAGATTCCGGTCTCCAGTGCGGACCTCTCCAGGGTGGACCCGTCCCGCGCGGAGCGGTCCCGGACCCGGCGCGCGGGAGCCGCTTGAGCCGGATGGAACCGGCCAGCTCACCGTCGGCCGTGATCGCCCAGGACTTCTCCCGTGCCGGCCCGTCGAGGCCTGCCGCGGCTCCGTGGTGGAAGGCGCGGAACCAGCTGATCCGTTCCGTGTTCCAGCCCGCGGCGGTCCCCAGCGGCGGGGTGACCTCGTCGGCGTCGGCGTCGTGCAGGGCCACGGCCAGCAGCCGCTCCAGCACCGGATCCGTCACATCCACCAGCGCCACCACGGGCACCGGCTCAGCCGTTGGGGACATCGATCCACTCCGTTTCTCCGGGCAGCAGGGCGGCGGTGCCGGCCGAGAGTGCCGCGAGGCGTTCGGCGGCCTGCGCGAGCCCTGCCGGTTCGTCCGGCAGCGCAAGCCGGAGAACCGTCGTCTGCGCATCATAGCTGGTGTCCGCCATCACGTAGCCTGCCGCGCGCAGCTCGTTCTCGAGCCTGCCGGCGGCGGCGTGCGGCACCGGCACGGCGCAGATCCGCAGCCGCTGCCGGCGCACGAGCGGCGCCAGCTCGAGCGCGGAGGACACGGAATCGGAATAGGCCCGGACCAGCCCGCCGGCGCCCAGCAGGATGCCGCCGAAATAGCGGACCACGACGGCGGTCACGTCGCTGAGGTCCGCCGCCCCCGGTGCCGTCTCGCGCTTCAGCAGCGCCTCCAGCATCGGGATCCCGGCCGTGCCGGAGGGCTCGCCGTCGTCGCTGGAACGCTGCACGTCGCGGTCCGGGCCGAGCACAAACGCGGAGCAGTGGTGCCGGGCGTCATGGAACTCCCGGCGCAGCGAGCCGATCAGGGAACGCGCGCTGTCCTCGTCGCCGGTGCGCTGCAACACGGTGATGAAGCGGGACCGCCTGATCTCCAGCTCGTGCCGGAAGGCTGCTCCGGCCGCCAGGGTCGTGTAGCCGGTGGCCCTGCTTTCCGGGGAAACCGCGTCGACTGGCACCGCTTCAGTTTAGTCTGGTGGAGTGCTGAAGATCGGTTTGACGGGCGGCATCGCCTCAGGGAAGTCAGTGGTGGCCTCGCGGCTGCGCGAGCTCGGGGCCGTCCTGGTCGACGCCGACGCGCTGGCCCGGGAAGTGGTGGAGCCGGGTACGCCCGGGCTGGCGCGGGTGGTGGACGCCTTCAGCGCCGCGATCCTGGGCCCCGATGGTGCCCTGGACCGCCCCCGCCTGGGCGCCCTTGTTTTCGGCAACCCCGAACGCCTCGCCGTGTTGAACGGCATCATCCACCCCCTGGTCAGGGAGCGTGCCGCCGCCCTCGCGGCCGCCGCCCCGAAAGGCGCCGTCCTGGTCCAGGACATCCCGCTCCTGGTCGAGACCGGCCAAGGCGCCAACTTCCATCTGGTGGTGGTGGTCGACGCCCCGGAGGATGTCCGGGTGCGGCGAATGGTGGAGCACCGGAAAATGACGGTCGAGGAGGCCCGCTCCCGGATGGCGGCCCAGGCCACGCGGGAGGACCGGCTGGCGGCCGCCGACGTCGTCCTGGACAATTCCGGGACCAAGGACGAACTGCGGGACGCGGTGGACCGGCTCTGGCGGCACCGGCTGCAGCCGTTCGCGGAGAACCTGGCCAAGGGACGGATGGCCGCGCGGACCGGCGGGCCGGTGCTCAGTCCCGCCAACCCCGACTGGCCGGCCCAGGCGTCCCGGCTGATCGGACGCCTGCTGGCCGTTGCGCCGCGGGACATCCTCGCCGTGGACCACCTCGGGTCCACTGCGGTCCCGGGACTGGACGCCAAGGACGTGCTGGACCTCCAGCTCACCGTAAGGGACCTCGCGACGGCGGACCGGCTTGAGCCCCAGCTGGCCGCGGCGGGATTCCCGCGCTGGCCCGGCATCGGCCCGGACAACCCCAAGCCGACGCACCCGGACCCCGCGGACTGGGACAAGCGGGTCCACGGCAGCGCGGACCCCGGCCGGCCCGTGAACCTGCACGTCCGGGCCGCCGGCTCGCCCGGCTGGCGGTACGCGCTGTGCTTCCGCGACTGGCTGCGCGCCGACGCGGCCGCCCGCGCCGACTACCTCGCGGAAAAGCGCCGCGCGGCACGGCGGCACGGCGTGGACAAGTCCACCGCGGCCTACGCCGCGGACAAGGAGGACTGGTTCACGGACTACGCGGCGCCGCGGATGGAAGAGTGGGCGCGGCGCACCGGGTGGCGGCCGCCGTCGTACGCCGCCCCCGGACCGGCGGGTACCGCCGAAAGCTGAATCGGGGCTCCCGGTCCGAGGGCGGCGGTAGATTAGGTACATGAGCCTTGCCCAGGAAATCAACCGTGTCGTGGCGCCCTTCGAGGTCATCAGCGAGTTCAAGCCGGCCGGCGACCAGCCGGCCGCGATCGCCGAACTGACCGAACGCATCAAGAACGGCGAAAAGGACGTGGTGCTGCTCGGCGCCACCGGTACCGGTAAGAGCGCGACGACGGCGTGGCTGATCGAGCAGGTCCAGCGCCCCACCCTGGTGATGGTGCAGAACAAGACCCTCGCCGCGCAGCTGGCCAACGAATTCCGCGAACTGCTCCCGAACAACGCGGTCGAATACTTCGTCTCCTACTACGACTACTACCAGCCCGAGGCGTACGTCGCCCAGACGGACACCTTCATCGAGAAGGACTCCTCCGTCAACGAGGAAGTCGAACGGCTCCGGCACTCCGCCACCAACGCGCTGCTGACCCGCCGCGACGTCATTGTGGTGGCCACCGTGTCCTGCATCTACGGCCTCGGCACCCCGGAAGAGTACATCGCCGGCATGGTGACCCTGCGCAAGGGCGCCGAGATGAACCGTGACGACCTGCTCCGGAAGTTCGTCTCCATGCAGTACACCCGCAACGACATGGACTTCCACCGCGGCACCTTCCGGGTGCGCGGCGACACCGTGGAAATCATCCCGATGTACGAGGAGCTCGCGATCCGGATCGAGTTCTTCGGCGACGAGATCGAGAACATCTACACCCTGCACCCGCTGACCGGCGAGGTGCTCCGGGACGAGACCGAAATGTACGTCTTCCCGGCCTCGCACTACGTGGCCGGCCCCGAACGCATGTCCCGCGCGATCACGCGGATCGAGGACGAGCTGGCCGAGCGCCTCAAGGTCCTGGAAAGCCAGAACAAGCTGGTCGAGGCCCAACGGCTGCGGATGCGGACCACCTATGACCTGGAAATGATGCAGCAGATGGGCTTCTGCAACGGCATCGAGAACTATTCCTCGCACATTGACGGCCGCGCCCGCGGGACCGCGCCGCACTGCCTCATCGACTACTTCCCGGACGACTTCCTCCTGGTGATCGATGAATCCCACGTCACCGTGCCGCAGATCGGCGCCATGTACGAGGGCGACATGTCCCGCAAGCGCAACCTCGTGGACCACGGCTTCCGGCTGCCCTCGGCGATGGACAACCGCCCGCTCAAGTGGGACGAGTTCCAGGACCGGGTGGGCCAGACCGTCTACCTCTCGGCGACCCCGGGCAAGTACGAACTCGGCAAGGCGGACGGCTTCGTGCAGCAGATCATCCGGCCCACCGGCCTGATCGACCCGGAGGTCATCGTCAAGCCCACCAAGGGCCAGATCGATGACCTGCTGGGCGAAATCCGCACCCGCACGGCGAAGAACGAACGCGTCCTCGTCACCACGCTGACCAAGCGGATGGCCGAGGACCTCACCGACTATCTGCTGGGGCACGGGGTGAAGGTCGAGTACCTGCACTCCGACGTCGACACGCTGCGCCGCGTGGAGCTGCTCCGCGAACTCCGGATGGGGGTCTTCGACGTCCTGGTCGGCATCAACCTGCTCCGGGAAGGCCTCGACCTCCCCGAGGTGTCGCTGGTGAGCATCCTGGACGCGGACAAGGAAGGCTTCCTGCGCTCCTCGACGTCCCTGATCCAGACCATCGGGCGTGCCGCCCGAAACGTCTCCGGCCAGGTGCACATGTACGCGGACAAGATCACCGATTCGATGGCCCACGCCATCGACGAGACGAACCGGCGCCGCGCCATCCAGGTCGCCTACAACACGGAGAACGGGATCGACCCGCAGCCGCTGCGGAAGAAGATCGCCGACATCACCGACCAGCTGGCCAAGGAAGACGCGGACACCCGCGAGCTGCTGGCCAGCGCCGGCAAGGCCCGGGGCAAGGGCAAGGGCTCGGCGAAGGTCCGGGCGGACGGGCTCGCCGCGGCCCCGGCCGAGGATCTCGTGGGACTGATCGAGCAGCTGACCGAGCAGATGCACGCCGCCGCCGGCGAACTGCAGTTCGAGCTGGCGGCCCGGCTCCGCGACGAGGTCGGCGAACTCAAGAAGGAGCTGCGCCAGATGCAGTCGGCCGGGCACGCCTAAGGTAAAGTAGATCGAACGTAGGGGAGTATCCCAAGCGCTACGATCGTCAACACGCAGGGCACAGATGCCTTGCCGGGCGTAGCGGGCAGCGAAGCGGCACCTGATGGCACAGACCCGGGTGCGGCGGCTAGCCGGAGAGACTTACACCGCTTAGTTGTACCCTGCGAAAGGTATCTTCGTGCCCGAACTTCCCGTCTGGTTCGAGATCGGCTCCTTCGTCGTTCTCGGCATCATCCTCGCCATCGACTTGCTCCTGGTGTTGAAACGGCCGCATGAGCCCTCGATGAAAGAAGCCGGCCTCTGGGTCTCCTTCTACATCGCCCTGGCCCTCGTCTTCGCCGCAGCAATGTTCGTCTTCACCGGCCCGGAATACGGCGGCCAGTTCATTGCAGGCTGGGTGACGGAATACAGCCTCAGCATCGATAACCTGTTCGTTTTCATCATCATCATGGCCCGCTTCTCGGTACCCCGTAAGTACCAGCAGGAAGTGCTCATGGTGGGCATCATCATCGCCCTGATCCTGCGCGGCATCTTCATCCTGCTCGGCGCGATCGTGATCGAACAGTTCAGCTGGGTCTTCTACATCTTCGGCGCGTTCCTGCTCTGGACCGCGTGGAAGCAGGCCCAGGACGAGGGCGAGGACGAGGAAGACCGGGAAAACCCGCTGATCGCCCGGATCCGCAGGGTCCTGCCGATGTCGGAGAAGTTCGACGGCGGCAAGCTCCGCACCGTGGTCGACGGCAAGAAGGTCTTCACCCCGATGCTGATCGTCTTCGTGACCATCGGCATGACCGACCTGCTCTTCGCCGTGGACTCCATCCCGGCCATCTTCGGCCTCACGCAGAGCGCGTTCATCGTCTTCACCGCCAACATCTTCGCCCTGATGGGCCTGCGCCAGCTGTACTTCCTGCTCGGCGGCCTGATGAACCGGCTGATCTACCTCAAGCACGCGCTCTCCGTCATCCTCGCCTTCATCGGCGTCAAACTGGTGCTGCACGCCATGCACGTCAACGAACTGCCGTTCATCAACGGCGGCAAGCACATCGAGTGGGCCCCGGAAATCCCCACCTACGTCTCGCTCGCGGTGATCATCGGCACGATCATCATCGCGGTCGTCGCCAGCCTGATCAGCTCCAAGGCCTCCAAGGCGAAGCTGGATGCCCGGCTCGAAGAGGACTCCCGCAAGAGCCTGACCGACGCCGAGTAGGCGGCGCCAGCGGGGTGTCCGGGCCGCACGCGCACGGGCACCCCTGCCACGGGCTAAGCTCGGAGCGTGAAAATTTTTGATGCCGCAGCTGCGGCCGGTACGGCGCTGCACCCGCAACGGGTGCAGCGCCGTACCGTTATTGTGCTCAGCGCCGCCCAGCTCCTCAGCGGCGTGGGCAGCGGTGCCAGCCTGTCCGTCGGCTCGCTGCTGGCCGTCCAGCTCTCCGGTTCCAACGCCTGGGCCGGCTCGGTCACCACCACCATGACGCTGGCGGCGGCGGTGGCCGCCCTGCCGCTGGCCGGGCTGGCCGGACGGCGGGGCCGCCGGGCTTCCCTCGTGACCGGCCTGCTCGCCGCGATGACGGGCGCCCTGCTGGTGATCCTCGCCACCGTCACCGGCGCCTTCCCGGTGCTGCTGCTGGGCGCCGCCCTGCTGGGCCTCGGTACCGCGGCCAACCTGCAGGCGCGCTTCGCCGCCGTGGACCTGGCCGACCCGGAGCACCGCGGACGCTCGCTCGCGATCGTGGTGTGGGCGGTGACGGTCGGCGCCGTGGCCGGCCCCAACCTCATCCAGCCCGGCGCGCTGGTGGGCGCGGCACTCGGCCTGCCGCCGATTTCGGGGCCCTTCGTGTTTTCGACGGCGGGACTGGCCCTCGCCGCCGCTGCTGCTGTTGGTCGGGCTGCGGCCCGACCCGCTGCTGCTGGCCGCCAGCCTCCGCGGCAGCGGCCGAGGAGCCGGCGAAGGGGACGGCCGGCAGCCGCGGGAGGCATGCGCTGCGGAACGGGCTGCGCGCGGTGCGGTCCGCGCCGCGCGCCAGACTGGCGTTGCTCGCCGTCGTCGCGGCGCACGGCTGCATGGCCGCGGTGATGTCCATGACGCCGCTGCATCTGCAATTGCTCACCGAGGGTCCGCTGGCCGGTCACGCCGCGGGGCACGCCCACGCGGCCAGCACGGACGTCTTTGTGCTGATCGGCTTCACGATTTCGCTGCACATCGCCGGGATGTACGCCCTCTCGCCGGTGATGGGCTGGCTCACCGACCGGGTGGGCCGGGTGCCCGTCATCCTGCTGGGCCACGGCACGATCCTGCTGGCCGTCTGCGTCGCCGGCTTCGGCCAGGCCCAGCCCGCCCTCGTCACGATCGGATTGGTGCTGCTGGGGCTCGGCTGGTCCGCGGCGACCATCGCCGGGTCCACCCTGCTCGCGGAGAGCGTCGCCGCCGGGGACCGGGTCCTTGTCCAGGGCGTGTCCGACACCCTGATGGGCGTGGCGGGGGCCGTGGGGTCGGGCTTCGCCGGGCTCGTCATGAGCGGGGTCGGCTACCAGGGGCTGAACCTCGTGGCAGCCGTGGTGGCCGCCGCGGTACTGGCCGTGGCGGTGCCGGCGGCGCGGTCACGCCGCAGCCCGGAGCCCGCCGGGAGCTGAGGCCGGAACGCACCGGCCCGGGGCCCGGATGCACCGGGCCGTGGCCCGGAGGGGCCAGTCCCGGACAAGTAAGGCCCGCGGCGCGTCAGCCCGCGGCAGCGCGGGCCATGCCGAGCAGCCGCCCGAAAATGGCCTCGCCGTCGTCCGCGATGCCGTCGTGGTGGAACTCATCCGACTCCCACACCTGCAGGCCGCGCACCGCCGCGGCGGTCTCCAGCGAAAGCTCCCGGTCCACGTAGATGTCGTCGCTGTACACGGCGGCCGCCACCGGAACACTGTTCAGGGCCAGCCGCTCGGGGTCGTAGAGCGGCTTCCAGTCGCCCTTCTCGGCCAGCAACTGCGCCACCGTGCGGAGCGGACGCAGCGCCGGGTCCTGCTCGAAGTACCACGGGTAAACCATCTCGCCTGTCAGCAACGGTTCGGCGGCGTCCGGGCGGAACGCCGGGAAGTCCTGCAGCACCCGCAGCGCGGCCCAGTCCGTTGCCTCGCCCTGGCCGTAGATGGACTCGTGCATGAGGGCGTACAGCGGGTTCGACGCGCGTGAGACGAGGCCGCGGACCTGCTCCAGGAAACCGTCGGAGAGGCGTTCGCCGTCGGGCGTGCTGACGAACGCATCCTCGAGGAGGTGGTGCAGCCCGTCCACCCGGGTGTTGCCGCCGAGGTAGGAGCCCACCATCTGGAACCGTTCCACGGTGAGCCGGCTGCCGTCGGGCAGGAGCTCTTCCGCCTCGCGCAGGTGCCGGGCGATCCGGTTGACCTGCTCCCGGTCCTGCGGGTACCAGCCGAAGTATTCCGCGTTGCGTGCCGCCACACGACGGAACGTCGCCTGGTAGACCCGGTCCGCGGACCCCGCCAGGGGTGCGAGGCCGCCGGTGATCAGGACCTCGCGCAGCCCCTCCGGGGCGAACGACAGGTAGGTCAGTGCGCAGAAGCCGCCGTAGCTCTGCCCGTAAACCGTCCAGGGGGCGGCGCCGAGGGTGCGCCGGATCGCTTCCGCGTCGGCGACGATCGAGTCGGCCCGGAAGTGCTCCAGATACCGGGCCTGGTCCCGGTCGTTGCCGCGCAACGGCAGGGTGTTGCGGTCGATGGGGGAGGACAGCCCGGTGCCCCGCTGGTCCAGCATCAGGATCCGGAAATCCTTGGCTGCGGCCTTGCTCCAGCCGCCCAGGGCGGCGAAGCGGTTGCCACGGCCGCCCGGGCCGCCCTGCAGGTACAGCAGCCACGGCAGTTCGGCGGCGGCCTCTTCGCTGTGGTCCGCGGAGACGTACTCCCGGGCGAAGACGGTGATGGTCTCGCCGCCGGGGGAATCATGGTCAAGCGGCACCTCGAAGTAGTGCTCCGCCGTGCGCATGCCGCGGTAGGTGTGCGTGGCCTTGACGATGTGCGGGGCACCGCCGGGGGCGGGAGACGCGGGGAGCACCCGCGCGGGCGCCGCCCCAGCCGCGGGTGCCGGCTCAGCCGCGGGCGCCGGCTCAGCCACGGGCGCCGGCCGTCCGGGCGCTGCCGAACTCCGCCAGGGCATCGCCGGTGAGACGGAAGGTGGACCAGTCGTCCATCGGGGCGGCGCCAAGGTTCTGGTAGAAAGCGATCGAGGGTTCGTTCCAGTCCAGCACGCTCCACTCGACGCGGGCGTAGCCGCGTTCGACGGCGGTGGCGGCCAGGTGCTGCAGCAGCGCCTTGCCGTGCCCGGCGCCGCGGGCCTCAGGCATAACGTAAAGGTCCTCGAGGTAGATCCCGTGCACGCCTTCCCAGGTGGAGTAGTTCAGGAACCACAACGCGAAGCCCTGCACGTCGCCGGACTCGTTCTCGGCCATGGTCGCGTAGACGCGCGGGTTCTCGCCGAAGAGCACCTCCGTGAGCAGCTCCGGGGTGTTCCGGACGGCGTCCGGCTCCTTCTCGTAGATGGCCAGGTCATGGATCATCTGCAGGATGGCGGGCACGTCGTGGGCGGTGGCCGGGCGGATTACACTCATGGTCGCCAGTTTACTAGCGGCTACAGGCGGTTCACGTCGGTCACGCGCACGACGGCGGTGCCGGTCTCGTCCGAGGCGGCCAGGTCCACCTCGGCCGAGATGCCCCAGTCGTGGTTGCCCGCCGGGTCGTCGAAGATCTGCCGGACCTTCCAGGCGCCGGGCTCCTCGGTGATGATCAGCAGCCCCGGCCCGCGTGCGTCCGGACCGGTCCCGATGTCCCCGTGCTCCTCGAAGTAGTCGTCCAGCGCGTCCTCCCAGCGCTCCGCATCCCAGCCGGAGCCGCCGTCGAGCTCGCCGAGGGCGGTGGCGGCCTCGTCCGCGAACAGTTCCACCCGCCGGAACATTTCGTTGCGGACCATCACCCGGAACGCCCGGATGTTGGAGGTCAGGGCGGGCGGGGGCGGCGGCGGGGCGTCGTGCGGGGTGGGGGCGGCTCCGGAGGTGAGCTCCTCCCACTCGTCCAGCAGGCTGGAGTCCACCTGGCGGACCAGCTCGCCGAGCCAGGCGATGAGGTCCTCGAGATCCTCGCGCAGCGCGTCCTGGGGGACGGTCTGCCGGAGCGCCTTGAAACCGTCGGCCAGGTAGCGCAGCACGATGCCCTCGGAGCGGGCCAGGCCGTAGAACTGCACGAACTCGCCGAAGTTCATGGCCCGTTCGTACATGTCCCGGATGACGGACTTGGGGGCCAGCTCGAAGTCGCCGATCCAGGGCGCGGCCTTGCGGTACACGTCGAACGCCTCGCCGAGGATCTCCGCGAGCGGCTGCGGGTAGCTGACCTCCTCGAGCATGGCCATCCGCTGGTCGTACTCGATGCCGTCGGCCTTCATCGCGGCAATCGCCTCGCCGCGCGCCTTCTTCTGCTGCGCGGAGAGGATCTGCCGCGGCTTCTCCAGCGTCGCCTCGATCACCGAGACGACGTCGAGGGCGTACGACGGCGACTCCGGATCCAGCAGTTCCAGCGCCGCCAGGGCAAAGGGGGAGAGCGGCTGGTTCAGGGCGAAGTTCGCCTGCAGGTGGACGGTGAGGCGGACCGTGCGCCCGTCCGGGCCCTGCTCCGCCGGCGGGATCCGTTCGACGACGCCGGCGGCCAGCAGCTCGCGGTAGATGCCGAGGGCCTTCTTCATCAGCTGCAGCTGCGCGGCGCGGGGTTCGTGGTTTTCGCTCAGCAGCCGGCGGGCGGCCTTGAAGGGGTCTCCGGGCCGTTCCATCAGGTTCATCAGCATCGCGTGGGTGACGGTGAAGCTGGAATTCAGCGGGTCCGGCACGGATTCCACCAGCCGCTTGTAGGTCGGCTCGCCCCAGGACACGAAGCCCTCCGGCGGCTTCTTCTTGACCACCTGGCGCAGCTTCTTCTGGTCGTCGCCGAACTTCGCTGTGGCCTTGGCCATCGCCTTGACGTTCTCGATCACGTGCTCGGGGGCCTGGACCACCACGGTCCCGGCGGTGTCGTAGCCGGCGCGGCCGGCCCGGCCCGCGATCTGGTGGAACTCGCGGGAGTTCAGCAGGCGGGTGCGGACGCCGTCGTATTTGCTCAGCGCCGTCAAGAGCACGGTGCGGATGGGAACGTTGATGCCGACGCCCAGGGTGTCGGTGCCGCAGATGACCTTGAGCAGGCCGGCCTGGGCCAGCTGCTCGACGAGCCGGCGGTACTTGGGCAGCATCCCGGCGTGGTGCACGCCGATGCCGTGCCGGACCAGCCGGTTGAGGGTCTTGCCGAAGCCGGCGGCGAAGCGGAACCCGGCGATCAGCTCGGCGATCTTGTCCTTCTCCTCGCGGGTGCAGACGTTGATGCTCATCAGGTTCTGGGCGCGGTCGATCGCCTCGAGCTGGCTGAAGTGCACCACGTAGACCGGGACCTGTTTGGTGGCGAGCAGTTCCTCGAGCGTTTCGTGCACGGGGGTCTGCTGGTAGTAGAAGTGCAGCGGGATGGGCCGCTCGGCGGAACTGACGGTCGTCGTCGGGCGTCCGGTCAGCTCAGTGATGCCCTCCTCGAAGCGGCTCACGTCGCCCAGGGTGGCGGACATCAGCAGGAACTGGGCCTGCGGCAGCTCCAGCAGCGGCACCTGCCACGCCCAGCCGCGCTGCGGATCGGAGTAGAAGTGGAACTCGTCCATGATGACCGCGCCGAGCTCCGCGGCGGAGCCCTCGCGCAGGGCGACGTTCGCCAGGATTTCGGCGGTGCAGCAGATGATGGGGGCGTCCTGGTTGACCCCGGAATCGCCGGTGATCATGCCGACGTTTTCGGCCCCGAAGATCTCGCACAGGGCGAAGAACTTTTCCGAGACCAGGGCCTTGATGGGGGCGGTGTAGTAGCTGCGGGCCCCGCGGGCCATGGCCTGGAAGTGCGCCGCGATCGCGACGAGGGACTTCCCGGAACCGGTGGGGGTCGCCAGGATGACGTTGGCGCCGGCGGCGAGCTCCATGACGGCCTCGTCCTGGGCGGCGTAGAGGGCCAGTCCGCGGCTCTCCGTCCATTCCACGAACCGGGTGTAGAGCTCATCCGGATCGAGGCCGGTCCTGCCGGGGACTCGGGCGGCCGGGGCGGGGAGCTGATCAACGAGTTTCATTGGTCTCCAGCTTAGTGCCAGCGCGGCGGGCGTGGTCCGGCGGCCGGGGCGGGGTTAGGCTCGGGACGCGCAGCCGTGCGCGGGACCGGAGGAAAACGTGAAGTGGGATCCAGCCAAGTATGTCCAGTTCGGAGACTACCGGGACAGGCCGTTCTTCGACCTGACCGCCCGCGTCCATGCTGATGCACCCCGGCGCGTCGTCGACCTAGGCTGCGGTCCGGGGAACCTGACCGCCACCCTGGCGGAGCGCTGGCCCGGGGCCGCGGTGGAAGGACTGGACTCCTCCGCCGAGATGCTCGCGCAGTCCGGCGTCTTCGCCGCCGGTGCCGGCAACCTCTCCTTTGGCCTGGCGGACATCGCCGCCTGGATGCCGGAGCAGGACACCGACGTCGTGGTCACGAACGCCGCCCTGCAGTGGGTGCCCGGGCACCTGGACCTGCTGCGCCGCTGGCTGGCGGCGCTGGCCCCGGGCGCCTGGTTCGCCCTCCAGGTGCCGGGCAACTTCAATGCGCCGTCGCACACGCTGATGCGCGACCTCGCCGCCTCGGACGAATGGTCCGGGCGTCTGGCCGGCGTGCTGCGCCACGACGACGCGGTGGCGGAGCCGGCGGAGTACCTTGAGCTGATGCTCGACGCCGGCTGCGACGCCGACGCCTGGGAGAGCACCTACCTGCAGCTCCTGCCGGGAACCGACCCGGTCCTCGACTGGGTGCGGGGGACCGGCCTTCGCCCGGTGCTGGCCGCGCTTCCGGCCGGGGAGGCCCAAAGCTTCGAGGCGGAGTACGCGCGGCTGCTCCGCGAGGCCTATCCGCCCGGCCCGCACGGAACAGTCTTCCCGTTCCGGCGGATTTTCGCAGTGGCCCGCAAGCGGGGCTGAGCGCCGCCCCCGCCTCCTTTGACGGATGTGACACGCCGTGTGACAACAAGCGCAGTGTGATGGGGCTTACAATGACAAGGCGGCCTGGGGGCGGCCGCCCTCTGATCCGCATCCGAGCCCTGTTCTGACGATGGAGGTTCGGTGCTGTTTAACCTGATGGGGCGGCTGCTCGCCGCCCACAGGATGACCGTCCTGGCCGTCATCTGCCTGCAACTCGTGCAGACCACGGCGAACCTGATGCTCCCCACGCTGAACGCCGCCGTCATCGACGACGGCATCGTCGCCGGAAACACGCCGGTGATCCTGCGGCTGGGCGGCTGGATGGCGGTTGTCGCGGCACTCCAGGTCGGCGCCGCCATCGCCGCCGGCTACCTCGGCGCCGTCGTCGCCATGCGGGTGGGGCGCGAGCTGCGCGAGGAACTGTTCGCCAAGGTCCAGACCCTCTCCTCGCAGGAAATCGGCGTGTTCGGGGCGCCCAGCCTCGTTACCCGGGCCACCAACGACGTCACGCAGATCCAGAACCTCACGGTCCTCGTCTTCACCATGCTCGTCGCGGCGCCCGCAAGCTTCATCGGCGGCGATCGCCCTCGCGGTGCACCAGGACCTGGCCCTGTCCGGGATTGTCGTGGCCGTCATCCCTGTGCTCGCGGGACTCATGCTGCTGATCGTCCGCCGGCTCATCCCGCTCTACCGGCAGGGACAGGAACTCATCGACCGGATCAGCCGGGTGCTCCGCGAACAAATCATCGGCGCCAACGTCATCCGCGGCTTCGTCCGGCAGGACCACGAGATCCGCCGCTTCGACGCCGCCAACAAGGACCTCACCAGGAACAACCTGGACTCCGCGCTGCTGGTGGCCGGCATGAACCCGATGATCATGGTGGTGGTGAACCTTTCCTCCGTCGCGGTGGTCTGGTTCGGCGGCCACCGGATCCATTCCGGGCAGATGCGGCTCGGGGCCCTGACGGCGTTCATCGCCTACATCCTGCAGATCCTGATCGCCATCATGATGGCCATGTACGTCTTCACGACCGCCCCGCGCGCGGCCGCCTGCGCCGAACGGATCCAGGCGGTCCTCGACACCGAGCCGTCCATCGGCGGGCCGGCACCGGCCTCACGGGCGGATTCCCCGCCGGACGGGCCCGAACCGGACGGGACGGAACCCGACGGCGCGGTACCGGACCGCGGGGTAGCCGAGGGCACCGTGGAGTTCCGCGACGTGGCCTTTGCCTACCCCGGCGCCGAAGCGCCGGTGCTGGCCGGGGTCACCTTCACCGCCGTTCCCGGAACCACGACGGCGATCGTCGGCGCGACGGGCAGCGGCAAGACCACACTGCTGAACCTGCTGCCGCGCTTCCTCGACCCGACGGCCGGCAGCATCAGCATCGGCGGGCGCGCGATCGGCTCGCTGCCCCTGGCGTCGCTGCGCGGCCTGATTGCCATGGTGCCGCAGCACTCCTACCTCTTCACCGGGACCCTCGCGGAGAACCTGCGGGTGGGCCGGCCGTCCGCGACTGACGCCGAACTCTGGCAGGCCCTGGACACCGCCCAGGCCGCCGACTTTGTCCGGAACCTCGGGGCCGGACTCGACGCCCCGGTCAGCCAGGGCGGCACCAACTTCTCCGGCGGCCAGCGCCAGCGCCTGTGCATCGCCCGGGCACTGCTCCGGCGCGCCCCGGTCTACCTGTTCGACGACAGTTTCTCCGCCCTCGACTACGGCACCGACGAGCGGCTCCGCGCGGCGCTGGAACCGCTGCTGCGGACGGCCACCGTGCTGGTCGTGGCCGAGCGCGTGTCCACCATCGTGGACGCCGGGCTGATCCTCGTGCTCGAGGACGGCCGGCTGGTCGCACAGGGCACCCACCGGGAGCTGATGGCGTCCTCGCGGACCTACCAGGAGATCGCCGCCTCCCAGCTGGTCCTCGAGGAAACCGCGTGAGCGCCGGCTTCCCGGCGCCCCGCGGGACGGCCGCCAAGTGGCGGGCCGCCGGGAGGCTGCTGGGCCTCCTGCGCCCGGTGCGCCTCCGCATGGCCGGGGTCATCGCCGCAACCTGCGGCTTCGCCGCGCTGAACGTGGCCGCACCCAAATACCTCGGGGACGCCACCGACGTCGTGGTCCAAAGCGTGGTGGGCGGCGACTTCAACGAGCAGAAGCTCGGCCGCCTGCTGCTGGCGGTGGCGCTGATGTACCTCGGCGCCTCGCTGTTCAGCTGGATCCAGGGTGCTCTGACGGCGACGGCGGTGCAGCGGCTCAGTTACGGGCTCCGCGCCTCGGTGGAGCAGAAGCTGCACCTGCTGCCCTCGGGCCATTTCGACGACCAGCACCGCGGCGACGTGCTCAGCCGGGCCACCAACGACGTCGACAACGTCTCGCAGGCCCTCAACCAACTGCTCAACCAGCTGATCATGTCGGTCCTGATGCTTTCCGGCGCCCTCGCCCTGATGTTCTGGCTGTCCCCGCTGCTGGCGCTCATCGCGCTGGCCTCGGTCCCGGTTTCCACCCTGATCACCGTGCTCGTGGCGCGGAAGTCGCAGGCACACTTCACCGAGCAGTGGAGCAGCACCGGCGAGCTGCACACGCACCTGGAGGAGTTCTTTACCGGACACGAGGTGGTTAAGGCGTTCGGCCGCCAGGAGGCGGCCGCGGCCACCTTCCGGGAGAGCAACGACCGGCTCTTCCGGGCGGCCTCCGGCGCGCAGTACCTTTCCGGCGTCGTGCAGCCGCTGATGATCTTCGTCTCCAACCTCAACTACATCGCGGTCGCCGTGATCGGCGCGCTCCAGGTCGCCGCCGGCTCCATGACGATCGGCGGCGTCCAGGCCTTCATCCAGTTCAGCAGGCTCTTCAGCCAGCCGATGGGCCAGATCGGCGGCATGCTCACCCTGATGCAGTCCTGCGTGGCCTCCGCCGAGCGTGTTTTTGCGCTCCTGGACGCACCGGAAATCCCCGCGGACACACCGGACAGGCCGGCCGCAGCGGCCGCACCGGCCGCCGGCGCCGCCCGGGCCGCTGCCGCGCGAAGCCCGACGGGACGCCCGCGCCCACGGGACGGGTCACCTTCGAGGGCGCCACGTTCGGCTACGGCCCCGGCGCTCCCGTGGTGCAGGATCTCTCCTTCACCGTGGAGCCGGGCCAGACGGTGGCGATCGTGGGCCACACCGGGGCCGGCAAGACCACCGTGGTCAACCTGCTGATGCGTTTCTACGAGCTGGACGCGGGCAGGATCACGGTGGACGGCGTCGATATCGCGGAACTGCCGCGCGACGGGCTGCGGGCGGCCATCAGCACCGTGACGCAGGACGCGTGGCTGTTCACCGGCAGCATCCGGGAGAACATCGAATACGGCCGGCCCGGTGCCAGCGACGCCGAGATCACCGCCGCGGCGCAGGCCAGCCATGTGGACCAGTTCGTGCGCGCCCTCCCGGCCGGCTACGCCACCATGCTAGGCAACGACGGCGACTCGCTCAGCCGCGGCCAGCGCCAGCTCATCTCGATCGCCCGGGCGCAGCTGGCCGGCCGCAGCATCCTGATCCTCGACGAGGCCACCAGTTCGGTGGACAGCCGCACGGAAGTGCAGATCCGGCAGGCCATGGCCAGGCTGCGGCAGGGACGGACCAGCCTCGTGATCGCGCACCGCTTGTCCACCGTCCGGGACGCTGATCTAATTCTCGTCATGGACCACGGACGGATTGTTGAACAAGGGAACCACCAGGACCTGATCGCGCGGGACGGGATGTACACCCGGCTCTACCGGGCCCAGTTCGCCGGCCGCGAACAGCGCGAGGGCGTCCTGGAGCCGGAACTGTGACCCCGGCGGAGGGCGGCCTGGCCAGGTTCCCCGGCAGCTGGAGGCCCAACGCCGGCAGTTCGGTGCCGCTGTTCGAACAGCTCCGGCTGAACATCATCGAGCGGGCCGACGACGGCACGCTGGCGCCCGGCACCCGGCTCCCCGCCGTCCGCGCCCTGGCAACCGAGCTCGGTGTGGCGCCGCACACCGTGGCGCGCGCCTACAAGGAACTTGAGGCCGCCGGCGTCGTCGCGACCCGGGGCCGGAACGGCACGGTGGTCTGTGCCCGGGATGAGGCCTGGGGCTCACTCAGCGCGGCAGCCGCAGAGTTCGCCGCGGCCGCGAAAGCCCGGGGTGCCAGCTTCGCCGAAGCCGTGCAACTGCTGGCCGCGGCGTACGACCATCACTAGCCGGCGCCCTCTAGCACAACCGCCCCCGGAATGGATATTCGAAGAAGTTTTCGATTAGCATTGGAGGCGTGCCTAAAGCCGTAGCTGAAGAACCCAGCGTCAATGTCCAGCCCGCCGCCGCCTTGGCGAAGTCCGGGAAGACGGCCAGTCCGCAGCCCTCCGCCGGGGTGCTGTCCAAGGCGGAGCTGTCCCGTCCGGACCTCTCCCGCCTGGTCGTGAAGGGGGCGCGCGAACACAACCTGCGCAATGTCGACCTCGACCTGCCGCGCGACGCGATGATCGTCTTCACCGGGCTTTCCGGCTCCGGCAAGTCCTCGCTTGCCTTCGACACGATCTTCGCCGAGGGACAGCGGCGCTACGTGGAGTCACTGTCGGCCTACGCCCGCCAGTTCCTTGGCCAGGTGGACAAGCCCGACGTCGACTTCATCGAGGGCCTCTCGCCGGCGGTGTCGATCGACCAGAAGTCCACGAGCAAGAACCCCCGCTCCACCGTGGGCACGATCACCGAGATCTACGACTACATGCGCCTGCTCTGGGCCCGGGTGGGACGCCCGCACTGCCCGGTCTGCG
The DNA here is from genome assembly GCA_963698285.1 of uncultured Actinomycetota bacterium. Lineage (GTDB taxonomy): Bacteria > Actinomycetota > Actinomycetes > Actinomycetales > Micrococcaceae > Arthrobacter. Next base: position 389,551 of record CAVOQF010000017.1, on the reverse strand, counting down.
GCGAGCCGGTCACCAAGCAGACCCCCCAGCAGATCGTCGACCAGCTCCTGGAACTGCCCGAGGGCACCCGCTTCCAGGTCCTGGCTCCCGTGGTCCGCGGCCGCAAGGGCGAGTTTGTCGAGCTGTTCAAGGAGCTCACGGCCAAGGGCTACTCCAGGGCCCGGGTGGACGACAAGCTGATCCAGCTCAGTGACCCGCCCAAGCTGGGCAAGCAGTTCAAGCACACCATCGAGGTGGTGGTGGACCGCCTGGTCGTCAAGGAGGGCATCAGCCAGCGCCTCACCGATTCGGTGGAAACCGCGCTGGGCCTGGCCGAGGGCCGCGTGCTGGCCGAATTCGTGGACCTCGAGGAGGGCGATCCGGAACGGATCCGGGCCTTCTCCGAACATCTCGCCTGCCCCAACGAGCACCCCCTCGCCATCGACGAAATCGAGCCCCGCTCGTTTTCCTTCAACAACCCCTTCGGCGCCTGCTCCGCCTGCAGCGGCATCGGCACCAAGCTCGAGGTCGATGAGGAACTCCTCATCCCCAACCCGGAGCTCTCCCTCTCCGAGGGCGCCATCGCGCCCTGGTCGCTCGGCACCGCCACCACCGAATACTGGAACCGGCTCCTCGGCGGCCTGGCCAAGGAACTTGGCTTCAAGATGACGACGCCGTGGGAGAAGCTCTCCGCCGAGGCGCGCCAGACCGTGCTGCACGGCAAGGACCACAAGGTCGTGGTGCAGTACCGCAACCGCTTCGGCCGGGAACGCAAGTACAGCACCGGTTTCGAAGGCGTGGTCCAGTACGTGCACCGCAAGCACACCGAAACGGATTCGGACTCGGCCAGGGACCGCTACGAGGAGTACATGCGGCAGGTCCCGTGCCCGGCCTGCAACGGTGCCCGCCTGAACCCGGCGTCGCTCTCGGTCCTGATCAACGGCAAGTCCATCGCCGAGGTCGCCGCGCTGCCGATGCGCGACTGCGCGCACTTCCTGGACAGCCTGGTCCTCACCGGCCGCGAAGCCCAGATCGCCCACCAGGTCCTGAAAGAGATCCAGGCCCGCCTGACCTTCCTGCTCGACGTGGGCCTGGAGTACCTCAACCTGGAACGGCCCTCCGGCACCCTCTCCGGCGGCGAGGCCCAGCGCATCCGGCTGGCCACCCAGATCGGCTCCGGCCTGGTCGGCGTGCTCTACGTCCTGGACGAACCGTCCATCGGCCTGCACCAGCGCGACAACCGGCGCCTGATCGAAACCCTCACCCGGCTCCGGGACCTCGGCAACACCCTGATCGTGGTCGAGCACGACGAGGACACCATCCACGAGGCGGACTGGGTGGTCGACATTGGACCCGGCGCCGGCGAGCACGGCGGCATGGTGGTGCACTCCGGTTCCTACCAGGACCTGCTGAAGAACACCGAGTCCCTCACCGGCGACTACCTCTCCGGGCGGAAGTCCATCGAGGTGCCGAAAAAGCGGCGCAAGTACGACAAGAAGCGCGAACTCAAGGTCGTTGGCGCCAAGGAAAACAACCTGCTCAACGTCGACGCCGCCTTCCCGCTGGGCCTGTTCACGGCCGTCACCGGCGTCAGCGGTTCCGGCAAATCCACCCTGGTCAACGAGATCCTCTACAAGGTGCTCGCCAACAAGCTCAACGGTGCCAAGCAGGTCGCCGGGCGGCACAAGACCGTGCAGGGCCTCGAGCACCTGGACAAGGTGGTGCACGTCGACCAGAGCCCCATCGGACGCACCCCGCGGTCCAACCCGGCCACCTACACCGGCGTGTTCGACCACATCCGGAAACTCTTCGCCGAGACCACCGAGGCGAAGGTCCGCGGTTACATGCCCGGCCGGTTCTCCTTCAACGTCAAGGGCGGCCGCTGCGAGGCCTGCTCCGGCGACGGCACGCTGAAGATCGAGATGAACTTCCTGCCGGACGTCTACGTGCCCTGCGAGGTCTGCCACGGCGCGCGCTACAACCGCGAAACGCTCGAGGTGCACTACAAGGGCAAGACCATCGCGGACGTCCTGAACATGCCGATCGAGGAGGGCGCCGAGTTCTTCGCCGCCTTCTCGCCGATCGCCCGGCACCTGCGGACCCTCGTCGACGTCGGCCTCGGCTACGTCCGGCTGGGCCAGCCCGCCACGACGCTCTCCGGCGGCGAGGCGCAGCGCGTGAAGCTGGCCGCGGAGCTGCAGAAGCGCTCCAACGGCCGCAGCGTCTACGTCCTGGATGAGCCGACCACCGGCCTGCACTTCGAGGACATCCGCAAGCTGCTGATGGTCCTGCAGGGCCTGGTCGAAAAGGGCAACACCGTGATCACGATCGAGCACAACCTCGACGTGATCAAGAGTGCCGACTGGATCGTGGACCTGGGACCCGACGGCGGCTCCGGCGGCGGCCGGGTCGTCGCCTCCGGCACGCCGGAGCAGGTGGCCAAGTCCAAGGAGAGCCACACGGCGGCGTTCCTCGCCGACATCCTCGGCTGACGCGGCGGCGCCGTCCCCGGCGCGAACGGGGCGGCGCCGCGCCCGGGGAAAGTATTCCCTGATTTATGCCTGAAGGCGCATGCACGTTTTCTGCCAGCGTGCCGCCGTGAGAAACTACTCCGGTGACCCATACAATCAGGCTGGACGCCGTGCGGACCGACACCCTGCAGACCCTGAACGAGGTGCACGCCATTGGCAATGTTTGACGCAATCCGCTGGACCACCCGCGGGCTCATTTCCTCGACCTGCCGTCCCACCGTGATCGGCCTCGAGAATGTGCCCAAGGAAGGTCCCTTCATCGTGGCGCCGAACCACCTCTCCTTCCTGGACAGTGTGATCGTGCAGGCCCTCATGCCGCGCGAGGTGGCCTTCTTCGCCAAGGCGGAATACTTCACGACGGGCGGCGCCAAGGGCCGGCTGATGAAGTCCTTCTTCGAGGCCGTGGGCTCCATCCCGGTCGAACGCGGCGAACAGGCCGCCAGCGTCCAGGCGCTGAAGACGCTGCTGGACATCCTCGACGCCGGCAAGGGCGTCGGGATCTATCCGGAGGGCACCCGCTCCCGCGACGGCATCCTCTACCGCGGCCGCACCGGCGTCGGCTGGCTTGCCCTCACCACCGGCGCCCCGGTGATCCCGGTCGGCCTGATCGGCACCGAGAACCTGCAGCCGGCGGACAGCAAGAAGGTCACACCGCAGCACTTCACCATGAAGGTGGGCGAGCCGCTCTACTTCGACAAGACCGGACCGGACCATTCCCTGCCGGCGCGGCGCCAGGTCACGGACCGCATCATGGACGCCATCGCGGAACTGAGCGGGCAGCAACGGGCCACCACCTACAACCAGAGCAAGAGCGTCGACTAGGCAGGGCATCCGACCGGGAGCCCTCCGGGAGGGGACGGTCAGGTTCGCCCCGGCCGGCTCAGTAGAATGGACCAGTGGCAAATCCAGCTAGTTACCGGCCCCAGACCGGGGAGATCCCGACCAACCCGGGCGTGTACCGCTTCCGCGACCCGCACGGCCGGGTCATTTACGTGGGCAAGGCCAAGAACCTCCGCTCCAGGCTGAACTCCTACTTCGCCAACCCCGCCGGCCTGATGCCCAAGACCCACGCGATGGTCCACACCGCCAGCAGCGTGGAATGGACGGTGGTGGGCAGCGAGCTGGAATCGCTGCAGCTGGAGTACACCTGGATCAAGGAATTCAAGCCGCGGTTCAACGTGATGTTCCGCGACGACAAGTCGTACCCCTACCTGGCCGTCACGATGGGGGAGAAGTACCCCCGGGTGCAGGTCCTGCGCGGCGAACGGCGCAAGGGCACCCGGTATTTCGGCCCGTACACCGCCGGCGCCATCCGCGACACCATGGACACCCTGCTGCGGGTCTTCCCGGTCCGCAGCTGCAGCCCCGGCGTCCTGAAACGCGCCGAGGCCAGCGGACGGCCCTGCCTGCTCGGCTACATCGACAAGTGCGCCGCCCCCTGCGTGGGCCGCATCTCGGCGGAGGACCACCGGGCCCTGGCCGAGGATTTCTGCGCCTTCATGGGCGGTGAAGCCAAACGCTTCGTCTCCCGGCTGGAGAAGGACATGGCCGCCGCCGTGGCCGAACTCGACTACGAACGTGCCGCCCGGGTCCGGGACGACATCGTCGCGCTGAAAAAGGTCTTTGAACGCAACGCCGTGGTCCTCGCCGAGGACACCGACGCGGACGTGTTCGCGCTGCACGAGGACGAACTCGAGGCCGCGGTCCAGGTCTTCCACGTGCGGGGCGGGCGGATCCGCGGCCAGCGCGGCTGGGTGGTGGAAAAGGTCGAGGATTCGACCACGCCGGACCTCGTGGAACACCTGCTCCAACAGGTCTACGGCGACGAAGCGGGAAGCCAGGGCCGGCTGCCCCGCGAGGTGCTGGTCCCGGCCGAGCCGAGCAACGCCGCCGAGCTCGCCCAGTGGCTCGGCGGGCTGCGCGGCGCCCGGGTGGACATCCGCGTGCCGCAGCGCGGCGACAAGGCCGCCCTGCTCTCCACCGTGCGGGACAACGCCGAGCACGCGCTCAAGCTGCACAAGTCCCGGCGCGCCGGCGACCTGACCATGCGCTCCCAGGCGCTCCAGGAACTCCAGGAGGCCCTCGACCTGCCCGTGGCGCTGTTGCGGATCGAATGCTTCGACATCTCGCACGTGCAGGGCACCAACGTCGTCGGCTCGATGGTGGTGGTCGAGGACGGCCTGCCGAAGAAATCCGACTACCGGAAGTTCTCGGTCACGGGGGAGGCCGCCAACGACGACACCGCCGCCATGCACGACGTCCTGACGCGCCGCTTCCGGAACTACCTGCAGGAACAGACGGGAAAGACGGACAAAACGGACCCCGGCTCCGCGCCGCTGGCTGCCGCCCAGGCCGCCGCCGTGGCCGGCGCCCCGCTGGAGGACACCACGACGCCGGCGCCCCGGACGAAGTTCGCCTACCCGCCCAACCTCGTCGTCGTCGACGGCGGCAAGCCCCAGGTCAACGCCGCCGCCCGCGCCCTGGCCGAACTCGGCATCGACGACGTTTACGTCGTCGGTCTGGCCAAGCGGCTCGAGGAGGTCTGGCTGCCGGACAGCGATTTCCCCGTCATCCTGCCGCGCGCCTCGGCCGGCCTGTACCTGCTGCAGCGGATCCGCGACGAGGCGCACCGCTTCGCCATCACCTTCCACCGGCAAAAGCGCGGCAAGGCGATGACGGTCTCCGCGCTCGACGGCGTTCCCGGCCTCGGCGACTCCAAACGCAAGGCCCTGCTGAACCAGTTCGGCTCGGTGAAGAGCATCCGGGCCGCGAGCATCGAGGAGCTGACGGCCGCGAAGGGGATCGGTCCCGCCCTTGCCGGCGCCATTGTGCGGCATTTCAACGACGACGCCGGCGCGGACGGCCCGGCGGCCCCGGCCATCAACATGACGACCGGCGAAATCCTCGAAACTTAGCTAGCACCGGCAATCTTGGCTAGGGTAAGGAGCTGAGGTACGACGCGGCCGGCAGCCACCTGCCCCGCGCGGCGGCCTCACGGCAGAGCAAACAGCAGAGATGGGGCCCCACTGATGGCAGAGTCAACGGCAGGATCCGGCGCGGAGGCGGACGGCTTGACCCCCGTCAAGCCGGCAGAGGCGGAACTGCTTGTGGTGACCGGGATGTCAGGGGCGGGCCGGAGTACCGCCTCGGACGCCCTCGAAGACCACGGCTGGTACGTCGTCGAGAACCTCCCGCCGCAGATGCTGGGGACGCTCGCGGAGCTCGTCTCCCACGCCCCGCGCGCCATCTCCAAGCTCGCCGTCGTCATCGACGTCCGCAGCAAGGACCTGTTCGCCGACATCCGCACCGCGCTGCGGAACCTCGAGGCCAGCGGCGCCACCTTCCGGGTCCTGTTCCTGGATGCCAGCGACGACGTCCTGGTCCGCCGCTTCGAACAGGGCCGGCGCCCGCACCCGCTGCAGGGCGGCGGCCGGATCCTCGACGGCATCGCCGCGGAGCGCGAACTGCTGCGCGAGCTGCGCGAATCCTCTGACATCGTCCTGGACACCTCCCCGCTCAACGTCCACGGCCTCGCTACCGCCATCACCGAGCTGTTCAGCGAAACCGGCCCGGTGGCGCTGCGCCTGAACGTCATGAGCTTCGGTTTCAAGTACGGGCTGCCGGTGGACGCCAACTTCGTGGCCGACGCCCGCTTCATTCCCAACCCGCACTGGGTGCCGCAGCTGCGCCCGCACACCGGGCTGGACAAGGACGTCAGCGACTATGTGCTGGAGGCCCAGGGCGTCAGCAACTTCGTGGAGCGCTACGTGCTGGCGCTCGAACCCGTCCTGGACGGCTACCGGCGCGAGAACAAGCACTATGCGACGATCGCCGTCGGCTGCACCGGCGGAAAGCACCGTTCGGTCGCCGTCGCCGTCGAACTGTCGCGCCGGCTGGCGCAGTACCCCCGGGTCACCGTCACCACCACCCACCGGGATTTGGGCCGCGAGTAATGGCGCTCCTGACCGGGCCCCTGCCCCTGGTACCGGCCGCCAGCGCGGCCTTCGCCGGCCAGCAGGACAAAGGCCCCTCCGTGGTCGCCCTGGGCGGCGGTCACGGCCTGTCCGCCTCGCTCTCGGCACTGCGCCTGCTCACCTCCGAGCTGACCGCCATCGTCACGGTCGCGGACGACGGCGGCTCCTCCGGGCGGCTGCGCGACGAGTACGGCGTCCTGCCGCCCGGCGACCTCAGGATGGCGCTGTCGGCGCTGTGCGACGACACCGACTGGGGCCGGACCTGGCGCGACGTCATGCAGCACCGCTTCAAACCCGGCAAGGGCCGCGGCGGCTCCCTCGACGACCACGCGATGGGCAACCTGCTGATCGTTACCCTGTGGGAACTGCTGGGGGACACCGTGGCCGGCCTGCAATGGGCCGGGGCGCTCCTCGGCGCCCGCGGCCAGGTCCTGCCGATGTCCACCACCCCGCTCACGATCGAGGGCGAGGCCCGGGTGGCCGGACCCGACGGCAGCCCGGTGCTGGAAACGGTCCGCGGCCAGGCCCAGTGCGCCGTCGCGGGGTCGCTCGAAGCGGTCCGGCTGCTGCCCGAGTCCGCCCCGGCCTGTGTCGAGGCGCTGACCGCGATCGAGCTCGCCGACTGGGTGGTCCTCGGCCCCGGCTCCTGGTACACCTCCGTCCTGCCGCACCTGCTGCTGCCGGAGATGCGCGAGGCGCTCTGCGGCACCGAGGCGCGGCGCTGCCTGACGATGAACCTCGCCACGGACACCAAGGAGACCCTCGGGATGTCCGCCGCCGACCACCTGCGGGTGCTGCGGCAGTACGCGCCGGAGTTCACCATCGACGTCGTCCTCGCCGACCCCGCCTCGGTGCCGGACCTGCCGGACTTCGAACGGGCCGCCGCGATGCTGGGAGCCGAGGTGGTCTTGGGTAAAGTAAGGGCGTCGAGCCGCCGGCCGATCCACGACCCGCTGCGCCTGGCAACGGCGTACCACGACATTTTCGGGAACAGGTAGGAAAGGTGCCATGGCACTGACAGCATCAGTCAAGGAAGAACTTTCCCGGCTGGACATCAAGAAGTCCTCGGTCCGCAAGGCCGAGGTGTCCGCCATGCTCCGTTTCGCGGGGGGACTGCACATCATCTCCGGCCGGATCGTGATCGAGGCCGAGGTGGACCTCGCCTCGACCGCGCGCCGGCTCCGCGCCGCCATCGCCGAAGTCTACGGGCACCAGAGCGAGATCATCGTGGTCTCCGGCGGCGGGCTGCGCCGCGGCAGCCGCTACGTGGTGCGGGTGGTCCGCGACGGCGAGGCCCTCGCCCGGCAGACCGGCCTGCTGGACGCCCGCGGCCGGCCGGTCCGCGGCCTGCCGTCCGTCGTGGTGAACGGCTCGGCCGCCGACGCCGAAGCGGTCTGGCGCGGCGCGTTCCTGGCCCACGGCTCGCTCACCGAGCCGGGCCGTTCCTCCGCGATGGAGGTCACCTGCCCGGGCCCGGAGTCCGCCCTGGCCCTCGTCGGCGCCGCCCGCCGCCTCGGCATCCAGGCCAAGGCCCGCGAAGTCAGGGGAGTGGACCGCGTGGTGATCCGCGACGGCGACACGATCGCCGCGCTGCTGACCCGGATGGGCGCGCACGACGCGCTGATGGTCTGGGAGGAGCGGCGGATGCGCAAGGAGGTCCGCGCCACGGCGAACCGGCTGGCCAACTTCGACGACGCCAACCTGCGCCGCTCGGCCCAGGCCGCCGTCGCAGCGGGCGCCCGGGTGGACCGGGCGCTGGAGATCCTCGGCGACGACGTCCCGGACCACCTCAAATACGCCGGCGAGCTGCGGGTGGCCCACAAGCAGGCCAGCCTGGATGAACTCGGCCGCCTCGCCGACCCCGTGATGACGAAGGACGCCATCGCCGGCCGGATCCGACGGCTGCTGGCCATGGCCGACAAGCGGGCACAGGACCTCGGCATCCCGGGCACCGAGGCCAACGTGACGCCGGAAATGCTGGACGAGTAGCCGCCGCCGCCGATCAGCGACAGAATCGGATCCAATGGCCGGGAATACCCCGGGGCGGGCCGAGGCTATGCCCCCTGGATCCACATCCACGAAACTTCCGGGTGTCCAACCATCCGGATGCACAATCCGAGAGTTAGCAAACCGGACGAACCGTCCACGACATTGGAGGATTTTGTGACCGAGTACGTACTGCCCGAACTTGACTACGACTACGCCGCGCTGGAGCCGCACATCTCCGCGAAGATCATGGAGCTGCACCACAGCAAGCACCACGCCGCGTACGTCGCCGGCGCCAACAACGCGCTCGAGCAGCTGGCCGAGGCGCGCGAAAAGGGCGACTTCGCCAACATCAACCGCCTCTCCAAGGACCTCGCGTTCCACACCGGCGGCCACATCAACCACTCCGTGTTCTGGAAGAACCTCTCCCCGGACGGCGGCGACAAGCCCGAGGGCGAGCTCGCGGCCGCGATCGACGACGCATTCGGCTCCTTCGACGCCTTCCGTGCCCAGTTCAGCGCCGCGGCCCTGGGCCTGCAGGGCTCCGGCTGGGGCTTCCTGGCGTACGAGCCGATCGGCGGCAACCTCGTGATCGAGCAGCTCTACGACCAGCAGGGCAACGTCGCGCTGGGCACCACCCCGCTGCTGATGCTGGACATGTGGGAGCACGCCTTCTACCTGGACTACGTCAACGTCAAGGCCGACTACGTCAAGGCCTTCTGGAACATCGTGAACTGGGCCGACGTCGCCAAGCGCTTCGACGCCGCGCGCAGCAACGCCACCGGCCTGATCACGCTCCAGGGCTAGACAGGTCTCCAACAAAGCTCACGATCCGGGCCGTTCGGCCCGGATCGTGGACGGCCCGCCCCCGCACTTGCGGGGGCGGGCCCAGTTAAACGTAAGATGGATCACGGAAGGCGTCAGCCTTCAGCAACGTGGCTGGTCGCCCTCCGATCTGGTAATCATCTCTGCCCAATGGCGTGCGGGATCTGTTAGTTGGCTTGAACGCCTACTCAACTAGTCGTGCTTGAGAGAGCACCAAGGAGACTGAAAACGTGACGACACGTATTGGTATCAACGGCTTCGGCCGCATCGGCCGCAACTACTTCCGGGCCGCCCTCGCCCAGGGAGCAGACCTCGAGATCGTCGCGGTCAACGACCTCACCAGCCCGGAAGCCCTGGCCCACCTCTTCAAGTACGACTCCGTCGGCGGCCGCCTGGCCGAAACCATCGAGGTCAAGGACGGCAACATCGTCGTCGACGGCAAGACCGTGAAGGTCCTCGCCGAGCGCGACCCCGCCAAGCTGCCCTGGGGCGAGCTGGGAGTCGACATCGTCATCGAGTCCACCGGCTTCTTCACCAAGGCAGCCGATGCGCAGAAGCACATCGACGCCGGCGCCAAGAAGGTCCTGATCTCCGCCCCCGCCTCGGACGAGGACATCACGATCGTGATGGGCGTCAACGACGGCCTCTACGACCCGGCCGCGCACCACATCATCTCCAACGCCTCCTGCACCACCAACTGCCTCGGCCCGCTCGCCAAGGTGGTCAACGACGCCTTCGGCATCGAGCGCGGCCTGATGACCACGATCCACGCCTACACCGCGGACCAGAACCTGCAGGACGGCCCGCACAAGGACCTGCGCCGGGCCCGCGCCGCCGCCATCAACATGGTCCCCACCTCCACCGGCGCGGCCAAGGCCATCGGCCTGGTCCTGCCGGAGCTCAAGGGCAAACTGGACGGCTACGCCATCCGGGTCCCGGTCCCCACCGGTTCCGCCACCGACCTGACCGTCACCGTCTCCCGTGAGACCACCGTCGAGGAAGTCAACGCCGCGCTCAAGGCCGCCTCCGAGTCCGAGGAGCTCAAGGGCCTGCTGACCTACACCGACGAGCCGATCGTTTCCTCGGACATCGTCGGGGACCCGGCGTCGTCGATCTTCGACTCCGGCCTGACCAAGGTGATCGGCAACCAGGTCAAGGTTGTTTCCTGGTACGACAACGAATGGGGCTACTCCAACCGCCTCGTCGACCTCACGGAGCTCGTCGCGTCGAAGCTGGGCTAGGGTAAGACTCATGACATTCCACACCCTCAACGAACTGATCGCTGATGGTGTCCGCGGGCGGTACGTTCTGGTCAGAAGTGACCTGAACGTGCCGCTCGACGGCTCTACAGTGACTGACGACGGCCGGATCAAGGCCTCCCTGCCAGTGCTGGCGAAGCTCACGGACGCCGGTGCCCGCGTGCTGGTCACGGCACACCTCGGCCGCCCCAAGGGCGCCCCGGACGAGAAGTACTCGCTCAAGCCCGCCGTCGCGCGCCTGGCCGAGCTCGCCGCCTTCAAGGTGACGCTGGCCGACGACACCGTCGGCGAGTCCGCCACCGCAGCAGCCGCGGCGCTGCGGGACGGCGAAGCCCTGGTCCTGGAAAACGTGCGCTTCGACGCCCGGGAAACGGCCAAGGACGACGCCGCGCGCGGCGCCTTCGCCGACGAACTCGTCGCCCTGACCGGCTCCAACGGCGCCTTCGTCGACGACGCCTTCGGTGCCGTGCACCGCAAGCACGCGTCCGTGTACGACGTCGCCACCCGGCTGCCGTCCTACCAGGGCGACCTGGTCCGCACCGAGGTCGAGGTGCTGCGCAAGCTCACCACCGACACGCAGCGGCCCTACGTCGTCGTGCTCGGCGGCTCGAAGGTCTCGGACAAGCTCGCCGTGATCGACAACCTGATCGGCAAGGCGGACACGATCCTGGTGGGCGGCGGAATGCTGTTCACCTTCCTCGCCGCGGCCGGGCACAAGGTCGCCGGCAGCCTGCTCGAGGAGGACCAGATCCCGGTGGTGCAGGACTACCTCAAGCGTGCCGCGGACGCCGGGACCGAATTCGTCGTCCCCACCGACGTGGTGGTGGCCGGCAAGTTCGCCGCCGACGCGGAGCACGAGACAGTCGCGGCCGACGCGATCGAGTCCAGCAGCTTCGGTGGCTCCGGCATCGGCCTGGACATCGGCCCCGAGTCGGCAGCGGCTTTCGCCGAACGCATCAAGGGCGCCAAGACGGTGTTCTGGAATGGCCCCATGGGCGTCTTCGAGTTCCCCGCCTTCGCCGCCGGGACCCGGGCGGTCGCCCAGGCGCTGACCGAGACCGCCGCCTTCACCGTCGTCGGCGGCGGCGACTCCGCCGCCGCGGTCCGGACCCTCGGCTTCGCCGATGACCAGTTCGGGCACATTTCCACCGGCGGCGGCGCCAGCCTGGAATACCTTGAAGGCAAGGAACTCCCCGGGCTGAGCGTGCTGGACCGCTAGGCCTCCAGCCGGCAGGGCGGCCGTCCCGCGCGGCGGACGCCCTGCCGGCTCTTTCACTGCTACGACTCTTTTGGAGATCACGTGACAACGTCAACCAACGGCAAATTCGACCGCAAGCCCTTCATCGCGGGCAACTGGAAGATGAACATGGACCACGTCCAGGGCATCACCCTCCTGCAGAAGCTGGCCTGGACCCTGTCCGACGCCAAGCATGACTACAGCCGGGTGGAGGTAGCCGTCTTCCCGCCGTTCACTGATCTCCGCGGCGTCCAGACCCTGGTCCAGGGTGACGACCTGGACGTCGCCTACGGCGGGCAGGACCTCTCGCAGTTCGACTCCGGCGCCTACACGGGGGACATCTCCGGGCAGTTCCTCGCCAAGCTCGGCTGCCGCTACGTCCTGGTGGGCCACAGCGAACGCCGCACCATCCACCACGAGTCCGACGACGTCCTCAACGCCAAGACCAAGGCCGCCTTCCGGCACGGGATCACGCCGGTGCTGTGCGTCGGCGAGGGCCTCGAGGTCCGCCAGGCCGGCACCCACGTTGAGCACACGCTTGCCCAGCTCCGGGCCGGCGTGGAAGGCCTCACCGCCGAGCAGGCCGCCGAACTGGTTGTCGCCTATGAACCTGTTTGGGCCATCGGCACCGGCGAGGTCGCCGGGCCGGAGGACGCGCAGGAGATGTGCGCCGCGATCCGGGCGGAATTGTCCAGCCTCTTCGACGCCCCGGTCGCCGCCAGGACGCGACTGCTCTACGGCGGCTCGGTGAAGGCCAACAACGCCGCCTCGATCCTGAAGGAACGCGACGTGGACGGACTGCTGGTCGGCGGTGCCAGCCTGGACGCCGCCGAGTTTGCTAATATTGTCAGGTTCGAGAGTCACCTGGTGACGGACTAGTCCGGACGCTGTTGTGGCCCCCGCAATCCCCCTCTTCTGAAAGGCCGTCGTGGACGTTCTTCATGTCATCCTGCAGGTGCTGCTGGGCATCACCAGCCTCCTTCTGACCCTGCTCATCCTGCTCCACAAGGGTCGTGGCGGCGGTCTGTCCGACATGTTCGGCGGCGGCATGAGCTCCGGACTCAGCTCCTCGGGCGTTGCCGAGCGGAACCTGAACCGCTTCACGATCATCCTCGGCCTCACCTGGGGCGCCGTGATCATCGCCCTCGGCCTGCTGATGCGGTTCAGCACCGGCGGCGACTCCTAGGTCTCCCTGGTCCAACAACTCCATAAGGGCCTTGCGGCCCTCCCGGCATCGGGAACTCCCGGACTACACTGTCGCTGGCAAGCGCCTACCCGCCAGCTGACTAGCCAGGAGTTCCCGATGCTGCATTCTGCTTCCGGATTCAGGGGCATCCGCGTTGGTGCCGTCGCCGGCGCCCCGGCCCGCCACGAACCCCTCGACGGCGGTGGCGCCGGGCAGCCCCGGATCTGCGTCACGTACCGCTGCGCCAAGGGCCACGAAACCGCCCTGGTGTTCGCCAAGCTCCCGGAAGACCAGGTCCCGGGTGTTTGGGACTGCCGGCGCTGCGGCGCGGCCGCCACCCGGGACGAGTCCCGGTTCGCGCTGGAGGACGAGGCCGCCGAAGGCTACAAGAGCCACCTCGAGTACGTTAAAGAACGGCGCTCCAGCCAGGACGCCGAAGACGTGCTGGCCGGAGCGCTGGAAAAGCTACGCGCCAGAGGCGCCCTTCCGGACGAGCTGCGCGGGGACACGTGAGGCCGCGTCCTCGTCGATCAGCCAGAGCGTCTGGTAGCGCCCGCGCGGCCCCGCCGCCGGGACCTGCACCGGGTTGGCGCCGGCGAGGGCCAGCCCCACGGCCCCGGCCTTGTCATCGCCGGCCACCACCATCCACACCTCGTTCGCGGTGTTGATGGTGGGCAGGGTGAGTGAGAGCCGCGCGGGAGGCGGCTTGGGGGAATTGCGGACACCGACCACTGTCAGTTCCCGCTCCCGGACACCGGCCTGCTCCGGGAAGAGCGACGCGACGTGGGCGTCCGGGCCGACGCCCAGCAGCACAATGTCCAGCCGCGGCAGGTTCCCGGGCTGCTCGGGCCGGTCATCGGAGGTGTCCGCGGCGTGTTCAGCGGCGGCGGCCTCGGCGAGCCGCCGGGCATAGTCGGCCGCGGCCTCTTCGGGCGTCCCGAAGTCGTCCGTGGAGCCGGGAACGTGCACCCGCGCCGGGTCCACATCGATGTGCGCGAGCAGTGCCTCGTGCGCCTGGCGGGCGTTGCGGTCGGCGTCGTCCTTGCCGACAAAGCGTTCGTCGCCCCACCAGAAGTTGACCTTGGACCAGTCCACCGCCGGAGCGGCAGGCGACCCGGCGACCGCCTTGAGCGAGCCGATGCCCATCGTGCCGCCGGTCAGCACCACCGTCGCCTCGCCGTGTTTGTCCTGGATGTCCACGAGCTTGGTGATCAGGCGTGCAGCGATCGCGGCCATCAGGACGGTCGAGTCAGGATGGATGCTTACTCTGGGGTCAGCGCTCACTGGGACGGACACTCCTTAGGTTGGTACGGGGCAGTCCAATAGTAATCACTTCACCGAAGACTTCGTCCGGGTCCAGGCGGCGGAGCTCCTCGGCCAGGCAGTCCTTGAGGCTGCGGCGCGGAAGCGAGATGCGCTGGGCCGGCTGTCCCGGCTGGGTCAGTTCGGCCACGGTCAGGCCGGGCCGGAACAGCTGCACGTCGCCGCCGGTGCGGGACAGGCGCACCCGGCGGATCCCGGTGCCGGCGGGATCGGCGACGATGGTCACCGGCGCGTCCAGCGCGAGCGTGAGCCACGCGGCCAGGAGCAGGGTGCTGGGGGAGTCGGAGGCGCCCTCGACCGCGACGGCGGTGACCGGCGAGGTGTCCACCTGGTCCAGGACCGCGGCCAGCTGGATCCGCCAGTTCGTCAGGCGCGTCCAGGCCAGGTCGGTGTCGCCGGCCTTGTAGGTGCTGCGGATGTTGTCCAGCGCCGCCTGCGGGTCCGCCTCGTTGGCGGAGTCCGTGATGCGGCGGTGCGCGATCCGGCCGATGGAGGTTTCGCAGGCGTTCCGCGGCGCGCCGTGCGGCCACCAGGCCACGATCGGGGCGTCCGGGAGGAGCAGCGCGGCCACGAGGGATTCGCTTTCCTCCGCGAGTTCGCCGTAGCCGCGGAGCAGGATGACCTCGGAGGCCCCGGCGTCGCCGCCGACCCGGATCTGGGCGTCCAGCCGGGTGGGCGCCGAGGCGCCCGCGTCGGCGAGCACGATGATCCGGCAGGGGTGTTCCCGGCTGGCCTCGTTGGCGGCCTCGATGGCTTCCTCTTCGAGGCCGGATTTGGTCACCACCACGAGGGTCAGCACGCGGCCCAGGGCGATCACGCCGCCCTGTTCGCGCATCGCCATGATCTTCTTGGAGATCTTGGAAGTTGTGGTGTCGGGAAGATCTACGATCATGGCCTTCTCCAGGTCCGTCCGTCGCGGGCGAGCAGTTCATCGGCGGAGGCGGGGCCCCAGCTGCCGGGGGCGTACGGTTCCGGCTGTTCGTTCAGGGACGCCCAGTACTCCTCGAAGGGGTCCAGGATCTTCCAGGACAGCTCGACTTCGGCGTGCCGGGGGAACAGCGGCGGTTCGCCGAGCAGCACGTCCAGGATGAGCCGTTCGTAGGCCTCGGGGCTCGACTCGGTGAAGGAGTGGCCGTAGCCGAAGTCCATGGTCACGTCGCGGACTTCCATCTGCGTGCCGGGGACCTTGGAACCGAAGCGGATCGTGGCGCCCTCGTCGGGCTGGACCCTGATCACAACGGCGTTCTGGCCGAAGTCGTCCTCGCCGTGGTCGCGGAAGAGCAGGTTGGGCGCGCGTTTGAGGACGACGGCGATCTCGGTCACGCGGCGGCCCAGCCGCTTGCCGGCCCGCAGGTAGAACGGCACCCCGCTCCAGCGCCGGGTGTTGATGTCCACCCGGATCGCGGCGAACGTCTCGGTGGTGGAATCGGCCGGGATGCCCTCCTCCTCAAGGTAGCCCTGGACCTGCTCCCCGCCCTGCCAGCCGCCGGTGAACTGCCCGCGCGCCGAGTGGGTGGAGAGGTCTTCCGGCAGCCGCACGGCGGCCAGGACCTTTTCCTTCTCCGCGCGGAGGTCGTCCGCGTTGAAGGAGATGGGCTCTTCCATGGCGGTCAGGGCGAGCAACTGCAGCAGGTGGTTCTGGATCACATCGCGGGCCGCGCCGACGCCGTCGTAGTAGCCGGCGCGGCCGCCCGTGCCGATGTCCTCGGCCATGGTGATCTGGACGTGGTCCACGTAGTTGGCGTTCCACAGGGGCTCGAACAGCTGGTTGGCGAAGCGCAGGGCCAGGATGTTCTGGACCGTCTCCTTGCCCAGGTAGTGGTCGATCCGGAAGACCGCGTCCGGCGGGAAGACCGACTCGACGATGTCGTTGAGCTGGCGGGCCGACTCAAGGTCGTGCCCGAACGGCTTCTCGATCACGACGCGGCGCCACTTGTCGCCCTCGGCCTGGGCGAGCCCGTGCTTGGAGAGCTGGCGGCAGACGAGTTCGAAGGCCTTCGGCGGGATGGACAGGTAGAAGGCGTGGTTGCCGCGCGTACCGCGCTGCTCGTCGAGTTCGTCGATGGTCTCGCTGAGCCGCTCGAAGGCGTCGTCGTCGTCGAATTCGCCCTGCACGAAGCGGATCCCCTCGGAGAGCTGCTTCCAGACGGTCTCGTCGAAGGGGGTGCGCGCGTAGCTCTTGACCGCTTCTTTCACCTCGGCGGCGAAGTCCTCGTTTTCCCACTGCCGCCGGGCGAAACCGACCAGGGCGAAACTGGGCGGAAGCAGCCCCCGGTTGGCCAGGTCGTAGACGGCGGGCATGAGCTTCTTGCGGGCGAGGTCCCCGGTGACGCCGAAGAGCACCAGGGAGGAAGGGCCCGCGATGCGGTTCAGCCGGCGGTCCCGCGGGTCCCGGAGCGGATTGCGCCCCCGGCCCGCGGACTTGCGGCCGCTGTTTTGCATGAGTGGCATGGTTGCTGTGGTGCCTTAGCTTTCGGTGGAGGACGCGGGGCGGCCGGCGGGTGCGGTGCCGGCCAGCGTGGAGACGAGCTGCCGGAGCTGGCGGACCCCGGCGGCACGGTCCGTGAGGTGCAGCCGGAGCACGGGCCGGCCGTGCTGGCCAAGGACCTGGGCATCGCCTGCGGCCTGGGCCGAAATCAGCTCGCCAAAGCTGAACGGCCGGTCCGGGATGGCGAGGTCCGTCGCGGCGGCCGCGGTGACCTGCAGGAAGACGCCGATGGCCGGGCCGCCCTTGTGGAACTGGCCGGTGGAGTGCAGGAACCGCGGACCCCAGCCGAAGGTGACGGGACGGCCGCTGAGGGCAGCCAGTTCGTCGCGGATGCCCTCCAGCGGGGCGTAGCTGAGCCGGTCGAAGTAGGCCTGGACGCTGAGGTAGCCGTCCGTGCCGAGCTGTCCGAGCAGCGCGCTGACCGCGTCGGCCGCCGTAGCGGCGCCGCCCAGCCAGTCTCCGCCGCGGACCTCGATGGCGCCGTCCGTGAAGTCGGCCGGCGTCGGCTCCGGCTGCGCGTCCAGCAGCCCGCGGGCGGCCACCTTGGCGGCCTCGACGTCGGGCTGGTCGAAGGGGTTGATGCCCAGCAGCCGCCCCGCGACGGCGGTGGCAAACTCCCAGGTCATCATCTGCGCGGCGAGGCCGCCGGCGATGGCCGCCTCGTTCGCGCCGAGTTCGACGTCGGCGTCGGCCGCGACCAGCCGGATGACCAGCACGTCGGCGGCGCCGTTCGTCGCCTCCGGGGCGTCCGGGCCGGCGACGACCGGCAGCACGCCGGTGCCGAGCTTGCCGGTGGACTCGGCGATGAGCTGTTCGGCCCAGTCGGCGAAGCCCGCAATCCCGGAGCCGTCCTCGGCGATGACGATCTTGTCGCGCAGCGGGTTGGTGCCGCCGAGCGCCGCGCCGAGGGCGAGCCCGATGTTCTCCTCGCTGTCGTCGTTGAGGATTTCGGCGGTCTCTTCGGCCTCGTCCAGGAAGGCCTGGATGTCGACGCCGGCCAGTCCGCAGGGCACCAGCCCGAAGGCGGTGAGCGCCGAATAGCGGCCGCCGACGTTGGGGTCAGCGTTGAACACGGCGCGGTAGCCGGCCTCGCGCGAGGCCTTGTCCAGCGGGGAGCCCGGGTCGGTGACGATGATGATCCGGCTCTTCGCGTCGAGACCGGCCTCGGTGAAGGCGTGCTCGAAGATCCGGCGCTGCGAGTCGGTCTCCAGGGTCGACCCCGACTTCGAGGACACCACGATCGCGGTCTCCGTGAGCCGGTCCGCGAGGGCGGCGGCAACCTGTTCCGGGTCGGTGCTGTCCAGCACGGTCAGTTCGACGCCCGCGGTTCCCGCGATGACCTCCGGGGCCAGGGAGGAACCGCCCATCCCGCACAGGACAATCCGGGTGACGCCCTCGGCGCGGAGCGCGTCCCGGAGCGCCAGGATGTCCGCCACGAGGGGCTGCGACACGGTGGCGGCCTCCACCCAGCCGAGCCGGACCGCAGCCTCGGCTTCGGCGTCGGGACCCCACAAGGTGGCGTCCTTGGCGAAGACCCGGGTGGCGACCCGGTCCTCCAGCAGGGCGGGCAGGTGCTGTTCGTGGGCCTGGCGGGCGGCGCCCGTGGCGTCGTAGCTGAGAGTGGTCATGGGGGACTATGCGTCCTTCCGTGCAGCGGCGAGGGCGCCCTCGACGTCGGCCAGCAGTTCCTTCCAGCTTGCCACAAACTTGTCGAGGCCCTCGGACTCGAGCACGGCGACGACCTCGTTGTAGGAGATGCCGAGGGCGTCCAGGGCGTTGAGGGTCGCGTTGGCGTCGTCGTAGCCGCGGGTGACCGTGTCGCCGGTGATGGCGCCGTGGTCGTAGGTGGCGTCGAGGGTCTTTTCCGGCATGGTGTTCACGACGCCGGGGGCGACGAGTTCGGTCACGTACAGGGTGTCCGGGTACGCCGGGTCCTTGACGCCGGTGGAGGCCCAGAGCGGGCGCTGCGGACGTGCGCCGGCCTCGGCGAGCAGGGCCCAGCGCTCGGTCGAGAAGAGCTCCTCGTAGACCTGGTACGCCAGGCGGGCGTTGGCGAGGCCGGCCTTGCCCTTGAGCGCCTTGGCTTCGTCGGTGCCGATCGCGTCGAGCCGCTTGTCGATCTCCGTGTCCACGCGGGAGACGAAGAAGGACGCCACCGAGTGGATCTTCGCGAGGTCGTGGCCGTTTTCCTTGGCCTGTTCGAGTCCGCTCTGGAAGGCGTTGACCACGGCGCGGTAGCGCTCGAGCGAGAAGATCAGGGTCACGTTGACGCTGATGCCGCTGGCCAGCGTGGCGGTGATGGCCTCGAGGCCTTCGAGCGTGGCGGGGATCTTGATCAGGACGTTGTCCTTGTTGACCTGGCCGTAGAGTTCCTTGGCCTCGGTGATGGTGCCGGCCGTGTCCCAGGCGAGGCGCGGGTCGACCTCGATCGAGACGCGGCCGTCGACGCCGTTGGTGCGCCGCGGCCACCGGGGCGAACAGCTCCGCAGGCGTCGGCGACGTCGGTGGTGGTGATCGCGAAGACGGTTTCCTCGACGCTGGCGCCGGCGGCGGCCTTGGCCGCGATGATGGCGTCGTAATCGGTGCCGGTGGTGATGGCCGCGTGGAAGATGCTCGGGTTGGTGGTGACACCGACGACGTTCTTCTCCTCGATCAGCTTGCGCAGCGTGCCGGTGGCGAGGCGGCCGCGGGAGAGGTCATCGAGCCAGATGGAAACGCCGGCGTCGGACAGTTGCTGGGTGGGGGTGGTGTTCATGGCTCACTCCTGGAGTCTGGGGCCGCCGCCGGCAGGGGCGGCGGCCGGAAAGCGTGAAGGTGGGGTCAGGCCGAGAGGCCGGCGAGGGATTCCTTGGCGGCGGCGGCCACGGCGTCGGCCGTGATGCCGAATTCCTGGAACAGGCGCTTGTAGTCGGCCGAGGCGCCGAAGTGCTCGAGGCTGATGGAGCGGCCGGCGTCGCCGACGAACTCCTTCCAGCCCAGGGCCAGCCCGGCTTCGACCGAGACCCGCGCCTTGACCTTGGCGGGGAGCACTGCCTCGCGGTAGTCGGCGTCCTGCTTGTTGAACCATTCCACGCAGGGCATGGACACGACCCGGGTGGGGATGCCTTCGGCCTGCAGCGCTTCGCGGGCGGCGACGGCCAGCTGGACCTCGGAGCCGGTGCCGATCAGGATGACCTGCGCCTCCACGGTCTGGCCGTCGGCGGACGCTTCGGCCAGGACGTAGCCGCCGCGTCCGACGCCGGCTGCCGAGGCGAAGGTGTCGCCGTCGGCGTCGGCCGTGCCCCGCTCCCAGGTGGGGATGTTCTGCCGGGTCAGCACGATTCCGGCCGGGTTGGCGTGGTTCTCCAGCATGACCTTCCACGCCGCGGCGACCTCGTTGGCGTCGCCGGGGCGGACGACGTCCAGGCCGGGGATGGCGCGCAGCGACGCGAGCTGCTCGACCGGCTGGTGGGTCGGGACCGTCCTCGCCGAGGCCGATCGAGTCGTGCGTCCAGACGTACAGCGACGGGACGCCCATCAGGGCGCCGAGCCGGATCGCCGGGCGCTGGTAGTCGGAGAAGATCAGGAAGGTTCCGGAGAACGCGCGGGTGGCTCCGGCCAGGCTGATGCCGTTCACGATCGAGGCCGCGGCGTGTTCCCGGATGCCGAAGTGAAGCACCCGGCCGTAGGGGTTGCCCTTCCACGCCTCGGTCTGCCGGGACGCGGGAATGAACGACGGCGAGCCTTCGATCGTGGTGTTGTTCGACTCGGCGAGGTCGGCGGAGCCGCCCCACAGCTCGGGCATGACCGGGCCGATCGCGTTGAGGACCTTGCCGGAAGCGGCGCGGGTGGAGATGTCCTTGCCGGCTTCGAAGACGGGCAGGGCGGCGTCGAGTTCGGCCGGGAGCTTGCGGGCCTCGACGCGCTCCAGCAGCGCCGCCGCCTCGGGGTTCGCCGGACTGCCAGGCCTCGAAGGCCTCCTGCCATTCGGAACGGGCCGCGGCGCCGCGGGCCTGCGCCTCGCGGGTGTGGGCCAGGACGTCGTCGTCGACCTGGAAGGACCGCTCCGGGTCGAAGCCGAGCACCTGCTTCAGGCCGGCGACTTCCTCCGCGCCCAGGGCCGAGCCGTGGATCTTTCCGGTGTTCTGCTTCTTCGGCGCCGGCCAGCCGATGATGGTGCGCAGCGAGATGATCGAGGGCTTGCCCGTCTCGGCCTTCGCCGCGAGCAGGGCGGCGTGCAGTTCCTGCACGTCCTCCCGGTACTCTCCGGTGCGGGTCCAGTCGACCCGCTGGGTGTGCCAGCCGTAGGCCTCGTAGCGGGCCAGGACGTCCTCGGTGAACGCGACGTCCGTGTCGTCTTCGATGCTGATGTGGTTCTCGTCGTAGATCACCACGAGGTTGCCCAGCTCCTGGTGGCCGGCGAGCGAGGATGCCTCACTCGTCACGCCTTCCTGCAGGTCGCCGTCGGAGGCGATCACCCAGACGGTGTGGTCGAACGGGCTGGTGCCGGCGGGTGCGTCGGCGTCGAACAGCCCCCGCATCCGGCGCTGGGAGTAGGCGAAGCCGACCGCGGATGCCAGGCCCTGGCCCAGCGGGCCGGTGGTGATCTCCACCCCCGCGGTGTGCTTGTACTCCGGGTGGCCCGGGGTCAGCGAACCCCAGGTCCGCAACGCCTCAAGGTCCTTCAGTTCCAGGCCGTAGCCGGAGAGGAAGAGCTGGATGTAGAGCGTCAGGGAGGTGTGGCCGGGGGACAGGACGAACCGGTCGCGGCCCAGCCACTCCGGGTTCGCCGGATCGTGGCGCATCAGCTTTTGGAAGAGCAGGTACGCGGCGGGAGCCAGGCTCATCGCGGTGCCGGGGTGGCCGTTGCCGACCTTCTCCACGGCGTCCGCCGCGAGCACCCGGACGGTGTCCACGGCACGCTGATCGACGCTGGTCCATGACAGTTCTTGCTCTTCCAAATGTGGCACGTAAACCGGGCCCCTCTCTGTGCTGACGGCCGGTGGCACGTGTGTTCCCGCCGGGAGTCTTCCCTGCGGGCTTTTCCGCCGGGGCACAGTTCGGTGCCCGCTGCGGTTCGTACCAGCCGTTCACCATCGAAACGTTGATCTATCATTCAGCCGAACGCGCAAGGGTGGGGAGCGTCCTGGCGGCGCCCGCCCGTGCGTGCTGATCTGTCAGACAGCTTAGCCCCATTCCACCTGCCGGGCAGCGTACAGTCCGGGAATTGGACGGGTTTTTGGCTTATGTGAATCACCGTGCGCCGCGGCAGGTGGGCCTGCGTCGGCCGGCCGGATTCCTGCCGGCCTCCCGGGGACCGGCACCCCGGTGGGGCCACGGTATGATGGGTGGTGGCTACCAACGGGGGCGAGGACATGCCTGTGCGCCGCGCGTGGACCCCCTCCGTATGCAGCGCCCCGGCCCCCGGGCGCTGCGACGACCAGCCGGACTGAACAGCCAGACAGAACAGAGTGACTGCCATCGTGAGCACAACAGATACGCCGCTTAACGCCTCCCAGGCCCCGGGCCGGATCGGCTTCGCCCGCAAAGCCAAGGCCTACCTGGCGCTCACGAAACCCCGGGTGATCGAACTCCTGCTGGTCAGCACCCTGCCCACCATGATCTACGCCGAGCGGGGCTTCCCGTCCCTCGGCCTGATCCTGGCGACCCTCGTCGGCGGCGCCTTTGCCGCCGGCAGCGCGGGCTCCTTCAACTGCTACATCGACCGGGACATTGACAAGCTCATGCACCGGACGGAAAACCGGCCGCTGGTCACGGGCGAGGTCACCCCGCGCGAAGCCCTCGTGTTCTCCTGGCTCCTCGGCGCCGCCGCGATCGCGATCCTCTGGTTCGGCGCGAACCCGCTCTCGGCCTGGCTGGGACTCGGCGCGATCGTGTTCTACGTCGTCATCTACACCATGATCCTCAAGCGCCGCACCGCGCAGAACATCGTCTGGGGCGGGGCCGCCGGCTGCTTCCCGGTGCTGATCGCCTGGGCCGCCGTGACCAACACGGTGGAGTGGCCCGCCGTCGTGCTGTTCATGGTGATCTTCCTCTGGACCCCGCCGCATTACTGGCCGCTGTCCATGCGTTACGGCGAGGACTACCGCAACGCCAACGTGCCGATGCTCGGCGCCATCGCCGGCGCCAAGGTCGTGTCGGTGCAGGTGGTCCTCTACGCCTGGGCCATGGTTGCCTGCTCGCTGCTGCTGATCCCCGTCGGCGGCGCCGGCTGGGTCTACACCGTCACCGCCGTCGCCGCGGGCGCCTGGTTCCTGTACGAGTCGCACGCGCTCTACAACCGGGCCCAGGGCGGCGACGTGTCCAACAAGGGCGCCATGAAGGTCTTCCACGGCTCGATCAGCTACCTCACGCTGCTCTTCCTGGCGCTGGCCGTCGACCCGTTCGTCGGGTCCGCGATCGTCGGCGGCTAGGCAGGCAGCCGCGGGGAACCCCGCCCAGACCCGATAAAAGAACCCCGGTCCAGACGGACCGGGGTTCTTTGGGTCTGAAACGCGAGGGCCGCCTACTTGACCGGGCTGCTGCGCGCGATGTCGGCGGCGTTGGTGGCCGCGCTCATCAGCAGGGCCGCGCCGAGCATGTGCGCCCCCACCAGCAGCACCGGGATGCCGTTGTAGTACTGCGTGAAGCCGATGACGGCCTGCAGCACGGTGACGCCGAGCAGCAGGAACACGGCGGTGCGGAACGGGCCCGGGATGCGGCCGCGGAGCACGAGGAACACCCCGAACAGCGCCCCGGCCGTCACGAGGTAGGCCGGGACGGCGTGGATGTGCGAGAACAGGTCCCAGTCCAGGTTGTTGCGCGGCGCGTCCGCGTCGCCGGCGTGCGGGCCGGCGCCGGTGACCACGACGCCGAGGCAGACGGCCAGGGCGGAGAACAGTGCGACGGCGCCCAGGACGGGGCGCGCGGCGCCCGGCAGGGCGGGCAACTCCCGGGTCCGGGCCCTGCCCGTCCTTCCGTAGGCCCGGTTCACGAGCAGGGTCGCGAGGACCACGAGGGCCATCGAGACCAGGAAGTGCAGGCCGACCACCCACGGATTCAACCGGGTGAGCACGGTGATGCCGCCGATCACGGCCTGGGCCGGGATGCTCGCCAGCAGGCCGAGGGCCAGCAGGAAAAGGTCGCGGCGTTCCCGGCGGAGGTTCCACAGGTAGACCAGCATCATCACGGCGACGGCGGCCAGCGCGAAGGTCAGGAGGCGGTTGCCGAACTCGATGATGCCGTGGATGCCCATCTCCGGGGTGTTGACGAGCGAAGTGTCCGTGCAGCGCGGCCAGGTGGGGCAGCCCAGTCCGGAGGCGGTGAGGCGGACGGCGCCGCCGGTCACCACCAGCACGGTCTGGCCGATGAGGGACAGCACGGCCAGCCGCCGGACCGTCTTGTCGACGGTGACGGGCAGCCGGGAGGAAATCCGGGACACGATCCGGGGCGGGCGGGATGCCGTACTCACAGTTATCTCAATTCCACTTGAACCAACGGGTTGCTGCGGCGCCGGCAGTCGCCGTCCAGAGCAGCAGGACAAACACGGCGGCAGGATTGATGCTGCCGTGCAGGAACGCATCCCGCAGCGCCTGGCCCAGCGCGCCGGAGGGAAGGAAGTGCACCAGCGCCTGGGCGGGGGCGGGAAGGCGCTCGGCCGGAATGACAATGCCGCCGAGGGCGCCGAGCAGGATCCAGAGCAGGTTGGTGATCGCCAGCGTCGCTTCCGGCCGGACCGTGCCGGCCACGAGCAGGCCGAGGGCGGTGAAGGCCGCCGCGCCGAGGACCAGCAGCGCGAGCCCGGGCAGCAGCCCCGGCCCCGACGGCTGCCAGCCCAGCGGCAGGGCGACGGCAGTGACCACCAGCACCTGCAGCAGCAGCACCGCGAGCACCGCGATCACCTTGCCCAGGATCAGGCCGGCGCGTCCGAGCGGGGTGGTGGACAGGAACCGCAGCACACCGTAGCGGCGGTCGAACCCGGTGGCGATGCCCTGGCCGGTGAACGCCGTGGACATGGCGCACAGCGCCAGGATGCCCGGCACCGCGATGTTGACCCGGCTGGAACCGAGGCCGTCCAGCAGCGGCGTGACGGTCAGTCCGACGAGGGCCAGCAGCGGCAGGATGACCGCGAGGATCAGCTGCTCGCCGTTGCGGAGCATGGTGACGGTCTCATACCGGCCCTGCAGCAGGACGCGGCGCAGCAGGGGAGCGGGGGCGCCGCCCAGCGGCGTGCCGGCCGTGCGTTCCGGCGGGGGCGGAGCTCATCGGGTTTCCCTTCCGGAGATGTCGAGGAAGACGTCCTCGAGGCTGCGGGCGGCCAGGCTCATCGAGGCGGGCATGATGCCGCGGGCGGCCCACCAGGCCGTCACGGCGGCGAGGTCGGCCGGCGTCAGCGCGCCGGTGGCGCTGTAGCTGCCGGCGCGTGTTTCGCGGATCTCGACGGCGGCCGGCAGCACGCCGGCCAGGTCCAGGCCGGGCTCGGCTTCGAAGAGCAGCGTCCTGTGCCGTTCGGCGTCGCCGGCCGTCAGCTCGTGCCGCAGCAGCTGGGCGACGGTGCCCTCGGCGACGTTCCGGCCGGCGTCGATGATGTAGACGTAGTCGGCCAGGCGCTGGGCGTCGTCCATCAGGTGCGTGGTGAGGATGATGCCCATCCCGCGGTCCCGCAGTTCGGCGATCAGCTCGAACACGAGCTGGCGGGACTGCGGGTCCAGCCCGGCGCTCGGCTCGTCGAGGAAGAGCACCTCCGGGCGGCCGACGAGGGCCGCGGCCAGGGCCAGCCGCTGCTTCTGGCCCCCGGAGAGGCGACGCACCGAGGTCCGGCTGAACGTGTCGATGCCCAGCCGCGCGATGAGTTCCTCCACCGGCCACGGGTCCTGGTACATGCCGGCGATATGCCTGAGCAGGGGCACGGGCCGGGCCGACGGCGGGAGCCCGCCGTCCTGGAGCATCACGCCGACGCGGGCGCGCAGCTCCGCCCCGGCCGTGTCCGGATCCCGGCCCAGCAGGCTGATGCTGCCGCCGGAGCGTTTCTGCAGGCCCTGGGCGCACTCGATCGTGGTGGTCTTGCCCGCGCCGTTGGCGCCCAGCAGGGCGGTGACCTGCCCGCGTTCGGCAACGAGGGACAGGCCGCTGACCACCCGCAGCATCTTGCCGTCAAGGCTGGGCAGCGGGCCAACATCCTTGATGAGCCCGCTGATTGTCAGGGCGGGGGATTCGGGGGATCGCACCAGAGCATTCTACGCGATGTAGTAGCGCCGGACCGGATCCGGAACGGGCCCAGGAAAGCCATGCCTTACTGGAACAGGGGAGTAAATTACGACATGATTGTGTTGTGTATTCCATGAGCCCATCTGCTTCTGCCGTGCCCGCCGTGCGCGCGGAGCCAGGCGCGGCCGCGACTCCGGCGGCGGCGCACGCTCGCCGACGCCGAGGAGCGCACCCGGGACCGGGTGCTGGCCGCCGTTCTGGAACACGGGCCGATCAGCGCCGCCGAACTCGGCGAACTGCTGGGTTTCACGCCCGCCGCGGTACGCCGCCACCTGGACCAGCTCTCGCGCCACGGCGTGATTGAGGTCAAGCGGGCGGCCCGGGCGGGCGCCGGGGCGGGCCGGCCGGCCCGCCGTTACGTGCTCAGCTCGCAGGGCCAGTCCACGCTGGGCAACGACTACCTCGACATCGCCAGTTCCGCCCTGCGGCACCTCGGTGACCTGGCGGGCCCGGACGCGGTGCGGCAGTTCGCCGTCGAGCGCTTCGCCGAGATGGAGCGCCGCTACGCGCCGGAAATCGAGCAGGCGGGGACTGACATCACCGCCCGCGCCCGGGTCCTGTCCGAGGCCCTCAGCCGCGACGGTTTCGTCGCCTCGGC
The DNA here is from genome assembly GCA_963698285.1 of uncultured Actinomycetota bacterium. Lineage (GTDB taxonomy): Bacteria > Actinomycetota > Actinomycetes > Actinomycetales > Micrococcaceae > Arthrobacter. Next base: position 362,919 of record CAVOQF010000017.1, on the reverse strand, counting down.
GCAGTCGATCGAGGCCAAGGCGCCGCTTCCGGCCGCGCTCTCCAGCGTGCAGCTGTGCCAGGGCCACTGCCCCATCCAGCAGCTGGCCGCGCAGTTCCCCGTGTTCTGCGAGGTGGAGACGGAAGTGTTCTCCCGGCTGGTCGGCGTCGACGTGCGCCGGCTCTCCACGCTGGCGCGCGGCGGCCACGTCTGCACCACCCACATACCTACGGGCCGTCCGGCCGCCGTCGGGGCTTCCAGCCCCGCGGTCGCGGGCGACCCGGACGAAGAATCCAACCATCTGCAAGAAAGGCCGTGATGACGGACCAACTATCAGAGAAGAAGGTTGCTGAATCCACTGTGATCTCGGAGATTCTGGAGAAGAATCCCGAGCTCCACGGAATCGGCACCTACGAATACGGCTGGGCCGACAAGAACGACGTCGGGGCCAACGCCCGCCGTGGTATCGATGAGGACGTCGTACGTGACATCTCGGCCAAGAAGAGCGAGCCGGAATGGATGCTCGACCTTCGTCTGAAGGGCCTGAAGTACTTCGACCGGAAGCCCATGCCCACCTGGGGCGCGGACCTGTCCGGCATCGACTTCGACAACATCAAGTACTTCGTGCGTTCCACCGAGAAGCAGGCCGCCACCTGGGAGGACCTGCCGGAGGACATCCGGAACACCTACGAGAAGCTGGGCATCCCGGAAGCCGAGCGCAGCCGCCTCGTCTCCGGTGTCGCCGCCCAGTACGAGTCCGAGGTGGTCTACCACCAGATCCGCGAGGACCTGGAAGCCCAGGGCGTCATCTTCCTGGACACCGACACCGCCCTGCGTGAACACCCGGAGATCTTCCAGGAATACTTCGGCACCATCATCCCGGTGGGCGACAACAAGTTCGCCTCGCTGAACACGGCCGTCTGGTCCGGCGGGTCCTTCGTGTACGTGCCCAAGGGCGTCCACGTGGACATCCCGCTGCAGGCCTACTTCCGCATCAACACGGAAAACATGGGCCAGTTCGAGCGCACCCTGATCATCGCGGACGAGGATTCCTACGTCCACTACATCGAGGGTTGCACCGCACCGATCTACACCTCCGACTCGCTGCACTCGGCGGTCGTGGAGATCGTCGTGAAGAAGGGCGCCCGCGTCCGCTACACGACCATCCAGAACTGGTCCACCAACGTGTACAACCTGGTCACCAAGCGCGCCATCTGCGAAGAGGGCGCCACGATGGAGTGGATCGACGGCAACATCGGCTCCAAGGTCACCATGAAGTACCCGGCCGTCTACCTCGTCGGTGAGGGCGCCAAGGGCGAGACCCTCTCGATCGCGTTCGCCGGCGAAGGCCAGCACCAGGACACCGGTTCGAAGATGGTCCACATCGCGCCCAACACCAAGAGCTCGATCATCTCCAAGTCCGTGGCCCGCGGCGGCGGCCGCGCCGCCTACCGCGGCCTGGTCCAGGTCCGCGAGGGCGCCAAGCACTCGGCCAACACGGTCCGCTGTGACGCGCTGCTGGTGGACACCATCAGCCGCTCGGACACCTACCCGTACATCGACATCCGCGAGGACGACGTCACCATGGGCCACGAGGCCACCGTCTCGCGCGTCAGCGAAGAGCAGCTGTTCTACCTGATGTCCCGCGGCATGCGCGAGGACGAGGCCATGGCGATGATCGTCCGCGGCTTCATCGAGCCGATCGCCCGCGAACTGCCGATGGAATACGCCCTCGAGCTGAACCGCCTGATTGAACTGCAGATGGAAGGATCGGTCGGTTAATGACTGACATCACTACTGAAAAGGCCCGCATCGGCGCGCCCTCAGCCCAGCCGTTCATCAACGGTTTCACCGAGGAAGGCGAAAGCCTCTCGCCGCTGAACGCCGCGGAGTCCAAGTCGCCGCTGGCCGGCGACGCCGTCAAGCGCCACTCGCACGGCGGCGGCGTCGGCGTCCCGGACAGCTCGCGCGCCGGCCGCCTGACCTCCTACCGGCTGGCGGACTTCAAGCCGCTGACCGGCATGGAGGAGGACTGGCGGTTCACCCCGCTCAAGCGCCTCCGCGGCCTGCACACCGAGGTCCTGAACGGCGCGGCGCCGTCCGTGGCCGTCACCGGTCCGGACAGCGTCCGGGTCGAGACCGTCGGCCGCGACGACGCCCGCATCGGCTCCGCCGCCATCCCCGAGGACCGGGTGTCCGCGAACGCCTGGGAGAACTTCACCGAGGCCACCGTCATCACGGTTCCCGCCGAAGTCCAGGCCGAAGGCGAGGTCAGCGTGGTGCTGACCGGCCAGGGCGCCGCGGCGTCCGCGCAGCACGTCGTGATCGTCGCGGAGAAGTTCTCCAAGGCCGTCGTCGTGCTGGACCACCAGGGCACCGCCGTCGTCTCGGAAAACATCGAAATCCTCGTGGAGGACGGCGCACAGCTCACCGTCATCTCGCTCCAGGAATGGAACGACGACGCCGTGCACGCCTCCTCCCAGCAGGCGAAGCTTGGCCGCGACGCCAAGTTCAAGCACATCGTCGTCAGCCTCGGCGGCGACCTGGTCCGGGTCACCCCGTCGGCCCGCTTCACCGCCCCCGGCGCGGAAGCGGAACTGTTCGGCCTGTACTTCGCCGACGCCGGCCAGCACCTCGAGCAGCGCCTCTTCGTGGACCACGCCGTCGCCAACTGCAAGTCCAACGTGCTCTACAAGGGCGCCCTCCAGGGCCGCGGCGCGCACACCGTCTGGGTGGGCGACGTGCTGATCCGCAAGGAAGCCGAAGGCACCGACACCTACGAGGCCAACCGCAACCTGGTCCTCACCGACGGTGCCCGCGCGGACTCCGTGCCCAACCTCGAGATCGAGACCGGCCTGATCGCCGGCGCCGGCCACGCCAGCGCCACCGGCCGTTTCGACGACGAGCACCTGTTCTACCTGATGGCCCGCGGCATCCCGGAGAAGGTGGCCCGCCGCCTGGTGGTCCGCGGCTTCCTCAACGAGATCATCCAGCAGATCAGGGTGCCCGCCATCGAAGACCGCCTCACGGCCGCCGTCGAGCGCGAGCTCGCCGCGACGGACAACTAGAGACGCACGGGAACGGGAACCATGACGGAACAGCCAAAGGGCGAGCTGGTCTGCAGCGCCAGCGAGATCCAGCTCAAGCAGGCGCTGCGCATCCTGATCGACGACTACCCGGTCGCGGTCGTGAAGGACTCGATGGGGGAGATCCACGCCATCGGCGACACCTGCTCGCATGCGGACATCTCGCTCTCCGAGGGCGAGGTGGAAGGCTGCAAGATCGAGTGCTGGGGCCACGGCTCCCAGTTCGACCTGCGCAGCGGCCAGCCGCTCCAGCTGCCCGCCTACGATCCCGTGCCCGTCTTCGCCGTCACCATCCTGGATGACGAGCGTCTACGTGGACGTCAGCACCGTCCTGAACGGCGCCGAGGCTCCGAACTTCAGCTAGCTGCCCGCAGCCGGCACCCGCACCACAGAACTTATCGACCAGAAAACGCACCGCCGCCGAAGGGCCGGTGCAGAGGAGAACAAGACACATGTCCACTCTTGAGATCAAGGACCTGCACGTCAGCATTGACACCGAGCAGGGCACCAAGGAAATCCTGAAGGGCGTCAGCCTGACCATCCGCACGGGCGAGACCCACGCCATCATGGGCCCCAACGGCTCGGGCAAGTCCACCCTGGCCTCCACCATCGCCGGCCACCCGCGCTACAACGTCACGTGCGGCACCATCACGCTCGACGGCGAGGACGTCCTCGCGATGAGCGTCGACGAGCGCGCCCGCGCCGGCCTGTTCCTGGCCATGCAGTACCCGGTCGAGGTTCCCGGCGTCAGCATGACCAACTTCCTGCGCACCGCCAAGACCGCGATCGACGGCGAAGCCCCGCAAGCTCCGCACCTGGACCAAGGACGTCAAGGCCGCCATGGCGCAGCTGCGCATCGACGCCGACTTCACCCAGCGCAACGTCAACGAAGGCTTCTCCGGCGGCGAGAAGAAGCGCGTCGAGATCCTCCAGCTGGAACTCTTCAAGCCGAAGTTCGCCATCCTCGACGAGACCGACTCCGGCCTCGACGTCGACGCGCTGAAGGTCGTCTCCGAGGGCGTCAACCGCGCCCACGCCGAGGGCAACATGGGCACCCTGCTGATCACGCACTACACCCGGATCCTGCGCTACATCAAGCCGGAATTCGTGCACGTGTTCGTGGACGGCCAGGTCGTCGAAGAGGGCGGCCCGGAGCTGGCCGACCGCCTCGAAGAAGAAGGCTACGACCGCTACGCTCCCCGGCGCCGGAGCCGCCACCATCGCTGCCGCCGACGCCGCAGCACAGGCCTAGTTAGGACTACGCCATGACCGAAACTCAATGTGGCCCGCACGGGCCTCGAGGATGTCGAAGAGGCGCTCAAGGATGTGATCGACCCGGAACTGGGGGTGAACATCGTTGACCTGGGCCTGCTCTACGGCCTGAAGTACTCCGACGACGACGGCGCCCTGCTGATCGACATGACGCTCACCACGGCCGCCTGCCCGCTCACCGACGTGATCGAGGAGCAGGTCGGCAAGGCCCTGGACGGCATCGTCGACGACTGGCGCCTCAACTGGGTGTGGATGCCGCCATGGGGTCCGGAGCGGATCACCGAGGACGGCCGCGACCAGATGCGCGCCCTGGGCTTCAACATCTAGGTCCCCACCGCCTCCCTACGACGGCGGCCGGCCACCTTCCACGAGAAGGTGACCGGCCGCCGTCGTCGTTTCATCGGTTGCTCCGCAACGGCCCTTTGGAGGCCCATAACGGCGTTGTCGGAGCAGCCGATGCGGTTACGGGTTACGGGGTGGCGACCTTGAACGTGTCGCACTGGTTGATGTCGCCGGTCTTGTAGCCCTGGTAGAACCACTTCTGCCGCTGCGCGCTGGAACCGTGGGTCCACGATTCCGGTGAGACCCGGCCGGTGGCGGCCTTCTGGATCCGGTCATCGCCCACCGACGGAGGCCGCGGACAGGGCATCCTGCAGATCCCGGTCGTGAGCGGTTCCAGGAACGGCTGGCCGGTGTTCGGGTCCTTGGTCGTGGTGGCGTAGCGGACCCACAGGCCGGCGTAGCAGTCGGCCTGGAGCTCCACCCGGACCGCGCCGGACTCCGGGCCCTGCGGATCCTGCTGGGCCCGGTCGATGGTGCCGAGCACGTTCTGGATGTGGTGGCCGAATTCGTGGGCCACCACGTACTCCTGGGCCAGCGGGCCGCCGGAGGAACCGAAGCGGTCCACGAGGTCCTGGAAGAAGCCCGGATCGAAGTACGCCGTCTGGTCGGCGGGGCAGTAGAACGGGCCGACCTCGGAGGTGGCGGCGCCGCAGCCGGTGTTGGTTCCGCCGCTGAACAGCACCGTGTCCGGCCGCGGGTACTTCCTGTTGTACTGGGCCAGGTAGTCCGGCCAGAAGGCGTTCAGGCTGTTGACCGTGCCGATGATCCGGCAGTCGAGGCGGGCGTCGGCGTCGGCGCCGGTCTTGCAGGCCGGGGCGGTGCCCTGGCTCTGCGACTGGCTCCTGCGTCGGTGCCGGTCAGGCCCTCCAGCAGCTGGGGGTTGATGCCGAACAGCGCGGCCAGCAGCAGCACGATGCCGCCGCCGATCCCGCCGCCGATCTTGGTGCCGCGGCCCATGCCGCGCGCGGCTCTGGACCTGGGACGGGTCCAGCTGGACGTTGTCATTGAAACTCATGCTGTCACAATATCCCTTCCCGCCAAGCCGGACGCCCTCGCCCGGTAAAGTTGGTCCGATGCCTTTTCTCGACAGACTCCAGCGCTGGGCCGACGAGCGCCCCGACGACACCGCCGTCGTCGTGGCCGGGAAGCGCCTGAGCTGGGCCGAACTGCGCGACGCCGCGGCCGCGCTCGTGCCCGACGCTCCGGCCGTCACGGTGCTGGCCGAAGGCAATTCCACCCGCTTTGTCGCAGCCTTCGCGGCGGCGGTCGCGGGCAACCGGCGCTGCGCCGTGCTCGATCCCGCCTGGCCGCAGCAGCTCCGGGATGCGCTCACCGCACGGATCGCGGAAGCCTTCCCCGCCGGCGGCACCGACCCGGGCGGCGACCCGGGCAACGACCTCGCCGACGGAGCGCCGGACTCGCCCTTCCTGATCGGGCTCACCTCCGGGACCACCTCCGTCCCCAAGGCCTTCAGCCGCTCGCGGCGGTCGTGGCGGCTTTCCTTCGACTCCTCGGTCGAGTTCTTCGGCCTGGCCCCGGACGACCGGACGCTCGCGCCCGGGACCCCTGGCCGCCAGCCTCAACCTCTATGCCCTCGCCGAATGCCTCTATGCCGGGTCGGAATTCCACACCCTGGAACAGTTCGACGTCGGCGACGCGCATGCCGCGGTCAGCCACGACGGCATCACCCGTCTGGTCCTGGTGCCCACGATGCTCCGGCTGCTCAGCGAGCGCGGCCTGGCCGGCGGCGTGGACGCCTCCGGCGTGCGGACCATCATCTGCGCCGGGTCCAAGCTCGACGCGCGGACCGTCGAGGCCGCACGCCGCTGGGCGCCGAACGCCACCATTTTCGAGTACTACGGCGCCGCCGAGCTCAGCTTCGTCGCCGGCGCCGGGCTGCGGCCGGGCGAATCCCCGGCCAGAGGCGGCTCGGGGATCGGCCGGCCGTTCCCCGGCGTCGAGATCAGGATTCTCGACGACGACGGCGTTCCCGTTCCGGACGGTGTCGACGGCAACGTCTGCGTCCGCAGCGGCATGGTCAGCGACGGCTACCTGTGGGGCGACGACGACGGGGCGCTGCTGTGCTTCGACGGCTGGTACACCGTGGGCGACCAGGGCTACCTGTCCGAGCGGGATCCTGCATCTGCTGGGCCGCCGCTCGGACATGATCATCACCGCCGGCACCAACGTCTACCCGCACGAGGTGGAGCTGGCCCTGGCGTCCGTGCCCGGGGTGGCGGCCGTCGTGGCTGCCGGGCAGGCCGACGACCTCCGCGGCCAGCGCGTCGTGGCGGCGGTGCTGCCCTCCCACGGCGGAGTGACCGGCACCCAGCTGAGGGCCGGCGTCGAGGATGTCCTGGCCCGGAACAAGCGGCCGCTGGACTACTTACCTGCTGGCCGAGCTGCCCCTGACGGACCGCGGCAAGATCAGCCGCCCGCTCCTGCTCGAGTGGATTGCCCGCGACGATCCGCGGATCCGGCGCCTTGGCTGAGGATCTGCCCGTGGCACCGGACCGGCACCGGCACCGGTCGCCGGCACCTGCGGCGGCGCCGGCGCTGCCCCGCTCTGCTGCCGGCGGACCGGCAACCCGTCATCATCGCCGCGCGCCGGACCCCGGTCTGCCGGGCCCACGGCGCCCTCAAGACACTGCACGCCCACGAGCTGCTGGCGCCGGTGCTGCGCCGCCTGCTCGCCGATGCCGGTGTACCGGCCGGCGAGGTGGCGGACGTCGTGATCGGCAACGCCGTGGGCGGCGGCGGCAACGTCGCCCGGCTTGCTGCCCTGGAGGCCGGCCTGCCGGTGGGTGTTCCCGGGCTGACCGTGGACCGGCAGTGCGGCTCCGGCCTGGACGCGATCGTGCTGGCGTCCCGGCTGGTTGCGTCCGGTGGCGGTTCCGGCGGCGGAACGTGTACCTGGCCGGCGGAGTGGAGAGCATCAGCACGGCGCCACTCCGGGCCCGGCCAGGCCCCGGCGGCGAGCCGCAGTTCTTCAGCCGCGCCCGGTTCGCCCCCGGCAGCTACGGCGACCCGGACATGGGAGTGGCCGCCGAAAACGTCGCCGTCCGCTTCGGCATTCCGCGGCAGCGGCAGGACGACTTCGCGCTGCGCAGCCACCGGCGCGCCCTCGACGCCGCCGCGGCCGGCGCCTTCGACGGCGAGACCGTCGCGCTGCCCGGGCCAGATGGTCCCGTAGCTCCGACGACGGCCCACGCCGCGTCCCTCACCCCGGCCGTGCTGGCCCGGTTCCCGGCCGCCTTCGTTCCGGACGGCACGGTCACGGCCGGAAATTCCTGCTTCGACGCGGACGGGGCTGCCGCCGTCGTGGTCACCTCGCTGGCCCGGGCCCGCCAGCTCGGCGCCCGCGACGGGCTCCTCGTGCTGGGGACGGACACCGCCGGGGTGGAGCCTGCGCTGCTCGGGGATCGGCGCGGCGGCCGCGGCGGAACGCCTGCTCGCGGACTCGGGCGTCACCGCCGCGGAGCTGGGCCTGGTCGAGTTCAACGAGGCCTTCGCGTCCCAGACGCTGGCATGCCTCGACCTCCTGGGCATCGACCCGCACCGCGCCAACCTCGACGGCGGGGCCCTCGCCCTGGGCCACGCCTACGGGGCCTCCGGCGCGGTGCTTGTCACCCGGCTGCTGGCCCAGGCCCGCCGCAACCCCGCAGACCGCCAGCTGGCCCTGGCCATGATCAGCATCGCCGGCGGGATGGGGACCGCCGCGCTGTTCGAGTACCGCTCGTTCGGCTAGCACCCCGCCGGACATGCCCATTCTTTGGCTCCAGCGTTGGACATAGTGGTGATATGTCCACTCCGCGCTGCGGCCAGGGATGGGCATGCCCGTCTGCCGGGTGACAGGGACATGCCATGTCCGTGGCATGCTGGCACGGGACAGTCCGTGCTCAGTGCTGGCCCGGATGGGCATGCCCATTCGTTGGCTCCAGCGTTGGACATAGTGGCGATATGTCCACTCCACGCGGCCAAGGATGGGCATGCTCCGCAGCGGGGGACAGGCCAGCCGGGCATGCTCCGCAGCCTTGCCGGGCAGCCCGGATGGGCATGCCCATTCCTTGGCTCCAGCGTTGGACATAGTGGGATATGTCCACTCGCACGTGGCCAAGGATGGGCATGCTCCGCAGCGGGGGACAGGGACGGGCATGTCCGCTCCAGGCCCGCGCGGTAAACCGTCAGCCGTCCAGATCCTCCGCGTCGCCCAGACCGCGGGCTGCCAGGGCGTCGCCGGTCTGCCGGGCGAACGCCACCGTGGTGATGAACACCGGGAGCACCAGCGCACGGGGGTTCCGGTCCAGGCCGCGGGCCCGGGCGGAATCGCGGACATCGGCGTAGGCGCCCGCGATGAAGGGGATGCTGCGCAGCATGACTGGCAATCGTCAGTGCGAACCGTTCGGGGTCGGCGCCGAAGCCGCCGGAACGGGCGGGCCAGGGAGGCGACGCCGTCCAGCAGGGCCTGCACCGGGGTGGTGGCGGTCAGGATGGACGCCGCCACCATGCAGACCAGGATGCCGAGGACGATCCGCGCCGCCGCCGGGCCGCCCAGCTGCCACCACTGGAACACGCCGATCACGGCCAGGACGGGAAGGACCGGCCGGACGGCCCGGGCCAGCCGGCGCAGCCCGGCCCCGCTGAGCAGGTACACCCCGCACAGCACCGCGAGCCCCGCGGCGGCCGCCGCCCAGTCCGGCAACCAGGAACGACGCCATCCCGCAACCGAGCACCAGCCCGAACTTCAGCCACAGCGGGGCGCGGTGCACCGGCGAGTCGCCCGGGACGTAGTTGGCGAGCAGGAAGCCGTGGCCCCTCATGGCCGTGCCGAGTCCCCGCGGGCGGGCGGCAGGGCGGCGTGGTCCGCCGCGCACAGCTTCCGGTAGTGGTCGACGGCGGCGGCCGGGGCGCCGTCGAACACGACCTTCCGGCGTCCACCACCAGCACCCGGTCCATGTCGAGGGCCAGCTCAAGATCGTGGGTCGACAGGATGACCTGCTGGCTCGAGCCCGGCCAGGGTGCGGCGCAGCAGCTCCCGGTTCCGCAGGTCCAGCAGGGTGGACGGCTCGTCCAGGACCAGGACCGCCGGGTCGACGGCCAAGACCGCGGCGAGGGCCACGAGCTGGCGTTCGCCGCCGGAGAGCTCGTAGACGCTCTGGTCCGCCAGCCCCAGCAGGCCGAATCGGTCCAGCGTCGCTTCGGCCGGCGCCCGCCGTTCCCGCGGCGTTCCGGACCGAGCGGCGCAGCGACAATTCCACGTCCTCGCGTGCCGGTGGGCATCACGAGCTGCGAGAGCGGATCGGTGAACACGAAGCCGACCCGCCGGCGGACCGCACGCACCTCGCGGACCGTGTCGGACCCGGACACCGTGACCGTGCCGGAACTGGGTTCCACCAGGCCGTTGAGCAGCCGCAGCAGGGTGGACTTGCCCGAGCCGTTGGCCCCGATGACCCCGATCCGGCGCTCGGACAGCGTCAGGGACACCGGCTGCAAGCAGGGTCTTGGGGTCCGGGCGGCCCTCGAGCGCCACCCGGACCGCCGCCCGGTCCAGGACGGATGCTCACGAGCGGACAGTCGCCCCGCCGGCCGGCCGGACACGGCGGACCAGCAGATCGGGGAACGCCTTGTGCAAGGCCAGCGCGACGGTCACCGCCAGCACGTTCTTAATCACATCGCCGGGGTAGAACGCGAGGTCGGCCAGGAACGGCCTGGGACAGCCCCAGCCTGGCGTTCACCATCAGGCCCAGGACGCCGAGCGTCTGGACGATGACGATGCTTCTCGGCCATTGCGGCGGCGAACAGGGCCAGCGCCCGGACCTTCCCGGTGGTTCGGCGGAGCACGACGGCGGCCAGCCAGCCCACGGCGGCGGCGGCGAGCGGGAACGCCAGGATGTACCCGGCGGAGGGGCCGGCCAGCACGCCCAGCCCGCCGCGGCCGCCGCTGAAGATCGGCAACCCGGCCAGGCCCAGCAGCACGTAGAGCCCGACCGCGGCGAAGGCACGGCCGGGTCCCAGGGCCAGCCCGGTGAGCATCACGGCGAGGGTCTGCACCGTGATGGGGACGCCGAGGGCCCCGACCGGAATGGCCGGCGACGATGGCGGAGACCGCCACGAGGGCGGCGAAGACGGCGATGAGTCCGAGGTCGGTGGCGTTCCAGCGCCGGCGGGGGCGGCCCGTCCGGCCGGCTGCAGCGGACGTCGTGGCGCCGGCGGTGTCAGTCGTGTTCATGATGGTCCTGTCGCTAAGCGGGGCGTGCACGCGGCGGGGCGTGCGGGTCTCACTTCCGACGATACGGCCGCGGCAACCCGCCCATTTTGTAGGCCTCCCACTAAAGAGGAGCCGCCGCGCTGGGGGACCGCACCAAAGCGAACCGACGACGGCGGGCGCCGGCCGCCGTCGTGTGCGGCCCGCACCGATGTCAGCCTGCGGGGGAGCTGCCGGTAGACTGGTAGGGGCCGTCCTCTCGGCCACACCGCCCCGGCCCCGTCCAGATGCCATCCGTTGTGCCGCGGCGTTCCCCGTTGTGAAAGGCCTTAGCTGCATTGATTACCGTCCAGGATCTCGAACTGCGCGCCGGCGCCCGTCTGCTGATGGACCAGGTGAGCTTCCGGATCGACAAGGGAGACAAAATCGGCCTCGTCGGCCGTAACGGTGCAGGCAAGACAACGCTGACCCGCGTGCTGGCCGGCGAGGGCCTGCCCGCCGCCGGGAAGGTCACCCGCAGCGGCGAGATCGGCTACCTGCCGCAGGACCCGCGCACGCCGGACATGGAGCAGCTGGCCCGGGACCGGATCCTCTCCGCCCGCGGCCTCGACATTGCCGTCGGCAAGCTCCGGGTCGCGCATGAAGAGATGGCCAGCGAGGACGCCGCCATCCAGCGCAAGGCCATGAACCGCTACGACAGGCTGGAATCGGAGTTCCTGGCCGCCGGCGGCTACGCGGCCGAGGCCGAGGCCGCGGCGATCTGCTCCAACCTGGCCCTGCCGGACCGGCTGCTGAACCAGCCGCTGAAGACCCTCTCCGGCGGCCAGCGCCGCCGTGTGGAACTCGCCCGCATCCTGTACTCCGACGCCGAGACGATGCTCCTCGACGAACCCACCAACCACCTCGACGCCGATTCCATCGCCTGGCTCCGTGACTTCCTCAAGAACCACCAGGGCGGCCTGATCGTGATCAGCCACGACACCGAACTGCTGGAAGCCACGGTGAACAAGGTCTTCCTGCTCGATGCCAACCGTGCGCAGATCGACTTCTACAACATGGACTGGAAGCGCTACCTGACCCAGCGCGAGACCGACGAGCGGGCCCGCAAGCGCGAACGCGCGAACGCCGAGAAGAAGGCCCAGGTCCTGATGGACCAGGCCAACAAGATGCGCGCCAAGGCCACCAAGGCCGTCGCCGCGCAGAACATGGCCAAGCGTGCCGAGCGGCTGCTCGGCGGCCTCGAGGCGGTCCGCGAGAACGACCGCGTGGCAGCCCTGCGCTTCCCGGACCCCTCGCCCTGCGGCAAGACCCCGCTCACCGCCGACGGCCTCAGCAAGTCCTACGGCTCGCTGGAGATCTTCACCGACGTGGACCTCGCGATCGACCGCGGCTCCAAGGTGGTCATCCTGGGCCTCAACGGCGCCGGCAAGACGACGCTGCTGCGCATGCTCGCCGGCGTCGACAAGCCCGACACCGGCGAAGTCATCCCGGGCCACGGCCTGAAGGTGGGCTACTACGCCCAGGAGCATGAGACGCTCGACGTCGACCGCACCGTGCTGCAGAACATGCGCTCGGCCGCCCCGGACATGAACGACTGCCGAGGTCCGCGGCATCCTGGGCTCGTTCCTGTTCTCCGGCGACGACGTCGACAAGCCCGCCGGTGTGCTCTCCGGCGGCGAGAAGACCCGGCTGGCGCTGGCCACCATCGTGGCATCGAGCGCGAACGTGCTGCTCCTGGACGAGCCCACCAACAACCTCGACCCGGCCAGCCGCTCCGAGATCCTGGGCGCGCTGCGCAACTACACCGGCGCCGTGGTGCTCGTGAGCCACGATGAGGGCGCCGTGGAGGCGCTCAACCCGGAGCGCGTCGTGATGCTGCCCGACGGCGTCGAGGACTTGTGGAACGAAGACTACCTGGACCTGATTACGCTGGCGTAGGCCTCGTTTGACCGTCCGTTCTCTGGTCACCTCCGCGTTCGTCCGTGGCTGGATTCGCGCCTCGCGCGCGCAATTTGCCGCGTGCTCGCTCGTCCCTCGCTTAGACGCACGCTACGCAAATTGCCCGCGTTCGGCGCTCTCGCGGATGTCACCGTTGCGCTGTGCCGTTCGCCGGCGGCTAGCGGACGGGCATTTCTTGGGCGTTGGTGATGCGGTGGAGTTCTCGGTAGGTGATCGAGAACATGGAGTTGTGGTCTCCGGCGCCGGCCCAGAGGACCGGGTGGTCTTTCAGGGACTCGTCCAGCAGGGTCCTGATTCTTTCCGGGTGGCCGACCGGGGCTACTCCGCCCACGCGCTGGCCGGTGTGGTGCAGGACGAAGCCGGGTTCCGCGCGCCGGATCTTCCCTGACCCGAGGCAGGCGGCCACGTGGCGGAGGTCCACTTTGGCTGCCCCGCTGGCCAGGATCAGCAGGGGAGCGCCGTCGACGTCGAAGACGAGGCTGTTGGTGATCGCCGCGATGTCGCAGCCCAGGGCCGCGGCTGCCGCAGCGGCGGTCGGCACCGGTGACTCAAAAACGGCGACGGTATCGGCAGCGCCCGCCGCGAGCAGCGCGCGCCGGACGTTGGCTACGGCGTCGGGATCCATGCTGTACTCCTTCAGAATCCCTGGGCGTCGAGGATGGCGTCTTCCTCTTCCTCCGCCGTGGCATTCTTCCGCTTCCGGGGGAGCGGACGACGGCGGGGCGCCGGGTTGCCGGCGTGCAGGTAGCCGCCGTCGGCGGCCCGGGGTTCGAGGTCTTCGGCGTCCTCGGCGTCGATGGCCGCGTTCCGGGCCTGCTGCCGCGCCGCGTAACCGAAGCCGACGAACATCAGGACCCCGAACGCGAACCACTGCAGGGAGTAGGAGAGGTGTGTGCCCTCCTCGGTGGAGGGCTTGGGGAACCCGAGGGGCATGTCCGCCGCCGGCGGGGTTTCGGAGGCCAGCTGGCCGTAGGCACCGGTGAGCACGGGATACCCGAGCTGGGCCGAATAGGCGGCGAGATCGATCGACGCGAGCTGCCCGTCCGGGGCGCCGCGCTGCAGCTCGGGCTCGGAATGCTTGAGCCTGGCCACCACAGTCACGTTCCCGGGCGGCGGGGCAGGCACCGAATCCGGGCTGCCGGGGTTTTTGTTGCCGATCGGCAGCCAGCCCCGGTCGATCACGACCGTCTCGCCGGACTCCAGCTTGAAGGGAACCACCACCTCGTAGCCGGGCTGGCCGTTGAGCGGCCGGTTGCGGACGATCCGCTGGCCGGCCGCGTCGTACCGGCCGCGCAGCTCGACCTGCGTCCACTCACGGTCGGCATCGAGTTTGCTGAACTGGTCACGGACGTCGGCGAACGGAACCGGGGTGGCGGAGTAGTTGGAGACCACACGGTTGATCTCCGCGAGCGTCTCCGCCCGGCGGTCCATCTGCCAGCGGCCCAGGAACACGCAGGCGGCGGCGAAAATGGCGGCCAGCAACAGGTAGCCCAGCCACTTGCTGGAGAAGAGGAAGCGGTACATTCAGCCGGCCCTGCCTGGGGCGGTCTCCGCGCCGGCACCCGCGTCGGGACCCGCGTCCGCATCGGCCAGGGGGACGGTCTCTTTCCACAGCCCGCGGGTCTGGAGGTAGTCCTCCAGCCAGCCACGGTGCTCAGGGCAGGCCAGCCAGCTCTTGCGGCGCTCCGGGGTGTGGATTTTGGGGTTGTTCCACAGCAGCTGCCACTCGGCGTCGGCGCGGCAGGCCTTGCGGGAGCACCTCGGTGTGGCGGGTGCGGCGGCTGGGCCGGCCAGGTCAAAAAGGTTCATGAAGCAGCCCGTCTGTGGTCTCTCGTCGTCGTCAATCAGTTCGCCCTGCAGGAGGGTGATGGGGGCGTCGTCCGCCGCCGTCGGCCCCTGGCCGGCTGTTTCTTCGGAGCCGGGGGCGTCCAGTTCCGCCAGCGGGACATAGTCGATCAGCGACTCGCTGTGGACTTCGGCGTGGTCGCCGCCGTTGGCGATCACCACCGCGAACCAGGGCAGGAAAACGGCCCCGATGACGGGAAGGATCTTGAACCAGCCGTCCACCACAAACACCAGAACCAGGCAGACCATGCGGATGCCCATGGCCACGGCGTACTTGATCATCCGCTGGCGCATCTCTTCCGAGTGCGCGGCGGCGGCGTCGGTAATGCTGTGGACCTCGGTGTCGCCGGAGTCCTCCCCGGACGTCCGCCCACCGGGTCGGTTCTTGTTTGTCACGGCTGTCAGATCACGCTCCATAGGCTTCCTTCAATTCTCTCACCATCGGCGGAGGCGCCCAAACAGCCGCCGGCCCCGAGACGGGGCAGGCGGGCACCGGAGGCTAAGATCGGAGGCAGGAAAATCCAGCCCACCCACCGCGGCGCCGCTGAGCCGCAGAATCCCGGAGCCCGACATGTCTGAAGCAACCTCCCCCGGCCGCAGCGTCCTCATCACCGGCGGCAACCGGGGCATCGGCCTGGCCATCGCCGAGTCTTTCCTCGCCAACGGCGACAAGGTCGCCGTGACCTACCGCAGCGCGGCCACCCTTCCGGACGGCATCCTCGGCGTCAAGGCCGACGTCACGGACGAGGCTTCCGTTGACGCGGCCTTCGCCGAAGTGGAGGCGGCGCACGGCCCCGTGGAGGTCCTGGTGGCCAACGCCGGCATCACCAAGGACACGCTCCTGATGCGCATGAGCGAGGACGATTTCACCTCGGTGATCGATACGAACCTCACCGGCGCCTTCCGCGTCATCAAGCGTGCCTCCAAGGGCATGATCCGGGCACGCAAGGGACGTGTGGTGCTGATTTCGTCCGTCTCCGGGCTCTACGGCGCCCCGGGGCAGATCAACTACTCCGCGTCCAAGGCCGGCCTCGTCGGCATTGCCCGCTCGCTCACCCGCGAACTCGGGGGCCGCGGCATCACCGCGAACGTGGTCGCTCCCGGCTTCATCAACACCGACATGACCGCCGAACTGCCGGAAGCCACGCAGAAGGACTACCTGTCCAAGGTTCCCGCGGGCCGCTTCGCCGAAGCGTCGGAGGTCGCCGACGTCGTCCGCTGGATCGCCAGTGACGAGGCCGCCTACATCTCCGGCGCAGTCATCCCGGTCGACGGCGGCCTCGGCATGGGCCACTAAGCCGGGGCGGGCCCGCCGCCGTCGTCGTCAACGGTGTGACCGACGACGGCGGTACTGACGACGGCGGTACTGCGCCGGGGCCGGGCCTTTGGCCCTTGGCGGCGCCCCGGGCGGGGGCGTGTAATGGTCTTACAGCCCCTGACCGCACCAAGGCAGGGGCGCGGACCCAGGAGGATTTAATCATGGCTGATCTGAGCAAATGGGCGCCTTCGGACATGCTGGAGCCCGTCCGCCGCTTCCTCGACGGCGACCTGACCATGGCGTCGACGATCAAGGTCGAACAGTTCCAGGACGGCAGCACCCTCGTGGTGCGGGCGGAAGTGCCCGGCATCGATCCGGACCGGGACGTCGACGTGTCGGTCAGCGACGGCATGCTCCACATCAGGGCCGAACGCGAGGAAAAGTCCGAGCACAAGAGCAAGACCGGCTACCGTTCCGAATTCCGGTACGGTTCGTTCCTGCGCAGCATCGCCCTGCCGGCCGGAGCCAAGGAAGAAGACATCACCGCCAGCTACAAAGACGGTGTCCTCGAGGTTCGCGCACCCGCCCCCGTGGCGGCACCGGGTGAGGCGAGCAAGAAGATCCGGGTCGACCGGGGCTGACACCTGGCCCTGTTCCCGCCAAGGCAGGCACTGCACCCGTGGTCCGAACGAGCCGGCCGGCGGCCGGCTCCGGCCGTGTGCCCTCAGCCGGCCTCGCTCCGTGCCTGCCGCAGCCAGCCGACGACCTCCGCGTCCAGTTCGTCTTCGGAGTGAAGCTCCAGATGGTGCATCCACAGGCCCGGTGACGGGTTGACCACCGACTTGAAGCGTGCCGAGTCAAGACGGCTGGCCAGCGCAATGGAGAGCACGGCCGGCACGTCCGAGCGGACGTAGCGTCCCGGCCACCAGACGTAGGCGAACCCGCGGCGCCGGCCGCGGAACGCCACCTGGCTCTTGGTGGCCCGGACCTCGGGAAGGCCGGGCGCACCCGGGCCGGCTTCGGCGGGCCGCTTTCTCCGGGCCGGGTGCGTCCGAAGTGGATCCGGCGACAAGCCGTTCCACGGCGCGGTACAGTTCCAGACCGCGGGGAGAACCGCTGAAGACCTCTTCCGGTGTGGATTCGCTGCCGTGGCTCCGCATGGGCGTGAGCCTACGCTCCGCCGGACGGACATGCCCATCCCTGGCCGCGGCGAGTGGACATATACGGACTATGTCCATTGGCGGACCCGGAGGACGGGCATGTCCATCGGCGGACCCGGAGGACGGGCATGTCCCGCGGCGGACCCGGGGAGCCGGGCCGGTCCACGCCGCCGACAAACTAGCCCCGCCCGGCTTCTTTGTGGATCCCGGACAACGGAAATGCCGAGGGCCGCTGGCATGATGGACAGCAGACCCAACAGTATTTGGACGTTTGGAACAAAGGAGCTCGAATGGGACTGCTGGATAACAAGACCGCCATCGTGACCGGTTCATCGCGGGGCATCGGCGCGGAAGTCGCCAAATTCCTCGCCGCGGAGGGCGCCGCCGTCGTCGTGAACTACCGCCAGAAAGCCCCGCGCGCCAACAAGGTGGTCGCCGAGATCGAGGCCGCCGGCGGCCGCGCCGCCGCAGTCGGCGCGGACCTGACCACGCAGGAAGGCGTCCAGGCCCTGGCCAGCGCGGCGATGGAAAACTTCGGCTCGCTGGACCTGCTGGTCCTCAACGCCTCCGGCGGCATGGAGTCCGGCATGGAAGAGGGCTACGCGCTCAAACTCAACCGCGACGCCCAGGTGAACATGCTCAACGCCGCCGTGCCGCTGATGCCCGAGGGCTCGCGCGTGGTGTTCGTGACCAGCCACCAGGCCCACTTCATCGAGACCGTCCCCACCATGCCCGAGTATGAGCCCGTCGCCCGCAGCAAGCGCGCCGGCGAGGACGCGCTCCGCGAACACGTGCCGGGCCTGGCCGAGAAGGGCATCTCGCTGGTGGTCGTCTCCGGCGACATGATCGAAGGCACCGTCACCGCCACGCTGCTGGACCGCTCCAACCCGGGCGCCATCGAGGCCCGCCGCGCCGAGGCCGGCAAGCTCTACTCGGTCAAGGAGTTCGCCGCGGAGGTCGCCAGGATGGCCACCGCCGACGTCGCGACCGGCCACACCGAATACGTCGGCGGCGCCGACTACTTCGACAAGGCAAGCGGCCCCGGCAGCAACTAGCCACCCGCCGAGATGGCACTTGGCGGCAGTGTTCCTCAAAAACACTGCCGCCAAGTGCCATCTGGCGTTAACGGGCACCCGGCAGGCGGGTCCTCAGACGCCGGCGATATGCCGGACGGCGTCGAGGTACGGCATGTTGATGGCCGCGTCGGCCACGGCGCGGACAGCGGGTTTGGCGTTGAAGGCGACGCCGATGCCGGCCGCGCCGAGCATATCCAGGTCGTTGGCGCCGTCGCCCACCGCAATGGTGTGCTCCATCGGGATGCCCTCGGCGGCCGCCCACTCGCGCAGGTACTTCTCCTTCGCGGCCCGGTCCACCACGTCGCCCAGCACCTTGCCGGTGAGCGCGCCGTCGACGATTTCCAGTTCGTTGGCAATCCAGTAATCCAGCCCCAGGCCCTCCGCCAGCGGCCCCAGGATCTGGTTGAAGCCGCCCGAGACGACGGCCACGGCGTGGCCGGCCGCCTTAAAGGCCGCCACCAGCTCGGCGGCGCCCTCACTCAGGGTCACCTCGGCGCGCACGGACTCGACGACGCCGGCCGGCAGTCCGGCGAGCACCGCCACCCGGGCGTGCAGGCTCTGCGCGAAGTCCAGTTCGCCGCGCATGGCCGCCTCGGTCACCGCGGTGACCTCCTCCCGCTTGCCCGCATAGGCCGCCAGCAGTTCGATGACTTCCTGCCGGATCAGCGTGGAGTCCACGTCCATGATCAGGAACTTCCGCGGGGCCTGCCGCAGCGCGGCGGGCACGACCGCCGTGTCCACGCCGTCAATGCCGCGATGTCCCGGCGGAGCCCGGCCAGCCCGGCCGCGGTGACGGCGTCCGGCAGGGTGCAGTCGGCGGAATAGACCGAGAAGCGGCCGTCGCCGGTGGTGTTTTCGGCGCCGATCCGCAGCCCCGCAGCGGCCAGCGACCGGCGCAGCTGCTGCACCTCGGGAAGGGACAGATTGACGCCGTAGCTGACCGCGGTCACGTTCGAACTCATGGCCCCAATCCTAGCGAGCGTGCCGGTGCCGGCCTGAATTGGTTTCGCTCCGGTGACGCGGGCAACGGGTACCGCCGCCGGCCCGCCCGTCCGGTTATCAGTCGTCCGCTTTTTTGTCCTAGTGTCTACTCCTATGAGTGATGTTCTTGAATTGGCCGCCGTCAGCGTTGTACGTGGGGCGAAAACGCTCCTGGACAAGGTCGACTGGCAGGTCAAGGAGGGCGAACGTTGGGTGATCCTGGGCCCCAACGGCGCCGGCAAGACCACTCTGCTGCAGGTAGCCGCCGCCCGCCTCCACCCCACGTCCGGCATGGCGGGGATCCTCGAAGAGATTCTCGGCGCCGTGGACGTCTTCGAACTGCGCCCGCGGATCGGCCTGTCCTCGGCCGCCCTGGCCAACCAGATTCCCGAGCACGAAAAGGTCCTCAACGTCGTCGTGACCGCCGCCTACGGTGTCACCGGCCGCTGGCGCGAGGGCTACGAAAAGGACGACGAACGCCGCGCCTTCGCCCTGCTCAATGAGTGGGGGATGGGCCCGCTGCTCAACCGCCCGTTCGCCTCGCTCTCCGAGGGCGAACGCAAGCGCGTGCAGATTGCCCGTGCGCTCATGACGGACCCGGAACTGCTGCTGCTCGACGAGCCCGCCGCGGGCCTTGACCTGGGCGGCCGGGAAGACCTCGTCCACCGGCTCAGCGGGCTTGCCCGCGACGAGGCGGCCCCCGCGATCGTGCTGGTCACCCACCACCTCGAAGAGGTCCCGCCGGGCTTCACGCACGCCCTGTTGATGCGCGACGGCGGTGTGGTCGCCTCCGGCCCGCTGGAGGAGGTGCTGACCGCCGGGAACCTTAGCGAAACGTTCGGCGTGGACCTGGACGTCAGTGTGTCCGGCGGCCGCTACACCGCCACCGCCCGCCGCTGACGGAACCGCTGACAGCGCGTGGAGTTCCTCAGTAGCGTCTTCATTTTCTTCGCCGGACTTTGGGCCGGCACCATCAACAGTGTGGTGGGTTCGGGCACGCTGGTGACCTTTCCCGTACTGATCGCGCTCGGGTTCGCGCCCGTGACCGCCTCGATCAGCAACGCCATGGGCCTCGTGGCCGGCAGCGCCGCCGGGGCCTGGGGCTACCGCAAGGAGCTCGCCGGGCGCCGGAACCAGCTGTTGCGGCTGCTGCCGGCCTCGCTGCTGGGCGGCATCACCGGCGCGTACCTGCTCCTGCACCTGCCGGAGAAGGTCTTCCACTACGCGGCGCCCGCCCTGATCGTGGCTGCCCTGCTCATGGTGGTGTTCCAGCCCCGGCTGCAGCGCTGGGTGCAGACCCGCGAACAGAACCCGGAGCACGCCATCCGGGACAAGCGGCACGGCATCCTGCTCGTGGTGCTGGTCTACCTCGCCGGCGTCTACGGCGGCTACTTCGTCGCCGCGCAGGGGATCCTGCTGGTCGGCATCCTGGGCGTGTTCATGGCCGGAACCATGCAGAACGCGAACGCCATGAAAAACATCCTGGTCCTCGGCGTGAACATCGTCGCCGCCGTGTCCTACCTGCTCTTCGCCTTCGACCGGATCAGCTGGACCGCGGTCGGCCTGATCGCGGTCAGTTCACTGATCGGCGGCCTCGTCGGTGCCAAGGTCGGCCGCCGGCTCTCGCCGGCGGTGCTGCGCGGCGTCATCTTCACCCTGGGCATCGTGGCCCTGGGGTTCATGATCGCCAACCTCCTGAAATGACCGGCCGGTGACCTTCCACTACCTCGAATCCGCCGGCGACCCGCGGGTCGCCGACTACACCCAGCTGACCGATGTGCACCTGCGCAAGCTCCGCGAACCCGCCGAGGGCATGTATATAGCGGAGTCCTCCCGGGTGCTGCGCCGCGCCCTCGCCGCCGGGCACCGGCCCCGATCCTTCTTCCTCGCGGAGAAATGGCTCCAGGACCTCTCCGACGTCTTCGCGCAGTACCCGGACGTGCCGGCCTACATCGGATCGGCCGCGCTCCTGGAGGAGATCACCGGCTTCCACCTGCACCGCGGCGCGATGGCCGCCATGCAGCGCCCGGCGCCCGTTCCGCTGCCCGGGCTGCTCGCCGGGGCGCGCCGGATCGCGGTCCTGGAGGACATCGTGGACCACACGAATGTCGGCGCGATCTTCCGTTCCGCCGCCGCCCTGGGGCTCGACGCCGTGCTGGTCTCCCCGCGCTGCGGCGACCCGCTCTACCGGCGCAGCGTGCGCGTGAGCATGGGCGCCGTCTTCCAGGTGCCGTGGGCCCGGCTCGACGAGTGGCCCGGGGCACTGGCCGTGCTGAAGGAGCACGGCTTCCTCGTCGCCGCCATGGAGCTGACCGCGGACGCCGTGGACGTCGACGTCCTCGCGGCCCGGAATCCCGACCGGCTGGCCCTGGTGCTTGGCACCGAAGGCGCCGGAATGAGCGAGGCGACCCTGGCCGCCGTCGACCTGGCCGTGAAGATCCCGATGCGCCCCGGCGTCGATTCGCTCAACGTCGCGGCCGCGTCCGCCGTCGCGTTCTGGGAGCTGCGGCCCCGGGACTGAGGCTCCCCGAACCGCGTGGCCCGGCAGCGGGCCGGTTCGTCCGGCCGGCGGATCTGGGCTATTATGGGTAGCTGGCCGTGCTGCGCCTTCGGGCGCCGGACAGCCATCCCACTCATACCTGGCAGCTGGCAAAATCCAGTTGCGCGAACAAAGGTCCAATTATGCAGTCTGATATCCACCCGAAGTACGAAGCTGTTGTTTTCAACGACCTGGCTTCCGGCGTCAAGTTCCTGACCAAGTCCACCGTGTCTTCCTCGAAGACCATCGAGTGGGAAGACGGCAACACCTACCCGGTCATCGACGTCGAAATCTCCTCCGAGTCCCACCCGTTCTACACGGGCAAGCAGCGCATCATGGACTCTGCAGGCCGCGTCGAGCGCTTCAACGCTCGCTTCAAGGGCTTCGGCGGCAAGAAGTAACCTTCTGCTCCCCAGGTCTTTTGGAAAAGCCCGCACCGGTGACGGTGCGGGCTTTTTGCGTCTCTGCCACTATGCGTCCCGGCGCCGAAGCCGCGTGGCAGGATTAAGGGCATGACAACCCTTCCCCCCGCCCCCGGCTCCGGCAGCACCGACGACGGCGGCCGCCGCCACGGCGAGTACAAGGTGCCCGGCGGCAAACTGGTGGTGGCCGACCTCGACGTCGTCGACGGGACCCTGGCGCACGTCTCGATCAGCGGGGACTTCTTCCTGGAACCCGACGAGGCGCTGCTGGACATCAACCGCAGCCTCACCGGCCTGCCCGCGGACGCCGGTGCGGCGGACCTCGCCGCGGCGGTCACCGCGGCGCTGCCCGAGGACGCGGTGCTGTTCGGCTTCTCCGCCGGCGCGGTCGCGATCGCGGTCCGCCGCGCCCTCGCCAAAGCCACCGGCTGGGGCGACCACCACTGGAACATCATCGGACCCTCGGTGCTGCCCACCCACGTGAACGTGGCGCTCGACGAGGTCCTCACCGAAGAGGTCGGCGCCGGCCGCCGCAACCCGGCGCTGCGGTTCTGGGACTGGGAGGAACCGTCCGTCGTGATCGGCAGTTTCCAGTCCGTCCGCAACGAGGTCCACCCCGACGGCGTCAGCCGGCACGGCATCAGCGTGGTCCGCCGGATCAGCGGCGGGGGAGCGATGTTCATGGAGGCCGGCAACTGCATCACCTACTCGCTCTACCTGCCGCAGACCCTCGTGGACGGCATCAGCTTCGCCGACTCCTACGGTTTCCTGGACGCCTGGGTCATGGCGGCGCTGGAAAAGCTCGGCATCAGCGCGTTCTACGTGCCGCTGAACGACATCGCCACCGAGCAGGGCAAGATCGGCGGGGCCGCGCAGAAGCGGCTCGCCAACGGCGGCATGCTGCACCACGTCACCATGAGCTACGACATCGACGCCGACAAGATGGTCGAGGTGCTGCGGATCGGCAAGGAAAAGCTCTCCGACAAGGGCACCAGCAGCGCCAAGAAGCGCGTCGACCCGCTGCGCCGGCAGACCGGCCTGGCCCGCGCCGAGATCGTCGCGGCAATGATGGAGGTCTTCACCGACCGTTACGGTGCGACGCCGGCGGAACTCACCGAGGCCGAACTCGACGCCGCCCGCCGCCGGGTGGAGACCAAGTTCGGCACCCCGGAGTGGCTGCACCGGGTCCCGTAGCCCCGCCAAAACCCAGCGACTGCTCCGTAGGTGCCCTTTTGGGACCTGAAAAGGGCGGTTACGGAGCAGTCGATCGGGGGTTTAGCCCGCGGCCTGCGCCGTGAGCGCCCGCAGCAGCTGGCTGCGCTGTTCGATGATGATCCGGCGCAGCGCCCGCGGCGCGTCCGCGTGCCCGGCCAGCCACTCATCCGTCCGGGCGATGACCGGGTGAGAGTCCGGAGCGCCGCCGTCGAGGTCCTGGCCGGCCGGGTAGAGGCCGCGGACGATCCGGCTGGCGATCTCGATGCTGCGGTCCGCCCAGACCTGCTCGAGGCACTCAAAGTAGGGCTCCACGTAGCCGGCCAGCAGTTCCGCCGGGGCCGTGGTGAAACCGGCGATGGTAGCGCTGAGCAGCTGGTTGGACAGGGCGGTCCCGTGGACCGCGGCGGCCCAGGCCTCGGCCTTGGCCTTCGGGTCCGGCCGCGCCGCGAGGGCCGTGGCGTGCCCGGATTTGCCCGAGGCGGTGTTGTCACGGGCCAGTTCGGCATCCAGCTCCTCGGGTGCGGCCTGGCCGTGGGCGGCGAGGGCATGCCAGAGGTTCCACCGGAGCTCCGCGTCGACGGCGAGCCCCTCGATCACGGTGCTGCCGTCCAGGAGGCCGCGGAGCAGGCCCAGCCGGCCGGCGTCGAAGCGGCTCGTGGCGGCGACGGCGCGGGCCCACGCGAGCTGCTGGTCGGAGCCCGGCGCCGCCCGCCCGAGTTCCGCGGCGGCGGCGCCGAGGAAACCGCTGCGGACGGCGTCCCGCCGGGCCGCAGGCACGTAGCGTTCGATCGCCGTGCCGGCGTTGCCCAGGACATTCAGGAGCACCCCGATGCCCGACTCGGTGGGACCGAAGCGCTGCACCGCCTCGACGTAGCGGGCCGCGGGAGTAACGGCATCCCGGGCGGAATCCCACAGCGCGGTCCAGCACAGGGCCCGCGCCATCGGGTCGCTGATCGTGCCCAGGGAACGGCGCACCGTCGCCTCGGAATGCGGATCCAGCCGCACCTTGGCGTAGCTGAGGTCCTCGTCGTTGACCAGCAGCAGCGCCGGGCGGGCCTTGCCGGCGAGCTGGCCGACCAGGGTGCGGTCGCCGTCGACGTCGGTCTCCACGCTGTCGGTGCGGACCAGGGCGCCGTCGGCGTCGGGGTTGTAGAAGCCGATCCGCAGCCGGTGCGGCCGCGGCTCCTGCCGGCCGGTGACCGGATCCTCGGCGTGCTGGAGCAGGGTCACCGCGGCCAGGACGCCGTCGTGCTCCTCGATTTCGGAGGTGAGGGTCGAGATGCCGGAGGTCTGCAGCCACTGCCGGGCCCAGGTGGCGAGGTCGCGGCCGGAGGCGGCGCTGAGGGCGGCCAGCAGGTCCGCCAGCGTGGTGTTGCCGTACGCGTGGTCGCGGAAGTACCGGCGGGAGCCGGCGATGAAGGCTTCGAAGCCCACGTAGGCCACCAGCTGCTTGAGCACCGAGGCGCCCTTGGCGTAGGTGATCCCGTCGAAGTTCTGCTTGGCGGCCTCGAGGTCCGGGATGTCCGCGACGATCGGGTGCGTGGTGGGCAGCTGGTCCTGGACGTAGGCCCAGGCCTTGCGGTTGTTGGCGAAGTTGACCCACGCGGTTTCCCAGTCCGTGGTCCGGTCCACGCCGAGGGTGCCCATGTAGTCCGCGAAGGACTCCTTGAGCCACAGGTCGTCCCACCACTGCATCGTGACGAGGTCGCCGAACCACATGTGCGCCATCTCGTGCAGGATCGTGTTGGCCCGGCCCTGGTACTGCGAGTCGGCGGCGCGTGAGGTGAAGACGTAGCTTTCGCGTGAACGTGACGAGGCCCGGGTTCTCCATCGCGCCGAGGTTGTACTCGGGCACGAAGGCCTGGTCGTACTTGCCCCAGGGGTACGGGTAGTCGAAGAGGTCGTTGAAGAAGTCCAGGCCGTTCTTGGTGAGCCGGAACAGTTCGTCCGCGTCGAAGGACGGCGCCATGGAGGCCCGGCAGTAGAGCGCCAGCGGCACGTCCAGCGCGGTCCCGTCCGCGAGCGTCCCGTGCCAGGTGTCCTCGGCCTTGAAGTAGGGGCCGGCGAGCACGGTGGTGATGTAGGTGGACATCGGCTTGGTGGGGGCGAAATCCCAGCGGCTCGTGGCCGGATCGCTGGTCAGCTGGGTGCGGAGGGTTTCGACGCCGTTCGAGGAGACCTGCCACCCGGACGGGGCCATCACGTGGAAGGTGAATTCCGCCTTGAGGTCGGGCTGTTCGAAGTTCGCGAAGACGCGGCGGGCGTCGGCGGGCTCGTACTGCGTGTAGAGGTAGCACTGGCCGTCGGCGGGGTCGAAGAAGCGGTGCATGCCCTCGCCGGAGGTGCTGAACAGGGCCGTGCCGGTGACCGTGACCTGGTTCTCGGCCTGCAGATTGTCCAGCCGGATCCGGGAGCCGTCCACCACTTCGTCCACGGGCAGGCCCTTGCCGTTGAGGAAGACGCTGTGCACCTCGCTGCTGATGAAGTCCAGGAAGGTGGAAGCGCCCGGCTCGCTGGCGGCGAAGGTGATGACGCTGCGGCTGGTGTAGCCGGCAACGTCGGGATCTGCCGCCTGCCGGACGTCCAGGGAGACGTCGTAGCTGTGGGTGGTGATCAGGGCTGAGCGGGTTGCCGCTTCGTCACGGCTCAGGTTCTGGTTCGACACTCCGCTATCTAACCACGAGCGGAACCGGCGGCAGGCCCGGGACGGCCGGGACAGCCGGGGCGGCCGGCGGGTCAGCCGGCCGGGGACGAGGAGGACGGCGGCGGCCAGCCCCAGGGCCGCGATCAGCAGCCAGGAGGCCAGGGCGGCCAGCAGGGCACGGGTCCCGGTCCGCAGCAGCTGCCCCACCCGGACTGCCGAGCCCAGGCCGAACAGGGCCATCCCCAGCAGCAGGTCCTGCAGCACTGCGGCCGCCCCGAGCACGTCGGGGGAGAGCCAGCCGCTGGTCCGCAGGGCCGCCATCGCGATGAACCCCGCGACGAACAGCGGCACCACCGGCGGGAGCCGGCCGCCGGCGTCGGACCCGATCCGGTGGTGCACGCCCGCCGCGGCGACCATCGGCGCCAGCAGCAGTACGCGGGTGAGCTTGACGATGACGGCGGCGGCGAGCGCCGCGGCCCCCGCGGTCTGCGCGGTGGCGACCACCTGCCCGACGTCGTGCACCGAGGCCCCGGCCCATGCGCCAAAGGCCTCCGGGCCGAGTCCCAGCGGGCCGATCAGCAGCGGCAGGACGCCGATGGCGAGCGTGCCGCAGAGGGTGACCAGCGCGATCGGAAGCACGGTGTCCTGCTGCCGGATCCGCCGCGCCGCGGCCATCGCCCCGATCGCGGAGGCGCCGCAGATGGCGAAGCCGGCGGCGACCAGCAGCGGGACCGGCGGCGGGAGCCGGAACAACCGGCCGATGCCGTAGGTGCCCGCAAACGCCGCCAGCACGACGCCGGTGATCAGCAGCAGGGCGGGCCAGCCCAGGCCCAGCACGTCGGCCACACTGACCTTGAGCCCCAGCAGGACGATGCCGCCGCGCATCAGGTGCTTGCCGGCGAAGTCCAGCCCGGGCCGGCCGGTTCCGGCGCTCCAGCCGGCCGCCCCGGGCAGGTTCGCGGCCAGCAGCCCCAGCAGGACCGCCACGGTCATGACCGGCAGCGCAGGCAGCAGCGCGTGCACGCCGAAGGCGGTCCCGACGGCGGCGGCGCAGGCGAGCAGTCCGGGC
Source organism: uncultured Actinomycetota bacterium (assembly GCA_963698285.1). Taxonomy (GTDB): domain Bacteria; phylum Actinomycetota; class Actinomycetes; order Actinomycetales; family Micrococcaceae; genus Arthrobacter. The sequence goes on along the minus strand of CAVOQF010000017.1, from coordinate 335,867 downwards.
AGCAGCCGCCGCAGGAGTCCCGGGTGCCGCTGCGGAAAAGTGGGACGGATAAGAGGCACGCACCCAACCTTGCCCTAACCGCCGGCCAAACACCGCAGCGTGAGCCGCAACACGCCCCGCCGGGTGCGCCGATATGATTTCGCACCGAAAAGGTGGTTGGCTAGTGGGCATGTCTGACCTTTTCGCGGATTACTCCGAGGCTGCCGGCCGCAGCGGCGCCTACGACGAGATGTTTGCCCCCGGCCAGGAGGCCCGGCGCTCCTACGGCCAGGTCGCCGGGGCGCTGCGGGAACTCTCGCTGGCCGACGTCACGGCGCGTGCCGACTCCATGGCCCGGACATTCCTGGACCGCGGCGTCACCTTCGATTTCGCGGGGGAGGAGCGGCCCTTCCCGCTGGACATCGTGCCCCGGGTCATCCCGGCCGAGGAGTGGACCGTGCTTGAGCGCGGCGTCGCGCAGCGGGTGCGGGCCCTGGAGGCCTTCCTCAACGACGTCTACGACAAGATGTCGGTGGTCACCGACGGCGTCATCCCGCGCCAGCTCGTCACCACGAGCGCCCACTTCCACCGCCAGGTGCACGGCTTCGAACCGGCCGGCGGCGTGCGCGTCCACATTTCCGGAATCGACGTCGTCCGTGACGCGGCGGGCACGTTCCGGGTGCTGGAGGACAACGTCCGCGTGCCTTCCGGGGTCAGCTACGTCCTGGAGAACCGCCGTGCCATGGCCAAGGGCCTGCCCGAGGCCTTCGGCCAGCAGCTCATCCGGCCGGTGGAGGAATACCCCCGCCGGCTGCTGTCCGCGCTGCGCAAGACGGCGCCGTCCGGCGTCGACGATCCCACCGTGGTCGTCCTGACCCCCGGCGTGTTCAACAGCGCCTACTTTGAGCACACCCTGCTGGCCGGCCTGATGGGCGTCGAGCTCGTCGAGGGCCGCGACCTGATCTGCCGCGGCAACCGCGTCTACATGCGGACCACCGCCGGCGAGCAGCGCGTGGACGTGATCTACAAGCGGATCGACGACGAGTTCCTCGACCCGCTGCAGTTCCGCTCCGACTCCATGCTCGGCTGCCCCGGGCTGGTCAACGCCGCCCGCGCCGGCGGCGTTACGATCGCCAACGCCGTGGGCAACGGCGTCGCGGACGACAAGCTGGTCTACAGCTACGTGCCGGACCTGATCCGCTACTACCTCAATGAAGAGCCCGTGATCGCCAACGTGGACACCTTCCGGCTGGAAGAGAAGGAAGCCCGGGAGCACGTCCTGGACCGGCTCGACGAGCTCGTGGTCAAGCCCGTCGACGGCTCCGGCGGCAAGGGCCTGGTGATCGGCCCGGACGCGTCCAAGGACGAACTCGAGGCGCTGCGCAAACGCATCATCGCCGACCCGCGCGGCTGGATCGCGCAGCCGGTGCTGCAGCTCTCCACCGTGCCCACGCTCAGCGGCGACAAGTTCGGCCCGCGGCACGTGGACCTGCGCCCCTTCGCCGTGAACGACGGCGACGACGTCTGGGTCCTGCCCGGCGGGCTCACCCGGGTGGCGCTGAAAGAGGGTTCCCTGATCGTGAACTCCAGCCAGGGCGGCGGCTCCAAGGACACCTGGGTGCTGGCGGACTCCCCGCAGGTCCCGGTCGAGGTCATCCCGCGGCCCGCCATCGCGGTCCGGGAACGGGTTTCGGTCTGGCCGGTGGAGAGCAACTGGCGCGACAGCCAGAAAGAGCAGCAGCAACAGCAGCAGAGTTCCGACGCGCAGGAGGTAGCCGCGAATGCTTAGCCGTATTGCCGAGTCCCTGTTTTGGATCGGCCGCTACGTGGAGCGGGCCGACGGCACGGCCCGGATCCTGGATGTGCACCTCGAACGCCTCAACCACCTGCCGATGGAGGAACAGCGCAGCGTCGCGCAGGAACTCCTCGCGGTCATGGGCGCCCGGCCGCAGTCCGAGGACTTCGGCCTGGACGAGCTGCTGCACGCGCTGGCCTACGACAAGCACAGCGCCACCTCGATCGCCGGGTCCCTCGGCGCGGCGCGGGAGAACGCCCGGCGCGCCCGGGAAACCGTGTCCTCGGGTCTCTGGGAAAGCCTGAACACCACCTACTACGGGCTGAACCAGCACCGCAAGGACGTGGTGGGCACCTACCGCTTCTGCAACTGGGTCCTGGAGCGCACCGCGATGGTCAGCGGGCTCGCGGACACCACGGTCAGCCACGACGAAAGCTGGTTGTTCCTGGTGCTGGGCCGCTCGCTGGAGCGGGCCGACATGACGGCGCGGATGCTCTCCACCCGCGATGTGCTCTCAGCCGGCATGTCCTGGGTGAACATGCTCCGCTGCGCCGGCGCGTACGAATCGTTCCTGCGGACCCGCCGTGCCGCCTTCGGCGACCAGCACGCGGCCGAGTTCCTGCTGCTGGACCGGCTCTTCCCGCGGTCCATCGTCTACGCCCTGCGCGACGCCGACGACTGCCTCGCCAAACTGGACCCGTCGGCCCAGCGCGTCGGCTTCATCAACGACGCCCGCCGGATCGTGGGCCAGGCCCGGACCTTCCTGGAGTTCCACCGCACCGATGACCTGATGTCCGAATTGCCGGAGCACATGGAGCGGGTGCAGAAGGCTGTCTCGCAGGCCTCGGACGCCATTTCCCGTAAGTACTTCAATCAGGCAGACGAACTGGCCTGGGTGGGAGAAGTTTCATGACCCGGCTCAGCATCACCCACAAGACCGCCTACAAGTACAACAAGCGCGTCACGCTCTCCTACAACGAGGCCCGGATGACGCCGCTGACGGATCCGCAGCAGGTGGTGCTGGAGTCCTCCCTGAAGGTCTCGCCCTCGCAGGCCTCGATCAGCAGCTACCGCGACTACTGGGGCACCCGCGTCACGGCGTTCGACATGCAGATGCCGCACGAGCACCTCGAGGTCCTTTCCACCACCACGGTGGAGGTGCACCGGGTGGAGCGGATCCCGGCGGAGGCTGACATCGTCGGCTGGGACGTGCTGGCCGCGCCGGAGACGCTCAACCAGTTCAGCGACTGGATCCCGCAGTCGCAGCTCACCGGCCCCGGCGCCGAGGTGCTGGGCCTCGTCCCCGGCGTCGTCGAAGGACGCAACCCGCACGAGGCGGCGCTGGCCGTCTTCGAATGGATGCGCGGCGAAATGTCCTACATGAAGGGTTCCACCGGCGTCACCACCAACGCCGAGGAGGCCTGGAACCAGCGCCAGGGCGTCTGCCAGGACCTCGCGCACCTCGCCATCGGGGCGCTGCGCAGCTGCGGGATCCCGGCCCGGTACGTCTCCGGCTACCTGCACCCGCGCTCGACGGCGGATCTCGGCGAAACGGTCGCCGGCCAGTCACACGCGTGGCTGGAATGGTGGGACGGCGAATGGCGCAGCTGGGACCCGACAAACCACAAGCCGGCCGGGGACTTCCATGTGACCGTGGCACGCGGCCGGGACTACCGGGACGTGCCGCCGCTGAAGGGCATCCTGTCCGGCGGCGGCGGTTCCGCGCTCTCGGTGACCGTGGAGATCACCCGCCTGGCCTGAACCGCCCCCACCGCAGATGCGCTATCACTTATGGCTGTCCTGAACCGCTCAGAGCAGCCATAAGTGATAGCGCATCCGCCCGGTTTGGTTACTCGAGGCCGGAACGGGTCGCGTCGTCCAGCGGCGTCCACCACGTCAGCGGCGGAACGATCTTGAACCGCCGGCCCGTGAGGGTGTCCGGCGTGATCCGGACGAAGTGCTCCTTCTTTCCCGCCTGCCACGGGAACAGCAGCAGCCCCACCGTGTCCAGGACCTCTTCCTGGTTCTTCACCGCCGCGGCCTGGCCCTTGATCACGACGCTCCAGGCGATGCCGCTGTCCGAATCCACGCCGTCGGCCTCGACGGCCACGGGGGTGTCGCCGGTTGCGGCCTGCAGCTTCGTGCCCTCCGCCGTGCGGAACACGAGGGTTCCGTGGTCCACCTTGTAATTGATCGGGAAGATGTCCGGGTGGTCATCCACCCACACGGCCATCCGGCCCACGGTGACGCTGCGCAGCAGTCTCCAGCACTCGTGGTTGTCCAGGTTTTCGACCTCATGGGGCTGATTGGTGGCGGGGTTCGGATCAGTGCTCATGGCGCCGAGCCTACGTCAGGCAGCGCCGGGCGGGCTAGGGGATAACGGCCCGCGGGCGTAACAATCCTCGGCTTTGAGGGGTTCGATCGGATCGGTCCGGGGTATTCTGGCAGCACGTCATCGGCGCGGATGTACGTCGCGAGGATTGGGGCCAATGAAGATGCATTCACCTGGTAGCAGCCCGGACACCGTCAGCTCCGGCACGCCCCGGGTCGAGGACCTGCTCAAGGACTTCGTCTCCCGCGCCGGAGAGCTGCACCAGTCCCAGGAACGCATGGCGGGCCTGCTCGAAGCCGTCGTCGCCGTGGCCGAGGACCTCAGCCTGGACGCCGTCCTGGAACGCGTGGTCCAGTCCGCCTGCCGGCTCCTGAACGCCCGCTACGGCGCCCTGGGCGTGATCGGCGATGACCACGCCCTGAGCCACTTCATCACCGTCGGCATCGACGGCGAGCTCGCCCGGCAGATCGGCCCCCTGCCGACCGGCCACGGCGTGCTGGGGCTGCTGACCAGCGACCCCCGGCCGCTGCGGCTGCATGACCTGCGCAAACACCCGGAGGCTTACGGTTTTCCGGCGCACCACCCGCCCATGCAGTCCTTTCTCGGCGTGCCGGTCCGGGTCCGCGAGACCGTCTTCGGCAACCTCTACCTGACCGAGAAGGTGGGCGGCGGGGACTTCAGCGAAGAGGACGAGAGCCTCGCGGTCGCTCTTGCCGCGGCCGCCGGCGTCGCCATCGAAAACGCCAAACTGTACGACGACTCCCGGCGCCGCGCCCGCTGGCTGGAAGCGTGCATGGACGTGTCCGGGTTGATGCTCGGCAGCGACCGGGACTACACCTCAGGCGGCCTGGATCCGATCGCCGCACGGGCGCTGCAGGAATCCGAATCCCAGCTGGCCCTGATTGTCGCCCCCGCCGGCTCCGGTTCCGGCTACATCGTCGCCGGCGCCGCGGGGGATCGGGCCAAGGGCTTCTCCGGTGTGACGTTGGCCCTGGACTCGCCCGAGTTGTTGGAGGTGCTCGCCGGCGGCGAACCGGTCATGGTCGAAGACGCCGCCGGGGTGCTCGGGGGGATCGACGACGGCGGCATGGGTCCGCTGCTGGCGGTTGCCCTCAGCACCCAGGGCGCGCACCACGGCCTGCTGCTGCTGGCCCGCAGCCGGGAGGCACTCCGTTACGCCCGCACCGACATTGAGATGGGCGCCGTCTTCGGCTCGCATGTGGCGCTGGCCCTGGAACTCGCCCGCGTGCACCGGCTCCGCGAGGAGCTGCTGGTGTTCACGGACCGGGACCGGATCGCCCGGGACCTGCACGACCTGGTCATCCAACGGCTGTTCGCCGCGGGCCTGAGCGTGCAGAGCCTGACCAGGTTCACCAAGGACGAACTGGCCACCGAGCGGATCCGCAATATCACCGGCGAACTGGATGAGGCGATCCGCAGCCTGCGGGACACGATCTACTCGCTCAAGAGCAGCGGCGGCGAAACCGAGCTGCTGAGCGGCCGGATCCGGCGGGTCACCCGGAGCTCCGCCAAATCGATGCCCTTCACGCCCCGGCTCACGCTGACCGGGCCGGTGGACGCCGTCACGCCGGACAAGGCGGACAACGTCGTGGCCGTGGTCTCCGAGGGCCTGAGCAACGCCATCCGGCACTCCGGCGCGGACGCCATCGGAGTGTCCGTCGCCGTCATCAAGGGCAGGGTCACGGTGGTGATCACGGACAACGGCTCCGGCTTCAACGACTCCCAGGAACGCAACGGCCTGGCCAACCTGGAAGACCGCGCGCGGATGCTCGACGGCCAATGCACCATCACGACGGCGCCGGACGAGGGCACCAGCGTCGAATGGTCTGTTCCGCTGTAGCCGGCGCCGGGTCAGCGCGTGCCGTGTGGACGGCCGGCGTCGGCCGCCGCGGTCCCCGCTCCGGCCGGACTGGCAATGAAGACGGCTGCCTGCGTCCGGCGTTCGAAGCCCAGCTTTGCCAGCAGCGAGGAAACGTAGTTCTTCACCGTTTTTTCGGCCAGGAACATCTCGGCCGCGATCTGGCGGTTGGTAAGGCCGCCGCCGACCAGTTCCAGCACCCGGCGCTCCTGCGGGGTGAGGGCCGCGGTGCGCGGGTCCACCTCCTCGGTTTCCACCAGGCTCTCGACGATCCCGGCGGCGACGCCGTCGTCGAAGAGCGACTCGCCGGTTGCGGCCCGGCGGAGGGCGCCGATCAGGTCGGTGCCGCCGATCTCCTTCAGCACGTAACCCGAGGCACCGGCGAGGACCGCGCCGCGCAGCGCCTGCTCGTCGTCGAAGCTGGTCAGGATGATGCAGTTCAGCGAGGGGTCCACGGAGCGCACATCCCGGCAGACCTCGATTCCCGTGCCGTCCGGCAGCCGGGCGTCCAGGACGCAGACATCCGGGTGAAGCGCCGGGATCCGCCGTGTCGCCTCGACCGCTGACCCCGAACTGCCGACCACCAGGAAACCCTCGCCCTCCAGCAACTCCTGGAGGCCGCGGCGGACGAGTTCGTGATCGTCAAGGATGAACACGCGGATTACGGCCGGATGGCCTTCGGTTGCAGTGAGACCGGCATCTGCCCAGGCAATCATGTTTCTCCCGTCCGGGCGCCGACGTGGCCACGAGTCCCACGGAGCTCCCCAGCCCGCGTTGCAGGTCTGTGGCAGACCGCGTCCGTACCTCTTGTGCGGAACCCTGGCTGCTGGTCCCTGAATTGCAGTGGCGTCGTGCTTTCCATTGTGGCAACAAAATCGGCCGCAACGGCCGCGAAGCTCAATATTTCTTTGCCGCGTACCGTAATTCTCGGCCCGGCCGGCGGTACGCTGCAAGGGTCGTTCGGCCTACGGCGCCGGCTGGCCGCGGCGGCGCCGTGACTTTCGGCCCTAGCCCGTGCCGGAGTCCGGACGAAGGGTTGAGCTACTACGCGCCGGCGGGGCACGACGAAGGGACCAGTCATGAGCGAGGCTGCAGGTATCCGGACCATCCTGGTCGGGGTCGACGGATCGGACGCGTCGGTGGAGGCGCTCCGGCAGGCCCAGCGGCTGGCCCTCCCGCTGCAGGCCAGGATCACTGCCCTGGCCTGCTGGGACGTCCCGCCCGTGTATGACGGCTACGTTGCCATGGGAATCGATGATTTCGATATCCGCGCGGGGGAGATCCTGCAGGAGACTGTCGTGAAGGCCTTCGGTGAGGACACCCCGGCCAACGTGGACACCCGGCTGGTCCAGGGGCACCCGCGCAGGACGCTGATCGAGGAGAGCCGCAACGCCGACCTGCTGGTGCTGGGGCGCCGCGGGCACGGCGGCTTCGGCGGCCTGCTGCTGGGTTCGGTGAGCTCCGCCCTCGTGGCCCATGCGCACTGCCCGGTCCTCGTGGTGCACGCGCCGGAAAAGCGCTAGCCGGGCCGCCCGGGCGGTCCCGGGTCTATTCGAAGGAGGCCCGCCGCGGGTCCGCGAGCCTCGTGCGCCACACGTCCGGGTTGTTGACCTTGAACCGGCGCCCGGTCAGGGCCTTCGGGGCGAGCCGTACGTAGTAGTTCTTCTCACCCGGCTGCCACGGCTCCAGCAGCAGCTCATCCACCGCGTCCTTGTCGGCCTGGTCTTCGATCAGCTCCGCCTCGCCGCGGGCGACGACGCTCCAGGCCGCCTGCTCGTGCGCATCGTAGCCGTCGATTTCGAAGGCCACCGGTTTGGCCGTGATGGCGCCCCAGAGCTTCGTTCCGCCGGCCGTGCGGAACACGATCGACCGGCGCTGCAGCACGAAGTTCACCGGGAAAACCTCCGGGTGGCCGTCCACGATCAGGGCAATCCGCCCGACCACCTCGCTGTCGAGGAGGACCCAGCACTGGTCGATGGACAGCTGGAAATTCGGCGGTGGCGTCGTCGTGTTCACAGCTCCACGTTACGGACAGCCCCCAGCGCCCATTAGGGCCATTTGGCCCGTGGCGCAACCGCCGGCGCTGTGTAAGGCCGGCGGGCCCCTCCTACCAGGGGCTCGGCTTGTAGTCCTTCAGGAAGACGCCGTACTGGTCCTCGCCGGACTCGCCCATAACGATCGGGTCGTAGACGCGGGCGGCGCCGTCGACCAGGTCAAGCGGGGCGTGGAAGCCTTCCTCCATCAGCCTGACCTTCGTGTAGTGCGGCCGCTCGTCGGTGATCCAGCCGGTGTCGACGGCGGTCATCAGGATGCCGTCCGACTCGAGCATCTCCTTGGCGGACGTGCGCGTCATCATGTTCAGCGCGGCCTTGGCCATGTTGGTGTGCGGGTGGCCCGGCCCCTTGTAAGCGCGGGAGAACTGGCCCTCCATGGCACTGACGTTCACGATGTACTTGCGCCGGGCCGTGGAGCGCTTCATCGCTCCGCGCAGCCGGCTCACCAGCAGGAACGGCGCGGTCACGTTGCAGAGCTGCACCTCGAGCATCTCCAGCGGATCCACCTCGTCCACCACCTGGGTCCAGCTGTTAATGGCCGCCAGGTCCGGAACCAGGCCGCCGGCGTCGATCGCGGTGCCGGCGGCGATCCGTTCCAGCGAGGCGGAACCGGTGGACAGCGCCAGCGAGGTGATGGCATCCCCGGCCAGCACGGGATGCTCCAGGACCGAGCTGGCCAGGGCCAGCGGATGCTTGTCGTGGGCGTGGCCGAAGGTGACCAGCTCGGGTCCGCCGTTGGCCGCCTGCAGTTCCGCGGGCAGCGGCTCGTCCTCGGCGTCGACGAGCGGCTTGTAGGCGTTGCCCGAGCGCCGGACCGTCTGCGCGGCGTTGTTGATGATGATGTCCAGCGGCCCGGCGGCGTCGAGGGAGTCCGTCAGGGCCATGACCTGCGAGGGGTCGCGCAGGTCGATGCCCACGATCCGCAGCCGGTGCAGCCAGTCGGCGCTGTCCTCCATCGCGGCGAAGCGCCGGGCGGCGTCCTTGGGGAAGCGCGTGGTGATGGTGGTGTGCGCGCCGTCGCGGAGCAGCCGCAGGGCGATGTACATGCCGATCTTGGCCCGGCCGCCGGTCAGCAGCGCGCGCCGGCCGCTCAGGTCCGTCCGCGCGTCGCGTTTGCTGTGGCTGAAAAGCGCACATTCGGGGCAGAGCTGGTGGTAGAAGGCGTCGACCTGGGTGTAGTGCTGCTTGCAGATGTAGCAGGGCCGTGACCGGATCAGGTGCCCGGCCACTTCGCCGGTGGCCGAGGGCGCCAGTTTGTTGCCGCGTGTCTCGTCATCGATCCGGTCCGGGGCGGCCGTGGCCGTCTGGGCGATGACGGCGCGGTCCGCCTCCGCGATGAGGTCCCGCTTGGTGACCCGGCGGTGGCGCTTTACCGCCTTGAACATCTTCCCGGTCGCGCGCCGGATGGACACGTAGTCCGGGTGCTCCTCGTCGTAGACGTGGATGCTGTTCAGCACCTTGAGGCAGGCGGCGATTTCCGCCGGGGTCAACTCTGCGGCCGGCGAAGCAGCGGCCGGTGCGGGGGGCAGATCGGGGGAGCTCATTGACCTAATTTTACAGCCTGGCGGGGGCACGGCCCGACGCCGGGCCGGAGGGGACCGCCGCCGGGGACGCCTGGCGTCTCCCGGCGGCGGCGGCCGTCCTAGTAGGCCTTGGTGGAGGACTGCCCGGGGGTCTCGACGCCGACGGCGGCGGCGTGCACCTCGCCGACTTTCTCCACGGACTCGCGCCCGGCCGGCCAGTTCTCCGTGGCCGTCTTCACGGCGTTCGGCACCAGGTAGAGGTTGGCCGCGGACAGGGAACGTTCGGCGTCGCCGGGCTCGGGAACCTCCTGGCCCTTGGCCAGGACCGTGATGCCGGAGTCGGTGACCTTGAAGCCGCGGGCACGGTCCAGTTCGGGGTCCAGGCCGATCGCTGCGCCCGCGGGAATGCGGACGTTCTTGTCCACGATGGCGCGCTTGACCACGGCGCCCGCCCCGACCTGCACCTTGTCCATCAGCACCGAGTCGAGGACCCGGCTGGCCGTGCCGACGTAGACGTCGTTGGAGAGCACCGAGCCCTCGACGATGCCGCCGGAGATCACGACGCCGCTGGCCACGATCGAATCCAGCGCCGTGCCCACGGTGTTTCCCTCGCCGCGGACGAACTTGGCCGGCGGGGAGATGCTCTGGCGGGTGTAGATCGGCCACTCCGAGTTGTACAGGTTGAAGACGGGCACGGGCGAGATCAGGTCCATGTGGGCGTCGTAGAACGAGTCGATGGTGCCGACGTCGCGCCAGTAGGTGCGGTCACGCTCGGTCGAGCCGGGGATGTCGTTGAGGGTGAAGTCGTAGACCCCGGCCTCGCCCTGGTCGACGAAGTACGGAATGATGTCACCGCCCATGTCGTGCTTGGTGTCGAGCCGCTCGGCATCGACGTGCAGCGCCTCGACGAGGGCGTCGGCGTTGAAGACGTAGTTGCCCATGGAGGCCAGGAACTGGCTGGGGTCCGCGGCGAGCCCCGGCGTCGAGGACGGCTTCTCCACGAACGCCGCGATCTTTTCCGGGTTCTCCTGATCCACCTCGATCACGCCGAACTGGTCGGCCATGTGCAGCGGCTGGCGCACGGCGGCCACCGTCGCCTTGGCGCCGCTGGCGACGTGCTGTTCGACCATTTGCGCGAAATCCATGCGGTAGACGTGGTCCGCGCCGACCACGACGACGATGTCGGGGTTGGCGTCGTGGATCAGGTTCAGGGACTGGTAGATGGCATTGGCGCTGCCCAGGAACCAGCTCTTGCCGACCCGCTGCTGGGCCGGCACGGAGGCGATGTAGTTGCCCAGCTGCGTGGACATCCGCCACGTTTCGGAAATGTGCCGGTCGAGGCTGTGGGATTTGTATTGGGTCAGGACCACTATTTGCAAATACCGGGAATTCACCAGGTTGGAAAGGGCAAAATCAATAAGCCGGTAGCTTCCGGCGAACGGAACGGCCGGCTTGGCCCGGTCGGCCGTCAACGGCATCAACCTATTTCCCTCGCCACCTGCGAGGACAATGGCCAAGACTTTCTTCTGCTGCGGCATGTGATCGCTCCTGAACGCCTTCGTTGCTCCCCAAAACTGTCCGGTGTGCCCGGACCTCTTCACACTAGAACAGATCAGCCGGAAGGACTACCTTGGGGTTTGTGCGAATAGACATTGTGACCAAGGAATTCCCGCCCGAAATCTATGGGGGCGCCGGCGTCCACGTGGCCGAACTCAGCCGGGTGCTGGCCCAAAGGGTGGAGCTGCAGGTGCGGGCCTTCGGTGCCCCGCGTGATCCGGAGTACCACGGGGCCGCCGTTACCTCCTATCCGGTGCCGGCGGACCTGGCCGGGGCCAACGCGGCGGTGCAGACCCTGGGCGTGGACCTGAGGATCGTTCCGGACATCGCCGGCGCGGACCTCGTGCACTCGCACACCTGGTACGCCAACATGGCCGGGCACATCGCCTCGCTGCTGCACGGCATCCCGCACGTGCTCAGCGCCCACAGCCTGGAGCCGCTGCGGCCCTGGAAGGCCGAGCAGCTCGGCGGCGGCTACGCCCTGTCCTCCTGGGTGGAGAAAACCGCCTACGAATCCGCCGCCGCCATCATTGCCGTGTCCGAGGGGATGCGGCAGGACATCCTGCGCAGCTACCCCGAGGTGGACCCGGCGAAGGTCCGCGTGGTGCACAACGGGATCGACGTCAGCCTCTGGAACCGCGACGGGGACGAGGACGTGGTCCGGGCCCTCGGGATCGACCCGTCGCGTCCGAGCGTCGTGTTCGTGGGCCGCAACACGCGGCAAAAGGGCGTCCCGTACCTGCTGCGGGCCGCCGCGAAGCTGCCCGCCGATGTCCAGCTGGTGCTGTGCCTCGGCGCGGCGGACACGCCGGAACTTGCCGCGGAGACCGCGCGGCTGATCGAGGAACTGCAGGCCCAGCGCAGCGGCGTCATCCTGGTGGAGCGGATGCTGCCGCGCCGGGAGCTGATCCAGGTCCTCAGCCACGCGACCGCGTTCGCCTGCCCGTCCATCTACGAGCCGCTCGGCATCGTGAACCTGGAGGCCATGGCCTGCGGCGCCGCGGTAGTGGCCAGCGCCACCGGCGGCATCCCGGAGGTCGTGCAGCACGGGGAGACCGGCCTGCTCGTCCAGCTCGAACAGGTCACCGACGGCACCGGCACCCCCCTGGATCCGGAAAAGTTCGTCACCGAGTTCGCCGCGGCCCTGACCGAGGTGGTCTCCGACCCGGCCCGCGCCCGCACCATGGGCGAGGCCGGCCGCCGCCGGGCCGAGGAGCACTTCTCCTGGGAATCCATCACGGAAACCACGCTTGAGGTGTACCGCTCGGTGCTGCCGCACTAGCCAGTCCCGCCACACCGCAACGACGACGGCGCCGCCCCCGGCTGAGGGGGGCGGCGCCGTCGTCGTTACTTCGGTGCTGCGGTGCGGGTGCCTAGCCCCGCCGGGCCCCGGCCTTCCGGGGCTTGTCCCCGCCCGCGGTGCGGGCGAGCAGGATCTTCTCGTCCAGGGGCGCCTGGCCGCTCGCGCGCTGGACGCGGAAGAACTCGCGCGCCTCGTCCTGGCGGGTCTTCTCCGCCCCGGTGGCGATCGCGGCGCGGAGGTGCTCCGGGCCGTAGCCGAAGGCGTCCACCAGGTCCAGCGCGTGCGGGCGGATCTTCACCAGCAGCCGGTTGATGTATTCGCCCACGGTGCGGGCGCGCTGCATCGAGAGCCGGCCGTTCATCAGGTACCAGGACAGGTTCTTCTCGATCAGCGACAGGCCGAACAGGTCGCGCAGCCAGGTCAGGACCGCTTTGGTGCCGGGGTCGGCGACCTTGCCCAGGGCCTCGGTGAAGGCCTCCCACTGCAGCAGCTCGGCGTGCGCCTGGGCCGCTTCGATGAGCTCGTTCTGGTGGCTGTTGAACAGCGCGGCCGCCTGCTGCTGCGGCAGCTTGTTCGCGCCCTTGAGCGCCGCGCCGACCTCGGCGACCATGGCCTGGACGCGGTCGGTCAGCAGGGCGCGCTGGCCGGCCTCGTCCTTGATGGCGGTGGCCGCCTTCTGGACCGAGCCGGAGTCCGCCACGAACTGGGCGACGCCGCGCAGGCCGGTGCGGTGGATGGCGGCGCCGGTGGCCTGCCCGACGACGTAGCGGGCCAGCACGCCGAAGTCCACGCTGCGGAACTCCTTGGCGTAGTCGGCCAGCAGGCGCTTGGCGACGAGCTGCAGCAGCACCGTGTTGTCGCCTTCGAAGGTGGCGTAGACGTCGAGGTCGGCGCGCAGGGACGCGAAACGGTTCTCGATCAGGAAGCCGGCGCCGCCGCACGCCTCGCGGCACTCCTGCAGGGTGTCGAGCGCGTGCCAGGTGCTGAGCGGCTTGAGCGCGGCCGCCAGCGTCTCGAGGTCCTGGCGGTCCTCGTCGGTGTCGGTGCGGCCGGAGAAGACGTCGTCGAACTTCTGCAGCAGCTGTTCGCTGGCGAAGCTCGCGGCGTAGGTCGTGGCGAGGCGGGTGAACAGCCGGCGCTGGTGCCGCTGGTAGTCCAGCAGCACCTCCTCGTCCGTGGGGGAGGAGGCGTTGAACTGGCGGCGTTCGGTGGCGTACTGGATGGCGGTCTTGAGGGCCAGCTTGGACGCGGTCACGGCGGCGCCGTCGAGCGACACCCGGCCCTGGACCAGGGTGCCCAGCATCGTGAAGAAGCGGCGGCCGGGGCTGGCGATGGGTGAGGTGTAGGTGCCGTCGGCGTCGACGTTGCCGTAGCGGTTGAGCAGGTTCGTGCGCGGGATCCGGACCTGCGTGAAGTGCAGCCGGCCGTTGTCGATGCCGTTCAGGCCGCCCTTGACGCCGTCGTCCTCGCCGCCGATGCCCGGCAGGAACTCCCTGGTCTCCGGGTCGCGCAGGTCCACGTAGAAGGCGTGCACGCCGTGGTTGACGCCGTTGGTGATCAGCTGGGCGAAGACGACGGCGGCCAGGCCGTCGATGGCGGCGTTGCCGATGTAGTCCTTCCAGGCCGCGCGGAAGGGCGTGTGCACCACGAACTCCTGCGGTGGCCGGGTCGTAGGTGGCGGTGGTGGCGATGCTGGCGACGTCCGAGCCGTGGCCGGTCTCGGTCATCGCGAAGCAGCCGGGAATCTCCAGGCTCATGATGCCGGGCAGCCACTTCTCGTGGTGTTCCTCGGTGCCGAGGTGGTTCACGGCGGAGCCGAAGAGGCCCCACTGGACGCCGGCCTTGATCTGCAGCGAGGGGTCGGCGATGACGAGTTCCTGGAAGCCGGCCACGTTGGCGCCGTGTTCATCGGCGCCGCCGACCGCCGCCGGGAAGGCGCGGTGCACGGCGCCGTTGTCGACGAGGATCTTCAGCTGGCCGAAGGCGCGCTTGCGGTGCTCGGTATGGGTGAGCCCCTCGGTCTTGTGCAGCTCCGGCCGTCCGGCCAGTTCCCGGGCCGTCCGGCGGACCTCGGCCCATTTGCCGAGCAGCTGTTCGCCGAGGGCGGCGACGTCGACGGCGGGGGTTCCGGCTGCTTGGGTTCCGGTGGCTTGGGCGGTCCTCGGCGCGGGAGCGGCGGGCGTGGGGTGGCCCGCGGGGCGGTCGGCTAGTTCAGTCATGTCGATTCCTTCGTTGGCGCTGACATTGTGGTCTGGCAGTGGGGGTCTGGTGACGGGCGGTGCGGGTCCGGTGTCCGGTTATGGGGCCGGCGGGTCCTGGAGTTCGGGTGCGATGCCGAAGCAAAGCCAGTCGGTTATCTGGCGGGCCATGGCTTCCTGGCCGGGTTTGGCGGGGGAGTCCGGGCTCGCGAGCCACTGCTCGCCGGCGTTGCGGACCAGCCCGATCGCGGCGTTGGGCCAGTAGCCGATCACGGCTTCCTTGCCGGGGACGGCGCGGAGTTGCTGCCGCATGGGCAGGGCGATCATCTCGCTGATCGCGGCGAAAAAGTGGCCCAGCGCGCCGGCCGCGGTGATCGAGCCGTTGTGGCTCTCGGCGTCGCCGGGCGCGTAGCGGGTGACGAAGGTGTAGACGTTCGGGCTGGTCTCGGCCATCTGCAGGTAGGCGGAGACCATGGCATAGAGGCCTTCGCGCGGGGTCTGCGCGCTCTGCGCGGCTTCCTGGATCCGCCGCTGCATCTGGTTCAGGACCACTTCGCCGACGGCCTGCTGCAGGCCCGCCTTGTCCCCGAAGTAGCGGTAGAAAACGGATTTCGACGTTCCGGCCGCGGTGGCGATGTCCTCCATCGAGGCTTCGCTGCCCAGCGCGTGCACGGCCTTCCGCGCGGATTTGATCAGCTCGCGGCGCCGCTCCTCGCGGTGGGACTGCCAGCGCGAGGCCCGTCCGTCGACGGCCGCCGGCGCTCGGACTGCCGGCCGCACTGCCGGAGCCTGCGCCGGAGGGATCTGCCTGGGGGATGTTCACGATACCCAGCGTATCAGGTACGCTGGGTATCAGTAACCCGCTTTGATCAAAGGAGACAGCACATGCCTGACCACGGAACACCCGCGACCGGACCGAAGGACACCACCGCACCGGCCGCAGGATCACCCGCAGCGCCGCAGCTCCGCAAGGCCGTCGTCGTCGGCGGCAACCGCATCCCGTTCGCCCGGACCGGCGGCGCCTACACCAAGTCCTCCAACCAGGACATGCTGACCGCCGCGCTGGACGGGCTGATCGCGCGCTTCGGCCTGCAGGACGAGCGGATCGGCGAAGTTGCCGCCGGCGCCGTGCTCAAGCACTCCCGCGACTTCAACCTCACCCGCGAGGCGGTGCTCGGTTCGGCGCTCTCCGCCGAGACCCCCGCATACGACCTGCAGCAGGCCTGCGCTACCGGCCTGGAAACCGTGCTGGGCCTGGCCAACAAGATCAAGCTGGGCCAGATCGACTCCGCCATCGCCGGCGGCGTCGACTCCGCCTCCGATGCCCCGATCGCGGTCAGCGAGGGCCTGCGTGAAATCCTGCTGGACCTCAGCCGCGCCAAGACCCTGCCGCAGCGGCTCCAGGTGCTGAGCCGTCTCCGGCCCAAGGACCTCGCCCCGGACGCGCCGAACACCGGCGAGCCCCGGACCGGGCTGTCCATGGGCGAACACCAGGCGCTCACCACCGCGCAGTGGAAGATCACCCGCGAAGCCCAGGACGAGCTGGCCTACAACAGCCACCGCAACCTCGCCGCCGCCTACGACGCCGGCTTCTTCGACGAGCTGCTCACCCCGTACCGCGGGCTCAGCAAGGACTCCAACCTCCGCCCGGACACGACGCTGGAGAAGCTCGCCAGCCTCAAGCCGGTCTTCGGCAAGAACCTCGGGGCCGAGGCGACGATGACGGCCGGCAACTCCACCCCGCTCACCGACGGCGCGTCCACCGTGCTGCTCGCCTCCGAGGACTGGGCCGACGCCCACGACCTGCCCAAGCTGGCCACCGTGCTCGACGGCGAGGCCGCCGCCGTCGACTTTGTCCACGGCAAGGACGGGCTGCTGATGGCGCCCGCGTTCGCCGTGCCGCGCCTGCTGGCCCGCAACGGCCTGACGCTTCGCAGACATCGACTTCTTCGAAATCCACGAAGCCTTCGCCGGCACCGTGCTGAGCACCCTGGCCGCGTGGGAGGACGAGGAGTTCTGCCGCACCCGGCTCGGCCTGGACGGCGCGCTCGGCAGCGTCGACCGTGCCAAGCTCAACGTCAACGGCTCCTCCCTCGCCGCGGGCCACCCGTTCGCCGCGACCGGCGGCCGGATCGTCGCGTCGCTGGCGAAGATGCTGCACGCCAAGGGCCAGGTGGACGGCCGCCCGGCGCGCGGGCTGATCTCCATCTGCGCCGCCGGCGGCCAGGGCGTCGTCGCCATTCTCGAAGCACACTAGGGGGACCCAATGACCGACAAGTACACCCAGTTCGTGAGCCGGGGCCTCGGCAAGGACATCGCCAGGAAGCTCGGCCTGCCGCAGCCGGTGGAGCTCCGGCGCCACCAGGCCGGCCAGCCGCTGGTCCACGGCCCCGTCCTGGTCCAGGGATCCGGCAGCGGCGCCGATGAGCTCGCCGCCGCACTGCTGTCCTGGAACCTCGACGTCCGGCGCCACGCCGTGCCGCGCGAAAAGCTCGGCGCGATCATCCTGGTGCTGGATGAGGCCGCCCGGCCCGAGGACCTCGAAAAACCCGTGCTCGCCGCGGCGGCCTCGCTCCGGGACCTCGCCGCCAACGCCCGCGTGGTCACCGTCTCCCGCGACGCCGCCGGCGCCCCGGACCCGGCCGCCGCCGCGGCCCGGCAGGGTATCGACGGGCTGCTGCGCTCCCTGGCCAAGGAACTCCGCGCCGGGGCCACCGGCAACGGCATCGTGCTGGCCGACGGCGCCCGCACCACCAGCCCCAGCGCCCTCGGCGCCCTGCGGTTCTTCCTCTCCGGCCGCTCCGCGTTCGTGGACGGCCAGTTCCTCACCGTCACCTCGGACGCGGGGCAGCTGCCGGCCGACGCCGAGAAGCCGCTGGCGGGGAAGGTCGCCGTCGTGACCGGGGCCGCCCGGGGGATCGGCGCTGCCATCGCCCGGACGCTGTACCGGGACGGCGCCACAATCGTCGCCGTCGACATCCCGGCCGCCGGGGACCACCTCGCAAAGGTCGCCAACGAGGTGCACGGGACCGCGCTGCAGCTGGACATCAGCCGCGAGGACGCGGGCCAGCGCATCATCGACCACGCCGTGGAGCGCCACGGCCGGCTGGACATCGTGATCCACAACGCCGGCATCACCCGGGACAAGCTGCTCGCCAACATGGACCAGGGCCGCTGGAACTCGGTGATGGCCGTGAACATTGCCGCGCAACTGCGGATCAACGAGGCGCTGCTGGGCTCGGAGCACTTCCGCGACTCGCCGCGGATCGTCTCGGTGGCCTCCACCAGCGGCATCGCCGGGAACCGCGGCCAGACCAACTACGCCGCGTCCAAGGGCGGCGTGATGGGCATGGTCCGCGCCACGGCGCCGCTGCTCGCGCCGCACGGCGGCTCGATCAACGCCGTCGCTCCCGGTTTCATCGAAACCGAGATGACCGCGAAGATCCCGTTCGCCACCCGCGAGGTGGCGCGCCGGCTCAACTCGCTGCAGCAGGGCGGCCGGCCAGGTGACGTGGCCGAGGCCATTGCCTTCCTCGCCAGCGACGCCGCCGGCGGGATCTCCGGTGAAGTGCTGCGCGTCTGCGGGCAGAACCTGGTGGGCGCATGACCGGCACGCAACCCGTGATCCTGGGCGAGATGCCGTCGCTGTCCAAGCTGTACGTCAATGCCGCGGCCACCGCGGCCCGCCGGCGGGTCCTCGGCGCCCAGGCCGGCACGCAGCTGCCCGGCTGCAGCCACGAGGTCCGCGGCGTCAAGGCCGGGGTCGCAAACCTGACGGCCTACCAGCACCTGATCGGCGAAACCGCGAGCGACGTGCTGCCCGCCGGCTTCATCCACGCCCTGGCATTTCCGCTGTCCATGTCGGTGATGAACCGGGATGACTTTCCGCTGCCGCTGCTGGGAATGATCCACCTGGCCAACAAGGTGGTCCAGAGCGCTCCGGTGCTGTTCACCGAGGCGCTGGACATCCGGGCGTGGGCGGAAAACCTGCGCGGCCACCGGGCCGGAACCCAGCTGGACCTGGTGGCCGAGGTGCGCGGCGCCGGAGAAGATTTCGTCCGCTGGCGTGGCGTGTCCACCTACCTGGCGAAGGGCGTCTTCCTCCCGGGGATCGACAAGCCCACCGCGGCCGCCGCGCCGGAGTCCTTCAGGGCGCCGAATCCGACGGCGATGTGGCAGCTCGGCGTGGACACCGGGCGGGCGTACGCCTCGGTCTCCGGCGACTTCAACCCGATCCACCTGAGCGTCCTTAGCGCGAAGGCCCTGGGGATGCGCCGCTCCATCGCCCACGGCATGTACCTTGCGTCCAGGGCACTGGCCGACGTCGGCGCCGCCAAGGGTGAGGCGTTCAGCTGGGACGTGGCGTTCGAGGCCCCGGTGTTCCTCCCGGCCCGGGTCGCGCTGGACATCAGCACGGTGCAGGGCGGGGACGGCGCGTGGGAGCGCTCCGACTACGTGGCCTGGAGCCCGCATTCCGGGCGGAAGCATTTCAGCGGCTCGGTTGCTTCGCTGAAGTAGCCCGCCACCCAAACAAAACGACGGCGGCCGTCCCCGGGGAGATCCCGGGGGCGGCCGCCGTCGTCGTTTGTCGGGGCGCGGGTGCCGTCGGCAGCGCCGGTGACTAGCTGGAGCCGGCGGGGGAGGCGTCCTCTTCCCGCTTTCCGTCGGCCGATTTTGCGCCGCCGGACTTCACGACGCGCAGCATCCGGTGCAGGCTCAGCAGGATCGATTCGACGGCGTTCGGTGCCCCTGGCGACTCGTCTTCGGCTGGCGATGCGGGCGGTGAGCGCCTTGACGGCGGCGTCGGCCTCCTCGATGAGCCGGGCCTGCCGTTGCGCGTCCTCTTCTTCGATGGCGCGCAACACATCGCCCACCAGGGTCATGGCTTCGGCGAGCGGGGCGGCCTGCCCGTCGGGGATCACGAAGGGGTGGTCCGTGGCCCAGATGACGTCCGAGAGGACCTGGGTCACGTCCTGGATGTGGAAGGTCAGCCGTTCCAGGTCGCGCAGGTTGCGGTAGTCCTCGTCGACGTCCCGCGGATGCAGCCGGCGCCGCGGATTGGCCTGCCGGCTCGCGTCGGCCTTCTGCACGGCGGCACGCACCGAGCGGGTGTGGGCTGCGAGTGCCTCCGAGCGGCGGGACCAGTCCTCGTGCTCCGGCGGCCAGTTCTCCTTGAGCGCCTTGCCCATGTCCCAGAGCTGTTGGGCCAGCGCCAGCCGCAGTTCTGCCAGGCTGAGCGCCGCCGCCTTGAAATGCAGCGGCGGGAAGACCAGCAGGTTCACCACGATGCCGACGCTGACGCCGACGCCCATCTGGAGCAGGTACCCGAAGGAGAACTGGTCCGGGTTGTGGCCGCCGACCAGCAGCACCAGCAGGGCCGCCGTCGGGATCCAGTCGCTGCCCGAGCCGATCCGCGGCAGGCCGGCGAGGATCACACCGAGCCCCATCACGATGGCGACGGTCACCGGTGACGGATCCCCGAGGCTGAACAGCATAAAGGCCAGTCCAATGCCGATGGCCAGGCCCACGAGGGTCTGGATGCCCTGGCGCATGGAACCGGAGACATTCTCGTACATGGCGACAAGGGCGCCAAGCGGCGCGTAATAGGGGTAGTCCGCCGCGGACCCCGGCATAAAGGGGGCGATGAAGAAGGCGACGCCGGCCGCGATGGCCGCTTTGGCGGCCAGCTGCAGGCGTGGCCACAGCAGGGCGGCGGAGATACTCCCGGCCACGGTGCGCCCCAGCCGGCGGAATCGCGAGGGGTGGGCGTCGGCGTCGTTAGCTGTTGTATTTGCCATCCCGGCTCACCCTAGGGCCGCGGCGTTGCTGCGACAACTGGACGAACCCCCAGGCGGTGGCCTCAGGAGGCTGCGCAGGCCTGCCGTACCGCGGCGGAGAGACGCTGTGCCCTCCCGTTGGTGCGACCTTCCTCACTGCGCCGGGGCACGTAGCCGAAGCCGATACCGTAGCAGGGGTCTGCGAAGCCCAGGGCGGCGTTGGCGCCCTCGTGGCCGAACGCGAGGTGGCTGCCGAAGTCGCGGCCCGGCTGCGGCTTCATAAAGACCACGGCGAAGGCGTTGTCCTGTCCGGAGGAGCGGTCCAGGCCCCACACCTGCTCCTCGGCCATCAGGGCGATGGTCCCGGGCGCCAGGAAGCCGGGACGGCCCTCGACGCCGGTGGTGGCCGCGGCGTAGAGCCGGGCGAGTCCTTCGGCCGAGCCCACCCCGCCGGCGCTGCTCATGCCGCCGGCGCGGATCACGCGGTGGTTGGGCAGCTCCATGATGGTGCTGACCGGCGCGTTGCTGTTCAGGCCGGCATAGCTGAGCGGGTCCAGCCAGGCGGCGGCCGGGTCCTCGGTGTACAGCACCTCGCGGTAGCGCGGCTCCTCCTCCGGCGGCAGGCCCAGGAAGAAATCGATCCCGAAGGGGCGGCGGAGGCGCTCGTCGTAGAGTTCCTGGAGCGTCGACCCGGCGACCCGGCGGCAGAGTTCCTCCATCAGGATGCCAATCGTCAGCGCGTGGTAGCCGAAGGTTTGTCCCGGACGCCACAACGGGGCTGCGGCGGCCAGGCGGCGGGCGGCTTCCGCCGTCGGGAACTCCTCCAGGGCGAAGCCGCCGACGACGCCGGGCAGCCCGGCCTGGTGCGAGAGGGCCTGCCGGACGGTGAGCCGGCCCTTGCCGTGCGCGCCGAACTCCGGCCAGCAGGACGCCACGGTGGCGTCCAGGTCGAGGAGCCCGTCCTGCACCAGCAGGGCGATGACAAAGGCCGCAGCGCCCTTGGAACAGGAGTAGGTTCCGGTGATGTCGCCCCGGGCCAGCCCGGGGCCGCCGCTGAGGTCCAGCACTTTCGTGCCGCCGCGGTAGACCGCCAGCTGCGCACTGTATCCGGGGTCCTGTGCCAGGAACGTGTCGAAAAGCTCCCGGACGGCCGCAAACTCCGGTGCGGCCGTCCCGACGGACAGGGTTGGTGCGGGCACTGTGGCGGCCTGCGGGGCGGGCCGGGGCCCGGGGGAAAGCTTCATGGCCATACCCTAACGCCGCCCGGGTGGCCGCCGGCCCAGGCCTCTGTTCAGGCCGCGCCGTGTCCGGCGGCGACTTCCTCGCCGGCCCGGACGGGGCCGGGCGGGGTGCCGTCACCGAAGGGGCGTCCGCCCAGGGCCTCGCGGCCGTGCTCCGAGAGCCAGTTACCCAACTCCGGCCCCTTCGGGACGATCCCGGTGGGGTTGATGTCCTCATGGACGATGTAATAGTGCTGCTTGATCTGCACGAAGTCCGTGGTGTCGCCGAAACCGGGCGTCTGGAAAAGATCCCGGGCGTAGGCCCACAGCGCCGGCATTTCGCTCAGCTTCTGCCGGTTGCACTTGAAATGCCCGTGGTAGACGGCGTCGAAGCGGGCCAGCGTGGTGAACAGCCGCACGTCTGCCTCGGTGATTGTGTCGCCCACCAGGTACCGCTGCCCGGTGAGCCGCTCCTCAAGCCAGTCCAGCGCCGTCCAGAGCCGGTCGTAGGCGGCGTCGTAGGCGGCCTGCGATCCGGCGAAGCCGCAGCGGTAGACGCCGTTGTTGACCTCGGTGAAGACGCGCTTGTTCACGGCGTCGATCTCCTCCCGCAGCGCTTCGGGGTAGAGGTCCGGGGCACCGTCGCGGTGGAACTCGGTCCACTCGGTGGAGAAGTCGAGGGTGATCTGCGGGAAGTTGTTCGTCACCACCGCGCCGCTGGGCACGTCAACGATCGCCGGCACCGTGATGCCGCGGGGGTAGTCCGGGAAACGGCGGAAGTAGGCCTCCTGGATGCGTTCTATGCCCAGGACCGGGTCCTTGCCGCCGGGATCCAGGTCGAAGGTCCAGGAGCGGGCGTCGTGGGTGGGGCCGGGCTGGCCGAGCGAGATCACGTCCTCCAGGCCGAGGAGCCGCCGCACGATCACGGTCCGGTTCGCCCAGGGGCAGGCCCGCGCCGCGACCAGCCGGTAGCGGCCGGCTTCGACGGGCCAGCCGGGTTCGCCGTTGGCCCCGGAGGCGCCGTCGCGGGTGATCCGGTCCTCGATGTAGTTGGTGTCCCGGTTGAACTCCGCGCCACCGGTGACGTAGGCGCCGCGCGTGCTGAATTCCGTATTGGTGGTCGTCTCACTCATGGTCCCAGCCTAGGCCCAACGCGGATGCCCTGCCGGGCAGCCTAACCGAACAGCCCGGCGAGGACCGGCGCCATCGGCTGCCAGGCAACCCACCAGGCCGCGGCCACCGCCACGGCAAACAAACCGATCCAGGCAAACGCGGGCAAGGGGGTGGCGCGGGACAGCAGGTACGCGTCCGACGTCGAGAGCCGGTTCCGGTGCCTCGAATGCACCGCCGCGAGCTTTCCCAGATCCCGGACGGCGGCGACCAGCAACGCGATGCCCAGGCCGATCATCACATGCCCGATGAATTCGGCCGGGACGAACAGCACCAGGAGCGCCGCGCTGAGGACCGCGGCGGCCGTGATCAGCACCCCGACGCCGTTGCGCAGGAAGAGGAAGGAGGCCAGCAGCAGGAGGGTGCCCACCGACATCGCCGCGGGACCCCAGCCGTTGAAGCCGGACCAGACCATGGCGGCGCCGACGACGGCGGGCACCGGGTAGCCCCAGAACGTCGACCAGACCGCGGCCAGCGGACGCCGGCTGTAGCTCGTGGTGGTGCCGGAGTGGTCCAGGCTCAGCCTGATGCCGCCAAGCCGCTGGCCCGTCATGAGGGCGGCGAAGGCGTGGCCCAGCTCGTGGGTGACGGTGGCGAGCAGGCCGAAGTACCGCCAGCTCGCGCGCGGCAGGGACAGCGCGACGGCGACGGCGATCACCAGCAGCAGCTCGGTGCCGGTGACCACGGGTGCGGGGGCGTGGCTGAAGCCGCCCACGATCCGCTGCCACCATGTTCCGGCGAGGTCGCTGGCGGCGAGGGTTGTTGCGTCAATACTCATGGGGGACTGTTACGCCTTCCCTGTCAGGCGTGCCCGGCGCTGTGCCGGATGCAGTAGGGCGTCCACGGCCTTGCCTCCAGCCTGCCCTCGGCGATCGGGCCGCCGCAGACCGCGCAGATGCCGTAGCTTCCGGCGTCGATGCGGGCCAGGGCAGCCTCGATCTGGGCGAGTCCCGCCCGGCTCTGTTCCAGCAACGCGGAGGCCTGGGAAAGTTCAAACGCGATCGTCGCGCCCTCCGGATCGTGTTCGTCGTCGACGTTGGAGTCCTGCCGGGCGGCATTCACCGAGGTGATGTCCTTGCGGAGGGCGGGCAGCAGGGCTAGCTTCCGGTCGCGCTCCTCGGTGAGGAGGACCCGGAACCGTTCGACGTCAACCATAGGATGCAAGGCTAGCGCGGCGGGCTGCCCAGCGACTAAACAGGCGCGAACCCACACCGGGGGCGGAGAGGATTCCGGGGCCGAAAGGCCTGTTCCCGGGGAACCGTGCCGGCCGTACAGTGGGACCAGATCCAGCCGGAACAAAATTCCGCCCAGCAAGGGAGATGCCATGGACGCGCCGGTTTCCAAGAACGCCGAGGACGAAGCCCGGGCGCTCGCGGCCGTGGAGGCACACCATGCGGGGATGCTCAAACGGCTCCACGCCCTGGTCGCCGCCCTCATCCAGGCGGTGAAAGCGCACGACACGGTAGCGGAGCACGACGCCCACGAGGTGCTGGTCGAATGGTGCGAGACCGAACTCGTCCCGCACGCGCTCGCCGAGGAGGGGCCGCTGTACAGCGGGGTCGGGGCCGCCCCGGAGGGACGGCTGCTCGTGGCGGGCATGCTGGCCGAACACCGGGTCATCGTCGGACTCGTCGAACGGCTCCGGGCCGCGCAGGGAGTCGACGCCGCCGTCGCCGCGGGCGGCATCGGCGAGGTCTTCGCCCTGCACCTGGAGAAGGAGAACCGGCTGTTGATGCCCTTCATCGTGGAGTCATCCGGGCTCAGCCTGGCCGAGTCCGTCGCCGGGCTGCACGAACTGGTGGGGGAGGCCCACGTCCGCGCCACCCACCACAGCGCCGAGCCGCCGGCACCCCCGCTCAACGGCTGACGCGCCCATGAAGGACAGCGCGGACCCACCCGACGCCCTCCCGGAACCGGCGGCCGACGCCGACGCGCTGTTGCGCGACCTGGCGGCAGCCCACGGGGTGGGCACCTCCTATCGGGGCTGGGACGGCGTGGAACAGCCTGTCGCGGCCGGCACCCTGCGCCGGGTCCTGACGGCCCTGGGCATCGCCTCCGGCAGCCTCGGGCAGATTCGGGCTTCCCTGGCCGAGGCAGGGCTGGCTCCCTGGCGCCGGCTCCTGCCGCCCATCGTAGTGGCGCGGGAGGGTGCGGCGGCCGTTTTCGACGTCCATGTGCCCCACGGCAGTCCCGTCGACGTATGGATCGTCACGGAGGACGGAACACGGCACGAGGCACGGCAACTGGAGAACTGGGAGGCACCCCGGGACGTCGACGGCGTCCTGACCGGGCGCGCGAGCTTCAGCATCC
Organism: uncultured Actinomycetota bacterium; assembly: GCA_963698285.1. Taxonomy (GTDB): domain Bacteria; phylum Actinomycetota; class Actinomycetes; order Actinomycetales; family Micrococcaceae; genus Arthrobacter. Next base: position 310,770 of record CAVOQF010000017.1, on the reverse strand, counting down.
CTGACGGCCTGGACACCGGCTGGCACACCATCTTCGCCGACGCGGCCGGCACCCCCGCGGAATGCCCGCTCGTGGTGACCCCGCGGCGGCTGCGCACCACAGGGGCGCTCGCGGGCCGCCGCAGCTGGGGACTCACGGCCCAGCTCTACTCCGTGCGTTCCGCACGTTCCTGGGGGATCGGCGACTTCGCCGACCTCGCGGACCTTGCCGCGGTGGCCGCGGCCGAGGGAGCGGATTTCATCCTGGTCAACCCCCTGCACGCCGCCGAACCCCGCCCGCCGGTGGAAGACTCCCCGTACCTTCCCACCACCCGGCGGTTCTTCAATCCGCTGTACATCCGGGTGGAGGAGATCCCGGAATACGCCTACCTGGAACCCAGCGCGCTCGCCGACACGCAGACGCTGGCGTCCCGCCTGCACGCCGCAAACCGGGAGGCGGGGCTGCTGGACCGCGACTCCAGCTACGAGGCCAAGCTGGCCGCGCTCGAGCGTGTGTTCCGCGTCCGCCGGGGACCGGCCCGTTCGCAGCAGTTCAGCGACTTCTGCCGGAAGCAAGGCCCGGGGCTCGACGATTTCGCGCTGTGGTCCGCTTTGGCGGAAGTCCACGCTCCGTCGGACCCCGAATGGGCCGACGCCGCGTCCTCCCCGGGCACCACGTACTGCGCAGCCCAACGCAGCGCGCTCGCGGACCGGATCGAGTTCCACCGCTGGCTGCAATGGATCTGTGACCAGCAGCTGGAGGCAGCGCAGGACGCGGCCCGGCGGGCCGGCATGGGGATCGGCGTCGTGCACGATCTCGCGGTCGGCGTGAAGGTTGGCGGCGCCGATGCGTGGGCGCTCTCCGGCGTCCTCGCCCATGGTGTGGCGGTGGGCGCGCCGCCGGACATGTTCAACCAGCAGGGCCAGAACTGGAGCCAGCCGCCGTGGCACCCGGCGAGGCTGGCCGAATCCGGTTATGCCGCGTACCGCGACATGCTGCGGACTGTGCTGCGCCATGCCGGCGGGATTCGGGTTGACCACATCCTGGGCCTGTTCCGGCTCTGGTGGATTCCCGAGGGTGCCGGGCCGGGTGAGGGCACCTACGTCTACTACGACCATGAAGCACTGATCGGGATCCTGGCCCTTGAGGCCCAGCGCGCGGGGGCGGTCGTCATTGGTGAGGACCTTGGCGTCTTCGAGCCCTGGGTGCGGGATTATCTGGCAGAGCGGGGGATCTTCGGCACCTCCATCCTGTGGTTCGAACGCGACGACGACGGCCCGCTTGCGCCGGAACGCTACCGGCAGCAGTGCCTCACCAGCGTCAACACCCACGACCTGCCACCCACTGCCGGCTACCTGGCCGGCGAACATGTCACGCTCCGCGAGTCGCTTGGCCTGCTACGGCGTCCGGTCGCGGAGGAACGGGCCGCGGACGCCGCGGAGCAGGAAGCGGTGCTGGCGCTGGTGCGGGAGCGCGGGCTGCTGCCGGGCGCGGCAGGTCCGGCAGGGGTGGCAGGCGCGGCAGGGCCGCCCGCAGGTCCGGCAGGGGTGCAGGCCACGGTCGAGGGCCTGTACGCGTTCACGGCCCTCACGCCGTCGTCGTTGCTGGGCGTTGCGCTGGTCGATGCCGTGGGCGAGACCCGCACGCAGAACCAGCCGGGCACCAGCACGGAGTACCCCAACTGGTGCATCCCGCTCGCGGGACCGGACGGCGTCGTGCTCATCGAGGACCTGCCGGCGGACGCCCGGTTCCGTTCCCTCCTCGGCACAGTCCAGCACGCCCTGCGCCCCGGCCAGCCGACCGGTTTCCGGTAGCGGGCCGGGTGGTCGGCCAGTAGCCTGCCGAGTGGCCGACGCCAACTCCCCAGTAATCGCTACTGGTTTCAGAGCGGTTCCGCTTCGATACTGTCGCCGCCAAAGCACCACGGACATCCGTGATGCCCGCGCGTCCATGAATTCGGGGGAGGAATCCAATGAGGCGAGCCGTGAGAATGGCGGGGGCAGCAATGGCAGTGGCGCTGGGAATTTCCGGCGCCGCCACAGGAACGGCGGGCGCGGCCACGAGCTACAGCTTCGCGGTGATCGGCGACATTCCCTATGGTTCAACCCAACTGGGGCTGTTTCCCAAGCGCATCGCCCAGATCAACGCGGACCCGAACGTGAAAATGGTCAGCCACCTGGGCGACATCGGCTCCAGCAATTGTTCGAGCAGCTACTACCAAAAAATCAAATCCAATTTCGACAAGTTTGTCGACCCCCTGGTTTACACGCCGGGGGACAACGAATGGGCGGACTGCCACCGGGCCAGTGTCGGCAAGGGGAACCCGCTGGAGCGGCTGGCCACGATCCGTTCGGTCTTCTTCCCGGCCGCCGGCCGGACCTTGGGGCAAAACGCGATGACCGTGTCCGCGCAATCCGGTTACAAGGAGAATGTTTCCTTCGCCGCCGCCGGCCTCACCCTGGCCACGCTCCATATCGTCGGCTCGGAGAATGACCGGAAACCGTGGACAGGCCTTGGCTACTCATCGCCGACGTCGTCCCAGCTCGCCGAGGAATCAGCCCGGGTCAACGCCACCATCTCGCAGATCAAGAAGGCATTCGCTTCAGCCAAGGCTGCCAACAGCAGGGCAGTGGTGCTGCTGACCCAGGCAGACATGTTTGCGCCCGGCACACAGAGCTCCGGCTACCGCAAGGCCTTCCAACGCATCGTGGCCACCCTTGCCAGCGAAAGCTCGCTCTTCCAGCGCCCGGTTTTCCTTTTCAATGGCGACAGCCACGGTTACGTCAAGGACAAGCCGCTGACCACTTCCAAGTGGAAGTCGTTCTACGGACTCACGGGCAGTGTTTCGAACCTGAGCCGGGTCACGATCGAGGGTGATTCCTCGGTCAATGAATGGGTGCGCGTCAACGTCGTTTCCGGCTCGGAAGTACTGCAGATCCAACGCGTCGCGTACACGTAGTGGCGGGGCGACAAGTGCCCAGCCGCTCATGCGGGCCGGCGGGAACCTCGTCCGCGATTTCCGCGCCGGTTCCGGACGGCCGCACCCCGGGCCCGGGGTGCGGCCGTCCGTTTCCGTAGCGTTTTTCCCATACCGCAGCGGCGCCCGGCCCGGTTCTCCGAGGCCGGTGTGGTCCTGTCGAAATGCCGCCGGCCAGCGTGTCGTTGCGGGTTGGTGGGTCCGGGTGATAATTTCACTTGCCGCCTCAAATTTGCGGACAACTTCGCCCCACGTTTCCCCCCTCCCCGACGCATCACCGCGCACCAGAAAGGCCGCAATGGCGCTGCTCCTTCCCGACACCCTGCCGACCCTTCAGACGGCCACCGGCAGGTTTGTCCTGGCACCGTTCACACCGCTCGACGTCGAGCCGCTCGCACGCCTCTTGGCCCGCGATGAAATCTGGTCCCAGGGCTTCAGCGACAGCGAGGCAAGGCCAGCCGGCGAGGCCGAGCTGATGGAGTTTGTGGACCGTCGCTTCGCCGGCCTACAGGTGTTCTCCGTGTACCAGAAGTTGCCGCAAGGACAGTCCCGGTTTGTCGGAACCACCGGCATCACGTCACACGACGGCGGGACCGAATGCGTGAAGATCGGCCGGACCGTGCTGGATCCGGACCTCTGGGGCGCGAAGGTCAACCACGAGGTGAAGATCACCTTCCTCGACTGGCTGTTCTCCTGCGGGGCGGGCCGGATCGAATGCGACGTGGACGCCCGCAACCGGCGGTCGCTGTCCTCGCTGGCGCGCTTCGGTTTCACGGCAGAGGGCACCCGGCGCCGGTCCTCGCGGAACGCCGACGGCGTCTGGCGAGACTTTGTCATCCTGTCGCTGCTGACCGAGGAATGGCCGGAACTGCGTCCCCGGGCGCTGGCTTCGCTGGCCGGCCCGGCTCCCGCCGGACTGCTCGCGGTTTAGCGGCCCGGGGCCCCTAAACACTGCCCTGGCGGGCCTTCGGGCAGCTCACAGAACGTGACGCTGCCGGCCGGCACGCGAAGCAGTCGAGGGGGTCGGCCGGGGCCGGCAGTGGGACACAAAAATGCCCTGGAATCCTTGGATTCCAGGGCATTTCATTTTGTGCGCGGAGGGGGACTTGAACCCCCACCCCCTTTCGAGGACTAGCACCTCAAGCTAGCGCGTCTGCCATTCCGCCACCCGCGCAGGTGGTATTTCCGGGAACAATTTCGCCTTTCAGCGTTTTGCTTTTCTCGGAAGCAGCGAGAAAGACTCTAGCACGAAGATTCCGTAAACAAATAATCGGGGTGCCCCGGGTGGTGTGGGTAGGCTGAAGCCAGCACTGAGCCACTGCCACGAGGAGCGCTATGACTGCCATTCGGCCCGAAGACGAGGTCGTCCGGATCTGCCAGGAACTGATCCGGATCGACACCTCCAACTACGGCGACGGTTCCGGGCCGGGGGAGCGGGCTGCCGCCGAGTACACCGCGGGGCTGATCACGGAGGTCGGGCTGGACGCCGAGATTTTCGAGTCCGCCCCGGGCCGCGCCAGCGTGGTCACCCGGCTGGCGGGCGAGGACCCTTCGGCCAGCGCCCTGGTGGTCCACGGCCACCTCGACGTCGTTCCCGCGCTGCGCGAGCAGTGGTCCGTGGACCCTTTCGGTGCAGAACTCAAGGACGGCCTGATCTGGGGCCGCGGCGCCGTGGACATGAAGGACATGGACGCGATGATCCTCTCCGTCCTGCGGGATTTCGCGCGGACGGGCCGTAAACCCAAGCGCGACCTGATCTTCGCGTTCTTCGCCGACGAGGAAGCCGGCGGCAAGTACGGCGCCGGCTACGCCGTCGAACACCGGCGCGAACTCTTCGAGGGCGCCACCGAGGCGATCTCCGAAGTGGGCGGCTTCTCCGCCACGATCGGCGGCCAGCGCACCTACCTGCTGCAGACCGCGGAGAAGGGCCTGTCCTGGCTGCGGCTGGTGGCCCATGGCCGCGCCGGGCACGGCTCCCAGATCAACACCGACAACGCCGTGACCCGCCTCGCCAGCGCCGTCTCACGGATCGGCGAGTACCGGTGGCCGGTGGAGCTGACTCCCACCACCCGGCAGTTCCTGGACGGCGTGACCGAACTTACCGGCGTCGAATTCGATCCGGATGACCCGGACAAGATCCTGAAAGAGCTCGGGACCGTGGCACGGTTTGTCGGCGCCACGCTGCAGAACACCACCAACCCCACCCTGCTCAAGGGCGGCTACAAGCACAACGTGATCCCGGAATCGGCCGAGGCGCTCGTGGACTGCCGGACGCTGCCCGGCCAGCAGGAGCAGGTCCTCGAGATCGTCCGCGAACTGGCAGGCACCGGGGTGGACGTCAGCTACGTCCACCAGGACGTCTCGCTCGAAGTACCGTTCGCCGGCAACCTCGTGGACTCGATGATCGACGCGCTGCACTCCGAGGATCCCGGCGCGAAGGTCCTCCCGTACACGCTCTCGGGCGGCACGGACAACAAGGCCCTGAGCCGGCTCGGCATCACCGGCTACGGCTTCGCGCCGCTGATGCTCCCGGACGAGCTGGACTTCACCGGCATGTTCCACGGCGTCGACGAACGGGTGCCGGCCGACTCGCTGAAGTTCGGCGCGCGCGTGCTGAACACCCTCCTGAGCAACTACTGAGCGGAACCCCACGAATGGCCCCCACAGACCCGACGCCCCACGACATCCTGCCCGACGCGCTGCTGGAACGGATCCGGGGCCGCGCGGCCGGCTACGACCGCGACAACGCCTTCTTCACCGAAGACCTCCGCGACCTCGCCGCCGCCGGCTACCTGAAAATCTTCGTCCCGGCGTCCGACGGCGGCCTGGGCCTCGGCCTTGCCGGGGCGGCGCAGCTGCAGCGGCGGCTGGCCACGGCTGCCCCGGCCACCGCACTGGCGATCAACATGCACCTGGTCTGGACCGGCGTCGCGCATGTCCTGGCCGCCCGGGGCGACTCGTCCCTGGACTTCGTCCTGAAGGAGGCCGCGCAGGGCGAGATCTTCGCGTTCGGCAACTCGGAGGCGGGCAACGATTCCGTGCTCTTCGACTCGAGGACCGAGGCCACGCCGCTGCCGGACGGGAGCTACGGTTTCACCGGGCGGAAGATCTTCACAAGCCTCTCGCCGGCCTGGACCCGGCTGGGCATTTTCGGCAAGGACGCAGCGGCGCGCGACGGCGCGGGCGAACTGGTACACGGGTTCATCGACCGGGAGACCCCCGGCTACGAGATCCTGGCCGACTGGGACACCCTGGGCATGCGGGCCAGCCAGTCCAACACGACGGTCCTGGAAGGCGCTGTGGTGCCGCCGGAGCGGATTTTCCGCAAGCTCCCTGTCGGCCCCAACGCCGATCCGCTGATCTTCGCCATCTTCGCCTGCTTCGAGACGCTGCTGGCGGCGGTGTACACGGGGATCGGGGAGCGCGCGCTGCGGCTGGGCGTCGAGGCGGTCCAGCGCCGCACCTCGTTCAAAAACGGCGGCCGCAGCTACGCCCAGGACCCGGACATCCGTTGGAAGGTTGCCGAAGCGGCCATGGCGATGGACGCGCTCTACCCGCAGCTCGCCACGGTGGCGGCCGACGTCGATGCCCTTGCCGACCATGGCGGGCAGTGGTTCCCGAAGCTGGTGGGGGTCAAGGTGCGGGCCACCGAAACCGCTCGCACCGTAGTGGACCTGGCGATCAGGGTTTCCGGGGGCTCGAGTTACTTTCGTGGATCCGAACTGGAACGCCTCTACCGGGACGTGCTGGCGGGAATGTTCCATCCGTCCGACGACGAATCGGCGCACAACACGGTGGCCAGCGCCTGGCTGGGACCGCTGGAAGGTTAGCCTCCGGGTCTCCTCGACAGAGTCCGCTGGATCCTACACGGTCCGCTGGACCTGGATGACCTTCCGGCGGAGCCAGAAGCGGCGCCCGCCGCCGACGTAAAGGACGCTGCGCTCGAGTTCCCACTTGCCGTACTCGGAGTGGGCGGCGAGGAGGCGGCGCGCCTCCGGCAACGAATCCTCAGGGCTGACCGTCAGCACGAGGTACTCGTACTGACGTGCGTAGTCCCGCTCCCGACGGACCGAGCTGCTCAGAAAATGTTCCTTCATTGCTCTCCATTTTCGTCTTTTTCGGGCTAACGTGAAGTCATGAGCATCGATCCGCGTGTCGCGCTTCAGTCCCTAACCGCCGCCCTCGAAGAGCACTTGGCCGCTGCGGCGGCGCGGCGGGGAGACGGCGATCCCGCGGTCGAAGCGGCCTTCTTCGCCGTCGCCGATGCCTTCGAAGTCTACGACGACTCCCTCTATGAAGCGTATGGCGAAGTGACCCCGCTTGAGGTCATCGACGAGGAAGATGACGACGAGGAAAGCGAAGACGTCGACGACGAGGAAGACCTCGAACTGATCCAGGACTAGGATTCGCGGGATACTTCGCTGGGATGCCAGGGGAGTGGACTTGGACGCCCGACGAGGCCTGGGCGATGAAGTCCGCAGGGGATCGCCGAACGTGCCGCGGTCCGTTCCGCTGCAGCCGTTAATGCTCGCTGGCCTCTGCGTTGGATACGTGAGCCATGGGAATCAGCACAGCTCTCATCGCCTCCAGTCGGTACGTCGGAGACTGGCGGCCGGTTGTCATGGCCCGGCCGTGCCACCATCGCCCGAAGAGGGCCGCCGGCCGGTTCTGCAGCAGCCAATAATGTCACAGGCCTCTGGTTGGATTGAGTCATGGGAATCAGTGCAGCTCTCATCGCTCGTCCGGCCGGCAGGCCGGATGGTGATGGGCGCGGCGCCGCCCCTGATTTTGACGGGGTCCTTGGCCAGCTTCGGGACCTGTGTGCGACGGCGGCCGCGGACGCGGCGCTGCTCGGGCCCGGGGAGGCAGCGGAGTTCGCCGGCCAGGTCGAGGAAATCTCCCGGGCCGCGGAATACCTCCAGATCGTTGCCGCCGGGGCCGTGGACCGCACCCGCCGGGAGGCCGCGAACGATGGCTCCCCGATGGTTGATGACGGTTACCGGAAGACCGGGGACTTCCTGCGGGACCGGTTGCAGATCAGCGCCGGCGAAGCCCAGCGCCGGCTCTCCCTGGCCGGGGAGGTGCTGCCGCGGACCGGGATCACCGGCCAGCCGCTGCCGCCGCTGCGCGAGGAACTCGCCGCGGCCGTGGCCGCCGGGACGGTCCCGTCGAAGTCGGCGACGATCGTCACCCTGGCGTTGGGCCGGGTCCGGCCGCTGTGCGATGCGGAGACCATGGCCCGGGTGGAACACGAGCTGACCCGCACCGCGGCCGAGCACGACCCGGACTTTCTGGCCCGGATCGCGAGGCGCTGGATGGACGGACTCGACCAGGACGGCGCCGAACCCTCCGAAGAGGTCCTGCGCCAGTTACAGGGCGCCTTCATCCGCAAACCCAAGCACGGGCTGCAGCACCTGGAAATCTTCGCCACCGCCGAACAGTTCGAACACCTGGTGACCGTGATGAACACCGGCACCAACCCCCGCACCCCGGCAGGCGCAGGCGACGACGCCGGCGGTGCGGGCGGCAGGGACGCCGCCGCGGGAGAGGGTGCGGGCACGGCTGCGGACGGAGCATCAGGCGGGACGGACGGTTTCGTGCCGAACCAGCTGGACCGGCGATCCCGGCCGCAGAAACAACTCGACGGACTCGTCGGCGGCTGCAAAGTCGCCACTGGCCTCCGGCGGGCTGCCCGCAACCGGCGGATTCCGGCCCCAGATCATGGTCACCATCGACTACCGCGACCTCCTCGAACGCCTCACCCGGCTGACAGACACCGGGGACGGCACCCAGAACCCCGGCGCCGGGCCCGCTCGGCTTCACCGGCACCGGCACCCTGGCCTTCACCGGCCCCATCACCGCCTCAACCATCCGCAAAATCGCCTGCGACGCCGACATCATCCCCGTCCTCCTCGGATCCCAGGGCCGGATCCTGGACATCGGCCGCACCAGCCGGATCTTCCCGCCCCACATCCGCAAAGCCATCACCGCCCGCGACCAGGGCTGCGCCTTCCCCGACTGCACCATCCCCGCCCCCTGGTGCGAAGCCCACCACATCACCTACTGGTCCCGCGGCGGCACCACATCCACCGACAACGGAACACTCCTCTGTTCACACCATCACCACCTGATCCACAAAGAACAATGGACCATCCAGCCCCGCAACGGGATCCCCTGGTTCATCCCGCCACCCCACCTCGACCCACACCAAACACCCCGACGAAACCACTACTTCAGATCGTGAGGGGGGCAAGGCCCGGCTGCCGGCATTCAGCAGTGGACGGAGCCGGTCCCTCCGAGAAGAAGGGAAGTCGTCTTCCGTACTTCTTCCGATTGTCGGGGAGCAGCAGCCGGCGGCGGGCACCTATTCCAGCCGCAGGCCTAGGTTCCGCTGGAGACGTCCTCCAGCGCCACGGCAATCTCCGGCGGCAGCGGCGCCAACGAGGCGTCCAAAATTTCCTTCAACTGGACCGGCCGTCCGGGGGCCGACCACCGCCGTGGCCACCCCGTGCTGGGACAGCAGCCAGCTCAGGGACACGTCCAGGGCGGTCCGGCCCAGCCCCTTGGCCGCCATGGCGACCGCCTCAACCACGCTGGAGGCGGTCCCTTCAAGGTACGGCTCCACGTAGCCGGCGAGCTTTTGGTGCGCGGCCCGGGAGTCGGCGGGAATATGGCCGCGGTACTTGCCGGTCAGCACGCCGCGGCCGAGCGGGCCCCACGCCATCAGCCCGAGCCCGGCGTCCTCGATGGCGGGAATCAACTCGGCTTCGGGCTTGCGCTGCAGCAGCGAGTACTCGGCCTGGCAGGCGACCAGCGGGAAGTCGGCCACGGCGGCGGCCTTGGCGGTCTGCCAGCCGGTGAAATTGGAGACCCCCGCGTAGCGCGCCCGGCCGGAGCGGACGGCGAACTCCAGGGCGGAGAGGGTTTCCTCCAGCGGCACGTTCGGATCCCAGGCCTGGGCGAACCAGATGTCCACGTAGTCGGTGCCGAGCCGCGCCAGGCTCGCATCGAGGCCGGACAGCATCCCGTTGCGGGAGGTGTCGACGCTGTGCCGGCCGCCCGACGTCGTCAGGCCGGCCTTGGTGGAAATCACGACTTCGGAGCGGGCCACGACATCGCCGAGCAGGCTGCCGAGCAGGGCCTCGGCCCGGCCGCCGGCGTAGGAGGCTGCGGTGTCAATCAGCGTGCCGCCGCCGTCGACGAAGGCGTGGAGCAGGCCGGAGGCTTCCTGTTCGTCGGTCTCACCGGCCCACGACATGGTGCCAAGGGCAAGGGACGAGACACGCAACCCACTGTTGCCGACATAACGCTGATGCATGCCTGCAAGCTTACGATGCTCCGGACGTTCATAACGTAGGGTCTATAAGCGTGAACTGGATAGAAGCGGCCTTGCTGGGCCTTGTGCAGGGACTGACAGAATTCCTCCCGATTTCCTCGAGCGCCCACCTCCGCATCGTCGGCGCATTCCTGCCGAACGCCGCCGACCCCGGCGCGGCCTTCACCGCCATCACCCAGCTGGGTACCGAGACCGCGGTGATCGTCTACTTCTGGCGGGACATCGTGCGGATCGTCAAGGCCTGGTTCGGTTCGCTCACCGGCAAGGTCTCCCGGCAGGACCCGGACGCCCGGATGGGCTGGCTCGTGATCCTGGGCAGCCTCCCGATCATCGTCCTGGGCCTGCTGTTCCAGGACCAGATCGAATCGGTGCTCCGCAGCCTGTGGATCGTTGCCACCACGCTGATCGTCTTCGGCATGATCCTCGCCGTTGCGGACGCCGTCGGACGCCAGGAACGTGACCTCACCAAGCTCAGCTACAAGCACGGCATCTTCTACGGCCTCGCCCAGGCGATGGCCCTGATCCCCGGGGTGTCCCGCTCCGGCGGCACCATCACCGCCGGCCTGCTGATGGGCTACACCCGCGAAGCCGCGGCCCGCTACTCCTTCCTGCTCGCCATCCCGGCCGTGTTCGGCAGCGGCCTGTACCAGCTGTACAAGGTGGTCTCCAAGGACGGCATCACCGGCCCGTACGGGCTGCCCGAGACCGGCCTCGCCACCGTGATCGCCTTCGTGGTGGGCTACGTCATCATCGGCTGGTTCCTCAAGTACGTCTCCACCCGCAGCTACCGGCTCTTCGTCTGGTACCGGATCCTCCTGGGCCTCGCGCTGTTCGTGCTGCTCGGTTTCAATGTCATCAGCGCCTAGCACTAGGCTTGGGCTGTGAAATCCTGGACCTCCCGCCCTGTTCCCCAGCTCCCGGGCAGCATGCCCGCGCTGCGCCTCTTCGATACCGCCAAGGGCGGCCTCGTCACCCTGGAGGCGACGGGTGAGCAGTCCATGTACGTCTGCGGCATCACCCCCTATGACGCCACGCACATGGGCCACGCGGCCAGCTACGTCGCCTTCGACCTGCTCAACCGGGCGTGGCGCGACGGCCGCCAGCACGTCGCCTACGTCCAGAACGTGACCGACGTCGACGATCCCCTGCTGGAGCGCGCGACGGCCACCGGCGTCGACTGGCGCGAACTCGCCGCGAGCCAGATCGAGCTGTTCCAGACCGACATGGAAGCCCTGAACGTGCTCGCCCCGGACAACTACATCGGTGCCGTCGAGGCCGTTCCGCTGATCGTTCCGGCCATCGAGTCGCCTGCTGCGGCGGCGGGCTGGCGTACCGCGTCCCCGGCACCGGCGGCGAGCCCGACGGCGACGTCTACTACGACGTCGAAGCCGCCGGGAAGCACTCGGCCGACGCGCGTCGACGCCTGGACCCTGGGATCCATCTCCGGCCTCTCCGACGCCGAAATGCTGGAACTCTTCGCCGAACGCGGCGGCGACCCCGGCCGGGCCGGGAAGCGCCAGGCGCTGGACCCGCTGCTCTGGCGGGTTGCCCGCGAGGGCGAGCCCAGCTGGCCCGGCGGCGAACTGGGGGAGGGCCGGCCCGGCTGGCACATCGAATGCACCGTGATCGCGCAGGAGTACCTGCCCGCGCCGTTTACCGTGCAGGGCGGCGGCTCGGACCTCGTCTTCCCGCACCACGAAATGGGCGCCGGCCACGCGTACTCGCTGACCGGCGTGCCGCTGGCCAGCCACTTCGCGCACGCCGGCATGGTGGGCCTCGACGGCGAAAAGATGAGCAAGTCCAAGGGCAACCTCGTCCTCGTGTCCAGGCTGCGTGCCGACGGCGAAGAGCCCGCCGCGATCCGGCTCGCGATCCTGGCCCACCACTACCGCACGGACTGGTCCTGGACCGACGACGGCTTCGCCGAGGCCAAAGACCGGCTCCGCACCTGGCGTGAGGCCGTCGAACGTCGCGCCGGCAGGCTCCGCCGGCCCGCTCATCGCAGAACTGCGGACCGCGCTCTCGAACGACCTGAACGCGCCCCGCGCCCTCGCCGCCGTCGACGGATGGGCCGCGGCGGCCCTGGCGTCCGAACGGCTGCCGGTTCCGGAGCCTCCGCCGCGGACGCCGCGCTGGTGAGCGACGCCGTCGACGCGCTGCTCGGCGTCGAACTGTAGGCACGGCCCGGCGACCCGCGAAAAGGCCGGCGACGCTCAAAAGCGCTGGCGACACCCGGATCCGGGTATCGCCAGCGCTTTTGCGCAGCGACTGGCAAAAGGCGCGGCCTAGGGCTTGTCCTTGCCGCGGCGCTTGAGGTAGCGCTCAAACTCCCGCGCAATCGACTCGCCGCTCGCCTCGGGCAGGTCCGCGGTGTCCTTGGCCTCCTCCAGCTGGCGCACATACGCCGCGATCTCGGGATCCTCGGTGGCGAGTTCATCCACGCCGCGTTCCCACGCGTCGGCATCCTCGACCAGTTCCTGCGTGTCCAGCGGCACCTGCAGCAGTTCCTCGATCCGGTGCAGCAGGGCCAGCTGGGCCTTCGGTGACGGCGCCTGGGCCACGTAGTGCGGCACGGCGGCCCAGAGCGAGACCGTGGGCAGCCCGGCCAGCAGGGCCACCTCCGCGAGCACCCCCACGATCCCCACGGGGCCCTCGTACTGGGAGGCTTCCAGGTCCATCCGCTCACGCAGCGCGGCGTCGTCGGTCGAGGCGCTGACCGGGATGGGGCGGCTGTGCGGCACATCCGCCAGCAGGGCGCCCACCAGGATGACGTAGTCCACCTTCAGCGCCTCGGCGTGCACCAGCAGTTCGGCGGTATAGGCGCGCCACTTGTAGGACGGCTCGGTGCCCTGGACGAAAATGACGTCCACGTTCGAGCCGGGGACGCTGGCCTTGAAGATCCGGGTGGACGGCCACTTGATCTTCCGTTCGCCGGACGCCGTGCGCCGGATGGTGGGGCGGGTGAACTGGAAATCGTAGTACTCGTCGGCGTCGATCGAGCCAACCTTCTTGCCGCCCCACAGCTTGTTCAGGTACCGCAGCGCATCGCTCGCCGCCTCGCCGGCATCGTTCCAGCCCTCGAACGCCGCCAGCATCACCGTGATGCGCTGGCCCTCGGGTACGGGCTGCAGCAACCGCTCCGGCCCGGGCGTGGCGCCGGTTTCCGTGGTGTCTGACTCGAAGCTATTCATGTGTTCACCCTACGTCCAAGTCGCGGGGGTGCGCAGGCAGGCCAGCGCTGCAAGTCCCCGAATATTCGCCGACGGCGTAGCCCCGGGCGCCGCGCCGGGGGCGCACCGTAGACTGGAAGGCATGCGATCCCCAGCCTCCCAGCCCCTGCTCAAAGCCGCGTTATGGGACATGGACGGCACGATCGTGGACACCGAACGGTACTGGATCGAGGCCGAACACGCCCTCGTGGCCGCCCACGGCGGCCAGTGGTCGCACGAGCAGGCAATGCAGCTCGTCGGCCAGTCGCTGGTGTTCTCGGCAGGCATCCTGCAGGAAGCCGGCGTGGAGCTGGAAGTGCGCGAAATCATCGACACCCTCACCGGGCACGTCGTCAGCCTGGTCCGGGAGTCGGTCCCGTGGCGGCCCGGCGCGCGCGAACTGCTCGACGAACTGCACACGGCCGGCGTCCGCTGCGCCCTCGTGACCATGTCCGAGGCGCCGCTGGCCCGCGAAATCGTTGCCAGCCTGCCCAAGCCCTATTTCGAGTTCCTGGTCACCGGAGACACGGTCACCCAGGGAAAGCCGCACCCCGAGGCCTACCTCAAGGCCGTTGAACTCCTGCAGCAACAAGACCCCGAGCTGGACCACCGGCACTGTGTGGCGCTTGAAGATTCGGAGCCCGGAGTCGCCGCTGCCGTGGCCTCGGGCGTTGTCACGGTGGCCATTCCGCACATCGTCCCGCTCCCGCACGATCCGCGCCGCGCCACCTGGGACACCCTGGACGGACGCACCGTCGCCGACCTCGAGGAACTCGTCCTCCTCCGGCACGGGCTTGCCAGCAGCGGAGGCCGCAGCCTTGACTGAGCCGACGCCGCAGAACCCGCCGCACGAGCCGAAGGGAAACCCCGGGGAACGCCCCTTTTCGCTCCGCGGCGGGATTCCGCTGGGCCGGATCGCGGGCATTCCCGTGGTGCTGGCCTACTCGTGGTTCGTCATCGCCGCCTTCACCGTGGTCGCCTACGGCCCGGTCCTCGCTCATAACTTTCCTGGGGCCGGGGCCAGCGCCTACCTCGCCGCGTTCGCCTACGCCGTGCTCCTGCTGCTCTCGGTGCTGGTCCACGAACTGGCGCATGCCCTGACCGCCCGGCTGTACCGCTGGCCCACCAGCAAGATTGTCCTGAACCTCTGGGGCGGCCACACCCAGTTCGAGAATTTCACCGCCTCGCCCGGGAAGTCTGTCATAGTGGCCATGGCCGGGCCGGCCGCGAACCTAGTTCTGGCCGGGGCCGGCTGGCTCGTGGTCGCCCCCGGCCCGCTGCCCGGCCTTGCGGATCCCTTGGTCAACATCTTCGTCTGGGCCAACCTGCTGATCGGCATCTTCAACGTGCTGCCCGGTCTTCCGCTCGACGGCGGCCGCCTGGTCGAATCCGCCGTGTGGAAGGCGACCGGCAGCCATGAAAAGGGCACCATCGCGGCCGGCTGGGCCGGCAGGATCATCGTGGTCGGCCTCGCCGTCTGGTTTGTAGTGCTTCCGTTGCTCAGCGGCAACCGACCGGACACCTCGCTTATGCTCATCACCGTCCTGGTCGGCAGCTTCCTCTGGCTGGGCGCCACGGCCTCCATCCAGCAGGCCCGCTATCGGAGCCGGCTGCACCTGGTCGACGCCGCCGGGCTGGCCGAGCCGGCCGTCGGCCTGCAGGAGACGGCCACCGTCGCTGACGTGCTGCGGCATTCGCCGGCCGGGGCCCCCGCCGTCGTGCTCTACGGTCCGGACGCACGGCCGGCGTCCGTCGTGGACGAAACCGCCGCCGCGGACGTGCCCGCCGAGCTGGCCGCCGCGACCCCCGCGACCGCCGTCGCCTACCCGCTGGCCGCGGGCGCGTACGTCAAGGAATCCGACCGGGGCGCCGAACTGCTGGCGTACCTGGCCCAGCTCGAGGGCTCGGACTACGCCGTGGTCGACGACGCCGGCATTGTGACGGGGCTGTTGCGCCAGCTGACCGTCCTGAACGTCCTCACCGGGAAGCAAACGCGCGGCACGGCCGGCTCCCAGGCGGGGACCGAGGGCCGGAATCAGGACCAGAACCGGTAGAGTTACCTGCCGGTCGTGAATTACCCGGCCCACCACCACGGGCCGGTGCCAGCCGCCCCAGCCGCGGCCACCGAAGCTTTATAGGAGCGAGGAACATTCTCATGAGCAGCGACACTGCCGCCAACGCGACCCCCAGCGGGGACAGCACCGCCGCCGACAGCACGTTGGCGCCAGCCACTGAAGCCACTCCGCCGGTCGGCGCCAACCGCCGTCGCGGACCGTTCCGCGAGGGCGAGCGGGTGCAGCTCACCGACGAACGCGGCCGGATGAACACCATCAGCCTCGAAGCCGGCGGCGCGTTCCACACGCACCGCGGCTTCCTCAACCACGATGAGATCATCGGCAAGCCGGACGGCTCGGTCGTGGTGAACAACGTCGGCCAGCAGTACCAGACGCTGCGCCCGCTGCTCTCGGATTTCGTGCTCTCGATGCCCCGCGGCGCGGCCGTGGTTTACCCCAAGGACGCCGGCCAGATCGTCACCATGGCGGACATCTTCCCGGGCGCCCGCGTGGTCGAGGCCGGCGTCGGCTCCGGCGCGCTGTCCATCTCGCTGCTGCGCGCGGTGGGGGACAACGGCTACCTGCACTCGTTCGAGCGGCGTGAGGAATTCGCGGACATCGCCCGCGGGAACGTCGAGACAATTTTCGGCGGCCCCCACCCGGCGTGGCAGATCAGCCTCGGCGACTTCCAGGAGGAAGTTGTTCGGACCGAAGCGCCTGGCTCCGTGGACCGGGTGGTGCTGGACATGCTCGCCCCCTGGGAATGCCTTGACGCCGTGGCCACGGTGCTCGCTCCCGGCGGCGTCTGGATCAACTATGTCGCGACTGTTACGCAGCTGTCCCGGACCGCCGAGGCCATCCGCGCCGACGGCCGCTTCACCGAGCCTGACGCCTGGGAATCCATGGTGCGCGGCTGGCACCTTGAGGGCCTCGCCGTGCGCCCGGACCACCGGATGGTGGCCCACACCGGATTCCTGCTGGTCACCCGCCGGCTGGCCGACGGCGTCACCGGCATCTCCGTGAAGCGCCGGCCCTCCAAGACCGAGTTCGACCCCGAGGACGTCAATGCCTGGACCCCCGGGGCTGTCGGCGAACGGGTTGCCTCGGACAAGAAGCTGCGGCGGGCGGCCCGCGACGCAATTGCGGGCACGAACGTCGTGGACACCCCCGAGGTTACGAACTAGTCCGCATTTCGGAACTCTTCAGCAGCACCCGCCATCTTGGGGCTATGGTCTTAACAGAAGTACGGAAGGGGCGGATGCATGATGGAGACTCCGAACAACGACCACGGCCGCACGTCGGCGGAGGACGAGGCCCGGGCGGCCGCCGGCAGGCCTGAGCAGGCTCCGGCTGCCGACGTCGACCGCTATGCAGCCGCCGAGCTGTCCGTCGCCGAGCGCCAGGTCAATATCCTGCGCGACAAACTTCGCCACATCGACCGTCAGCTCGCGGCCGCTACGCAGAACAATTCCAAGCTCGTCGGGATGCTGGAAACGGCCAAGGCAGAGATCCTGCGCCTGAAGAACGCCCTGGACCAGGAGGGGCAGCCGCCGTACAGCTTCGGCACCATCCTGCAGCTCAACCCGAAGCGGCACCCCGCCCCCGGCAGCAGCGGGCAGGCCGCCACCGAAGAGTCCGTGGACATTTTCAACGCAGGCCGCAAGATGCGGGTGGGGATCAGCCCGCTGGTGAACATCAACCAGCTCGCCGTCGGACAGGAAGTCCTGCTGAACGAGGCCCTGCTGGTGGTGGCCGGGCTCGGCTACGAACGGGCCGGGGACCTGGTCACGCTCAAGGAACTGCTGGGATCCGACCGGGCCCTGGTGGTGGGCCGCGCCGACGAAGAGCGCGTCATCCGGCTCTCCGGCGCCCTCCTCGCGCAAAAACTGCGGGTGGGCGACGCACTCTCGATCGACACCCGCACCGGCTACGCGCTGGAGAAGATTCCACGCTCCGAGGTGGAGAACCTGGTCCTCGAAGAAGTCCCGGACATCACCTACCTGGACATCGGCGGCCTCGGCCCGCAGATCGAACAGATCCGCGACGCCGTCGAACTGCCGTTCCTTCACCCCGACCTGTACCGGGAACACGGCCTCAAGGCGCCCAAGGGCATCCTGCTGTACGGCCCGCCGGGCTGCGGCAAGACCCTCATCGCCAAGGCCGTCGCCAACTCGCTGGCCGCCCGGGCCGCCGAGCGCGCCGGCAAGACCGACATGAAGAGCTACTTCCTGAACATCAAGGGACCCGAGCTGCTGGACAAGTACGTCGGCGAAACCGAACGGCACATCCGGCTGATCTTCGCCCGCGCCCGGGAGAAGGCGTCCGAGGGCAGCCCGGTGGTGGTGTTCTTCGACGAGATGGATTCGCTGTTCCGCACCCGCGGAACCGGCATCTCCTCGGACGTCGAGACGACGATCGTGCCGCAGCTGCTCAGCGAGATCGACGGCGTGGAACGGCTGGACAACGTGATCGTGATCGGCGCGTCCAACCGGGAGGACATGATCGATCCCGCCATCCTGCGGCCGGGCCGGCTGGACGTGAAGGTCAAGATCCAGCGCCCCGACGCGGAAGCCGCCGCGGACATCTTCAACAAGTACATCACCACGGACCTGCCCTTCCACGAGTCGGACCTCGCCGAACACAACGGCGACGTCCAGGCCACGGTGGACGCCATGATCCAGCGCACCGTGGAGGCCATGTACTCCACCGACAAGTCCAACGAATACCTCGAAGTGACCTACGCCAACGGCGACACCGAAATGCTGTACTTCAAGGACTTCAATTCCGGCGCCGTGGTGCAGAACGTGGTGGACCGCGCCAAGAAGTACGCCATCAAGGACCTGCTCACCACCGGGCAGAAGGGCCTGCGCATCGACCATCTGCTCCGCGCGGTGATTGACGAGTTCCGCGAGCACGAGGACATGCCCAACACCACGAACCCGGACGACTGGGCCCGGATTTCGGGCAAGAAGGGCGAACGCATCACCTACATCCGCACCATCGTCCAAGGCAAGGCCGGCCAGGAGCCCGGGAAGTCCATCGAGACGATGCCCAGCACGGGCCAGTACCTGTGACGGCGGTCCCTTCGGCGGTTTCCGGAGGCCTGCCCGCCGGCGGCGCCATGCGGGTGATGGGCTCCGAAACCGAATACGGCATCCACGCGCCCTCCGCCCCCGGCGCCAACGCCACCATGATGTCGGCCCGGGTCATCCAGGCCTACGCCCAGGTAACGCGGCAGCGCGCGGCCGGCGGGGCCGAGACGCGCTGGGACTACACCGATGAGGAGCCCCTGCACGACGCCCGGGGCTGGACGCTGGAGCGGAGCGCGGCCGAGCCGGAACAGCTCACCGACCGGCCCCCGGTCCTGGACGCGGAGGCCGTCGCCCTCGCCTATGGCCGCGGCGACCTCGACCACGACGGCGAGGACGAGCCCGGTTCGCTGCTCATGAACATGGTGCTGGGCAACGGCGCACGGCTCTACGTGGACCACGCCCACCCGGAATACTCCAGCCCGGAAGTCACCAATCCGCGGGACGCCGTCGCCTGGGATGCCGCCGGAGACCTCGTAGCCCTCGCCGCCGTCCGCCGGCTGGCCGCCGACCCGGGCCTGCCGCCGATCAACCTGTACAAGAACAACACGGACAACAAGTCCGTCTCGTACGGCTCGCACGAAAACTACCTGATGCCCCGCTCGGTCCCGTTCGGCGAGATCGTCCGGGGGCTCACGCCGTTCTTCGTCACCCGCCAGATCATGTGCGGCGCCGGCCGCGTCGGCCTGGGCCAGGACAGCTCCCGGCCCGGCTACCAGATCAGCCAGCGGGCCGACTTCTTCGAAACCGAAGTGGGCCTCGAAACGACCATCCGCCGCCCCATCATCAACACCCGGGACGAACCGCACGCCACCGCGGACAAGTACCGCCGGCTGCACGTCATCATCGGCGACGCCAACCTCAGCCAGGGCGCGAATTTCCTCAAGTTCGGCAGCACCGCCATGGTCCTGAGCCTGATCGAGGCGGGCCTGGCGCCCCGGATCGAAGTCCACGAGCCGGTGGCGGCCCTGCAGGCGGTCAGCCACGACACCTCGCTGACCGCGACCCTGCGGCTGCTCGACGGGCGCCGCGTCACCGCCCTGGACCTGCAGTGGATGTACTTCGAGGCCGCCGCGAAACTCGCGCAGGACACGGGCGTGGCGGACGCCGTCGACGGCGACGGACACACCCACGCGGTGCTTGAGCGCTGGTCCGCGACCCTGACCGAGCTGGACAGCGACCGCGCGGCCGCGGCGTCGACGGTCGAATGGCTGGCCAAGCTCTCCCTGCTGGAGGGCTACCGGCAGCGGGACGGGCTGGCGTGGTCGGATGCGCGGCTGGGCCTGGTGGACCTGCAGTGGGCGGACATCCGCCCTGAGAAAGGCCTCTACTACCGGCTGCTCGCCCGCGAGAGGATGCAGCGGTTCGTCGACGATGAAGCGATCGCCCGGGCCGTGACGGAGCCTCCTTCGGACACCCGGGCCTTTTTCCGCGGACGCTGCGTCAGCCGGTTCGGCAAGGACCTGGTGGGGGCGAGCTGGGACTCGGTGATCTTCGACCTGCCCGGCCGCGGCAAGCTGCAGCGGGTCCCGACCCGCGAACCGCTGCGCGGCACGGAGGCCCTGACCGGCGGCCTGTTCGCCCGGCACCGCGAGGCCGGGCCGTTCCTGGCCGAGCTCCTGGGGTTGAGCCCCGGTTCGTAGCCGCAAAGACCCCCGCACCGGGCCCGGGCGTGGCAATATTGCTTACAGGACGTCCCTGCCACCAAGGGACAGGCCGTGGGATTTAACGGTGGGACGAAGAGAAGGAGCACACGATGGCAGGCCAGGAGCAGCAGCAGCCGCAGTCCCGCGACACCGAGGTCGAGGAAGACATCCCCGCCCCGCCGGCGACGCCGGAGGCGCAGGCCTCTGCAGCGACCCAGGGCGTGGACGATCTGCTCGATGAGATCGACGGCGTGCTGGAGTCCAACGCCGAGGAGTTCGTCCGGGCCTTCGTCCAGAAGGGCGGCCAGTAGGGCGACCGGCCTCCGGCTGATCACGGCACTACTGGAGGAGGACCGGAGCTGAGCAGACACAGGGCTGAGGGCCGGAAGCCGTTGATCCACTACGTTGAGGGAGTGCACCAGTGCAGGAAACATCAGCCAACCAGGTAGCAGCCAACGCGACGTCCTCATTCACCGAGCACCTGCAGCGTTCGCGCCCCGAACTGCTGCCGTACAACGCCCTACACGCCCGGCCTGCCCGCCGCAAACGCGGCCGTGCCCCTGCAGACGCCGCACGCGACGACGATCGTCGCCATGACCTACGCCGGGGGAGTGCTGATGGCGGGGGACCGCCGCGCCACCATGGGCAACGTGATCGCCAGCCGGCACATCGAGAAGGTCTTTCCCGCGGACCAGTATTCCGTGCTCGGGATCGCCGGGACTGCCGGCATTGCGCTGGACATCACCCGGCTGTTCCAGGTTGAACTGGAGCACTACGAGAAGATCGAGGGCACGCAGCTGAGCCTGGACGGCAAGGCCAACCGGCTCGGCGCCATGATCCGGGGCAACCTGCCGATGGCGATGCAGGGCCTCGCCGTCGTCCCGCTGTTCGCCGGCTTCGACCGGCCCGCCGGCGTCGGACGCCTGTTCTCCTACGACGTCACCGGCGGCCGCTACGAGGAGCAGGAACACCACACCGTCGGCTCGGGATCCATGTTCGCCCGCGGCGCGCTGAAGAAGCTCTGGCGGCCCAACCTCTCCGAAGCGGAAGCCGTCCAGGTCGCCGTCGAAGCGCTCTACGACGCAGCCGACGACGACTCCGCGACGGGCGGGCCGGACCCGGTCCGCCAGCTCTGGCCCGTCGTCTACACCGTCAGCCGCTCCGGCGCCGCCCGGGTCCCGGAACGCCAGCTCGCGGCCGTGGCCGGGAGCATCATCGACTCACGGGCCGTGGCCCAGCGGGAGGCCTGAGATGACCCAGCAGTTCTATGTCTCACCGGAACAGCTGATGAAGGACCGGGCGGACTTCGCCCGGAAGGGAATAGCCCGGGGACGCTCGGTGGTGGTCATCAGCTGCCGGGACGGGATCGCCCTGGTGGCGGAAAACCCCTCGCCCTCGCTGCACAAAATCGGCGAGATCTACGACAAGATCGCCTTCGCCGCCGTCGGCAAATACAACGAATTCGAGAGCCTGCGCCAGGCCGGGGTGCGGTACGCGGACGTGCGCGGCTATTCCTACGACCGCGAGGACGTCACGGCCCGCGGGCTCGCGAGCGTCTATGCGCAAAGCCTCGGTGCCGTGTTCACGGCCGAGCAGAAGCCCTTCGAGGTGGAACTGGCCGTGGCCGAGGTGGGGCCCAGCCCGGAAACGGACCACCTCTACCGGCTGACCTTCGACGGGTCCATCGCCGACGAACGGGGCTTCATCGTGATGGGCGGCCAGGCCGACAAGGTCTCCGAGTCCGTCGCCGCCGGTTGGCGCGGAGAGCTCGACTTTGCCGGGGCCATCCGGCTGGCCCTGGCCGGGCTGGTGGCGGACAAGGAGGCCGACGCGCTGCCGGCGTCGGCCGTGGAGGTTGCCGTGCTGGACCGCGGCTCCGAAACCAGCCGGGGCACCCGGCGGGCCTTCCGCCGGTTGGACGGCGCCGACGTTGTGGCACTGCTGGCTGAGGAGAACTGAGATGGACAAGCGCATCTTCGGAATCGAAACCGAATTCGGGATTTCCTATTCGAGCCCCGAGTCACGGCCGCTGGCGCCGGAGGAAGTGGCCCGCTACCTCTTCCGGAAAGTCGTCAGCTGGGGGAGGTCCTCCAACGTGTTCCTGACCAACGGCTCCCGGCTGTACCTGGACGTCGGCTCGCACCCCGAATACGCCACCGCCGAGTGCGACGACCTGGCCCAGCTCATCGCCCATGACCGGGCGGGCGAGCTGATCCTGGACGACCTCGTCGACGAGGCGCAGGAACGCCTGGCCGCCGAGGGATTCAACGGAACCGTGTACCTGTTCAAGAACAACACCGACTCGGCCGGCAACTCCTACGGCAGCCACGAAAACTACCTGATACCGCGCCGCGGCGAGTTTTCCCGGCTGGCCGAAATCCTGATCCCCTTCCTCGTGACGCGCCAGCTGATCGCGGGGGCCGGAAAAATCCTGAAGACCCCGCACGGCGCCACCTTCGCCTTCTCCCAGCGCGCGGACCACATCTGGGAGGGGGTTTCCTCGGCCACGACCCGGTCGCGGCCGATCATCAACACCCGCGACGAACCTCACGCCGACGCCGAGTTCTACCGGCGCCTGCACGTGATCGTGGGGGACTCGAATATGTCCGAGACCACCGCCCTGCTCAAGGTCGGCACCGTGGACCTGATCCTGCGCATGATCGAGGCAGGCGTGATCATGCGCGACATGCGGATGGAGAACCCCATCCGCAGCATCCGCGAGATCTCCCACGACCTGACCGGGCGCGCGGTGGTGCGCCTCGCCAACGGCCGGCAGCTGACCGCCCTGGAAATCCAGCGCGAGTACCTGACGAAGGTGACCGAATTCGTGGCCGACCGCGGCGCCCACAACGCCCACGTCCCGCTCATCCTGGACCTGTGGGAACGCACGCTCGACGCGATTGAGAGCGAGAACACGGCCACCATCGACACCGAGATCGACTGGGCGATCAAGAAGAAGCTGATGGACAATTACCGGGAACGGCACGGCCTGGAGCTCGACGCGCCCCGGATCGCCCAGCTGGACCTGACGTACCACGACATCTCCCGCAGCCGCGGGCTCTTCTACCTGCTCCAGTCGCGCGGCGCCGCCCGGCGGGTGGTCGACGACACGGCCGTCAAGGACGCCGTCGACGCCCCGCCGCAGACCACCCGGGCCAAACTGCGCGGCGACTTCGTCCGCCGGGCGCAGGAACTGGGCCGCGACTACACCGTGGACTGGGTCCATTTGAAGCTCAACGACCGCGCGCACCAGACCATCCTGTGCAAGGATCCCTTCCGCAGCGTGGACGACCGGGTGGACGCCCTGCTGGACTCTATGGGCTGATACCCAGCTTTCCGCGTTATTCTGGGGAAGGTGCCGTTTCACGGCCACCGCATGCTTTGCCGCTGGCACCCGACCGGCGAAGCGTCCATCCTGCCCCGACGAAAGTTCTTAAGTGCGCCGACTATTAGCAATTCTCATTCCCGGACTGCTGCTGCTCACCGCCTGTGGCGGCGGCGAGCCTGCCGCCCCGGAGCCCACCAGCCAGTCCGCCGGTGAGACAGCGAAGCTGGACTCCCTGAAGCTGACGGAGAACGGCGAAAAGAAGGCTCCCGGCGTCGAATTCACCAAGCCGCTGGACGTCAAGGACCCGACCATCAAGGTGGTCAAGGAGGGCGACGGCGACCGCGTCAAGGCCAACCAGGTCGCGGACATCTCGATCGTTGCCTTCAACGGCACCGACGGCTCCACCCTGGAGGACACCTTCGCGAAGGATCCCGAAAAGCTTGAGCTGAACGATGAGCTCAAGACCGGCAGCGCAGTCATTTACAACGCCTTCATCGGCGCCAAGGTCGGCTCCCACCTGGCCCTGGCCGTCCCGGGCCAGGCCGCCGCCGCCGAGGGCGGCGAGGCCCAGCCCGCGCAGCTGCTCGTCATCAAGATCCTCGGCGTCAAGGACGCGCCCAAGGTCCTGGACAAGCCCGAGGGCGACGCCGTGACCCCGCCGGCCGGCCTGCCCACCGTGAAGGAGAACGACAAGGGCATTCCCGTCATCTCCGTCGACGGCGTAGCCGCCCCCAAGGCGCTCATCTCCCAGGACCTGATCAAGGGCAAGGGCCAGACCGTCAAGGAAACCGACACCCTCACCGTCAACTACGTCGGTGTGGCACTGGCCGGCGGCAAGGTCTTCGATTCCAGCTTCGACCGCGGCGAGAAGGCCACCTTCCCGCTCACCGGCGTCATCAAGGGCTGGACCCAGGGCCTCGCCGGCAAGACGGTCGGCTCCCGCGTCCTCCTGGTCATCCCGAAGGACCTCGCCTACGGCGACAAGGGCCAGGGCGACGCGAAGGGCGACCTCGTCTTCGTCGTCGACATCCTCGGCGTCAAGTAACACCAACCCCGCTCCGCAAGCCACCCAAGAAGGAGCAACCATGTCATTTGGACAGCGCAACATCGACCGCCAGAAGCCGGAAATTGACTTCCCCGAGGGCGACGTACCCACCGAACTCGTCATCACCGACCTGATCGAGGGCGACGGCGCCGAAGCCAAGGCCGGCGACACCGTCTCCACCCACTACGTCGGCGTCGCCTGGTCCACCGGCGAAGAGTTCGACGCGTCCTGGGGCCGCGGCGCGCCGCTGGACTTCCGGGTCGGCGTCGGCCAGGTCATCCAGGGCTGGGACCAGGGCCTGCTGGGCATGAAGGTCGGCGGCCGCCGCCGGCTGGAGATTCCCTCCGAGATGGCCTACGGCTCCCGTGGCGCCGGCGGAGCGATCGGCCCGAACGAGGCCCTGATCTTCGTCGTGGACCTCGTCGCCGTCCGCTAAGGACCTGAAGCGCCACCCACCCACCGGTGAGTGGGCCGGGGTGCTTGCGAAGCGCGGTAACAATCGGAAAGTTCTTCCGGCTGTTGCCGCGCTTTCGCCGTTTAAGCGCAGCGGACTTTAGTAACCTTGCGGAGTGTCCGCCTCACGTACTGAACGACTCCTGAACCTGCTCATCGCGCTGCTCAACACCCGGTACGGGCTGCGCCGCAGCGAACTGCGCGAGAAGGTCTACCACGACACCACCAGCTCCGAGGTCGCCTTCGGCCGGATGTTCGAGCGCGACAAAGGTCGAACTGCGCCAGTTCGGTTTCGACGTCGAGACCGTGACGGACAAGGGCTGGGGCTCGGACGACCCGGCGACCACCCGGTACCGGATCGGCAAGGAATCCAACCGGCTGCCGGACGTCAGCCTCACCCCGGCGGAGTGCACCGTCCTGATCCTCGCGGCGCAGCTCTGGGAACAGGCCGCCCTCGGCTCCGCCGCCGCGGAACGCCGTGCGCAAGCTGCAGGCCTCCGGCGGCCTGGTGGACGCCGAACTTCCCGCCGGCGTCCAGCCCCGCATCCGGCCGGCCGGGCAGGCCTTCGAGGACCTCGTCGCCGCCATCCACGCCCAGCACCCCGTCAGTTTCAGCTACCTGGCCGGCAGCACCGGGCAGGAGGAGACGCGCACGGTCGAGCCCTGGGGCCTGGGCAGCCGCTTCGGGCAGTGGTACCTCGTCGGCCACGACCGCGCCCGCGGCGACAAGCGGTTCTTCCGGCTGTCGCGCTTCACGTCCGCCGTGACCGTGCTGGAGAAGGATACCTTCGCCCCGCCGGCGTCCTTCAACGTCCGCGAACAACTGGCCGCACTGCCCGAACTGCCGGTGCGGCAGCGCCGTCGTCGACGTCGCCGCACGGTGCGCTGCTGGGGCTCCGCAAGCACGCCAGGCCCATCCGACAGCCCGGAGCCGCAGGACGACGGCAGCCGACAGCACCGGCAGCCGCCGCAGTGCCGGCCCGCGCCGGCTTCGACCGGCTCAGCGTGCCGTACCGCGACGCCGAGACCCTCGCCGAGGAACTGGCCTCCTACGGCCCGAAAGCCGTCGTCGTCACCCCGCCCGGGCTGCACGCCGCCGTCCGGCGGCGGCTGGCGGCCGCCGCGGCCTTCGCCGCCGCGCCCGTGCCGCCGATCGATTTTCCGCGCAGCAGGACCGGCCAAGCCGCCGCGGAAGCGCACCTCGGAGGACCAGCTCAAGCGGATGCTGCAGCTGGTCCCGTTCCTGGTCCACAACCAGGGCCTGCACATCAGCGAGGTGGCCGACCGCTTCGGCATCACCCGCAAGGAACTCGAGGACGACCTGCGGATCCTGATCTGCTCCGGCCTGCCCGAGGGCTACCCGGACGATCTGCTGGACATCCGCTGGGACGACGACCACGTCTACATCATCGAGGACCTGGACCTGAAACGTCCGGTCCGCTTCAGCGTGGACGAGGCGTGTGCGCTGCTGACCGGCCTGGAGGCGCTCAACGGCCTGCCCGGGCTCGCCGAAGGCGGCGCCCTGGAATCCGTCACGCTCAAGCTGATGGCCGCCGCCGGCGAGGAGGGCCTCAAGGCCGCGGCGGTCTCCGGACCCGAGGTGGCGCCGGAGGACTCCGCCACCCTGGACACCGCCCGTGACGCCATCCGCACCGGCGCGCAGTTGCGGCTGAGCTACCTCTCCCCGCAGCGCGACGCCGTCTCCGAACGCGACGTCGACCCGCAGCGGCTCTACTCGCTGGACAACACCTGGTACCTCGAGGCGTACTGCCACTCCGCGCAGGGCCTCCGGAACTTCCGGCTGGACCGGATCCAGCACCTGGAGCCCAACGGGCGCCCGGCGTCCTCGCCGCCAGCCCGGAAGGCGGCTTCCCGGTCAAGCTGTTCACCCCCAACGACGACGACGCCGTCGTGGTGCTCGAGCTGACCCGGCAGGGCGCCGGACTGGCGGACGACTATTACGCCGAGCGGACCGCGGTGCTACCGGACGGGACATGTCCTGGCCGAAATCCGTTTCGGCAGCGCGGACTGGCTGCCGATGTTCGTGGCCCAGCACGGCGGTGCGGTGCGGATCCTGGAGCCCACCGCCCTGGCCGTTGCGGCCCGGCAATGGCTGGACGCCGCCCTCGCCGCGTACGAGGAACCGGCCGCCCGCCAGCTAGACTGATCAGCATGCCTTGGTGGTCCTGGATCGTTATCTGGATAGCGCTCGTCGCGTTGTCGCTGCTCTTCTTCGGCGTGCTCGGCGTCCGGCTGTTCCGGCAGTTCATGGCCACGGTCGAGGAACTCGGGGAGGCGGGGGAGCGTTTCTCGACCTTTGCGTCCGCGCCGCTTACCTCCGGTTCAGCTGCTGTTCATGTGGCCGCCGTAGGCTCGAACGGCGGCGGCGAAGGAACCGGATCCGGTGCGTACACCGTTCCGGGTTCGGCTGTTTTTGCCCCGCCCGCGTCGATGCGACATGATTACCATGCATCCAAAGTCGCCCGCCAGGAAGCCCGGCGGTTGCGCCGCATCCGGCGCAAGACGGAGCGTGGCCAGCCCCAGGCGCTGCGCGACATCGATCTCGCGTTAGACATAGGATGTATTCAAACGAAAGGACCACCCGGCATGAGGCTTGAAGGCTGGCATCTCATCATCATCATCGTCCTGGCACTGGTGCTGTTCGCTGCACCGAAGCTGCCCGGTATGGCCCGCAGCCTGGGCCAGTCGATGCGGATCTTCAAATCCGAGGTCCGCGAAATGAAGAAGGACGGCACGCCCGAGGCCAAGGATGACTCCGACGCCGGTCGAAGGCGAGGTCATCAACCACCCGCCGGCCGGCGGCACCGAAAGCCGCCCGGGCGACGGAACCGACGTTCCGCCGTCGAACCGCGCCTAGAACCGCATGGCAGTAACCATGAGCCGTCGATCGAACCCCGAGGGCCGGATGGCCCTCCTCGATCACCTCAAAGAGCTGCGGAACCGGCTCTTTAAGTCGGCGATCGCCGTCGTCCTTGGGACCGTCGTCGGTTTCCTTGTCTACCAGCCGATGCTGGCGGCGCTGATCAAGCCGATCCGCGACCTGAACGAACATGAAGGCCGGCAGGCCACGCTGAACTTCGACGGCGTCGCGAGCTCCTTCGACCTCATGATCCAGGTCTCCGTGTTCCTGGGCCTGATCATCGCCAGCCCCGTCTGGCTCTACCAGCTCTGGGCGTTCATCGTGCCCGGGCTGCACAAGAAGGAACGCCGCCTGGCCCTGTCCTTCGTGGCGGCGGCCGTGCCGCTGTTCGTCGGCGGCGTCCTGCTCGCCTGGCTGGTGCTGCCCAACGCGGTCCGGGTCCTGACCGACTTCACCCCCTCGGGCGGCTCCAACTTCATCAGCGCCCAGGTCTACCTGTCCTTCGTGCTGCGGCTGCTGCTCGCCTTCGGCATCGCCTTCCTGCTGCCGGTGGTCCTGTTCGGGCTGAACCTGGCCGGGCTGATCAAGGGCCAGCAGCTGCTCAAGAGCTGGCGGATCACCGTGTTCCTGGTCTGCCTCTTCGCCGCGATGGCCGCCCCGGGCGCCGACGCGATGAGCATGTTCTACCTGGCCGTACCCATGCTGGCGCTGTTCTTCGCCGCGATCGGGCTGTGCCTGCTCAACGACCGCCGGCGCGAGAAGCGCGCCGCCAAGGTCGCCGCCGAGACCGAAGCCACCGCCGACCAGGCCACTCCCAGCTCCGAGCTGGAGAATCTCTAGCCCTTCGCGCACTAGGCTGGAAGCATGTCCTCACTACCCGGGCCGGAGTCGCCGTCCGAGCGTTACCGCGCCAGCGTCGAGCGGGCCGCAGAAGCCAAGACCTAT
The DNA here is from genome assembly GCA_963698285.1 of uncultured Actinomycetota bacterium. GTDB lineage: Bacteria > Actinomycetota > Actinomycetes > Actinomycetales > Micrococcaceae > Arthrobacter. Next base: position 281,828 of record CAVOQF010000017.1, on the reverse strand, counting down.
CTGGGCGGATTCATCCGTTCGCTCGCGTTCGACCTCGATCCCTTCCAGCGCGAGGCGTGCCTGTCCCTGCAGGCCGGCCGGGGCGTGCTGGTGGCCGCCCCGACCGGCGCCGGGAAGACGATCGTGGGGGAGTTCGCCATCTACCTGGCGCTCCAGCGCGGGCTGAAGGCCTTCTACACGACGCCGATCAAGGCGCTGAGCAACCAGAAGTACACCGAGCTGGCCGAGAAGTACGGCGCGGCCCAGGTGGGCCTGCTGACCGGTGACACCAGCATCAACGGCGACGCCCCGGTGGTGGTGATGACCACCGAAGTGCTCCGCAACATGCTCTACGCCGATTCGGACACCCTGGATGACCTCGGCTTCGTGGTGATGGACGAGGTGCACTACCTCGCCGACCGGTTCCGCGGCGCCGTCTGGGAGGAAGTCATCATCCACCTGCCCAGCGAGGTCCAGGTGGCCTCGCTGAGCGCCACGGTCTCCAACGCCGAGGAGTTCGGCGCCTGGCTGGACACCGTCCGCGGCCAGACCGACGTGATCGTCTCCGAGCACCGTCCCGGTGCCGCTGTGGCAGCACGTCATGGTGGGGCGCAAGATCGTGGACCTGTTTGCCGGCGACACCAGCTTCGACGAGATCGCCGCCTGCGGGCGAGGACGCAACTGCCGGCGGTCTCCGCCACCGCGCTGATGCCGGCGGCCCGGCAGCGCCGCCATCACCGAACGGGCCGGCTTCGAGGTCAACCCGGAACTGCTGTCGATGGCCCGGGCCGAGAGCCAGATGAACTTCCGCGGCCGCTTCGGCCACGGCGGCCGCAACCAGCGCCGCCAGCAACGCAGCCAGCGGGACGAGGCCCCGCAGGGCGCCCAGCGCAGCCCGGTCCGGAAGGCCAGCCGCCCGCAGGTCATCGCCAGCCTGGACCGGCAGGACCTGCTGCCGGCCATCACCTTCATCTTCTCGCGCGCCGGCTGCGATGCCGCCGTGGCGCAGTGCGTCTCCGCCGGGCTCTGGCTGACCACCGAGACCGGAACAGCTGATCATCGCCCAGCGCGTCGACGAGGCCGCCCAGGACATCCCCTCCGACGACCTGGACGTGCTGGGCTTCTGGAGCTGGCGGGACGGGCTGCTCCGCGGCCTCGCCGCGCACCACGCCGGCATGCTGCCGACCTTCAAGGAAGTCGTCGAGAAGCTGTTCGTCGACGGGCTGGTCAAGGCCGTGTTCGCCACCGAAACCCTCGCCCTGGGCGTCAACATGCCGGCGCGCTGCGTGGTGCTGGAGAAGCTGGACAAGTTCAACGGCGAGGCGCACGTCAACATCACGGCGGGGGAGTACACCCAGCTGACCGGCCGGGCCGGCCGCCGCGGCATCGACGTCGAGGGCCACGCCGTCGTGCTGTGGCAGCCCGGCACCGACCCGGCGGCCGTCGCGGGCCTCGCCTCCCGGCGGACCTACCCGCTGAACTCCAGCTTCCGGCCCACGTACAACATGTCCATCAACCTCGTGGCACAGTTCGGCCGGCCGCGCGCCCGCGAAATCCTCGAGTCCTCCTTCGCCCAGTTCCAGGCGGACCGCTCCGTCGTCGGGCTGGCCAAGCAGGTCCGCAGCCGGGAAGAATCCCTGGCCGGCTTCAGCAAGTCCATGAGCTGCCACCTGGGCGACTTCACCGAGTACGCCAGGCTGCGCCGGGCCCTGTCCGACGCGGAGAACAACGCCGCCGAAGTCCACCTCGCGGGCCCGGAAGTCGCTCACCGAGGACTCCCTGAGCCGGCTGCTGCCCGGCGACGTCGTGGACGTGCCGTCGGGCCGGGCGCCCGGCCTCGCCGTCGTGCTCAGCTCGGACCACCACTCCCGCGAGCCGCGCCCGGCCGTGATGACCCTGGACAACCAGCTCCGCCGGATCGGCCTGCACGACGTCGAGGGCCCGCTGGCCCCGATCACCCGGGTGCGGATCCCCAAGTCCTTCAACGCCAAGGTGCCGAAGTCCCGGCGCGACCTGGCGTCCTCGGTGCGCAACGCCATCCGGGAGAGCCGGCCGCCGGCACCGCCGAACCGGAACGAGGACTTCGGCCGGGCCGCCGCACTGCCGAACCATGGAGAAGAAGATCGCGGAACTGCGCCGCGAGCTCCGCGCCCACCCCTGCCACGGCTGCAGCGAACGCGAGGACCACGCCCGCTGGTCCGAGCGCTGGTGGAAGCTCCGCCAGGAGACCGACGGGCTGATCCGCCAGATCCAGGGCCGCACCAACACCATCGCCAAAACCTTCGACCGGGTCTGCGGCGTCCTCTCCAGCTACGGCTACCTCGAAACCTCGGACGCGGGGGCGCTGTCGATCAGCCCGGACGGCCAGCGGCTGCGCCGGATCTACGGGGAGAAGGACCTGCTGATTTCGCAGTCCCTGCGGATGGGCGCCTTCAGCGACCTCGACGCCGCCGAAATCGCGGCGCTGGCCAGCGTCCTGGTCTACCAGGCCAAGCGCGAGGACCGCGGCCTGCGGCCCAAGATGCCGAGCGTCTCGCTGGAGTCCGCCGTCGACACCGTGGTCCGCGAATGGTCGGCGCTGGAGGACGTCGAGGAAGCCAACAAGCTGCCCCTCACCGGCGAGCCCGAACTCGGCCTGGTCTGGCCGATCTTCAAATGGGCCAAGGGCCGGCACCTCCAGGAAGTGCTCAGCGGCACGGACCTGGCCGCCGGCGACTTCGTCCGCTGGGTCAAACAGGTCATCGACCTGCTGGACCAGCTGGCCAAGATCCCCGGACCTCGACCCGCGGGTTGCGCGGCTGTGCGCCGAGGCGATCACGCTGGTCAAGCGCGGCGTCGTCGCCTACTCCGCCGTCGCGTGAGCCGTCCCCAGCGGCAGCGCCCCGTCCCGCCCGACCTGCCGCCACCTTGCCCGGCCCGCCGCCGCCCACCAGCTACAAGGAGTTCCAGACCATGACCGCTTCACCGTCCGAGTCCTCCGAGTCACCAGCACTGCGCAAGGTGACGCTGTACCGCAACGGCTCCGTCTACACGGCCGCGGATCCTTTCGCGACGGCCATGCTGGTCGACGGCGACACGGTGGCCTGGGTCGGCTCCGAACAGGCTGCCACCTCCATCGCCGACGCCTCGATGGAGGTCATCGACCTGCACGGCGCCCTCCTCGCCCCCGGCTTCGTCGACTCCCACGTGCACCTGACGGAGACCGGGATCGCGCTGGATTCGCTGCAGCTCGGCGGCGTCCGCTCCGCCGCGGAACTGCTCGACGCCGTCGCCGGCGCCGCCGCTTCCGCCTCGGGCGCGGGAGTCCCGGTGCTGGGGCACGGCTGGGACGAGACGCTCTGGGCCGACCCCACCCTGCCCAGCCGTGAGGAACTGGACCGCGCCGCCGGCGGCCGGCCGGTGTACCTCTCCCGGGTGGACGTGCACTCGGCCCTGGTTTCCGCGGCGCTGGCGGCAGCTTCCGGGCTCGACGGCCTGGACGGTTATTCCGCCGACGCCGCCGACGGGCAGGTCAAGCGGGCCGCCCACACCGCCGCGCGCCTCGCCGCCCGGAACCTGCCGGCCGACGCCCTGCGCGGCTACCAGCAGGCGGCCCTCGCCGAGGCGGCCGCCAACGGGTACGTGGCGCTGGCCGAAATGGCCGCCCCGCACATCGGCAGCATCGAGGACCTGCAGCTCGCGGCCGGCTGGAACACCCGTGACCGGGCCGGCGAGGCCGTCCCGGAGATCCTGCCCTACTGGGGCCAGCTGGCTTCTTCGGCGGAACATGCCCAGTCCATCCTCGACGGCCTGGGCGTCCCGGTGCTGGGCCTGGCCGGTGACCTGAACATGGACGGCTCGATCGGTTCACGTACCGCCGCTCTGCGCAGCGACTACAGCGACGCGCCGGGGGAGCGGGGCAACCGGTACGTCTCCGTCGACGAGGCGGCCGCGCACGTGGCCGCCTGCTCGGTGCTGGGGATCCAGGCCGGTTTCCATGTGATTGGCGACGCCGGGCTCGACGCCGCGCTGGACGCCCTGGACCGGGCGGCCGCAGAGGTCGGGGAACAGCGCGTCCGCGCCGCCGGGCACCGCCTGGAACACGTCGAACTCGCCGACCCGGACGCCATCGCCCGGCTGGCCAAGTACTCCGTGACGGTCAGCGCCCAGCCAGCCTTCGACGCCCTCTGGGGCGGGAAGGACCGCCTTTACGCCCAACGGCTCGGTACCCGCCACACGGCCATGAACCCCTTCGGCTCGTTCTACTCCGCCGGAGTGCCCGTCTGCTTCGGCAGCGACAGCCCCGTTACCCCGCTGCGGCCCTGGTCCAGCGTGCGTGCCTGCCTGGAGCATCACAATCCCGACGAGCGCATCTCCGCCCGGGCAGCCTTCCTGGGCCACACCCGGGCCGGCTGGCGGGCCGCCCGCTACCGGAACCCGATGGCGGGCCAGCTGGTCCCGGGCGCTCCGGCCAGCTTCGCGGTCTGGGAAGTCGAGGAACTGATGGTCCAGGTGGCCGACGGCAGGGTCCAGTCCTGGAGCACGGACCCGCGCGCCCGGACACCCCTGCTGCCGGCACTGGACACCGGCAACGATCCGGTCTGCCTGCAGACGGTGCGGGACGGCGTCGAGCTCTTCTCCGCCGGCACGCTCGGAAGCTAGGGTCCACGCCCGGCGGCAGCCGGCCGGCTGACTATAATGGGAAGCTGTGCCTGTCGTCGGCTAAAACCGGCTGCCCCGGCCCTTCGACCGCTCCCTTCAAGGAAAGGCCCCGCTGTGCGCGTCCTCACCATCATCCCGACCTACAACGAGCTGGAATCGTTGCCCAAGACCCTGGGGCGCCTCCGCACCGCCGTGCCGGCCTCCGACGTCCTGGTCGTCGACGACAACAGCCCCGACGGGACGGGCCAGCTGGCGGACCGGATCGCCGCCGAGGACAGCCAGGTCCACGTCCTGCACCGCGAGGGCAAGGCCGGTCTGGGAGCGGCCTACATCGCCGGCTTCAAGTGGGGCCTGGACGCCGGCTACGACATCCTCGTCGAGATGGACGCCGACGGCTCGCACAAGCCGGAGCAGCTGCCGCAGCTGATCGAAGCCGTGGAGCAGGGCGCCGACCTCGCCATGGGTTCCCGCTGGGTCCCGGGCGGCAGCGTGGTGAACTGGCCGCTGTACCGTCAGGCCATCTCCCGCGTCGGCAGCACCTACGCGCGGATCATGCTCGGCGTCAAGATCAAGGACGTCACCGGCGGTTTCCGCGCCTTCCGCCGGACCACCCTCGAAAAGCTCAATCTCGACTCGGTGGACTCGGTCGGCTACGGCTTCCAGGTGGACCTCGCCTGGCGCGTCGCCAAGCTCGGCCTGAACATCGTGGAGCGCCCCATCACCTTCGTGGAGCGCGAGCTGGGCGCCTCCAAGATGAGCGGCAACATCGTGGTCGAGGCCATGATCAACGTCACCAAGTGGGGCCTCACCGCCCGCTGGAACACCCTGAGCCGCAAGCTCGGCCGCAAGTAGCGGCTCCCACGCAGAAAAGGCCGGGCCGGCACCTCAATGAGGTGCCGGCCCGGCCTTTCGTCTAACGGCTGGCTGACTAGGCCGAGCGGCGTTCGCCGCGGCGTTCACGCAGGATGGTCAGCCGGTCTTCGAGGATCTGCTCCAGCTCCGGCAGGGAGCGGCGTTCCAGCAGCATGTCCCAGTGTGTGCGGACGGCCTTTTCGTTGCTGTTGACGGGGCGTTCGCCGTCGACCAGCAGGGCTTCCTTGCCGGTCTTCGAAACCCACACCGGAGGGATCTCTGCTTCGGAAGAGAAGGTCACGAACACCTGCTCGCCGTCCTCGCAGCGGTACTCGACCCGCTGGCGCGGAGCCGGTTCGACGCCGGATTCGGTCTCCATGCTCTGTGCGCCAAGGCGCATACCCCGCAGGCTGCGATCGCTCATCTTTTCTCCCTTATGATCGGTTCGCAGGGCCGGGCCCTGCGCTAGCCGGGGGCCACCAGGACCACACCGGACTACTTGTTGCGTGCGTTTTTGTTCGGCGTTCCCGCTGCACAAATCGTCAGTAGGTATAACGCGCCGCGAAGCGTAATTGTTCCGGCAGGCTGAACCGTCCGGACAAATACTCAAGTATACGCGGGTGCCGCGCCGCTGGTAAAGCCGGGACGCGCGGCACGAAAAAAGGGAGGCACCCGCCGGTGCGGATGCCTCCCGCTCAAGCTTCGCCGTGCGACTCGCTGTGCGCTCGGCTCAGGCCTCCGGCGTGCGGGCGGGCGGTACCGCCGCAGCGGAACCGGCCGGTGCACCGGCCGGGCCGTCCGGGTTATCCGGGCGCGGCATCCGGGTTCGTGCCGCCCAGGACACTGCCGATGCCCTTGAGCGCCTCGCCCACCTCGCTGGGGATGATCCACAGCTTGTTGGACGTGCCCTCGGCGAGCTTCGGCAGCGTCTGCAGGTACTGGTACGCCAGCAGCTTCTGGTCGGGATTGCCCTTGTGGATGGCGTCGAAGACCTTCTGGATGGCCTGCGCCTCGCCGTCGGCCCGCAGGATGGCCGCCTGGGCGTCGCCTTCGGCCTTCAGGATGGAGGACTGGCGCTGGCCCTCGGCCGTGAGGATGGCGGACTGCTTGGTGCCCTCGGCCGTGAGGATGGCGGCGCGGCGGTCGCGCTCGGCGCGCATCTGCTTCTCCATCGAGTCCTGGATGGAGTGGGGCGGGTCGATCGCCTTGAGCTCCACCCGGGAAACGCGGATGCCCCAGCGGCCGGTGGCTTCGTCCAGCACCCCGCGCAGCTGTCCGTTGATCTGGTCGCGGGAGGTCAGCGCCTCCTCGAGGTTCAGTCCGCCCACCACGTTGCGCAGGGTGGTGGTGGTGAGCTGCTCGACGGCCTGGATGTAGTTGGCAATCTCGTAGGTGGCCGCGCGGGCGTCGGTCACCTGGAAGTAGACCACGGTGTCGATCGAGACCACGAGGTTGTCCTCGGTGATCACCGGCTGCGGCGGGAAGGAAACCACCTGTTCGCGCAGGTCCAGGAGCGGCAGCAGCCGGTCAACGAAGGGGATCAGGATGGTCAGGCCCGGGTTCAACGTCCGCTGGTACTTGCCGAGGCGTTCCACGACGCCGGCGCGTGCCTGCGGCACGATCCGCACCGAGCGCACCAGCACGATTATTACGAACGCAACGAGTACCAGCAGCACTATTGCGACTGCGATATCCATACATCACCTTTTCCCCAGATATGTGGTTTTGTTGGTGCGGCGGTTCAGCTGCCGCGGATCCTGCTGCCGGTGGCGGCGACAGGAAGACTGTGTGTCCCGATCTGTGCGCCCAGGAACGGGCGGCGGGCGTTACTGCGCGGCCGGGTTTGATTGCGCGTCCGGCTGCGGGACGACGACGGCGGTGGCGCCGTCGATGGCCCGGACGACGGCGTGCTGCCCGGGGGCGAGCTCACCGGTCTCCATACGGGCGCTCCAGACGTCCCCGCCGATCTTGACCAGTCCGCCGTTGGAGCTCACGGGCTCCACAACGAGGGCGGATTCGCCGATCAGGCGTTCAATGTTGCTGCGCTGGTCCGCCGGGCCGCTGCGCAGGTGCTTGAGGGCAACGGGCCGCACGAAGCCGATCATGAGCAGGGAGACGACGCTGAAGACGACGATCTGGAGCCAGAGGTCGGCCCCGGCGAACGCGGAGATCAATCCGGCCAGGGCGCCGCCGCCTAGCATGATGAAGAACAGGTCGAGGGTGAGCATCTCCACCACCGCGAACACCAGAAAAATCGTGAGCCACAACGCCCACCAGTTTTCGGCCAGCCATTCAACCATCTTTGCCCCCTTGCCAATCCGCCCGGGCGCCTGCAGGCGCAGGCCCTCCGTAACGTGGTTCCATCCTAAGCCGGACGGCAAGGACCGGCACGGGATGCGGAAATCAGCCGGCGAACGTGGCCAAGTCGTTACTTTGCCTGTTGGTTCGATGCGGGCCGCGCGGGTGCCGGCAGTGGTTCGAAGACGCTGATCCGGAACCGGGCGGAGACCGCGGTGCGGGGCGGGAGGCCTGCCACCCTTGCGGACAGCGCGCCGCGGTCCAGGTGGTGCCCGGCGGGACCCATCAGCGCGAGGTTGGCGACGTCCGCCGGCGCCAGGTCCAGCGCCAGGTCCAGCTCCCGTCCAGGACGCGACTGGAAATGCCCGGCGAGCGAGGCGGTGAGGCGTTCGTCCTTGGCCGGTTCGATCCCCAGCATGCCGGTCTGCCCGGCGATCTCGGCCAGGTGCCCGGGCCTGGGCGTGACCACGACCAGCCGGCCGCCGGGCCGGAGCACGCGGGCGAACTCGGCGGCGTTGCGCGGCGCGAACACCACGGTGACGACGTCGACGGCGTTGTCTGCGAGCGGGAGCGGCTGCCACACGTCGGCGACCAGGTTGACCGCTTCCGGGTTCAGCCGGGCGGCCCGGCGCAGCGCGAATTTTGAGATATCCAGGCCGACGGCAGCGGCAGGGACGCGGTCCAGCAAGGCGCGCAGGTAGTGGCCCGTGCCGGTGCCGGCGTCGAGCACCGCGGGCCCGGGGCCGGCGAGGAACCCGGAGGCGAGGTCGGCGACTGCCTCGGCCAGGGGCTGGTAGTGACCGGCGGACAGGAAGTCGAAGCGGGCCGCGACCATGTCGGCGGAATCCGCTTCGAAGACGGTGCCCTTCCCGGTCAGGAAGTTGAAGTAGCCCTGCTTGGCGGCGTCGAAACTGTGCCCGGCAGGGCAGACGGAGCGAGCGTTCACCACTGCCGGCTGTGAAGGGGCTCCGGCACACGGGGCACACGAGGGCGGCGAGGGGAGCGGCGGGCATAGAGTCCATCGTAGGGCCGGCATGACCCTGGCCGGTGCCGCGTCGCGCTGGTCAGCGCTGCGGACCGGGCCGGGCCGGTGTGAGGTATTTCACCTCACGGACGCCAGCGGCTAGGCTCGCACTCGTGAAATCCGAACATCTTCCCCTGCTCAAGTCCGTTTCGGCCCCCGCGGTGCACCCTGACGGCTCCCGCGCCGTCGTGTCCGTGGTCCGCCCCGATTTCGACGCCGACGCCTACGTGGGCCAGTTGTGGAGCGTGCCGGTGGATCCGGCGCTGCGACCGCGCCGGCTGACGCGGGGCTTCCGCGATACCGCGCCGGACTTTTCCCCGGACGGCCGGGTGCTGGCGTTCCTCCGCGCCGAGGCGGGCGGCAAACCGCAGCTGCACATCGTCGAGGCGTCCGGCGGCGAGCCTGTGGTGCTGACGGACGCTCCGCTGGGCGTGAGCGCCTTCACCTGGTCGCCCGATTCCCGCACCATTGTCTTCAGCGCCAGGACACCCGAGGACGGCCGGTACGGCACGGTCGACGGGGTCTCCGCCGGCGGCGAGGATGCCCGGCTGATCACCGACTACCAGTACCGGATGAACGGCGTCGGCTACACCGCGGACAAGCCGCTGCAGCTTTTCGTCGTCGCGGTTCCGTCCCTGGACGAAGAACCCAAGGCGGCCCCGGCCGGGCGGGCGTTGAAGGCGGCGAAGTCCGCCTCCGCCGACGGCGGCAAGGACGCCGGCAACCTGCCCGTAGCCCGCCAGCTGACTACGGCCGCAACCGACCACAACGGCGCGTGCTACAGCGCCGACGGCCGCACCGTGTACTTCACCGGCGCCCTGCACGAGGGCAGTGACAACGACCTGGTCAGCGGGATCTACCGGCTGCCGCTGCCCGCAGAGGCTGACGGCGACACTGATCCCGGGACCGGGGGAGCAGATCCCGAGGCCGTGGCCCCCGCCGGCACGGCCCGGCTCTCCGTCTCCGCGGTCCGCCAGAGCCGGGACGGCCAGTGGCTGTACTTCGCGGCGCAGGACCTCGGCGAGGCCGGCCAGGACTTCGTGGCCCGCAACACGGCACTTTACGTGATGCCCGCCGCCGGCGGGGACCCGGTTGTGCTCAGCGACGTGGAAACCACGGACCTCGGCGGCGGCCTCGAACTGCGCGGCCCGGACGGGGTCCTGGTGCTGAACAACGCGCGCGGCACCGTGCAGCTGCTCGAGTTCGGCCCCGACGGGCACCGCGGCACGCTGCTCGACGGCGATCACGTGGTCACCGGGGCCGCCGAACACGGAGGATCGCTGCTGCTGAGTTTCAGCGACGCGGCGACCGCCGGCGACGTCGCGGCCCTCGAGGGCGGCCGGCTCCGGGTGCTGACCGACTTCTCGGCGCCGCTGCGTGACGAAGCCGGGATCCTCGCCCCGCAGGAACTCACCTTCGCCTCCGCGGACGGCTATCCGGTGCATGGCTGGCTGGTGAAGCCGGCCGGCGACGGCCCCCACCCGGTGCTGCTCAATATCCACGGCGGCCCGTTCGCCCAGTTCACCGGCGCGCTTTTCGACGAGGCTCAGGTGTACGCGGCGGCCGGGTACGCGGTGCTGATGTGCAATCCGCGCGGTTCCGCCGGCTACGGCCAGGCCCACGGCCGCTCGATCAAGGAACGCATGGGCACCGTGGACATGCAGGACGTCCTGGCCTTCCTGGACGGGGCGCTGGAGAAGTTCGAGGAGCTCGACGCCGCTGCCCTGGGCATCATGGGCGGTTCGTACGGCGGCTACCTGACGGCCTGGACCATCAGCCACGACCACCGCTTCAAGGCCTCCATCGTGGAGCGTGGCTTCCTGGATCCGGTGAGCTTCACGGGGTCCTCGGACATCGGCTGGTTCTTCGGCGGCGAGTACACCGGCCGCTCGGCCGAGCAGATGGCTGCGCAAAGCCCGATGGCCCGGGTGGAGCAGGTACGGACGCCCACCCTCGTCATCCACAGCGAGGAGGACCTGCGCTGCCCGGTGGAGCAGGGCCAGCGCTATTTCACCGCCCTCAAGCAGCTGGGCGTGGAGGCTGCCTTCCTGGTGTTCCCGGGCGAGAACCACGAGCTGTCCCGCTCCGGGACCCCGCATCACCGCAAGCAGCGCTTCGACCAGATCCTGCACTGGTGGTCCCGGCATCTTCCGACGGCGGCCAACCCCGCCCCGGCGCACGCCACAGCCGCCGCCGGGGCCTCAGCCTAGCCGGTGGGGTCGTCCGGCAGGAATCCCAGTTCCTGCCGGGCGTGGCCGATGTCCGGCTGGGCCCAGCGGGCGGAGTATTCGGCATTGTTGCTGAGCGACCGCAGCTCCGCCCGGTCCAGGTAGATGACGCCGTGCAGGTGGTCGGTCTCGTGCTGCACAATGCGGGCCTGCCAGCCGGTGAAGTCGCGCTGCTGCGCGGTGCCGTCCGCTGCGGTGAAATCGAGCCGCACCGACTCCGGTCGGAGCACGGCGGCCTGCAGGCCGTTGACGGAGAGGCAGCCCTCGTAGAAGGCCCTCGTGGCGGTGCCCAGCGGCTCGTAGCGCGGGTTCAGCATGGCGAAGAACGGCAGCGGTTCGCGGCCGCGGGCGGCGGCGACGTCCGGGTCGACGTCGAACCTGTCCTCCAGGACGGCGAGCTGCAGGGGGATTCCCAGCTGCGGTGCGGCGAGTCCGACGCCGGGCGCCTTGTGCATGACCCGGTGCATGAGGTCCACCAGGCGGCCGAGTTCGGCGTCGTCGAGCTGGCCGGTAAAGGGGGCAGCCTGCTGCCGGAGGACCGGGTGGCCGACCTGGACGATGGGCGGCAGCACCCCGGCGTTCAGGATCTCCTCGACGGTTTCCCGGATGCGGTCGTCGCTGAAGTCGGTGTTCGGGGCGTTGTAGCTTGCGGCGTTCCTGGTCTCTGGGGACATGGGACCAGACTACTGGCGTCCGCACGCGGACGTGATGAAGTCGTAGATGCGTCCCCGTAGTTGTGCGCCGGCTCCGACCTTGAGTACGCCGTCCCGGCCGGCGACGGTGACGCGCAGCGGGATCAGCGTGCCCACCTTGTCCTCCGCGACGGCGTGCGGGTCACAGCGTGCCGGGCGGATGCCCAGCCGCACCTCGCGCACCGGGCCGCCGGCGTCGATCCGCAGCCCGCGGCGGCCAGGGGACACTTCCGTCCTCCGCCAGCAGCGTGGTCCCGCCGATGCTGTTGATGGTCAGGGCCCCGCCCGGGCGCGCGTCGTTCCGCGGGGTGATGACCAGGCGCAGCACGGCGGTCCGGGCGTCCGGGGAGAGTGCCAGCTCGGGACTGAGCCGGAGGTCGGCCACCAGGGCGGCGGCCTGGGCGATGCACTGTTCGGCGTGGTTGCGGCCCAGGACGCCGAAGGGGTCGGCGGCCGGCACCGTGAGCGTGGTCTCCGGCGCCCCGGCGGCGGGCGCGATCCGGACCCCGACGACGGCGGACGGTCCGGAGGTCGGCGGGTCCGGGCAGGAAGCGGCCGGCAATCGGGCGGGCAGGCTCTTCGTGCCGCCCGGCGGCAGTTCCGTTCCTGCGGCGGCCGCGGTCCAGCTGATCCCGGCGGCATAGAGCGGACTCTGCAGTCTGGCCGCGAGGACCGTGAGCGGCCCGCCGGTGGTGTTGGTCAGCTGGATCTCGATGACCTGCTTGCCGTAGTTGTCGCGGAACTGGCCGAGCTCCGCGGTCAGCGGCCCGGCCGGCGTCGAACTGCTGCCAGTCACGGCCGGTTCCGGGCCCGCGCTGCAGGAGGCGGCCGCCAGGACGGCCAGCACGGCGAGCGCTGCGGCGGACCGGCGGAGCGTGGGGAAAGGGCGGCCCATGCGGTCAGTCTAGGCCGCGGCAGCCGGCACGGCGCAGGCCTGCGTCGGCTAGTCTCGGTCCATGACCTCACCGACGCCGCTGGACTGTGTACTGGGCCTGCTCCGGGCCATCGAGGGCGGCGGCGGCGCCGGGGCGCTTGCTCCGTTTATCGCCGAGGACTACGTCCTGACGGAGGCACCCCATCTGCTGGCGCCGCAGGGCTCGGTCCGAAACCGGGACCAGGTCCTGGACGGTGCCGAGCACAGCGGCGAGGTCGTGTCCGGGCAGCGCTTCGACATCCGGCGCAGCACCTGCGAGGGCGGCCGGGTCGTCATCGAGGCGGAGTGGTCCGCGACCGTGCTGATGGAGCTGCCGCACTGGGACATCGGGGACACCATCAGGGCCCGGACCGCCTCGGTGTTTGAGGTGCGGGACGGCCGGATCAGCAGCCAGCACAGCTACGACTGCTACTACCTTCCGCTGTAGCGGTTGGGCAGCGGCCCGGCCGCCGCTAGTGCATGGTGAAGCGGCGCGCCACGAACCGGTTGACGGCGGGGACGGCGGCCGCGGCGGCAACGGCGCCGTTCCGTGCGGACAGCCATCCGCCCTGCAGCGGCCGGCCCAGCGCCATGTTGATCTCGGACTGCCGCGCCGCGCGCGCCGCCTGGCGGAGCCGGTTCCGTTCGAAGGCCGGCAGGCCGGTGCGGTTCCCGGCCAGGAGGGCCGGCACCAGGGGTGCCAGGGCCAGGGCGTCGAGCCAGCCCAGGCTCATGCCCTGGCCCCCGATCGGGCTGATCTCGTGGGCCGCGTCGCCGATCAGGATGCCGCGGCCGAACACCATCCGCCGGGCCAGGCGGGAGCGCACGCCGAAGCCGCTGAGCATGCTGTTGCTGCCGGCGTCGACGTCGATGCCCGTCCGCCGCCGGACTTCCCGGGCGAGCCAGCCGGCGTCCCGGCCGGCGTCAGGGCCTGCCTCGGGGCCCGCGTTGGCGCCGGCGGAACCCAGCCGGACCACCCAGCGCCGCAGGCTCCCCGGCAGCGGAAAGGACTCCACGATGCCGTCCCGGGCCAGGAACAGCGCGGCGTCGGGGCCGAATCCTGTGCTGTCGGCAAAGTCGCCCATGAGGTAACGGTCCGGGTAGTCCCTGCTCCGCAGCGGCACGCCGAGCGCGGCCCGGGCCACGGACCGGACGCCGTCGGCGGCGATCACGAGCGGCGCCGTGAAGCTCGCCTCGCCGCCGTCCACGCACGCCTCGACCGTGACCCGCCGGCCGTCGTCGTGCAGTCCCGTCACGCGCACGCCGCGGCGCAGGGCCGTCGGGTCGAGCTGATGCACCCGTTCCTCAAGCACGGTCTCGGTGGAACCCTGCGGCAGCGACAGTACGAACGGGAACCGCCGGGAGACGTGCGCAAAGGACATCTCGGCCAGCGTGGTGCCGCCGCTGAGGGCCAGGCCGCGCCGGATCGGTACGCCGCGGCCCACGAGGTCCTGGGCCACCCCGATCCGCCCGAGGGCTTCGAGGGCCGGCGGGTGGATGCCGATGGCCCGCGAGTGCCGCTCCGGCATGGTCCGCTGTTCGAGCACCGTGACCGTGAGGTTCTGCTGCAGCAGCAGGGCGGCCATAAAGAGACCCACCGGCCCGCCGCCGATGATCACAACATCGCTCATCCGCCGACCCCGGCGCCTCGCCCGTGCGTCTTGTCCAGGACGAGCAGGTTGCGGAAGGGGGAGCGGGGCAGCACGGTCCAGCCCGGAGGAGCGGCGGCCCGCAGCTCGTCCGCGGTATAGCTGCGCCGGATCGAGGTGAGGCCGTCCTGCCGTATGTACGAGCCGCGGAGCGGCAAGGCTGCGGCAGAGAACAGCGCGTAGGCGGCCGCGCTGCGCCGGAGGTCGCTGTGGATCACCCTGCCCGTGCTCAGGGCGGCCGATTCGCCGAGGAAGCCGGCCAGCTCTCCGGGGGCCACGTGGTGCAGTACATGGTTGGACACGACGACGTCGAAGTGCGCACCTTCCGCCAGCAGCTCCGCCGCGCTCTGCTGCCGGAACCTCACGCCGGCGCGGCCCGTCCGGGCCGCGGCGAAGGCGGCGGCGCGCCGGTCCGGGTCGATGCCCGTGATCTCCAGCCGCAGCCGGTCCCGGGCCGCCCAGCGGGACAGCAGCACCGGCACGTCGCCGCCGCCGCAGCCGATGTCCAGCAGCGTCGTGGCCGTCCCCGCGGAGAGTAACGGCCTCAACTGCTGCCGGTAGATCCCGCCCCAGCCGGCCACGGCGCGGTTCACCAGGGCGAACTGGGCGTAGGTCCGGTCCAGCCGCGCCGGATCGCAGTCTGGCCGGTCCATTTCCTCGACGGCGTCCAGCGCCCGGGTACGCAGCAGGATCATGGTCCCCGCTCAGGCCCGGGCAGCGGCCGGCCGGGGCACGCCGGGCCGTTCCGCTTCGACCGCGGGCTGCGCCGCCCGGGGTGCCGTGATCTTGGTGAAGAGTGCTGTTTCCACCGTCAGTCCGGGTCCAAACGCCATCGAGCAGATGCGTTCCCCGCCGTCGCCGCCGGTTCGTCGCCTTTCATCCTCCGCCGCCGGCGGGGAGGTCGAGGATGTGCCGGATCACGAACAGGACCGTCGCGCTGCTCATGTTGCCGTAGTTGCGGAGGGTTTCCCGGGCCGGCACCAGCTGTTCATCGCTGAGTTCCAGCCGGGCCTGCACCTTGTCCAGGATGCTGCGTCCGCCGGGGTGGATGGCCCAGTGCCGGATGTCCCGGTAGGGGATCCCGATCAGCGAGGCGTCCCGGGACAGCAGTGGTTCCAGGGCGCCGATGATGTGGTCGTCGATGATGTGCGGGACGTAGGTGCCGAGGACCATTTCGAAGCCTTCGTCGCCGATGTTCCAGGCCATCGCTTCTTCGCCGACCGGGGTCAGGACCGTTTCGAAGTGGTCCAGGGTCAGGAGTGCGGGCTGGTCTTCAAGGTCGCGGGCGCTGATCACGGCGGCCGCCGCGCCGTCGGCGAACAGCGCCGACCCCATGATGGTGTCCGGGTCGTTGGAGGTGCGGACGTGGAGGGAGCAGAGTTCGGCGCAGACCACCAGCACCACGGCCTCCGGATCCGCATCGCAAAAGGATTTCGCTGCCCGCAGCGCCGGGAAGGCGGCGTAGCAGCCCATGAAGCCGAGGTGGTAGCGCTGCACCGCGGGGTTCAGCCCGAGCGCCCGGACGATTTTGTAGTCCGGGCCGGGGTTGAAGAATCCGGTGCAGGAGACCGTGACCAGATGGGTAACCTCAGCGCGCTCGAGCCCCGGGCAGGCATCCACCGCTCTTTCGGCCGCCTCGATGAAGAGCTTGGTGGCTTCGGTGGCGAAGATGTCGTTCCTGACCTTGGTGCTGGGGCTCAGCAGCAGGCCCGTGGCGGGATCGAAGAACTGCGGGTCCTCCGCCCGGCTGCCGGTGGTCAGTTCCCCGACGGCGGTGTAGCGGGTGTCGATGGCTGCGGAGTCGAAGCAGGTGCTGACCAGCCGGGAGCCGAGCCGGCTGAGCCCCGGCTGGGCGGCAAAGACGTCGCGGGCCTCGGACTGGATCAATACGGTGGGCGGGACTGCAGTTTCCAGGGACCTCAGGTAGACCGTCATGGTTCATTCTCAGTGAGGCCGCCGGATATGACAATGGATTGCAGGCCGCTTCCGGCGGGCGCGCCCGAGGCGGCGGGGGATAAGACCACCGACTGTCCTAAGCTGGTCCCAATATGCCGGGCGGCGCCGTCGGACACCGCAGCGGCGGCCCCGCCAACAAAGGGAGACACGATGAGCACGGCCACGAGCACCAGCGCGGACCCGCAGCCGGCTGCGCTGCACGTCGCCGACACCCACGATCTGATCCGCGTGCAGGGCGCGCGCGAGAACAACCTCAAGGACATCAGCATCGAGATTCCGAAGCGCAGGCTGACGGTGTTCACCGGTGTCTCCGGCTCGGGAAAAAGTTCGCTGGTGTTCGCCACGATCGCCGCCGAGTCGCAGCGGATGATCAACGAAACCTACAGCGCCTTTGTGCAGGGCTTTATGCCTAACCTGGCGCGGCCCGACGTCGACCTCCTCGAGGGGCTGACGACGGCGATCATCGTCGACCAGGAGCGGATGGGCGCGAACCCGCGGTCCACTGTGGGCACCGCCACCGACGCCCACGCCATGCTCCGGATCCTCTTCAGCCGGCTCGGGACACCGTATGTGGGACCGCCCACGGCGTTCTCCTTCAACGTCCCGACCCGGAAGGCCAGCGGGGTGATGAGCACCGAGAAAGCCGGCGGCCGGGTGGAGAAGAGTGTGGTCCAGAACGCCGTCTATCTGGGCGGCATGTGCCCGCGGTGCGAGGGCATGGGCTCCGTCTCCGACTTTGACCTCACGGCGCTCTATGACGACAGCAAGTCTCTCGCCGAGGGCGCCCTGACCGTCCCCGGCTACAGCATGGACGGCTGGTACGGCCGCATCTTCAGCGGCGCCGGCTTCGACATGGACAAGCCGATCGCGAAGTACACCAAAAAGGAAATGAACGACCTGCTCTACAAGGAGCCGACCAAGATCAAGGTTGAGGGCATCAACCTCACCTACGAGGGTCTGATCCCGAAGATCCAGAAATCGATGCTGTCCAAGGATGTCGAGGCGATGCAGCCCCACATCCGGGCCTTCGTGGACAGGGCCATCACCTTCCAGGCGTGCCCCGAGTGCAATGGCACCCGGCTCAGCAAGGAGGCGCGGTCCTCGAAGATCCAGGGGAAGAACATCGCCGAACTCTGCCAGATGCAGATCAGTGACCTGGCCCTGTGGGTCCGCGAACTCGACGAGCCCTCGGTGGCGCCGCTGCTCAAAGGCCTGCGGCACCTGCTCGATTCGTTCGCCGAAATCGGGCTCGGCTACCTCTCACTCGACCGGCCGGCGGGGACCTTGTCCGGGGGAGAGGCGCAGCGCACCAAGATGATCCGCCACCTCGGCTCATCCCTGACCGACATCACTTACGTCTTTGACGAGCCGACGATCGGCCTGCATCCCCATGACATCGAGCGGATGAACCAGCTGCTGCTGCAGCTCCGGGACAAGGGCAACACCGTGCTCGTCGTCGAGCACAAGCCGGAGACCATCGCCATCGCCGACCACGTTGTTGACTTGGGCCCCGGCGCGGGCTCGGGGGGCGGCAGCGTCTGCTTCGAGGGAAGCGTGGCGGGCCTGCGGGCCAGTGACACCATCACCGGCCACCATCTCGACGACAGGGCGGCGGTCAAGGAAACGGCGCGCACGCCGTCGGGCACGCTGGAGGTGCGCGGCGCGTCGACGAACAACCTCCGGGACGTCGACGTCGACATCCCGCTCGGTGTGCTGTGCGTGCTCACGGGCGTGGCCGGATCGGGCAAGAGCTCGCTGGTCCAGGGGTCGGTGGCCGGCCGGGACGGGGTGGTGCTGATCGACCAGGGCGCCATCAAGGGGTCGCGGCGCAGCAACCCTGCGACGTACACCGGCCTGCTCGAGCCGATCCGGAAGGCGTTCGCGAAGGCCAACGGCGTGAAGCCGGCGCTGTTCAGCTCCAACTCCGAAGGGGCCTGTCCCACCTGCAACGGCGCCGGCGTCATCTTCACCGAGCTCGGCGTGATGGCCACGGTCGAGTCCACCTGCGAGGACTGCGAGGGCCGGAGGTTCCTGGCGTCGGTGCTGGAATACAAGCTGGCCGGCCGCAACATCGCTGAAGTGCTGGCGATGTCGATGACCGAGGCCGAGCTGTTCTTCTCCGACGGGGAGGCGAAGACGCCGGCGGCGCACAAGATCCTTGACCGGCTCGTGGATGTCGGCCTCGGCTACCTCAGCCTGGGGCAGCCGCTGACCACACTCTCCGGCGGCGAACGGCAGCGGCTCAAGCTGGCCACCCAGATGGCGGAGAAGGGGGACGTCTATGTCCTCGACGAACCGACCACGGGCCTGCACCTGGCCGACGTCGCCAACCTGCTCGGCCTGCTGGACCGGCTGGTCGATTCCGGCAAGTCGGTGATCGTTATCGAGCACCACCAGGCGGTCATGGCGCATGCCGACTGGATCATCGACCTTGGCCCCGGCGCCGGGCACGACGGCGGCCGGATCGTCTTCGAGGGCACGCCCGCCGAGCTGGTCGCCACGCGGCCCACCCTCACCGGGGAACATTTGGCGGCTTATGTGGGGCGCGTGAGGTTAATTACCGCCAATTATTGGTGCCATAATTAGCGGAACTTTATATTCGTTTATGCGACTATGTATTGTTTATTGCTGATAATGTACGATAAATTGACGGGGGAGCGGCCCCGGCCGGCACCTCCTCGAAAAGACAACCAATGGAAGCATGGAAAACCGACCGTGTGGGATCCGCGATCGCGGGTGAGAACCCCACCGTCATGACTCGGCTCGACGGCGGCTTTGCGGTCATCGGAGACGTCCAGTGGCTTCCCGGCTACTCGGTGCTGATTACAGACAAGCCCGGCGTTGACCGGCTGACCGATCTGCCGCGCGCCGAACGGGCGGCCTATTTGAGCAGCGTCGATATTTTGGCCGAAGCCGTCGAAATTGCCTGCGCGGAATTGGATCCGGCATTCCTCCGGGTCAATATCGAAATACTCGGCAACAAGGATCCATTCCTGCACACGCATATCTGGCCGCGATACCAATGGGAAGAACCCGAATTGCGCACCAAACCGGTGTGGCTTTACCCAGGAACGAACTGGTCCGACCCGGCCACCGCGCTGAGCCCCGCACACGATCCCTACAGGTCCGCCATCACAGCGCAGATCAAGGCTCTTGCGTCATAGATTCACTTCGGCGCGTACCCGGCTAACCCCACCAAAAGCCACCTCTTCCGGACCCCTGGCGTAACGCCGATAATCAACATTATGTCAAGTAGTACTTTTTGAGTGAAGCCTCAGCTGAATCGCACCGCCCCCCCTACGGCAGGCCGTTCACTCGTTTTTCGCGGCGGACACGTCGACGCATACGATTCCCTTGTTGCCGTCCTGGTCGGCGATCACGGTGAGCGATGGCGCGTTGCTGTCATCGACGACGGTCCCGCCAGCGGCCAGTGCGGCGGCGATCCGTTGCCCGGCCACCTCGGGCGCCACATAAACCTCGATGTGGAACCGCTGGCTGGAGGTCTCCCGCTCGTCGGCGTCCCCGAACCACAGGTTCGGTACCCGCCCCGTGGCGTCGCGGATTTCGTCGCTGGGCGAACCGTGGCCCTGCGATTCGGCCTGTCCGGTCAGCAGGGCCGCCCACACCGGGGCTATGGTCCCGGAGCCCGCCGTGTCGAGGCCGAGCTCGATGTGGCTAACCGCAGCCGGGTCGGCGTCGACCTTTTGGTCGGCGGCGATCCCGGTGATCCGTCGCGCCAGGTCGACGTCCTGCTGGGTCACCCATTCGACGACGTGTTCGGTGCCCTCTTCGTCGCGGTAGACGGCGTCGTCCGTGATCAGCTTGAGGTCGACGTACCCATTGCCCATCGACACACGAGGGTAGTGTCCGAGCGCATCGCCCGCCTCCCCCACCGCGGCGACGAACCTGGTGCCGGCGCTGAAGTCGTCTACCAGGTAACGGGCATGCAGTCCCTGGGCCAGTTTGCGCCAGTCGGTCAGCTTGGCCTCGGCGATCTGTTCGCCCGTCAGCATGTCCATAGCCGGGGATCCTACCAAGGTCAGGTCAATGTCGATACGGCTGGGTCGCGCTCATGGCTGGCTGGACGCGACCCCACTGGATCCAGAAGGAAATACGCGGCGGTGGCAAAGACCGAACCGCCGATGCACAGCATCGTCACCAGGATGGGCCCGGCGAATCCCGGCAGCAAGAAGCTCACATTGACGACGACCGGGAACCACAGCGCAGCCCAGAGCACGATGCTGATCCAGCAGGCCCAGCGCACACCCTTGCGGAGCAGGAGGAACGCGCAGGCACCAAGGACGGCGGCGAGCAGGCCGGCCGATATTCCGATGAAGGGGCCCCGCAGCACGTCGCCGTCGATCGTTTGCCCGTGGGCTCTCAGAGTCGCCACCGTTTGGGCGAAGCGGACCGAGCCCCCAATCACGATGGCGGAACCGCCCAGGAAGAACACCAGATGGAGCGTCTGCATGGCCCTGTACACGGCGCTGCTGCTCCCCGGCTGCTGTCTCTGATCCCCCGTCATGCCCCGAGAGTACGCCGCCACAGCTCACCCGTCGATCGCCCGGGCGACGGCGTGCTGCGTCAGGCCACTCCCCCTGTTGTGCAGGAACCGTGGTTGATCGCGCGATGTCCGACCATGAGCGTTGCGTGACGTGGACATGACCTTCACCGCGGAGTTGTTCGAATGGCGTGGTCCTGCGCCGTTCTATTGGTTGTCGCTGCCCGCGGACGCCGGTGACTACGTCCGCGCCGAGGCAGCGGCGGCCACGTACGGGTGGGGCGCCATCCCGGTGCGCGTGAGCTGCTCCCCGGCTCAGGAACCGTCGTAGGCCTTCTGCAGCGCCGCAATGTCCAGTTTCTGCATCCCCAGCATCGCCTGCATGGCCCGCTGGGCGCCGGCCGCGTCCGGGCCGCCGATCAGGCCGCCCAGCACGGACGGGATCACCTGCCAGGACACGCCGAACTTATCCTTCAGCCAGCCGCACTGGCTTTCCGAGCCGCCCTCACTCAACGCCGCCCAGTAGCGGTCCACTTCCTCCTGCGAGGCGCAGTCGACCACGAACGAGACGGCTTCGGTGAACTGGAACGCCGGTCCCCCGTTGAGGGCGGTGAAGGTCCGGCCCTCGAGTTCGAACCGGACGGTGATTGCCTGCCCCGGCGTGCCGGGCCCCCCTTCCCCGTAGCGGGCCACCTCCAGCACCTTGGCGCCGTCGAAGACGGACACGTAGAACTCGGCGGCCTCCTCGGCCCGGTCGTCGAACCACAGGCAGGTGGTGATTTTCTCGGTCACGATGCTCCTTCGTCGTCCGGATCCAGGGCCGAGCCTAGACCCAGCAGCACTCCGGGACAACGGGGCGCGGCTAGGCTGGAAGCATGCCGGCCACCACTCCCCCGCTTCCGAACCCGCCGTCGAACCGTCCGTCGACCGCGCGCACCGCACTGCCCGCCGCGGCCGCCGATGCACTCCTGATCCTGCTCTTCGCCGCGATCGGACGTGACGCCCACCAGCGCGGCGAGATCATCACCGGGGTCCTGGCGACGGCGTGGCCGTTCCTCGCCGGCGCGGCGGTGGCGTGGTTCGCCGTGCGCGCGTGGCGCCGGCCGCTCGCGGTCTGGCCGTCCGGCGTCGCCGTTTGGCTCGGCGCGCTGGCCGTGGGCATGCTGCTGCGGGCGCTCACCGGGCAGACCGTGGTCCTGCCGTTCGTGATCGTGGCGCTGCTCAGCCTGGCTGTTTTGCTGCTCGGCTACCGGCTCCTGCTCGCGGCTGCACGGCGTTGGCGGCCACGGCGCCGGCGGGTCTGATGCACTAGGCTTGCAAGCACACGGCACGGCCCTCCGGGGCCCATCAAGACGCCGGCAACGGCGCAACAGATCCGAAAGGTCCCCACGTGATCACCGCTTTCGTCCTGATCAAGACAGACGCTTCCGCCATCCCGGAAACGGCTGAAAAAATCTCCGCGATTCCCGGTATCAGCGAGGTCTACTCCGTGACCGGCGAATGGGACCTGATCGCTATTGCGCGCGTTGCAAAGCACGAAGAGCTCGCCGACGTCATCGCGGACAAGCTCTCCAAGGTCCCCGCCGTGGTGCACACCACCACCCACATCGCGTTCCGTGCGTACTCACAGCACGACCTCGACGCGGCCTTCGCGCTGGGCTTCGAACAGTAGGAAGCGCGTCAGTCGCGGGACAGGGCAACCCAGCGGTCCAGCACGGCGGCCGCGGCCCCCGAGTCAACGGATTCTTCGGCACGCTTCATCGCGGCCGCCATCCGCTCGGCCAGCGGGCCCGTGGCGTCAAGGTCGAACGCGACCAGGCCGGCCGCGGCGTTCAACACGGTGGCGTCCCGGGCCGGGCCGGGTTCCCCGGCCAGCACGGACCGGACGACGGCGGCGTTGGCCATCGCGTCGCCGCCGCGCAGCTCCTCGACCGTCGCCTGGCGGATCCCCAGCTCGCGCGGGTCGAAGACCACCTCATCGACCCTGCCGTTACGGATCTCCCAGATCCGGGACGGGCCCGTGGTGGTCAGCTCATCCAGTCCGTCGTCGCCGCGGAAGACCAGCCCGCGGCTGCCGCGCTGCGCGAGCACACCGGCCACCAGCGGCGCCATCCGCCGGTTCGCGACGCCGACGGCGGACGCCTGGACGTGCGCCGGGTTCGTCATCGGGCCCAGGAAGTTGAACGCCGTGGGGACGCCCAGCTCACGGCGCGCGACGGCGGCATGCCGCATCGAGGGGTGGAAAACCTGGGCGAAGCAGAAGGTAATGCCGGCCTCCTCCGCGTTCCGGGCGACGCGCGGAATGGGCAGGTCCAGCCGGACCCCCAACGCCTCCAGTACATCGGCGGAGCCCGATGACGAGGACGCTGCCCGGCCCCCGTGCTTGACCACCTTGGCGCCGGCCCCGGCCGAGACGAGGGCTGCCATGGTGGAGATGTTCACGGTGTTGAGCTGGTCCCCGCCGGTCCCCACGATGTCCAGCTTTTCGCCCGCGATCTCGATCGGGTTGGCGGAGCCGATCATCGCCTCAACCAGGCCCGTGAGCTCGTCCACGGTCTCCCCCTTGGCGCGCAGCGCCACGAGGAACCCGGCCACCTGGGCCGGGGTCGCTTCGCCGGACATGATGGAGTCCATGGCCCACGCAGTGTCGCCGGCGGTGAGGTCGGTGCCGTTGATGAGCGCGCCAATAAGGCGCGGCCAAGTCTTGCCTGCCGCCTGTGGAGATGCCTGGGAAGTCACGTTCCGATGCTATCGAGCCACGGCCCGCAATGCCCAATGCGAAGGAGGCCGGGAACTTTTCCGCGCGATTTCGCGGCTTTGTAGAAAAAGTCCTCCCGAAACGCGGTTTGCGTTGGGCAGCACGGACTTTTACAGACATAATGTCTATGTGACATCTGCGACCCATGCCCCCAGTACCCCGGCGCACCCGACGCTGAATCGCCCGAACATGGTTTCCGTTGGAACCGTCGTCTGGCTGTCCAGTGAGTTGATGTTCTTCGCCGGTCTCTTTGCCATGTACTTCACGCTCCGTTCGACTTCCGGAGAGATGTGGGCCGAGGAGACAGCCAAGCTCAACTTCCCCTTTGCGCTCATTAACACGATCGTCCTCGTGGCCAGTTCCTTCACTTGCCAGATGGGCGTCTTCGCCGCCGAACGGCTCCAGCCGCGCAGGCTCGGCCGCCCGTTTAGTATCACCCGCTGGGGAATGAACGAGTGGTTCACACTCACATTCATCATGGGTGCGTTCTTCGTGGCCGGCCAGGCGACCGAGTACGCCATGCTCGTCTCCGAGCACGTCTCGCTCTCTTCCAACGCCTACGGTTCGGCGTTCTACATGACCACCGGGTTCCACGGCCTGCACGTTATCGGCGGCCTGGTTGCCTTCCTGCTCATCATGGGACGCTCCTTCGCGGCGAAGAAGTTCGGACACTTCGAGGCAACGTCCGCGATCGTCACCTCGTACTACTGGCACTTCGTCGACGTCGTGTGGATCGGCCTCTTCCTGGTCATCTACGTCCTCAAGTAGCCAGCACTTGACTCTTTTTCTACAAGAGGCAGAATTTCAAGAAGCGGCTCCCGGAGCCAACGCAGCATCGAATAAAGGAACCACCACGTGAAGGCACTCTCGCAGAAGCGACGTCACCCACTGGCAGCAGTTGCACTGTTGCTGATGGGCCTCCTCATCACTGGTGGGCTGTACGCCGTCGCAACCACCGTCAACCAGGCCAAGGCCGACACCACGAGCTTCAGCGCAAGCGACGCAGAAGAAGGCGGCAAGCTCTTCGCCGCCAACTGCGCCACCTGCCACGGCATGGGTGCCAGCGGCTCAGAGGCCGGACCGTCGCTTGTCGGCGTCGGCGCCGCCGCCGTTGACTTCCAGGTTGGCACCGGCCGCATGCCCATGCAGATGAACGGCCCGCAGGCCTACAAGAAGCCCGCCCAGTTCAACGAGGAGCAGACGCACCAGCTGTCCGCTTACGTTGCTTCGCTCGGCCCCGGCCCGTCCATCCCCGAAGCAGGTGTCCTCGACGAAAAGGGCGACGCCGCCAAGGGCGGCGAGCTGTTCCGCGTGAACTGCGCCATGTGCCACAACGCCGCTGCAGCCGGCGGCGCGCTGACCCGCGGCAAGTTTGCCCCGGCCCTCGCCGACGTCTCCGGCAAGCACATCTACGAAGCCATGGTCACCGGCCCGCAGAACATGCCCGTCTTTTCCGACTCCAATGTCTCCCCCGAGGGCAAGCGTGACATCATCACCTTCCTGAAGCAGATCGAAGCCAACGGCTCCCCCGGCGGCAACGACCTGGGCGCCCTGGGTCCGGTTTCCGAGGGCCTGTTCGTTTGGATTGCCGGCCTGGGCGTCATCATCGCCTTCACCATCTGGCTGACTTCGCGGACGTCCTAGGACGCACGCGGCACTTGTAAGAATTTTCTGCCGATCCGTCGGCAGGTCGAATTGAAAACTAACCCGACACTGGTCGGGACGAGAGAAGGATGAGGCGAATTATGGGCAACCATAGTGACGGCAGTCCGAACCACTCGGGCACCGTAGCTACGGCTGGTCAGAATGAGGTGGAGAAGTTCCAGGATCCTGGAATTCCCCCGCATCGTTTGCGCCTGGCTGACACGGACCCGAGGGCCGCAAAGCGAGCGGAACGGCAGGTGGCCATTCTGTTCGGTGCCTCGGTCGTTGGCACCCTGATATTCCTGGTGGCGTACTTCGCCATCGATCTTGGATCTGATTCCTCGATCGCCACCATCCGGTTGCAGAACATGCTGCTGGGCCTCGGCACCGCCTTCGCCATGCTGGGCATCGGCACCGGCATCGTGCACTGGGCGAAGGCCCTGATGCCGGACCACGAAGTGTCGGAAGAGCGCCACGCCATCCGCACCGAAGAGGACCGCCTGGCTGCTGTCCGGATCGTCGACGACATCGTCGAGGAAACCGGCATCAAGCGCCGCCCGCTGATCCGGAACACCCTGCTGGGCGCCGTGGCGCTCGCTCCGCTGCCGGCCCTGGCCGTCTTCGGCGACCTGGGCCCGCGGCCGGACAACAAGCTGGCGCACACCATGTGGGCCCCGGTGGACGGCAAGACCAAGCGGCTCACCCGCGACCCCGATGGCACCCCCATCAAGGCCTCGGACGTCACCATCGGCTCCGCCTTCCACGTCATCCCGGAGGGCCTGAACGAGCTGCACGAAGGCAAGCTGAACGAAAAGGCCAAGGCCGTCGTCCTGCTCATGCGCCTGAACCCGGAATCCCTCAAGCCCTCCCCGGGCCGTGAGGACTGGAGCTACAACGGCATCGTTGCGTACTCCAAGATCTGCACCCACGTTGGTTGCCCTGTTGCGCTGTACGAGCAGCAGACCCACCACCTGCTGTGCCCGTGCCACCAGTCGACCTTCGACCTGACCCAGGAATGCAAGGTCATCTTCGGCCCGGCCAGCCGGCCGCTCCCGCAGCTGCCCATCGCCGTAGACGACGAGGGTTACCTCTACGCTACGAGCGACTTCAAAGAACCTGTTGGACCTAGCTACTGGGAGCGTGATGAGCATGAGCGCAACATCAACGGCTGACACCCCCACCTTCGTCGCCCAGACCAAGGGCGGCCGCATTACCGACTTCGTCGACCAGCGCGTCGGCGGTTCCGGAATGCTCCGGGAATTCGGCCGCAAGGTCTTCCCCGACCACTGGTCCTTCATGTTCGGCGAAGTGGCCCTCTACTCCTTCGTCATCCTGCTGCTCTCCGGCACCTTCCTGACGTTCTTCTTCGATCCGTCGATGGCGGAAACCCACTACCAGGGTTCCTACCTGCCGCTGAAGAACGTCGAAATGTCGGTTGCCTACAACTCCTCGCTGAACATCTCCTTCGATGTCCGCGGCGGTTTGTTCATGCGCCAGGTCCACCACTGGTCCGCCCTGCTGTTCGTCGCCTCGATCGCCGTGCACATGCTGCGCGTCTTCTTCACCGGCGCCTTCCGCAAGCCCCGCGAAATGAACTGGGTGGTGGGCAGCGTCCTGCTCATCCTGGCCATGGCCGCGGGCTTCACCGGCTACTCGCTCCCCGATGACCTGCTCTCCGGCAACGGCCTGCGCATCATCGACGGCGTCATCAAGTCCATCCCGGTGATCGGCACCTACATCTCGTTCTTCCTCTTCGGCGGCGAATTCCCCGGCACCGCCATCATCGGCCGCCTGTACATGCTCCACATCCTGCTGGTTCCCGCGCTCATCCTGCTGATGATCGCCGTGCACCTCTTTATGGTGGTCGTGCACAAGCACACGCAGTACCCCGGCCCGGGACGCAACGACGGCAACGTCGTCGGCTACCCCCTCGGCCCGGTCTACGCGGCGAAGGCCGGCGGGTTCTTCTTCATCGTGTTCGGCGTGGTCGCCCTGATGGCCGGCTTCTTCACCATCAACCCGATCTGGAACTACGGGCCCTACGATCCCTCCCCCGTATCCGCCGGCACCCAGCCCGACTGGTACATCGGTTTCGTTGACGGCGCCCTGCGCCTGATGCCGGGTACCTTCGGCGACTGGCAGCTCGAGCAGGTCTGGTTCGGCCAGGTGTTCACCTTCAACGTGCTGCTTCCGGCACTGGTCCCGGCGGGCATCCTGTTCACCGTGATGTTCGCCTACCCGTGGATCGAGCGCTGGATCACCAAGGACGACCGCGAGCACCACGTCCTGGACCGTCCCCGCAACGCTCCGACCCGGACGGCGATCGGCATGGCCGGCTTCGTCTGGTACTGCGTTATGTGGGCCGCGGCAGGTTCGGACCTCATCGCCACGCACTTCCACGTGGCCCTGAACGACGTCACCTACTGGCTGCGCGCACTGTTCTTCATCGGCCCGATCATCGCCTTCATCGTCACGAAGCGCGTCGCCCTGGCCCTGCAGCGCAAGGACCGCGAAATTGCCCTCCACGGCCGCGAAACCGGCCGCATCGTGCGCCTGCCGCACGGCGAGTTCATCGAGGTCCACGCCCCGCTGGACGAATACAAGCGCTACAAGCTGGTCGGCTTCGAATCCCCGTCGCCGCTCCCGGCCGAGCCGAACAGCCACGGCATCGTGGACCGCAAGGAAAAGCGCCGCGCGCTGCTCTCCAAGTGGTTCTTCGAGGACCGGGTCGCCCCGGCAACCCCGGCCGAGCTCGCGGCGGCCCACGGCCACCACGGTGAGCACGAGGCGGTTGCCCCGGCTGCGGAGCAGAAGAGCCTCAGCCACTAGCATCCGGCACTAGCCAGCAGAAAGGCCCGGTCCACCAGGACCGGGCCTTTCTGCGTCCCCGGGCAACGGCCCCTACGCCGGGTCAGGGCCGGTAGCCGCTGGAATAGTTCCGGGTCGGCCGGACACCGGGCCGCTGCAGCGGCACCCAGAGCTTGTACCGGTCCGCCCGGTAGTAGGAGACCGAGTAGTCGACCATGGCCCGGGCGACGAACGCGTGCCGCTGGATCTTCAGGAGCGGAGAGCCCACCTCCACGTTCAGCAGGCGGGCCGTCGACGGCGACGCCGCCGTCGCCTCGATCATGTCCTCGCCCCACTCCATCACGAGCCCGTACCGCTCGCTCAGCACGTTGTAGAGCGACGTCGGCGGTTCGCCGTCGAGCAGGCCGGGAACCCGGTGCGCCGGGATAAAGTTCTCGTCAACGCTCATGGGCTCGTTGTCGGCCAGCAAAAGGCGCCGGAACCGCACCAGCTGCGTCCCCTCCTCCAGCTGAAGCTCGCGGGCCAGGAAGGCGCTGGCGCTGATCTGTTCAAAGCTGAGCACCTTGGCGGCCGGGACCATGCCGCGGCGCTGCATCTCCTCGCTGTACGAGGTGAGCTTGACCTGCAGATCCAGCTTGGGTTTACGCACAAACGTGCCGAGGCCGACGACGCGCTCGATCACTTCCTCACCCACCAGCGCGTCGATGGCCTGGCGCACTGTCATCCGGGCCAGGCCGAAACGGTCGGAGAGGTCCCGTTCGGAGGGAAGGGCCGAGCCCGGCGGGCAGGAGCTGGCAATGTGCGACCGGAGGATCTCCCGGAGCTGGACGTAGATGGGCACGCCGCTGCTCCGGTCGATCTCCCCGGCCATCCGGGCCGCGTTAGAACCCACGGGCAAGCCTGCTGGAATCGTTCATACTTCAAGCCTAGGGCACTTTCCCGGCAGGTCTAGACCACCGGTGCGTCGGGTTCGCCCGGGCCCTCCTCCCCCGGCTACGCTGGGATGACCCACCGACCTGAAGGAGCACCGTTGCCAGCACGCAAGGCGATCGTCCGGGCCGCAATCGGGCTGCATGCCCGTCCGGCCGCAGCCTTCGTCCGGGCCGTGACCCGGAGCGGTCTGCCGGTGCGGATCAGCAGGGACGGCAGGCCCGGCGTCGACGCCCGGTCCCTCCTGGAGGTGATGACCGAGGACTTCCCCTGCGGCTGCGAGGTGGAACTCGCCGTGCGGGCCGACGCGGTCCCGGCGGACTCCAGCATCGCCGACGCCGACCGTGCTTTGGTGGAGCTCTGCGCCCTGCTGGAGTCACAGGCCGGCTGACCGGGCACCCCGCCGCCCGAAAGCGCGCCCCGCGCGGCTTACGCAAACGACGGCGGGCCCCACCACAAGGTGGGGCCCGCCGTCGTTGTTGTCAGCAGGAGATGCTAGTGCGCGTGGTCACCGCGGCTGTACTCGTAGACCCAGCCCACGAGTGCGACGATGGACAGGCCGCCGGCGATGATCGTGATCCAGAAGCCCACGGCCAGGCCCAGGAAGCCGCCCGCGCAGGCCAGTCCGAGGACCAGCGGCCACCAGCTCCAGGGGCTGAAGTGGCCCTGTTCGCCGGCACCCTCGTGGATCTCCGCATCGCTGCGGTCCTCGGGGCGCATTCCGACGCGGCGGCCGGTGAAGCCCAGGTACGCGCCGATCATGCCCGCCAGGCCGGCGAGCAGCAGGACACCCAGGATGCCGACCCATTCGGTCCATTCCGTCAGGAAGCCGTACACGATGGCGACCGGGACGAAGAAGAAGACTCCGAATCCAAAAATCCTTGATTCGATTTTCACTGGGCTTGATCCTTCTGGTCGGCGTTACCGAGCGTCGCAGCTGCCGGAGCAGGAGACTCGACGGTGTAGGACTGGGAGAGTTCCGGGTGGTGCAGGTCCAGGGCCGGACGCTCGGAGCGGATCCGCGGCAACGAGGTGAAGTTGTGACGCGGCGGCGGGCAGGACGTCGCCCATTCGAGCGAGGCGCCGAAGCCCCAGGGGTCATCGACCATGACCTTCTCGTTGCTGCGCCAGGTGATGTAGACGTTCCAGAAGAACGGGATCAGCGAGGCGCCCAGGAGGAAGGAGGCGTAGGTCGAGAACTGGTTCATCCACGTGAAGTTGTCCTGCGGCATGTAGTCCGCGTAGCGGCGGGGCATGCCCTCGACGCCGAGCCAGTGCTGGATGAGGAAGGTGCCGTGGAAGCCCAGGAAGAGCATCCAGAAGTGGATCTTGCCGAGCCGCTCGTTGAGCATCTTGCCGGTCCACTTCGGCCACCAGAAGTAGAAGCCTGCGAACATCGCGAACACCACGGTGCCGAAGACCACGTAGTGGAAGTGCGCCACCACGAAGTAGGAGTCGGAGACGTGGAAGTCCAGCGGCGGCGAGGCCAGGATGATGCCGGTCAGGCCGCCGAAGAGGAAGGTCGCCAGGAAGCCGATGCTCCACAGCATGGGGGTCTCGAAGGTGATGGAACCCCGCCACATGGTGCCGATCCAGTTGAAGAACTTCACGCCGGTCGGAACCGCGATCAGCATCGTCATGAAGGAGAAGAACGGCAGCAGGACCGAGCCGGTGACGTACATGTGGTGCGCCCACACGGTCACGGACAGCGCGGCGATGGAGATCGTGGCGTAGACCAGGCCCTTGTAGCCGAAGATCGGCTTGCGGCTGAAGACCGGGAAGATCTCCGAGACGATGCCGAAGAACGGCAGCGCGATGATGTACACCTCGGGGTGGCCGAAGAACCAGAACAGGTGCTGCCAGAGGACGGCACCGCCGTTTTCGGGATCGAAGATGTGAGCGCCGAAGCGGCGGTCCGCGCCGAGGGCGAAGAGGGCGGCGGCCAGCGGCGGGAACGCCATGAGCACCAGGATGGCGGTGACCAGGGTGTTCCAGGTGAAGATCGGCATGCGCCACATCGTCATGCCCGGGGCGCGCATGCAGATGATCGTGGTGATGAAGTTGACCGCGCCGAGGATGGTGCCGAAGCCGGAAAGCGCCAGGCCGAAGACCCAGAGGTCACCGCCCACGCCGGGGCTGAAGGTCGTGTTGGACAGCGGCGCGTACGCGAACCAGCCGAACGACGCGGCACCCTGCGGGGTGATGAAGCCGGAGACGGCGATCGTGGAGCCGAACAGGAAGAACCAGAAGGCCAGCGCGTTCAGCCGCGGGAAGGCGACGTCGGGGGCGCCGATCTGCAGCGGCATGATGACGTTGGCGAAGCCGGCGAACAGCGGCGTCGCGAACATCAGCAGCATGACGGTGCCGTGCATGGTGAAGAGCTGGTTGTACTGCTCTTTGGTCTGCAGGATCTGCATGCCGGGTTCGAACAGCTCGGCGCGGATCAGCAGCGCCATGACGCCGCCGAAGCAGAAGAACACGAAGGACGCGATCAGGTACATGTACCCGATGGTCTTGTGGTCGGTGGAGGTGATCCAGTTGACGACGATGCGCCCCTTGGATTTGGGTACTACGGGAGCCTCAAGGATCCCGGAGGGCTGAGAGTAGGTCGTTGCCACTTCGCGCTCCCCTTACTTGTTCTCGGTCTTGGCCGGGAGGCGGTCGTACTCTTCGCCGAGCAGTCCGGTATTGCCGTCCTGGCGCAGCTTGTCCAGGTGGGCCTGGAACTCCGAGTCGGAGACTACCTTCACGCGGAACAGCATTTCGGAGTGGTACTCACCACAGAGTTCGGCGCACTTGCCGTCGTAGGTTCCCTCTTTGGTGGGGGTGAACCGGATGTAGTTGGTCTTGCCGGGGATCATGTCGCGCTTCTGCAGGAAGGCGGGAACCCAGAAGGAGTGGATGACGTCGCGGGCGTTCAGCTCGAGGTCCACCGACTTGTTGACCGGCAGGTACAGGGTGGGCAGCTTTTCCTTGTCCACCTCGGCGCCGGTGAGGTGCGCCTGGACGCCGGCCTCGTGGACGTCCTCGGTGATGACCTCACCCTTCTTGTAGTTGAAGTCCCAGGCCCACTGCTTGCCGCGGACGTCGACGACGACGTCGGCCGGCTCGGCCCGGTTGTCGATCGCCTGCTGGTCGCGGTCGGTGAAGTAGAAGAACACCAGGACCATGAACAGCGGGATCGTCAGGTAGAAGACCTCGAGGGGCAGGTTGAAGCTGTTCTGCCGGGGGAAGCCCACGGTGCCTTTGCGGCGCCGGTAGGCGACGATGCACCAGATCATCAAGCCCCAGGTAATGATGCCGACGACCAGCGCGGCAATCCATGAGTTGACCCAGAGGTCCATGATGCGGTCAGTGTGGTTGGTGGTGCCACGCTCAGTGGGCAGCCACCCTTTCTGTACCTCTGGTGAACATCCAGTCAAAGCCAACGCGCCGGCTAGTGCCAAGCCAGTGATCGTAGTGATCTGTTTGCGTCGGCTGCCGGTTCGGTTCTGCGAACTCACAGACGGCCCTTCCTACTTGTTGCTGTCGCCCGGCCGCCGCTGGCGTTCCGGGCACACTAAAAGTTTTACTACTCGATGTAGAGCTTACCGCTCCCCGAGGGTTTTCGCCCACATGTCCGCGCCGTGCGTCGGTGGCGTTTTGGACGCTCCCGTCGACGCTCCCCCGGACGGCACTAAGGCCGGGCTGATAGCCCGGCCTTAGCCCTTAGTGGAAGGAGTCCCCGCAGGCGCAGGAGCCGCCCGCATTGGGGTTGTCGATGGTGAAGCCCTGCTTCGAGATGGTGTCCTCGAAGTCGATGCTGGCACCGCTGAGGTACGGGACGCTCATCTTGTCGACAACGACCTCCACCCCGTCGTAGTCGCGGACGGCGTCGCCCTCGAGCAGCCGCTCGTCGAAGTAGAGCTGGTAGATCAGCCCGGAGCAACCGCCCGGCTGCACGGCAACGCGCAGGCGGAGGTCGGTGCGGCCTTCCTGCTCCAGCAGGCTGCGGACCTTGCCGGCGGCGACGTCGGTCAGCTGGACCTCGTGGCTGGCCAGTTCCTGGTCCGCCTGGACGGTGGTCTCGGCGCTGTTTTCATTGGTTGTAGTGCTCATGGCCTACCTTCTTACGACGGTCGTGGCGGCTCCGCCGGTGCGGCGCCCGCCCCTACTTAAACGGTATGGGCTATAGCTACATGCTACGTCGATCAGCGGTGTAGCTCTAACTCCCGGCGTAACCGTGGGAGCCGGCTGGATGTTCCCACCGGACGCCGGGCGTCCGGGCCGCAGGCGGCGCCTGCTCAGGCCAGGCCCTCCGCGTTCAGCCGGGCCAGCAGCAGCGCCTCGGCGATGATCGCGTTGCGGAAGTCGCCGAGGTGGAGCGACTCGTTGGCACTGTGCGCCCGCGAATCGGGATCCTCCACGCCGGTGACCAGGATCTGCACGTCCGGGTACAGCTCGGTCAGGTCGGCAATGAACGGAATCGAACCGCCGATCCCGGTCTCCACGGCCGGCACGCCCCACGCCTCGCCGAGCGCCCACATCGCCATGCTGGCGGCGGTGGAGGAGGTGTCGGTGAGGAAGGCGTTGCCGCTCTCCCCCGGGGTGAACACCACCTCGGCGCCGAACGGCGCGTGGGACTCCACGTGCCGGCGCACCGCGTCCATGGCCTCGGCCGGATCCTGGCCCGGGGCCAGGCGCAGGCTGAACTTGGCGCGGGCACGTGGCAGCAGGGTGTTGGAGGCGACGTCCACGGCGGGGGCGTCGAAGCCGATGATGGACAGCGCCGGCTTGGTCCACATCCGCGAGGCGATGGAACCGGTGCCGGCGAGCTTCACTCCGTCGAGCACTGAGGCGTCGTTGCGGTATTCCTCCTCGGTGAGGTCGACGGCGACGTCGTCGCGGCTGACGAGCCCCTCGATCGCGACGCTGCCCTCCTCGTCGTGGAGCGTGGCGATCAGCCGTGCCAGCAGCGTCGGGGCATCCAGGACGGGACCGCCGAACATGCCCGAGTGGACGGCGTGGTCCAGCACCCTGACCTCGATGGTGCCGTCCACCAGGCCGCGCAGGCTCGTGGTCAGGGCCGGGATGCCAACCTTCCAGTTGGACGAGTCCGCGACGACGATCACGTCCGAGCGCAGCAGTTCCTTGTGGGTTTCCAGGAAGGAACGGAACGTGGGCGAGCCCGCCTCCTCCTCGCCTTCGAAGAAGAAGGTCACGCCCAGGCCCAGCTCCTCCCCCAGCACGCGGGTCACCGCGGCGTAGGCGGCGACGTGGGCCAGGATACCGGCCTTGTCATCGGCGGCGCCGCGGCCGTAGAGCCGGCCGTCGCGCTCGACGGCGGTGAACGGTTCGGTCTCCCAGAGCGCGAGGTCCCCGGTGGGCTGGACGTCGTGGTGGGCGTACAGCAGGATGGTGGGCTTGCCGGCCGCGGCGGGGCGGCTCGCGACGACGGCCGGGCCGCCGGGGGTGCCGTCCTCCTTGTCGCAGCGCAGGATCCGGACGTCCTCGAAGCCGCTGGCACGGACCAGCCCGGCGACGGCCTCGGCGCTGGCGTTCAGCGGGGCGGGATCGAAGCTGGGCCAGGCGATGCCCGGGATGGCCACGAGCTCCTTCAACTGCTCGACGGTGGCGTCGAAGGATTCGGTGACGGCCTGGCGGAGGGCGGCGGCATCGATGGAGCCGACGGCTGAGGGTTGCGGGATCCCCGCGGATGATGAAGTCATGGCCAAAACACTACCGGTGTCCGGGTATTCTGTAGGGGTGTTCGGACGTAAAAAGGAAGCGCCCTCGGCGCAGGACGTAGTTGACCAGCAGGTGGCCGAGGCAGCAGCCCGGGACGCCGCCATCGGCAAGGGTGCCCCCACGCCCAAGCGCAGCGCCCAGGTGGCCGCCCGCAAGCGGCCGCTGGTTCCGGAGGACCGCAAGGCCTCCAAGGCGGCCGAGCGCGCCGCCATCGCCGACCAGCGCCTCAAGATGCGCCAGGCGATGGACACCGGCGACGAGAAGTTCCTGCCGCTGCGCGACAAGGGGCCGCAGAAGCGCTTCGCCCGCGACTACGTGGACGCCCGGTTCAGCCTCGGCGAATACCTGATGTTCGGCGCCCTCGTGTTCGTGATCATCTCCCTGCTGGTTCCGGCGAGCAGCGAGCAGATGATCTACGTGCTCGGCGGTTTCTGGGTCATGTTCCTGGCCGTCTTCGTGGACGTGTTCATCCTGTCCCGGAAGCTCAAGAAGCGCCTCGCCGAAAAATTCGGCGAGGTCGAGCGCGGCACCGTCTGGTACGGCTCCATGCGGTCCCTGCAGTTCCGCCGGCTCCGCCTTCCCAAGCCCCTCGTCAAGCGCGGCGAATACCCCGCCTGATTCCTCCGCTCAGCAAAGAGCCCCCGGCAGTCCATGGACTGCCGGGGGCTTTTTCATGCACCCTGGGGTGCCGGGGAGCGCCCGCACCCTCCCGCGGGGCCTAGCGCCGGGAGGGGTGCTTCGCGAGCAGCCGGTTGATCCGCGCCGCCCAGAACGGGCCCTCGTAGAGGAAGGCGGTGTAGCCCTGCACCAGGGTGGCCCCGGCCTCGAGCCGTTGCTGGACGTCCTGCGCGGTTTCCACGCCGCCCACCGAGACCAGCGTCAGCTTGCCGCCGGTCGCGGCCTTAAGCCGGGCCAGCACCTCGAGCGAGCGTTGCTTCAGCGGGGCGCCGGAGAGCCCGCCGGCCCCGCAGGCCGCAACCTGGTCCGGGCTCGCGGAGAGCCCGGAACGGCCGATGGTGGTGTTGGTGGCGATGATGCCGTCCAGCCCCAGGTCAAGGGCCAGCCGGGCGACGTCGTCGATGTCTTCGTCACTGAGGTCCGGGGCGATCTTCACCAGCAGCGGCACATGGCGGCCGGCTGCGCTGTCCGCCGCCTCCCCCACCGCGCTCAGCAACGGGCGCAGGGTGTCGACGTCCTGCAGCAGGCGCAGTCCCGGGGTGTTCGGGGAGCTCACGTTGACCACGAGGTAGTCGGCGGCGGGGGCCAGGCTCCGGGCGCTGACCAGGTAGTCCGCCACCGCGTCCGCCAGCTCCACGGCCTTGCTCTTGCCGATGTTGACGCCGATCACCGGGCGCACGCCGGGGTACCGGCGCTGCAGGGCGGCGCGGGCGGAGCGCAGCCGGGGTGCCACGGCGGCGGCGCCGTCGTTGTTGAAGCCCATCCGGTTGATCACGGCGCGGTCCTCGATCAGGCGGAAGAGCCTCGGGGCCGGGTTGCCGGGCTGGGCCTGTCCGGTGATCGTGCCCACCTCGACGTGGCCGAAGCCGAGGTCGGTGAGCGCTTCGATGCCATGGCCCTCCTTGTCGAAGCCCGCGGCGAGCCCGAACGGCGAGGGGAACGTCAGGCCGAAAGCCTCGGTCCGCAGTGATGCCGCGGGTCCGGTGAACCGCTGCAGCACCCGCCCGGCGCCGCAGCGGCCGGCCAGCCGGATGCCTAGGAAACCGATCTTGT
This sequence comes from uncultured Actinomycetota bacterium, assembly GCA_963698285.1. GTDB lineage: Bacteria > Actinomycetota > Actinomycetes > Actinomycetales > Micrococcaceae > Arthrobacter. The sequence continues at coordinate 245,497 of CAVOQF010000017.1, read as the reverse complement.
GGGCGCGCTCGGCGTCCATCCAGGAGAAGGCGAACCGGAAGAAGGTGGGATATACGCGCATGCCCCCTAGTTTTCCGGTTCCGGCGGCTCAAACCAAAATGCCGGCGCCCAACCAGGCAAAACCAGACCCCCGCGGGCGCTAGCATGAAGCCATGACCAGCGAGGATGCAGTCCACAGCAGCGGCCCGGCGGCGGCCCCCGGGGCCCGGATCGAGGCCGACGTGGTCGTTGTGGGCGCCGGGCTCGCCGGGCTGGTGGCCGCGGCGGAGGCCTACGCGGCCGGCCGCCGGGTGGCGGTCCTGGACCAGGAGCCCGAGGCGTCGGCGGGCGGTCAGGCACACTGGTCCTTCGGCGGCCTGTTCCTCGTCAACACCCCCGAGCAGCGCCGGCTCGGGGTCCGCGACAGCGCGGAGCTGGCCCTCGCCGACTGGCTCTCCTCCGCCGCGTTCGACCGGCCCGAGGACGCGCTCGCCCGGCAGTGGGCGGAGGCCTACGTGCACTTCGCGGCCGGCGAGAAGCGCGCCTGGCTCGCATCCCTCGGCGTCGGACTCTTTCCGCTCGTGCAGTGGGCCGAACGCGGCGGCTACGGCCCGGACGGGCACGGCAACACCGTGCCGCGCTTCCATGTCGCCTGGGGCACCGGCCCGGCGCTCGTCGCGCCGTTCCTGGCCAGGCTCCGCGAGGGCGCGGCTGCCGGGCGCGTGAGCTTTCACTTCCGGCACCGCGCCACCGAACTGACGACGACGGCGGGCCGGCTCAGCGGCGTGCGCGGCGAGGTCCTGGCGCCCAGCGCCGCAGCGCGCGGCGAGCAGTCCTCCCGCACGCCCACCGGCACTTTCGAAGCCGAAGCCGGCGCCGTCGTCGTGACCAGCGGCGGCATCGGCGGCAACCACGGCGCGGTCCGGCGGCACTGGCCCGGCGGCGGCGCCCCGGCGTCCATGCTCAGCGGCGTGCCGGCCTCGGTGGACGGCGACTTCCTGGCCGCCGTGGACCGGGCCGGCGGCCGGCTGATCAACGCCGACCGGATGTGGCACTACCCGGAAGGCATCCACAACCACGCCCCGGTCTGGCCGCGGCACGGCATCCGGATCCTGCCCGGGCCCTCGGCGCTGTGGCTCGACGCGACGGGCCGGATGCTCCCCGCACCGCTGTTCCCGGGCTTCGACTCGCTCGGCGCGCTCCGGCATATCCTCGGCACCGGGCACACCCACTCCTGGTTCGTGCTGAACAAGACCATCGCGTTGAAGGAATTCGCGCTCTCGGGCTCCGAGCAGAACCCGGACCTGACCGGCAAGGACGTCCGCCTGCTCGCCGCCCGCCTCAAACCGTCCGGGGACAGCCCGCTGCAGCGCTTCCTGGACCGGGGCGTGGACTTCCTGCAGGCCCCCGGCCCCGCGGAGCTCGCGGCGAAGATGAACACCCTCGCCGGGGCGCCGCTGATCGATGCCGCCGAACTGGACCGGCTGATCCGGTCCCGGGACCGGCAGTTCACCAGCGGCCTGGGCAAGGATCCGCAGCTCGCCGCGATCCGCGCCGCCCGCCGGTTCACCACGGACAAGATCATGCGGGTCGCTCCCCCGCACCGGATGCTGGACCCGCGGCACGGGCCCCTGCTGGCGGTCCGGCTCTCCGTCCTCACCCGCAAGAGCCTCGGCGGGATCCAGACCGATCTGCACTCCCGGGTCCTGGACGGCGCCGGCCGTCCCGGTGGCCGGGCTCTACGCCGCCGGCGAGGCGGCCGGCTTCGGCGGCGGCGGCATCCACGGGTACCGCGCCCTCGAAGGCACGTTCCTGGGCGGGTGCCTGTTCTCCGGCCGCGCGGCGGGCCGCGCCGCGGCCTCCGCCCTCTGACCGGCACCGCGGGAGATCAGATGGACTGGCAGAGAGACATCCTGGGCGACGACTTCGCGGCGTGCGCCTTCCAGACGGCCGGCCCGGACGGGACCGAACGCACCGCCACCCTGGTCCGGCACGTCCCCGCCTCGGGCGCCGGCAGCGCGCCCCGGCGGGCGGTGCTCTTCCTGCACGGCTGGAGCGACTACTTCTTCAACGAGGAGCTCGCGGAGTTCTGGACCGGCCAGGGCATCGCGTTCTTCGCCCTGGACATGCACAATCACGGCAGGAGCCTGCGGCCCGGCACGCACGGCGGCTACGTGGCGGACCTGGCCGACTACGATGCCGAGATCACGGCCGCGATCGGCATCATCGAGTCCCTGGCCCCCACGGGCTCGGCTCCCCCGCCGGTGACCCTGATGGGTCACTCCACCGGCGGCCTCATCGCGGCGCTGTGGGCGAGCCGGCACCCGGGCCGCGCAGCCCAACTGGTCCTGGACAGCCCCTGGCTCGAAATGCACGGCAGCCCGGCCGTCCGCCGGGCCGCGCGGACCATGGTGGAGCCGCTGGCCCGTTTCCGGCCCGAAGCCGTGATCCGGCTGCCCGAACGCGCCTTTTACTGGCGCAGCATCAGCAGCGCCGCGGAAGGCGAATGGGTGCTGGATGACAACTACCGGCCGCCGCGGGCCTTCCCGGTGCGGGCCGGCTGGCTCAGCGCCGTGCTCGCCGGCCAGTCGCGGGTGGCCCGGGGCCTGAACATCGACGTGCCGGTCCTGGTGATGATCTCCGGCGCCAGCGCCAACGGGATGTTCTGGAAGGAGTCCATGCGGCGCACCGACGCGGTCCTGGACGTGAACACCATCGCCCTGCGTGCCCTGAGCCTGGGCCGCACCGTGACCCTGGAGCGGATCGACGGCGCCCTGCACGACGTGTTCCTCTCGGCGCCGCGGGTCCGGGCCGACGCCTATGCCCGGCTGGCCCGCTGGATCCGGGCCTACGTCCTGGACGACGGCGGATCCGCGTGAGGGTTCCCGCGGCACCCCGGTGGCGGGAGGATGTCTTGGGGAGCCGCTTCGAGTCGCTGGAGCTGCCGCTGCGCCCGGACGACGAGGGGCCCGTCGTCGCCACCCTGGTCCGGCGCCGCCGGCCCGGACCTCCGGCGCGGCCGCGGACGCAGGCGCGCGGGCGAAGGCGGTTCTCTACCTGCACGGCTGGGCCGACTACTTCCTGCAGGCCGAACTCGCCGAACAGCTCGTCGCCGCCGGGTTCCACTTCTATGCCCTGGATTTGCGGAAGTTCGGGCGCAGCCTGCGCAGTTGGCAGACCCCCGGCTACACAACGGACCTCGCGGTCTACGACGAGGACCTCGCCGCCGCGCTCGCGGCCATCACGGCCGACGTGGCCGCCCGCACGGGCAGCCCGGGGGCGCCGACCGTGCACCTGCTCGCGCATTCGCTCGGCGGCCTGGTCGCCGCGCTGTGGGCGGACCGGAATCCGGGCGCCCTGGGCACCCTGATCCTGAATGCGCCGTGGCTGGAGCTGCAGGGCAGCAGCCTGATCCGCAACATCGCGATGCAGTTGGTGGAACCGCTGGCCCGCACCGACCCGCGGCGGCCGTTGCTGCTGCCCAGCATGCCCGGCTACTGGGACAGTGTGAGCGGCACGGCGCACGGCGAGTGGGACCTGGATCCGCAATGGCGGCCCAGGGCGTCGTTCCCGATCCGGCCGGGCTGGACCAAGGCGGTCCTGGCCGGGCACGCGGCCGTGCAGCGGCGGCTCGACATCACGTCCCCGGTGCTGGTGATGCTGTCCGGGCGCACCCGGATCCAGGCCGAATGGTCCGAGCAGCTGATGGACCTCGACGCCGTGATCGACGTCGAGGAGACAGCGCGCCGGGCGCTCGGGCTGGGCCGGCGGGCGGCCGTCTTCCGCTACCCGGGGGCCATCCACGACGTCTTCCTCTCCCGCCCCGCCGTGCGGCAGGAGGCCTACGCCGACCTGGTGCTCTGGCTGAGCCTGTATCCCGGCTGACGGCCCCGGCGACGGCCGGGGGTCAGGCGGGCGCCGGGCCCGCCGCGGGGGCGGCCGCGTCGACCGCGCCGCCGTACCGGCGGTCCCGCTGGGCGTAGATTTCGACGGCGTCCCACAGGGTGCGCCGGTCCACGTCCGGCCACAGCGTGTCGAGGAAAACGAACTCGGCGTAGGCGGACTGCCAGAGCATGAAGTTGGAGAGCCGCTGCTCACCGGAGCTGCGCAGGAACAGGTCGACGTCGGGCAGGTCGGGCTCGTCCAGGTACTTCTGGATGGTGCGTTCGGTGATGGCGCCGGGTTTGAGCCGGCCGGCGGCCACCTCCTCCGCGATCGCGGAAACGGCGTCGGCGATTTCCGCCCGGCCGCCGTAGTTAACACACATGTTCAAGGTGCAGGTGCTGTTGCCGCGGGTGAACTCCTCCGCCTCCTCGAGTTCCCGGATCACCGAACCCCAGAGCCTGGGCCGGCGCCCGGACCAGCGGATCCGGACGCCCCATTCATCAAGCTGGTTCCGCTGCCGGCGCAGCACATCCTTGTTAAATCCCATCAGGAAGCGCACCTCCTCGGGCGAGCGGCGCCAGTTCTCGGTGGAGAACGCGTAGACGCTGACGTGCTCGATGCCCAGTTCGATCGCCCCGGCCATCACGTCCAGGAGGGCCGGTTCCCCTGCCTTGTGGCCTTCGATCCGCGGCAGGCCGCGCTGGTTGGCCCAGCGGCCGTTGCCGTCCATCACGATCGCGACGTGCCGGGGAATGAACTCTGCCGGGATCGCCGGCGGCCGCGCGCCCGAGGGGTGCGGGTAGGGCGCCACCACGTCGGTGCTGCGCCGAGGGACCGGATTCTTCCTGACCGGGATTTTCTTGCCAAGGGCCACGGTTATGTTCGCTCCACATGCTTGAGGGATTTCAGGACGCGTTCCAGATGCCACTGCAGGTAGCTTGCCACCAGGCCGGCGGCTTCCCGGCGGTGGACCGGCGCGGAGACGTCCGCCGCGGTCCAGTTGCCGGTCAGCAGCGCGCCCAGCAGCAGCACCGTCTCCGCCGCGGGGGCGGGGGAACCCGGCGGCCGGCACTCCCCGCAGACCATGCCGCCCAGCGCGGCGGAAAACGCGGTGTGCGGGCCCGGCGCGCCGCAGCGGGCACAGTCGGTGAAGCTGGGCGCCCAGCCGCCGGTGGACAGGGCGCGGAGCAGGTAGGAATCCAGGATGAGCTCCGGGGCGTGGTCGCCGCGGCTCAGCGAGGCCAGCGCCCCGACCAGGAGGTTGTACTGCGCGGTTCCGGCCTCGCCGTCGACGTCGGTGAGCTTCTCGGCGGTTTCGGTCATCGCGGCGGCGACGGTGTAGCGGCCGTAGTCGGCGGCGATGCTGGAGCCGTAGGCGCCCTTGGCGACGGCCTGCGTCACCACGTCCAGGGTGCGCCCGGAGATGAGCTGCAGGTCCGCGACCATAAACGGTTCGAGCCTGGCGCCGAAGCGGCTGGACGTGCGCCGGACGCCCTTGGCGACGGCGCGGACCTGGCCGTGGTGCTTGGTCAGCAGCGTGATGATGCGGTCCGCCTCGCCGAGCTTATGGGTGCGCAGCACGACGGCGTCGTCGCGGTACGCGCGCGCAGCAAAGGAGGAAGGTTGGGCCACAGTTAATCTTCGCACTGACTTCGGGGAAACACTGCCATTGGGCACGGCTGCACCGCCGGGAAACAGCGCCGCGCCGCCGGAAGGATCGGCGGCGCGGGCTTTGGGTTCCTAGCCGCGGGCGTCCCGGATGGCGCGGTTGACGGCGGAGATGACGGCCTTGAGCGAGGCCATGGACGTGTTGGCGTCGATCCCGACACCCCACAGCACCCGCTCCCCCACGGCGCATTCGACGTAGGCCGCGGCCTGGGCGCTGCCGCCCTCGGACAGGGCGTGCTCGCTGTAGTCCAGCACGCGGACGTCGACGCCGTCCTCGCGCAGGATGCTCAGCAGCGCGGCGATCGGGCCGTTGCCGGTCCCGGTGCGGCGCAGCGGCTTGCCGTCCACCTTCAGCGCGGCGGTCAGCGTCATGGTGCCGTCCTCGTCCGATTCGGTGCTGACGGCGCCGAGGGCGTAGCGGCCCCACTGGGTTTCGGTGGCGGCGGACGGCAGGTATTCGTCCTGGAAGAGCTGCCACAGCTGGGCGCCGCTGACCTCGCCGCCCACCATGTCGGTGCGGCGCTGGATCACGCCGGAGAACTCGATCTGCGCGCGGCGCGGCAGGTCCAGGTTGTGCTCGTTCTTGAGCAGGTAGGCCACGCCGCCCTTGCCGGACTGCGAGTTGACCCGGATCACGGCCTCGTAGCTGCGGCCGAGGTCCTTGGGGTCGACCGGCAGGTACGGGACCTGCCAGGCGTAGTCCGCCACGTCCTTGCCGGCGGCTGCGGCGTCCTTTTCCAGGGCCTCCAGGCCCTTCTTGATGGCGTCCTGGTGCGAGCCGGAGAAGGCCGTGAAGACAAGGTCCCCGCCGTAGGGCGAACGTTCCGCGACGGGCAGCTGGTTGCAGTACTCGACCGTGCGGCGGACGTCGTCGATGTCGGAGAAGTCGATCATCGGGTCGATGCCCTGGACGAACATGTTCAGGCCCAGGGTGACCAGGTCCACGTTGCCGGTCCGCTCGCCGTTGCCGAACAGGCAGCCTTCGATCCGGTCGGCCCCGGCCAGGTAGCCCAGCTCGGCGGCCGCGACGCCGGTGCCGCGGTCATTGTGCGGGTGCAGGGAGAGGATGATGCCCTCGCGCGGGTGCAGGTGCCGGCTCATCCACTCGATGGAATCGGCGTACACGTTGGGGGTGGCCATTTCGACCGTGGCCGGCAGGTTGATGATCACCTGGCGGTCGGCGGAGGCCTCGAAGACGTCGGCGACGGCGTTGCAGACCCGCACGGCGTAGGCGAGCTCGGTGCCGGTGAAGGATTCCGGCGAGTACTCGTAGGTGATGTGCGTGTCCTCGAGGGTCTCCTCGTACTTCTTGCACAGCCGCGCCCCCTGCAGGGCGATGTCGAGGATGCCGTCCTCGTCCTGGTTGAAGACGACGCGGCGCTGCAGCACCGACGTCGAATTGTAGAGGTGCACGATGGCCTGCCTGGCGCCGACCAGGGACTCGTAGGTCCGCTCAATCAGGTGTTCCCGGGCCTGGGTCAGCACCTGGATGGTGACGTCGTCCGGGATGTGGTTGCCCTCGATCAGCTGGCGGACGAAGTCGAAGTCCGTCTGCGAGGCCGAGGGGAATCCGACTTCGATCTCCTTGTAGCCCATCCGGACCAGCAGGTCGAACATCTTCATCTTGCGGGCCGGGCTCATCGGGTCGATCAGGGCCTGGTTGCCGTCACGCAGGTCGACCGCGCACCAGCGCGGGGCCTTGGTGATGACCTTGTCGGGCCAGGTACGGTCCGGCAGTTCGACCGTGATCAGGTCCTGGAACGGGACGTAGCGGTGGACGGGCATTCCTGAGGGCTGCTGTGCGTTTCGCATTACTATCGGGGCCTTTTCTGTGGTTCAGGGTGAAAGGGTGGCCGGGCAACACAAACTCCGCAGCGAGGGTTGGCCTTGCGCTAGATCGCGTCTGAGGCCCCGCCGCGGCAGCTAAGAAGAAGCAGGTCTGCACGCACATTTTCACAGTAACACGGGTGCGTAAGATGAAGGAGCCATACCTCCGCAACGTCCACCATGCAGACGCGAGTACCGGTGCCAGCCCGCCACTTGCGTCCCACTCGAAGGAGCTGCAGTGCCGCTTTCCGGGATCGACCAGTCCACCATCGACGCCGGCGTCCGCCCCCAGGACGACCTTTACCGGCACTTCAACGGCAACTGGCTGAAGACCACCGCCATACCGGATGACCGGCCGCTGGAGGGCACGTTCACGGCGCTGCGCGACGGTTCGGAATTGGCGGTCCAGGAGATCATCCTGGAGGCGGCGGGCCGCGGCGGGGCCGCGACCGGCATCGAACGCAAAATCGGCGAGCTGTACAACAGCTTCATGGACGAGGCCGCCGTGGAGGCCAAGGGCGCGGAGCCGATCCGGGCGCGGCTGGCCGAGGTCTTCGCCACCGGGTCCGTGGCCGAGCTGGTCCGGCTGGCCGGGCGGCTGTTCCGCGCCGACGTCTCCGGGCTGTTCTACATCTACCCGGCGCCGGACGCGGGCAACCCGGACCGGATCCTGCTCTACACCGGCCAGGGCGGGCTGGGCCTGCCGGATGAGTCCTACTACCGCGAGGCGAAATTCGCGCCGATGGTCCAGGCCTACCGCGAGCACGTCCGCACCATGTTCGGGCTGGCCGGCATCCCCGACGCCGAGGCGGCGGCGGGCCGCGTCGTGGAGCTGGAAACGTCCCTGGCGGCGCACCACTGGGACAAGGTCACGCTGCGCGATCCGCAGAAGACCTACAACCTGTTCTCCGCCGAGGAGGTTTCGCAGCTGTTCCCGCTGCTCGCCGCCTGGTTCGACGCCGCCGGCATCGCCCCGGAGAAGCGAGCCGAGCTGGTGGTCAGCACTCCGGACTTCTTCGCGGGTGCGGCCGGACTGCTTGATACGGTCCCGCTGGCCGTCTGGCAGGAATGGCTGGCCCTGCGGGTGGTCAGCGCCGCCGCCCCCTACCTCTCCGCCGCGTTCGTGGACGCGAACTTCGCGTTCTACGGCACCACGCTCAGCGGCACACCGCGCAACCGGGACCGCTGGAAGCGGGGCGTCGCCGTCGTCGAGGCCGCCCTGGGCGAGGCCGTGGGGCAGATCTATGTGGCCCGGCACTTCCCGGAGGGCCATAAGGAGCACATGCGTGCGCTGGTGGCCAACCTGATCGAGGCGTACCGCGAATCGATCACGGCCCTGGCCTGGATGGGTGAAGAGACCAAGCTGGAGGCGCTGAAGAAGCTCGATTCGTTCCGGGCCAAGATCGGGTACCCGGACAAGTGGATCGATTACTCCGCCGTGGAGATCGATCCGGCGGACCTGCTGGGGAACGTCGAGCGCGCGCACAGCGCCGACGTCGACCGGCACCTGGACGAGGTGGGCAAGCCCGTGGACCGGCAGAAGTGGCTCATGACGCCGCAGACCGTGAACGCCTATTACCACCCGCTGCTCAACGAGATCGTTTTCCCGGCCGCCATCCTGCAGCCGCCGTTCTTCACCGCCGACGCCGACGACGCCGTCAACTACGGCGGCATCGGCGCCGTGATCGGCCATGAGATCGGCCACGGCTTCGATGACCAGGGCTCCCAGTATGACGGCAGCGGCCTGCTCCGGAACTGGTGGACCGAGGCGGACCGGAGCGCGTTCGAGGCACTGACCTCGAAGCTGGTGGCCCAGTTCGACGCCCTCTCCCCGGCCGAAGCCGCCGGCCACCACGTGAACGGAAAGCTGACACTCGGCGAGAACATCGGCGACCTGGGCGGTCTGACCATCGCGTACAAGGCGTACCTGATCAGCCTGGGCGGGCAGGAGCCGCCGGTCCTGGACGGGCTCACCGGCGCGCAGCGTTTCTTCGCTTCCTGGGCCGCGAGCTGGCGGCAGGTGATCCGCAGCGAGGAAGCAATCCGGCGGCTCGCCACGGATCCGCACTCCCCCAACGAATTCCGCACCAACACGATCGCCCGGAACCTCGACGCCTTCCACGCGGCCTTCGGCACCGCCGAGCAGGACGGCATGTGGCTGGCGCCCCAGGAGCGGGTCAGCATCTGGTAGCCGGCCCACAGTGGGGGCAGGTGCGCACAACAAAGGCGGGCCGGGTGGAAATCACCCGGCCCGCCTTTGTTGCGCTGACCTAGCGCGTGATCAGCGCCGGGTTGGCCTGCTGGCAGACGGTGTCGCCGGCCGTCTGGTTGACGATGTCCGGCGGCAGCGGCGCCGGGGCGTCCGGCTTCCGGGCCCCGCCGGTGTAGTCGCTGCCGACGTAGACCTGGACGCCGCCGACTCCGGCCGCCGGGAGCACCTGGGAGGCCGGGATGCCCAGCAGCGCGGCGACGTCGGCGGCGACGTCGGCGAAGCCCGCGCCGTAGTAGACGGCCGTGGTCGCGACCGCCTCGGCGGTCAGCTGGCCGGTCTGGGTGAAGCCGCCCGCGGTCAGGGCGGCCACGAGTTCCTTGGCCCGGGCCGGGTCGCCGGAGCCGTTGGCGACGGTGACGGGCTGCAGGGCCTTGTCGTAGGCCGGCGCGGCCGGGGCCTTGCTGGCCGGGGCCTGGCTGGTTGACGGCTCCGCGCTGGCGGTGGCAGCCGGCGTGGCCGACGGTTTGGCCGTCGGATCGGTCAAGTCAACGTTCTTGCGCATCGCCGCGAACAGCTGCGAGGCCTTGGGCTCGGCCAGCTGCAGGCGGTTCTGGTCAGCCTCCGCGGGCTCGGTCGGAGCGGCGACGAAGGCCACCTTGCCGACGTCGATGTCCTTGAGCCGGTTTCCGACCGTCAGCAGCGTCGGGACGGAGGCCAGGCCGTCGTCGATCGTGAGGTTCTTGGTGATCGCGTCGGCGATGCCGAGCATCCGTCCCGGGTTGGAGAGCGTGCCGTCGTCCTTGATCTTGCGGACCAGCGAGGACAGGAAACCCTGCTGGGCCTTGATCCGGCCGAGGTCGCTGCCGTCCCCGAACGCGTGCCGCGTTCGGACGAAGGAGAGGGCCTGCTCGCCCTGGACCTTGGAGGTGCCCTTGGGCAGGCGCAGTCCGGAGTCGGGGTCGTAGATGGCGTCGCTGACGCACACTTCCACCCCGCCGACGGTGTTGGAGAGCTCCTTGACCGAGTTGAAGTCCGCCATCATGAAGTGGTCGACCTCCAGGCCGGTCATCTTGTTGACGGTGTCCACGGCGCAGCCGATGCCGGCCTCGGACATCGCCGCGTTGATCATGACGTCCTGCTGGGCCGGGAATTCCTTCTTCGTCTTCTGGTCGACGCACTTGGGGATGTCCACCAGCAGGTCACGCGGGAAGCTGATCACGCTGACGCGCTTGTTACCTTCCGCGATGTCCATCAGCATCATGACGTCCGAGTGGCCGTAGCCGGTGGATTCCGCGGCGCTGCCGTACTGCGAGTTCTTGCCGTCGCGGGTGTCCGAGCCGAGGATCAGGATCTGCATCCGGTCCTTCGCTTCGTCGACCGCGTCCTCGGTCCGGCTGTTGCCGGCACCCAGGGCCTCCTTGGTGATGTTCCCCTGCAGCCGGATGAACCAATAGGCGCCGAAGGCGATGACCCCGACCAGCAGCACGGAGATGACCAGGGTGGTGGCCTTGAGCCAGCCCGGGGTGCGCGGGCCCGCGCCCAAATGTCGGGCCGGGCCGACGGAAGGGTCCTCCGTGTGCCGGGCAGCGGCGTTTGACCGAACCGGGGGGCCGGTTCCGTCTGCACGGTTGTCACGGGGTCGTACCACGGGTGGTGCCTTCCTTTTCAAGCGGGGTCTACCCATTTTAGTGTGCCAATCTGGGAAAAACCCGATGGGCATGCCCGGGCGGGGCCGCAGCGCCGCGCCGCGGTCCGGGCCGAGGGGCGGCGGACGGCGCGGGACCGCCCGCACCGCCGTCGGCCGAGGGGGTTAGAAGCCCAGTTTCACCAGCTGCTTCGGGTCGCGCTGCCAGTCCTTGGCGACCTTGACGTGCAGGTCCAGGTAGATGCGGGCGCCCAGAAGCGCCTCGATGCCCTTGCGCGCGGTGGTGCCGACGTCGCGGAGCCGGGCGCCGCCCTTGCCGATGATGATGGCCTTCTGCGAGGGCCGCTCCACGTAGAGGTTGACCCGGACGTCCAGGAACGGGCGGTCCTCGGGCCGGCCTTCGCGCGGAACGATCTCGTCGACCACCACCGCCAGGGAGTGCGGAAGTTCGTCGCGGACGCCTTCGAGGGCTGCCTCGCGGATGAGCTCGGCGATCATCACCGCTTCGGGTTCGTCGGTCAGGTGGCCGTCCGGGTAGAGCGGCGGCGACGGCGGCATGTGGCTGATCAGCACGTCGGCGACGGTGCCGACCTGGAAGCCGTCCGTGGCGGAGACCGGGACGATGTCCTTCCAGCCGTCCTCGCCCAGCACCTCGCGGCCCAGGGCTGCGACGGCCAGCAGCTGCTCGGTGAGCGCCTGGCGGTCCACCGTGTCGGCCTTCGTCACGATCGCGATGACCGGCTTGTTCCCGATGGCGGCGAGCTGCGCGGCGATGAACTTGTCACCGGGGCCGATCTTCTCGTTGGCGGGCAGGCAGAAGCCGATCGCGTCCACCTCGGCGAGGGTGTCCGCGACAAGTTCGTTGAGGCGCTTGCCCAGCAGGGTCCGCGGGCGGTGCAGGCCGGGGGTGTCGACCATGATCAGCTGCGCGTCCTCGCGGTGCACGATGCCACGGATGGTGTGGCGGGTGGTCTGCGGCTTGGCCGAGGTGATGGCGACCTTCTGGCCCACCAGGGCGTTGGTGAGGGTGGATTTGCCCGCGTTGGGCCGTCCCACCAGCACCGCGAAACCGGCCCGGTAACCGCCGAAGGGCGCCTCGCCGGCGGACTTATTCTGCTTGCTCACGTGGAACTCCCTGTTGCGTTGATTCGGCCTCGTCGAGTAGTTCTCCAAGGTCAGTTTCTTCCTTTGGAACTGCCGCCGCAATGATGTGGCTGACGCGGTTCCGGCGGCCCTCCAGCCTGTCGGCCCGGAGGGTGACGCCGTCGACGGCGACGGTGCTCCCCACGATCGGCACCCGGCCAAGCGCCTTCGCGAGCAGTCCGCCCACGGTGTCCACCTCGTCGTCGTCGAGCTCCAGGTCGAAGAGCTCGCCCAGGTCGTCGATGCTCATCTTGGCGCTGACCCGGTAGCTGCCGTCGGCCAGTTCCACGGCTTCGGCGGCCTCGGTGTCGTATTCGTCCACGATCTCGCCGACGATTTCCTCGATCAGGTCCTCGAGCGTGACGAGCCCGGCAGTCCCGCCGTACTCATCGATCACGATCGCGACGTGCGTGGATTCCTTCTGGAGCTCGCGGAGCAGTTCGCTCACCGGCTTCGAGTCGGGCACGTAGCGGACCTCGCGGGCGAGCTCGTCGACGAGCGGCGGTTCCTCACCGGGGGCCAGGTTGTGGACCACGGCGGCGACGTCCTTGAGGTAGACGATGCCGAGGATCTGGTCCGTGTTTTCACCGATGACCGGAATCCGGGAGTACCCGGAGCGCAGGAACAGCGACATCGCCCGGTGCAGGCTGGAACCGGAATCGATGCAGAGGATGTCCGTCCTGGGCACCATGACCGAGCGGACCAGGGTGTCGCCGAAGTCGAAGACCGACTGGATCAGCTCGGCCTCGTTGTCCTCGATCACGTCGGATTCGCTGGCCCGTTCGACCAGTTCGCGGAACTCCTCTTCGCTGAAGAAGGCTTCGTTGTCGGCGGGCGCCCCGGGGGCGACGGCGCTGCCGACGGTGACCAGCCAGCCCGGGATCGGGCCGAGTACCCAGCAGAGCCAGCGGATCAGCGGCGCGGCGAACCGGACCATGCCGGCCGAGTGCACCCGGCCCAGCTGGCGCGGGGACACCCCGACGATCACGAAGCCGATGAGCGCCATGATGCCGGTGGCGGCCAGGCCCGCGAGCCAGACGTTGTCGAGCAGGCTGTGCAGCAGCACGGTCACGGCGACCGCGGAGGCCATCTCGAACCAGATCCGCCAGAACCTCAGCGCGCGCATGTGGGCCACGGGCTGGGCCATGATCCGTTTCAGCGCGGTGCCGCGGCTGTGCAGGATCGCCTGTTCGGCGTCGTGCCGGGGAAGATAGTTGAAGGCGGCCTCGGCGGCGGTCAGCACGGCGGCAAAGCTGAGGAACACCAGCGCCATGCCGGCCAGGATCAGTGGGGTCACTGAATCGTCTCTGCCGGGGCGTCCCTGCCGGTGAAGCCGGAGAGCAGTTCGCGCTGCAGCCCGAACATTTCTTCCTTTTCTTCCGGCTCGGCGTGGTCAAAGCCGAGCAGGTGCAGGATGCCGTGGGTGGTGAGCAGCAGCATCTCGTCCTGGGTGGAGTGGCCGGCGTTTATCGCCTGCACCTCGGCCACCTGCGGGCAGATCGCAATGTCGCCCAGCATGCCCTGCGGCGTCGGCTTGTCCGGCGTGCCGGGGGTGAGCTCGTCCATCGGCACGGACAGCACGTCCGTGGAGCCGGGCTCGTCCATCAGTTCGATGTGCAGCTTCTCCATGGCGGGCTCGTCGACCAGCAGGATGGACAGCTCCGCCTGCGGGTGGATGAAGAGCCGTTCGAAGACGAACCGGGCCAGCGCCACCAGCTCGGCCTCGTCGACCGTGACGCCCGACTCGTTGTTGACCTCGATGCTCATGCGTGTTCTCCCCGGTTTTCCCGGGCGACGGAATGCTTGACCCGGTTCCTTTGTGTCTCGTCCCAGATGCTGTACGCGTTCACGATGTCGCCCACCAGGCGGTGGCGGACGACGTCGGCGGCGTCCAGGACGGAGAAATTGACGTCCTCGATCCCGTGCAGGATGTCTTCGACGATCCGCAGCCCGGAGCGGGTGCCGAACGGCAGGTCCACCTGGGTCACGTCGCCGGTGACGACCATCTTGGAGCCGAAGCCCAGCCGGGTGAGGAACATCTTCATCTGTTCGGGCGTGGTGTTCTGCGCCTCGTCCAGGATGATGAAGGCATCGTTGAGCGTCCGCCCGCGCATGTAGGCCAGCGGCGCCACCTCGATGGTGCCGGCGGCCATCAGCCGGGGGATCGACTCGGGATCCATCATGTCGTGCAGCGCGTCGTAGAGCGGGCGCAGGTAGGGGTCGATCTTGTCGCTGAGCGTGCCGGGCAGGAACCCGAGCCGCTCCCCCGCCTCGACGGCCGGCCGGGTCAGGATGATCCGGGTGACTTCCTTTTGCTGCAGCGCCTGGACGGCCTTGGCCATGGCCAGGTAGGTCTTGCCGGTACCGGCCGGGCCGATCCCGAAGATCACCGTGTTCGCGTCGATCGCGTCCACGTAGTTCTTCTGGTTCAAGGTCTTGGGCCGGATGGTCTTGCCGCGGCTGGAGAGGATGTTGTGGGTCAGCACGTCCACCGGGTTCTGCAGCGACTGGCTGCGCAGCATGGAGACGAGCTGCTGCAACACGGCGGGCGTGATCACGGTGCCGCGGGCCACCAGGCCCCGCACCTCGTTGAGCAACCGCATGATCCTGGGCACGTCGGCGGCAGGACCGCTGATGGAAAGCTCGTTGCCGCGGACATGGAAGTCGACGTCGGGGAACTGGGTTTCGATGAAGCGCAGGGCCTCGTCGTGGCTGCCCAGCGACTGCACCATCTGGTCGGAGTTGTCGAACAGGACCACCTCCGTCCGCAGGCCTGGGAGGGAGTGGGGAAATTCCCCTGCGGTGCGCTCGCCCGCGCTGGTCCGGGCCTTGCCGTTGGCTGCTTCAGTCATGGTGTTGGCCCGTGGGCCTCTGGTCCCCTCCAGTTCGGAAATGGTCTCCCGCCACGGCTCCGGCCGACGGCGGTCGGGGCCGTCGGCGCCGGGGTCCGGCGGGTCCCTCCATCTTACGCCAGCGTGGCCCGGTACCGGCGCGGCCGGCCCGCCGGTACGACATTAGGTATCAACTTCATATCGTCCTCATATCGTTCCCGTTGCAGTTCGGCGGGGAGCCCGGAAACCCGCCCGGAGCGCCTGGGCCCTGTGTAATGCTGGATTCGGCCCCGCGGATCGCCGCCGGCAGGCACACGGCAGGCAGACAGCAGGGCACACAGCGAAGGGACAGCGGCAATCAACCAGCATGGAGAGATCAAGGCGGCACGCCGGCGTGTGCGCCGCGGCGTGCTGCTGCTGGTGCTGCCCGCCGCCCTGGCCCTGTCCGGCTGCGTAGCCACGCCGCAGCCGGGGATCACCGACTCCGGCACTGCCACCGAGACCGTGCCCGGCCCGGCCGCCGGCGTCGCCACCACCAGCGCGCCGCTGGAATCCGCGCAGGCGTCCAACAAGGCCCCGGTCTACTGGATCGGACGCAGCAACAACAACGCCTTCCTCTACCGCGAGTTCCGGGACGTGTCCGAGCAGGACAACCCCATCACGCGCGCCCTGCGGGTGATGATGTCGCAGAAGCCGCTGGACCCGGATTTCTTCACCCCGTGGCAGAACCCGAAGAAGCTGGCCACCTCGATTTCGGGCAAGAACGTCATCACGGTGGATGTGTCCGCGGACGCATTCAACAGCAACGTCGACGCCGACATGGCCGAACGCGCCATCCAGCAGCTCGTCTACACGGCCACGGCGGCCGGTGCCAGCGCCGGGCTCACCGACACCGGGCAGCAGATCCAGGTGGTCGTCCTCGTCGACGGGCACACCGACTATGTCGCGTTCAACCGGGTCCGGCTCGGTTCGCCGACCTCGCGCAGCGCCGGGATGGTGGCGCCCGTGTGGATCATCGATCCGCAGGAAGGCACCGAGGTGGCCGACGGTGCGGTCAAGATCTCGGGCCGCAGCACGGTCCCGGGCGGGAAGCTGCGCTGGGAGATCCTGCGCGGTCGACGGCGACAACGCCAAGACCCCGTACCTGAACGGCAACGTCACCGCCTCCGCCGACGCGGCCGAGGCCGGCCTGTTCAACTTCTCGCTGAACCTCGGGCCCGGGCAACTACGAGGTGCGGGTGTCCCAGGTGGACCCGGCCAGGCAAGGTCCAGGACCTGAACGTCGATAGCGTCACCGCAACCGGCATCACGTCACGCGGCGCCGGCTGCCGCAGGTTACCAGCGTCCCAGGATGTCGCTGGCCAGCACGGTGGCGGCGGGCCCGGCGGTGGACGAGCGCAGCACATGATGGCCCAGCAGGGCGGTGACGGCGCCGGCGTCGCACAGCCGGGTGACCTCGCGCGGGCTGATGCCGCCCTCGGGTCCCACGATCAGCAGCACCTCGCGGGCCGCGCCGCCGCCCTCGCGCTGCCTGCTGCCAGCCTTCCAGTACCTGCCGCAGCGGCCGCACCGCGTCTTCGTGCAGGATCACGGCCAGGTCCGCGGCCGCCACGGCCGCCTGCAGGCCGCCGCCGTCGACGGCGGCCCGGACCTCGGGAATCCAGGCCCGGCGCGCCTGCTTGGCGGCCGCCGTCACCACCGACTGCCACTTGGCGTGTGCCTTCGCGGCGCGTTCAGCCTTCCACCGGACGATCGACCGCTCCGCCTGCCAGGGCACGACGGCGTCGATGCCCAGTTCCGTGGCGGTTTCGGCCGCCAGTTCGTCGCGGTCCCCCTTGGCCAGTGCCTGCACCAGGACCAGCCTGGTCCCGGGCCGGGCCTCGGTGCATGGCCTCGACGCACTCGACCGTCAGCTCCTGGGGCGCGACGGCGGTCACGGTGCCGGTGATGCGCTTGCCGGCGCCGTCGGCGATGTCGACCGCCTCCCCCACGGCCAGCCGCTTGACGGTGACCGCGTGGCGCGCCTCGGCGCCCGTCGAGGACGAACGTCGAGCCGGGGACCTGCTGGTCCAGGGTGCCTGCGGGGGTGAAGAAGACCGGGTTACTCACCGCTACAGGTTACCGAGCCGGTCCCGCAGCTTGGCGAAGACGCCGCCGCTGGCGGCGAGCTTTCCCTCGGTGAACTGCTCGCCGCGGAGTTTGGCGAGCTGGCGGAGCAGGTCCTCCTGGGCGGCGTCGAGCTTGGCCGGGGTCTCCACCTGCAGGTGCACCTTGAGGTCGCCGCGGCCGTAGCCGCGCAGGTGCGTCACGCCCAGGCCGCGCAGCGTGATGACCTCGCCGGACTGGGTGCCGGCCTTGACGTCGATCTCCTGCTGCCCGTCGAAGGTGTCCAGGGTCACTTCCGTGCCGAGGGCGGCGGCGGTCATCGGGATGTTCAGGCTCGCGTGCAGGTCGTCGCCCTCGCGCACGTAGGTGGCGTCGTTGTTGACCCGGATCTCGACGTAAAGGTCACCGGAGGGCCCGCCGGCCGGACCGGCCTCGCCCTGGCCGGAGAGCTGGATGCGGGTGCCGGTGGCGACGCCGGCCGGGACCTTGACGGTCAGCGAGCGGCGGCTGCGGATCCGGCCCTGGCCGGCTGCACTCGTTGCACGGGTCCTTGATGACGGTGCCGAAGCCCTCGCAGGAGCCGCAGGGGGCGGTGGTCATGACCTGGCCGAGGATCGAGCGCACGGCGCGCTGGACCTGGCCGCTGCCGCCGCAGATGTCGCAGCGTTCGGGGTGGCTGCCGGGCCGGCAGCAGGAGCCCTCGCAGGTGGGGCAGGTGACGGCGGTGTCCACCTCAAGCTTCTTGTTCACGCCGAAGACGGCGTCGCGGAGGTCGATCCGGACGCTGATCAGCGCGTCCTGGCCGCGGCGGACCCGGGACGCGGGGCCGCCCTGGCCGCCGGCGCCGCCGAAGAAGGTCTCGAAGATGTCCTGGAAGGCGAAGCCCTGGCCGGCGTAGCCGCCGCCGAAGCCGTTGTCGGTGCCGTTCTCGTTGCCCGTGGTGTCGTAGACCCGGCGCTTCTGCGGGTCCGAGAGCACCTCGTAGGCGTGCGTGACCGCCTTGAAGCGTTCGGAGGCGTCATCCCCGGGGTTCACGTCCGGGTGCAGGGTCCGCGCCAGCTTGCGGTAGGCCTTCTTGATCTCTTCCCCCGTCGCTTCACGGGAGACTCCAAGAACGTCATAGTGGCTGCTCAAAGTGTGTATCTCTTCCTTGTTGTACTGCCGTGGGCACTGCCTAGTGGGCAAGAAGTCCGTGTGCCGGATCCGGCCCGTCAGGGCCCGAGGATCCGCGAAAGGTAGCGGGCGACCGCACGGACGGCGGCCATGGTGGTCGGATAGTCCATCCGGGTGGGCCCCAGCACGCCGACCTTGGCCGTGGCGTCCGGGCCGTAGCCGGTGGCCACCACGGAGGCTTCGGAAAGCCCGTCGTAGGGGTTCTCCCGGCCGATGCTGACGGTGACGCCGCGCGGGTCCTGCGCCATGTCGCTGAGCAGGCGGAGCATCACCACCTGCTCTTCGAGTGCCTCCAGCACGGGGCCGATGCTGAGCGGGAAATCCACGTTGGAGCGGGCCAGGTTGGCGGTGCCGGCCATGACCATCCGCTCCTCGCGGCTGCTCGCGGCCAGCGACTCCAGTCCCCGGGACAGGGCCTGGGCGGCGGCCGCGGCGCACCGGCGGGCAGTTGTCCACCACGGCCTGCAGCGACTGTGGCAGCAGCCCCAGCGGGGTGCCGGAGAGCTTGGCCAGGAACAGGGTCCGCAGCTCGGCGAGGGCGTCGTCGCCGAGGTCCTGGCCGACGTCGATCACCCGCTGCTCCACCTTGCCGGTGTCCGCAATCAGCACCGTGAGCACCTTGCGGGGCGCCAGGAGCACGAACTCGATGTGCCGGACGCGGGCCCGGCTCAGGAGCGGGTACTGCACGACGGCGACCTGGTTGGTCAGCTGCGACAGCAGCCGCACGGTCCGGTCCAGCACGTCGTCGAGGTCATCCGAACCCTCCAGCAGGGCCTGGATGGCGCGGCGCTCGGCCTGGGACAGCGGCTTGACCGCCGAAATCTGGTCCACGAACAGGCGGTAGCCCTTGTCCGTGGGGATCCGGCCGGCGCTGGTGTGCGGCGCCGTGATCAGGCCCTCGTCTTCCAGCGCGGCCATGTCGTTGCGGATCGTGGCGCTGGAGACACCCAGGTGGTGCCGCTCCACCAGCGCCTTGGATCCCACGGGCTCGCGGGAATGGACGTAATCCTCCACGATGGCGCGCAGCACTTCGAGTTTGCGTGGCTCGCTCACGCTCCACCTCCAATCGACCTGTATCGGTTTGCCGGGTGCCGGCCGCGCGGCAAAGACGCGCCCGGGAAACCGCGCCGTTAGCACTCGACATGCCTAAGTGCTAACCAGTCTAATATGAGTCGCGCCGTTGTTAGCATTGGATTCGCTGCGGGCGTGACCGCCGGGACAGGTGTTTCCGGGCACACCGCAGGCCGCCCGGCCGTCCCTCCGCCGAAATCTCCGAGTGCAAAGCAGTGTGAAGCAGATGACTTACCAGAATTGGGGCCCGCAGGAGCTCTCCGCCCCGGCCAAGGCCCAGCTGCCGGAAGTCCCGGTGGAACGCGGCATGGTGCTGGAGGATGTGCAGTCCGGCTGGGTCGGCGCCGTGACCCGGGTGGAGAAGTCCGGCGGCATGCACGTCGTGGCCCTCGAGGACCGGCGCGGCAAGTCCCGGTCGTTCCGGCTCGGCTTCGGCTTCCTGCTGGAGGGGCAGCCGATCCGGCTGATGCCGCCCGCCCCGCGGGTCCGCCGCCGCGGGCGCCGGGGGCGGCGCCCGCACCGCCTCCGGTTCGGTCCGGGTTGCCGGGCAGCGCGCCCAGGTCGCCAAGGCCAGCCGGATCTGGGTGGAAGGCAAGCACGACGCCGAACTCGTCGAAAAGGTCTGGGGCGACGACCTGCGGGTCGAGGGCATCGTCGTCGAGCCGCTGCATGGCATCGACGACCTCGCGGCAGCCGTGAAGGAGTTCGGGCCGGGCCCGGGCCGCCGGCTCGGCGTGCTGGTGGACCACCTCGTGCCGGACTCGAAGGAGTCCCGGATCGCCGACGCCGTGATGGCCTCCCCGGGTGCCGCCGGGAACGTGCTGATCGTCGGCCACCCCTACGTGGACGTCTGGCAGGCCATCCGCCCGGCAGTCCTGGGCATCGAGCGCTGGCCGGTGATCCCGCGCGGCGTGGACTGGAAGACGGGCATCCTGACGGCCTTCGGCTGGCCGCACAGCAGCAAGGAGGACATCGGCCTGGGCTGGCAGAAACTCCTCGGCGCAGTCCGCAGCTACGCGGACCTGGAGCCTTCCCTGCTGGGCCGGGTGGAAGAGGTCATCGACTTCCTCACGGTGCCGTAACCGCCTCCCCGTGCGCCGGTTCGCGGTCCGAGCAAGTATTCTTGGAACGGCGCCCGCTGCTTTTGCAGCGGCCGCGGCTCGTACAGGCACCAACGCTCCACCGCAATCCAAAGGACGAAACGTGGCAGAAGACGCACGCGAACACACGGACCACCAGGCCGGCCATGGCCAGTCGCCGTACCACGGCGTGCCCGCAAATGCCCTGCCGCTGACAGCAAGCGAGGACCGGCAGTGGGCCACCCTGGCGCACTTCGGCGGCATCCTCGGCTGCGTCCCCGCACTGCTGATCTACCTGATCTTCAAGGACCGCGGCCCGTTCACGGCGCAGGAGTCGAAGGAAGCCCTGAACTTCACCCTGCCCCCCACGATCGCGGCGGTTCTCGCCAACCTCCTGGTCTTTGTCCCGGTGGTGGGCAACCTGTTCGCGGTGCTGGCCACGGCCATCTGGATTGCGCTCGCCTGCTTCTCGGTGGCCGCGGGCATCCACGTCAACCGCGGCCAGCCGCACCGCTACGAGTACAACCTCCGCTGGATCAAGTAGCGCGAACGTACCCGTCCGGCCCGCGCGGCCGGAAGTGTAAGGCCCGGCGGGCCTAGTCGGGCAGGATCCTGCGGACCACCGCGTCCGCCAGCAGCCGCCCCTTCAGGGTGAGCACCAGTCGGCCCTTGAAGGCCTGCACCGGATCCACGAGCCCGTCGGCAATCAGCCCGGCCACGGCGTGCCGTCCGGTGTCCCCCAGCCCGCCGAGGCCCGGGATGTCCAGGCCGGTAACCAGCCGGGCCTCGAGCATGACGCGCTCCACGTTGCGGGTTTCCGAGTCAAGGGTTTCCCGGCCGGCGGCAGGCGATACCCCTGATCCCAGCCGGCCGGCGTAGGCCGTGGGGTGCTTGACGTTCCACCAGCGGACTCCGCCGACGTGTGAGTGCGCGCCGGGTCCGATCCCCCACCAGTCGTCCCCGCGCCAGTAGGCCAGGTTGTGGCGGCAGGCCTGCTCCGGGCTGCGGGCCCAGTTGCTGACCTCGTACCAGCCCAGGCCCGCGGCGGAGATCAGTTCGTCGGCGAGTTCGTACTTGGCGGCATGGTCGTCGTCGTCGATCCCCGGCACTTCGCCGCGGCGGATCTGGGCGGCGAGCTTGGTGCCGTCCTCGACGATCAGCGCGTAGGCGCTGACGTGGTCCGGGCCGTAGGACAGGGCGGTCTCCAGCGTGTACCGCCAGTCCTCCAGCGACTCCCCCGGGGTGCCGTAGATCAGGTCCAGGCTGACGGCCAGGCCGGCCTCGCGTGCCCACTGGACCACCTGGGGCACGCGGCTGGGCGTGTGGGTGCGGTCGAGGACCTTCAGGACGTGGGGCACGGCCGACTGCATCCCGAACGAGACGCGGGTGAAGCCGGCGTCGGCCAGCAGCTGCAGGGATTCGGCCGTGACCGAGTCCGGGTTGGCTTCGGTGGTGACCTCGGCGCCGGGTTCCAGGCCCCAGGTGTCGACCGCGGCCGCCAGGATCCTGGCCAGGTCCGCGGCCGGGAGGAGCGTCGGGGTGCCGCCGCCGAAGAACACCGTGCCGAGCCGGCGCTCCGGCAGCCCGGAGGCCGCCAGGACGCGTCCGGCGAAGGCCACTTCCGCGACGGCGGTGCTCGCGTACGCGTCCTGCGAGGCGCCGCCGCCGAGCTCCGTCGCGGTGTAGGTGTTGAAGTCGCAGTAGCCGCAGCGGACGGCGCAGAACGGAATGTGCACATAGAGCCCGAAGGCCCGGTCCGCGGCACCCTCCAGCGCCTGGCCGGGCAGGAGCCCGTCCGACGGCGCCGGATCACCGAGGGGAAGCGCGCTTGGCATGGCTACTTCTTGGCCTTGTCCTTGGACTCTTCCGTGGTCAGGGCGGCGATGAAGGCTTCCTGCGGCACCTCGACGCGGCCCACCATCTTCATGCGCTTCTTGCCTTCCTTCTGCTTTTCCAGCAGCTTGCGCTTTCGCGTGATGTCACCGCCGTAGCACTTGGCCAGGACGTCCTTGCGGATCGCGCGGATGCTTTCCCGGGCAATGATCCGGGACCCGATGGCGGCCTGGATCGGCACCTCGAACTGCTGGCGCGGGATGAGTTCGCGCAGCTTGCCGGTCATCATCACGCCGTAGGCATAGGCCTTGTCGCGGTGGGTGATGGCGGAGAAGGCGTCCACTTGTTCGCCCTGGAGCATGATGTCGACCTTGACGAGGTCGGCGACCTGGTCGCCGTCGGCCTTCCAGTCCAGCGAGCCGTAGCCGCGGGTCTTGGATTTGAGGATGTCGAAGAAGTCGAAGACGATTTCGGCCAGCGGCAGGCGGTACCGGATTTCCACCCGGTCCTCGGAGAGGTAGTCCATGCCGCCCATAACGCCGCGGCGGCTCTGGCACAGTTCCATAATGGCGCCGACAAACTCGTTGGGCGCCAGGATGGTTGCCGACACCATCGGCTCGCGGACTTCGGAGACCTTGCCGGTGGGGTATTCGCTGGGGTTGGTGACGTGGACGACTTTCTTGTCCTCCAGGGTCACCTCGTACTCCACGTTGGGGGCGGTCGAGATCAGGTCCAGCTTGTACTCGCGCTCGAGCCGCTCTCGGGTGATCTCCAGGTGCAGCAGCCCCAGGAAGCCGACGCGGAAGCCGAAGCCCAGTGCGGCCGACGTTTCCGGCTCGTAGACCAGCGCGGCGTCGTTGAGCATCAGCTTCTCCAGCGCGTCGCGGAGTACCGGGTAGTCGGTGCCGTCCAGCGGGTAGAGGCCGGAGAAGACCATCGGCTTGGCGTCGGCGTAGCCGGGCAGCGATTCGCTGGCCGGCTTGGCCAGGTTGGTGACGGTGTCGCCGACCTTGGACTGGCGGACGTCCTTCACGCCGGTGATCAGGTAGCCGACCTCGCCGACGCCCAGGCCCTTGGACGGGGTGGGCTCCGGGGAGCTGACGCCGATTTCCAGCAGTTCGTGGGTGGCGCGGGTGGACATCATCTGGATGCGTTCGCGCGGGTGCAGCATGCCGTCGACCACACGGACGTAGGTGACAACGCCGCGGTAGGTGTCATAGACGGAGTCGAAGATCATGGCCCGGGCGGGGGCCTTCGGGTCGCCGACCGGCGCCGGAAGGTCGCGGATAATCTTGTCGAGCAGGACCTCGACGCCTGCGCCGGTCTTGCCGGAGACGCGCAGCACCTCGTCCGGGTCGCCGCCGATCAGGTTGGCCAGTTCCTCGGCGTACTTTTCCGGCTGGGCTGCCGGCAGGTCGATCTTGTTCAGGACCGGGATGATCGTGAGGTTGTTCTCCATCGCCAGGTAGAGGTTGGCGAGAGTCTGGGCCTCGATGCCCTGGGCGGCGTCAACCAGCAGCACGGCGCCCTCGCAGGCGGCCAGCGACCGGGACACCTCGTAGGTGAAGTCGACGTGGCCGGGGGTGTCGATCATGTTCAGCGCGTAGCTGGTGCCCTCAAGTTCCCATGGCATCCGGACGGCCTGGGACTTGATCGTGATGCCGCGTTCGCGCTCGATGTCCATCCGGTCCAGATACTGGGCCTTCATGTCGCGTGACTGCACGACGCCGGTGTACTGGAGCATCCGGTCGGCCAGCGTGGACTTGCCGTGGTCAATATGCGCAATGATGCAGAAGTTCCGGATGAGGGCCGGATCTGTTGCGGCAGGCACCGGGGCGGTGCGGGCCATGGGAGACACGCAGGGTCCTTACTGTAGGTAAAACTTAGGGGCTGTACTGAGGGATGTACTCCAGTCTCCCACGTCCCGGAGCGTAGCCGTGCATCCGGCGCCGCCGGCGCACGCCGCCCGGTAGGGTTGCCCCATGGCCCTGAATCTTCGCTCCCTCGGCAACGCCGTCCGCGGCGCCCTGCGCCTCCTCGACCGGCTTGGCGGCGGGGGCAGTTCCGTCAAAACACGCCGTCCGGCCGGCGCCCCCGGCGGCCTTGCCGGCACCTACCCGGGCGATTTCCGCGGCAAAGCGAAGGTGGAGTACAGCCCCGCCGCGAACGGCCGGCCCGAACCCGGCGAGATCGTCTGGACCTGGGTTCCGTTTGAAGAGGACCACGGCCGCGGCAAGGACCGACCGGTGCTGCTCGTGGGAAGCCGCGGCCGTTACCTGCTCGGGCTGATGCTGACCAGCAAGGACCACGACGGCGATGACCGCCGTGCGGACGATTACGTCGACATCGGCACCGGCCCGTGGGACCGGCAGTGGCGTCCCAGCGAGGCGCGGCTGGACCGCATCCTGCAGATCGATCCCCGGGACGTGCGCCGCGAGGGTGCGATCCTCGACGCCGGACGGTTCCGCGCCGTCTCCTCGGCGCTGCGCAGCCGGCACGGCTGGTCCTGACCGGACCGGTGCTTGCGTCCCCGGCCGGCGGGGCCGCCCGCGGGGCCGGCCGCGACCCGCGGTGGCCGGCTGAAATCGCCACAGGCTGCGCGTCTCTGCTATTATTGACAGCTGTGTGTCCGTGCAGGTCGACGGCCACAGATGGTTGGTCGCCATAGGTATCCCCACGCCGCTCAGTCAATGGCCAATCTGAAAGCCCTCTAGACCATTTTCCGCATTGAAAAAGAGAGTTCACACGTGGCTAATATCAAGTCCCAGAAGAAGCGCATCCTGACCAACGAAAAGGCTCGCCTGCGCAACAACGCAGTCAAGTCCGAGCTGAAGACGGCCATCCGCGCCGTCAACACCGCCGTTGAGTCCACCGACAAGGATGCCGCTGCTGCTGCGCTGGTTGCTGCCAGCCGGAAGCTCGACAAGGCTGTCAGCAAGGGTGTTCTTCACAAGAACAACGCTGCAAACCGCAAGTCCGCGATCTCCAAGAAGGTCAACGCACTCTAAGGTTTTCCAGTTCAACTGAACTGATGATTGTGGCCGGCACCCCTGGGTGCCGGCCACAGCCAGTTAAGCAGGCACACGCTCTCGCGACGGCGCGACGCCGGCCCGGCGCAGCGACGGTTCGGTCCGGCGTCAGCGCCGGACCGAACCGGCAATCACCGTGACGGCGTGCTCGACGGCGTAGACCGGGTCGCGGGAGAGCCCCTTGACCTGCGCGTCGGCCTCGGCGGTGACCTGGATGGACCGGACCAGGCCTTCCGGGGTCCAGCGCCTGACATCGCGCTGGGCCTGCTCCACGAGCCACGGCTGCATGCCCAGCTGCTTCGCGATCTGCGCGGATGATCCCTGGGCCCCCGCGACTTTGGCCAGCGACCGCAGCTTCGACGCCAGTGCCGCCACGATCGGCACCGGATCCGCTCCGGTGTCGAGCGCGTGGCGCAGGGTGGAGAGCGCCAGCGGCGCGTTGCCCGCCATGGCGGCGTCGGCGACCTTGAACGCCGTGGCCTCCACCCTGCCGCCGTAGTAGCGGTCCACCATCTCGGTGTCCACCGCGGTCGTGGCGTCCGCGATCAGCTGGCTGCAGGCGGCCGCGAGTTCGGCCAGGTGCGCGCCGACGGCGTTGACCAGGGCATGCACGGCGTCCGGCTCGATCCGCCGGGAAGCGGCCTTGAACTCGGTCGTGACAAAAGCCGCCTTCTCCGCATCCTTTTTCAGCGGCTGGCAGTCAACCACCGGCCAGCCGCCCGCCTTGATGGCGTCGAGGAGTTTCTTGCCCCGCACTCCCCCGCCGTGCCGCAGCACCAGCACGGCGTCCGGCTCGGGCTGGGCCAGATACTTCAGGGCATCGGCCAGGAAGGCGTCATTCATCGCTTCGAGGCCCTCCACCTCGATCAGCTTCTGCTCGCCGAAGAGGGACGGGCTGACGTTCATGGCCAGCGTGCCGGGTTCGTAGCTGCCGGCGTTAAGCCGGCTGACTTCGACGTCGGGGGCGGCGGCCCGGACCTGCGAACGGATCCGGTCCATCGCCCGGGAGCCGAGGTAGTCCTCGGGGCCGCCGACCAGCACCACCGGCGCCGGTGTCACATCGCGCCAGGTGGCGGTGTTCGCCGCCGAGGTCCGGGTGCGTTGGGTCTGGGCAGCAGCCACTCGTGGTTCCTCCGGGAAGTTGGTTTGCAGACTCTAAGCCTGCCACGGCGGGGGCGGTGCACCAAGCCGCGGCGGGCCGGCCCGTTCCGTGGCTGCGCGGTGGCCGGCGGGCGGGCCTCACGGTCCAGGACCGCGACCAGGAACTGCACGGTCCGCTCCTGCATTGCCAGGACCCGGCGCACGGTGGCCGCCGGGTGCGCTGCCAGCCAGATGCCCGTCAGGGACAACCCGGAGAGCAGCGCCATGGTGGTCAAGCCGAAGGCGCCCTCCGGCCAGGGCAGGGCCGCGCCCGGGAGGGCGGCGAAGCAGCGGGCGATGCCGGCCACCCCCGACGCGAACGCCCCGGCCACGGCCAGGGGCACCGCCGCCAGCGCCGGGGCCAGCGGTACGAGCGGCACGGCGGCCGTGCCCACCAGGGTCACCGGCGGCACCAGCGCTGCTGCTGCCAGATTCGCGGGCAGGGCGTAGCTGGAGAACTGCGGCTGGAGCAGCACGATCACGGGCCCGCAGAACAGCTGGGCGGACAGCGGAACGGCGACGCCGGCCGCGACCGCTCGGGGCACGACGCCGGGCAGCCAGTCCATCATCGGCCTGCCCGCCACCACGATGCCGAGCGTGGCCAGCACCGAGAGGAGGAAGCCGACGTCGGCCGCCAGCGCCGGGTCCGCGACGAGCAGGCCGGTGGAGGCCACGCAGAGCAGGCTCAGGCCGCGCGCTGCCCGGCCGAAAACCAGCGCGGCGAGTCCGATCGCGCCCATGCACGCGGCCCGGAGCACACTGGCGTCCGGTCCGACCATCAGAACAAAGAGCCCAAGCCCCGCGAGGGCGCCGCCGGCAGCGACCGGGCGGGGCAGCCGCAGGCTGCGGGCCGCCAGCAGCAGGGCCCCGAGGACCAGGCTGCAGTTGGCGCCGCTGACGGCCGTCAGATGCGTCATCCCGACGGTTTTCATGGCCGCGGCGAGCTGTGGGTCCAGCGCCGCGGTGTCTCCGGTCACCATCCCGGGCAGGAGCCCGCGTGCGTCGGCCGGCAATCCCGCTGCGGCCTCGCGGAACCCGCTCCGCAGGACGGCCGGGGCACGCGCCCACCCGGCGGGCGTCGAGAGGCGGACCGGAGCGGACGAGGCGGACAGCAGGCCGGCCTCGGCCTCCCCTGCCCCGGCGGGTTTCAGCCTGCCCGTGGTCCGGATCCGCTGGCCCGGCTCGGCGTCTCCCCAGGCGGGCCCGCCGAGGACCACCACACCGGCACGGGACTCCACGCGGCGTCCGTCAAAGACCAAAACCACGGCCGTGGCGGGGACCGCCCAACGGTCGGCGAGTCCCGGGCCGGCGGTTCCCGGGGTGGCCGGGCCCGCAAGCCGCCTCGGCACCCCGGCCACCTCCAACTCCGCCACCACGGAGGCACCGGCGGCGACGGCCTCGGCAAACGCACCGTCATGCCGCTGTACCGATGCCACGGCCGCATGGGCGCCGGCGGCACCCGAGAGCAGCAGCGCCGCGGCCGCGGTGGCCCGCAGGCTGCGCGTGGCGGGTCTCCGGTCCCGGGTCCGTGCCGCGAGCAGCAGGGCAACCGCCGATGCCGCCAGCACGGCGCACAAACCGGCAATCGCGGCCGGTTCCAGCCGGCCCGCCGCCAGGGCGGTCCCCCAGACCAGCAGCGCCGCGGGCACCAGGCGAAGGTCGGTCCGGCGCCGCAGACCGGGCGCGCCGGACGTCCGCGGCCCGGCGGCGGCCCGTTGGCCGCGCAGGTGCTCCCGGACGCGGTGGCCCAGTTCCGCCAGGGCGGCCAGTGCGGGGCCGCGTGCACGCCCCGTTGCCGGCGGCGGCTTAGTCGGCGCCCTGGTCGGCACCGGCGCCGTGCCCTCCGCGGTGGCGTTCCGGACCAGCGCTTCGGCGGCGGCGTCCCGGAAGGACTGCCAGCGGCGCGGCTGCTGTCCGGCGGCCACGTCAGACCCGCACCAGCGGCAGCAACGCCTCGAGCAGCTTCGGGCCGACCCCTTCCACGGCATCGAGCTCCTCGACGCTGCCGAACCTGCCGTGCTGCAGACGCCAGTCCACGATCCGCTGCGCCAGGACCGGTCCGACGCGCGGGAGCGTGGCCAGTTCCTCGGCGCCGGCGGTGTTCAGGTTGATCTTCGCGGCCGGGGGTCCGGTGGCGCCGGAGGTCCCGGTGCCGGTACCGGTGGAAGGGCCGGCGGGTTCAGCCACGTCCGGGCTTCCCCGCTCCGGGACCAGGATTTTCTGGCCGTCCTCAAGGACCGCGGCGAGGTTGAGCCGGTCCAGGTCCGCGGCGCCGGTGCTGCCGCCGGCCGCCCTGACGGCTTCGTGGAGCCGGCTTCCGTCCGGCAGCTCGAGGACTCCCGGGCTGGCCACGGCTCCGGCAACGTGAACAACGATCGTGCCGCCCGGCGACCCGGCGGCAGCCGGCTCCGCCGCTCCATCAGCCCCACCGGAAGGAACGCCGCCGGGAGGCGCCCCTCCTTCTCCGGCCCCGGCCGCTGCCGTGCCCTCCGCAGCCTCCGAACCGTGCGGGTCGCCCAGGGGCTGGACCCGCGGCGCGCCGCCGGCCGCCTGCCACCAGAACCAGCCGCCCAGCAGCACCGACATCACGGCGAGCAGCGCCGCCGCACGCCGTCCGGTGCGCCATCTGAACACCGGGGTGGACGACGGCGCGGCGGGCGCGGCATCCGCGGCCGGCCTGCGACCGCCCGGCAGCAGGTCGCCGGGCAACGCCTCATCGGCCAGGGCGCCGTCCCGCGGAGGGCCCAGGCTGGCGGCCCAGCGGTGCCGGGCCGGGCCCGAACCGGCGCGTGGCCCATTGCGGGCTCCGGCTCCCGGAGATCGGCGTGACATGGAGTTCAGCCTAGGGACGGCGCCGCGCCCGCGGCAGGGGCCGGAACGGCTATGTGGAAAGCGCCCCGGACGTCCCGGCGGTGCCGCCGGCCCCCTGCAGCGGGGTGCTGCTCTCCCCCACGATCACGGCCAGCACGCCGAGGCCGGCGTGGGCCGCCAGCACGGCGGGCAGCGAACTGATCTGCGCCGGCGGGCAGGACGGCAGCAGCCGTGCCAGCCGGGCGGCCACCTGTTCGGCCTCGGCCGGATTCCCGAAGTGGTGCACCGCGATCCGGGCTTCCCCCTCCGGCCGGGACAACGCATCGGTTGCGGCGATTTCCTCCAGCCGGGCGATGGCCCGGGCCGCGGAGCGGACCTTTTCCAGCGGCACCACTTTGCCGCCGTCGACCGCGAGGATCGGCTTGATCGAGAACATCGTGCCCCAGAGCGAGGCGGCCGCGCCGATCCGGCCGCCGCGGCGCAGCTGTTCCAGGCTCGGCACGTAGAAGTAGACCTTGGTGCGGGCCAGCCGCTCCTCGGCAAAGGCCCTGACGTCGTCCGCGCCCCGGCCGTCGGCGGCGGCGACGACGGCGCTTTGCACGCCCATGCCCTGCGCCATCCCGACGGTGCGGGAATCGAGGACTTCCACCGGGATCCCCACCCGGGCCGCCGCGAGCCGGGCGGAGTCGGCCGTGCCGGAGAGTTCGCCGGAGATGTGAATCGAGACCACGGATTCGAAGCCGCGTGCCGCCGCGGCGAGGTACGCCTGTTCGAACTGGCCGGGTGATGGCCTGGAGGTACGGACCGGGACGCCGCTGGCCAGGGCGACGGCGATGGTGTCCGCGATGTCGTCCTCCCCCTCGCCGTAGATCTCGGCGCCCACCATGACGGGCATCGGGACCACCGTCAGGCGCCCGTCGGCGGTGAAGTCGCGCACCCAGTCCGCAGGCAGCGCGGCGGCGGAGTCGGTGACCACCGCGGTGCGTGACGGCCACCGCGGGCACCGGTTCGGGGACAGCGCCCGGCCGGGTGGCCTGGCGGAGCCGGACGAGCCGCTCGCGCAGCCAGGGCCAGCCCGGGGGCTCACGGTCCGGCACGATGCACCTCCTGGAAAGAGTTCCGGCCGCCGGCATCTGCCGGCGGCCGGTCCGAGTACGGCCCGTCCGGCTACGCCGGGACGATGTTGACCAGTTTAGGCGCCCGCACAATCACCGTGCGGATCCCCCGGCCGTCCAGCGCGCGCTGGACGTTCTCCGAGGCCAGCGCCAGTTCGCGCAGTTCGTCCTCGGAGATGCCCGGGGAAACCTCCAGCCGGTCGCGCACCTTGCCCTGGACCTGGACGACGGCGGTGACCGTGTCCTGCACCAGCAGGGCCTCGTCGTGCGTGGGCCAGCCGGCGTTGGCGACCGACGCCGGGTGCCCCAGCACGTTCCACAGGTCCTCGGCGGTATACGGCGCGAACAGGCTCAGGATGACCGCGACGGCCTCGACGGCTTCGCGGACCGCGGGGTCCGCGCCGCCGGCGCCGCGCGGCTGCGTCAATGGTCTTGCGGGTCGCGTTGACCAGTTCCATCAGCTTGGCCACCACCACGTTGAACTTGTTGGAGTCCAGCAGGGCCTGCGCGTCGGCGATGGTGCGGTGGGTGACGGTGCGCAGCGCACGGTCGCCGGTGGCGAAGTCGACGCCGGGTTCGCTCGCTGACGTCCTGGCCGAGCCGCCAGGCGCGGGCCAGGAACTTCGCGGAGCCCGACGGCGAGACGTCCGCCCAGTCGACGTCGTCCTCCGGCGGGGAGGCGAAGATCATGGTCAGGCGCACGGCGTCGACGCCGAACTTGTCCAGCTGCTCGCCCAGGTCCACGCCGTTGCCGAGGGACTTGCTCATGGCCTTGCCGCCGTTGAGCACCTGGCCCTGGTTCAGCAGCGCCCGGAACGGTTCGTCGGCCTCGATCAGGCCCAGGTCGTGGATGACCTTGGTGAAGAAGCGGGCGTACAGCAGGTGCAGGATGGCGTGCTCGACGCCGCCGACGTACTGGCCGACCGGCATCCAGTCGTTGATCTTGGCCGGATCGAACGGGCCCTCGGTGTACTGCGGGGAGACGAAGCGCAGGAAGTACCAGGACGAGTCCACGAACGTGTCCATGGTGTCCGTGTCGCGCTTGGCCGGGCCGTGGCAGCTGGGGCACTCGACGTTGACCCAGGCCTCGGCGGCGGCCAGCGGGGACGTGCCCTTCGGGGACAGGTCCTCGCCGCGCAGGTCCTCCGGCAGGGTCACGGGCAGCTGGTCGTCCGGGACCGGGACCTCGCCGCAGGCCGGGCAGTGGATGATCGGGATCGGGGTGCCCCAGAACCGCTGCCGGCTCAGCAGCCAGTCACGCAGGCGGAAGTTCACGAACTTCTCCCCCGTGCCCTGCTGCTCCAGGATCGCGATGGCGGCCGGGATGGCCTCGGCCTTGGGCAGCCCGTCCAGGCGCGCCGGAGTTGATCAGGGTTCCCTCGCCGGCGGTCGCCGTGCCGGAGACCGCGGGGTCTTCCTCGCCGGTGTCCAGCACGGCCCGGACGGGCAGGTCGAAGGTCTTGGCGAAGTCCAGGTCGCGCTGGTCGTGGGCCGGGACGGCCATGATGGCGCCGGTGCCGTAGTCGGCCAGCACGTAGTCGGCGGCCCAGACCGGCAGCTTCTCCCCGTTGAGCGGGTTGATCGCGTAGCGGCCGGTGAAGACGCCGGTCTTTTCCCGCTCGGTGGACTGGCGCTCGATCTCCGACAGCGCCTTGACCTGTTCGCGGTAGGCGTCCAGGGCCGCGGCGTGTTCCGTCGGTGACCAGTTCGACGGCGAGCGGCGCGTCGGCGGCGACCACGAAGAACGTGGCGCCGTAGAGGGTGTCCGGGCGGGTGGTGAAGACCGTGACGTCCTTGGCGGGCTTGCCGCCGTCGGCCTCGACCACGAAGTTGACGTGGGCGCCCTCGGAGCGGCCGATCCAGTTCTTCTGCATCGCCAGGACCCGCTCGGGCCAGTGCCCGCGCAGTTCGTCCATGTCGTCCAGCAGCCGGTCGGCGTAGTCGGTGATCTTGAAGTACCACTGGTTCAGGGACTTCTTCGTCACGGCAGTGCCGCACCGCTCGCAGGCGCCGTTGACGACCTGTTCGTTGGCCAGCACGGTCTGGTCCTTGGGGCACCAGTTGACCGGCGAATCCTTGCGGTAGGCCAGGCCGCGCTCGTAGAAGCGCTTGAACAGCCACTGGGTCCAGCGGTAGTACTCCGGGTCCGAGGTGTGCAGCCGGCGGGACCAGTCGGCGGAGATGGCGTAGCGCTTGAACGACGCCGCCTGGGTGTCGATGTTGGCGTAGGTCCACTCGCTGGGGTGCGCGTTGCGCTTGATCGCGGCGTTCTCCGCCGGCAGGCCGAAGGAGTCCCAGCCGATCGGGTGCAGCACGTCGTAGCCCTGCTGGCGCAGGTAGCGCGCGACGACGTCGCCCATCGCGAACGCCTCGGCGTGGCCCATGTGCAGGTCGCCGGACGGGTACGGGAACATGTCCAGCACGTAGCGGCGTTCCTTCGAACCGTCATCCAGGGGCGTGAAGACCTTGAGGTCCTCCCAGACCTGCGGCCACTTGGCCTCCATGGCGGCGAAGCTGTAGGCGCCCTCCTCGGGGCCCTCGTTCGCGACGGCTGCTGCTGTTCCGGTCTCTGTCTCCGGCTGAACGCTCACTGCTGGCCTCTTCTGTTCTTGTCGGGCTGGTGTTTGCCATGCCCTGGTCTCGTCAAGCTTCCGCCCTGCCGGGGCGGTTGCCCTCCCCCGGCAGCTAATCCTCCGCGGCTGTCCCGCCGCCGGCCCGGGGAAACCCCCGGACACACAAAAGCCCCTCGACATGGAGGGGCTGCCGCTCGGCAATCCGAGTTGAATCCCGGGATGCCGGGCGGCTAGCTAAGCAGAAGGATCGCGCGCATGGAACTACTTTAGCGCCTTCGGAGGGACTCCGGGGCGACGCACTCCCCCGTTCCGGGCCGCGCAGGGGCCGCACCGAGGTCAAATTGTTACATATTATTTGTAAATACGCGTGGTACTTACACCGATATCCATCTTCCTGAATCCGGTAGGCCGCAAAAATACGGCGAGTGAGACAAATCAATACCCGAGTAGTCCGTCGCCGTTTTACGCGTATCAAATGGCCCCGGGTAAGTAGTTTTTTCGGCGCTCCGCACCCAACCCTCCGACTACGCAGCCGACGCATGATAACGGGGTTTTTGTGGCCGGAAAGAGGAAAAAACTGGGAGCTTGCTAAAAGTTTCGAAGAGGGACACTATTCTCTCAAGATCTCGGGGGGGATTCGTAAATGGTCTCGGGTTGAGGAGCCTGACATGAATCGTTTGCGTAGGTCTGCCCTGCAACAATCCACTAAACTGCCACGGCGCTCCCACACGGCCGGCAGCCGCCCGGAAAAGGTCTAGCCATGTTCGGCTGGATTACCCGGTTCAGTATGCAGTTCCGGATCCTGGTTCTCGCGCTCGCGGCCGGACTGATCGCCTTCGGTGTTCTGAACGTGCCGCGCATGGCCGTGGACAGCATGCCCGAGTTCGCACCCGCGCAGGTCGAGATCCAGACCGAGGCCCTGGGCCTCTCCGCTGTTGAAGTCGAACAGCTCATTACCTCGCCGATGGAAGCCGACCTCCTCAACGGGGTGGCCTGGCTGGACGAAATCCGCTCGAAGTCGGTTCCGGGGCTGTCATCAATCGAGCTCGTTTTCGAACCGGGGACGGACCTCCTGCGGGCCCGCCAGCTGGTGGCCGAACGGATGACGCAGGCACACGCCTTGCCCAACGTGTCGTCTCCGCCGCTCATCATGCAGCCCATGTCCTCCACCAGCCGTGTGTTGATGGTCCGGTTGAACTCCAAGCAGCTCTCGGGCATCGAGATGTCCGTGCTGGCCCGGTGGAAGATCAAGCCGCGGCTGGTCGGCATCGCGGGCGTGGCGAACGTCTCCATCTGGGGCCAGCGCGAACAGCAGTTGCAGGTCGAGGTCACCCCGACGCAGCTGCGCGACCGGGGGCTCACCCTGGAACAAGTCATCAAGACCACCGGCAACGCCGTCTGGGTCTCGCCGTTGAGCTTCCTCGAGGCCTCGACCCCGGGCACCGGCGGCTTCGTTGAGTCCCCCAGCCAGCGTCTGGGCATTCAACACGTCCTCCCGATCCGCACCCCGGCGGACCTGGCCAAAGTCAGTGTCGAGGACGCCCCCAAGCCGATGGTCCTGGGCGATATCGCCCAGGTGAGGGAAGACCACCAGCCCCTGATCGGCGACGCCGTCGTCGGCAATGACGCGGGCCTGATGCTGGTTGTGGAAAAGTTCCCGGGAACCAGCACAGTGGAGGTCACCGAGGCCATCGAAGCGGCCCTCGAGGACATGGCACCCGGGCTCTCCGGCGTCGAAATCGACACCAGCGTCTTCCGGCCCGCCACCGCCGTCCAGGACACCGTGGACGGCCTGAGCGTCGCTTTGCTCATCAGCCTGTTGATCGCCGTGGCGCTCTTCTGGCTGCTGTTCCGTTCCTGGCGGGTCGCCGTGATCGCGCTCGTGGCCATCACGACCTCGGTCATGACGGCCGCAGTGGTGCTCTTCAGTCAAAACGCCACGCTCAACGTCACCGTTCTGCTTGGCATCCTGCTCGGCGTTTCCGTGATCGTGGGCGACATCGTGGAGGACGTCCACGCCCAGCGGCGCCGGCCCCTGACCACAGCGGCCACGGAAACCGAGGCAACCCTTCGATCCCGTATTACCAACGTGGCGCGGGGGATCCGCACGCCGCTCTTCCACGCCTCCCTCATCATGCTCGTCGCTCTCCTGCCGACGCTGTTTGTGAGCGGCGTCGGCGGCTCGTTCTTCCAGCCGCTCTTCTGGTCCCTGGCGCTGGCCCTCGCGGCCGGACTGCTCGTGGGCCTCTCGGTGACACCGGTCCTGGCTCAGATGCTGCTGTCCCGGGACACTGCCACCGCGCCGGAGTCTGCTGCCGCCGGACGCGCGCGTGCCTCCTACGACCGGGCACTGGACGGCGCCCGGTCGCGCCGGGCACTCAGCCTGGTGGCTGTCGGCGTGATCGGGGCGTTGGGCCTCGCCGCCGGATCGCAGTTGTTCGCCAACCGGCCCCTTGTTCCCACCATGCCGGACAGGACCCTGCTGGTTCAGTGGGATACCGCCGCCGGCACGTCCACGGACGAGGTCCGACGGATCGCATCCAGGGCCTCCGACGAGTTGCGGTCGCTGCCGGGCGTCACCGGTGTTGGCGGCCACATCGGCCGTGCCATCACCTCGGACCAGATTGTCGGCAACAATTCAGCCGAACTCTGGGTGTCGATAGCCGCCGACGCCGACTTCAATGAAACCGAGCAGGAAGTCCGGAACGTCGTCCAGGGCTACCCCGGTATCTCGCACAACGTCCAGAACTACTCACAGCAGGAAGTCGGCGATATGCGCAACCGCCTGGAGCCGGGCTTCGCGGTCCGGGTGTACGGCACGGACATGCCGATCCTGCGCGAAAAGGCCGAAGAGGTCCGCAAGGCACTGGGCAACATCAACGGCGTCCAGAACCCGACCATCAACGCCACGACCATGACTCCGATCGTGGAGGTCGAAGTCAACCTCGAGGCGGCACAGAAGGTCGGCATCAAGCCCGGCGACGCCAGGCGCGCCGCTGCCACCCTGATGCAGGGCGTCATCGTCGGCAACCTCTTCGAGCAGCAGAAAGTGTTTGAAGTCGTGGTGCGCGGCGCAGCGAACGTCAGGGATGACCTGACCAGCATCCGGGAGCTTCTCCTCGACACCCCCGACGGCGGCCACGTCCAGCTAGGCCAGATCGCGGCCGTCCGGATGGTTCCCAACGAAGTAGTCATCGAACACGATGCCACCTCGCGGCGGATCGACGTCGTGGCGGACATCAGCGGACGGCCCCTGGCCGACGTCCAGCGCGATATCGAAGCGGCAATCAAGGAAATTCAGTTCCCGCTGGAATACCACGCTGAGATTCCCGCAAAGTACAGCGAACTGCGCGCGGCCGACGCTGTGGTGCTCTGGCTTGGAGCGGCTGCCCTGGTGGGCATACTGCTGCTGCTCCAGACCGCAGTGCGGAGCTGGAAGCTGGCGCTCGCCATCTTCCTGGCGCTGCCGGCGGCCCTTTCCGGCGCAGCCATCGCCGGCTGGATTGGTGCGGCGTCGCTCTCCTGGCTCTCCATGACGGCCTTTGCCGCGGTGCTGGCCATCGCTGCACGCAACGCGGTGGTGTTGTCTGCCCGGGCGGATGAGCTGTGGCGTTCCGCGCCGCACACATCCCGGGCCGAGGTCGTCCTGACGGCCGCCCGGGAGCGGGTCTCGCCCGTCCTCAAGGCAGCCCTCATCACCGTGCTGGTCCTGATACCGCCGGCCCTGCTTGGCGGGACCGTCGGCCAGGCCTTGATCGCCCCGATGCTGCTGATCCTTGCGGGCGGCCTGATCACCACGACGCTTGCGGCGCTGTTGGTGTTCCCCCTCCTGACCCTCTGGTTCGGTCCCCGCACCGCACCCGAAGAGTGGTCTGAAGTCTACGAATCGGAAACCCCCGTTCAGCCCGTCATGCAGGAAAAGGTGGAAGCAAAATGACCAGTCAAAAGCCCCAACGGCGCCTGCCCCTGGCGGCCGCTGTCTGTGCAGCCCTCGTGTTCTCCCTCCCTGCCTGCGCCGCGCCCGCGGCCGCCCCGGCTGCCGTGGGTGAGGCGCCGGCCAAGGTGGAGAAAAACGCGGCAACCGGGATCGCGAAGCTGACCCTGACCCAGCGGGGCGTGGACCGGCTCGAACTCAAGACCGGGCCGGTCACCGCGGGCCCGGGGAAAAACGTGTTGCTGCCCTACGGGGCGCTGATGTACGACGCCAACGGCAAGACCTGGGTGTACACGAACCCGGAGGACCGTGTCTTCCAGCGGCAGGCAGTCACCGTCGCGAAGGTGGAATCCGGCGTGGTCACGGCCACCGCCGGGCCGCCGGCCGGTACCAGGGTGGTCACGGTGGGCGCGGCTGAACTGTTCGGCGCCGAATTTAACACAGGCAAATGACATGCGCCGGATAGTCGCAGCCAGCCTGAGGTTCAGATCAATCATCATTGCGATGGCGGCGGCGCTGATGATCGTGGGCAGCGCCCAGCTCAGCAGTGCCTCGGTGGATGTGTTTCCCGAGTTCGCGCCGCCCAAGGTCGAAGTCCAGACAGCCTGTCTGGGCCTCACCGCCGCCGAGGTCGAAGAACTGGTGTCGGTCCCGCTGGAGGAAGCCTTCAACGGCATCGACGGCCTTGACCATATGCGGTCGAAGTCGGTCCCCCAGCTCTCGTCGATCGTCATGGAATTCGAGAACGGCACGGATCTGTTGACGGCCAGGCAACTGGTGTCGGAGCGGATGGCCGGCGTCATCCCCACCCTGCCCACCTGGGCGGCGCCGCCGCTGATGCTGCAGCCGCTGTCGTCGACCAGCCGTGTCATGAAGATCGGGCTGTCCTCGGACACCCGGTCCCTCATCGAGATGTCGATGATCTCGTACTGGAACATCAGGGCCCACCTGCTTCGGGTCCCCGGGGTGGCCAACGTGGCCATCTGGGGCGAACGCCTCCAGATGCTTCAGGTCCAGGTCGATCCGGCCAAGCTGGCGGCCAACAACGTCACGCTGGAGACCGTGATGACCTCCACTGGCGACGCCCTTGACGCCGGGCTTCTGCAGTACTCCCCCGGCTCCCTCATCGGAACCGGCGGAGCTGTCGATACGCCCAGCCAGACCATGGGCATCCGGCACGTCCAGCCCATCACCTCACCGGAACAGCTGGCGAAGGTGGCGGTGGCGGACCGCGAAGGCCAGGCTCCGCTCCGGCTTTCCGACGTCGCCAACGTCGTGGAAGACCATCAGCAGCTGATCGGTGACGCGGTTATCAACGGCGGCCCCGGACTCATGCTGATCGTCGAGAAGCTTCCGTGGGGCAACACGCTTGAAGTGACCCGCGGGGTCGAAGAGGCGATGAAGCAGCTCGAACCCGGCCTCACCGGGATCGAGGTGGACACCGCCATCTTCCGGCCGGCGACGTTCATCGAGGAATCCCTGGGCAACCTGGGCGTGGCGCTGTTGCTCGGATGCCTCCTGGTCATCCTGGTCCTGAGTGTCTTCCTGTTCCAATGGCGGACCGCCCTGGTCAGCGTGACGGCCATCCCGTTGTCGCTGATGGCCGCGGCCCTCGTGTTGTATTGGACCGGAGGCACAATAAATACGATGGTGCTGGCGGGGTTGGTGATTGCCGTCGGGGTGGTGGTGGACGATGCCATCATCGACGTCGAAAATATCGTTCGGCGGCTCCGCCAGCACCGGGCAAGCGGCGGCACCGAGAGCACGGCCCGGGTAGTCGTCAACGCCTCGCTTGAGGTCCGCGGGCCGATTGTCTACGCCACCCTCATCATCGTCGCAGCCACGGTGCCGATCTTCTTCCTGGACGGGCTGACCGGGGCGTTCTTCCGCCCCCTCGCCACGTCCTACACCCTCGCGGTGCTGGCATCCATGCTCGTGGCGCTCACGGTCACCCCGGCGCTGGCGTACATCTTCCTTCGGAACGCCAAACTGGAGGACCGCGACCCGCCCCTGGTCAGGGTGCTCAAGCGCTGGTACGCCAACGCGCTGCGCCCCATCGTCCGCCGGCCCGTCCCGGGCTACCTTGCCCTGGGTGCCTTGGGCGTCGTCGGCATTGTTGCGGCGCCGCTGCTGGGCCAGTCGCTGCTGCCGTCCTTCAAGGAACGGGACTTCCTGATGCACTGGCTCACCCAGCCCGGCACATCCAACTCCGAGGAAGTCCGCGTCAGCGAACTGGCCTGCCGGGAACTCATGACGATCCCGGGGGTGAACAACTGCGGGGCCCACACCGGGCAGGCCTTCAACGCCGATGAGGTGGTGGGGGTCTACTTCGGTGAAAACTGGATCAGCGTCGATCCCTCGGTCGACTACGACGAGACGCTCGCCTCGGTCCAGGAGGTGGTCGACGGCTACCCCGGCATCGTCCGGGACGTCCAGACCTACCTCAAGGAACGCATCCGCGAGGTCCTGACCGGCACCGGATACGCGGTCGTGATCCGCGTCTACGGTGACGATCTCGACACCCTGCGCAAGGAGGCGGACAAGCTCAAGACCATCCTCGGCGGCATCGACGGAGCCGTGGGCGCGAAGGTCGCGCTCCAGGCCAACATTCCGCAGATCAACGTGGAAGTGAACCTGGACGCCGCCAACCGCCACGGGCTGAAGCCCGGTGACGTCCGGCGTGCCGCGGCCACCCTGGTTGCCGGCGAAGAGGTGGGCGACATCTACCGGGACGGCAAGGCCTACGATGTCCAGGTGTGGAGCGCGCCGGAGACCCGGACAAGCGTCACGAGCATCGAAAACCTGCCGCTCGATACGCCGAGCGGTAAGAAGATCCGGCTGGCCGACGTCGCCAGCATCTCGGTCAAGCCCACGCCGAACGTGATTGAGCGCTCGGAGGGGTCCCGGCGGATCGACGTCAGTGCCAACGTCAAGGAAGGCGATCTGGCGAAGGTTGTCGAGAAGCTCGAGTCCGAGATGAAGTCGGTCGAGTTCCCGGTCGGCTACGAGGCGGTGGTCCTCGGTGAATACGCGGAGCGCCAGGCCGCCTCGCAGCGGCTCCTGCTCTACTCGATCGGCGCGATCATCGTGGTCTTCCTGCTGCTCCAGGCCGCGTTCCGCAGTTGGCGGCTGGCGGTTCTGGCCATCCTGACGCTGCCCGTCGCCCTGGTGGGCGGCATCATCGCCGCGCACATGAGCGGCGGCATCCTCTCCCTCGGGTCGCTGGTCGGCTTCCTGACACTGATGGGAATCGCGGCCCGCAACGGCATCCTGCTCATCAACCACTGCCAGCACCTGGAACAGTTCGAGGGCATGCCCTTCGGCCGGGACCTGGTGCTGCGCGGTGCCGCCGAGCGGTTGTCCCCGATCCTGATGACCACCCTGGCTACCGCCCTGGCCCTGGTGCCGCTGGTGGTCATGGGCAACATTCCGGGTCACGAGATCGAGCACCCGATGGCGGTGGTGATTCTGGGCGGCCTCGTCACGTCGACGCTGGTCAACCTGTTCATCGTCCCCTCGCTGTACCTGCGGTTCGGCAAGCGCCGCGCGGGTCGCGAGCACGGGCTCCATGCTGCCCAGCCGGCCACCGCAGGCTAGGCGCAGCAATCAATTCGAGAAGAGGCGTGTTTCATGTTTCAGCGACGAAAGTTCACCGCCTGCGGTGCGGCGGTCCTGCTGGTGCTGGCGACGTTCACCGCGACGTCGGCGCCGGCGGCCACCGCGGCGCCGTCGGGCCGGGAGCTCTGCGGTCCCGGCTCCGCGATCGACTTCGACCGGGATGATTATCCGTCCTCGCCGCGGATCGACAACCAGTGGTTCCCGTTGAAGCCGGGCATGCAGTTCACCACGACCGGCAAAGTCACGGACGCGGACGGCACGAAGGCCCACACGGTGGTCCACACCGTCACCGGCCTGACCAAGGTGATCGACGGCGTCAAGACGCTGGTGATGTGGGACCGGGACTACTCCGACGGGGTGCTCGCGGAGTCCGAACTGGCCTTCTTCGCCCAGTCGGACGACGGCGATGTCTGGTTGTTCGGCGAATACCCCGAGGAGTACGAAGACGGAAAGCTCATCGGGGCACCGAGCACCTTTATCAGCGGCATCGACCGGGCGCGGGCAGGAATCGCGATGCAGGCCCGGCCGCACCGGAACACCCCCGCCTATGTGCAGGCCTACGCACCGAAGGTGGACTTCCTGGACTGCGGCGATGTGCTGTACAAGCACCTTCGGGTGTGCGTCCCGACGGGCTGCTACAACGATGTGATGGTGATCGACGAGTACAACCCGCTGGAACCGCCCAGTGCTGGGCACCAGCGAAAGTACTACTCCGCCGGCACCGGGCTCGTGAAGGTCACCGCCGCCGGCGGTGACAGCCAGGAGTTCATGGACCTCGTGAAAATCAAGAAACTGAGCCGCTCCGCACTGGAAAACGTGAACGCCCAGGCGCTCAAACTGGACAGGAGGGGTTACACCGTCAGCAAGGACGTCTACGCCAAGACGCCGCGCGCCGTGGTGGCCTACCCGCGCGACGACTCCTGACGTTTCGGGACCGCGGCCCGCACCAATCCGCGGCCTTCCCCCCACCACGGAAAAGCTCCGGTCAGCCAGGCTGACCGGAGCTTTTCCGTGGTGCGGATGGCCGGACCCGGGGTGAAGGCTACTTCACATCCTCGTCGACCCAGTCCATGGACTTGGTCACGGCCTTCTTCCAGAGACGCATCTGGCGCTCCCGTTCGGCCTGGTCCATCTTCGGCTCCCAGCGCTTGTCCTCGGACCAGTTGGCCGAGCACTCGCCCAGGTCCTTCCAGAAGCCGACGGCCAGGCCGGCAGCGTAGGCGGCGCCGAGCGAGGTCGTCTCAACAACCTTCGGCCGGATCACCGGCACACCCAGGATGTCGGCCTGGAACTGCATGAGCGCGTCGTTGGCCACCATGCCGCCGTCGACCTTGAGCTCGGTCAGCGGCACGCCGGAATCGGCGTTGACGGCGTCGAGCACCTCGCGGGTCTGGAACGCGGTGGCCTCCAGCGCCGCACGGGCGATGTGGTTCTTGTTCACGAACCGGGTCAGGCCGACGATCGCGCCGCGGGCGTCGGAGCGCCAGTACGGTGCGAACAGGCCGGAGAAGGCCGGGACGATGTAGACCCCGCCGTTGTCCTCGACGGCGGCGGCCAGGGTCTCGACCTCCGGCGCGCTGCCGATCATGCCAAGGTTGTCGCGCAGCCACTGCACCAGCGAACCGGTGACGGCGATCGAGCCCTCCAGGGCGTAGTGCGGCTTGGCGTCGCCGAGCTTGTAACCGACCGTGGTCAGCAACCCGTTCTTGGAGTGCACAATTTCCTCACCGGTGTTGAAGATGAGGAAGCAGCCCGTGCCGTAGGTGTTCTTGGCTTCGCCGGTGTCGAAGGCGGCCTGGCCGAACGTCGCCGCCTGCTGGTCGCCGAGGATGCCGGCGACGGGAACTTCACGCAGCAACTGGGAGGTGTGCACCGTGCCGTAGACCTCGGACGAGGACTTGATGGCCGGCATCATCGAGGCCGGGACACCGAACGCGTCCAGGATTTCCTGGTCCCAGGACAGCGTGTCGAGGTCCATGAACATGGTCCGGGACGCGTTGGTCACGTCGGTGACGTGAACGCCGCCGTCGGTCCCGCCGGTGAGGTTCCACAGCACCCAGCTGTCCGTGTTGCCGAAGACCAGGTCCCCGGCCTCGGCCTTGGCCCGCGCGCCCTCGACATTGTCCAGGATCCACTTGATCTTGGTGCCGGAGAAGTAGGTCGCCAGCGGCAGGCCCACTTTCTGTTTGAAGCGTTCCGGGCCGCCGTCCTTGGCCAGCTCGTCGACGATCGCCTGGGTGCGGGTGTCCTGCCAGACGATCGCGTTGTAGACCGCCTTGCCGGTGGTCTTGTCCCACACCACCGCGGTCTCGCGCTGGTTGGTGATGCCGACGGCGGCGATGTCGTGGCGGGTCAGGTTGGCCTTGGACAGGGCCGAGGCGATGACCTCGCGGGTGTTGTTCCAGATCTCGGCGGGGTCGTGCTCCACCCAGCCGGCCTGCGGGAAGATCTGCTCGTGTTCCATCTGGCCGGAGGAAACGATGTTGCCGCTGTGGTCGAACACGATGGCGCGGGTGCTCGTGGTTCCCTGGTCAATGGCGATTACATACTGGTTCATGCTGACGTCCTTGTCGGTTGGGCCTGCGGTTGAATTTGATACGTACGGCAGTGGTTCCTAGGAGGCTGCGGCGGTGGCGATGATCGGCACCACGGCGGCAACGATGCCGGCGAGTCCGCCGCCGACCAGCGGTCCGACGACCGGGATCCACGAGTAGCTCCAGTCGGAGGAACCCTTGCCCTTGATCGGCAGCAGGGCGTGGGCGATGCGCGGGCCAAGGTCACGGGCGGGGTTGATGGCGTAGCCGGTGGGGCCGCCGAGTGAAACACCAATGCCGACAACCAGCAGGGCCACGGCCAGCGGGCCCAGGCCGGAGGGCGTCCCGCCGAAGGTCAGGATGACGAAGACGAGGACAAAGGTGCCGATGATTTCCGTGATCAGGTTCCACGGGGTGGAACGGATGGCCGGTCCGGTGGAGAACACGCCCAGCTTGCTGGCGGGCTCGGGTTCGAC
Source organism: uncultured Actinomycetota bacterium (assembly GCA_963698285.1). Lineage (GTDB taxonomy): Bacteria > Actinomycetota > Actinomycetes > Actinomycetales > Micrococcaceae > Arthrobacter. The sequence goes on along the minus strand of CAVOQF010000017.1, from coordinate 201,815 downwards.
GTCGAAGTGCTGCTTGTGCGCCAGCCACATCACGACGGCGCCCAGGAAAGCACCGAGCAGTTCACCGCCGAAGTAGGTCAGGGTCGAAACGAAGTCCACCTTCGACGCCCGGGGCGTACTCCGCCTTGCCGTTGAGCAGCAGGCCGAAGGTGACGGCCGGGTTCAGGTGCGCGCCCGACTTGGCAGCAACGTAGACACCGGCGAAGACGGCGATGCCCCATCCCCAGGTGACCATCAGGAACCCGCCGTTGTTGCCCTTGGTGCCTTTGAGCGCGACGTTGGCCACAACGCCGCAACCCAGCAGGGTCAGCATTGCGGTGCCGAATACTTCGGACAGGAAAACTATTCCAAGAGACATCTTTGACTCCTCTATTTTCTGTTGTCAGCCCTTCGCGAGTTTGAAGGGCCGTTGGGCCGGCAGCGGTTTCGCGCTGCCGGCCGGCCACTGCCGGGTCCCCGGGAGGAACCCCGCAGTCCTTGTGCCCGGGCTAACCCGCCTCCGGGCAGCCAAGCTGTCAGGCGACCAGGCTGTGGACCTGGACGCCGTGGAAACGCCCGAGCACCTCCTGTGCGTGGTTGATCTCGGCGGCGCGCGTCGCCGCGTCCCAGCCCAGCGGACCGGAGAGGATCTCGGCGACCTCGTTGAGCAGCTCGCCGGTCACCAGGCCGCGGAACGCGAGCGAGGTGCGGCGGACCAGCACGTCGATCAGGTGTCCGAGCTGTTCGTTCTGCTGCCATGTACTCCAGCTCCCGCACGCTCAGTTCGCGGGTGGAATGCAGCAGCCGGTCGGGCCCGGCGTCGAGGTAGGCCATGACGTCCACCGCACGCGTGCCGTAGCGGGTCAGCAGGCCCGCGGTCCGGTCCGCGTCGCGGCCGGCGGCCATGTGGGCCTTGATCCAGCGCTGGACGCCGTCCTCGGTGTCCGGGAAGCCGGCGCCGCCGCCGATGGCAAGGTTCGCCGTCGAGACTTTCCGGACCAGGCCGAGTTCGGCGAGGACGTCGTTGCTGAGGTGCTCGGCGAGGGCCCGGAAGGTGGTCCACTTGCCGCCGACCAGGCTGAGCACGACGGCGCCGCGCTGCCCGTGCCCGGCATCCCCGCCCGCTGCCGCGGGCGGGGCCGCGGCGTTCGATCCGGTAGTCGCGGCTGACGAAGCCGGGCTGCGTGGCGTCGTGCCGGGGCAGCGGACGGACGCCGGAGAAGGTGTAGACGATCTGCTCCCGGTCCACCGCGACGTCCGGGAAGACGTGCCCGATGAGGTCGAAGAAGTAGTCGATCTCGGCGTCGGTGCAGACGGCGTCCTCGGCCATGTCGGCGTCGACGTCGGTGGTGCCGACCAGCACGCGGTCGCCCATCGGGTAGATCAGCACGATCCTGCCGTCCGTGTGCTCGAAGAAGATCTCCCGGCCCTGGCAGGCCTCCAGCAGCTCCGGGTGGTCCAGCACGATGTGGGAGCCCTTGGTGCCGCCCATAAAGGCCGACTGCGGCGCCCATGGCCTGGTTGGTCAGATCCACCCAGGCGCCGGTGGTGTTGACGACGACGTCGGCGCTGAAGTCGAACTCCGTCGCCGGTCAGTTCGTCGCGGAGCTGGACCGTGCCGGCGGCCGTCCGCGCTTGCGCTGCCGGCTTCCGCCGCCGTCTCGACACAGGGAGAGGTAGTTGCTGGCGCAGGGCGCCGTTGCCGCCCGCGCGGCCGGCCTTCTCGCCGTCCTGAAGCACGTCCAGGGTGAGCCGTTCCGGGTTGTGGACGGAGGCGTCGAAGTAGGTCGCAGCGTACTTGATGCCCGGGTGCAGCCGGGGCAGTTCCGCCAGGGCACGCTTGCGGCCGCGGAACTGGTGGCGCGGCACGGTGCCGCCGTCCCGGGAGAAGAAGTCGTACATGCTCAGGCCCAGCTTGATCAGGAAGGCGCCACGCTCCTTGGGCGCGCCCTGCTGCTTGTGGGTCAGGAACCGCAGCGGCGCCGCCAGGATGCCGGAGAAGGTGCTGAAGATCGGAATCGTGGTCTGCAGCGGCTTCACGTAGTGCGGTGCGATGCGCAGGAGCCGGTTGCGTTCAACCACGGACTCCTGGACGAGGCGGAACTCGCCGTTTTCCAGGTACCTGATCCCGCCGTGGATCATGTGCGATGAAGCGCCGCTCGCGCCCTGGCAGAAGTCGCCGCGCTCAACGAGGGCCACGTCCACGCCCTGCAGGGCAAGGTCCCGGAAAGTCCCGACTCCGTTGATACCGCCGCCGATGATAAGCACCTGCGCGTGCGGCCGGTTCCGCAGCTGCTGCACGGATGTGCGCGGGCCGCTCGACGCCGGATGGCCGGATGAAACCTTGTTTCCCAAAACTGCTCCCTGGGGCTTGGTACTGCGCGGCGCGCCGTAGGGCACGTCGCCGTTCAACACTATTCTTTGGAGTAATGGAAAATGGAGTCAAGCACTATGCACAAACGTGCAGATCGGAAATGGAATGTCGCCCACCCGCCAGTCGGACGCCCTTCGCGCCGCCCAGCTTTATTACCTCCAGGACCTGACCATGGATGCGATCGCCCGTGAGCTCCGAACCTCGCGCTCGACCGTCTCCCGGCTGCTCTCGGCGGCCCGGGAATCCGGCCTGGTGCAGATCCAGATCCGCAGCCCGCTGGACACCGGCCCCGAGCTTGAGAGCATGATCCGGGCACAGTACAAGGTCGATGTGCACGTCGTACCGGTCGTGGACACGCTCAACGAGGCCGAAACCCTGGACCGCGTGGCGATGCAGGCCGCGCGCACCATCGGGCCGCTCGTGGACTCGAACGCGATCATCGGCGTGGCGTGGGGTTCCACGCTGAGCGCGGTGAGCAGGCACCTGACCCGGAAGATCACCCACGACAGCATCATCGTCCAGCTCAACGGGGCGGGAAACATGCAGACCACGGGCATCACCTATGCCTCGGACATCATGCGGCGCTTCGGCAGCGCCTACGGCGCCCGGGTGGAGCAGTTCCCGGTGCCGGCGTTCTTTGACCACGCCGCGACCAAGAAGGCCATGTGGAATGAACGCAGTGTTCAACGCATCCTGCGGCTGCAGGCCCGGATGAGCATCGCCATCTTCGGCGTGGGATCGGTCGACGCCGATTACCCCAGCCACGTCTACGCCGGCGGCTACCTGGACGAGGACGACCTGAATATCCTGGCCGGCTCGGATGTCGTCGGCGACGTGGCCACCGTCTTCTTCCGCGCCGACGGCTCCTCCGACGGCATCATGCTCAACGAACGCTCTACCGGCCCGAACCTGGCGCAACTCCGGCAGGTCCGGCGGCGCATCTGCGTGGTGTCCGGCGCCTCCAAGATCAACGGGCTGCGCGGTGCGCTGGCCGCCGGCCTGGCCACGGACCTGATCCTTGACGAGGCCACCGCCCGGCGCCTGGTCAGCACCGATGGCGCGTCCTGACGGCCGGCCGGCAACGCCCGGGCCGCCGGACTGGGTAGAGTCGGTGCTATGAGAATTTCCCCCCGGCTGACCCTGAACAACGGTGTGCTGATGGACCGCCTCGGGTTCGGACTCTACAAGGTGCCGCCGGACGACGCGGCCGGGCTCGTCACCATGGCGCTGGAGGCCGGCTACCGCCACTTCGATACGGCGGCCATGTACGGGAACGAGACCGGCGTAGGGAAGGCGATCGGCGCCCTGTCCGCCTTCGACGGCTCCACCGGCGGCTCCGGCGAACTGCACCCCCCGCTGGCCCGGGAAGACCTCTTCGTGACCACCAAGCTCTGGAACGACGACCAGGGCTACGACGCGACCCTGCGGGCCTTCGACACCTCCATCGCCAGGCTGGGACTGGAATATGTGGACCTCTACCTCATCCACTGGCCCTGCGCCCGGCGCGGACTCTTCACCGAGAGCTACCGCGCCCTCGAAACGCTCTACCGCGAAGGAAGGGTCCGCGCGATCGGGGTGTCCAACTTCCAGCCCGCACACCTGGAGCACCTGCTCCAGACGGCCGAAGTGGTGCCCGCCGTCAACCAGATCGAGCTGCACCCGTGGCTGCAGCAGGCCGAGCTGAGGGCCCTGCACTCCTCGCTGGGTATCACCACCGAGGCCTGGAGCCCGCTGGGCCGGGGCCAGGTGCTGCAGGACCCGGTGGTGCTGGAGCTCGCCGCGGCGCACCGGCGGACCGCCGCGCAGGTCATCCTGCGCTGGCACCTGGAACTGGGCAACGTCGTTATTCCCAAGGCCAGCTCCTACACCCGGATCCGCGAGAACCACGACATCTTCGGTTTCAGCCTCGGCACCGCCGACCTGGACGCACTGGCCGGCCTGGAGCGCGGTTTCCGCACCGGCTCGAACCCCGACAACGTCAACTAGGATCCGATCGAATGGAACACGTGGCCACCGAATCCTCCCCCTCAGCTCCCCTGGTCAGCGCGGAACTCGAGTCCCGCAGCAGCGCCTCCGCCGTGGACCTGGACGGCACCCGGGTCGCCTACTGGAGCTACGAGCCGGTCCGGGAGACCGCCGCTACCCGGACGATCCTGGTCATCCACGGCTTCCGCGGCGACCACCACGGGCTGCTCCGCGTGGTCGACCAGCTGCCGGACATGCGCCTCATCATGCCGGACCTGCCCGGCTTCGGAGCCTCCGGCGCCTTCCGGGCCGGCGGGCACAGCGTCGAAGGCTACGGCCGGTTCATCAGTGAGTTCATGGCCGCCCTCGGGCTGGGGCCGGACACCGTGCTGCTGGGCCATTCCTTCGGCTCGATTATCGCCAGCCACTTCGTGGCCGACCACCCGGGCGCGGTTGCCGAGCTCGTCCTGATCAACCCCATCGCCGCGCCCGCCCTGGAGGGGCCCAAAGGGATCATGACCAAGGCCGCGGTGCTCTACTACGAAGCCGCGGCCCGGCTCCCCCGCGGCCTCGGGAACGCCCTGCTGCGCAACCAGCTGATCGTGCGGGTGATGAGCGAAACCATGGCCAAGACCCGGGACAAGGTGCTGCGGCGGTTCGTCCATGACCAGCACAGCGCCTACTTCTCCGCCTTCGCCGACCGCGACAGCCTGCTCGAAGCCTTCAAGGCCTCCGTCAGCAGCAACGTGGCGGAGGTGGCGCCCCGGCTTGCGCTGCCGGTGCTGCTCGTGGCCGGCGAGAAAGACGAAATCGCCGCCCTCCCCGACCAGCACAGGCTGCTGCCCCTGCTGCCGGACGGAACCCTGGAAGTCATTCCCGGCGTCGGGCACCTGATCCACTACGAAACCCCGGAGCCCGCCGCGGGCTTCATCCGTCGATTCCTGAAGGACCACGCCGCGTGAAAATCCTCATTGACGCCCGCTTCACCCGGCTCGACCACCACGACGGCATCAGCCGCTACGGCGCCAGCCTCATCGCCGCCACCGCCAGGATCGCGGACGTCTCCATGCTGATCAGCGACACGCGCCAGCTGGCGCTCCTGCCCGACGTGCCGTACACCCTGATCAACAGCCCGCTCTCGCCCTCCGAGCTGTTCGTCGCAGCCAAGGTCAACAAGCTCGGTCCCGACGTGGTGGTCTGCCCGATGCAGACCATGGGCAGCTGGGGCCGGAAATATGCCCTCGTCCTGACCCTGCACGACCTGATCTACTACGAGCACCCGGCCCCTCCCGGGTTCCTCCCGGCCCCGGTCCGGGTCCTCTGGCGGCTCTACCACAAGGCGTTCTGGCCGCAGCGGATGCTGCTGAACCGGGCCGACGTCGTCGCGACGATCAGCTCCACCACCGAGGCCCTGATGGCAAAGTACCGCCTCACGAAGCGCCCGGTGCGGATTGTCGGCAACGCCCCGCAGCCCGGGCCCACGCCGCGGGACCCCGGGGCCGGGGCCGAGAAGACCCTGCTCTACATGGGCTCCTTCATGCCCTACAAGAACGTCGAAACCATGGTCAGGGGCATGGCGGAGCTGCCGGAGATGACCCTGCACCTGCTGAGCCGGATCACGCCCGAACGCAGGGCGGAGCTGGAGGCCCTGGCCCCGGCGGGAGCAAACATCGTGTTCCACAACGGCGTGACGGATGCCGAGTACGAGGACCTGCTGGCCCGCACCACCGCCCTGGTCAGCCTCTCCAGGGCCGAGGGCTACGGCCTGCCCCTTGTGGAGGCGATGTCGCACGGCACCCCGGTCATCGCCAGCGACATCCCGATCTTCCGCGAGGTGGGCGGGGACGCGGTCAGCTACGTCGATCCGGACTCGCCGTCCGCGTTTGCCGCGGCCGTCCGCGAACTGGAGGCGCCGGAGCTGTGGAAGGACCGTTCCAGCCGTGCCGTGCAGCGCGCGGCCGAGTTCAGCTGGGATGCCTCCGCGCACCGGCTGCTGGCCGCCGCCGAGGAGGCCGTGGCCCTGCGCGCGCGCAGGCGCCGCTAAGCCCGGCCGTTTCGACGGTTCCGCGCCCATCCGACGCTTGCGCCGTGGGTGTGCGCTGGTAACCGTCGAAACGGCGACGCTAGAGGACGTCGACGCCGTCGAGCCGCAACTGCACCGGGTCGTCGGTGCGTTTCGCCGCGGCCGCGGCCTTGACCGCGCGGAGTGCCTTCGTCACCTCAGCGGCCTGGGCGTACGGGATGAACAGGAGGGTCCGGACCTCTCCGCCGCCGTGACGCTCAGGGCCGGGCGCCGTCGGCGGTGGCGATAGTCCGGCGCCGGGACCGCCGGCGCCGGGCAGCGGCGCGGGTCCGGCCGAGCGCAGCACGATGTCCTGCTTCGCCAGTGCCTTCTCGACGGCGTCGGTGAAATGCCCGACGGCGGTCCGGCCGCCGGTGACGGACGCAATCCGGACCGCCGGCGGCAGCGAAAGCTCCTGCCGCAGGGCGAGCTCCCGCCCGGCGTACCCGGCCGGGTCCCAGCGCAGCAGCGCCCCGACCCCTGCGGTGTCCTCGGCGGTGATGACCACCAGGCCGCCGTCGGCCGCGGGACGGACCAGGGCGGCGGCGTTGAACCAGCGCCGCACGGCGTCCTCCCCGGCCCGGAGGTTTTCGCGGCGCAGCAGCGAGTCGCCGTCCAGCAGCAGCGCGGCCGCATAGCCGCCGGCCGCCACCGGCTCGGCCCCGACCGTGGCGACCACCAGGGCCTTCGAATCCGGCACCGTGGCCAGGACACGGTCCCCGGAGGACGTGATCACGGGCCTGCCCGGAAAAGCCCGGCCCAGTTCCTCGGCCGTGCGCAATGCCCCGGTGGCGCCCCGGCGGAGCCGGACCCCGTTGCAGTGCACGCAGCGCCACTCGGGAGCGGCCGCGGAGCACCAGCGGCACACCGGCACCGCGGCGCTGCCGCCGGGCCCGGCGATCGCCAGCGGCCCGTTGCAGGCGGTGCAGCGTGCCGGTTCGCGGCAGCGTTCGCAGGCCAGGGACGGCGCGTAGCCGGCCCGGGCTACCTGGACCAGGACGGGGCCGCGTTCGAGGCCTTCTTTCGCGGCCCGCCACGCGGCACCCGGCAGCCGCGCGATCCGGGCCAGCGGGTCCCGCTCCTGCTCGAAGCTGTCGGCGGTGTTGAGGACGCGCGGCACGGTGCGGCGCGCCACGGTCCGGTCAGCCTCGACCGGGCGGGCCCAGCCGGACTCCACCAGCCGCTGCGTCTCGGTGCTGCGGGCGTGCCCGGCGAGCAGGCAGGCGGCACCTTCGTGCGCTGCCCGGAGCAGGAGGACTTCGCGGGCGTGGGCATACGGGGACCGCTGCTCGATGTGCAGGTCGTCGCCGTCGTCCCAGCAGACCACCAGGCCCAGGTCGTGCACCGGGGCGTAGGCGGCGGAGCGGGTGCCCACCGCGACCCCGGCTGCGCCGCTGAGCAGCCTCAGGAAGCTGCGGTACCGCGGGGTCGGCCCGTCGTCGGCGGTGAGCCGCGCCACGTCGCCGGCCGGCAGCAGCTCCAGCAGGGCCGCCTCCGCCCGGTCCAGGTCGCGGTAGTCCGGTACGACGACGACGGCGCCGCGGCCGGTGCGGCGGACAGCGGCCACGGCTTCGGCAATCATCCTGGGCCAGCCGCCGGGGCCGAAACCCTGGAGGGCGCTCAGCACGGCGCGGGGAGACTCCCCCGCCGCCAGGTGCTGCAGGAACGCCGGTCCGTTGTGGTACTCCACCCAGCCGGACGCGGGGGGTGCCGACGGCGCACCGGGCGCGATGTCGCTGCCGCCGTCGGTGAAGAGTGCGGGGTCCAGCAGTCCGCCCGGCGCGAAGTCCTTTTCGAGTTTGGCCATCCGGGGCGGGACGGCGACGCGCAGCACGTCGCTGACGGTCCCGGCGTAGCGTGCCGCGACCCGGCCGGCGAGTTCGGCCACGGCGGGCGTCAGCACCGGAACCGGGGACACGACCTTGAACAGCGGCACCAGGGGGTGTCCGGCGTCGGATGCTGCGGCGCGTTCGAGCAGGTAGCCGCCAAGCTCCTGGCCGCTGAATTTCACCTTGACCCGGACGCCGGGCCTGGCCGCCGCGTCGAGGTCCGCCGGCACGCTGTAGTCGAACGGCCGGTCCAGGTGCGGGAGGGACGATTCCAGCAGCACCCGGGCCACCGGCAGGTCTGCGGCCAGGGCCGGTCCGGCCGCTGCGGCGGAGGCGGGAAAACCGTGCAGCAGCGAGAGCTGGAGCGGTTCGTCCGGCGCTGCCGGGCCGCTGGGGGCTGGGGTCATGGCGCCTGCCTCCCTTCAGCGGCTGGTCCGGTCAAGAACATTAACGGCAAGAACATTAACGGCAAGAACATTAAGCAAGTAGCCAGGCCGCCGGTGGGCGGCCTGGCTACAGCACATCACGAAGCTGTGACATTCAAGGGCGATGACATTCTGCGCGGCCGGGCCTCAGGCGTTGAAGAAGGCCTTCAGCTCGTCGACCCGGTCGAGGCGTTCCCAGGTGAAGTCGGGCTCGTCGCGGCCGAAGTGGCCGTGGGCGGCCGTCTTGGCGTAAATCGGCCGCTTCAGGTCGAGCGCGTCGATGATGGCGCGGGGACGCAGGTCGAAGATCTCGGCGATCGCGGCGCTGATCCGGGCCGGGTCGACGGTCTCGGTTCCGAAGGTCTCCACGTAGGTGCCCACGGGGCGCGCCTGGCCGATCGCGTAGGCGATCTGGATTTCGGCCCGCTTGGCGAGGCCGGCGGCCACCACGTTCTTGGCCACCCAGCGCATCGCGTAGGCGGCCGAACGGTCCACCTTGGACGGGTCCTTGCCGGAGAAGGCGCCGCCGCCGTGCCGGGCCATCCCGCCGTAGGTGTCGACGATGATCTTGCGGCCGGTCAGGCCGGCGTCGCCCACCGGGCCGCCGATCACGAAGGCGCCGGCCGGGTTGAGGATGTTGCGGGAGCGGGAGGTGTCCAGGTTGGACAGCGCCATGACCGGGTTGACGACGTGCTCGGCGAGGTCGGCCCGCAACTGGTCGAGGCTGGCCCCTTCGGCGTGCTGGCTGGAGATCACGACGGTCTCCACCGAGACCGGACGGTCGCCGTCGTAGCCCACGGTGACCTGGGTCTTGCCGTCCGGGCGCAGGTAGTCCAGCAGGCCGGACTTGCGGACCTCGGTGAGGCGCTCGGACAACCGGTGCGCGAGCCAGATCGGGACCGGCATGTAGGACGGGGTTTCGTCGCTGGCGTAGCCGAACATGAGGCCCTGGTCGCCGGCGCCCTGGAGGTCGTAGTCGTCTTCCTGGCGGCCTTCGCGCGCTTCCAGGGAGTTGAACACGCCGCCGGCGATGTCGTTGGACTGCTGGCCGATGGAGACGGAGACGCCGCAGCGGGCGCCGTCGAAGCCGTTCGCGGAGGAGTCGTAGCCGATGCCGAGGATGGTCTCGCGGACGATCTGCGGGATTTCAACGTAGGCGTCCGTGGTGACTTCGCCGGCCACGTGGACCAGGCCGGTGGTCGCGAGAGTCTCCACGGCGACGCGGGACTCCGGGTCCTTGGCCAGCAGGGCGTCGAGGATCGAATCGCTGATCTGGTCACAGATCTTGTCGGGGTGCCCTTCGGTCACCGACTCGGACGTGAACAGCCGGAGCGAGGCGGGCGTGGACCCGTGGAAGTCTGGGATGTGCAGCGGTAAAGTCACTCAACTACCTTACTGGTTGGGAAACGGGCGGCCGGCGGCGTGTGTCCCCCTGCCGGGGAGACCTTGGTTACGCCAGCGCTCAAGCGGGCGGGACAACCCGGCTCAACTCGGCGCTGATGCGGTCAATGACGGCGGCCGCGACGTCGGACTTGGAACCCGACGCCTCTTGGGGTTCGGAGCCGGACCGCGCAAGGATGACTACGGCATTGCTGTCCTGGCCAAAGACCTGGTCCTGCCCCACCTGGTTGACCACCAGCAGGTCGCAGGCCTTGCGGCGCAGCTTGGCCGCGGCGTACTCCAGGACGTCCCCGTCGGCGTCGCCGGTCTCGGCCGCGAAACCGACGATCAGCTGGTTCCGGGAGGCGGCGTCGCGGATCTCGACGAGTTCGCGCAGGATGTCCGGGTTGCGGACCAGGGAAATCACCGGGATCGGCGGTGTCGTCGCGCTTCTTGATTTTGGTGCCGGAGACATCCGCGGGACGGAAGTCCGCGACGGCGGCGGCCATGATGACGACGTCGGAGTCCGCGGCGGCGTGCAGCGCGGCCTTGCGCAGTTCCAGCGCGGTCTCGACCTGCACCACCTCGACGCCGGCGGGCGCCGGGACGTCCATGTGCGCCGCCAGCAGCCGGACCCGGGCGCCGGCCTCGCGGGCCGCGACGGCCAGCGCCACGCCCTGCTTGCCGGAGGACCGGTTGCCCAGGAAACGGACCGGGTCCAGGGGTTCGCGGGTGCCGCCGGCGCTGATCGTCACGGTGAGTCCGGCCAGCGGCCGGCCCGCGGCGGCCGCGAGCCGAGGAGGGCGCGTCCGACGCCGGCAGGTCCGGTGCGTTGGGGACCGCGGGGGCGCCGGCCAGGGCCAGCGCGGCGGCGAAGATCGCCTCGGGTTCGGGCAGCCGGCCCGGACCGGAGTCCGCCCCGGTCAGCCGGCCGGTGGCGGGCTCGAGCACGGTGACGCCCCGGCTGCGCAGGGTTTCGACGTTGGCCTGGGTTGCCGGGTGGCGCCACATTTCGGTGTGCATGGCCGGGGCCATCAGCACCGGGCCGCCCGCCATCAGCAGCGTGTTGGTCAGCAGGTCGTTGGCCTGGCCGGTGGCGGCACGGGCCAGCAGGTCCGCCGTGGCCGGGGCGACCACGATCAGTTCCGCCTCGTGGCCGAGCCGGACATGGTTGACGGTGTGCACCTCGTCGAAGACGCTGTTGCTGACCGGATGCCCGGAAAGGGCCTCCCAGGTGGCCACGCCGACGAACCGGGTGGCGGCCTCGGTGGGAATGACGGTGACGTCATGGCCGGCTTCAGTAAAAAGCCGGAGGAGCGACGCCACCTTGTAGGCGGCAATCCCTCCCCCGACTCCGAGGACTATGCGCACGTGACCTCCGTCAGGCAGCAGAGTTATTACTCTGCGGCGGCTTCGATCGGCGTGGAAACGAGCTTGCCTTCGTTGATTTCGCGCAGGGCGATGGAAAGCGACTTCTCGTTCAGCTTGGTGTCAACCAGCGGGCCGACGTACTCGAACAGGCCCTCGTGCAGCTGGGCGTAGTAGGCGTTGATCTGCCGGGCGCGCTTGGCACCGAAAATCACCAGTCCGTACTTCGAATCGGCAGCCTTCAGCAGCTCGTCGATCGGCGGGTTGATGATGCCTTCAAGGTTCGTGGACACGAATTCTCCAAATTCTAACGGGCCAATCCGACCCTGCGGTTAGTGCGGGTGCGGCGTTAGCCCCATGAGTGAAACAAGCTCATCCGCTGCCCGACGTACGTCATCATTGATGACGGTGTGATCGAACTCCGGTTCAGCGGCTAGTTCTACTTTACCGGTTTCCAGCCGTCGCTGCTGTTCCTCGGCGGATTCCGTGCCGCGGCCCACCAGGCGGCGCACCAATTCTTCCCAGCTGGGCGGGGCGAGGAAGACGAACTGCGCGTCCGGAACGGCCTTCTTCACCTGGCGTGCGCCCTGCAGGTCAATCTCCAAAAGCACCGAGCGGCCCTCGGCAATCGCCGCGTCCACCGTGCTCTTGCAGGGTGCCGTACGTATTCTGCCCGTGCACCACGGCCCATTCCAACAGTTCGCCTGCAGCGATGAGGGCCTCAAACTCTTCCTTGGACTTGAAGAAGTAATGCACCCCATCGATCTCACCCGGCCGCGGCGGGCGCGTGGTTGCCGACACCGAAAGCCAGACTTCGGGATAGTTGTCCCGAATATAGGTCGACACGGTGCCTTTGCCGACAGCCGTCGGACCGGCGAGGACTGTCAGTCCGGGTTTCTTGCTCACGTATTCCTTTGGGCGGTGGTGGAAGCTCGGCGGGCCAAGCTATTTCTCGTCTATAAAATCTACCAGCGCCCGGCGCTGGTGGATTCCCAGGCCCCGCACCCGCCGGGACGCCGCAATACCGAGCCGGTCCATGATCGCCGCGGCGCGCACGTGCCCGATCCCCGGCAGCGCCTCCAGCAGCTCGACCACCCGCATCCGGGCGATCGCCTCGTCCGTCTCCCCCGCGCTGAGCAGTTCCGCGATGGACAGTTCCCCCGACTTCAGCGTGCTCCTTGGCGGCCGCCCTGGCCACCCGGGCCGCGGCGGCCTTGTGCAGGGCGTCGGCACGCTCCTGCGGCGTGAGGGGTCGCAAGCTCACTGAGGTCCTCCCTGCATAGCTGTCCTGAACCTACCGTCCTGCGGGCGCCGGAAATCAATGGAACAGTTCCGGCGCCGTTGCCGCCGGCGGCGCGCGGGCTACGCTGCGCGGAGCTCCTCGAGGGTCTCGCCGGGCCGCGTCCTGCAGGTCCTGCGGGCCCGCGGGCCGGCGCCGAGGATGTCCCGGCTCGAGGTGCCCAGCACCTGGCCGTAGGCGCCGCCGAAGGTGCGCCGCAGGTCCGCCGCCGTGGCGCCCTGAGCGCCCAGGCCCGGCGCCAGGATCGGGCCGCGGACCGCGCCGAGGTCCAGGCCGAGGTCCGTCAGCGCGGAACCGACGGTGGCGCCGACAACGAGTCCGACGGAGCCCAGGCGCGCGGGGTCCTGGTCGACACCGTACCGCCGGTTCTCCGCCGCGGCGGCCCGGGCAATCCGCCGGGCCACCGAGTCGGCCCCGCCGACGTGCTGCACGGAGGCGCCCTCGGGGTTGGAGGTCAGGGCCAGGACGAACACGCCGCGCCCGGCCTCCGCCGCGAGGTCCAGGGCCGGGCGGAGCGACTCGAAGCCCAGGTACGGGCTCAGCGTCACCGAATCCGCGGCCAGGGCCGAGCCGTCCCGCAGCCACGCATCCGCGTACGCGGCCATGGTGGAGCCGATGTCGCCGCGCTTGGCGTCGGCGATGCTGAGCACCCCGGCGTCCGCGGAGGCCGCGAGGACGCGTTCCAGCACGGCCATGCCGGCCGAGCCGTGCCGCTCATAGAGCGCCACCTGCGGCTTCACCGCGGCAGCGAGCGACGCCACGGCCTCGAGCACGGTGAGCGAGAAGCGCTCCAGCCCGGCGACGTCGTCGTTCAGGCCCCAGCGCTGCAGCAGCGCCGGGTGCGGGTCGATGCCGACGCAGAGCGGGCCGCGCTCCGCCATGGCCCGGCCGAGCCGGGAGCCAAAGGACTCCCGGCCGGCCGCAGCGGCGGCGCGGGCCTCAGGCATGCGCCTTGGCTTCCTGCTCGGCCCGTTCCTGGGCCACCCTGTTCTGCGACGCCGTGAGGGCAGCGGCGTGCTCCTGCAGGCTCGTGACGGACCACTCGTAGGTCCGCATGGCCTCGATGGCCTGGACGGCGGCGTTGAACTCGGCCACCGTCGTGATGCACGGAATGCCGATCGACGTGGCGGCGGCGCGGATTTCGTAGCCGTCGCCGCGGGCCTCGCCACCGGACGGGGTGTTGAAGACCATGTCGATTTCGCCGGCGACGATCAGGTCCGCGATGGTGCCCTCGCCCTCGGCGCTGGAGCCCTCCGCGACCTTGCGGACCGTGGTGGCCTGCAGGCCGTTGCGGCGCAGCACATCGGCGGTGCCGCCGGTGGAGACGATCTCGAACCCGAGGTCCGAGAGGCGCTTGACGGCCATGATGACGGCGCGCTTGTCCCGGTTGGCGACGGAGACGAAAACCTTGCCTTCGGTGGGCAGCGCGTTGTTGGCCGCGGCCTGGCTCTTGGCGAACGCCGTGTCGAAGTGCTTGTCGATGCCCATGACTTCGCCGGTGGAGCGCATTTCCGGGCCCAGCAGGGAGTCGACGACCTTGCCTTCGAGGGTGCGGAAGCGGCTGAACGGCAGCACGGCCTCCTTGACCGCCACGGGGGCGTCCAGCGGCAGCGTGGAGCCGTCGCCGGACTCCGGCAGCATCTTGTAGGCGGTGCGGAGCTGGTTGATGGTGACGCCGGTGCCGATCAGGGCCGCCGCCTTGGCCATCTGCACGCCGGTGGCCTTGGACACGAACGGCACGGTGCGGGACGCGCGGGGGTTGGCCTCGAGCACGTAGAGCACGTCGGAGGCGAGGGCGAACTGGATGTTGATCAGGCCGCGTACCCCGACGCCTTCCGCGATGGCCCGCGTGGCGGTCCGGACGCGGTCGATCACGTTGTTGCCCAGGGTGATGGGCGGCAGCACGCAGGCGGAGTCGCCGGAGTGGATGCCGGCTTCCTCGATGTGCTCCATGATGCCGCCGAGGTACATGTCCTTGCCGTCGTAGAGGGCGTCGACGTCGATTTCGACGGCGTCCTCGAGGAAGCGGTCGATCAGCACCGGGTGGTCCGGGGTGATTTCGGTGGCGTTGGCGATGTAGCGGGAGAGGTTCGGCTCGTCGTAGACGATTTCCATGCCGCGGCCGCCCAGGACGTAGGAGGGGCGGACCAGGACCGGGTAGCCGATCTCGTCGGCGATCTTCTTGGCGTCCTCGAAGGACACGGCGGTGCCGTTCTTCGGGGAGATCAGCCCGGCCTGGTCGAGGACGCGGGAGAACGCGCCGCGGTGCTCGGCCAGGTCGATCGCCTCCGGGGAGGTGCCGAGGATCGGCACGCCGGCGTCGGCGAGCTGCTGGGCGAGCTTGAGCGGGGTCTGGCCGCCGAGCTGGACGAACACGCCCATCACGCCGCCGGTGCGCTCCTCGGCCGCGATCACCTCGAGGACGTCCTCCAGGGTGAGCGGCTCGAAGTACAGCCGGGTGGAGATGTCGTAGTCGGTGGAGACGGTTTCCGGGTTGCAGTTGACCATCACGGTCTCATAGCCGGCCTTGCGCAGCGCCATCGAGGCGTGCACGCAGGAGTAGTCGAACTCGATGCCCTGGCCGATCCGGTTCGGCCCGGAGCCGAGGATGATGATGGACGGTTTGGCGTGCAGCGCGACCTCGTCCTCCTCGTCGTAGGAGGAGTAGTGGTAGGGGGTGTACGCGGCGAACTCGGCGGCGCAGGTGTCCACGGTCTTGTAGACCGGACGGATCCCCAGGGCCTGCCGGACGCCGCGGACGACGTCCTCGGAGTTGTGCGTCAGGGCGCCGATCTGCGCGTCGGAGAAGCCGTGCCGCTTGGCCCGCTGCAGCATCTCCGGGGTCAGGGCGGTGGACCGGCGGATTTCCTGCGAGATCTCGTTCAGCAGCTGGAGCTGGTCCAGGTACCAGGGGTCGATCTTGGTGGCCTCGAACAGCTGCTCCAGGGTGGCGCCGCCGAGCAGGGCGCGCTGGACCTGGTGCAGGCGTTCGGTGCTGGGCCGCTTGGCCTTCTCGATCAGTTCCGGGACTTCCCATTCCGGGACCGGGCTGAAGTCCAGCTGCGAGCCCTTCTGCTCCAGCGACCGCAGGGCCTTCTGCAGCGCCTCGGTGAAGTTCCGGCCCATCGCCATGGCCTCGCCCACCGACTTCATGGTGGTGGTCAGGGTGGAGTCGGCGGCCGGGAACTTCTCGAACGCGAAGCGCGGGACCTTGACGACGACGTAGTCGAGGGTCGGCTCGAAGGAGGCCGGCGTCTTCTGCGTGATGTCGTTCGGGATCTCGTCCAGGGTGTAGCCGAGCGAGAGCTTGGTGGCGATCTTGGCGATCGCGAAGCCGGTGGCCTTGGAGGCCAGCGCCGAGGAGCGGGAGACGCGGGGGTTCATCTCGATCACCACGACGCGGCCGGTGTCCGGTTCGACGGCGAACTGGATGTTGCAGCCGCCGGTGTCGACGCCGACTTCGCGGATGACGGCGATCGAGATGTCGCGCAGGCGCTGGTACTCGCGGTCCGTCAGGGTCAGGGCGGGGGCGACCGTGATGGAGTCGCCGGTGTGCACGCCGACCGGGTCGAAGTTCTCGATCGAGCAGACCACCACGACGTTGTCGTTCTTGTCCCGCATCATTTCGAGTTCGTATTCCTTCCACCCGAGGATGCTCTCTTCGAGCAGCACCTCGGAGGTGGGGCTGTACTGCAGGCCCTGGCCGACGATCCGGCGCAGGTCCTCCTCGTTGTAGGCCAGGCCGGAGCCGAGGCCGCCCATGGTGAAGGACGGCCGGACCACCATCGGGTAGCCCAGGTCCTCGGCCGCGGTGAGGGCCTCGTCCATGCTGTGGATGATGTGGCTGCGCGCGGATTCGGCGCCGCAGCGCTCCACGACGCCCTTGAACTTCTCGCGGTCCTCGCCGAGCTCGATCGCGGCGATGTTGGCGCCGATCAG
Source organism: uncultured Actinomycetota bacterium (assembly GCA_963698285.1). Taxonomy (GTDB): domain Bacteria; phylum Actinomycetota; class Actinomycetes; order Actinomycetales; family Micrococcaceae; genus Arthrobacter. The sequence continues at coordinate 185,194 of CAVOQF010000017.1, read as the reverse complement.
CTCCACGTTGTATTTCTCCAGCACGCCGTTCTTGTCCAGCGCGATCGCCGTGTTGAGTGCGGTCTGGCCGCCCAGGGTGGGCAGGATCGCGTCGGGGCGTTCCTTGGCGATGATCTTCTCGACCACCTCGGGGGTGATCGGTTCGATGTAGGTGGCGTCGGCGAACTCCGGGTCGGTCATGATGGTGGCCGGGTTCGAGTTGACGAGGATGACGCGCAGGCCTTCCTCCTTGAGGACGCGCAGTGCCTGCGTGCCGGAGTAGTCGAATTCGGCCGCCTGGCCGATCACGATCGGGCCGGAACCGATGACCAGGACGCTCTTAAGGTCAGTTCTCTTGGGCATTACTTCTTGTCCTCAGTCTTGGAATCGGTGGAGGTCTTGGTGTCTGTTTTTGAAGAGGCGGTCGCCATCAGCTCGATGAAGCGGTCGAAGAGGTAGGCGGCGTCGTGCGGGCCGGACGCGGCTTCGGGGTGGTACTGGACCGAGAAGGCCGGGATGTCGAGGCAGGACAGGCCCTCGACGACGTCGTCGTTGAGGCTGACGTGGCTGACCTCCACCCGGCCGAAGCGCTCCTCCGGGGCCTGCGTGGCGCCCTCAAGCGGGGCATCGACGGCGAAGCCGTGGTTCTGCGAGGTGATTTCGACCTTGCCGGTGCGGCGGTCCAGCACCGGCTGGTTGATGCCGCGGTGGCCGTAGCGGAGCTTGTAGGTGCCGAAGCCCAGGGCGCGGCCCAGGATCTGGTTGCCGAAGCAGATGCCGAAGTAGGGCAGCTTGGCGTCCAGCACCGAGCGCAGCAGGTTCACCTGGCTGTCCGCGGTGGCGGGGTCGCCGGGGCCGTTGGACATGAACACGCCGTCGGGGTTGACCGCCTTGATGTCTTCGAGCGTGGCGGTGGCCGGCAGCACGTGGACCCGGACGCCGCGTTCGGCGAAGCGGATCGGGGTCATGCGCTTGATGCCAAGGTCGATCGCGGCGATGCTGAACCGTGGCTCGCCCTCCCAGCCCCAGTCGGCGGGTTCGACCGTGTAGGCCGTCTCGACGCTGACTTCCTCGGCGAGCCGGGAGCCTTCCATCGGCGCGCTGGCCAGCACGGCGTCGACGAGTTCCTTGTCCGTGGCGCCGGCGGCGTCGCCGGAGAAGATCCCGGCGCGCATGGTTTTGTGTTCGCGCAGGTGCCGGGTGATGGCCCGGGTGTCGACGCCCTGGATGCCGACGATGCCCTGGTCGACCAGCTCGTCGTCGAGGCTGCGTTCGGAGCGCCAGTTGGACGGCCGGCGGGCGGCGTCGCGGACGATGTACCCGGCCACCCAGATGCGGCGGGATTCGGCGTCGTCCTTGTTCACGCCGGTGTTGCCGATGTGCGGGGCGGTCTGCACCACCAGCTGCCGGGCGTAGGAGGGGTCGGTGATGGTTTCCTGGTAGCCGGTCATGCCGGTCGCGAAAACGGCCTCGCCGAGGGCGGTTCCGGTGGCGCCGTAGCTGGTCCCGCGGAAGATCCGCCCGTCCTCGAGGACGAGCACGGCGGGGGTGGATGCTGCTGCAGCGGTTGCTGTCACTTTGGGGTCAGTCACGTTCTTACTTTCCACTATCGGCTTCTGCCTGAGGGGCTGCGGAGATCAAATCTTGGAGGGTGGCCAGGAGGAGGGGCTTGTCCTCGGCCCGGCGGGTCCGGAAGCCGGTGTCGAGTTCCTTGCTGCCGAGCATCCAGCTGAGCACCAGGAGGCCGTCCTTTTCGACGAACTTTCCGGCCATGCCGCTTTCCTGCCGCACCCCGGTGAGGCTGGCGGCCGGGATGAAGACCGGGCCGGCGCCGGAGCGGTCGAACAGCACGCCTTCGGGGCGGACACTGAGTCCGGCGTTGGTGCGGATCCCCAGCTGGTGGACCGCGATCCGGTCCAGCCAGTCGCCGGCGGTGGTGGTGGCCACGTACTGCCCGTCGGCGGCGGCCAGCGGGTCGCCCAGCCCGGCGGGGACCGCCGGCAACGGTTCGACGTCGGCCTGGCGCCGCAGGCGGTTCCGCCAGCCGACCCAGATCAGGGCCAGCGCGGCGACGATCAGGACCAGGGTGAACAGCAGCGAGAGCTCCTTGACCATCAGGGCCGGCCCGCCGCTGCGGCGCCGGGGGCGTCTGTGCCTTCGGGGAGCCAACGGTACGGGGTGTTGAGCTCGCCGCCCAGGACCGTCGGATGGCCCTTGAAGAAGGTGGCCACCACCTTGCCCGGGAGTTCCCGGCCGGCAAACGGAGAGTTACGGCCCATGGTTGCCATCTTAGAAGGGTCCACTCTCCAGCGCGCAGCCGGGTCCACGAGTATGACGTTCGCGGGTTCGCCGGCGTCGAGCGGGCGGCCCTGGTCCTCGAGCCGGCCGATCGCTGCCGGGGCGGTGGAGGTGACCCGGGCGAAGTCGGCCCAGCCCATCAGCCCGGTCTCGATCATGGTGTGCTGCACCACCGAGAGCGCGGTTTCCAGCCCGGTCATGCCCATCGCGGCCTGCGCCCATTCGCATTCCTTGTGTTCGCTCGGGTGCGGGGCGTGGTCGGTGCCGACGACGTCGATCGTGCCGTCGGCCAGCGCGGCGCGCAGCGCCTGGACGTCCTCGTCGGTGCGCAGCGGCGGGTTGACCTTGTAGACCGGGTCGTAGCTGCGGACCAGTTCGTCGGTGAGCCAGAGGTGGTGCGGGGTGACCTCGGCCGTGACGTTGATGCCGCGCGACTTGGCCCAGCGCACGATTTCCACCGAGCCCGCGGTGGAGACGTGGCAGACGTGCAGCCGAGACCCGACGTGCTGGGCGAGCAGGACGTCGCGGGCGATGATGCTTTCCTCGGCGACGGCGGGCCAGCCGGTGAGGCCGAGCACCGCGGAGACCACGCCCTCGTTCATCTGCGCGCCGGCGGTGAGGCGGGGTTCCTGCGCGTGCTGGGCGACGACGCCGTCGAACGCCTTCACGTACTCCAGCGCCCGGCGCATCAGCACGGGGTCGCTCACGCAGATGCCGTCGTCGGAGAAGACCCGGACCCGGGCGCGGGAGTCGGCCATGGCGCCCAGTTCGGCGAGCTGCTCGCCGGCCAGGCCCACGGTGACGGCGCCGACGGGACGGACGTCCACCCAGCCGGCGGTCCGGCCCAGGGTGAGGACCTGCTCGACGACGCCGGCGGTGTCCGCCACGGGGGTGCTGTTGGCCATCGCGTGCACGGCGGTGTAGCCGCCCAGGGCTGCGGCGCGGGTGCCGGTCTCGACGGTTTCGGCGTCTTCGCGGCCGGGTTCGCGCAGGTGGGTGTGGATGTCCACCATGCCGGGCAGGGCAATGAGGCCGGCCGCGTCGATCACGGTGGCTCCCTCGGCGTCGAGGTCCTGGCCACGGCCGGCGATGACGCCGCCGCGGATCAGCAGGTCTTCGGCGGCTCCGCCGAGGATCGAGGCTCCCCGGATGAGGTAGGCGCCGGTGCTGCCTGTGTCCTGTTGCTGTGATGCCATCAGTGGCTCTCCTTGGAGTGGGCGGCGGTGGTGGTTGCCGGTTCGCGGGTGTCCCCGGCGAGCAGCAGGTAGAGGGCGGCCATCCGGACGGACACGCCGTTGCGCACCTGCGCCAGCACGGTGGAACGGGGCGAGTCGGCGGCGGCCGAGGAAATCTCCAGCCCGCGGTTCATCGGGCCGGGGTGCATGATGATGGTGTCCTTCAGGCCCAGGCCGTCGAGGGCGCGGAGCCGGTTGTCGTCAAAGCCCCAGCGCCGCGAGTACTCGCGGGTGGTCGGGAAAAACGAGGCGTTCATCCGTTCGCCCTGCACGCGGAGCATCATCATCGCGTCCACGCCCCGGGCGAGGGTCTCGTCGAGGTCGTAGCTGACCGTGCAGGGCCACTGTTCGACGCCGACGGGCAGCAGCGTGGGCGGCGCCACCAGCGTCACGGACGCTCCCAGGGTGCGCAGCAGCCAGACGTTGGAGCGGGCCACCCGGGAGTGCAGCACGTCCCCGGCGATCGCGACGCGCATGCCCGTCAGGTCCGCACCGGCGGACGGGGTGCCGGCGAGTTTGGACCAGTGCCGGCGCATGGTGAACGCGTCCAGCAGCGCCTGGGTGGGGTGTTCGTGGGTGCCGTCGCCGGCGTTGATGACGGCGGCGTCGATCCAGTCGGTCGCCGCCAGCCGGTGCGGGGCGCCGGAGGCCCAGTGCCGGATCACGACGGCGTCGGCGCCCATCGCGGCGAGCGTCTGGGCCGTGTCCTTGAGCGATTCGCCCTTGGAGACGGAGGACCCCTTGGCGGCGAAGTTGATGACGTCCGCGGACAGCCGCTTGGCGGCTGCCTCGAAGGAGATGCGGGTGCGGGTGGAGTCCTCGAAGAAGAGGTTGACCACGGTGCGTCCGCGCAGCGCGGGGAGCTTCTTGACCTCCCGCTCCCCCACCGCGGCCATCTCTTCGGCGGTGTCGAGGATGCGGATGGCGTTGGCGCGGCTCAGGTCTTCGGTGGAGAGCAGGTGCTTCATGCGGTGGCCTCGATGACCACTTCGTTCACTGCGGTCCCGTCCGTGCCGCCGCCGGCGGAGTCGGTTTCCTCGAGCCGGACGCGGACTTTCTCCGCGGAGGAGGTGGGGAGGTTTTTGCCGACGTGGTCAGCGCGGATCGGCAGCTCGCGGTGGCCCCGGTCGATCAGGACGGCGAGCCGGACGATCCGGGGGCGGCCCAGGTCGATGATCGCGTCCAGCGCGGCGCGGATGGTGCGGCCGGAGTAGAGGACGTCGTCGATCAGCACCACCACTTTGTTGTCGATCCCGGTGCGGGGCAACTGGGTGGGGTACGGCGGCCTGGTCGGCTGGTGCGAGAGGTCGTCGCGGAACATGGTCACATCCAGCTGGCCCACGATCGCGGCCGGGTCCACGCCGGGATCGGCGGCGGCGATCTTGGCGGCGAGCCGGACGGCGAGCGGATAGCCGCGCCGCGGGATGCCCAGCAGGACCAGGTCCTGGGAGCCCTTGTTGGACTCGAGAATCTCATGGGCGATACGAGTGAGTGCACGGTCGATGTCAGCCTGGTTGAGGACAACCCTGCTGAGCTGGACCTTGGCCGGAACCGGTGCTTCTGGAACAGAAGTCAACGCTCGTCTCCCCTTTCCCCGCCTCACGGGACGGAATTAAAAAAGGATCATTTGCTCTTTCAAATTACCACACGGGCTGCCGCCTCCCCGCCCCGTGGCGGGCGGCGTCCGTCACATCCCGGCCCCGCGTGTTGGGCCCTCCGGCGCCGGCGCCCTAGGCTCATGCCATGACGAGCTTCGATCCCCCGCCGGGCCGGCAGACGCCGGCCGGCCAGGCCCCGCAGCAGGCCAACCCCAGCTGGCTGGGCCAGGTCCAGCCGCAGAACTACCGTCCGGCGCCCGGCTACGGGCGGGCACCGGAGCAGGGCCACCAGGTGCTGCCGCCGGCGTCCACGGCGCCGCGGCCCCGCGCCTCGGCCGGCGTGGCGGCGCTGGTGTTGGGCGGCGGGGTCCTCGCGTTCGTGAGCCTGTTCCTGGTCCTGCCGTTCCTCCTGGAGAACACCGGGCCGGGCGGCTTCGTCGTGGGCTTCATCGCCTCGCTGCTGCCGCTCAGTTCGGTCCTGCTGGCCGTCCGCTACATCGACCGCTGGGAGCCGGAGCCGAAGCGGCTGCTGCTCTTCGCCTTCGCCTGGGGCGCGCTCGTGTCGATTTCGGTGACCATGCTGATCCAGCCGTTCTTCGCCCTCGCCGCGGGACCGGCGTCCGGGCTGGACTACCGGACGTTTGCCGTCACCGTGCAGGCTCCGGTGGTGGAGGAATTCGCGAAGTCACTGGGCCTGTTGCTGCTGCTGCTCTTCGCCCGAAAGCACTTCGACGGCCCCGTCGACGGCGTCGTTTTTGCCTTCACGGTTGCCGGCGGTTTCGCCTTCACCGAGAACATCCTCTACTTCGGCCGGGCGATCGCCGAGTCCAGCACGCCGGGCGCGGACCTGGCCGTCGTGTTCTTCCTGCGCGGGGTGATGTCGCCGTTCGCCCACGCCATTTTCACCGGGACGACCGGCCTCATCCTGGGTCTCGCCGCGCGCCGCTGGCACTCCGGGCTGACGCTCCTCGCGTTCCCGGCGGGGCTGGTTCCCGCCATGGTCCTGCACAGCGGCTGGAACTCCATGGGCCAGGATTTCCTGGCGCAGTACATCGCGGTCCAGGTGCCGATTTTCCTGCTGGCCGTGCTGGTTGTGGTGCTGCTGCGCGTCGCGGAGCGCCGGCTCACCCGCCAGCGGCTGCAGGAGTACGCGGCGGCCGGCTGGTTCACCGGCCCGGAGGTGGCCATGCTGGCCACTCCGGCCGGGCGCCGCTCGGCCCTCCGCTGGGCCAGGTCGATCGGCCGGGCCCCGCAAATGAAGGCGTTCCTGCAGGCCGCCACCCGGCTGGCCATCATCCGGCAGCGGATCCTCAGCGGCCGGGACGTGCCCGCGCACCAACTCGACGAGCAGCACCAGCTCGGGGAAATCCTCGCCCTGCGCGACGCCGTGCTGCGCTGACCAGGGGGCAGGCCAGGCCGCAGACGCCGCCGCAGGCGATTCCGCAGACGCCAAGGGCCGGTGTCCGCCTCGCGGCGGGCACCGGCCCTGGTTGTTGTTTGTTCAGTCGCCCTGGTGTCAGGCCAGCAGCGACGGCTTGAGCTGCTGCAGGCGGCCCAGCAGGCCGTTGATGAACTGCGGCGACTCATCCGTGGAGAGCGTCTTGGCCAGCGCGACGGCCTCGCTCACGGCCACGCCGTCCGGGACGTCGTCGTTGTAGAGCAGTTCCCAGGTGCCGATCCGCAGGATGATGCGGTCCACCGAGGGCATGCGCTCCAGCGACCAGCCCTGCGAGTAGGTCTCGAGGAACTCGTCGATCGCCACCTGGTGGGACACGACTCCCTCGACGATTTCGAGGGTGTACGGGTTGATGATCTGGTCCGTCTGTTCACGGCGGGCACGCAGCACATCAAAGGCCGAGGTGGAGCGCTGCTCCGCCTCGAAGAGAACATCCAGGGCCCGGTTACGGGCCTTACCGCGGGCGCTCACTAGTCGTTGACCCGGCCAAGGTAGCTGCCGTCGCGGGTGTCGACCTTGACCTTGGTGTTGTTCTCCACGAACAGCGGCACCTGGATCTCGTAGCCGGTTTCGAGCGTGGCGGGCTTGGTGCCGGCCGAGGAGCGGTCGCCCTGCAGGCCCGGCTCGGTGTAGGTGATTTCAAGCACGACGCTCGGCGGCAGTTCGATGTAGAGCGGGTTGCCCTCGTGGATGGCGATGTTCACCATCTGGTTCTCGAGCATGAAGTTGGTGGCGTCCCCGACGGTGGCGGCGGACACGGTGAGCTGGTCGAAATCCGAGGTGTCCATGAACACGTAGTCGGCGCCGTCCTGGTACAGGTACTGGTAGTCGCGGCGGTCAACCGTGGCGGTCTCGATCTTGAGACCGGCGTTGAAGGTCTTGTCGACGACCTTGCCGGACATCACGTTGCGCATCTTGGTGCGGACGAATGCGCCACCCTTGCCGGGCTTGACGTGCTGGAACTCGATGATGTTCCAAAGCTGGCCCTCAAGCTTCAGCACGGTTCCGTTCTTGATGTCGTTAGTCGTTGCCACAATATCCTCAGGTTTCTCAAGTTGGCTGGTTTCTAGCCGCCAGCGCTTATGCCAGGCAGGCATGCCGATCGGGCCTGCCAGCGCGTATTTATCAAAAATCCAAGAACCATTCTACCGGTTTTGCCGGCCCGCTGCCTGACGGGCCGCTAGCAGGCCAGGTCCAGCACGTCCCGGGCGCGCTGCAGCGCCACCGTCGACGAGTAGATCAGCGCCGCGTCCGCGGCACCGGCCACGCGCAGGTCCAGCGCCCTGGCGAAGGATTCGACGGCGGCGGCGATGTTCCCGGCGGCGAAGTGGGAGCGGCCCAGGTGCTGCCGGACGACGGCCTCCTCCGGGGTGCCCTGGGCCTCGGTCAGGAGCTGGCGGTAGAGCTCCACGGCGCGGTCGAAGCGGTGGGAGACCCGCAGGACCTCCGCCTCGAACATCCGCAGCCGGAAGGAGTCCGGGTCTTTGTAGCGGGCCTCGGCCAGCAGTTCGGCGGCCTCGCCCGGATGGCCCTCGACGAGGCGGACGAAGATCACGTCCGTGGGATCGGTGGAGGCGGCCAGTGCCGCGGCGCAGGCCTCCGCATTGACGAGCTGCGGCATCAGGGTCACCGGGTTGATCCTGATGCCGGGAAACCCGGCGTCCGGCCACTCGGTGGTGCCGCCGTTGTCGCTGATCATCAGGAGGCGATTTCCTGGTAGGCCGCGAACAGCAGCGAGGTGTCGGGCACATCGAGGATGCCGGGGCGTCCGACGCCGTCGAGCACCACGAAGCGCAGCAGGTCGCCGCGGGACTTCTTGTCCCTTCGCATGCCGTCGAGCAGCGCCTGCCAGCGGTCGCGCCGGTAGCTGGTGGGCAGCCCGAGGCTTTCCAGGATGCTCCGGTGCCGGTCGGCGTCGGCGTCGCTGAGCCGGCCGACGCTGCGGGACAGTTCGGCAGCGAACATCATGCCGACCGCGACGGCGGCACCGTGCCGCCAGGAGTAGCGTTCGGCGAGTTCGATCGCGTGGCCCAGGGTGTGGCCGTAGTTGAGGATCTCGCGCTGCCCGGATTCCTTGAGGTCCTCGGAAACGACCCGGGCCTTGACCGCAATGGCGCGTTCAATCAGTTCGCGCAGGGTGTCCGAACGGGGATCGGACACGGCGGCCGGGTCTTTTTCAATCAGGTCGAGGATGGCCGGGTCGGCGATGAAGCCGCATTTGATCACCTCGGCCATGCCGGAGATCATCTCGTTCTTCGGCAGGGTGTCCAGCGTGTCCAGGTCCGCGAGGACACCGGCCGGCGGGTGGAAGACGCCCACCAGGTTCTTGCCCTCGGCGGTGTTGATGCCGGTCTTGCCGCCGACGGCGGCGTCCACCATGCCGAGCAGGCTCGTGGGCATGTGGATGACCTTGACGCCGCGCAGCCAGGTCGCGGCGACGAAACCGGCGAGGTCGGTCACCGCTCCCCCGCCGACGGCGACAATCGCGTCCGAGCGGGTGAAGTCGTTCTGGCCCAGCACCTGCCAGCAGAACGAGGCCACTTCGATGTGCTTGCCTTCTTCGGCGTCCGGGATTTCGGCCGTCAGCGCGGTGAAGCCGGCGCCGGCCAGCTCCTCCCGGACGGTGTCCCCGGTGAGCCGCAGCGCGCGCGGGTGGATGACGAGGACGCGCTTCACGCGCTCACCCAGCAGGGCCGGAAGGCCGGCCAGCAGACCGCGGCCGACGACGACGTCGTAGTTCTCCCCGGGAGCCTGCCCGGTGACTTTGATGACGGTTGATTCGGTGTTCACTTTTCAACTTTCTTTGTCGCCGCTGGAGCGGGTGCTGCCGCGGTGTGGGCGGCGGCCAGCTGCTCCAGCGCATCTTCAAGCCGTTGTGCCAGGTCCGGGACGGAACCGCTCCGGACATCGAGAACCAGGTCGGCGAGCCGTTCGTAGACCGGCTGCCGGGCGGCGAACAGCTCCCGCCAACGTTCCATCGCGTCGCCGGCCAGGAGCGGACGCCCGGAGTTCCGGGCGATCCGTTCGGAAACGGTGTCGGCGTCGCATTCGAGGTAGACCACGGTGCAGCCGGCCAGCAGCTGCTGGGTTCCCGAATCCAGCACGGCACCGCCGCCGAGCGAGATGACTGTGTTGGTGCCTGCGGCGTTGGTGCCGGCCGCCTCCTCGATGGCCTGGGCCACCGCCCGGGCCTCGAGTTCACGGAACGCGCACTCCCCCCGGCCGGCGAAGATTTCCGCGATGGTGCCGTGCTGGGCGGTGACTTCGACGTCGGTATCCACGAAGCGGGCGCCGAGCTGCTGGGCGAGCTGCGCTCCGATGGCGGACTTGCCGACGGCCATCGGACCGATCAGCGCGACCGGGCGGGGCGGCGTCCGGACCGGCTTCCCGGCGGACGCGTTACGGGCCGGCACTAGCGCCCGATCGAGTCCAGGGACGCCGGGATGTTGTCCAGGTAACCCTTGATGTTGCGGGCGGTCTCCTCCACGGAGTCGCCGCCGAACTTTTCCGTGACTGCCTCGGCGAGGACCAGGGCCACCATGGCCTCGGCCACGACGCCCGCGGCCGGGACCGCGCAGACGTCCGAGCGCTGGTGGTGGGCCTTGGCGGCCTCGCCGGTGCTGACGTCCACGGTCTTGAGGGCGCGCGGCACCGTCGCGATGGGCTTCATGGCCGCGCGGACCCGGAGCACGTCACCGATGCTCATGCCGCCTTCGATGCCGCCGGCACGGTTGGAGGTCCGGATGATCCTGCCGTCCGCGTCCTTGACGATTTCGTCATGCGCGGCCGAGCCGCGGCGGGCTGCGGTGAGGAAACCGTCGCCGACCTCGACGCCCTTGATCGCCTGGATGCCCATCAGGGCGGCGGCCAGGCGCGAATCGAGGCGCCGGTCCCAGTGCACGTAGCTGCCCAGGCCCGGGGGCAGGCCGTAGGCGAGGACTTCGACGACGCCGCCGAGGGTTTCGCCTTCCTTGTGGGCGGCGTCCACCTCGGCGACCATGGCGTCGGAGGTTTCGCGGTCGAAGCAGCGCAGCGGGTCTGCGTCGAGGGCCAGCACGTTGTCCGGCACCGGCAGCGGCCGGCCTTCCGGGACGGAGACGCTGGCGATGGAGACGGTGTGGGAGACCAGCTCGATGCCGAGCTGGTTGAGGAAGGCGGCGGCGACGGCGCCCAGCGCCACCCGGGTGGCGGTCTCGCGGGCACTGGCACGCTCCAGGACCGGCCGGGCCTCGTCGAATCCGTACTTCTGCATGCCGGTGAAGTCGGCGTGGCCCGGACGGGGCCGGGTGAGCGGCGCGTTGCGGGCCTGGTCGGCGAGGACCTCGGGGTCCACCGGGTCGGCAGACATGATCTGCTCCCACTTGGGCCACTCGGTGTTGCCGACCTGGATGGCCACGGGACCGCCCTGGGTCAGTCCGTGGCGGACGCCGCCGAGGACCGTCACCACGTCCTGCTCGAACTTCATCCGGGCGCCGCGGCCGTAGCCGAGCCGCCGGCGGGCCAGCGCCTCGACGATCCGGGCGCTGGTGAGCTCAACACCGGCGGGGACGCCTTCGATAATTCCGACCAGGGCCGGACCATGGGATTCTCCGGCAGTCAACCAACGCAACATAAAATCCATCCTGCCATGCATGGCGCTTAGAACACCCGTCGAGGTGCCCCGACTGCGTCACACATCACATCTATGACTGCGGCCGGGACGGGGCCGCCGACACCGGTAAAGTAGCGGACCTGCTCGACCGCCTGGTAGAGCAGCATTTCGAGGCCCGGGACCACGCTGCCGCCCGCGTCGGCCCAGACCGCGGCGAGCCGGCTGGGCCACGGATCGTAGGCCACGTCCAGGAGCACCCCGCCGGAGCGCGCCCCCTGCCGGGCGAGTTCCTCCGCCAGGGGGTCCGCGGCCCGCGGCGGCAGGGTGGAGATCACGACGTCGGCGGCGGCAACGGCCGGCGCCGCAGCCGCGAGGGGCAGCACCTGCAGGGGAAGTCCGACGGCGGCGGCCGCGGCCCGGGCTTCGGCGGCGCGGCCGACGTCCCGGACGCAGACGGACACGGCCGGGGCGCCGAGTTCCTTGAGCGCGGCCGCGGCGGCCGCCGCGGTGCCGCCGCCGCCGAGGATAACGGCGGTGGGCTCGGCCGCCACGCCGGCGTAGCGGAGGGCGTTCACGATCCCGGCGACGTCGGTGTTGTAGCCGATGAGGCGGGCCGGGCTGTCCCCGGCGGGTCCGGTTTCAAATGCCACCGTGTTGATGACGCCGAGCTGGCGCGCCACGCCGCGGATGTCGTCGACCTCGGCGGCCATGGCGGCCTTGAGCGGCATCGTCACGGACAGCCCGCGCCAGCGACCGTCCCGGCGCACCCCGGCCATGAAGCCGGGGAGCGCGTCCACGGTGACGTCGATGGCCTCATAGGCCAGGTCGGCGCCGAGCTGCGCGTACGCGGCGCGGTGCAGGGCCGGGGACTTTGAGTGGCTGATGGGATGGCCGAGGACGGCAGCCCTCAGCGTCACACGCAACGACCGGGGTTGGCCCCGCACCAGGCGTTGTACTTGTCCACCCAGACGTTGTGTTCCGCCAGCGTCTTGGAGAACTTGGTCTCCTTGGTGTCCAGGTTGATCGTCACCCAGTAGAGGTACTCGTTTTTCTTCGGCTTGGCCGCGGCATCAATGGCCGTCTTGCCCGGCGAACCGATAGGCCCGACCGGCAGGCCCTGGTTGGCGTAGGTGTTGTACGGGTTGGACTTGTCCGCCTTCTGCTCCTCGTCAATGTGGAAGCTCTTGATGCCAAGGCCGTACGTGACTGTGGCGTCGGACTGGATCAGCCCGTTCGTCTCGGTGTTGTTGGGCTTGAGGCGGTTGTAGATCGCGCCCGCCACATCGCCGATACTCCGCCTGGCCGCCCTCGGCCTGGACAATGCTGGCGACGGTGACCGCCTCGTACTGCTTGGCCGGGTCGGTGACGCCCTGCGCTTTCAGTTCGTCAAGGGTGCTTCCGACGAGCTTCTTCAGCACCTCCTTGGCGGAAGTTCCGACCGGGAACCGGTATTCGCCGGGGAACAGGAAGCCTTCGAGGTTCTTGGCTTTGGCCGGAACGCCGAACTGGGCCGGGGAATCACTGAGCGCCTTAAGCTCCGGCACGGCAACGCCGGTGCCCTCGGAGATGGCCTTGAGCGATTCGTTCAGGCGCATGCCGGCGCTGAGGGCGAAGTACATGACTTTGTCCTGGTCCTTGTTCAGCAGCGCGGCCACGGCATCAGCGTTGTTCATTTCCTTGCGCATGGTGAAGGTGCCGGGGGTCAGCGCTCCCCCGGAGGCCACGAACTGCCTGAGGAAGGAATCCGCATTCGCAATGACCTGCTTGGATTCCATGTCGGTGGCCACGGACTTGGGTCCGGCGCCCGGCGGCACGGTGATGGAGACTTCCCCGGTTCCCGGGCCGGGGTAGTCGGCGACGGTGTCGCCGCCGAGCAGGGGTTTGATGAACTGTGCTCCAACGACGATCGCCACGACAAAGACCGTCAGCGTCAGGACGAGGGCCAGGAAGCGGCGGCGGCGGCGGACCTTCTTGGACGGTCCCTTGGCGGTGGGAATGGAGGCGGCTCCGGCCATCAGGGGGTGGCCGCGCATCGTCGTAGCCATGGTGGCCCTCCTGGTCCGGGTGATCCGCGTAGGCCGGGGCGTAGTCCGCGTCGTGGTGGGGGTCGTAGCCGTACTGCAGCTCGTCGGCGCGGCGCAGGGTTTCCTCGCGGGACATACCGCCGGCGTACGCGTGCACAGGTTCTTCGTGGACGGGTTCCTCATGCACGGGCTCATGGAGGGGCTCCTCGTGCACGGGCTTCGTGGACCGGCTGCTCGTGAACCGGCTGCTCGTGGACCGGTTCTTCGTGCACGGGCTCCTGGGCCGGCTCGCTCGTGGACCGGCTCCTGCTGGACGGGCTCGTGCACCGGCTCCTGCTGGACGGGCTCGTGGGCCGGCTCCTGGTGAACCGTGGGGGCGGCGTCCGGACGCTCCGGTGCTGCCGTCCGGCGCGGGTTCGCGGGCCGTGTCCGGGGCGTCGCCGGCGGACCGGCCGGGCACGTCCGGCGTCCCGCGCCCGGTCTCGAAGGCCTGGGGCGGAATGACGTCGTGACCCTGGGTGGCCACGGACTTCTCCTGGGCCCTGATCTCTTTGCGCGTCAGCGGGCGGCCAGCGCCGCTATTGGCAACACCAGAGGCGTCGTCATTGTTGACCGGGCTCACTGTAGCCTTCCATTTTGGGCAGAATGCGTTGTGCAAAATGCGGGTGTACTGCGGGGTCGGCTTGGACGCCGTCCCCGGGTGGCCCCGGAGGCAGGACCGCGCTGACGCGGCTTCCTACATCCGTTCCCCTGGCCTTTTGCATATCGATCGCATGCTGCAGGATACCCGCGGCCGCAACCTGATCCACTACTTTACGGTGGTCCCGGCTGCTCATGCCAGCTTGGTGCAACTCGCGGTGGGCTGAAACCGTGCTCAGCCGCTCGTCAACCAACCTCACAGGCACGCCGGATCCGGCCTCCAATAGAGTACTGACCAGTAGCTTGGCATACTCGGTCGCCATTCGCGCGGAAGCGTGCTCCTCGCCTTTCATGGTGCGCGGCAGCCCGACGAAAATTTCCACCGCGTCCAGCTCCAGCGCGAGATTGGCGAGGATGCGCACGTCGGTGTTCTTTTTCACGTTCCGGGCCAGCGTCCGCAGGGGCGTGGCCAGGATGCCGTCGCGGTCACAGACCGCGACGCCCACCCGCACGGTGCCGACGTCTACTCCCAGTTTCACGCCGCGGGGGTAGGCGCCGGGAACGGCCGAGTCAGTCATCCGTCGTCCCTGGCTAGCGCCTCGTGATGGCGTCCACGACGGCGTCGAGGGCCGCGCCGACCTTGGACGCATCCGTGCCGCCGCCCTGCGCGACGTCGTCCTTGCCGCCGCCGCCGCCGCCGAGGATGCCCGCAGCCAGGCGGACCAGGGCACCGGCCTTGACACCCGCGGAGCGGGCGGCCTCGTTGGTGGCGACCAGGATGACCGGACGGTCGTTGCTGACACCGGCCACCGCGACGGCGGCGGCGTCGGAGCCGAGGCGGGTCCGCAGGTCCAGGGCGAGGCCACGGAGGTCCTCGGCGCCGCTGACCGTGCCGGCGTCGTGCGCGATGACCTTGACGCCGGCGGCGTCCTTAGCGGTGCCGACCAGCTGGGCCGCGGCCGCGGTGAGCTGTTCCTTTCGAAGCCGCTCGAGTTCCTTTTCGGCCGCCTTGAGCTTGCTCAGCGTGTTGGCGATCCGCTCGGTGAGCAGGCCGGAGGGGACCTTCAGCATCTCGGTCAGTTCGGTGACCAGCGCCCGCTCGGCGGCGAGGTGGCGGAAGGCGTCCATGCCGACGAAGGCCTCCACGCGGCGGTTTCCGGAACCGACGGACTGTTCGCCGAGCAGGGACAGGCTGCCGATCCGCGAGGTGTTGGACACGTGCGTGCCGCCGCAGAGCTCACGGGACCAGGCGCCGTCGATCTCCACGACGCGGACCTCGTTGCCGTAGTTTTCGCCGAACAGTGCCATGGCGCCGAGGGCCTTGGCCTCGGCCAGGTTCATGATCTTGGTCTCCACCTGGAAGTTGTTCCGGATGGCGATGTTGGAAACTTCCTCGATTTCGGAGCGGGTGGCGGCGCTGAGGCCTTCGCCCCAGGCGAAGTCGAAGCGCAGGTAGCCGGCCTTGTTGAAGGAGCCGCGCTGGAGGGCTTCCGGGCCAAGGATCTGGTGCAGGGCCGCGTGCACGATGTGCGTGCCGGTGTGGGCCTGCTCGGCGGCGTGCCGGCGTTCCCGGTCCACGGCGGCCAGGACCTGCGCGTCGGCACCGATTTCGCCCTCGCGGACGATTGCCTTGTGCACGCTCAGGCCCTTGATGGGGCGCTGCACGTCCAGGACCTCGACGACGAAGCCGTCACCGGTGATCAGGCCGGTGTCGGCCGCCTGGCCGCCCGCCTCGGCGTAGAACGGGGTCTCGGCCAGGACGAGTTCGATTTCCTCGCCGGTGGAGGCCTGGGAGACTTTCCGGCCGCCGGCCAGGATGCCGCGGACCTTGGACTCCCCGGCGAGCTCGGTGTAGCCGGTGAAGACCGTCTCGCCGGCGGCGAGCAGCTCCTGGAAGGCGCTGAGGTCCGCGTGCGCGCCCTTCTTGCCCTTGGCGTCCGCCTGGGCGCGCTGGCGCTGTTCGAGCATGAGCTTGCGGAACTCGGGCTCGTCGACCTTGAGACCGGCCTCCTCGGCCATTTCCAGCGTGAGGTCGATCGGGAAGCCGTAGGTGTCGTGCAGGGCGAAGGCGTCGGCGCCGGAGAGCGGCTGGCCGGCGGCCTTGGATTCCTGCACGGCGTCCTCGAGGCGTGCGGTGCCCGAGGCGATGGTGCGCAGGAACGCCTTCTCCTCGGCGTAGGCGATACGGCTGATCCGGTCGAAGTCGGTCTCGACGACCGGGTACACGCCCTTCATGGCGTCCCGGGAGGCGGGCAGCAGTTCGGGCAGGCAGGCCTTCTCGACGCCGAGCAGGCGCATCGAGCGCACGGCGCGGCGGATCAGGCGGCGCAGCACGTAGCCGCGGCCTTCGTTGGAGGGGGTGACGCCGTCGGCGATCAGCATCAGGGCCGAGCGGATGTGGTCGGCCACGACGCGCATGCGGACGTCGTCGGTGTGGTGCGGGTCCTCCGGTGTCTCGGCGGAGGTGTATTCCTTGCCGGAGAGCGCGGCGGCCTTGTCGATCACCGGGCGGACCTGGTCGGTCTCGTACATGTTCTCGACGCCCTGCAGGATCATCGCGAGGCGTTCCATGCCGAGGCCGGTGTCGATGTTCTTCTTCGGCAGTTCCCCGGTGATGTCGAAGTCCACCTTGGAGCGGACATTGTCGATCTGGTACTGCATGAACACGAGGTTCCAGATTTCGACGTACCGGGTCTCGTCGGCCAGCGGGCCGCCTTCGATGCCGTACGCGGGTCCGCGGTCGTAGTAGATCTCGGAGCAGGGGCCGGCGGGGCCCGGCTGGCCGGTGGACCAGTAGTTGTCCGCCTTGCCCATCCGCTGGATCCGCTCGGCCGGGACACCGGTGTTCTTCAGCCAGAGTTCCTTGGCCTCGTCGTCCTCTTCGTAGACGGTGACCCAGAGGCGCTCGGGCGGCAGGCCGTAGCCGCCGTCGTCGACGCTGGTGGTCAGCAGTTCCCAGGCGAACTTGATGGCGTCTTCCTTGAAGTAGTCGCCGAAGGAGAAGTTGCCGCACATCTGGAAGAAGGTGCCGTGCCGGGCGGTCTTGCCGACTTCCTCGATGTCACCGGTGCGGATGCACTTCTGCACGCTGGTGGCCCGGGAGTAGGGGGCTTCCTCGCGCGCGGTCAGGTACGGGATGAACGGCACCATGCCGGCCACGGTGAACAGCAGGGACGGGTCGCTGGAGACCAGGGAGGCGGAGGGAACCGCCGTGTGGCCCTTGCTGACGAAAAAGTCGATCCAGCGCTTGGTGATCTCCTGCGACTTCATAACCTGGTTACTTACCCTTCAATATGCACTGCGTAGTAGGTTCGCGCGAGGAATCCGCGGAACGGTAGTTGGTGGGCCGTGGGCCCTGCCGGCGGCGTCGGACGCGCCGCTGCTTTCATTCTCTCCCGGCTAGCGCCGGACCGCACTCCGGCCGGCGGCGCTGCCGTCCGGCTCAGCGTCCACCCCGAGGGCCGTGCGGAGTTCGGTTTCGCGATCGCGCATGCCGACGCGGACGGCGTCGGCGAAGTCGTAGACGCCGTCGGCGAGCCGGCCGACGGCCCGGTTCAGGCCCTCGGGGCCGAGGGCGGACTGCGCCTCGGTGAGCTTGCGGAAGGCGATGACGCCGATCGCGACGCCGATGCCCATCCAGATGATTCTGTTCATGTCAGCTCCTGTCAGTGGGTCAGCGGCTGCGGCGGCCGGTGGCCGGCTTTTTGCGGGCGGACAAGGCGGAACGCACGCCATAGCTGAAGGCGGCGACCTTGATCAGCGGCGAACCGACGGTGGCGGCGACCAGCGAGGACAGCGCCGAGATGTTGGCGGAAGCGTCGGAGACGTTGGAGGCGATCCCGTCGACCTTCTTCAGCTGCTGGTTGGTGGTGGAGACGGTGGCGGTGACTTCATCCATCAGCGGGGTGGCGCCGTCGCTGATCGAGCGGATGGTGCTGCGCACCTCGTCGAACACCCCGCCGAGCTTGAGGATCGGCACGGCAAGCAGCAGGACCAGGAGTGCAAACACTCCGGCCGCGATCAGGCCGGCAATATCGCCACCAGACATAGACGTTCATCTCCTTGAAACTACGTGGATTCCTGCATGGTTCTCCGGCCGCCGGGCGCGGCAGGCGGAGAACTCCCCCAAGTACCTTACATACAAAGAAGCCCGCGGCGCTTGCCACGGGCTTCTTTGTAAGGTGTCGCGTTGGATCTAGCGTGCGTAGAATTCCACGACGAGCTGCTCTTCGCAGGTCACGGGGATCTCCGAGCGCTTGGGGCGACGGACCAGGCGTGCCTGCAGGGCGTCGAGCTTGACGTCCAGGTAGGCCGGAACCATCGGCAGAACGTCGCGGTGCGCGCCTGCGGCTGCCACCTGGAACGGGGGCATGGTCTCGCTGCGGCTGTGGACGTGGACCAGCTGGCCCTCACCGACGCGGAAAGACGGGCGGTCAACGCGGATGCCGTCAACCAGGATGTGGCGGTGCACAACCAGCTGGCGGGCCTGGGCGATGGTGCGGGCGAAGCCGGCACGCAGCACGAGGGCGTCGAGACGCATTTCGAGCAGTTCGATCAGGTTTTCACCGGTCAGGCCCTTGGTGCGGCGTGCTTCTTCGAAGGCACGGGTCATCTGGGCTTCGCGGATGCCGTACTGGGCGCGCAGACGCTGCTTTTCGCGCAGACGTACGGCGTAGTCGGAGTCCTGCTTCTTGCGGGCACGGCCATGCTCACCGGGGCCGTACGGGCGGCGCTCCATGTACTTGGCGGCCTTGGGGGTCAGAGCGATGCCGAGTGCACGCGAGAGGCGTGCGGTACGGCGAGCACGAGTGTTGTTAGCCACTTGTGTCCTTCCAATATCTGCGGTGTGTCAGTGTTACTGGCCTCCACGATGGAGAGCATCGGCCAACCGCTGCCTTTTGCTACTGGGCACAGGGCAAACCCATCAAATCAGCATGAACTGCCGAAAACTGGTGGATTGTGCGTCCGTGCCTTGCCAGACAACGAACCATCCTACCAGAGGATCACTTGCCCCGGATGATCTTCCGCAGCCGCTCCAGCCGGGTGGAGATGTCGCGTTCGGCGCCGTTGCCGGTGGGCTGGTAGTAGTTCCGGCCCACGAGGTCGTCCGGCGGGTACTGCTGGGTGGCCACGGCATGCGGCGCGTCGTGCGCGTACTTGTAGCCCTTGCCGTGGCCCAGCTGCTTGGACCCCGGGTAGTGCGCGTCCCGCAGGTGCGCCGGAATGCCGTTGCCGAGGCCGGCGCGGACGTCGGCGATCGCCTGGTTGATGCCCATATACGCGGCGTTGGATTTCGGCGCGGTGGCCAGGTGCACGACGGCCTCGGCCAGGATGATGCGGCCCTCGGGCATGCCGATCAGCTGCACCGCCTGGGCCGCCGCGACGGCGGTCTGCAGCGCGGTGGGGTCTGCCATGCCGACGTCCTCGGCCGCGGAGATCACGATCCGGCGGGCCACGAACCGGGGGTCCTCCCCCGCCTCCAGCATCCGGGCCAGATAGTGCAGTGCCGCGTCGACGTCGGAGCCGCGGATGGACTTGATGAACGCGCTGGCGACGTCGTAGTGCTGGTCGCCGGCACGGTCGTAGCGCACCGAGGCGACGTCGAGGGCGCGTTCGGTGTGTTTGAGTTCGATCTTCACGGGAGCGTCCCCGCCTGCCCCGGGGATCGCATCGGCGTCGTCCGCGTCCCCGAACGCGACGCCGGCCGCCGCCTCCAGGGCGGTCAGCGCCCGGCGGGCGTCCCCGCCGGAGAGCCGGACGAGGTGTGCCAGGGCTTCGTCGCTGAGTTCCACTTTGCCGCCGAGCCCGCGGTCATCCGTGGTGGCCCGCACCAGCAACCCCTCGACGTCGGCGTCGGTGAGCGGTTTGAGGGTCAGCAGCAGGGACCGCGAGAGCAGCGGGGAGACGACGGAGAAGGAGGGGTTTTCGGTGGTCGCGGCGACCAGGACCACCCAGCGGTTCTCGACGCCGGGCAGCAGGGCGTCCTGCTGGGCCTTGTTGAAGCGGTGGATCTCGTCCAGGAACAGCACGGTGGTGGTCTTGTACAGGTCCCGGGCGGTGAGGGCCTCGTCCATCACCCGCCGGACGTCCTTGACGCCGGCGGTGATGGCGGAGAGTTCGACGAATTTCCGGCCCGGGCCCTTGGCGATCACGTGCGCGAGGGTGGTCTTGCCGGTGCCGGGGGGTCCCCAGAGGATCAGCGAGCTCGGCCCGGCCGGCCCGGTGGCGTCGCTGCCGGCCGCGAGCTGCCGCAGCGGCGAGCCGTGACCGAGCAGGTGCTGCTGGCCCACGACGTCGTCCAGGCTCCGCGGCCGCATCCGGACCGCGAGCGGGCTGCGGGGCGCGGCGCGGGTTGGGGTGCCGCCGTCGCCGGATTCGTCGGCGTCGCCGTCGTTGTTTCCGGACGCATTGTCCTGCCCTGCGCCAAAGAGATCATCCACATAGATAGGCTACTTCCAGTTCCTTACCCGCCCTGACACGGCGGGCTCCCCGCCACCCTCACAACGGAGATCCGCGCCATGGCCAGCCCCGACACCCGTGTGGCGTTCGTCTCCGGCGACCGCCTGCCCGGCTGGGTGCAGCGGTTCGGCGCCAGCCACGGGGAGCTGCGCGAGGAACCCGACGACGCCGGCGTGCGGCTGCTGGCGGCCGACGGCGCCACCGCCCTGCTGCAGCCGCCGTGGCCGGACGCGGGACGTCCGGGCCGCGGGGAGGACGCCGTGGCCCGGCTGGCGTCGCTGGCCGCCCAGCCGCGGCGGCTTGGCGCTGGTCCTGGTGCGGCGCGGCGGCTACTCCGTGGCGGTCGTGTCGGAGGGACGGGTCCTCGCGGCCAAGACCGGGACCCGCCACGTGCAGTCCCGCACGGCGGCCGGCGGCTGGTCCCAGCAGCGCTTCGCCCGGCGGCGCGCCAACCAGGCCGACGCCCTGGTGGAGGCCGTGGCCGACCATGCCGGCCGGATCTTCGCGGACCACAGCGTCGAGTACCTCGTGCCGGGCGGTGACCGCGCCCTGGCCGAACAGGTGCTCGCCGAACCCGTGCTGAAGGGCTACGCGGGGCTGGTGCGGCTCCCGTTCCTGGACGTTCCGGACCCGCGGGCCGCGGTGCTGAAGAAGGCCGCCGCCGACGCCTGCGCGGTGCGGATCGTGGTCACGGATCCGCCCGGGTAGGGGCTGGCTTCCGCGTACGTCGGGGCGCCGTATCGACGGTTCCCTGCCGTTTCGATGCTGCGAATCGTCTGGTGCGCAGGGAACCGTCGAAATGGCGCCGTGTCGTCAGGAACGGTCAACAGCCGGTCAGGTGGCGCTTGGGCCTCTCCTGCCGATAGAGGTAGCGGCCGGACTCCTCGAAGCCGGCGCGGGCGTAGAGCCCCCGTGCACCGGAGTTGGCCGCCGTGACCAGCAGCCAGTAGCCGGCAAGGCCCCGGCGCGTCCCCTCGCCCAGCAGGGCGTGCAGCACCTGGCTGGCGTAGCCGCGCCGGCGGGCGTCGGGACGGGTCGCCATGCAGTACAGGCCGCCCCAACGGGGGCTGCTGGGTTCCGGGACGGGCAGGGCAAGGCGTCCGACGGCGGCGGGCCGGCCGCAGTCGTCCCGCACCAGGGCATACACCGAGGGGCAACCGGCCAGGATTCCGCGGGCGACGTCCATAGCCTCGGCGTCGCCGCGGCCGTCCACGCTCCACCAGAGCCGGAGCCACTCCCCCGAGGGCTCCGTTGAGAGCTCGACGCCGTGTCCCGGCGCCGGGGCAGGACCGCTGCCGTCGCGGACCAGGACCAGGGTTTCGGACTGACGGGTGAACCCTTCGTCGTCGAGCACTGCGTTGAGCGGCGCGTAGCGCGGGTCGTCGAAGACCTGGAAGATCAGCGGCAGGCGTCGCGCCCGGTACCAGAGGCGTGCCTCGCGGAGCGTAGAGAGAACCCCGTGGGGATCGACTCCCGGCACCCGCGGCCAGGCCGAGTTGGCACGCTGCGTCACGCCGGAGGCCGCGCGGAGCACCCAGCCGCCGGCCTCCTCCCGCTCCGCGGCGGGCCACGCGGCATCCATCAGCGCCTCAAGTCCCGGCACTGCTCCCATGTTCGTGACCTCCGCAAAAATGACTGTCCGTTGTCACAGCAACGGCTCCCCGGTTTCCCGGAGAGCCGTTGCTGCAGGTCATGCCAGGCTACTTGGAGCCGTCGTCCTTCTTGTCCTGCGGCTTGAAGTCGACGCCGGCCTCCTTGCGCTGCTGCGCCGTGATCGGCGCCGGCGCCTGGGTCAGCGGGTCGTAACCGCCGCCGGACTTCGGGAACGCGATGACGTCGCGGATCGAGTCCACGCCGGCGAGCAGCGAGACCACGCGGTCCCAGCCGAACGCGATGCCGCCGTGCGGGGGCGCGCCGAACTTGAAGCCCTCGAGCAGGAAGCCGAACTTCTCCTGGGCGTCCTCGTGCGAGAGGCCCATGACCTTGAAGACGCGCTCCTGGATGTCGCCCTGGTGGATACGGATGGAGCCGCCGCCGATTTCGTTGCCGTTGCAGACGATGTCGTAGGCGTAGGCCAGCGCGGATTCCGGGTCCGTGTCGAAGCTGTCCATGAATTCCGGCTTGGGCGAGGTGAAGGCGTGGTGCACGGCCGTCCACTTGCCGCCGCCGACGGCGACGTCGCCGGACGCGACGGCTGCCGCGGCGGGTTCGAACATCGGCGCGTCGACCACCCAGCAGAAGGCCC
Source organism: uncultured Actinomycetota bacterium (assembly GCA_963698285.1). GTDB lineage: Bacteria > Actinomycetota > Actinomycetes > Actinomycetales > Micrococcaceae > Arthrobacter. Next base: position 162,670 of record CAVOQF010000017.1, on the reverse strand, counting down.
AGTCGCTCGGGTTGATCAGCCCGGTGCGGTGGCCGATCTCAACCCGGGCAGCGCCGAGCAGCGCCCGGGACGGGGACTTCTCGCCGGCGGCGAAGAAGATGCAGTCACCCGGCTTGGCGCCGACGGCGTCGGCCAGTCCGGCGCGTTCGGTCTCGGTGAGGTTCTTGGCCACGGGGCCGGCGAGTTCGCCGTCCTCCTTGAACAGGACGTAGGCCAGGCCCTTGGCCCCGCGCTGCTTGGCCCATTCCTGCCAGGCGTCGAGTGCGCGGCGGGCCTGTGACGCGCCGCCGGGCATGACGACGGCGCCGACGTAGGGGGCCTTGAAGACGCCGAAGTTGGTGTCCTTGAAGAATTCGGTCAGCTCGGTCAGTTCCAGGCCGAAGCGCAGGTCCGGCTTGTCCGAGCCGTAGCGGGCCATCGCGTCGTTGTAGGTGATGCGCTGGATCGGGGTGGGGATCTCGACGTCGATCAGCTTCCACAGCGCCTTGACGATGCTTTCGCCGAGCTTGATGATGTCATCCTGCTCGACGAAGCTGGCTTCGATGTCGAGCTGGGTGAACTCCGGCTGGCGGTCCGCGCGGAAGTCCTCGTCGCGGTAGCAGCGGGCAATCTGGTAGTACTTCTCGAAGCCGCCGACCTGCAGGAGCTGCTTGAAGAGCTGCGGGGACTGCGGGAGCGCGTACCAGGAACCCGGTGCCAGGCGGGCGGGGACGACGAAGTCGCGGGCGCCTTCCGGCGTCGAACGCGTCAGCGTCGGCGTCTCGATCTCGACGTAGCCGTCCTGGTGCAGCAGCTCGCGGGCCACCCGGTTGGCTTCGGAGCGCAGGCGCAGGTTGCGGGCGGGGCCGGGGCGGCGCAGGTCCAGGTAGCGGTGCTTGAGGCGGGCTTCCTCGCCCACTTCAACGTGCTCGTCGATCTGGAAGGGCAGCGGCTCGGAGGTGTTGAGGATGGTGACCTTCTCGGCCATGACCTCGATCTCGCCGGTGGCCAGCGCAGGGTTCTCGTTGCCCTCGGGGCGTTTGGCGACGGTGCCGATCACCTGCAGCACGAATTCGTTGCGGAGGCCGTGGAAGACCTCTTCCTCGCGGACGACCACCTGGGCGACGCCCGACGCGTCGCGCAGGTCCACGAATGCGACACCACCGTGGTCACGACGCCGGCCGACCCAGCCGGCGAGGGTTACGGTTTGTCCAATGTGCTCGGAGCGAAGGGATCCGAGGTCGTGTGTGCGCAGCACAGCTCGCCTTTCAGAAGGAAAACAGGGTGGTGTTAAATGGGACCGCTACGGGAACGGTCCCGTTCGAGTTTACCCGCTGGAAAGGCCGCACCCGCCATGGCAAGCCCTCCACCCCGGCCCGCCCCGCTGCAGCGCCGCCTCGGCGTGGTCGATTCCACCGCGATCGGGCTCGGCTCGATGCTGGGCGCCGGCGTCTTCGTGGTCTTCGCCCCGGCGTCCGCGCTGGCCGGTCCCCTGCTGGCCGTCGCGGTGGGCCTGGCCGGTGTGATCGCGTACTGCAACGCCGTGGCCTCCGCCCAGCTCGCCGCCAAGTACCCCTCCAGCGGCGGAACCTACGTCTACGGGCGGAACCGGCTGGGCGAGTGGCCCGGCTTCATTGCCGGCTGGGGCTTCGTGACGGGCAAGACGGCGTCGTGCGCGGCGATGGCCCTCACCTTCGGGCACTACGTTGCACCGGACCACGCCACGCCCCTGGCGGTCGCCGCCGTCGTGGTGCTGACCGGAGTGAACCTGCTCGGGATCACCCGGACCGCGCTGCTGACCAAGGTCCTGCTGGCCGTGGTGCTGGCCACCCTGGCTTTCGTGGCGGCGGCTGCGCTTCTCGGTCCGCATGCTGGATCGGCCACGGCCGGTGCCGCCGGCGCCGGGGCCGGGCGGCTGGGGTGTGCTGCCCGCGGCCGGGCTGATGTTCTTCGCCTTTGCCGGCTACGCCCGGATCGCCACGCTGGGCGAAGAAGTCAAGGATCCCGCCCGCACCATCCCGCGGGCCATCCTCGCCGCCCTCGGCGGAGCGTTCGTGATCTACCTGGGACTCGCCGTGCTGCTGCAGTGGCACCTTCCCGCGGAGCAGCTGGCTCGCTCGACGGCACCGCTGCTGGACGCCGTGGCCGGCTCGCAGCTCAGCGCCGGTGCTCCGTTTGTCCAGGCGGGCGCGGCGGCCGCCTGCCTTGGTGCGCTGCTGGCACTCATCACGGGGGTGGGCCGGACGGCCATGGCGATGGCACGCGAACGCGACCTGCCGTCCCCGCTGGCCCGGGTGCGCGGTGCGCACACCGTTCCGGTCACGGCCGAACTGACTGTCGCCGCTGCCGTCATCGTGCTGCTGCTGACCACCAACGTGCTGACCGTGGTGGGCTTTTCCAGCTTCGGCGTGCTGGTCTACTACGCGGTGACGAATGCCGCCGCGTTCACCCTGCCCGCACGTCCCTGGCATGCCCCGCGCTGGCTTAACGCGCTGGGCTTCCTTGGCTGCCTGGTCCTGGCCGCCACCCTGCCGTCCGCCTCAGTGCTGGGCATGGCCGCGGTGCTCGCGGTCGGGATCGCCGGGCGGTTTCTGGTGTTGTGGCGCCGGAAGGCCGCTGCCGAGTAGGAAGGCCGGGCCTAGTAGGAGCGCTGCCGCCTAGGCTTTCAGGACCCGGACGTGCAGATCCTCCTCGGCCGGAGCCCAGGTGGACGGATCGGCGTCGAGCTGTTCACCGGTGCGGATGTCCTTGACCTGGTGCTTGCCGTCGTCGTCGGTGAACCAGACGAACGGGATGCCGCGGCGGTCCGCGAACTTGATCTGCTTGCCGAACTTCTCGGCCTTCGCCGCCACCTCGGTGGAGATCCCGCGGGCGCGCAACTGGGCCGCGACATCCTGCGCCGCGCCCCAGCTGTCATCGCTGTTGAGGGCGACCAGCACCGCGGTGGGCACCGCGCGGGACGCCTTGGCCAGCTCCTGGCTGAGGATCCGGGACACCAGCCGGGTCACGCCGATCGACAGGCCGACGCCGGGGAACTTGCGGTTGCCCTTGCTGGCGAGGGCGTCGTAGCGGCCGCCGGAGCAGATCGAGCCGAGCTGTTCGTGGCCCACCAGGACGGTTTCCACCACGGTGCCGGTGTAGTAGTCCAGGCCGCGGGCGATGCTGAGGTCCGCGACCACCTTGCCCGGGGCGCGCTGGACGGCGGCGGCGATGACCTGCTCCAGCTCATTCAGGCCTTCTTCCAGCAGCTCGTTGCTCACGCCGAGCGTCGCGGACCTGCTGCACGAAGGAAGTGTCTCCGGCGCGGATCGCGGCCAGCTTGAGCGCGGCCTGCGCCTGCTCCTCGGTGGCCCCGAGCTCGGTCTTGAGCAGCTCGGCCACCTTGGCGGGGCCGATCTTTTCGAGCTTGTCGATGCTGCGCAGCACCCCGGCGGTGTCGGTCAGGCCGATGCCGGTGTAGAAACCCTCGGCCAGCTTGCGGTTGTTGATCCGGAGCAGGAAGTCCGGGATCGGGAGGGCGCTGAGGGCCTCGGCGATCACCAGCGCGATCTCGACGTCGTAGCGGAACGGCAGTTCGCCGTCGCCGACGATGTCGATGTCCGCCTGGGTGAACTCGCGGGCGCGGCCTTCCTGCGGACGCTCGCCCCGCCAGACCTTCTGGATCTGGTAGCGGCGGAACGGAAAGGCCAGGTAACCGGCGTTCTCGACCACGTAGCGGGCGAACGGCACGGTGAGGTCGAAGTGCAGGGCCAGGGCGTGCGGATCGGCCTTGTGCGACGGGGAATCTGCGCCCTCGTCGTCCTGCAGCCGGCTCAGGCCGTAGACCTCTTTGTCGATTTCGCCCTTGCGCAGCAGCTGCCCCACCGTCTCCACCGCGCGGGTTTCGATGGAGGAAAAGCCGTGCAGTTCAAAGGTCCGCCGCAGGGTGTCCAGCACATGCAGCTCCACCAGCCGCTCCTCGGGAAGCCACTCGGGGAATCCGGACAGGGAGGCGGTGCGTGCCATGGTGGAATTTTCTCCTCTGATTACGACGGCGGTTCCAACGGCCGCGGCGTCGCGCGCAGACCGGCCAGTCGTGCATAAACTGTGTGCGGCAGTCAGTTTATGCTTTCGCCGCGTGCATCTCTAATGCGGCCGGGGCATGCAATGCTGCCGGCAGCTTGCGCGCTGCACTGCGGGTCGGCGCCCACGGCGCCGGCCCGGGGTGCGGCCCTACACCGAGGAGGACCTTTGGCGGCCAGTTCACGGAGCGCCCGCGACGCCAAGCGCCGCGTCCAGCAGATGGAGGCGAAGCGTGAGCTGCGCCGGGAGCAGGACAAACGCCGGAAGCGCGACAATGTCCTCGCCGCCACGGGCGGTGCCGCCGCCCTCGTCCTGGCCGTCGTGCTGCAGCTGACGGTGTTCGCCGGCAACCCGACGGAGGACGAATTCAAAGCCGCGGAGGCCGGGCTGAAAAGCCCGTCGGCGTCCGCCGCTCCTTCGCCCGCCGCGAGCAACGGGGAGAACATTCCGAAGCCGGAGACGGCGGCGGGGAAGACGTTCACCGGTGAGCTCGCCCTCAACCGCGGCACCGTCGGGGTCGAACTGGACGGCACCAAGGCCCCCCAGGCGGCCGCCGTGTTCAAGTCGCTCGCGGACCAGAACTTCTACAAGGGCCTCACCTGCCACCGGCTCACCACCGCCGAATCCTTCGGCGTGTTGCAGTGCGGCTCCAAGTCCGGGGACGGCAACGGCGATCCCGCGTACACCTGGGGCCCGCTGGAGAACACCCCGGCTGACAACAAGTACCCGGCCGGCACCATCGCCGTGGCACGGACCGGCGGCAATGCCTACGGCAACGGAACCCAGTTCTTCATTGTCTACAAGGACACCGTCATCCCGGCGGACGCGGCCGGCGGCTACACCGTGGTGGGCAAGGTGACGTCCGGGCTGGACGCGGTCAGCAAGATCGCGGCGGGCGGTGTCAAACCGGGTGGCAGCGCCACCGACGGCGCACCTGTGGAACCAGTCACGATAGACTCGTTCTCTCTGAAGTAACCAGCCGGGGCCCTCGCGGCCACGGTGCCGGTATTTCCCTCCAAGCGAAAGACTTCTAGCGGTGACAGACAGTCAGAAATCCGACGAAACAGTGGCAGCAGCTGCCAACGAGACCGAAGCCGAGGTCCCGGTGGCCGAAGCGGCCAGCGAGACCAACCCGGCGGTGACCACCGCGGCGGAGCCTGCAGCCGTGGAGGACCCGGCGTCCGCCCCGGCTGAGGCCGAGGCTGACGCTGACGCTGAGGCCCCTTCCGCACCGGCCGCGGAGCCCGCCGCCGCACCGGGCCCCGCCGCGGCCCCGGCGCCGCGTCCGGCCCCGTCGCCCGCCGCCTTCGCAGCCCGGCCGAAGGCAACGCCATCCGTCGCCGCGCCAATCGCCGCTCCGGCGTCCAGCGCCGCGTCGCTTGCCGAGGCTGCACGCTGGGGCCGGGTGGAGGGCGACGGCCACGTGTTCCTGACCATCGACGGCGAGGAACACCCCGTCGGACAGTACCCGGGCGTCAGCGATGACGAGGCGCTGGGCTACTTTGCCCGGAAATACGACGACGTCCTGGCCCAGATCGTCCTGCTTGAGCAGCGGGTGGCTTCCAAGGCTCCGGCCTCGGACATGCAGAAGACTGTGACGCACCTGCGCGAGCAGCTGGCCGAACGGAACATGGTGGGCGACCTCCGTGCCGCCGAGGCCCGTCTGGACACGCTGTCCGGCCAGATCACCGAGCTGGAAAAGACCGAAAAAGCCGAGCACGACGCCGTCCGCGCCGCCGAACTGGCTGCCCGCGAGGCGATTGTGGCCGAGGCCGAGGAGATCGCCGGACACGACCCGGCCCAGATCCAGTGGAAGACGTCGAGTGCCCGGATGAACGAGCTCTTCGAGAGCTGGAAAACCGCGCAGAAGAGCGGCGTCCGGCTCGGCCGCAGCAACGAGGACGCGCTCTGGAAGCGGTTCCGGGCCGCCCGCACCGTCTTTGACCGCCACCGCCGTGCCTACTTCTCCCAGCTGGACAGCAACAACTCTGCTGCCAAGGCCGCCAAGGAAAAGCTGATCACCGAGGCGGAGGCGCTGTCCTCCTCGACCGACTGGGGCTTCGCCGCCGGCGAGTACCGCCGCCTGATGGACCAGTGGAAGGCTTCCCCGCGCGCCAGCCGCAAGGACGACGACGCCCTCTGGGCCCGTTTCCGGGCCGCGCAGGACGTCTTCTTCACCAACCGGCAGGCCGCCAACGAGGAGATCGACCAGGAGTACGGCGCGAACCTCGTGGTGAAGGAAGCCCTGCTGGCGGAGGCAAACGAACTGCTCCCCATCAAGGACCTCGGCGCCGCCAAGAAGGCGCTGCAGTCCATCCGGGACCGCTGGGAGGAAGCCGGCAAGGTTCCCCGCGCGGACATGGGCCGGATCGAAGCGGGCCTGCGGAAGGTGGAGGACGCCGTCCGCCACGCCGAGGACGAGAACTGGAAGCGGTCCAACCCGGAAACCAAGGCGCGCACCAACAGCGCCCTGTCGCAGCTGGAATCCGCCATCGCCGGGCTGAAGGAAGACCTGGCGAAGGCGGAGAAGGCCGGCGACGAACGCAAGATCACGGCAGCCCGGGAGGCCCTCGAGGCACGCCAGGCCTGGCTGGAACAGCTCGAGCGTTCCGCCAGCGAACTTTCCTAGCAGCCGCTGCCAACAGCAGTCCGCTGCCGCCGGTGCACACCGGCACGAACAGGCCCCGGCCCGGTTATCCACATGACCGGGCCGGGGCCTGTTCCGCTTTCCGGATGACGCGGCACGATGGCTGAATGGTCCCCAAGCCCGGTTACCCCGCTCCCGGTCCCCCAGCCTGCCGCCTGTCCCTGCAGCCGCAGGTCGCGGCGCCGCCGGTGCTCTACTCCCCCGGGACGCTCTTCTCCTGGGCGGAGCTGCAGGCCATGGCGGCCGACGGCGTGCTGGCACGGCTCTCGCAGCGCGGCTATCTGCCGCCCGGCGAGGCCGCCACCCCGCAGCTGCGGGCCCGGGCCGTGGCCTGCACCATTCCGCAGCCCATCCGGCAACGGGTGGTGGCGGGACGGATGACGGCGGCCTGGATTTTCGGCTGCGCCGGGGAACCGGACCGGATCGCTTTGCTGGTGGACGCCAGCCGGCGGATCTCAAGCCTCCGGGCCACCCGCGGCTGCAGTTTCCACGAGGTGAAGCTGGGGCCGTTCGACGTGGTGAGCCTGGGCGGGCTGATGGTGTCCAGCCCGCTGCGGACGGCGGTGGACATCGCCTTGCATGTCGAGCCCGAACGCGCCCTGCCCGTACTGGGCGCCTTCCTGGCCGCGCCGGAGCTGGACATAGCGCTGCGGCTGCTGGTCCGCGCGGTGGAAGCGACGCCGCGCGTGCCGTACAAGAAGCAGGCCCTGGCGAAACTCGCGGCCCTGCCGGCGGACCTGGGCCGCGGCCCGGTAGCGCCGGGGGCTAGCTGCGGCGCCGGTTGCCCGTGGTGCGGTAGACGTCGAAGACGCCGTCGATGCGCCGGACAGCGCTGAGTACATGGCTCAGGTACTTGGGATCGCCCATCTCGAATGCGAACTTGGAGATCGCCACCCGGTCGGTGGAGGTGTGCACGCTCGCGGCCAGGATGTTCACGTGGTTCTCGGACAGGATCCGGGTGACGTCGGAAAGCAGCGATTTGCGGTCCAGGGCTTCGACCTGGATTTCAACCAGGAACACGCTGGACTGGGTCGGCGCCCACTCGACTTCGACGATCCGGTCCGGCTGGTCCATCAGTCCGGACACGTTGGTGCAGTCGGTCCGGTGCACCGAGACGCCGGAACCGCGGGTAACGAAGCCCAGGATCGGGTCCGGCGGCACCGGGGTGCAGCAGCGTGCCAGCTTCACCCAGACGTCGTCCACGCCGCGGACCACGACGCCGGAGTCGGAGTACCGGGTTTTGCTGACCTGGGCCGGAATGGAGACCTCGGTCAGGTCGTCCTCGGGGGTGTCGTTGCCGCCAAGGCTCTCGACGAGCCGTTCCATCACGGACTGGGCCGAGGTGTGGCCGTCGCCCACCCCCGCGTAAAGCCCCGAGATGTCGGTGTACTTGAAGTCCTCGGCAATCGCGGCGAGGGCGTCGTGGGTCATCAGGCGCTGCAGCGGGAGGTTCTGCTTGCGCATGGCCTTGGTCAGCAGGTCCTTGCCGCGGTCAATCGCCTCTTCGCGGCGTTCCTTGCTGAACCACTGACGGATCTTGTTGCGGGCCCGGGCGCTCTTGACGAAGTGCTGCCAGTCCTGGCTGGGCCCGGCGCCCTCGGCCTTGGAGGTGAAGATCTCCACCCAGTCGCCGTGGTTCAGTTCGCTGTTGAGCGGAACCAGCTTGCCGTTGACGCGCGCGCCGATGGTCCGGTGTCCCACCTCGGTGTGGACCGCGTAGGCGAAGTCCACCGGCGTGGACCCGGCGGGAAGGGCCATGACCTCGCCCTTGGGGGTGAAGACGAACACCTCGCGGGCATTGATTTCGAAGCGCAGGGAATCGAGGAACTCGCCGGGATCGGAGGTTTCCTGCTGCCAGTCCACGAGGGACCGCAGCCAGCCCATGTCGCCGTCGCGCGGGCTGCCGGGTCCGGCCGCCGTCCGGTTGGGCTGGTCCTTGTACTTCCAGTGCGCCGCGACGCCGTACTCGGCGCGGCGGTGCATCTCGTGGGTCCGGATCTGGATTTCCACCGGCTTGCCGCCCGGGCCGATCACCGTGGTGTGCAGCGACTGGTACATGTTGAACTTGGGCATCGCGATGTAGTCCTTGAACCGGCCCGGAAGCGGGTTCCAGCGCGAGTGCATGGCCCCCAGCGCGGCGTAACAGTCCCGCACCGAGTCGACCAGGACGCGGACGCCCATCAGGTCGTTGATGTCGTCGAAGTCCTTATCGCGGACGATCATCTTCTGGTAGATCGAGTAGTAGTGCTTGGGCCGGCCGGTGATCGTGGCCTTGATCTTGGCCGCACGCAGGTCCTCGGTGATCTGGTTGCGGATGACGGCGAGGTTCTTTTCGCGCTCGGGGGTCCGGTCCCCCACCATCCGGACGATTTCCTCGTAGACCTTCGGGTAGAGCGCGGCGAAGGAGAGGTCCTCGAGCTCCCACTTGATCGTGTTCATGCCGAGCCGGTGGGCCAGCGGCGCAAAGATCTCCAGGGTTTCCCGCGCCTTGCGGGCCGAGGACTCGGCCGAGACGAAACGCCAGGTGCGGGCGTTGTGCAGCCGGTCTGCGAGCTTGATCATCAGCACGCGGATGTCCTTGGCCATGGCCACGACCATCTTGCGCACGGTCTCGGACTGGGCCGCCTCACCGAAGCTGACCTTGTCCAGCTTCGTGACGCCGTCCACCAGCATGGCCACTTCCGGGCCGAACTCGGCCTTCAGGTCCGCCAGCGTGTAGGAGGTGTCTTCGACAGTGTCGTGCAGCAGCGCGGCGGCCAGCGTCGTCCCGCTCAGGCCCAGTTCGGCCAGGATCGTGGCCACGGCCACCGGGTGCGTGATGTACGGGTCGCCGCTCTTGCGCTTTTGTCCGCGGTGGCAGCGCTCCGCCACGACGAAGGCGCGCTGGATGAGCTCGAAGTCGTCCTTGGGGTTGTTGGCGCGCACGGTGCGCAGCAACGGCTCCAGGATCGGCGAATAGGCCGGCGTTCCGCGGCCGGTCAGGCGCGCGAGCCGGGAGCGGGTGCGTTCGCGGCGTCCGGGGAAGGTGGGCCGGGTTCCGGAGTTGTCGACGGGCACGGCCGCGTCCGGGCGTCCGGGAGCCACCAAGCCAGTCTGGGACCCCTGGCCGGTAGCCTTGTCCGCCGGTGCCGCAGGCACCGGCGTCGAACGTTCTTCCAATGAAGCACCTCTCACAACCCGTTAATTATTCAAGTCTATTCCCGCAGCAGGATACTTCGATAACCGGCGGCCAACGGCGACGGGCCGGAGAGCGTCGCGGGGACGTTCTCCGGCCCGTCGGGCGGCTTCGGCAGGGCCTGCCGGCTAGGCCGTGGCCGGTGCCGCCTTGGCGGCATGTTCGGCGCGCCGCTGCTCCACCCGCTTGGCCTGCTTGACCAGCTCCGGCTCACCCTGCCGCAGCCACGGCGTACAGCGGGGCCGCGACGAAGATGGTCGCCGCCGTGCCGATCAGGATGCCGACGAACAACGCCAGCGAGAGGTCCCGCAGCGTTCCCGCACCCAGCAGCCCGGCACCGATGAAGAGGATCGCGCCGACCGGCAGGATGGCCACCATCATGGTGTTGATGGACCGCACCAGGGTCTGGTTGACGGCGAGGTTGACCTCCTCGGCGAAGGTGCGCCGGGTGGACGCCTGCAGGTCGGCGGTGTTCTCGCGGATCTTGTCGAAGACCACCACGGTGTCGTACAGCGAGTAGCTGAGCACCGTCAGGAAGCCGATGATGGCCGACGGCGTCACTTCGAAGTCGCTGAGCGAGTACACCCCGGCGGTGACGAACATCGTCACCGCCATGCCGGCGAGGGCGGACAGCGACATCTTCCAGGTCCGGAAGTACAGCGCCATCAGGACCGCGGCGAGGCCGACGAAGATCGCCAGGCCCAGCAGCGCCTGCTTGGTCACGTCCGCGCCCCAGGTGGGACCGACGAACGTCGAGGTCACTTCGTTATCGGTCACGCCGTAGGCCTTGGTGAGGCCCTCCTTGACCCTGAGCGTCTCGTCGTCGTTGAGCTTGTCCGTCTGGATGCGCATGGTGTTGCCGGCGACGTTGGCGACGCGCGGCAGGCTGCCGGAGACGACGTCCTGGACGGCCTTCTCGCCGAGGGCGGCGTCCGTGGTCTTGACGTTGGAGACCGTGAACTCGGAGCCGCCGCGGAACTCGATGCCGAGGTTGAAGCCGCCCTTGGCGACCGGCAGCAGGATGGACAGCGCGACGGCGACCGCGGCGATCAGGAACCAGATCTTCTTGGAACCGACGAAGTCGTACGAGCGCTTGCCCGTGTAGAGCTCGTTACCGAAAGTGGCGAAGCTGGCCATTTACTTGCCCTCCTTGGACGCGCTCTTGGAGGAACCAGCAAGCTGTTTCCTGCTTTTCGGCGAGGCGTCGTTCTGCAATGGTCATCCGGCGTTCGGCCTCGGCCGCGGCACCGGTGTTCTTGGCGCGCGGGGCCGCCACCGGCTTGTCCTCCGGCGTGCGGATCCGTCCGGCACCCCGGTACAGGGGCACGGCGCCGAGCCGCTTCGGGTCCAGGCCCGAGAACTTGTGGCCTTCGCCGAAGAACTTGGTGCGGGCCAGCAGCTGCAGGGTCGGGTGGGTGAACATAAAGACGACGATCAGGTCGGCGATCGCGGTCAGGCCCAGGGTGAACGCGAAGCCGCGGACGTTGCCCACCGCCACGAAGTACAGCACGACGGCTGCCAGCAGGTTGACGGCCTTGGAGGCGAGGACGGTCCGCTTGGCGCGCTTCCAGCCGTTCTCCACGGCCGAGACCAGGCCGCGGCCTTCGCGGAGCTCGTCGCGGATGCGTTCGAAGTAGACGATGAACGAGTCGGCCGTCTGGCCGATCGCCACGATGATGCCGGCCACGCCGGCGAGCGAGAGCCGGTAGTTCTTCGGTCCAGCCGAGGATGGCGATGGCCAGGTACGTCAGCGCCCCGGCGACGACGAGCGAGGCGACCGTGACGAAGCCGAGGGCCCGGTACTGGAACAGCGAGTAGACGACCACCAGCAGCAGGCCGATCACGCCGGCGAGCATGCCCATCCGGAGCTGCTCCCCGCCGAGGGTTGCCGAGATCTGCTGTTCGCTCTGGATTTCGAAGCTGATCGGCAGGGCACCGAAACGCAGCTGGTCGGAGAGGGCCTTGGCCGACTCCTCGGTGAAGCCGCCGGTGATCTGCGGCCGGCCGTCGGTGATGACGGCGTGGGACCGCGGGGCGGAGATGACCTGGTCGTCCAGGACGATGGCGAACTGCGACTTCGGATCCGAGCCGGTCTGGCCGCCGGCGGCGACGTAGAACTGGTTCAGCCGCTCGGTGATCGTCTTGAACTTGGCGGTGCCCTCGTCGTCGAACTGGATGTCGACGGCCCACTCATTGGTCACGGCACCCTGGGCGCCGCGCTGCAGCTGGAAGGAGGAGGTCTTGATGTTCGAGCCCTTCACCTCAACCGGGCCGAGGATGTACTTGATCGCGGGCCGGCCGTCCGAGGCCGGCTCGCAGGTCACCAGCGGCTTGGTCGGATCGGAGCGCTCCTGCTTGTCCTGGGACGGGTTGTCGCAGTCGAGCGCCTCGAACTTCTTGTAGACGTCGGCGGTAACCCAGTTCTCGTCGCTGCTGTTCGCGGGCGCGGCGGTCGGCTTGGGCAGCTTGTCCTCCGGGGTCCGGGACTCGGCGGGGACCGGCGCGCCGGCGCCGGCCTGGATGACCGGGCGGAAGTTCATGTCGGCGGAGGCCTGGATCAGCGCGCGGGTCTCCTTGGACGGAGTTCCCGGAAGGCTGACGACGACGTTGCGGCCGGACTGCGTGCTGATTTCAGCTTCCGCGACGCCGGAGCCGTCCACGCGCTGGCGGATGATCGCCACGGCCTGGTTGAGCTGTTCTTCGTTGATGTCCGAACCGCCCTCCACCTTGGGCGCCAGGATCATCTGGGTGCCGCCTTCAAGGTCCAGGGCCAGCTTCGGAGCCCAGCTCGCCTGCCCGGCCATGGTGCCGCCGGCCAGGACAGCCGTCATGACGGCGATGAATTACGCCAAGCCAGACCAGCACCCTGAGGGCTGAGTTTTTGGGGCCAGTTCGTGCCATTGTCGATCTTTCTATTGTTTACGGAGGAACCGCCGGTGCGGCCTGTCGGGCCTGCACCGGCGGATGCCCGCGCACCGTAGCTTCGCGGGATAGCTCAGGAGGCAGACTAGCTGTCTTTTTTGCCTTCGTCGTTGAGGCGGCGCAGGGTTTCGTCCGGCGTTTCGCTGCGGGGCGCATCGCCGACGGCGGCGTCCTCGCCGCGCGTGCGGTGTCCGCAGCGCTCAGCTTGCTCGGTGGTCAGCGAGGAGGCGTCGTCGGGAACAACCGTGGGCTCCTCGGCGGCGACAACCGGCTCGACGATCTTGGTGACGGCCTGGCGGTGCACGGTGGCGGTGTTGCCCGGGGAGAGTTCCAGGACAACCTTGTTCTCGGCCTCGTCGATCTCGACGATGCGGCCGAACAGGCCGAAGCTGGTCATGACCTCAACGCCGGGGCCGAACTTCGACTGGAGCTCCGCCTGCTGCTGCTGCGTCTTCTTGTTGCGGCGGAACATCATGAAGACGAAGACGCCGAGCATGACGAACAGGAGAATTGTCATTGGATCCAAGGGGAAAGTTCCGTTCTGTACTTGCGAGCTGGTTTCACAGCAACGTCCGCTTCGTTCCGGGGCCACCTGGCGTGGAACCTGGCAGGCAGCCTGACAGGGACCTGGCCGAAAACCATGCCCTGCCGTCGGCGGCTACCGGTAGCCGCGCACGGAAACAAGGGCCCGAACGTGCCGAGCGTCATACCAGTCTAAAGGGAAAAGGTCACTGGCGAGTGCTATTGACTGTTACGGATCCATTCCGGATCGGCTTCGCTCTCGGCATCCGCACCGAACCCGGCCGGTTCGCCCGCCGCGTCCCCGGCCTGGAAGAGGTCCAGCGGGTCCTGCCCGAACGCGCCGGCAGGCACCGCGAAGCCCAGGTGCGTCCACGCCGGCGCCAGCGCGATCCGCCCGCGCGGCGTCCGGCCGAGCAGGCCCTCGCGGACCAGGTACGGTTCGGCGACGGTTTCCACCGTTTCGGTTTCCTCGCCGACGGCGATCGCCAGGGTGGAGAGGCCCACCGGCCCGCCGCCGAACTTGGTGATCAGCGCCTCCAGGACGGCCCGGTCCAGGCGGTCCAGGCCGCGCTTGTCCACTTCGTACATGTCCAGGGCGGCGGAGGCCGCCCGCGCGTCGATCTGTTCGACGCCGTGCACCAGCGCCCAGTCGCGAACGCGCCGCAGCAGGCGGTTGGCGATGCGGGGGGTGCCCCGGGAGCGGCCGGCGATCTCGCTGAACCCGGCCGAGTTCACCTTCAGGTCCAGCAGCCCGGCCGAGCGGCGCAGCACCAGTTCGAGCTCCTCGACGGAGTAGAACTCCAGGTGGCCGGTGAAGCCGAACCTGTCCCGCAGCGGCCCGGGCAGCAGCCCGGCGCGGGTGGTGGCGCCGACCAGGGTGAAGGGCGGCAGTTCCAGCGGGATCGCAGTGGCGCCGGCGCCCTTGCCGACGACGATGTCGACGCGGAAGTCCTCCATCGCCATGTAGAGCATTTCCTCGGCCGGGCGGGACATCCGGTGGATCTCGTCGAGGAAGAGAACCTCGCCCTCGGACAGCGAGGACAGGATGGCGGCCAGGTCGCCGGCGTGCTGGATGGCCGGTCCGCTGCTGATCCGCAGCGGGGCGTTCATCTCGGCGGCGATGATCATCGACAGCGTGGTCTTGCCGAGGCCGGGCGGGCCGGAGAGCAGCACGTGGTCGGCGCTGCGGCCGCGCATCCGCGAGGCCTCCAGCACCAGCGAGAGCTGCTTGCGGACCCGGTGCTGGCCCACGAAGTCGTGCAGGTTCTTCGGCCGGAGGGCGGCCTCGATGACGCGCTCCTCCGGTTCCTCTCCGCCGGCGACGAGGGACGGCTCAGCCACGGGCGCCTACCCGGTTCCCGGCACGGGCGCCGTCCTGGCCCAGCCAGCGCAGCGTGGCGCGGAGGATTTCCGCGACGTTGCCGTGCTCGGCGAGCTCCGGGGAATCGGCCAGCGACTTGTCGATGCTGGCGGTGGCGTCCTTCTCGGACCAGCCCAGGCTCGTCATGGCGGCAACCACCTGGGGCTTCCACACGGCCTCGGCGGACAGGGCGGGGGCCGTACCGTCGGAACTGCCCGGGGTGCCGTGCGGCACCAGCTTTCCGGCCAGTTCCAGCACGATCCGGCCGGCGACCTTGGGGCCGATGCCGGGGACCTTGGTGAAGGCCTTGCCGTCGCCGGAGTGTGCGGCGACCCGGATCGCCTCGGGTTCGTGGACGGCCAGGACTGCCAGGGCCAGGCGCGGGCCGACGCCGCTGACGCTGAGCAGCACGTCGAACACCTCGCGTTCGTCGTCGCTGGAGAATCCGAAGAGCGTCAGTGAGTCCTCGCGCACGATCAGGGAGGTGAACAGTTTGCCCTCGTCCCCGACCCGCAGCCTGCTGAGGGTCTGCGGCGTGGCGTTGACGCTCATGCCGGCGCCGTTGAGGTCGATCACCGCCGAGGACAGTCCGACGTGCGCTACGGTTCCGCGGAGAAAACTGATCAAGGCCTGGCTCCTGGTGTACAGCTGGGTTGCCAGCTGTGTGAGGCCGGCGGGCACCGGCTATCCGAACATATCTACGAATACCCTAGCAAGCAGACCGGACATTCAGCGCGCACGGCGCGCTTTGGCCTCGGCGTCGGCCCAGGCCCGCTGCGCGGGCGTCAGGGACTGGCTGCCCGGTCCGGTGGCTGCGCCCCGGGGGACGCGCCGCCGCCGGCCCGCCAGGCGTGGGTGATGGCAAGCGCCAGGGCATCGGCCGCGTCGGCCGGCCGCGGCGGGGCGTCGAGCCGGAGGATCTTGGTGACCAGTTTGGTGACGGCGTCCTTGTTGGAGGTTCCGCTGCCGGTCACGGCGGCCTTGACCTCCGAGGGGGTGTGCAGCGCCACGGGGATGCCGCGGCGCGCGGCGGCGGCGATCACCACGCCGGAGGCCTGCGCCACGCCCATCACGGTGCTGACGTTGAGCTGGGAGAAGACACGTTCGACGGCGAGGACGTCTGGTTCGTGCCGGTCGAGCCACTCGTCGATGGAGGTGGCGATGACCAGCAGGCGCTGGTCCAGGCTTTCCTCCGGTGAGGTCCCGACGACGCCGAACGCCACCATGGTGGCGCGGCGGTTTTTCTCGACGTCCACGACGCCGATCCCGCAGCGGGTGAGGCCCGGATCGACGCCGAGGACGCGAAGGGTCACTCGGCTTCCAGTGCGGCCTGCACTTCGTCGCTGAGGTCGGCGTTGCTGTAGACGTTCTGCACATCGTCGAGCTCTTCCAGGGCATCGACGAGCTTCATGAACTTCTTGGCGGCGTCGAGGTCCAGCGGCACCTGCATCGAGGGCACGAACTCGGCCTCGTCGGTGTCGTAGTCGATCCCGGCTTCCTTGAGCGCATCGCGGATGGCCTGCAGGTCGGTCGGTTCGGAGTGGATCTCGAAGCTCTCGCCGTTGTCCTTGACTTCCTCGGCGCCCGCGTCGAGGACCGCCATCAGCACGTCGTCCTCGGTCAGGCCGTTCTTCGGCAGCGAGACGACACCCTTGCGGGAGAAGAGGTAGCTGACCGAACCGGGGTCGGCGATCGTGCCGCCGTTGCGGGAGATGGCGAGCCGGACCTCGGAGGCGGCACGGTTCTTGTTGTCCGTGAGGCATTCGATCAGCAGGGCCGAGCCCTGCGGGCCGCGGCATTCGTACATGATCTCGGTGTAATCCACGACCTCGCCGGTGAGGCCGGCGCCGCGCTTGATGGCACGGTCGATGTTGTCAGCGGGGACCGAGGTCTTCTTGGCCTTGGTGACGGCGAGTTCCAGGCTCGGGTTGCCGGCCAGGTCCGGCCCGCCCATGCGCGCGGCGACTTCGATGTTCTTGATCAGCTTGGCGAACGACTTGGCCCGGCGGCTGTCGAGGATGGCCTTCTTGTGCTTGGTCGTCGCCCATTTGGAGTGGCCTGACATGCTTTACGCTTCTCCTCTGATCATTCGAATAAACAATTCATGCACGCGCTTCTCCCCCGTCACTTCCGGGTGGAAGGAGGTGGCCAGCAGCTTGCCGGAACGCACTGCAACAATTCTAGCCGTCCCGTCGAGGGATTCCGGGTGGCCGGCCCGGGACGGTTCCACCTGCGCCAGCACCTCCACGCCCGCGCCGACACGCTCCACCCAGGGACCGCGGATGAACACGGCGTGCACGGGGGCCACGCCGCCGTCGTCCGCGCTGAACTCCAGCCCCTTGAACTCAAGGTCCGTCTCGAACGATTCGCGCTGCCGGCCGAAGGCGTTGCGGCGCACGGTGATGTCGAGCCCGCCGAAGGTCTGCTGCGGGTTGCCGGCCAGGTCGGTGGCGGGGTCGGCGATCTCATCGGCCAGCAGGATCATCCCGGCGCAGGAACCATAGACCGGCAGGCCGGCCAGGATGCGTTCGCGCAGCGGGTCCCGGAGCCCGAAGGCCCGGGACAGCTTGTCGATGGTGGTCGATTCCCCGCCGGGGATGATGAGGCCGTCGAGGCCGTCCAGTTCGGCGGGGCGGCGCACGCCGATGCCGGCCGCGCCGGCGGCTTCCACCGCGTGCAGGTGTTCACGGAAGTCGCCCTGGAGCGCCAGGACACCGATCCGCAGGCCCGATCCCACGCGGGAAACAGGCGAAGTAAGGGGGGTGGTCATGCTGCCAGCATAGTGCTCGGCGTCCCGCGGAACCGCACCGGGGCCTGCCTGCCGGCCGGGTTCCATGCCGCCGCTGGGATATATTACAAAGCATGCTCTACTTCAGCGTTCCGCTCGGCAAGCTCGTCCGCCGGGTCTCCCGGCTCCGGGGCGGAGGCTCCGCCCTCCCCGGCCTGGTGGTCGAAAAAATCGACCCCGGCTTCATGCAAAGGACGCTGTCCACGCTGCCGCTGGGCGTCGCCGTCGTCAGCGGCACCAACGGCAAGACCACCACCACCAAGATGGTCGTGGAACTGCTGGAAAGCCAGGGCCTGAAGGTTTTCACCAACCGCACCGGCAGCAACTTCACCCGGGGCGTGGCCGCCGCCCTGCTGGGCGAGGTGGACTGGCGCGGCCGGCTCGACGCCGACGTCGCCGTCCTGGAACTGGACGAGGCCCACGCCGTGCACTTCGTCAACAAGGTCCCGCCGCGCTACTGCCTGCTGCTGAACGTCCTGCGCGACCAGCTGGACCGCTTCGGCGAGATCGACAAGACCGCCGAACTGCTGCAGCACATCGCCGCCAAGACCACCGGCGCCGTCGTCCTGAACCGCGAGGATCCGCGCGTTGCCCGCATCGCGGACACGCTCAAAACACCCGCGACCAACGGCCCCGAGGTGCTCTACTTCGGCCTCGACGATTCGCTGCTCAGCACCTTCCCCAACGACGACGAAATGCGGGCCGCGCCGGGCAGCCCGGTGCCGCCGGCCCCCGCCAAACCGCAGGCCGACGTCGTCCTGCGCCGGGTGGGCGCCGACGACGCCGACTTCGAGTACGACGGCGCTACCGTCACCACCGGGATGAAGCTCCGCGGCGTCTACAACATTTTCAACGCGGCGGCGGCGCTGACCCTGGCCCGGGCCATCACGGGCGCCCGCGGCACGGGCACCGACCACGCCGGCCTGCTGACGGCCCTGTCCAACGTGGCACCGGCGTTCGGCCGCGGCGAGAGCCTCGTGGTCGACGGCCTGCCGCTGGAACTGGTCCTGGTGAAGAACCCCAGCGGCTTCCGGCTGGGCCTGAAATCCTTCCCGGCGGCCGGCTACGCCACGATGATCGCCATCAACGACAACTACGCGGACGGCCGGGACATGTCCTGGCTGTGGGACGTCGAATTCGACACCCTCCGCGACGGCGGCGTGGACCAGCTCACCGGCTCCCGCGCCTACGACATGGCGTTGCGGCTGCAGTACGACGACGTCGCGATCGGCGCCGTCGACACGGAGATCGCGCCCGCCCTGGCCGCCTTTATCCGCGGCGCCAAGGACAAGCCGAAGCGGATCTTCTGCACCTACACCGCCATGCTGGCCATCCGCCGCGAGCTGTCCAAAATCACCACTGTGGAGGTGGTCTCATGACCCCCGCGTCCCCCGGAACGCCGTCCCCCGAAACCCCGGACGGGCTCTCCTTCGGGCACGAACTGCCGCCCGAAGACACCACCGCGCCCAGCAAGGGCACCATCCGGGTACTCCAGCTCTACCCGCGGGACATGAACATCTACGGCGACTGGGGCAACGCCCTGGTCCTCGCCCAGCGGCTGCGCTGGCACGGCTACACCCCGGAACTGCTCGAGTACAACGTCGGTGACGATTTCCCCGCGGACGTCGACCTGATCGTGGGCGGCGGCGGCCAGGACTCCGGCCAGCTGGTCATCCAGGACGATCTGCTCTCCCGCGAGACCGTCCTCAAGGAACTCGCCGAGGACGGCACGCCCATGCTGGTGATCTGCGGGCTCTACCAGCTGTTCGGGAAGTTCTTCAAGACCAGGACCGGCTCCGTCATCCCGGGCATCGGCATCCTCGATGTGGAGACCCAGGGCACGGACGAACGGCTGATCGGGAACGTCGCGGTGTCCTCCCCCGAGTTCGGCACGGTGCTGGGCTATGAAAACCACAGCGGCCAGACCACGCTCGGCCCGGGAGTCGCGCCGCTGGGCACCACCGCCAAGGGCACGGGCAACAACAGCAGCGACGGGCAGGAAGGCGCCCGCTACCGCAACATTGTGGCCAGTTACCTGCACGGCTCGCTGCTGCCCAAGAACCCGGCGCTTGCCGACTTCCTGATCAAGACAGCCGTGGAGCGCAAGTTCGGCAGCTTCACGCCCGGCTCCCCGGACGACTCCTACGCCGCCCTGGCCCGCGAACACGCGGCCCGCCGGCCCCGCTGACGCGCACGCAGACCCGGCCCGGAGGATCCGCATGATTGTCGTGGCACGGGACAGCCCGGCGCGCCCGGACGTCCGGCGGCTGCTGGACGAACACCTGGCGGACATGTTCGCCACCTCGCCGGCCGAAAGTGTGCACGCCCTGGACCCGGATGCCCTCGCCGGCCCTGACCTCACGTTCTGGACCGCGCGCGACGGCGAAGCGCTGCTGGGCTGCGGGGCGCTGAAGGACCTCGGTGCGGGCGAGGCCGAGATCAAGTCCATGCGGACGGCGCAGCACGCCCGCGGCCGCGGCATCGCCGCCCTGGTGCTGGGTCGGATCCTGGATGAAGCCCGGCAGCGCGGCTACGGGCGCGTGTGCCTGGAGACCGGGTCGCAGGACTTCTTCGCCCCGGCGCGCCGGCTGTACGTGCGGCACGGATTCGTCCCGTGCCCGCCGTTCGCGGGTTACGTGCCGGACCCGAACAGCGTGTTCATGGCGCGCAACCTCTTGGACGGCCGGCCGGACTGACAGACGCCGCCGTCATCCGCTGGAAACCCGGATGATCGGCAGCCCCTCCGACTCCGCCGGCTCCTCGAAGATCCCGGCCAGGTGCCGGACACTGACCTCCGTCAGTGCGTGTGAACCCGGTTCGCGGCCAGAGTCCGCTGCCGATTCCGCTCGACGGCGGTGTCCAGGGGCGCCGGCCCATTGATTCCAGTCGAGAACGACGTCCGTTCCGGCCTGCAGGACCTGCCGGGCAGTATCCCAAATCAGCAGTTTGCAGTTCTCCGCTCGGTCGCCGTAAGCCCCGGACTCGTAGTGCAGGCCCGGATAGAGCCGCAGCATCCAGTCGTCGAGGCTGAACCGCACGGCCGGAAGGGAGGCCTCGAGTTCACGAGCCAGGGTCGTCTTGCCGGCGCCGTTGAACCCGCACAGCAGGTGGACGGCGGGCGCCGCCGCCGTCATCCGCCGGCTTCGCTGTTCCTGAGCAGCTCCGCGAATTCCGCGGGCCGGGTCGCCGGCCACCAGTGGCCGCTGTCCACCTTCACCACGGTCAGATTCTCCACCCAGCTCTCCAGGCCCTCCGCGAGGTCCGGGGACAGGAAGGGGTCCCTGGCCGGCAAGACCACCTGCACCGGTATCGACACCCGTGCACCCGGGGCCGGTGGTGCCGGCCAGTTCCGGGCGGCGAAGAAGTTGCTCCGGTAGAGGGCCAGCCCGCGGACCGGGTCGTTCCCGACGTCGCGCCTGGCCAGCTGTTCGTAGCGCCGGGTGAGGAACAGCCGCCAGGCGGCCTCGGGCAGCACCGGCACCAGGAAGGCGGCGACGTACCAGCTGCGCAGCAGCTGCCCGGCCAACTGCCGCCAGGAGCGCGGGTTCCGGACGCGGGAGCGCACCCAGCGGGAGAAGTGGCGCAGGTCCGGGCCGGAAATGCTCGTGTACCGGCCGATCAGCCCCGCGGCGCGTGGATCCTGCACGGCGGCCCAGCCCTGGATCGAGCCCCAGTCATGGCCCACGAGGTGGACCCGGGCGGCGCCGACCTCGGCCAGGACGGCGAACAGGTCGTCCGCGAGCGTTGCCAGCGAGAAGTCCCCCGGGCTGTCCACGACGGCGGACGCGCCCGCGTTGCGCGTGTCGTAGGCGACCACGTGGTGGGTCGACGCGAGCTCCCGGATAGCCGGGAGGAACACCCGGTGGTCGTCGGGGTAGCCGTGGACCAGCAGGAGCGTCGGGACGCCGGGACCGGGCTGGCGGCCGTATTCGAACACGGCCAGCTCGGCCCCGCGGGCCGCGACGCTCCGCCGTCGTTCCATCAGGGTGTCCATTCTTACCGTTCCTTCGTGATCAGCAGTTCGTGGGCGCCGGCAGTGGCCGCACCCATCGATTCGACCACGGTCTTGGTGCGCTGGCGGGTGGCCGCATCCGCGGCGGCCCCGGCGCAGGTGCCCTGCGGGGCGTCGGAGGCGACGGAACACCAGCGGTACGGTCCACGGACAATGACCGACGGCGCCCAGGCCAGGTCGGAAGCCGTCCACGTGCCGGCGGCGTTCTGGCTGAACTGCGCCCGGACCAGCAGCCCCTCGTTGTTCACCGCGTACCAGGGCGAGAGTTCGGTGACGCCGTTGCCCAGGCCGTAGACAATCCAGGTCCCCTTGTACCGCTCGATCGGGAGCACGGAATGGGTGTGGTGGCCGTAGATCATGGTGAACTGGCCGCTGTCCACCAGGGCGTGCGCGACGCTCTGCTGCTCCGCGTTCGGGGCACTCGAGTACTCGTCGCCGGCATGGATGACGCCCAGCACGATGTCCGCCCCGAGGGCCCTCGCCTTTTTGGCCTTGGCGATCATGACGGCGGGGTCGAGCATGTCCACCTGCCACGCCGCTTCCGGGAGCTGCCCGTTGAGCCCGTAGGTGCCAATGATGACGGCGATGTTCGCGGCGGCGGTCGGCAGGATCAGCACACCCTGGGAGTCGGCTTCGCTCCGGTAGGAGCCGGTGTGCTGCAGCCCGTTCGCGTCGAGTGCATCCAGTGTTCGGACCAGCCCCGCGGTGCCGCGGTCAATCGTGTGGTTGCTTGCGGTGGTGCAGGCCTGGTAGCCCGACCTGGTGGGCAGCCGTGATGATCTGCGGCGGAACGTTGAACGAGGGGTACGCGGAGAAGGGTCCGGTGCGGACCGGCCACGGGCGTTTCCTGGTGGCAGATCGCGAGGTCGCTCTTCTCGATGTACTTGCGCTGGCCCGCCAGCAGCGGTCCGAAGTCCAGTCCCTTGGCTCCGGTCGCCAGCGCGTCCGCCCGGGCCTGCTCCCAGAGCTGGGCGTGGACCAGCATGTCCCCGGTGACCAGGACCGAGGTGCAGCGGACCGCGGCGCAGGCCGGCCCCATGCCCGGCGTCGCCGACGGCGTGGGCGTCGGGGTCACGGTGGGCGGCGGCGAGGTTGCGGCCGAAGGTTCCGCAGTGGGTTCCGCGCCCGCCGCGCCGTCGGACGCAGCAGTACTCCCGGTCGGCGGGGACGCCGCCGCGCTGCTGTCCGGGCGGGCGGCGACCCCGCAGGACGCCAAGGTTGCCGCGAGGAGGGCTGCGGCGGAGCCCGCGAGCAGCCGTCCGCGCAGCGTCGAGTTAAAGGTTCCCATGGCGCCCATCCTACGGTGGCCTGGATCACAACACGCTTAGCGATTCATTGAGAACCCGCCCATTGCATGAAAGAGTTATTTCATGATCAATCCCCTCTTGAGCCCCAGCACCCTGCCGTACGGACTGCCGCCCTTCGCGGACATCGAGGTCCGGCACTATTCCGAAGCCGTCGAGGCCGGTCTGGCCGAACACCTCGCCGAAATCCAGGCCATCGTGGACGACCCGGAGCCGGCGACCTTCGAGAACACCGCGCTGGCCATGGAGCGTTCCGGGCAGCTGCTGCAGCGGGCCGCGGCGTCCTTCTTCACCCTGGTCTCCGCGGACGCCTCGGAGGAGATCCGCGAGCTGGAGACCCGGCTCTCCCCCGCCTTCTCGGCCCACCAGGACGCCGTGTACCTGAACCGGGGGCTGTTCGAGCGCTTCGCGGCCATCAACACCGACCGCCTCGACGCCGAATCCGGCCGGCTCGTGGCGGAATACCTCAAGGAGTTCCGCCAGTCCGGCATCCAGCTCGACGAGGCGGGCCAGGAGCGGCTCAAGGCCATCAACGCCGAGCTGTCCACCCTGGGAACCGAGTTCGGCCAGCGCGTCAAGGAAGGGCATGAAGTCCGCCTCGCTGCTCCTGGACGACGCCGCCGACCTCGCCGGCCTTCCCGCGGACGACGTCGCCAGCGCGGCCGAGGCCGCGCGCACCGCCGGGCACGACGGAAAGTTCCTGCTGACCCTGATCCAGCCCAGCAACCAGCCGGCCCTGGCCGCCCTGGAGAACCGGGACGTGCGGCGCCGGCTCTACGAGGCGTCAATCGGCCGCGGCAGCAGCGGCGGCAGCCTCGATGTGCTCGACCTGGTCAAGGACATGGTCCGGCTCCGCGCCGAAAAGGCCGGGCTGCTCGGCTTCGCCAACTTTGCCGAACTCAGCGTGGACCAGCAGACCGCCCCCGATTTCGAAGCCGTGCAGGCCATGATGAACCGCCTCGCCCCGGCCGCAGTCCGGAATGCCGACGCCGAGGCGGAAGCCCTGGCGGAGGTGGCCGGCCACCCGCTGGAGGCCTGGGACTGGGCCTTCTACTCGGCCCGGGTCGAAGCGTGAACGGTACTCCGTGGACGAGCAGGCCCTGCGGCCGTACTTCGAGCTGGACCGGGTCCTGCACGACGGCGTGTTCTTCGCCGCCAACGCCCTGTACGGCATCACCTTCCACGAGCGCACCGACCTGGCGGGCTACCACCCGGATGTCCGGGTCTGGGAGGTGAAGAACTCGGACGGCACCGAGCTGGGCCTGTTCCTGGGCGACTACTACACCCGGGACTCGAAGCGCGGCGGGGCCTGGATGAACTCGCTCGTGGAGCAGTCCGGGCTGCTGAACACCCGGCCGGTGGTCATCAACAACCTCAACATCTCCAAGCCGCCGGCCGGCGAGCCCACGCTGCTGACCCTGGACGAGCTGCGGACCACCTTCCACGAGTTCGGCCACGCCCTGCACGGCCTGTTCTCCGCCGTCACCTACCCGCGGTTCGCCGGCACATCGGTGCCGCGCGACTTCGTCGAGTACCCCTCGCAGGTCAACGAAATGTGGATCATGTGGCCGGAGGTGCTCGCCGACTACGCCCGCCACCACGTGACCGGGCGAGCCGCTGCCGCAGGACGCGGTGGACAAGCTCAACGAGGCGGCCCTGTGGGGCGAAGGTTTCGGCACCACCGAGTACCTTGGCGCGGCGCTGCTGGACCTGGCGTGGCACGTGCTCGACGGCCCGACATCCCGGACGGACGTCGCTGGAGTTCGAGGCCAAGGCCCTGGCCGCGGCCGGCGTGGCGCACAGCCTGATCCCGCCGCGCTACCGCACCGGCTACTTCCAGCACATCTTCGCCGGCGGCTGGTACGCGGCGGGGTACTACTCCTACATCTGGAGCGAGGTGCTCGACGCCGAGACGGTGGAATGGTTCAAGGACAACGGCGGCCTGACCCGGGCGAACGGTGACTTCTTCCGGGCCGAGCTGCTCTCCCGGGGCAACAGCCGCGACCCGCTGGACTCCTTCCGCGCCTTCCGCGGCCGCGACGCCGAACTCGAACCGCTCCTCAAGCGCCGCGGCCTCGACTGACCCCTCATCGACTGCTCCGTAGGAGCCCTTTAGGAGCCTGAAAAGGGCGACTGCGGAGCAATCGACGCAAAAACA
The DNA here is from genome assembly GCA_963698285.1 of uncultured Actinomycetota bacterium. Lineage (GTDB taxonomy): Bacteria > Actinomycetota > Actinomycetes > Actinomycetales > Micrococcaceae > Arthrobacter. The sequence goes on along the minus strand of CAVOQF010000017.1, from coordinate 137,741 downwards.
AACGACGGCGGCGGGCCACCCGGAAAAGGTGACCCGCCGCCGTCGTATTTCAATCAGAAGCGCAAGGCGAAGTGCGGTGTGATCCGGCCGCGTGCGTAACAGGGGCCCCGCGCCCCAACCAGCAGCTCAGCTGCCAACGAGGCGCGGGGAATAGCACGCAGAGGATCAGCGCCGTCCGGCGCCCCTAAAGGACGCGAACTACCAGCCGCGCTCGGCGAGGCGGTGCGGCTGCGGGATCTCGTCGACGTTGATGCCGACCATGGCCTCGCCCAGGCCGCGGGAGGCCTTGGCGACCTCTTCGGGGTCGTCGAAGAAGGTGGTGGCCTTCACGACGGCGGCGGCACGCTGGGCCGGGTTGCCGGACTTGAAGATACCGGAGCCAACAAACACGCCGTCGGCGCCGAGCTGCATCATCATCGCGGCGTCGGCCGGGGTGGCGATGCCGCCGGCGGTGAAGAGCACGACGGGGAGCTTGCCGGTGGCGGCAACTTCCTTGACCAGTTCGTACGGGGCCTGCAGTTCCTTGGCGGCGACGTAGAGCTCGTCCTCGGGCAGTGCCGCGAGCTTCTTGATCTCGGCGCGGATCTGGCGCATGTGGGTGGTGGCGTTGGAAACATCGCCGGTGCCGGCTTCACCCTTGGAGCGGATCATGGCCGCGCCCTCGTTGATGCGGCGCAGGGCCTCGCCGAGGTTCGTGGCACCGCAGACGAAGGGGACCTTGAAGTTCCACTTGTCGATGTGGTTGGCGTAGTCGGCCGGGGTCAGGACCTCGGACTCGTCGATGTAGTCCACACCGAGGGTCTGGATGACCTGGGCTTCGACAAAGTGGCCGATCCGGACCTTCGCCATGACCGGGATGGACACGGCCGCCATGATCGCCTCGATCATGTCCGGATCGGACATGCGGGAGACACCGCCCTGGGCGCGGATGTCGGCGGGAACGCGTTCCAGCGCCATAACGGCCACGGCACCGGCGTCCTCGGCGATGCGGGCCTGCTCGACGTTGACGACGTCCATGATGACGCCGCCCTTGAGCATCTCCGCCATGCCGCGCTTGACGCGGCTGCTGCCCGTGACGTTCTTGGCGGACGCGCCGGCTTCGCTGCTTACATCAGGTGTAGACACAAAAACCCCTATGGGTAGATAGATGACCTCGCCGGGGCGCGGGCGGCACGCAGATGACAATCTCGCATACACCGGCTCGCACACACCGGATTACCGGGAACGATTGGCCGGTATAGGCTAATACTAGTCCCCCGCCGCGGCCGGGCTGAATTCCGGTGACGCCGGCCCGGGCCGGCCTCAGGCGGCCTGTTCGGTGGCCGTTCCCCGGGTCTCCTCCAGCGACTGGCGGTGCACCGCGGCAATACGCTGCACAATCGTCACGAAGCTTGCCAGGGCGAGCAGGCAGAGGGTGGCGAACAGGACCACCGTGGGAAGTCCGACGCCGGTGAGCCCGGTGACCACCAGGACCGAGACCAGCCGTTCGGCCCGCTCCGCGATACCCACGTTCGCGTGGAAGCCGAGCGCCTCGGCCTTGGCCCGCGCATAGGACACCACCATGCCCAGCACCAGGCAGACGACGGCGGCGATCGCAATGGCGGTGTCGGCGCCGCCGGTGAAATACCAGATGCCGACGCCGGCGAAGAGGGCCCCGTCCGCGACGCGGTCCAGGGTGGAGTCCAGGAAGTTACCCCAGCGCCCGCCGCGCTCCTGCATCCGGGCCATGATGCCGTCGATGACGTCGGAGAAAATGAACGCGGTGATGAACAGCGTTCCCCACCAGAGCTGGCCCAGCGGGTAGAACACGAGGGCGCCGACCACCACGCCGGCGGTGCCGACGATCGTGACGGCGTCCGGGGATACTCCCATCCGGAGCAGCCAACGGGCGAGCGGCGAGAACAAGGCGGTGAAGAAGCCGCGCGCGTGCTTATTCAGCATCCGGGCCCCCGGCTTCGGTCCCGCCCTGGGCAGGCCACGCCTCAGCGACCTGCTCGCGGACTTCGCTGAGGGTCTGGGTGATCGCCTTGGTCTGCGCGATGATCGGGAAAAAGTTCCCGTCCCCGCCCCAGCGCGGCACCACATGCTGGTGCAGGTGGCCCGCGATGCCGGCCCCGCCGGTCACGCCCTGGTTCATGCCCAAGTTGAAGCCGGTGGGGTTGGCGACCTTGCGCAGCACCCGCATGGCGGTCTGGGTCAGCTCCGCGAACTCCGCTGTCTCCTCCACGGTCAGGTCCGTGTAGTCCGGAATATGCCGGTAGGGGCAGACCAGCAGGTGGCCCGGGTTGTACGGGAAGAGATTGAGCACGACGTAGCAGCTCCGGCCCCGGAAGACGATCAGGGAATCGTCGTCCTCGCGCTCCGGCGCTACGCAGAACGGGCAGTCGTCCGGGTTCTTGAACTGGTGCTGGCCGCCCTTGATGTACGCCATGCGGTGCGGAGTCCACAGGCGCTGGAAGGCGTCCGGGACCCCGGCGAGGCCAAAGTCGTCGGTGACGCCGTCGTCGCCCGGGTAGCCCGGGACAGCGCCTGTGGTCTCCTGCATCTGCCGTTCCCCCGCTAGCTGGTCCGGTTGCGGACGGCGTCGACGATCCGCCGGACGGCCTCGGCAACAGGCACACCGTTGTCCTGGCTGCCGTCGCGGAACCGGAAGGACACGGCGCCGGCCTCGGCGTCGTCCCCGCCGGCGATCAGCACGAACGGGATCTTGTCCTTGCTGGCGGTGCGGATCTTCTTCGGGAAGCGGTCCGACGGAGATGTCCACCTCGGCGCGGATCCCGGCCGCCTTGAGCTGGTCGACGACGTCGAACATGTAGTCGTTGAACGCCTCGGCCACGGGGATGCCGACCACCTGCACCGGGGCCAGCCAGGCCGGGAACGCCCCGGCGTAGTGCTCGGTGAGGACACCCATGAAGCGTTCGATCGAGCCGAAGAGGGCGCGGTGGATCATGACCGGGCGCTGGCGGGTGCCGTCGGCCGCCTGGAACTCAAGCTCGAAGCGTTCGGGCAGGTTGAAGTCCAGCTGGATGGTGGACATCTGCCACGTCCGGCCGATGGCGTCGCGGGCCTGCACCGAGATCTTGGGGCCGTAGAACGCGGCCCCGCCCGGATCCGGGACGAGCTCCAGTCCGGATTCCTGCGCAACCTCCTCGAGGGTCCGGGTGGCTTCGTCCCAGACCTCGTCCGAGCCCACGGACTTCTCCGGGTCCTTGGTGGACAGTTCCAGGTAGAAGTCCTCCAGGCCGTAGTCCTTGAGCAGTCCGAGCACGAAGTTCAGCGTTTTGGTGAGTTCGTCCTTCATCTGCTCGCGGGTGCAGTAGATGTGGGCGTCGTCCTGGGTCATGCCCCGGACGCGGGTGAGGCCGTGCACGACGCCGGACTTCTCGTAGCGGTACACCGACCCGAATTCGAAGAGCCGGAGCGGCAGTTCGCGGTAGGACCGTCCGCGGGAGCGGAAGATCAGGTTGTGCATCGGGCAGTTCATCGGCTTCAGGTAGTAGTCCTGGCCGGGCTTGCGGACGGTGCCGTCCTCGTTCAGTTCCGCGTCGATGTGCATCGGGGGGAACATGCCGTCGCGGTACCAGTCCAGGTGGCCCGAGACCTCGTAGAGGTGGCCCTTGGTGATGTGCGGGGTGTAGACGAACTCGTAGCCGGCGTCGACGTGGCGCTGGCGGGAGTAGTCCTCCATGGCCTTGCGGATGATCCCGCCCTTGGGGTGGAACACCGGCAGGCCGGAGCCCAGCTCGTCCGGGAAGGAGAACAGGTCCAGTTCGGCGCCGAGCTTGCGGTGGTCGCGGCGCTCGGCCTCGGCGACCCGCTCCTGGTAGGCCTTGAGGGCTTCCTTGGTGGGCCAGGCGGTGCCGTAGATGCGCTGCAGCTGCTTGTTCTTCTCGCTGCCGCGCCAGTAGGCCGCGGAGGAGCGGGTCAGGGCGAAAGCGTTGGAGATCAGCTTGGTGTTGGGCAGGTGCGGGCCGCGGCACAGGTCGCACCAGACGGTGGCGCCGTCCTTGCGCTCGACGTTGTCGTAGATGCTCAGCTCGCCGCCGCCCACCTCCACGGAGGAGCCGTCCGCGTCGGAGCCGGCACCCTTGAGGCCGATCAGTTCGAGCTTGTAGGGCTCGTTCTTCATCGCCTCGCGCGCCTCGTCCTCGCTGACCACGCGGCGGACGAACTTCTGGTTCTGGTTGATGATCTTTTGCATCATCTTTTCCAGCTGGCGCAGGTCCTCCGGGGTGAACGGCTCCTCGACGTCGAAGTCGAAGTAGAACCCGTCCGTGATGTAGGGCCCGATGCCGAGCTTCGCGTCGGGGCGCAGCTGCTGCACGGCCTGGGCCATGACATGGGCGGCGGAGTGGCGCAGCACGTTCAGCCCGTCCGGGGAGCCGATGGTGACGCCCTCGATGGTGGCACCCTCGGGCAGCGGCTGGTCCAGGTCCCGCAGTTCGCCGTTGACGCGGGCTACAACGACGTCGCGGCGCTCGAAGAAGAGCTCCGCGCCGGTGGTCCCGGTAGTCACCTTGGTCTCTTCGCCGTCGACGAGAAGGGTGATCTGCTGGGCATCTGACACGGGTGTCTCCTATTCAAAGTTGAGGCTTCATAGCTTGTGGCGTACGGGGACCACAGCCAGCCTCGTCCATGCTATCGGGTTCCGGATGGGCCAACCAACGCGTGCCGTCACGGGAAAGCAGAGCGTCAGCCGCCGATCAGCCGCCGTTCGGCAGCGGTTCAGCCGCCGTTCAGCCGCCCAGGCCGGTGATGGCCAGGTTCCGGCCGATCCCGTCCAGCGGGCCCGCCACGGCGGTGTCGTCCGGGGCCGGCGCGCCGGGTCCGCCGGCTGCTGCCCCGTCGGCAGGCGCGGGGAAGGGCAGGGTTTCCGTGCGGCTGAGGTCCCAGGCCATGGAGGCGCTGATGCTGATGCCGCGCGGCCCGGTCCGCCGGGTGGTTCCCCGGATCAGCAGCAGCCGGGTGCCGAACAGCAGCGGCCCGGACTGTTCCTGGGCCTCATGGAAGAAGACCGAGTCCACGCAGCCGGTGCCGTCATCGATGCTGATGAACACCACCCGTCTGCCGCCGCGCATCGGCGGGGTCTGGGTGGCCACCCGCACCCCGGCCACCAGCACTTCGGTGCCGTTGCGCAGTCCCAGCAGCTGATCCGCCGTCGTGACGCCCAGCTTCTCCAGCAGTGGCCGGTGGCTGGCCATCAGGTGTCCGCTGACATCCAGGGCCATCAGGTCCAGTTCGGCCCGGACGGTTTCCACCAGCGTGGGGGCCGGCAGTCCGCCCTTGAGGTTTTTGAGCTCGACGTCGCCCAGCGGCAGGGCCAGCTGTCCCTCGATCACCTCGACGCCCTTGCGCTGCGGCCGGCCCTGCAGCTGTTGCAGGTGCTGGACCAGGTCCGCACGGTTGGCGGTCCCGCCGGAGGAGCGGTGCAGCGAGTCGAACGCCCCCAGCTGGGCAAGGCGCTGGAGGCTCGGTTTGCTGATCCGGGACCGTGCCCGCAGGTCCGCGAGGGAATCGTAGGGCTGGCCGGCCACGATCCGTTTCAGTTCGGCCCCGGAAAGCCCGAAGATGCCGTTGATGCTCAGCCGGATGCCGAGCTTGCCCCGGTCCGGGCCGGTTTCCACCCGCTCCACCCGGTATTCGGCCTGGCTGCGGTTGATGTCCAGCGGCAGGATGGGGATCCCCAGCCGGCGGGCCTCGGCGACCAGCAGCCGCTTGGGGTACATGCCGGGGTCGTGTTCCCAGAGCCCGGCGAGGAAGGCTTCGGGGTGGTGTGTCTTGAGCCAGGCCGACTGGTAGGTGGGCACGGCGAAGGCGGCGCCGTGGGCCTTGCAGAAGCCGAAGCTGCCAAAGGCCTTCAGGGTCCCCCAGACCTTGTCCACCACCCCGGGGGTGTAGTTCCGGGCCCGGGCCTCGCGGCGGAAGAATTCCTCCACCTTCCCTTCCAGCACCTCGTTGCCGAGGGCGCGCCGGAATTCGTCGGCCCGGGCCAGTCCGCAGCCGGTCATGACGTCGAAGGTCTTGAGGATCTGCTCATGGAAGACGGTCACCCCGTGGGTTTCCTGGAGCACCGGTTTGAGGTCCGGGTGCGGGTAGACCTCCGGCGCGAAGCCGTGCCGGTGTTCCAGGAACGGCCGGACCATGTCCGACTTCATCGGCCCGGGCCGGAACAGCGAGATGTCGATGATGAGGTCGTTGAACTCCCGGGGCGCCAGCTTGCCGATCAGTTCCCGCTGGCCCGGGGATTCGATCTGGAAGCAGCCCAGGGTGTGGGTGCTGCGGATCAGTTCGTAGGTGGGTTCGTCGTCGAGCGGGACGGCGTTGAGGTCAATGCTGCCGTCCGCGGCAATGTAATCCGGTCCGGCGCCGTCCGGTCCGGCCGGGTGGCGGCCGGCCGCCACCACCTCCGCCTTGGACGGGTGCAGCCGGATCACCTCCCGGACCGCGAAGGCCATGGCGCTCTGCATACGGACGCCAAGGACGTCGAGTTTCAGCATGCCCATCGGGTCCATGTCGTGCTTGTCGAACTGGCTCATCGGCAGGCCCAGGCCGCTGGGTTGCACGGGGGTGCGGTCCAGCAGCGTGGCGTCGCCCAGGATGACCCCGCAGGGGTGCATCGAGATGTGCCGCGGCAGCCGGTCCAGCCGCTCGGTCAGGTCCACCAGCAGGTCCAGCTGCTGGTTTTCGGTGAAGTCCCGCTGCTCCACCCGGCCGGCGAATTCCTTCAGCTCCGGCTTCTCCACCAGGGCCTCGCGGAAGTTCCGGGCCGAAAACCGCCAGAGCTGCTTGGCGATCTCGTCGATGTCGCCGCCGTCCATGCCCAGGGCCAGGCCGGCGTCGCGGACGGCGCCGCGGGCGCGGTAGCCGTTCTGCATGCTCATCAGGGTGACGCGTTCGGCGCCGAACCGTTCAAAGATTTTCCGGTAGACGTTGTGCCGTTCGGCGCTTTCGACGTCGATGTCGATGTCCGGGAGGGTGGCGCGGTCCCGGGACAGGAAGCGTTCGAAGATCAGGTCGTGCTGCAGCGGGTTCACCTGGCTGACGCCGATCAGGTAGTTGACCAGGCTGGAGGCCCCGGAGCCGCGGGCGGCCGCCCGGACCCCCATGTCCAGGATCATCCGGGAGACTTCGGCGACGGTGAGGAAATAGGAGGCGAAGCCCAGGCTGTCGATGATCCGCAGTTCATGCTCCAGCCGGGCGCGCAGCTCCTCGGCGGCCTTGCCGGTGACTCCCGGGAAGCGGCGGGTGATGCCCGCCTCGCAGCGCTGGGTGAGCTCCACGAGCGGGTCCCCGGCAATCCCGATCACCGAGGCCTCCGGAACCACGGGCTGCTTCCAGCCCAGGTCCGTGGCCGGATCCATCCGGCAGCGGTCCGCGAGCGCCTCGGTATGCGCCAGCAGGCTTTTCAGGTCCGCCGCGCCGTAGCCTGCGGCGTGCATGATCTCCTGGCCCAGCCGCAGCATCTGCGCCGCGGATTTCAGCCAGCCCTGTCCGTTGGGCTGCAGCAGGGGCGCGGCGGAGAGCTCGGGCAGCGATTTCAGCGTCCGGGCGGAGTCCAGCACGTCCGCCGTCGCGGCTCCGTCCTCGGCGCAGTACCGCACGGCGTTGCTGAGCACCGCGGGGACCGCGTGCTCCGCGGCGAGCTTGAGCATCCGTACCGCGTGGGCCGTGCTCAGCGGTTCCCCGGGCGGGCTGAGCTGTGAGACGACCTCGGCGGCGAGGGTTCCGGCCGGCATGGCGTCCAGCCAGCGCTTGAAGAGGGTACGGGGGCGCAGGTAGCGCCGCCCGCCCATGGCGCGTCCGACGTCGGAGTCCGGGCCGAGCAGCACGGTCAGGACCGGTTTGAGGGTCTGCGGGTCCAGGGCTGCGCGAGGCCAGCTCCGCCCGGGTCACGGCGACGGGCACCGCTCCCCCGGCTTTTCCCGTGGTGCGGGCGTGGGCGTCGGAGACCAGCCGGCACAGCGCCCGGTACCCGGCGCCGTTGTTCTGCCCGTGCGCCAGCACGACGACGCGTCCCCCGACCTGGGTGCGGAGGTCCCCGTCGTCGTCGTACACCGCGAGGTCCACCCCGACCACCGGGTCCAGCCCTGCCGCCAGGCAGGCCTTCAGGTGCTTGACCGTGCCGTAGAGCCCGTCGCGGTCCGTGCAGGCGAGCGCCGTGGCTCCGTCCGCGGCGGCGGCCGCGGCCAGTTCCTCCGGCCAGGACACCCCGTAGTGGGCGCTGAACGCGGTGGAAACGTGCAGGTGGGTGAAGCTCATGCCGATTCGGGCTTCCGGAGCCGGGGCAGGGCATCGTGGATCCGCAGCAGCCGCCAGCGCCCGCTGCCCACGTGCCGGCTTAGGTCAAGGGTGAGGGTCCGCCCGGGATCGACGGCGTCCCGGAGCTGGACCCGCCAGATTTCGTGGTCCACCAGCCCGGGCCCGCTGCCCAGCGGCGCCCGCTGTTCTTCCGCCCACCACTGGCGCCGCTCGAACCAGCGGACCGGCTCGGCGCAGACCACATAGGTCCGCCCGCGCCCAGTCAAGGGACTGCGGCTGGCCGGCCGGGGTGCAGGCGACGTCCACGGACTCGCTGAACATCCCCATGGTGCCTCCCGGAAAGTGCTGACCTCAGGCAAAAACCCGTGCGGGCAACTGCCAGTATTCGAATATATCTTCGAACACTTCCAGTCTACGACGAGCCGGGGACAAAACCTAGATCGGGGGTGGACGGACGCAGGCGCAGGTAGCAGGATTGAGCCATGAGCTCCCACAGCGCACTCCTGAAGCACGTAAGCATCGCCGCCAAGGATTCAACCTTGGTGGCGAAGTTCGATATAGACGGAAACATTCCGAGTTCCGGCGCCTACGTCGTGGGGCTCGTGGCGGCCACTCCGGACCACTCCCACCAGCGCCGGATGGAAATCGAATTCATGAACGGCGAGGCGGTGTCATTTTTCTGCTTCAGCCATGACGGCACGGAGGAGAACTTCGACCTCAAGGGAGTGGAGCACTCCGGCAACACCATCACCGGGAACTTTCCGCTCAGCACCGTGATGGGACTGACCAAGGGCCATCTGATGACGGCCTTCAGCGACTGCGACGGCAGGGACTACCAGGCCAACGTGCCGGTCGAAGAGTCGCTCTGACTGAGCTGAGTCGCCCTGGCGCTAACTGCCGGCTTTGTAGACTTCCAGCTCGAGTTTGATGAACGCGTCGATCATGGCCCGGTAGGTCTGTTCGACGATCTCCGGGTCGATGTCCTTCTGCTCCGCCGTGGCCTTGACGTGTTCGAGAACCCGCTCCACCCGGCCGGGGGCCCGGACCTCGGCGCTGTCGGCCTTGAGCGTCCCGGCGATCCGGATCAGCCGTTCGCGTCGGCCGATCAGCGCGACGATCTGCTCGTCCACCTCGTCGACGGCCACCCGCACGGCGGCGAGCTGTTCCTTGTCGGCCTGGGCGTCTTTGTCGTCTCCGTGAATTGTGGACATGTGCATGACAGTATCGAACCATGCAACCACGAGTCGACTTCATCTCCCTGGGTGTCCGCAGCGTTGACGCCTCGCGCCGTTTCTACGTCGAGGGCCTCGGTTGGCCGGTCCACCGCGAGGTCCCCGGCGAGGTGGTCTTCCTGCAGGCCAACCACGGACTCATCCTCTCGCTCTGGGACGCCGGGCAGATGCAGGCCGAGGCGGCAACCGATGCCCCCGCCGGCGTCCCCTGCATCACCCTGAGCCACAACGTGGGCAGCGCCGAGCAGGTGGACCAGGCGCTCCGCCAGGCCGAGGCCGCGGGCGCCGCCGTCGTGGCCGCGCCGAAGACCCAGCCCTGGGGCGGCTACACCGGCTACTTCGCCGACCCCGACGGTTTCCGCTGGGAGGTCGCCTTCAACCCCAGCTGGGCCGTCGACGCCGGCGGCAAGGTCACGGTCTAGGGGCACTCCCTAGAACAGGCTCCCCACCGGCTGGATCAGTTCCGGGGAATCGTTCCTAACGTTTCCGACGGCGGTGCCGACGGCGTCGATCGTCCAGCCCTCGGCGACGTCGTGCGCGCCGGCCCGGACCAGCCCCACGAGGGCGGCGGCATCATCGGCCTGCGGGTCCAGCCAGGTCTCCATGGTCTCCCGGTCCATCGGCAGCGGCACCCGGTCGTGCAGGGCCGTCAGTTCCGCCAGCATGCCGCCGGCGTAGCCTTCCGGCGGCGAGTCGGTGGTCAGGATCGACGTCGAGAGCAGCCAGCGCTCCGGGTCGTCCTCGGCCTTGGAGTGGTCCTTCCACCATTCGTAGAGCCCCGCGAAAACAATCGGGCCGCCGTCCTTGGGGTGCACGTAGTAGGGCTGCTTGCCGCGGCCCTCGCCTTTCCATTCGTAATAGCCGTCGGCGGGGACGGCGCAGCGCCGGGCGCGGGTGGCCTTCCGGAACGCCGGCTTCTCCAGCACACTCTCGCTGCGGGCGTTGATCATTTTCGAGCCGATGCCCGGGTCCTTGGCCCAGGACGGGACCAGGCCCCAGCGTGCCAGGTGCAGCTGACGCACCGGGGATCCGTCAACCAGCCGTTCCAGCAGGATCGGCACGTCCGCCGTGGGGGCCACGTTCCAGGAGGGCGGAATCACGATCTCCTCCTCCAGTTCGGCGTCGAACTCGGCCAGCAGGTCTCCGACGGCCCGGGCCATCACGTAGCGTCCACACATGGCACCAGCATGCCACCGGGCCTATTCCTTGTCATCCGCCCTAGACTCCGGGGATGGCAAAGACAGCAACGGTGGTCTTGATGTGTGGCGTGCCGGGGGCAGGCAAGACGACGTACGCGAAGTCGCTGGAACGCACCGGCCACGTCCGCCTCTCCGTGGACGAGGAAATGTGGCGCCAGGACCGCGAGCTGGCGTCACGCTTCGGCACCCCGGAGTACTTTGACTTCACCGTGGTGGTGGAACGGCAGCTCCGGACCAGGCTGCTGGAGCTGATTGCCGAGGGCCGGGACGTCGTCGTCGATCTTTCCTTCTGGTCCCGGCAGCGGCGCGAGGAGTACAAGGCGCTCATCAGCGCCCACGGCGCCGCCTGGCAGCTCGTGTTCATCGATGTGCCCCGGGAGGAACTTCTAAGGCGCCTCGAGTTGCGCCGACTGGACCCGGGGCCGAACTCCGCCCCGGTCGGACCGGACTACCTGGACAAGTTCCTCGCCGGCTTCGAGCGCCCCGTCGGCGAGGGCGAGACGGTCATCCGCCCGTCACCGCACCCCGCGCAGCGGGAATAGCGGCTCCCGGGTTACGGTTATTGGAAGTGACATACGACTTTTGTCGGCAACCGGCGCTGCCACTCATCACCGTCAACCAGCGCCGCCAACGAGCTTTGAGGAGAACTTCGTGGACTTCACCCCCGATTCCGGCACCATCACCATGTTTTCGACCACCTGGTGCGGCTACTGCAACCGGCTGAAGAAGCAGTTGGACGCCCAGGGCATCGGGTACACCGAGATCAACATCGAGGAAGTCGAAGGCACCGCCGAACTCGTGGAGCAGCTCAACGGCGGCAACCGCACCGTCCCCACCGTGCTGTTCCCGGACGGCACCGCGGCCACCAACCCCTCCGCGGCCGAGGTCAAGAGCCGCCTCGCGGCCTAAAGCCCCCTTTTTCAGGACACCCCACCACCCCATTTGCGGCGCGGACTCCCGGCTAATCCCAGGAGCCCGCGCCGTGCCGCTTCCCGCCACGGGAGCGCAATGAGAGGAGCCACCCCATGGTCCACAAAGTCAAAGGCGCAGTAGTCCGTTCCAAGAACGCCCCCGTCACCCTGGAGACCATCCTGGTGCCGGATCCCGGCCCCGGCGAAGCCCTGGTCGACATCATCACCTGCGGCGTCTGCCACACCGACCTGCACTACAAGCAGGGCGCCATCAACGACGACTTCCCGTTCCTGCTCGGCCACGAGGCCACCGGCGTCGTCAGCGCCGTCGGCCCGGACGTCACGCAGGTGGCCCCCGGCGACCGCGTGGTGCTGAACTGGCGTGCCGTCTGCGGCGAGTGCCGCGCCTGCGCCAAGGGCGAGCCGCAGTACTGCTTCAACACGCACAACGCCACGCAGAAGATGACCCTTGAGGACGGCACCGAGCTCAGCGCCGCGCTCGGGATCGGCGCGTTCGCCGAGAAGACCCTCGTCGCCGCCGGCCAGTGCACGAAGGTGGACCCCGACGCCGACCCGGCCGCGATCGGACTGCTCGGCTGCGGCGTGATGGCCGGCATCGGCGCCGCCCTCAACACCGGAAACGTCAAGCGCGGCGATACTGTCGCCGTCATCGGCTGCGGCGGCGTCGGCGTGGCCGCCGTCGCCGGGGCCGCGCTCGCCGGCGCCACCACGGTGATCGCGGTGGACATCGATGCCAAGAAGCTCGACCGCGCCAAGGACCTCGGCGCCACCCACACCGTCGATTCCTCCGCCGTCGACCCCATTGAGGCGATCCGCGAACTGACCGGCGGCTTCGGCGCCGATGTCGTGATCGACGCCGTCGGACGGCCCGAGACCTACAAGCAGGCCTTCTACGCCCGCGACCTCGCCGGCACCGTCGTCCTGGTCGGCGTCCCCAGCCCGGAGATGACCCTGGAACTGCCGCTGCTGGACGTGTTCGGCCGGGGCGGCTCCCTCAAGTCCTCCTGGTACGGCGACTGCCTGCCGTCCCGGGACTTCCCCATGCTGATTGACCTGTACCGCCAGGGCAAGCTGGATCTGGACGCCTTCGTCACCGAACGGATCACGATCGACCAGATCGAGGAAGCCTTCGAGAAGATGCACGGCGGGTCCGTCCTGCGTTCGGTGGTCGAGCTGTGAGCGGCGGTTCCGTGGACGGGCTCCGGATCGAGCAGCTGGTCACCTCGGGGACGTTCTCGCTCGACGGCGGCACCTGGGACGTGGACAACAACGTCTGGATCGTCGGCAATGACGAGGAATGCGTGGTGATCGATCCCGCCCACGACGCCGCCGCCATCGCGGCCGCCGTCGCCGGCCGGACGGTCAGGTCGATCCTGCTGACCCACGGCCACGACGACCACATCGCCGCGGTGGGCGAATTCCGCGGCCTGGTCAGCGCGCCGGTGTACCTGCACCGGGAGGACTGGATGCTCTGGGAGCGGGTCTTCCCGGGCACCGCACCGGACCATGGCATCGACGACGGCGACACGTTCGACGTCGCCGGCGCGCGCCTGGTGGCGCTGCACACCCCGGGCCATTCCCCCGGCTCCGTGAGCTTCCACCTGGAGAGCGAAGGCACCGTCTTCACCGGCGACACGCTGTTCCAGGGCGGCCCGGGCGCCACCGGCCGGTCCTTCAGCGACTTCCCCACCATCATCGAATCCATCAAGTCGCGGCTGCTCACGCTGCCGGCCGAGACCGTGGTACGCACCGGCCACGGGGATGCGACGACGGTCGGCGCCGAGGCGCCGCAGCTGCAGGAGTGGATTGACCGGGGGCACTGAGGCCCCCGGGAGCGGTCCTTGACGAAGGCCGGGCACCGTTGGTGCCCGGCCTTCGTGCGTCCTTGCAGACCTCAGCCGAGCAGGCTGGAGAACTCCGCGTGGCTGAGAGAGGCGTAGCGGCCGTAGGCGCCCAGCACGGCCGCCTCGATGGCGTCCACGTCAAGGTCCGGAACCAGATCGTTGACCGCCCCGGCCGTCGACGGATCCCAGTCCAGGCCCAGGGCCGCGTAGCTGGCCTCCAGCACGGCCCGGATCGGCGCGGAGTTCTCCACGATGATCACCGAGCTGAACAGCCAGCCGCCGGAGACCACCCGCTGGGCGGTGCCGATGAGCTTGACCTGGTGCCGGGGTGCCGCCGGATCCTGCCCGTGGACGCTGAACTCCCCCGGGCAGTACTCCCCCGGAATCTCGCCGACGGCGGCGTCCACCCCGGCGTCGCGCAGTGCCTGCGCCAGGAGTTCGCCGAAGAAGGAGAAGCGCCCCTTGGCCCCGGCGATCGCGTCGGCGTCCGGCTCCAGGTGGTCGATCACGAGGGTCCCCTCGTGGTACGCGGCGGCCCGGCCGCCGGCCTTCCGGACCAGCGGCTCGAACCCCAGCTCGCGGCAGGCCCGCGCCGCGGCGTCGAAGCCCGGCAGGTGCGTGTCCCGCTGGCCGAAAGCCACGGTGGGCGCCGGCCGGTACAGCCGCAGCAGGGGCCCCAGCGCGCCGGTCTTCACCCGCTGCAGCAGCTCCAGGGCGAAGTCCAGGTCCGCCGCTGCGCCGAGCGAGTGCTCCTGCCGGAACACCGTCAGGCTCCGGGGTCCGGCCGCGGCCTGCTGCATGTTGTTATGCTCCCATATGGTCATTCTGCAATTCCTGGTGGTAGCCGCCGCATTCGCCGTCATCGACGCCGTCTGGCTCAAGTCGATGAACAAGTTCTACCGCCGGCACCTCGGCCACCTGATGGCGGACAAGCCCCATCTAGGGTACGCCGTTGTGTTCTATGTGCTGTACATCGCCGGGATTGTCTTCTTCGCCCTCCGTCCCGCGCTCGACGGCGGCAGCTGGCTGACCGCGCTGGGCTACGGCGCGGCCCTGGGCGGGTTCGCCTACGCCACCTACGACCTCACCAACGCCGCGACCCTGAAGAAGTGGCCGCTGGCGATCGTCGTCGTGGACATCCTCTGGGGCGCGTTCCTGACCGGCCTGGCCACCGTCGCCGGCTGGCTCGTCTTCCACTGACCGGAGGAGCCTGAAGCGGCCGTCCGGTCAGCTTTTCCGCAGCGTCAGGATCTGTTCCGCGCGCCCGAAGGGGCCCTGCAGGTCATGCAGCACGGTGGAGGTCAGGCCGATGCCGTCCGTGCCGAAGGACACCTCGTTGTCCAGTCCCAGCCACTCCCCCTCGGGGCGGCGGTACATGTGGATCTGCAGGTCCAGGTTCGGGAAGGCGTAGCTGTCCTTGCCCGGCGGAACCCGCGCCGCGATCCCGTTGGCCGTATCCACCAGGCCGATCAGCCGGGCCAGCTCACTGCTGTCCTCCCGGTCCGTGAGCGGATGGTCGGTATGCAGCCAGACGGTGCCCGAGCCGGCCCGGTGGCCCTCCGCGATGCGCATTTTAAGGGAAGCGATGTAGCCGCCCGGCCAGACCAGTGCGGCGTCGTAGGGCTCGCAGTCCTCCGGCGCGGGGATCCGCGGGTCTTCGAACGCGGCGACGGCGGACGTGTCCGAGGTGACCATCCGCCAGGCCGTCGCCCGGATGGCAACGCGGCCGCCGGCGACGAGTTCGGCCTGCAGCAGTTCGATGGTCCGTCCGGGGCGCAGCGTGCTGGTGGTGACTTCGAACTCGCCGCCGGGGATGAGGCCGAGGATTTCATAGCTGATCCGGGCCATCCGCATATCGTCCCGCGGCTCATGCCGGGCCAGGCAGTCTGCCATGATGCCGGATGCCGGGGCCATGTGCTGTTCGTGGACGTTCCAGGCGCCCTGGGCATGGATGGTGGAACGGAACCGTCCGTCCCCCAGCGCCTGGTAGTAGAAATCGCCCTCGGCCAGCACCGGCAGTTCAGCAGTCAACGTCGACCCTTTCGCAGCTTCCATCAGAGAATCCCAACCACCCTATCGCTTCCACCGGCTGCCGCCTCGCGGCGCCGTTGTGCTCCGCCGGTCCGCGGGACTGGGTAGACTCGGGAGCAGGTTTACCCCGACTATCCTGCGAAGAGGTGCTCCCCCTGATCCGCGTAATCAGCTACAACCTCCGCAAACACAAGGCCAGCGGCGAACTGGAGGCCTTGGCCGGCGACTACGACGTTGATGCGCTCTGCCTCCAGGAGTGCGACACAGAAGACCTGCCGGAGAACATCGGCGGCCTCCACCTCGCCGATGCCACGAGAGGCAACCGGCTGGGCCTGGCGATCTACTACCGCAAGGACCGTTTCACCGCCTACGAAACCAAGACCTTTGCGCTAAAGAAATCGCTGCACGACCGCGTGCTGGCGCCCGCCCACGAGCGGCTTATCGGCACCCGGGTGGTGGACAACGAGACGGACCACGACCTCGTGATCGCTTCCTTCCATGCCGCGCCGCTGACGGCGTCGAACTCGCTGCGCCGGAACCAGATCCACGCCGCCCACGCCGAGCTGCTGAGCATGGGCGGGGGGCTGATGACGCTGATGGTGGGCGACTTCAACTACCCGTTCTTCACCAAGTACCTCACGGAGCAGATGAAGGACGCCGGCTACGAACTCTCGCTCAGCGACCGGCGCACCTACACCCGGTACAAGGTCTTCAAGGGCCATTTCGACTTCGCCACGTCGCAGGGCCTGATGATCGAAAACGTCGAAACGCTGCCACGCGGCGCCTCCGACCACCTGCCCATCCTCATCACGGCCGAATACGGCCAGGATGCCCCGGGCACGCCGGAAGATGCCGCACCGGCCTGAGCCCCGGCCTTCCAGCGGCAAAAAACGGTAAAACGTGCAGCTTCGCCGGTCCGGTTACCGGGAAGTAACCTGCCGCGGCGCAAAACCGCTGCACAAACGTGCAAATCGGTCTGCACGCCAAGGCTTTTTTCCTAGGCTTAAGCCGTGAACGTGGGCCGGATCACAGTGGGGGCGGATCCCTAACTCACCTTCATCAAGCCGACCCCTCACCGCTGAGGGGCCCAACCGAAGAGGTATTCCGTGTCCCAGCCGAGCAAAACTGCCCGTA
Organism: uncultured Actinomycetota bacterium; assembly: GCA_963698285.1. Lineage (GTDB taxonomy): Bacteria > Actinomycetota > Actinomycetes > Actinomycetales > Micrococcaceae > Arthrobacter. Next base: position 121,110 of record CAVOQF010000017.1, on the reverse strand, counting down.
CCCGTCGACCCCTGGCCAAATCCGCTGCCCTGTCCGCCATGACCCTTCTCTGCGGGTCCCTGCTGGCGGCCCCCGCCGCAAGCGCGAGCACCGTGGACGTCTCCCCGCCCGGCGCAAATGACTGGTCCTGCAAGCCGACGGCGGAGCATCCTTACCCGGTCATCCTCGTCCCGGGCACGTTCGAGAGCATGGCGAAAAACTGGGCGACCCTGGCGCCCGCGCTCAAGAGCGAGGGCTACTGCGTCTACGCGCTGAACTACGGCACGACGAACGGCGTCGACGCCACCGGCCCGATCGCCGACTCCGCCGCGCAGCTGGCCCCGTTCGTCGACGCCGTGATGGCCTCCACCGGGGCAAAGAAGGTCGACCTCGTGGGCCACAGCCAGGGCGGCATGATGCCGCGGTACTACATGGGATTCCTGAACGGCGCAAAGAATGTCAACCACCTGGTCGGCATCGCACCGTCCAACCACGGCACCCAGGGGCTCATTGCCCCGTCGCCGGACTCCGTGCCGCCGGCCACCTCCCTGGGCGGCTCCAGCTGCCAGGCCTGTGCGGACCAGGAAGCGGGGTCGCCCTTCCTCACCACGCTGAACTCGATCGGCGACACCGTGGCCGGCCCCGCCTACACGGTGATTTCCACACGCTATGACGAGGTGGTGACGCCGTATCAAAGCCAGTTCCTGTCCGGTCCGGCGAAGAAGGTCACCAACATCACCATCCAGGACAAGTGCCCGGCGGATGTGATCGAGCACGACCAGGCGCCCAACGATCCTGTTGTTCACCGCCTCGTGTCCAACGCGCTGGGGCGCCCCGCCGGCCTGCCGGCGGACCCCGCCTTCCAGCCCAGCTGCCTCTAGGCGGACCACCCGGGCACCGGGTCGGGGGCCGGGCCGCCGGGCGGACGTAGAATCGAGCATGATCCTCGCCAGCCCGACCTTCCCCCGGAACTGAGCCGGGGCCGCCGTGCGCCGCCGCTGGGTAGGCAGTGTCCCGCCCGGCCTGAGGATTGTCCTCGATTATCGGCGGGCCTGGCTCAAGCCCGACCTTGCCGCCGGAGCCGCCCTGAGCGCGGCCCTGATCCCGGCCGGCATGGCCTACGCGGAAGCGGCCGGCCTGCCGGCCGTCGCCGGCCTCTACGCCTCGGTGATCCCGCTGCTGGTGTACGCGGTCTTCGGCCCCTCGAGGGTGCTGGTGGTGGGGCCGGACTCGTCCCTGGTTCCGATGATCGCGGCGGCCGTCCTGCCGCTGGCGGGCGGGGAACCGGGCCATGCGGTGGCCCTGGCCGGGGTGCTGTCCCTGCTGATCGGCCTGATCCTCATCGCCGGCCGGTTCCTCCGGCTGGGCTTTGTCACCGGCCTGCTCTCCAAGCCCATCCGCGTGGGCTACCTCAACGGCATCGCCCTCGTGGTGATCGCGAGCCAGTTGCCCAAGCTGTTCGGCATCCCTGCCTCCGGCGGCTCCCTCGCGGACAGCCTCGCCGGGACGGCCCGCTCGCTGGGCCAGGGCGCCGTCCATCCACTGGCACTGCTGTTCGGGGCCGGCACCATCGCGGTCATTCTCGCCTGCCGGGTACTGCCCTGGAAGGTTCCCGGCGTGCTGCTGGCCGTGCTGGCTTCTGTGGCGGTCACCGCGGCGGCCGGCCTGGACGCGGCGGTGCCGGTGGTGGGGGCACTTCCTGCCGGGTTGCCCGCACCGTCCCTGGGCAGCGTCAGCCCGGCGGAGGTCCTGGCCCTGCTCGGCCCGGCGGCCGGCATCGCGCTGATCGCCTTCGCGGACACCTCGGTGCTTTCCAAAAGCCTCGCCCGCCGGCGCGGCGCGCACGTGGACGGCAACCAGGAGATGGGCGCCCTCGGCTTCGCCAATGCGGCCTGCGGACTGTTCGGCGGATTCCCGGTCTCCGGCAGCGCCTCGCGCACCCCGATCGCCCTCGAGGCAGGGGCGCGGAGCCCGCTCAGCGGGGTGATCGCGGCGGCCCTCGTGGTGCTGTTCATGACCGCGGCGCCGGGGGTCACGTCGTTCCTGCCCTCCAGCACCCTGGCCGGCGTTGTCATCGTCGCCGCAGCCTCGGTCATCGACCTGAAGACCCTCGCGCGGCTGGTCCGGATGAGCAGGACCGAAGCCGCGCTGCTCCTCGCGACCTTCCTCGGTGTCGCGTTTGTCGGCGTCCTCGAGGGTGTGGTGGTCGCGATCGCCCTGTCCCTGATCGCCTTCGTCCTGCGAGCCTGGGATCCCTACCGGACAGAACTGGCCAGTGTCGACGAGATGCCCGGCTACCATGACCTCAGCCGGCATCCGGAGGGCCACCGGGTGCCGGGCCTGGTGATCGCCCGCTTCGATGCCCCGCTGTTTTTCGCGAACGGGGCCGTGTTTGCCGAGCACATCCGGACGCTCGTGGCGCACGCCCCCGATCCGGTGCGCTGGGTGGTCATCGCCTCGGAGGCCATCACGGATCTCGACACCACCGCCCTGGACGACCTGGTGGAACTCGACGACGAACTCGCGCAGAAGGGCATCAGCCTGGTGTTTGCCGAGATGAAGGGTCCGATCAAGGACCGCCTGATCCGCTTCGGCGTGAGCAGCCGGTTCGGCCCGGACCACTTCTTCCCCACGGTGCACAACGCCGTCCGCTCCTACCGCCGGGAATTCGGGCTCCCGTAACCCGCAGGAGTGCCGACGGCGGCAGGCTCAGCCGCGGAGCGGAATGACGTCCACGGCGCCGCCGGGGCCGGTAATGACGAGCACGCGGTTGGCGCTCACACCGGCCAAGGCACCGGCCAGGGCGTCGGCCGGGCCGCCGCCAGGGGGGATCCCCGGTTCGCCGCCGGCGCCGGCCGGGAGGGCCGGCACGCCGACGTCGGCGCGGCTCCAGACGGTGACAGCGGCCCCCGTCAGCTCCTCGATGGCCCGTCGCAGGGGCTCCGGGTCGGAGCCGGCCACCAGGACCACGTGCCCGATCGTGCGCTTCCGGCCCGTCCCCGCCGCGGCCTGCCGGGACCTGTCCTGCCGCCAGACGGCGAAGTGGTAGCCGGCGGCCAGGCCGGCGGCCACCAGCAGCCCCAGCGGCGCACGGATCCGGTCCACCATGCTGCCGCCCGTCACGTCGGCCAGGAAGAACTCGAAGAGCCGGTAGCCGATCACCAGCAGGGCAACCAGGGCCACCACGGCGCTGAGGCCAAACACGGCGACGAGGTAAACACGCCGCCCCGTCGGGACCGCGGCGTCCTGCCGGTGCTGCCTCGCGGGCCGCCACGCCAGCCACCAGACGCAGCCGCCCACCGCAAGGGAACTGATGCCGCCCAGCAGCAGGGTCCGGGCATCGCCGCCGGCCAGCGGCGACACCGCGATGGACAGCGCCGCATTGACGATCACGCCGACGCCGGTGGCCGCCGCCGCCAGCGCCACGCCTGAAGTCACCAGGACCCCCGCCTGCCGGATCCGTTCGGAGCGGCCGGCCGCGGCGGTGCGGTGATAACGCCAGACCAGCGAGCCGACGGCGGCCGAAGCGATGGCGGCCCCCAGCGGCGCGAGGAGTTCCATCAGGGAATCCTGCCGGTCGAACGCCAGCCTCAGCAGCACGAAGAGGACCGTGCCGGCACCGCCCAGCGCGAGCAGTCCGGCCGCCAGCACGCCGACGAGCACCAGCGCCACGTCGGCGAACCCGCCGCGCAGCCGGCGTGCACCGCCCCGGACCCAGTGCCACCACCAGACCAGCGCTCCCCCGGCCGCCCAGACCAGGTCCTGGAGGGTGGACTGCCACCACGGGTCGGTGGCCCACATGAGGTCCAGCGACCCGCGGAGGGCAAGGTCAAGCAGGCCCCCCAGGGCCGTCACCGCAGCCCCGACGCCCAGGCCCAGCCCGTAGTAGCTCCCGATCACGGCCGGCACGTTCGCGAGCTCGAGCGGTCCCCGGACCGGGTGCCGCCACATCCAGCGGTGCCAGCCCCAGACCAGCGCCCAGACCAGCCCGACGGACAGCGGCGACCGCCATTCCGGATTTTCGTCGTCGATGAAGGCTGCCGCCGTCGCCAGCAGGGACGTGACGGACAGCACCAGCGAGATCGAGTAGACCGCTGCGACGTAGAGACCCCACGACGGCGCCGCGCGTTCCGCGGCCTGGTCCAGCCGGCGCCAGATGAGCCACCAGAGCAGTGCGGCGAGCGGGCCGCCGATCAGGGTGAACGCCAGCGACAGCGCCAGCCCTTCCACGCCTTCCCCGGCCAGCACCTGGCCGGAGCGGAGCAGCCGTTCCAGCAGGCCGCTGAGCCCGTTGGCGGCTATCACCACGAGGGCGAACAGCAACACGAAGACCACCAGACGGCGGACCTTCGCCTGGGCCGACCCCGCCACCGGCGCCGGCTGCACCCGCGTGGCGCTCACTTCTTCAGCCCCTGGCCCGAGCAGGTCTGGAGGCTGTAGGGCAGGTCATTGATCTTCCATGCGCCCGCCACCCTGGCCAGGACAATGACAGCCTCCTCGGAGTATTCGGAGGGTCCGAACGGGCCGTCCGGGGCGGTATGCACTATTCCGACCTTCACCGTGGCGGTTTCGCCCCGTTCCGTCGTGGAGACCAGGACCACCCGGCTGGCCTGGGCACTGCCGTAGAAAGTGGCGCAGCGGGCCCGGGCGGTGTCGGTGAGGTAGGCGTCCGCGGCGGCCGGATCGGCGTCGATGACGGCCTTGCTGTAGCGCTGCACGACGCCGGCCGGGGAGGACTCGTCGAGCGGCTGCGGCTCCCCGCGCAGGAAGACCACGGCCAGCGCAACAACCACCAGGACGGCGATCGCCGCCACAATGCCCAGCAGGACCCGGTCGGGCCGGCGGTGTCCGGCGCCCGGTTCCGGGTCCGGACCATCCGGTACGTCGCCGCGGGCGGCTGCCGGCGGTCCGGGGCGGTTCGGCGGTTGGCTCATGCCGTCAGTATGAAGGCACGCCCCAGCCCCGTCACGGTGTCTTTAGGCCCTTTCAGCTCCGCCGCGCGTCGACGACGCTGGCAGCAGACACTACGCTCAGGCGATGGGGACCATGCGGAAAATTTTCGGCCCGAAAATGGCGGCCTGCTGGCTGCTGCTCATAGGCCTCGCGGGCGTCCAGTTGGCTGCCGCGCCGGCGGCCACTGCCGTCCCGCCGGCCGACGTCGTGGTGGAGGACCGGGCCGGGGTCCTGGACCGCGATGCCCTGCTGCCCGCGGTCCAAAAAATCGACTTCTACGAGCCCACGAAGGTGGCTGTATATACGTATAACGGCAGCGCGGCGGACAACCTCAACGAGGAGGTGCTGCGCTTCGCCCGCGCGGAGCACCCGGACTGGATCAGCCAGGACGGCCAGAAGTGGGCGGATGGACTCTTCATCTTCGCGCTGGACCCGGCGGGCCGGCATGTCGGGACGTACATGGGCGAGGACCGGAAGGTGTCCCTCGAGCAGCGCGAGGACATCCAGGCCGCGTCCAAGGACCTGCTGCGCGATGCGCAGTGGACGGATGGAACCATTGCGGGCATCCGGCGCGGCGCTGAGCTGATCAACCAGCCGTGGTACCGCTCCACCGCCTTCCTCGTCACGGCCTGGAGCACCGCGGGGGCCGCGGTGGCCGGCGCGGGTACCTGGCTGCTGGTGCGCTGGCGGACAAGAGTGGGCAGCCGGAGGGAGATCGCCCGCGGGGACGCGAACTATGCCAACGTGAGCATGGACCTGCAGGTCACCGAGCTCAATGCCGGCACCATCCCGGCGTCCTCGAGCTACGGCAGCACGGTGCTGGAAAAGCACCGCACTTTCCTGGGCCGGTACAACACCGCCACCGGCCTCTCCAACCAGGTGCACGCGCTGACGCAGCGCCAGCTGGGCCGCCGGTCGAGCCTGGCGCTGGCCCGGCAGTATGCGGATGCCGCGGCTGAACTCGATGCCCTGGACGACGTCATCGCCGACACGAATGCCCTGCTGAACCGCGGGTCCAGCTGGGCGACCGCGTGGGACCGGCAGCTCGCGCCTTTCCGCAGCGACCTGGCCGGCATCGAGGGCATGCTGGGCAAGAGCCACGGCGAAGGCGCGTCCGCGACTGCTGCGTCGCTCCGGTCGTTCCGGGAGCGCAGCCAGCGCGAAATGGAACGCTGGACGGCCGAGCTTTCCGAGGGCAGGATCAGCCCCGAAACGGCGCTGGACCGGCTGCGCGACGCCAGGACCGAACTCTCGGAGCTGCTGCGGAGCCACGCGGAAACGGTGATCGCCGGCTTCGCCCGCAACGACCGCGAGGCCAAGCTGATGCGCAAGGAAATGGAGGAGGCCCAGGCCGGGACCGGCAAGAAGCGGCGGCGCAGCTACGAGCCCAGCATCCTGGGCACGGTCTATCCTTCCTACTACTTTTTCTCGGTCCCCACCTTCAACACCGGCGTCAGCACCGGCGTCAGCAGTGTCAGCACCGCCCGCGGCGGCACCACCACCGGATATGGCGGCAGCGGCGGCAGCTTTTCCGGTTCCGGCAGTTCGTCCAGCTTCTAGGAAAAACATATCGACAGGCGGGGGCCAAGCGAGGATTCTTGGCCCCGTAAGCAGTTCAACCCTGATCGAAACGAGGGAGTGCAATGTCCGCAAACGTTGTCACCCAGCTGCAAGTGAAGTCCCACAACTCGCCCGACGAGAAGCGCCGGCCCGACAAGAGCGAGATCGATATCGTGTCCGTTGGCGACTACACCATCGGCCGGTTCAGCTTCGAGCCGGGGTGGCGCTGGTCCGACTGCATCAAACCCGTGGTGCACACGGACTCCTGCCAGAACAGCCATGTCGGGTTCTGTGTCTCCGGGAAACTGGCCGTCGAGACGACAGGCGGCGCCCGGATCGACATCGCCGCCGGAGATTCCTACACGATTCCTCCGGGCCACGACGCCTGGGTGGAGGGCGGCGACCCGTTTGTGGGGGTGGAATTCCTGAGCGCGGCCGCCTTCGCCAAGGCTGCAGACTAACCGGCCGGTCCCGGCCGCGGGTCCGTCCCGGACCCGGAGGCCATGTTCAGGCCCCGAGTTCCCGGCGCCTGAACCGCAGCTCGCGCTGGGCGCCCCGCAACGGAGACCCGACGAACGGCAGTTCCTCGAGGCGGATGGCGGCGGCGGCCGCAAGCGCGGTGCTGTTGGCAGCCGCCGCGGCCCGCTGGGGCAACCCCAGGGTGTCCGCGAACTCTGCCCAGTGCCGGGCCTTGAGGTTTTTGGTCTTGCCGGACACGGGCAGGGCCAGGGTTTCATCCCCGTACAACAGGGTGCACGGAACGTCGTAGACGGGAGCCATGACGACGCCGGCGGATCCGCCCAGGACGGCCAGGTTCTTGGCGTGAAGGTCGCCGTTACCGGTCAGCCACGCGAACAGGAACTGGAGGTACATGTTGCGGCTGGCCACCAGCGGGGCCTTGCAGATCCCGGCCAGGGCAGCCGCCACCTGCTCGGCGCTCACCCCGTACTTCGACGCCGGGGGAAGACCCAGGACCTGCGTGCCGTCTTCCAGCGGCAGCCGAAGCCACGCGCCGTCGGCGGCCCTGACGCGGTCGAACCGTTCGACGAGAAGCCCGGGCAGGCCGTTCCGGTCCACGATGACGGAGCTTTTCGCGACCGGGATCTTCAACGCCTTCGCACCTTTCAGGTGGGCTGCCTCGTTTTCGACCAGGTGCGGATGTTCCGGCGGATCCAGCTTCAGCAGGTAGCGGTGCCCCCGCAGCGCCAGCGGCGTCGTCAGCATCGAGGCACTGGTCTTGCGCTGCACTCCCGGGATGCCGTGCAGGTCCACGGTATTGGCGAGGAAGGAAAAATCCAGCTCCTCGGGCCGGGAGGTGTCGGCCAGCGCCGCCGGCTCGGCGGGGAGCTCCCCGGCAGGGACCACCTGGACGTCGCCGGGCACATCGGATCCGACGGCGAGCAGCAGGGTCAATTCGTCGTCAAAACTGGTTTTGGTGGCGTTCTTCAGCACCGTGAGCCGGTGGCCCTCGGGAAGCAGGCCGGCAAAGAAGGCCGGCAACGCGCCGGCAGGCGCTTCCACCGCCGCCTCGGACGGGGGCAGGGAAACCGCGACGGCGGGGTGCCCGGCCGCCAGGTATTCGGCACGGTAGGAGAACCGGACTCCGCCGTGGCCGGTCCTGGCGAGGTGCCCGGCCAGCACCCCGTTCTTGTAGACGTCGGCCGCCCTGACGAAGCGAAGGTCCTGGAGCTCGGCCGGCATCAGCGCACCGCGAGCTGCAGGCCAAGTACGTTGGCGACGGCCACCACAGCCTGCAGCGAGGGATTTCCGGTCCCGGTCTCGATCGCGCGGACGGTGCGCTCGGAGGTGCCGGCCAGATGCGCCAGGTCCTCCTGGGTCAGCCCGGCCTCCTTGCGGCTCCGGCGGATCCCGTCGGCGATGGCTGCCACGTCGCCCATTGCACTCCCCTCCGGTCCGGCCCGCCGCGAGCGACCGGCATCATTTTGCCGGTCGGGGCAGGAACACCCCCAATGATGCCCTACAAAGCGGATTTCGGCAATATCCTGCCGAAATTATCGAAGAGGTGCCCCACCACAGGGATAAGAGGGCGCAACCGGCGAAATGTTGCCGTTGCGGGGGCGCCGGACGCGCCCCTTTCCCGCCGATACCTCCGGGCGTAGGCTCGGGCCATGCGGAAGATCATCCTTGCCCTGCAGGTGTCCCTGGACGGTTACGTGGAAGGACCCGACCGGGACATTGACTGGCACATGGTGGATGACGAACTGCACAGCCACTTCAACGAATGGCTCGGCACCATGGGGGCATTCCTGGAGGGCCGCGTCACCCATGAACTCATGGCCGGCTTCTGGCCGACGGCGGACCAGGACCCATCAAGCACGCGGCCCGTGGCCGAGTTCGCGGCGATCTGGCGGGAGATGCCCAAGATCGTGTACTCCAGGACCCTCGAGCACGCCGGCTGGAACAGCACGGTGGCGCGCGAAGTCGTCCCCGAGGATGTGCTGGAACTGAAGGCCCAAGCCGGCGGGGACCTGGCCCTGGGCGGGGCCGATCTGGCCGACAGCTTCCGTCGGCTCGGACTCATTGACGAGTACTGGATCTACGTCCACCCGGTGCTGCTTGGCCGCGGCACGCCGCTGTTCAAGCCGTCGGACAGCAGGACCCCGCTCGTGCACGCCGAGACGCGGACGTTCGGTAACGGCGTCGTCCTGCTTCGGTACACCAGCCAGACAACGGCCGGTGGCCGGCTGCCTTAGCGGCAACCGGCCACCGGCCGTCGAGAGCGGTGTTTATGCCGTGATCAGGCTCCGGCGCGGACGAAGGTCACGCCACCGGTGGCGGTCAGCCAGGACAGCGGGTGCTTGATCGTCTGGTTGGATCCGTTCATGCCGCCGCTGATTGCCTCGCCGTTGCCGGCGTAGATGGCGACGTGGCCGGACTGGACGATCATGTCGCCGGGCTGCGGGGTGGACACAACCTTGCCGTAGTTCATGAACTGCTGGGGACCCAGGTCGCCGACCGGGATGCCGGACGCGCCGAGCGCCTTCTCGACCATGGCGGTGCAGTCCTGGGTGATGCCGATCTGGCTGTAGGCGGCGGAGAGCATCGAGGCATTGACACCACCGGCGGCCGGGGCCGGGGCGGGCGCCGGTGCTGCCTGGGCCTGCACGGTGATCTGGGGCGCGGCCGGTGCCTGGGCAACCGCCGGAGCGGCGACAGCCGGCGCGGCCGGAGCGGCAACTGCCGGGGCTGCGACGGGCTTCGGCTGCTCGATCACGGGCGCCGGCGTGGTGGCAACCGCCGGGCGGTCGAAGCTGATCTTCACGGCGGAATCAGCCGTGACCGGCGTCGAGACCTTGCCGGTAACGTCCACCGAGGATGCGGGGGCGGAGTCGCGCTCGACCGGTGCAGCCGCGGCATTGGCCGCCGCACCGCTCGTGAGGACGAGGCCTGAGGCTGCGAAGATGACTGCGGCCTGGCGGCCGATGGTGCCTGACTTGGCCGAAAATGCTGAGAACCGACCGGCGGTGACGTCGGAGCGATGGCGCGCGGCAGTAGTGCTTGAAGACATGAAAGTAGCCTCTCCCAATGCCTGCGAGGTGAGCTGTCGGATTCGGATGGGAGGCACCCGGCCGCGGGCCCGTCAAGCGGGCTGCGCGGCTTCACCCCAAGACCTGCCGGAATGGCGGGCCAAATGTGGTTTCCCCGTCTCTGCCAGATGGTTGCATTCGGATCCCGGGCCGCGGCAGAGTTAGGCAATCGGCTCGGGAGTGCCCGTATCGGATACAAACAGGCACCTATCCACGGTAACGGTACTGGGCGGTAATGTCACATTCAGGTAACGGGGGCGTGTACCGGCGGGAAAAAACCCTAGGGCGCCGGCAACCGCCCGGCATAGGATGAAGCCAGTCAGCGTTCCAGGAGCGGAGGCCCGAAAATGACCAGCCACTGTGTCGCCATCTGCCAACTGAGCGAGCAACCGCAGGAGGACTTTGACGTCAACACAGAGCTGCTGGTTCTTGAGGGCGGGGAAATCCACGTGGCGACCTGGGACGCCGAGCCGCGCGACGGCGGCTTCGACGTCCACGTCCTGAACGACCGCGTGGATGCCCTCGGTTTCATGGTGGTGACCGACTGGCAGTTCCTCGATGGCAAGGCGTACGCCGTGGTGGAGCGCCGGGTGCGGCGCTAGGGAAGTCCGCTGCGCCTCTGGCTCACGGCGCCGCCACCGGGCCCGTCAACCTCGCTCGGCGAACGTCCCCCGCGCGATGCTGTCCGCGGAGTGGGCCGGGTCCCCGTCGTAGGGCTCATTGGAAATGTCGAGCACCGGATAGTCGGACAGGTTCAGGCCCCCCGGAATGACAAAGGCCCGCGGGCCCGGGCCCAGGACTCCCAGGCTGACCATCCTGGACAGGTCGGCGGATCCCACCCAGACCTCGCGGAAGCCCTGGAGCTGCTCCTCCGGAAGGTCAATGACCAGCTGCCGGGTCCCGTCGGGGAGCTTCTCCACGACCGCGCTGCCGCGTGCCGAATGGCCGGCCAGCGGAGCCAGCGCCGCCTCGCCGAGGACCACTGCCGTGGGCTGGGGCGTTGTCGGCGCTGCCACCGGCGGCTCGGTGGGGCCAAGAACGGTCAGCGCCGTCCAGGCCCCGGCAGCGCCCAGGAGGACCCCCGCGGCCACGCCCAGGATCCACGGCGCCCGGCGCGGAAGGCGAGGGCCGGGCCGCCGCCCGGCGCGTGGCCCGAAGCCCGTGGCGGCGGGCACGTCCGAACGGGCCCCGCCATCACCGGCCAGCACCGCACCGGCGGCGGTGCCGGCGGTGCCGGCGGTGCGTCGGCGCAGGGGGTCTTCGGCCAGGGCCGGGGAGAGCCCCAGCGCCGTGTGGATCGCGGTCCAGTTGTGGCTGCCGGGCGTTTCCAGCTCCACCTGGTCCGGATTGACGGTGGCTACGAAGACGGTGTGCTGCAGCGCCGCCAGCAGCGACGCGCACTGCCGGCAGCTGGCCAGGTGGAGCGCTTCCTCGTCGTTGGCGGGCCGTTCGCCCAGTGCCATCAGTCCGAGGAGATCCTCATCAAGATGATCCATGTTCCACCTCCAGCCGGGACCGCAGCCGGGTGAGGCTGCGGCGGATATGGCTCTTGACCGTGCCAAGCGGGAGGTTGAGCCGGGACGAGATCTGGTCGTGGGTCAAATCCTCATAAAACGCCAGCCGCAGGATGGCCGCCTGCGGATCTCCCAGACGTTCGAGTTCGTCCTCGAGCGTCAAGCGGTCCGCGAGCGCATCGGCGTTCGGCCTGTCGCCGCGACCGGCCGGGTCCGTGACCAGATGCAGGGCGGCACGTTCGACGTCCCGCCGTCGGGAGCGGGCAGACAAGGCGTCGGAGATGGCGTTCCGTGTGATCCCGATCAGCCAGGCCGGCAGCCGTGCGGCGTCCGGGCGATAACTGGTTCGCGATTTCCAGGCGCGAATGAAAACCTCCTGGGTGACGTCGTCGGCGGCCCCATGCTCCCGCAGCGCCCTCAGCGCCAGCGTATGGACCAGCGGCCCGAGCGTGCGGTAGGCCTCCGCGAGCGCCCGTTCCTCGCCCGCTGCGAAGGCGTGGTCAATGTCAACGTCCCATTCACGATCGGCAGCCTCCAACGGGTGCTCCTTAGAGCGGCAGTGAGACCTGTGGAACGCCATTATGGCCCCGCCCTGCCCGCCCGGCAATGGCCGGGCGGCCGGGACGCCGGCCGGCGGGGCCGCGATCGCCGCGGCCCCGCCGCCCGCTGGGCGCGCCTTCAGCACCTGCCGGACCGCTCAGTCGTCGTGCCGGGAGGACTTCACCACCTGGACGGCAACACCGAGATTGTCGTCCGCCAGGCTGCCCCAGGCGTAGACAATCGTGTTCTTCCCCTCACTGACCCGCACATCCGCCGGGCCGATCAGCGCCTCGGTGCTGCCCGCAGCGGCCACCGAGGCGGAGACAGTGCCCGCCTCGAGGGTGAGCTTCTTCTGGCGGGCGTTTTCAAGTTCCTTGATCACGGCTTTGCCGCCGGCGAGGACGTCGACGGCTGGGGCTGCGGCCACGTGCCGCACCGTCAGCTTGCCCTTGCCGTCGGGGCTGGCGGACGTGTCGTTGCGGAAGAGGGTGGCCGTGGGCTGCCCGTCGGCCGCCAGGTGCGCGACAGCCGTGTAATTGCGGTCTTCCTTCAGTTCCACTTCGACGGGTCCGATCACGGGGTTGTCGGCGCTTGTTGCGTCCGCGCCGGTGATGGCAATCTCGTGCTCTCCCTCGGGGACGTCCAGCGGACCCGCCAGGCTGCCCGGAGTGAAATTGTTCAGCGTCAACTTTCCATCCACCCACACGTCCACGGTGAGCCCGGGAACGCCGTGGAGGACGGACAGTTTTGCCGTGTCGTGGTCGTGGCGCTTCTCGCCGGCCTGCGCCGGGGCTGCAAACGCAAGCCCGGCCAACAGCGTCAGTGCACCGGCAGCGGCGGAGAGTGATTTCTTATGCATGTCGAACTCCTCATTGAGGCCCGGATGCGGGCGGTGTTTCGCTTACACCCCTACTACCGGCCGGAGCGGCGCCCCGGATGCAGTGCCGGGCTATTTTTCTTTCCGGGCTTTCTCTCCCGGCACGGCGGCGCGTTTTGCAGCCAAAGGTTACGATCAAGTAACGTTGGCGGCTGGCCCCGAGGGCCTGGCCCGTATGCAGGGCCCCGGATGCCCGCCTTGCAGGGCGCCGCCGCGCCAGCTGGCGCCTGCTCGCCCTGTCCGCCAGGCAGGCCTGAATGAAGCTGCAAGAGTCCCGCCGTGGGGTCGATCGCGCTTGCCGCTTGCGTCACTTCAACATCCCGGAGGGGTCACTTGTTCAAGAAAATCGCCGTTACCGTTACGCTCGGTGCCTTATCGCTGACCGGATGCAGCGCTGCCTCCCCGGCCGGCACCGCCGGTCCCACCGAGGCCGCCAGCCAAACCGGGGCCGCCCGCCCGGCGACGTCGGCCCCGGCAACCGTCGCTGCGCCGACGTCGCCGTCGTCCGCAACGTCCGCTGCCCGCGCGAGCGTTCCCGCAACGAGCGCGGCTCCGGCCGCGACGGCACCGGCGGTCACCCCTGCTCCCCCGGCCCCGACGGCGCCGGCGGCACCTCCGGCTGCCCCGGTGGTGGCACCAGTCCCCGCGGCTCCCGCAGTCGACGGAGCGCAGGCCGCCGCCGTCCGTGGCTGGGGCCCCGTGCGGGCCGGCGACGAGTTCTCCTATGCGGGCGCGCCGGACGCCACCAAGTGGAGTGTCTTCAAGGGCCCGGGCCATGCCGGCCAGGGCGTCCGGAGCCCCCAGGCGTGGGCCGTCGCCAATGGTGTCGCCACCGTCAACGGCGATGCTGCCGGCACCACCGGCGGTATGTCGGCCAAATTCGGCCAGCAGAAGTACGGGCGCTGGGAAACCCGGATGAAGACTAACGCCCGGGACTCCGAGTACCACCCCGTTCTGCTCCTGTGGCCGAACAACAACACCTCGCCGAACTGCGCCGAGGTCGATTACGCCGAGGGCACCTCGAACACCGGCGCCATGAAGTTCTTCCTGCACTACGCCTGCGATGGCAAGGACTTCCAAACCACGGCGGCCACGCCGGTCGACACGACGCAGTGGCACAACTATGCGGTGGAGTGGACTCCGGCCGGCATCACCGGATTCATCGACGGCGTGCAGACGTTCACCGACACGGACCCGGCCCATCAGCCCACGGTCGGCATGCACCAGACGATGCAGCTCGACTGGTTCCCCGACGGCACCGCCACCACTCCGTCGCAGATGCAGGTCGACTGGGTGCGCGTCTACCAGTAGGAGACGGGCGGGCGGTGCCCCCGCGGCCCGCCCTCTGCGGGCGCCGCGCTCTGCGCCCCGTCTTTTGCGCCCCGTCCTTTGCGGCGCCGCCCTCCGGGCAGGGGCATAAATCCTCTGGTGCGGCCGGTGCGCGGAGCGGAGGCTGGGCGCAGCACATCTTTCGACGGCAGGGAGTCCAGTCGTGCGCCCAGGTGCTGCATCAACCCGAAACCCCGGCGGTCCGTATGCGCGGAGACGACGCTGGTTGCTGGCCTGCACGGCCGCCGTCCTGGCGGTCACCGGCTGCACGCCGGAGCCACCTACACCGCCCGTTGCCAGCGGCCCGGCCTCGGCTGACGCCCGATCCAGCGCCGGCGCCAGCGCATCCGCGCCGGACGCGCCGGCCGGGAAGGCCGGGCCGGACTGGCCGGACGGGCCGGAGGGGCCGACCGGGAAGGTCCTGTCCGACGAGGAACTGATGGCCCTGATGGCCCGGGCGATCGACGCCGCCCGGCAGGGCGCCGGGAGGGTCTCGAAAACCGCGGACCTCCGGGCGCGCCTGCGGGGACAGCCGGAACCGGCGGACCGGCCCGCCGCCGAGCCGGGCGAATGCGGCGTATTCCAGCCGCGCAGCTCGCCGGCCGGCAGCGCCGACCTGGCCATGAATTTCGCCGCAGGCGTCCTGACCCTCACCGGCGCGTGGTCCCGCGACGCCGTGGCCTTCGTCCTGGCCAGGAGCGCGCCACGGCACGACGTGGTGGCCGCGGATTTCGCCTACACCGACGAGCAAGCCGGCAAATGCGCAACCTTCCGGCGGGCCCCGGCGGCCGGCGCGCCGCCGTCCACGGTCCGGCTGCAGACGGTGCCGGGCCTCGGGGAAAGAGCCTATGTCACGGTCTCGAGCCCGCCTTCGACGCCGGGCGCTCCCCCGGGCGCGTCCACCATCTCCCTGCAGGTTCTCCAAGGAACCGTGTCGATCGGGCTGAGGCGGCAGGCACCAGCCCCGACTTCGGAGGCCGAACTCCAGTCCGCCCTGGAGCCGCTGGCCGGGGTGGCCCAGACGCTGGCCCAAACGCTGGACCAGGCGAGCGACGCCGGCACCGCGGCGGCCACACCGCCAGCCGAAATGCCGGCACCCAGGCAGCCAGAGGCACAAGAGACTCCGGAGCAGCTGGCACAGCTGCTGCAAGGCATTACCGGACCCGACGGCGGCCCGGCCCGGGTGCTGGCGCGGCGCTACGCTGCGACCGCCCCGGCAACACCGCCGGAACCGGCAACACCAGGCTGCCTCTACGACGACGCGGCGTATCTCGCCTCACTAGGCGGCGCCGCTACAGTGGTCGCGGAGATCCCCAGTGCAACCCGGGAAGTGAACCAAATCAGTTTGCGACTGATCAGCCTGCCCCCGTCGTCGTCGGACCCGCCGCCTTTCGACCGCCGGGCCGCCGACCTGGGGACCTGCAGCACGGTGCTGGAGAGGCTGCCGGGAGGCGGCACCCGGACCTGGTCATCCGTCGAACACCCCACCGTCGACACCAGCGGGCCAACCGGTTACGCCGTGGTGTATGCCCTGGCCGACGGGACCGGGGTCCGGCACGTTAGGGTCGGTGCCCGAAAAGGCAGCCTGTGCGTGGAATCCGAAACGACGGCCCGCTCCGACAGCACCGTCCAGCAGGCTGCGCACGGCCTCGCGGCCACCATCAACAAGGTGATGGCCCGGGTGGGCTCCTGAGGCACGGCGGATTCCCCCGGGCACGCAAAAGGCGCCGGAGGAATCGTTCCTCCGGCGCCTTCCGGCGTCAGCCCGCCCGGGCCGGGAGAGCTGTCCGACGCCGCTGTGGGCTAGGCGCGGGCGTCCAGGTTCTGCAGTGCCTGGTGCGCGGTGGGTTCGTTCGCGGACCGGTTCCACGGCATCTTGGAGAGCATCTGGCCCATCGCGCAGCTGTTCGTGGCCGCAGAGAAGGTCAGGCCGGCACCGATGCCGCCGGCGAGCAGGCCCAGTTTCGGCGACAGGAACTTGCTGCCCACAACGCCGGCGAGGACCAGCGAGCCCGCGGTCATGCGGACCTGGCGCTCCAGGGCCCACGTGTTGCGGCCCTTGACGACGTTGCCGCCGGCGGCGGCGTAGGCGGGCACCCCGCCGGCCAGCACGCTGGCGCTGCCCAGGCCCACGGCGTCCAGGTGCTTGCGGGCCTGCTCGGCCCGGTTGCCGGACTGGCACACCAGGACCACGCGGGTGCCCATCTTGGCGGCGAATTCTTCGGTGTGCTCGCTCAGCAGCGGCAGCGGGACATGGTAAGAGCCCTTGATGTGCATCGAATCAAACTCGGCACCGCTGCGAACGTCAATCACCATCAGGTCATCGTGGTTGTCCTCCCAGGCCTTCAGGGTGGAAGCGTCAATGGACTGGGGGGCGGAAGCGACCGGAGTGGTCTTGTTTGAGGTAGTCATAGTCTCTTTCGGTATAGCGTGGGGCATTTCTGGAGGCCCGGACGGCGCACTGGGGGGCAGCGCCGCCCGGGCGGTCTAAAGGGTCCGGCGACCTGGCGGAAGGCCAGCGGCCGGACAGTCGAAGCTGCCCTTCGACTATACCCCTAGGGGTATCAAGCATTCAAATCGCCGACCCGGGGCCCGGGCTCGTGGCGCACTTGCGCACGATACCCCCGGGGGTATATATTTTTGCCATGGCAACCATCGACATTTCCGAAAAGACCTTCAACGACACGATTTCCGGCAACGACATTGTGCTGGTGGACTTCTGGGCCGCGTGGTGCGGCCCGTGCCGCATGTTCGCCCCGACGTTCAGCAAGGCATCCGAAGCGCACCCCGACGTCGTCTTCGCCAAGGTGGACACGGAAGCCGAGCCGGCGCTGTCCGCGGCAGCCCGCATTACCTCAATCCCCACCCTGATGGCCTTCCGCGAGGGCATCCTGGTCTTCTCCCAGCCCGGCGCCATGAACGCCACCGGCCTCGATGAGCTCATCACCGCCGTGAAGGGGCTGGACATGGAGGAAGTCCGGGCCCAGGTGTCCGCCGCGGCCGCGTCCTGACCGGTCACCCCGCCACAGCAGCAGTACAACACCCCCAACCAGCACCACCACCCGAACCAAGGAGAAAACAATGTGCAGTCCCGTCCGTTGCAATAGCTGTGGAAAGATCACCTGGGCCGGTTGCGGCGAGCATGTCGAGTCCGTCATGGCCGACGTACCCACCGCCCAGCGCTGCACCTGCAAGTAATCTTCCGGCGCTGAGGGGTTCCCTCCTGGGTTAGCATGCTCAGACGGCGTAGCCACGCTCCGAGAAGCGGGCGACGCCACCTGACCGCCTGCCCGAGGGGACCCCAACGCCATGCCAGACAACGCCACGACCCACTCGACCCAAAGCGCCGGCGTCTCCCCCGCCGCCCCTGCAGGTCCGGTCCGGTGGGGCATCCTGGGCACCGGGCTCATTGCCGGGCTGCAGACCTCGGACCTCGTCACGCACGGCTTCACGGTCCAGGCGGTGGGCTCCCGCACCCTCGCCACGGCCCGGGAGTTCGCCGGCAGGTTCGGGTTGCCCGCCGCCCACGGCAGCTACGAAGCCCTGGTGGCGGACTCCGACGTCGACGTCGTCTACATCTCCTCGCCCCATCCGTTCCACTACGAGAACGCACTGCTGGCCCTCAACGCCGGCAAGCACGTGCTGGTGGAGAAGCCGTTTGCCATGAACGCGTGGCAGGCCCAGGACATCGCGGACCTCGCCGAGTCCAAGGGGCTGGTTGCCCTTGAGGCCATGTGGACCCGCTACCTGCCGCATATGGTCCGCCTCCGCGAGTTGATCGGCTCGGGCGCCCTGGGCGAGGTCCGGACGGTCATCGCGGACCACAACCAGAATCTGCCCAAGGATCCGGAGCACCGGCTCAACGACCCCGCGCTCGGCGGCGGAGCCCTCCTGGATCTGGGGATCTACCCCGTCTCCTTCGCTTTTGACGTCTTCGGGGCCCCGGCCCGGATCCAGGCAGCCGCCAGCATGACGGCCACCGGCGTCGACCGCCAGACGGCGATGATCTTCGAATACGGAAACGGTCAGCAGGCGGTGCTGCACTGCGCGCTGGACACCGCGGGGCCGAACCGGGCCGCGGTGATCGGCACCGACGGCAGCATCGAGCTCGACCCGGTCTGGTATACGCCCACCGGCTTCACCCGGTACGACGACGGCGGCAACGTCGTCGAGCGCTTCGACGAGCCGGTGACCGGCCGCGGCATGCAGTACCAGGCATGGGAAATGGAGCGGCTCATTGCTGCCGGCGCGACCGCCAACGACATCCTGCCGCCCGGCGAGAGTGTCCAGGTCATGGCGGCGCTGGACGCGGTCCGGAGCCTGATCGGGCTCAGCTACCCGAGCGACGCGCGGCCGTAACCGGGGTCAGCGCCGTTCCCGGCGCGCCCGGTCGACGTCGGCCGCACTGGCGGTGTGGCCGCTGGCCCGAAGTCCGGCCACCACACCGTCGATATCTTTCCCGGAGCGGTTTTGGCTGAGCTTGGTCTTCGCCTCGATCCTGGTGATCAGCACTTCGACGCCGACGATGCCGCGCAGTTGGCCGGCGATGTACTTCTCCGGGGCGTCGTCGACGGACCAGGGCCGGTCTGAACGGGCCTCGTTGAGCTCGGTCAGCTCCCGGACGTGGCTGCCGAGCCAGGCAGGGTCGTCATGGACCACCAGCGTGCCGTACACGTGGGCCGTGGAGTAGTTCCAGGTCGGAACGACGCGGCCATGTTCGGCCTTGGAGGCGTACCAGGCCGGCGAAACGTAGGCGTCCGCGCCCTGCAGGATGACGAGCGCCTCTCCGATCGCGGGTTCGGACCACTGCGTGTTGTTCCTGGCCAGGTGGCCGTGCAGCGCTCCGTGTTCTCCGGCCGAGGGAACGTAGAGCAGGGGCAGCAGGGTGGCGCGCATGCCCTGCGCGGTCATGGTGACCAGGTTGGCGGCGGCCGGGGCAGCGAGCAGGTCATGGATGGCCTCAGGGCCGGCGGCGAAGTGCGCTGGGATGTACATGGGGTTGTCCTTTGGTCTTGGGTGGGCTGGTCGGCTGCGGGAGCCTTCAGGGAGGCGCCGGCTTCAGGCAGGCGCCGGCTTCAGCCGGGTACGGACGGCGATACCCGCACACGCGATCACGGCGGCTCCGCCGGCCAGGGTGGTCTGCGTCAGGGGTTCGCCGAGGATCAGCGCGGCCCAGGCGATGCTCAGCACGGGCTGGACGAGCTGGATCTGGCTGACCTGCGTCATGGGGCCGATGGCGAGGCCGCGGTACCAGGCGAAGAATCCGAGGAACATGCTCACGACGCCGAGGTAGCCGAACGCGGCCCACTGCGCCGGGGTGCCGGACGGCGGCTGCCGGGCCACCGCGAACGCCGCCAGCGCCACCATCAGCGGGGCCGCCAGGACGAGAGCCCAGGACACTGTCTGCCAGGCCCCGAGCTCCCGGGCGAGGAGGCCGCCTTCCGCGTAGCCGACGGCCGCTGCCACGACGGCGCCGAGCAGCAGCAGGTCGGCCCAGTGCAGTTGCCCGAAGCCTCCGGGCTGGACGAAGGCGAAGCCGACGGCGGCGGCCGCGCCGGCGGCCGTGGCAAGCCAGAACGCTGCGGGCGGACGCTCGTGTCCCCGGAGAACCGCGGCGGCAGCGGTCGCGGCAGGGAGCAGGGCAATCACGACGGCGCCGTGGCTGGCGGGCGCACTGGTGAGGGCAAAGGAGGTAAGCAGCGGGAACCCGACCACGACCCCGCCGCCGACCACTGCGAGCCGGGCCCATTGCCCGCCGACGGGGAAGCGCTGCCGCGTGAGGGTGAGGGCGAGGGCTGCCAGGACTGCCGCCACGACCGCCCGGCCGGAGCCGATGAACAGGGGCGACAGCCCTGCCACGGCGAACCGCGTGAACGGAACCGTGAAGGAAAACGCGGCGACTCCCAGCAGGCCCCACCAGAGGCCGCCGGCAGCACCCCCGGCCTGCGGGGACGGCCCGGACGGCCCGGCCTGCGGGGCGGGTACCACTGGGCGAAAAAGTGCAGTAGCGCTACTCTTGTCTCTCATGAGCAACGATAGCAGTACACGGATTGCGGCGCAGCTGCGGGAATGGATCTCACATGCCGCGCCCGGCGCCCGGCTGCCGTCAACGCGGTCGCTGGTGGCCGAGCACCGGGCCAGTCCCGTCACCGTGCAGCAGGCCCTGCGCGACCTCACCGCGCAGGGCCTCATCGAGAGCCGGCCCGGCGTCGGGACTTTTGTGCGGGCGGTCCGGACGGCGCGCCCCGCCGACTACGGCTGGCAGACGGCGGCCCTGCGGGCACCGCAGGCGCCGCTCCGCTCGGCGTCGGCGGCGATGCGCAGCGCACCAAACGACGTCATCGCCCTGCACTCCGGCTACCCGGCCCGCGAACTGCTGCCCGAGCGGCTGGTCCGGGCCGCGCTGACCCGGGCGGCCAGGGGCGAGGCGGCGCTGACCCGCGCTCCCGCCGCCGGGCTGCCCGAGCTGCAGTCCTGGTTCGCCCACGAACTCGGCACCTCGACGCCGGCCGGCATCACCCCGCCGGGGGCGAGCGACGTCGTCGTCCTTCCCGGCAGCCAAAGCGGACTCAGCTCCATCTTCAGGGCACTCGTGGGCAGCGGCCAGCCGCTGCTGATGGAATCGCCGAGTTACTGGGGCGCCATCCTCGCCGCCGCCCAGGCCGGCGTCCGCGTGGTGCCGGTTCCGAGCGGGCCGGACGGCCCCGACCCGGACGAGCTGGACCGTGCGTTCGAGGAGACCGGGGCGCGGCTGTTCTACGGCCAGGCCAACTACGCCAACCCCACCGGGGCGCAGTGGACGGTCCGGCGCGGCGACGAGGTCCTCGAGGTGGTGCGCCGGCACGGGGCGTTCCTCGTGGAGGACGACTGGGCCCGCGACTTCGGCATCAGCTCTGCCCCCTCCCCCGTGGCCGCCCGCGACGATTCCGGCCACGTGGTGTATCTGCGGACGCTGACCAAGAGCGTGTCGCCGGCCATCCGTGTGGCCGCCGTGATTGCGCGCGGCCCGGCCCGCGAGCGCATCCTCGCGGACCGCGGCGCCGAGTCGATGTACGTCAGCGGCCTGCTCCAGGCCGCGGCGCTTGATGTCGTCAGCCAGCCGGCGTGGCAGACGCACCTGCGCAGTGTCCGCCACCAGCTTCAGTCGCGCCGCGACCTGCTGGTCACGAGCCTTCGCGAGCACGCCCCGCAGGCCCACCTCACGCTGGTTCCGAAGGGCGGGCTGAACCTTTGGGCGCGGCTGCCCGACGGGACCGACGTCGAGCAGCTGAGCATCGACTGCGAGCGGGCGGGCCTGCTCATCGCCGCCGGAACGGAGTGGTTTCCGGCCGAACCTGCCGGCCCCTTCATCCGGCTCAACTACGCCGGGCCCAATCCCGGCGCGTTCCCGGAGGGGGCCCGCATCCTGGGCCGGGCGATCGAACGCAACGTGCGGTAGCGCTCCGTGCTGCGGGGGTGCTGGTAGGGTCTGCGCATGGATGAAAAATTGGGGAAGTTCATCGACGATTTCGCGCAGCTGGTGCAACTCGCGCAGGCCGGGCAGCACCGGGCGCCGGCGGGACCGCAGCTGCTGACGACGCTCACCGGACACCTGGGCGTGCCGGCCGAGTCGGTGTCGGTGGTGGTGGAGGAGATTCCGCCGCACCGGTTCGTGGACGCCGACATCCAGATGGCCGAGCTTGCGGGTGAGGATCCGGGGTTCCGGCTGGTCGGCATCGGCGGCGGCGACCAGCGCCACCATCACTCCCTGAGCGACATGCTGCAGCAGGCGCAGGTCTTCCCGCAGTTCCCGCTGTCCCAGCCCGACTACGCCAATTTGGCCGTGGGTCCGGACGAGCAGCGGCAGGCGGTGGCGCTGGGGTTGTGGCTGTTCAGCCACGGCGGCCACCCGATCGCGGTGCTGCAGCGGGACGCCAACCCCCGGTACGGCCGGCAGGCGGCGTGCCTGGAGGTCCTGGCCGGCGACACCGAGACGGCCGCGGGCTTCCTCGCCGACTTCCGCCGTCGTATGCAGCACCACAGCGTCCTGAAGGGGCAGGTCATTTCGCTGGTCATGGGCGAATACGGCCCCAGCGCGGCGGGCGTGACCTTCCATGCCCGGCCGGAACTGGCCGAATCCGAGGTCATCCTGCCGGGCGGCCTGCTGCGGAAGGTCGCGGACCACGCTCTCGGGATCGCCGAGCACCGGGAAACCCTCCACCGGTACGGGCAGCACCTCAAGCGCGGCATCCTGCTCTACGGCCGGCCGGGCACGGGAAAGACCCACACGGTGCGGTATCTGCTGAGCCGTAGCCACGGTGCCACCGCCATCCTCTTGTCCGGCGGGTCGCTCGCCCGGATCTCGGAGGCCGCCACGATGGCCCGGGCGCTGCAGCCATCCATCGTGGTGCTTGAAGACTGTGACCTCATTGCCGAGGACCGCAGCTTCGGGCACGGGCCGCAGCCGCTGCTGTTCGAGGTGCTCGACGCCATGGACGGTCTGGCCAACGACGCCGATGTGGCGTTCGTCCTCACCACCAACCGGGTGGACATGCTCGAGCGCGCCCTGGCCCAGCGTCCCGGCCGGGTGGACCTGGCCGTCGAGATCCCTTTGCCCGCGGAGCCGGAGCGCGTGGCGTTGCTCCAGCTGTATTCGCGCGGGATTCCCTTCAGCGCCGCGGCACTTGAGGAGGCCGCCGCGCACACCGAGGGAACCACGGCGTCGTTCGCCCGCGAGCTGATCCGCCGCGCCGTCGTCGCCGCCGCCCTGGCGGGCGTCCCGGCTGCGGACGGCCACCTGCGGGCGGCCGTGACTGACCTGATGGCCGACGGCGAGGCGCTCACCCGGAGTCTGCTGGGCAGCGGCGGCGGTGGCGGGGGCGACGCTGGCGTTTCTGGTGGCGCATTCGGCGGCGGCGGCCCGTTCGGGGGCGGCGGCCCGTTCGGGGGGCACTCAGGCGCGTTCTGACTCGGCAAGCCGTTTGAGGTTCGAGAACTGGCGGGTCTGCATGACCCAGTGGGAAGGCTCCAGCACCACAACGCTCAGCAGCGGCTGCAGCCATTTCGGCCGGAACGACCAGTACCCGCTGACGACCACCCGGGTGCGCCCGTCGGCGGTGTCCTTCAGTTCGAAGCCCCAGAGCGAGTCGGTGAAGTGTCGCGGCGGTGTCCGTTTCGGATCGAAGGGACTCCCCCGCAGGTCGAGCGACATACGGAGGCCCAGGAACCGCTCCGGGATCCAGCGCCGCGACCTCCCACCACTGGCTGCCGTCCGGCTTGGCCGCCAGACGGTCGCCGACGGCGATCTCCTGCCACTCCGGATGGATCGTCCCGGCGCTGCGGCGCCCGAAATTATCCAGCCGGTCCCAGCTGTACCAGCCGCCACGGTCGGTCCCCATCTGCACCAGCCAGGGCCACACGCGCGAGCGGGGTGCATCAATGGTCACGGCCATGGTTGCGCTGCGGGTCCCGTCCGGGATGAGCCCGGCCCCCGGGTAAGGTCCCTGCACTTCGTCGTCGGTCGCACCGGCGCGCAGCAGGCGTGGCCGCACCAGTGCCAGGTAGGCGACAGTAACCGGCCGCAGCGCGGCTGCGGCCAGAACCGTCCCTCGGTGCGCGGTGTGTCATCGGGCCTCCCCCTCCGTGCTCAGGTGCTGCCGAAAGAAGGCGAGGATGCGCCGGCGCGCGTCGAGGGCCGAGGGCTCGTGGTAGCCGGCCGCAACCAGTTTCGCGAGCAGCTTGTCCCCGAATCGTGAGGTCCGACGGGTCGTGCTGATTGAGGAAGCCGTGGCCGGCGTCCGGGTAGACCTTGATGTCGTGGTCCACCCCGGCGGCGGCGAGCAGCGGCTCCAGCCGGGCCGGCACCTTGCGCACGCCGGGCCAGCGGTCCTTGGCGCCGTAGCTGCCACGATCGGGCAGGCCCGGGGCATGGCCCGTGCTGTCGCGTCGTCGAGTCCGCCGTAGTTGACGCTGGCCGCGGCGAAGTCATGGTCCGGGGCGAGCATGAGCGCGAAGCCGCCGCCCATGCAGAAGCCGATCACCCCGATCCGGCCGGTGCAGTCCGTCACGTGCGGCCAGCCACGCGCGGGTGCGGTCCAGGTCGCCGAGGGGCCGCCAGCCGCGGATCAGGGACCACAGGCAGGCCGCCCTGCTGCCCCAGTGGAACAGGTCCGGTGCCACCGCGAGGAACCCCTCGCCGGCCAGCCAGTCGGCCTGCGTCCCGGGTGTCGCTGCTCAGGCCGAGTGCGTCATGGATGACGACGACGCCGGGCCACGGCCCTGCGCCGGCCGGCGCCGCGACGTAGGCCGGCATGTCCCCGCGTTCCGTACTAACTGTCACCTCGGTCATGACGGCTCCTGGGCCTCGGATGGATCGCCTCGTACTTGGCGGTTTACCAGCGTCGCGGCAGTCCCGGGAAGGGCCGATTGCTAACCCACGGCCGGTGTGTTCGGACTGCAGCGTTTCCCGGGCGTTTGCGGATGCCCGGATCAGGGGCCAGCTTCCCGTCTTTATTGTCGGTGCCTCCATCTAGTGTGAGGGTATGGAAAGCAGAGCGGCTTTGAGCGCGGAGACCGGGGAGGCCCTGGCGGCGCTTGCCGCGTCCGCGGCTGCGCTGGCTGCTTTCGCCGGCGGTGGCGACTGGCCGAAGCCGATCCGGATCCGTTGCGGGCCCGGGCGGATGCGTGCCTGGACGGTCTGGCCGAGGTGGCCCGGTGGGAGGCCCGGACGGCGGCGCTGAAGGCCCGGCTCACCGCCGAATACGTGCACGCCGCCGAGGCTTTGGCGCCGCCACCGGCGTCGCCGCAGCAATGCACCGCGTGGGAGATGGCCACGGTCGCGGAGATCGCCTGTGCCCTGACGGTGAGCGAACGGACCGCCGGTGCGCTGATCTCCGAAGCCCTGACCCTGACGACGACGCTGCCGCTGACCCTGGCGGCGCTGCAGAACGGCGACATTTCCTGGCAGCACGCCCGGATCATGGTCGACGAGACCACGAATCTGGACCCGGCCGGGGCGGCCGCGCTCGAGGCGCACTTCCTGGACCCCGACGCGCCCGACCCCGCCCGTGGCTGCGGCGCCGGGGAACTGGTCCCGGGCAGGTTCCGGGCCAAGGCGCGCACCTGGCGCGAACGCCACCACCCGGTCAGCATCGAAACCCGCCACACCAAATGCGCCGCCGACCGGCGGGTGGAGTATTACCCGGACCGGGACGGCATGGCCTGGCTCTCGGCGTACCTGCCGGCCGACGCAGCCGCGGGGATCTGGGAACGCATCACCGCCGCCGCCCGGGCCCTGCAAACCCCGGACGAGGCCCGGACCCTGCCCCAGCTCCGCGCCGACGTCGCCGCGACCTGGCTCCTCACCACCGGCACCGGCAACGGCACGGTCGACGGCGGGGCGGGTGCGGCCGGCGTGGCTGCCGGGACCGGCGCGGCCGACGGCGGAAAAGCGGACGGCGTCGTGGCCGGCGGAACCGGCGTGGCCGGGGGCCTGGGCGGGGGTGTGTGCGGGGGTGTGCCCTCGCCGCGGGCGCAGGTCCTGATCACCGTCCCGGCACTGTCCCTGCTCGGTGTCACCGACGAACCGGCCATGCTGGACGGGTACGGGCCGATCCCGCCGTCGATGGCCCGCCGGCTGGTAGCCGACGGCGCCGACTCGTTCTACCGGGTCCTGACCGACCCCCGCGACGGCGCCCCGCTGGAAATCGGCCGGACCAGCTACCGGATCCCGAAAGCCCTGCGGCAATGGCTCCGGCTCCGGGACGGCAAATGCACGTTCCCGGGCTGCAACAACCCCTCCCTCGACAACGACGCGGACCACCTCCTGGCCTGGGCCGACGGCGGGACCACCGGGATCACCAACCTCGGCCAGCCCTGCCGCAAACACCACCGCCTCAAACACACCACCGCCTGGACACCCACCGCAGCAACCAAGGACCACCCGCCCGGCTGGACCTCACCGGCCGGCCGGACCTACCAGAGCGAACACCAGGACTGGGAACCGCCCCACTGGCCGCCGCACGTCCCGACGGCGGACATGGACGCCGGCCTAGACCGGCTGCTCGACCCCGGCCCGCTCCCGGATCAGGACGTTGACGCCGAACCCGATCTTCCTCCGGAGGACCCTGCCCAGTTCAACGAACTGCAGCTGCCTCAGGACCCCTTTCCGGAATGGCACCTATTCGCGGCCGGGGGCCCATGGCCACCCGAGGATCTGTACGACCGGGACTGTCCAGCACCCGTGGACGACGCATTGCCGGAGACCTCTGCCCTGCTCTTTGCGTGACCCAGCACTTCAGGTGCTCGCGATTTTTCAGTCCCTGCGCTGCCCCCAGGTCGGCGGGAAAGGCGGAGGTCGCGGCGGCGGAAAGGCGGAGGTCGCCCTGAGCTGTTCCGCCCCCCTCCCTGGCGCCGGCAACGTTCGCCGCGAAAAATAATCGGCCGCAGCTGTAACTCCCGGCCACGATCCGGAAACTTTGCTTTCAAGCGGACGTCCAGCCCGCCGTCAAAGAACTTGGGGGTCACACCATGCATTCATCTCGGGCCAGATTCTTCACGGCCGCCACCATCGCGGGTACTGCTGCCAGTCTCGTCCTTGCCGGATGTGGGCCGCAGCCGGGAGCTCCCGCTGCAGCCTCGGGCATTGCCGTGAGTGCCACGGCGGAACGCACGGCAACGCTGACCGCCCCGCCCCCTTCCGCTTCGGCACCGGCGGCCCCTGCTACCGGTGGGGTACCGACGTCGAAAGTTCCCGCCTCATCGCCGAAGCACGCGGCTCCGGCGCTGAAGACCTTCACCTTTCCGGATGGACACATCTCGTTCGCCTATCCGGAAACGTGGACGGTGCGGACCGCGCTCCCGCCCGCCGGCCTCCCCGGAGTTGAGGCAACAGTCGCCGACGCTGCGGGCAACGATCTGCTCTCCCTGGCCAACGGCGTCACCACCGGTTGTGCGGGCGGTCCCGTGTCGCGGCAGGTCTTCGACCACGCGGCCGTTCCCGGAATGACGGCACCGAACGGCACGGAACCCAGCTTCGGGTTCGTGGTGGAATCCTACGGGAGCGGGGAGGCCTACTTTATGGGGCTAACCGATCCTCGGTCGCTGAAGGAAGGCGACGGCGTCGCGTCCTGGTGCAATCTCGTCCCCACGGCCAACGGCGGCCTGATCACCCGTGTCCTTTTCACCGACCCCGGCTTCCCGAACAAGGGCGCAGCCAAGGCCTGGACAGCGACCGATCAATACGCCCAGCTCAAGGCGCTGCTGGTGAGCCTGAACTACACCTGACCGTCGGGCCGGGGCGGCACGCACCACTTGGGGCGGGCACATCCCCGACGCCGAATGTAACGGCCGCTGAGCTGGCCGCCCGCCCTCCCCCGCTCAGATCCCGGGCCGGCACGCTCCCTGGCCGAGGATCGCCAGGCCGTTGAGGTCCCCGGCCTGGTAGGTGGTGACGCCGGTGGTGCCGGAAGGGTTCATCAACTGGGTCGGATCCTGGACATGATCCAGGCCCACGACGTGGCCGAGTTCGTGTTCAATGACCCCGCGGGCAGCGGCCGGGCCTTCCTGGTCGATCAAGGACTGAAGTCCGGGCCCGTTCAGCTCCAGCTGGCCGCTGACGTAGCTGAACCCGGAGTTGCCGATGCTGACCGCTTCGCTGCCGCCCAGGCCCAGAACGTTTTGCCCGGCCTGGTGGTTGGTGAAACGGGGTTCTTCGGCGGCGGTTTCCCAGGCGATTAGCACCGGCGCCCACCGGTCTCCGTACCGGTCCGGCTGGTAGGACCGGTGTTCCGACGACGGCGCCTCCGTGGTGGCGCCGTCGTTGATGAACACGAGACCGGTCGCACGGGAGACGGAGGCAATGGCCTGTTCGATGAGTTCGGGTCCGGCGGCGGGTGCGTTGGCGGCACGGGTGACATAGTGGATGGGCCGGCACGGGCTGTAGGTGAAGGGCCGCCCGTCGTCGGCGGTGTGGCTGAAGGCATAGGAGCCGGACCTGGCGGGCACCGGTGCGGGGCGGCCGAGCGGGGTGGCGTGTTCTTCACGGCCCGGGGTCGGGCGGTCGGTGACGGTGCGGGGCGCTGCCCCGGCACCGTCAGCCGGAGGGGCGGCTGCGGGCGCGGGGACGTTGAAGGGCGGCAGCGGGTTGGGCAAACCGGCGCCGGGGGTTTGCCCCGGCCCGCCGAGGAGGGCCGACGGCTTAAGGTCACCGTTCAGATACAGTGCGAAGCCGACCAGCAGGGCTGCGCAGGCCAGGACGCCGACGGCTTTGACGAGGAATGCCAGCATCCTGCCGATCGCCCGGATAAAGCGGACCGGCCACGGGTCGCGGCGCGGCCGTACGTCCCGGGCCGCTGAGGAGGTGTGGATCTGGGCGGCCTCCCAGCCGGGGAGCAGCGGGGACGCGCTGCCGCGCCACCCCTCGGGCCGGGTCGTGCCGCCGGCCATTTCCTCGAGCTTCCACAGCGGGATTCGCTTCGGTTCCGCGGGCGCAGCCGGCCGTGGGAACAGGTCCCGGTCAGGCTCGTTCATCAGCGCTCATACCCTCACCATCGTCCGCGGCGGGATCAGCGTAAGGGAATCCGAGGCGCCGGCGGCGCTGGCGGGCTCAGCTGCCGCTCGCTGGAGAACCGGTGCTTGCCGGGGATGCTTAGGGCAGACTGATGCCATGAGCGGAATCCCGTGGGTGCTGCACGTTGATCTCGACCAGTTCATCGCGGCGGTCGAAGTGCTCCGGCGGCCGGAGCTTGCGGGCAGGCCGGTCATCGTCGGCGGGCGGGGTGATCCCACGGAACGGGCTGTGGTGTCGACGGCATCGTACGAAGCCAGGGCGTTCGGCGTCGGTTCCGGAATGCCGTTGCGTATTGCGGCCCGGAAAGTGCCCGACGCCGTGATCCTCCCCGTCGACCAGGAGGCTTATCTCGCGGCGTCGGAGACGGTGATGGCTGCCCTGCGCGCGCAGCCCGGCGCCACGGTGCAGGTGCTGGGGTGGGATGAAGCCTTTGTCGGCATTGAGTCAGAGGATCCGGAGATCTACGCCCGGCAGGTGCAGGCCGCTGTCCTGGAGCGGACGCGACTGCAGTGCAGCGTGGGCATCGGCGACACCCTGGTCCGGGCCAAGGTCGCCACCGGTTTCGGCAAGCCGGCCGGCGTCTTCCGTCTCACGGCCGGGAACTGGCTCGACGTCATGGGCAGCCGGCCCACCAGGGACCTGTGGGGCGTCGGTACCAAAGTGTCGGCCCGGCTGGCCAAACTCGGCATCAGCACCGTTGCCGAGCTCGCCGCGGCCGACCCCCAGGACCTCGTCCCGGAGTTCGGCCCCCGGATGGGTCCGTGGTACGCGGAACTGGGGCGCGGGGACGGCACCAGCGTTGTGGACGACACCCCGTGGGTTGCCCGCGGGCACAGCCGGGAGACCACCTTCCAGCAGGACCTGACCGAGGCCGCCGAGGTGGACGACGCGGTGAGGGAGCTGACAGCGCATGTCCTTGAGGATGTCGCGGCCGAAGGGCGGCCCGTGATTGGGCTGACCCTCAAGGTCAGGTACGCGCCGTTCTTCACCAAAACCCACGCGAAAAAGATTCCCGAGACATCCGACCCGGAGGAAATCCTCGCCCGGGCCCTGGACCTCGCCGCCGAAATCGAAGCGGGCCGGCCGATCCGACTCCTGGGTCTGCGGGCCGAAATGGCAATGCCCGACGACGCCCGAAAGGGACATACGCCGACGCGCGGCGGCTGGTGACGGCGTCGCGCATTGAGGCCGGGAATGTCAAACGGTGTCAGGGCATGTGTAACCGCGCCGGTCGACCGAGCGCCTAGTAGGCTCTACCTCACGTGCGATGGACAGGAGACTGAGGTGCCCCACGCGATATCCGGGACGACAGTGGCCGAGGTAATGGCGGAACTGGCCGCGCTCGAGGACCCGAAGGCACGCGAGGTGAACGAGAGGCACGGTG
Source organism: uncultured Actinomycetota bacterium (assembly GCA_963698285.1). Classification (GTDB taxonomy): domain Bacteria; phylum Actinomycetota; class Actinomycetes; order Actinomycetales; family Micrococcaceae; genus Arthrobacter. The sequence goes on along the minus strand of CAVOQF010000017.1, from coordinate 90,878 downwards.
ACAATCACGGTGTGAACCTCGGCAAATTGCGCGCACTCGCGAAGCGGCTGAAGACCCAGCAGGAACTTGCGCGCCAGCTTTGGGAACAAGATGACACCGCGGCGAAGCTGTTGGCGATCCTGATCTGCCGACCGAAGGCGTTCGAGCCGGACGAGTTGGACCTTATGTTGCGCCAGACGGGCAGCCCCAAGGTGCAGGACTGGCTCGTGAACTACGTGGTGAAAAAGAGCCCTCACGCCGAGGGGCTGCGCCTGGCGTGGTTCGCCGATCCGGACCCGGTGGTTGCGAGTGCCGGCTGGGCGCTGACCACCGAGCGCGTGGCGAAGCAGCCCGACGGCGTCGACCTCGCTGCACTGCTCGACATCATCGAGGCAGAGATGAAGGGCGCCCCGGAGCGGCTGCAGTGGGCGATGAACCACTGTCTCGCCCAGATCGGCATTGAGCACCCCGGGCACCGGAGCCGGGCTATCGACATCGGTGAGCGCTTGGGGGTCCTCAGGGACTATCCGACGCCGCCGAACTGCACCTCGCCGTTCGCGCCCATCTGGATCACCGAAATGGTGCGTCGGCAGCACTAGTCATGGGCTACTACGTCAGAGAGCGTTGGCTTCTATGCGGGCGAGAAATTGATCGTTGAGCTCGACTAGCATGAATGTCCAGCAACCTTGGCCGAGCGAACAGGCGGCTGCAACAACAAAATGAAAAAAGGGAAATGACTACTTACGAATCATCGAGCGGAAGCGCGGCTCCGGAGCTGCCGCTGACGCCCGCCGACGCGCACAAACTCAAGGCGCTGGGAACTCCGAATATCGGTCGCGTTGACGGGGTGGCTTCGAAATGAGCCAGATCCAGCACCGATTCGAAGGCGAAAAAGAATCCGTTGGTCAAGCGCATCGCCCTTGTGGTCGTTGGCGCGCTCGTCGTGGCGCTGGCCGGACTTGGTGTCGCAAACATGTTTGGATTCAGCCCGTTCGACTCGGGCAAGGACGACCGGGACCGGCCCGCGCTGTTGAAGTCGATCCAGGACGTCAGCCAGTACCACGCCGCGGTCGGGAACTTCGAAGTTGTGATCGACGAGAAGACCGACGACTCGTGGGTCCCACCCATCATCGCCGGACGACGGACGTTGTTTGTCGCCGCCGGCACCGTCAACGCTTATGTCGATATGACCGGTCTCGCTGACGAAGACCTGACACTGTCCCCGGACGGCAAGTCGGCAAAGATCCGACTGCCTGAGGCGCAGCTCGACAAGCCCAACCTCGATCTTGACCGGTCATACACCTACAGTCAGGACCGCGGCGTGTTGGACCGCATCGCCGATGCAATCGATGTGCCAGAGGAAGAGAAGAAGATGCAAATCCTCGCCGAGAAGAAATTCACCGATGCCGCTGAGAAGTCGGAGCTACGTAAGCGGGCTACCGAGAACACCAAGTCCATGCTGACTGGGATGCTTGGCTCGCTCGGAATCCAGGTCACCTTCCTCGAGAAGTAAGTTTTACTGTCGCCGGACGGCCCGGCTGCCGTCCCCAGCGGCGAGTGTCTGTGGGGACCGGTACCCTCGTGATCATGACTGAGAGCCCGCAACTGGTGAACCGAGCACGCGATTGGATCGCGAAGGCCCGTTCGTTCCACTACCAACAGCGCACCCGGCACCGCAGGGTCAGGCGCCTTGGAAAGACCCGCCTGACCTACACCACGGGCCAGGCCATCACCAACTGGAGTGCCTTTTTTGTTGCCGGGTCGTCGGGTTCGGCAGGCTTGCCGGATTGGGCTGTCTTGGGGGTTATGCTCGGGGGCTTCCTGGGAGGCAAGTTCCTGTTCCCCGTCCCGGACAGCAGTATCGCCAGCCGGCGGGGCCCTGCCGATGTGGTCAGCAAAAGCGCTGCGCAGCTCGACCGTATGACGCCGGAGGAGATCCGGGCCTACGAGAACAACATGGTGCTGAAGCACCGGCTCAAGGACTCCCGGGCGATTGGGGCCGAGCAAGCACTGCAGCGCCAGCGCGAAGCCATCTGGAAGGCGGAGGAGGCCGCTGGCGTGGCCTCCGGAAGCCTAAGCGGGCTGTCGTTGGTTGACGCTCAGGCCTTCAGCTCCGTTGCCGCACAGCACAAAGTTCTCGACAGCCGGTGGCTGGCCTACGAGGTTGACCCGAACCTGCAGTTCGATTTTCCGGCGATGTCGGATCCAGCTTTTCCCGCTACCGCGGCCATGATCAGGGCAATGCGGAAAGCCGAGCAGGCAAAGTCAGAAGCCAACACGGCGAACTACCAGTCCGCCGTGGCGGCGTTCGGCGCGGCGCTGACGGCAGCAGAGGCAGCCGCCGGAGTGCCCCGGAGGTAGACCACCGGACTGCCGCCTCCTCCAGGCCTGGAACTCAGCCGGAGTGGTGCACGTCCTCCGGGTCCGCGGGCGAGTCATCGCGCCGCTCCTTCACGAGCTTGCTGGCGCTCACCAGCCGGAGCGCCGTTACCAGCAGGATCCCGCCAAGCGCGTTAAAGACCACCACATAGGGAAACCAGCCGAGCCATTCAAGGTAATTGATGTCCGCACCCGCATGGATGGCGCCGAAAATCAGCAGCGAGTCCAAAATCGAGTGGAAGAGTTGCAGGCCGTAGAGCAGGAACGCGCCAACGACGGCGGCCGCCATCTTGCCGGAAACGCTGTCCGTCCCGTGCTGCATACGGGTCATCAACGTGATGGTGCTCCCCGCCAGCACGGCAAGGCACACGGTTTTCCAGTTGAACCCGGCGTCGAGATAGTAATTGGCTTCCTTGGTGATGGTCTCGCTCCACTGCGGGAACGCGGTCATGATCAGTGCCATGAACAGCCACCCGCCCACCAGGTTGGCAATGAGGGTGCCGCCCCAGAGCTTCCCGAGCTGCGCGTAGCTTGCCTCCCGCGCGACGACGGCGGTAATAGGCACCAGGAAGCCCTCCGTGAACAGTTCACTCTTGGCCAGCAGGAGTGCAATGAGGCCTGCACTGAACGCCAGTCCCGCGAGAAGGTGGTTCCCTGTCTCATGGAGAACACCGAGGTAGGCCATGATGCCAATGCCTATCTCAAAGCCGCCGAACAGGCCCGTGATGAGCACGTCCCGAAAGGAACGGTTCAGCCGCTGCGCTCCTTCCTCAACCGTGCGGTCGAAGGATTCCTCCACCTCCTCCTCAACCGGACCCGGGTTGTCGCCCAGTTCCCGCCGCCGCGCATCGCCTTCGGTGTCGCTCATTCGTGCCGCCCGTCTTCCGAAAATGTGTGGTCATTCTACTGTGATGCTGCTGGAAGGACTGCGTAACCAAACGAAGGCCCCGCGCGTTGGAGTCAACGCGCGGGGCCTTCCGGTGTTCACAGAAGCCAAAAATGAGAGGGCGAGGAGGAGGACTAGAAGTCCCAGTCGTCATCCTCAGTATTGACAGCCTTGCCAATCACATAAGACGAACCCGAACCCGAGAAGAAGTCGTGGTTCTCGTCGGCGTTCGGCGACAGGGCCGACAGGATCGCCGGGTTCACGTCGGTGACGGAGGCCGGGAACATGGCCTCGTAGCCCAGGTTCATCAGCGCCTTGTTGGCGTTGTAGTGCAGGAACTTCTTGACGTCCTCGGTCAGGCCGACGGAGTCGTAGAGGTCGTGCGTGTACTGGACCTCGTTCTCGTACAGCTCGAAGAGCAGCTCGAAGGTGTAGTCCTTGATCTCCTGCTTGCGCTCCTCGGACAGACCTTCTCCAGGCCCTTCTGGAACTTGTAGCCGATGTAGTAGCCGTGCACGGCCTCGTCGCGGATGATCAGGCGGATCAGGTCGGCCGTGTTCGTCAGCTTGGCCCGCGAGGACCAGTACATCGGCAGGTAGAAGCCCGAGTAGAACAGGAAGCTCTCCAGCAGCGTGGAGGCCACCTTGCGCTTCAGCGGGTCGTCGCCCTGGTAGTAGTCCATGACGATCTGGGCCTTCTTCTGAAGGTTCTCGTTCTCGGTGGACCAGCGGAACGCCTCGTCGATCTCCTTGGTGGAGGACAGCGTGGAGAAGATGGAGGAGTAGCTCTTGGCGTGCACGGACTCCATGAACGCGATGTTCGTGTAGACGGCCTCTTCGTGCGGGGTGAGCGCGTCCGGGATCAGCGAGACGGCGCCGACGGTGCCCTGGATGGTGTCCAGCAGGGTCAGGCCGGTGAACACGCGCATGGTGAGCTGCTGCTCGTCCGGGGTCAGCGTCGCCCACGACTGCACGTCGTTGGACAGCGGCACCTTCTCCGGCAGCCAGAAGTTGTTGACCAGGCGGTTCCAGACGTCCACGTCCTTGTCGTCCTGGATGCGGTTCCAGTTGATCGCCTCGACGTGGCTAAGCAGCTTGACCTTCTCGGTCATGTCATCCCCTCAATGTTGGGTTAGTTCTCTAAGTTAAGCGTACGACGGCGGGCGGGCGCCCGCCGTCGTACTGCAAGCGATTCAGCTGAATGGTTACAGCATGCAGCTGACGCAGCCCTCCACCTCGGTCCCTTCCAGCGCGAGCTGGCGGAGACGGATGTAGTAGATGGTCTTGATGCCCTTCTTCCAGGCGTAGATCTGGGCCTTGTTGATGTCGCGCGTGGTGGCGGTGTCCTTGAAGAACAGCGTCAGGGACAGGCCCTGGTCCACGTGCTGCGTGGCCGCGGCGTAGGTGTCGATGACCTTCTCGTAGCCGATCTCGTACGCGTCCTGGTAGTACTCCAGGTTGTCGTTCGTCAGGTACGGCGCCGGGTAGTACACGCGGCCCAGCTTGCCTTCCTTGCGGATCTCGATCTTGGACGCCACCGGGTGGATCGAGGAGGTCGAGTTGTTGATGTAGGAGATCGAGCCGGTCGGCGGGACGGCCTGCAGGTTCTGGTTGTAGATGCCGTGCTCCATGACGGAAGCCTTCAGCTCGCGCCAGTCATCCTGCGTGGGGATGTGGATGTTCGTGAACAGCTCCGCGACCTTGTCGGTCTGCGGGACCCATTCCTGGTCGGTGTACTTGTCGAAGAACTCGCCGGAGGCGTACTTGGACTTCTCGAAGCCGCCGAACGTCTGGCCGGTCTGGATGGCCAGCCGGTTGGAGGCGCGGACCGCGTGGAACACCACCGTGTAGAAGTAGATGTTGGTGAAGTCCAGGCCCTCTTCGGAGCCGTAGTGGACCCGCTCGCGGGCCAGGTAGCCGTGCAGGTTCATCTGGCCGAGGCCGATCGCGTGGCTCTGGTCGTTGCCGCGGGCGATCGAGGGCACCGAGGTGATGTTGGATCATGTCCGAGACGGCCGAGAGCGACGCGGATGGCCGTCTCGATGGTCTGGCCGAAGTCCGGCGAGTCCATCGTCTTGGCGATGTTCAGCGAGCCCAGGTTGCAGGAGATGTCCTTGCCGGTCTGGTCGTAGGACAGGTCATCGTTGTACGTCGTGGGCTGTGGAGACCTGGAGGATCTCGGAGCACAGGTTGGACATGATGATCTTGCCGTCGATCGGGTTTTCCCGGTTCACGGTGTCCTCGAACATGATGTACGGGTAGCCGGACTCGAACTGGATCTCGGCGAGCGTCTGGAAGAACTCGCGCGCCTTGATCTTGGTCTTCTTGATCCGGGAATCGTCGACCATCTCGTAGTACTTCTCGGTGACCGAGACGTCGGAGAACGGCATGCCGTAGACCTTCTCGACGTCGTACGGCGAGAACAGGTACATGTCCTCGTCCTTCTTGGCCAGCTCGAACGTGATGTCCGGGATGACGACGCCGAGCGAGAGGGTCTTGATGCGGATCTTCTCGTCCGCGTTCTCGCGCTTGGTGTCCAGGAAGCGGTAGATGTCCGGGTGGTGCGCGTGCAGGTACACCGCGCCGGCACCCTGGCGGGCACCGAGCTGGTTGGCGTAGGAGAAGCTGTCCTCGAGGAGCTTCATCACGGGGATGACGCCGGAGGACTGGTTCTCGATCTGCTTGATCGGCGCGCCGACCTCGCGGATGTTGGTCAGCGCGAACGCCACGCCGCCGCCGCGCTTGGACAGCTGCAGCGCGGAGTTGATGGACCGGCCGATCGACTCCATGTTGTCTTCGATGCGGAGCAGGAAGCAGGAGACCAGCTCGCCGCGCTGCTTCTTGCCGGCGTTCAGGAACGTCGGGGTGGCCGGCTGGAAGCGGCCGTCGATGATCTCGTCGACCATCTGCGGTGGCGAGCTTCTCGTCGCCGCGGGCCAGGTGCAGGGCCACCATGCAGACGCGGTCCTCGTAGCGCTCCAGGAAGCGCTTTCCGTCGAACGTCTTCAGCGTGTAGGAGGTGTAGAACTTGAACGCGCCGAGGAAGGTCTCGAAGCGGAACTTCTTCTTGTACGCGCGGTTGTAGAGCTCGCGGATGAAGTTCATCGTGTACTGGTCGAGGGTCTCGCGCTCGTAGTACTCGTTCTTGACGAGGTAGTCGAGCTTTTCCTCGAGGTCGTGGAAGAACACGGTGTTGTTGTTCACGTGCTGCAGGAAGTACTGGTGCGCGGCCTCGCGGTCCGCCTCGAACTGGATCTCGCCGTTCGGGCCGTAGAGGTTCAGCATGGCGTTGAGCTCGTGGTAGCCCAGGCCCTGGTAGGCGGCCGGCATGGCCGGCTTCTCACCGGGGACGGTGTGCTTCTCGACGGCGGTGTTGCTGGCCATGTGGGTGCTCCCGGTCACTTCGGTGTCTGCGACAGTCGTGTCCAAAATTCTTCCAATCCTTGTTGTACTCGGCTGACGTCTTCCGGCGTCCCCATGAGTTCGAATCGATATAGGTGCGGGACCTGGCATTTGGCGGCGATGATGTCGCCGGCCATGCAGTAGTTGTCCCCGAAGTTCGTGTTGCCCGCCCCGATCACTCCCCGGAGCTGTTGCCGGTTGCGCGGATCGTTCAGGAAGCGGATGACCTGCTTTGGAACGGATCCCTCTCCCCCGGTGCCTCCGTAGGTGGGAAGCACCAGCACGTAGGGTTCGGTGGCCACGAGCGCGGGTTCCCTCGGGTGGAGGGGAATCCGGGCGGCGTCGATGCCCAGCTTCCTGATGAAGCGTGCGGTGTTCTCCGAGGTGGAGGAGAAGTAGATGAGGTGGCTGCCGGTGGTCCGGACTGCGTCCGGGTTCCGAGCTTCTTCCGCCGCCGGCGCGGTGTCTGCTGCCGGCGTCGTACCGGCGGTTGCCAGTGCCATGGGAGTCACCTCATCTGACGTGTCTTCGTTCGAAGCGGTTCAGGCCACGGCGACGGCGGAAGCCTGCGCCAGTTCTTCGATCTTGTCGGGGCGGAAGCCGGACCAGTGGTCCTGGTCCGTGACGACGACCGGGGCCTGCATGTAGCCCAGGGCCTTCAGGCGCTCGAGGGCATCCGCATCCTGCGAGATGTCGACGCTCTGGTAGGCGATGCCCTTCTTGTCCAGCGCGCGGTATGTCGCGTTGCACTGAACACAGGCCGGCTTCGTGTAAACCGTAACGGTCATGGTCCCTGTCCCCTTTGTTGAAGTCTTTGGTTCGTGTCCGGGGGGCGCCGGCCGGGACAGGAATCCTTATCCGTTACTGGCCGTCGCCTGGCGAGCCTGCTGCCTGCTCCGCTCGGAACTGTATGTCGATACTACATGTAGTGCAAGAGTCCCGATGTGGACCCCAAGATGATGTATTACAAGTATGTCATTTAATGCACCACTAGTCCACAGGCAGGGTGCCTCAAAATGTCCGGGTTTCCGCCATTTTGGCGGACGAAATCCACACCCTGTGGAGTACCTTTGCACAATTAACTGCCCCGCGTGTCGCGCCGGAGACGGCGTGTCGCGGTGCGGCGCACAGTGGCCGGCGGTGCGGTTAAACACCACATGTAGTGTCCGGGAACACGAAGAAGGCGGACACCCCAGGGGTGCCCGCCTTCCACGGCGTGAGGAGTCTTACAGCGAAGCTCAGCCGGCCGCCTCGCCCGCCGCCCGGCGGTCCAGCACGATCTGCTGCACGTCGAGGTAGCCGGTCTCGAAGCCCGCGCGGGAGTAGCAGAGGTAGAACAGCCACATCCGCTGGAAGATCTCGTCGAAGCCCAGCCCCTGGACCTCGGCGGAGCGGGCCATGAAGCGCTCCTCCCAGAGCCGCAGCGTCTGGGCGTAGTGCTCCCCCATGGCGAGGCGTTCGCGGACGCGCAGTCCGGTCTGCTTCTCCGTGATGTCCTCGATGGCCCGCACGGAGGGAATGACGCCGCCGGGGAAGATGTACTTGTGCACCCACGTGTAGCTGGAGCGGGTGGCCAGCAGCCGGTCGTGCGCGATGGTGATGGCCTGGATGGCCACCTTCCCGCCGGGGGCCAGGACCCGTTCGATCGTCTGGAAGTAGGTGGCCCAGTACTCGAAGCCCACGGCCTCGATCATCTCGACGGACACGACGGCGTCGTACTCGCCTTCGACCGCGCGGTAGTCCTTGAGCTCGATGGTGACGGCGTCGGTGTAGCCGGCGTCGGCGACGCGCTTGCGGGCCAGTTCCTGCTGCTCGCTGGAGAGCGTGACGGAGTAGACGGTGGCGCCGCGCTGCGGCGGCGCGGAGGGCGAGCTCGCCCCAGCCGGTGCCGATTTCCAGCACCCGGGTCCCCTGTCCGACGCCGGCCTTGTCCAGCAGCCGGTCGATCTTGGCCTGCTGCGCGGCGGCGAAGCCGTCCCAGGCCACGCTCTTCAGCGCCTCGCCGCGATTCCGGGAAGAGCGCACTGGAGTAGGTCATGGTCTGGTCCAGGAACGTGGCGAAGAGCTCGTTGGAGAGGTCGTAGTGCCGGGAGATGTTGGAGCGGGTGTTCTGCTCGGTGTTGCGTTCCTTGCGCGGCTGGCGCGGCAGGTAGAGCGCGCGCAGTTTCTGCAGCGGCTCGGGCACCAGCGTCCCGACGCGGGCGGCGAAGACCTCCATCACGGCGGTGAGGTCGTCGGCGTCCCAGTCGCCGGCCATGTAGGACTCGCCCAGGCCGATCAGCCCGCCGTCGCCGAGCCGGGCCGCGAACGCCTCGGGACGGTTCATGGTCATGACCGGGTACGTGTGCCCGGGCGCGGCGGCCTTGCCGAGGACGGTGCCGTCGGGGTACCGGACTTCGAGCGGAAGCCGGCGGACGGCGGCCTTGAAGATGGCGTCGGCGACGCGGCCGGCCACGGCGGCCTTCAGGCCGGAGGGGACCGTGGCGATGCTGGGCCAGATGGCGGCGTCGACGACGGCGGGCGGCTGCGGGACGGTGTAGGGGGCTGCGGCCTCATTCGTCCGGCGCGCCGCGCCCGATCCGGTCGCTTCGGTCATTGTCACTGAACTGCCTCCTGTGAAGGGTGGTGTGGTCGTTTGATGATGGGCAGCCGACGTGCCCAAAGCTTGATTCCCTGCCAGCGGATCTGCGCGGAGACGCGCAGCGGTGCCAGCGGGACCGCGAGCGCCGCGGCGAGGATGTTCCGCACGGTCGCCTCGTGGCGTTCGCCGTCCATGCTGGCGACGAAGGGCTGCTGCCCCTCGCGCTCGAGGACGATCGAGACGGCGAGCCGTTCGCCGGGTTCCGGGAGTTTCATCCGGTACTCGCCGTCGACGTCGTTGAACGGTGAGACGTAGAACGCCTTGGGCACGCTGGCCCGGCCGGCGTCGTCCGTTTCGAGGAGGTAGCAGTGCCGTTCGCCGTAGGTGTTGTGGACCTCGGCGAGGACGCAGCGCAGCTCCCCGGCGGCGTCGTGGCACCAGAACAGGCTCAGCGGGTTGAAGACGTGCCCGAACACCCGGGCGCTGGCCAGCATGGTGATCCGGCCGCCGTCGAGGGTTATCCCCCGGGTGGCCAGGAACGCCTCGACGTTGCCGCGGAGCGTGCCGTCCGGGTCGCCCAGGTGGTCCGCGACGCTGAAGCCGGCGAGCGGCCGGAGCAGGCGGGGCACCGCGGGGAGCCGGTCGACGTCGACGTACCAGCTGTAGCTGCGGTACGTGAACGCGTTCTTCAGCGGGGTGCGCCGCACATGCGCGATGGAGGTGCGGTAGATGGCGGCAGTGGTGCTCATGAGCCCTCCGCGGAGACGGTCTGCAGGTCAGGGTCGACGGCGACGGCGCGGTACTCCTCGTTCAGGGCGACGGCGGGGTCGTCCCAGCTGCGTCCGAGCCGCTCCGCGGCCTTGACGCCGGAGAGGGCGCCGTCCTCGTGGAAACCCCAGCCGTGGTAGGCGCCGGCGAAGGCCAGCCGGTCATCGCCGAGCGCGAGGATCTGCTGCTGGGCCTTCAGGGAATCGGGGGTGTACTGCGGGTGCTCGTAGACCATGCGCTCGATCACCGTGTTGTCCGCGATCAGCTCGGATTCGCCCAGGCTGACGATGTAGCGCCCCATGTCCGCGGGGGCCAGCCGCTGCAGCCGGGTCATGTCGTAGCTGACCAGGACCTTGTCCGGCCGGGCGTCGCAGGAGGGCAGCCGGTAGTTCCAGGACGCCTTGGCGTTGTCGCTGGACGGCAGCACGGCGGCGTCGCGGTGGAAGACGGTGTGGTTGACCGAGTACGGCATCCCGGCGAGCGCGTCCCGCTCGGCCGGCGAGGCGTCGGTGAGCATGCCCAGTGCCTGGGCCGGGTGGGTGGCGATCACGACGGCGTCGAAGTTCTCGGTGCTCGGTGCTCGCCGTGCCGGTCCTGACGGTCAGCTCCACGCCGTGGGCGTGGCGGCGCACTCCGGTGACCGGGCTGGAGAGGCGGATGTCCGGCAGTGTGGCGGCGAGCTTGTCCACGTAGGTGCGCGAGCCGCCGGTGACGGTGCGCCACTGCGGTGAGCCCGAGACGCCGAGCAGGCCGTGGTGGCCCAGGAAGGTGAAGAGGTAGCGCGCCGGGTAGGCCAGGGCCGTGGTGGGGTCGCAGGACCAGACCGCGCTCACCACCGGGGTCATGAAGTGCGAGATGAAGTAGCTGCTGAACTTCTCCCGGGCCAGGAACTCCCCCAGGGTCAGCTCCGGTTCGCCCGGACTGTTGCCTCCTCGGCGAGCAGCGCGCGGGCCCTGCGGTAGAAGCGCATCACCTCGAGCAGCATCAGCAGGTAGCGTCCGCGCAGCAGGGTGGAGGGCCGGGGAAGGATGCCGCGGCCCTTGGCCCGGGCGCCGGCGTATTCCAGGCCGCAGCCGTCGCAGCGGACGGACATGCTCATTTCCGAGTCCTGGGTTTCGATGCCCAGCTCGGCGAAGAGCCTCAGCAGTGTGGGGTAGGTCCGCTCGTTGTGGACGATGAAGCCGGTGTCGATCCCCAGGACCGGGCCGCCGGCCTGCGGCACGTCGTGGGTGTGGGCGTGGCCGCCGAGCCTGGAATCGGCTTCGAAGAGGGTCACGGTGTCCTGCCGGTTCAGGACGTAGGCGGCGGTCAGTCCTGCCACGCCGCTGCCAATCACGGCTACTCGCCGGCCCTGGGGAATCCCTGCTGCATCTGACACTGATCTGCTCCTGTTGGCTTCGCCTGAATCGTCCTGGTGAATCGTCTTATGGGCAATTCGTCGCCGAGGGGCCGACGGATGAGTGCGACTTTCCAACATTTCGTTTCCCACCAATGTGCCAGAATGAAGCGGGATTGCGGTCCCGCCTCACCGGAACCTGCGAAGGGCAGCCCTTGATCAACCCCGTCCACCTGCGGACCCTTGTCGAAGTGACCCGGCTGGGATCCTTCGCGGCGGCCGCCACCCGGCTCGGCTACACGGCGTCGGCAGTTTCCCAGCAGATGTCGGCGCTGGAACGCGACACCGGCGTCGAGCTGTTCCAGCGCTCGGCGCGCAGCATCCACCCCACCGAAGCGGCCCTGGTCATGACCCGGCACGCGGCCAAGGTCCTCACGGACATCGAGGCGCTGATGGCGGCGGCCTCCCGCACCGGGGATACCGCCCGGCAGGAACTCCGGCTGGGCATCTTCCCCAGCCTGGCCACGTTTGTGCTGCCGCGGCTCCTGGAAAACCCGGCCTGGAAGAAACTCGGCATCGACCTGCGGGTGTCCGTGGCGGAGCCTGCCCAGACCATCCAGGGCCTGCGCGCCGGCGGCGAGCTCGACGTCGCCCTGGTGTACCAGGTGGGGCAGTCCGGCCTCGCGTGGCCGCACACCGTGAACCGGCAGTGGATCGGCGACGACGACTTCCGGGTGGTGCTGCCGGCGGCCTGGGGCATCGGCACGGAGTCGAAGGTCGCGGCGGACCACCTGTCCGACATGCCGTGGATTGTGCACCACCCCGGCACGTCCGACGCCACCGTGATCGAGCGGCTCTTCGCCAGCTGCAACCTGCACCCGCGGGTGGTCGCGTACAGCGATGACTTCCATGCGAGCCTCGAGATGGCCGCGGCCGGGCTGGGCGCGGCCCTGGTTCCGGAGCTGGCCCTGCTGCACCGCCCGGCCGGGGTGGTGGTGCTGGACGTTCCCGAGATCCGGCTGGCCCGCAACGTCTTTGCCCTGCTGATCAACGAGAAGCAGACCGCGCAGGTCCAGCTGTTCGTCGAACTGCTGGCCGACACGTTCAACTCCTCCACCCTCAAGCAGGCCATCCCCCGCAAGGGCTGAGCACGGACCGGACGGGCCCCGGACTCAGCGCCGGCGGAGCCGCCCGCGGAGTCCCGTCCCCATCCCGGCGAGCGCGCTGATGATCCGGTGCTTGGCGGGGCTGTAGGGCGGGTAGATCAGTGCCAGGGTGTCCGGGCGCTGCGGCTTGGCCAGGGTGGACCGCTCATGCGAGAACGTCCGCAGCGAGTGCTCCCCGTGGTAGGCGCCCATGCCGCTGCCGCCGACCCCGCCGAACGGCAGCCCCGGGACCATCAGGTGCGCCGCCGGGACGTCGAAGCACAGCGCCCCCGAGGAGGTGCGTTCGGCGAAGGCCCGGCGCGTGCCGGCGTCGTTGCTGAACACGTACAGCGCCAGCGGCTTGGCGCCGTCGTTGATCATCCGGATGGCCTCATCCCGTCCGGCGACCGGGACCAGCGGGAGCAGCGGCCCGAAGATCTCCTCCCCCATGACCGTGTCCCCGGGGGCGGGCCGGAGCAGGGTCGGGGCGAAGTGGCGGCTGGCGGCGTCCCGTTCGCCGCCGTGGACCACGGTGCTGCCGTCGGCGAGGGCGGCGATCCGTGCGAAGTGGCGGTCGTTGACGATCCGGCCGTAGGACCCGCTGCGGGAGGAGTCCGCGCCGAAGAGCTCACCGATCGCCTTGACCAGCTCGTGCTCCAGCGGCACCAGCACGTCCTCGGTGGCCAGGATGTAGTCGGGCGCCACGCAGGTCTGCCCGGCGTTCATGAACCGGCCCCACGCGAGCCGCTTGGCCGCCTTGGCCAGGTCCGTGGTGGAGTCCACGTAGGCCGGGGACTTGCCGCCCAGTTCCAGGGTGACCGGCGTCAGGTGCTCCGCCGCAGCGCGCAGCACCACCTTGGCCGCGGTTTCCCCTCCGGTGAAGAAGATGTGGTCGAAGCGCAGCGCCAGCAGGGCCGTGGTTTCCGGGATGCCGCCCTGGACCACCTCCGCCGCGCCGGCCAGGTACTCCGGGATCCAGCGCGCCAGGGCCGCCGAGGTGGCGGGGGCGTGTTCGCTCGGTTTGAGCACCACGGTGTTGCCGGCGGCGAGGGCGCCGGCCAGCGGGGCGAGCAGCAGCTGCAGCGGGTAGTTCCACGGGCCGATCACCAGCACCACCCCCAGCGGGGTCAGCTCGGTCCAGGCCTTGGCCGGCTGGACGGCGAGCGGCACCGCGACCGGGCGCGGCCGCAGCCAGGCCTCGAGGTTCTTTTCCAGGTGCGCGGCTTCGGCGGTGACAAAGCCGATTTCCGTCAGCAGGGACTCGGTGGCGTGCTTGCCCAGGTCGCTGGCCAGTGCTTCGGCGAACTCCGTGCGGCGCTCGGCCAGCATCCGGCGCAGGCTGCGGAGTTGCTCCAGCCGCCAGGCCAGCGGACGGGTGGCGCCGGAGTCGTAGAGTTCACGGGCGCGGGCGACGGCGGGGGCAACGGTTTGCATCCGCCCAATGTACCGGCACCGGGCGCCGGCCGGGCGCGTACGATAAACCGCACCGGCCGGGTGGAGTACCGGATAAAACCTTGGGAATGCTGGAACGGGCCGGTTTTGAGGACTATGTTGAAGATATGAACAAGGTAGCGAGCAAGCACTTCGGAGAGGTCGAGCTCAACCACGGAAGGGACCACAACCTCACCGCCAAGCATGAACTGGCGGGCCAGATCGTGGAGCTTGACCTGAATGTCAATGCGCATGACCACTTCGACGAAGCGGCGATGCACAAAGTTGACTACCGGTTGCGTTTCCTGCCCGAACTCGTGGACCAGGTCCGCGAAATGATCGCCGAGGAACTGGAGCAGGACGGCACCAGCCCGCAGGAGTACCGGCACTTCCACTGCAACGCGATCAAGGACGAGCACCTGAAGAAGGTGTTCGGCGTCGAGGACAAGAGCCAGCTCACCGACGCGGTGTTCCTCAAGGCGCTGAAGCTGGGCCACGTGGGCATCTTCCCCGGCCAGCCGGAACGCTACTTCGTCCTGGACTTCACGCTCGGTTCAGCACTTCACCGACGAGGTCCTGGTCGCCTCCGCGGACGAGGACGGCGTCGTGGACGACGAGATCCTCTGGGAATCCTGAATCGACTGCTCCGCAACGGCCCTTATGAGCGGTCAAAAGGGCGGTTGCTCAGCAGTCGATGAGTAGAACGTACGACGGCGGCCGGTCACCTGTGAGAGGTGGCCGGCCGCCGTCGTTGGTTCAGCCGGCTACTTGGCCGCTTCCAGCAGTTCGGCGCGGACCGTCTTCGTGGCGTGGACCAGGTTGCGCAGGGACTCTTCGGTCTCGGCGTAGCCGCGGGTCTTCAGGCCGCAGTCCGGGTTGACCCAGAGCTGGCGGGACGGGACGTGCTTGACGGCGGTGCTGAGCAGCTCGGTGACTTCCTGCTCGCCCGGGACGCGCGGCGAGTGGATGTCGTAGACGCCCGGGCCCACGCCGCGGCCGAAGCCGTGGGACTCGAGGTCGTGGACGACCTCCATGCGGGAGCGGGCGGCCTCGATCGAGGTGACGTCGGCGTCGAGGCCGTCGATCGCGTCGATGATGGCGCCGAACTCCGAGTAGCACAGGTGCGTGTGGACCTGCGTGGCGTCCGCCGGCGCCGGCGGTGGCGAGGCGGAAGGACTTCACGGACCAGTCCAGGTACGCGGCCTGGTCGGCCTTGCGCAGCGGCAGGAGTTCGCGCAGGGCGGGCTCGTCGACCTGGATGACCTTGATGCCGGCGGCTTCGAGGTCGGCGATCTCGTCGCGGAGGGCCAGGGCCACCTGGTTGGCGGTCTCGCCGAGCGGCTGGTCGTCGCGGACGAAGGACCACGCGAGGATGGTGACCGGGCCGGTGAGCATGCCCTTCATCGGCTTGTTGGTCAGGGACTGCGCGTACGCGGGCCCATTCCACCGTGATGGGGGCGCTGCGGGTGACGTCGCCCCACAGGATCGACGGGCGGGTGCAGCGGGAGCCGTAGGACTGGACCCAGCCGTGCACGCGTGACGTCGAAGCCTTCGAGGTTCTCGGCGAAGTACTGGACCATGTCGTTGCGCTCGGGCTCGCCGTGGACCAGGACGTCGAAGCCGAGCTCTTCCTGCAGCTCCACGACGCGCTTGATCTCGTCCTTCATGAGCTGCTCGTACTGCTCCGTGCTGAGCTCGCCCTTGTTGGCGCGGGCCCGGGCGGTGCGGATCTCGCCGGTCTGCGGGAAGGAGCCGATGGTGGTGGTGGGCAGCGGCGGCAGGTGCAGGCGCCTCGGTCTGCGCGGCCTCGCGGACGCCGTAGGCGCGAGCGGCTGAAGTCGGCGTCGGTGAGGGCGGCGGTGCGGTTCCGGACCTCGGCGCGGCGGACGCCGTCGGCTGCGGCGCGGTCGGCGATGATGCGGGTGGCCTCATCGATGGCCGGCTGGCACTGCTCGCCCGGTTCCGGTCAGCAGGCCGGCGAGGGTGACGACCTCGGTGGCCTTCTGGTCGGCGAAGGCCAGCCAGCTGCGCAGCTGCGCGGAGAGCTGGACTTCCTCGTCGACGTCGTGCGGGACGTGCTGCGGTGGAGGTGGAGGTGCTGACGGCCAGCCTGGCGACGGACTTCTTCAGCTCGGCGATCTTCGCCGCGGAGGCGGCGAGATCGTTGCGCCAGATGTTGTGGCCGTCCACGACGCCGGCGACGAGGGTCTTGTTGCCCAGGGCGGCGAGGGCCGCGGCGGAGGGAACCTCGCCCTTGAAGACGTCCAGGTGCAGGGCGTCGATGCCGGTCGCGGCGAGGGTGCCGAGCTGGCCGTTGAGCGCGCCGTACGGGGTGGAGACGAACAGCTGCGGGCGGTTGGCCGCGGCGGCGAGCACCTCGTAGGAGCGGGCGACGGCGGCCTGGATCTCCGCGGCCGGGGTGTCCTGGTCCACCACGAGGGCGGGCTCGTCGAGCTGGACCCAGCCGGCGCCGGCGGCGGCCAGCTTCTCCAGCAGTGCGGTGTAGACGGGCAGCACGTCCTCGAGGCGGGACAGCGGGCTGAAGCCGGCCGGGGCGTCGTCGGAGGCCTTGCTCAGCAGCAGGAAGGTGACCGGGCCGACGATGTACGGGCGGGTCTCCACGCCGTTGGCGAGGGCGTACTCGAATTCCTCGACGATGCCGGCTGGAGGTCAGCGCGAAGCTGGTCTCCGGGCCGATTTCCGGGACGAGGTAGTGGTAGTTGGTGTCGAACCACTTGGTCATTTCCAGCGGCTGCTGGTCCTTGTTGCCGCGGGCCAGGGTGAAGTAGCCGTCGATGTCGAGCTGGCCGTCGGCGTTCAGGAGGTTGCCGAAGCGGGCGGGCACGGCGCCGAGGTGGGCGGCGGCGTCGAGCACCTGGTCGTAGTACGAGAAGGTGCCGGGGACGGCGGCGGCTTCGGTGAGGCCCAGGCCCTGGAGGCGCTTGGCGGTGCCGAGCTGGATTTCCTTGGCGGCGGCGTCGAGGGCGGCGGCGTCGATCTTGCCGGCCCAGTAGGCCTCCACGGCCTTCTTGAGTTCGCGGCGGCGGCCGATGCGCGGGTAGCCGAGGATCGAGGCGGCCGGGAACGGAGTGGGGTTGAGCGTGTTCTTTCAGTCATGGGAAAGTCCTAAGTGTTGGTGGGGTGGTTAGCTGGCGAGCTGGCGGCGGCCGGCCGTGCGCGGTGCTGCTGTGCCGGTTGCCACTGTGCCGGTTGCCTCTTTGAGGGCGGGCCAGGGCGAGTTTGTCCAGCACGTCCAGGGCGGCCGTGTGTTCGTTGAAGGTGTAGAGGTGCAGTCCGGGGGCGCCGGCGTCCAGGGCCGCGTTGGCCAGGTCCACGGTGGCGCTGACCCCGATCCGGGTGCGTTCGGCGTCGGTGTCGGCGGCGGCGAGCCGTTCGATCAGGTCCGGGTGCCGGTTCGACGCCGGTCAGCTCGCCGAGGCGGGTGAGCCGGCGGATGCTGGTGAGCGGCATAACGCCCGGGATGATCGGGATGGTGACGCCGGCCCGGCGTGCCCGGGTCAGCAGGTCCGCGTACTGCTCGGTGTGGAAGAAGACCTGGGTGATGGCGAAGTCGGCGCCGGAGCGCTGCTTGGCCAGCAGCACCTCGACGTCGTGCGCCTCACTCGGGGATTCCGGGTGCCGGGTGGGGTACGCGGCGACGCCGACGGCCACCTTGCCGGCGCAGAGCAGCGCGGAGCGGCGCTGTTCGACGCGGCGGATGAGCTCGATCAGGTCCTGGGCGTAGCGCAGCGATCCCTCGGGCAGGGACGCCGCCGTCCTTGGGCTGGTCGCCGCGCAGGGCCAGGATGCCGCGCACGCCGACGTCGAGCAGTTCGCCGATGATCTCGGCGAGCTCCTGCGGGGAGTTGCCCACGCAGGTCAGGTGCGCCAGCGGCCGCAGGGTGGTTTCCTGGACGAGGCGGTTGATGAGCTCGACGGCGGTGTCCCGGTTGGAGCCGCTGGCGCCGTAGGTCACGGACACGTAGTCCGGGTCCGTGCTTTCCAGTTCGCCGATGGTGGTCCAGAGCGATTCGGCGGCCGCGGGCGACCGCGGCGGGAACAGCTCATAGGACAGGGCGACGGGGGCCGTGCCGGCAAGATTTGGATGGGTGTCAATAAGGCTAGGTGGAGACATTTGCGTCCTTGGCTGTGAACACTGACGGCTGTGCCCGGAAAACGGGAGCCGTCGGTGAGTTGAGTTTGGGGAACACGGAGGAAACTCCAGCAGGACGCAGCCGCGACTGTTACGCCTGATACGAAGTTGTCCGTGAGCAAATGTCAGGCCCACATGGGGGCACCCACACCCTCCTGGGCTGCCGTGGGGCTGGCCGTGAGCGGAGGATCGCTGACACGTTACTGAGGTAACTTGGTTAGAACTCTACGGGCCACCCGGGAAGCGGTTCAAGTCGCCTCCCGAATTAAGACGCACCTTTACGGCATATTTCATCCCCGGACAGAATATTCTTCGCTCCGATTGCCGCCAGGGCCCGTCCGTGAGCTGTCCGGCGTTGCCGCCGAAAGCACTCCCCAACGTGCCCGCGCAGGACTATCCTTTTGCCATGATCCAGCTTCCAGCCAGCTACCAGGAGTATCTCGCCGGCAAGAGCGAGAGTTTCATCAACACGGTCCGGCCCGTCCTGATGCAGTCCGCTGCGGACAAGGCGCACGGTGTCAAGGTGTCCTACAACCACGGCCCACCGGCCACCAGGCGCACGTGGACGAGTCGATCCCCTTCGGCACCGTCATCGAGGACATCGACTGACGCCAGCAAGGCCCGGGCGCGGTCCGCCGGACGGCTCCAGCCCTCCAGCAGGCTTTAGCCCTCCAGCAGGAGGCGCTGCGAGCGGGGCGCCAGCGTGTGTTCCAGCACGAGGCAGGCGGCGCCGATCGCGCCGACATCCTCGCCTACGCCGGTGCCGACCACCTCGATCTCGTGGATCTTCCGGGTGGCGCTGCCTTCCCGGACCAGCTCCGGGATCACTTCCAGATAGCGCTGGGAGAGGCAGGTCCAGAAGGGCCCGCCAAAGACCACCCGGTCCACGTCCAGGGCATTGGTGATGGTCGAGACGGCGCGGGCCACCAGAACTGCGGAGTGGTCGATGATGTCACGCGCCCCTTGGTCACCGGCACCGGCGGCGGCACACAGCGCGGCGAAGCTCTCCTGGATGGCGGGCCCGGTCACTGCCTCCAGGGGGCCGTCCAGCACACCGGCTTCGACGGCCGGGCCACCAGCACCTGGGGAATGCAGGAGGACTTGACGCAGCCGCGCATTCCGCAGTCGCAGGGTGCCCCGTCGGGATCAACGATGATATGCCCGATCTCACCGGCGTTCCCCGAGGTGCCGCGCACCACCTCATCATTGAGCACGATTCCGCAGCCGATTCCGGTGCCCATGTACATAAAAACGAAGCTTCCGGCGCCGCTGGGTCCGCCCGCCCAGGTCTCCGCCACGGCGGCACTGGTCACGTCCTTGTCAACGATGGTGGTCAGGCCGGTGGCAGCGGCCAGGGCGTCGCGGAGCGGGACGCGGTCCCAGCCAAGGAGGAGCGGAGGGTCCACGACCGTGCCCTCCTCAAGGTCGATCGGCCCGGGAGAGGCGATGCCCAGGCCCGCGATCCGGGCCGGGTCGACGCCGGAGTCCGAGATGAACTGCCTGATTTCGGCGGCGATGGTATCGATGATGGCACCGGGGTCGGTGCCGGCCGGCGTCTTGATCAGGGAATGCTTGACGACGGCTCCGACAAGGTCCAGCACGACGAACGTCGTCACGGCCGGATCCAGGTGGACCCCGACGGCGTACATTCCGGCGGAATTGAGCCGAAGCATGGTCCGCGGCTTGCCCGGCCCGGTGCCTTCCTTGCCCGCCTCGTAAATAGGGTCAGTTGGTCCAGCAGCCGGCGGGAGATGTTGGAGATCGTCTGCGGGGACAGCCCGACGATCTGGGCAAGTTCGACCCGGCTCAGGCCGGCCGGGGAACGCCTGATGGCGTCGAGGATCACTGTGAGGTTGAAGTCACCCATCCGGGGCAAGTTGGTTCCGCGCCTGGGCGAGGGCTGGCGGATCTCAGTCACTGATAACCCCTAAACGTCTTTGGCCACGCACTGCTTATCTCAGAATCGTACGTTACGCAGGTGTGACCGCCCACACGCCCGCTTCACACTCGGGCGGTTTTCCGGATGCTGGCCGTCACCGTGAATTTCGGGTTCCGGCCGACCTCGCGGGTGGGCCCGATCAGCCGCTGCAGCGCGGGCTGGTAGTGCAGGTGGCTGTTGAACACCGTCCAGAGCTCCCCGCCCGGAGCGAGGACCCGTCCGGCCGCCTCAATCAGCTTGACGCCGGCCCCGGCGTGCACCGCCGCGCCGACGTGGAAGGGCGGGTTGAGCAGGATCAGCTCGGCGCTGGCGTCCGGCAGCGTGGCCATGGCATCGTCCTGAAGGACGGTGAGCCGGTCCGCGAGCCCGTTGGCTTCCGCCGTCGCCCGGGCGGAGTCGACGGCGGCCGCGGACTGGTCGGTGGCCGTGACCCGGGCGCCGGGGTTCGCGCGGGCGTACATCGCGGCAAGGATCCCGGTGCCGCAGCCGAGGTCGACGGCGTGCCGCGCCGGCGGCATCCGCGGCAGGAACTCCAGCAGGAACCGGGTACCGATATCCAGCGCGGTCCCGGCAAAAACGGCGCCGCGGGCGCACGGTCAGGCCCAGCTCCGTGTTGACGTCACTGACCGGAAACGGCGGGGTGCCGGGGACGGGTTTGGGTCCGCGGGCTAGCAGGATCCGGGATTTTTGCCGGGCAAGCTGGGGCTGGACCTCGCTAGCGCACCGTAGCGGTCCCCCACAACGGCGAGCCTGCTGCCGGGTTGAACGACCCCGGCAGCCAGCAGGTCGACGGCGGTGTCCAGCAGGAGCCGGTCCGTGGCGTCCCATGCCTGCAGGTTGGCCGCTTCCACGTCCGGAAACCTGCCCAGCCGGGAGAAGAGGGAATCAAGAGTGTTGTCCGCCACGCGCGAGCTGCCGCCTTATGTGAGTCAGGTCTATGGGTCAGGGTGTTCAGGGTGGGAGGTGAGGGCCCCTGCAAACTTATCCTGCTCCCCCAAATATCGCAGGATGCCCGCCACCGCGGTCCGTCCGGCCCGGTTGGCGCCGATCGTGGACGAGGACGGTCCGTACCCCACCAGATGGACGCGCGGCTCGCCGGCCATCTTGGGCGTGCCGTCCATGGCGATCCCGCCGCCGGGGCCGCGCAGGTGCAGCGGGGCGAGGTGTTCCAGCTCGGCCCGGAATCCGGTGGCCCAGAGGATCACGTCGGCGGCCAGCAAGCTGCCGCCTGCCAGCCGCACTCCGCCGGGCTCGATGCCGGTGAACAATTCCGGCGGATTATCCGGTGGAGCTGAGGGGACTCGAACCCCTGACCCCCTGCATGCCATGCAGGTGCGCTACCAGCTGCGCCACAGCCCCGAATTTTCGCTGCTCCGAGCATGTCTTCCGACGTGCGATGTTCCGGTTTTTTGTCCGGATTTCTCCGAAGCAACTCAAATATCTTAGACCAGCCCTCCGGAAAATTCCAAATCGGGCATATTCGGCTCGGTTTGCGTCCGGAGGTGGCCTGAACGCGGGGGCTACTCCGTGTCGGTGCCGGCGGTGGCCTTGGCGGAGGCGTCGTCGCCGAGCTGCAGATCGACGACGGGGCAGTCCTTCCACAGGCGCTCGAGGGCGTAGAACACGCGGTCTTCCTCGTGCTGGACGTGGATGACGACGTTGGAGTAGTCCAGCAGCACCCAGCGACCGCCGGAGCGGCCCTCGCGGCGGACGGGCTTCTGGTCAAACTTGGAGAGCTCGTCCTCGATGCCGTCCACGATCGCGTTGACCTGGCGTTCGCTCGGGGCCGAGGCAATCAGGAAGACGTCGGCCAGGGCCAGCCGTTCGCTGACGTCCAGGGCCACGATGTCCTCGGCGAGCTTCTCCGAGGCAGCGCGGGCTGCGTGGCGGGCGGTAGTGATGGATGAATCGGTTGCAGTCACGGGACTCCTTGTAGTGATGAAAAATTATGGTGTTGAAAACTGTGTGAAAATGCGGGTAAAAGCTGAACTTGCGTGGAGCGGCACTGCTGCGCGGGAAACAGCAGGCCGGGCGTCTTGCGCCAGTGGCGGCCTGAGACCTAGTGGGCCAGCCCGGTGACGATCAGCGTGATGCCGGCGATGAGGGCAACGATCCCCACCGCCAGGACGCCGAGCTGGAGCATGCGCAGGCGGCGCGCCCGGCCGAGCCCGGCGGTAGCGGCATCCAGGGGTTCGAGCCCGTAGGCGGCATTCGCGGCTACGGGTTCCCCGCCGACGAGTCTTTCCTCGGCCTCCCCCGCGGAATTCCGCCGCCGCGTTTGCCGCGTTCCGGCCGTGCCCGGCTTTTGCGGCTGCTTCCGCACGGGCCAGGACGCCGGCCCGGCCGCCAGCCGGACCTGCGGCCTTCTGGCGGGAGATGCCCGGCCGCCGCAGGCCGGGTTTCCGCGGCGCGTCCACGCGCGGACCCGGGTTGGTGACAACCGGAACGTACGACGTGGCAGGGCGCTTCATGACGGGCCGCTCCACGCCGGGAACCTTCTCGAATTCCAGGGGTGTGACCATGGCCAGGTTGTTGGCCGTGGTCGGATCGTTGCGGGGCGCCGCCGGCTGGCTGTTTTGTTCGGCGAGCTTCTGCTTGGCGGCGGCGCGGCGGTTCAGGATCGCGGCACGCTCGGCGAGGGCGATCTGCTCGGCCAGGACGGCCGGATCAACGGCATCCGGATCCGTGGCCGCAATGTGTTCCATCTTGGCCACTTGGTTCTTGGCCTGCTCCGCGAGGAGTTCGCGGGCGGCCAGCGCCTGCTCCACGGTCATGCCCTCGGGCGTCGCCCCGCCCGGTCCGGCGCCGTCGGCCGCGGGAGCTGGGGGAGCGGGGGCCTGCTGGCGCGGCCGGCGCCGCGGCGGCGGGCCGCATCCGTGGAGGCGGCGTCCTTCGGGGCCGGGGAACCACCGGGGTGGCCCGGGTCCGCGGCGACACCGGGACAATGGTGTTGGCCTGGGTGGCCGGGGCCGTTTCGGTCGCCAGCTCCAAAAGCCTCAACTGGCGTCGCGTGGGCGGTCCTCCGCCGGCCAGCTGGCCTTCCTTCTCTGCGAGTTCCTTGATGGTGCGCAGCGCGGCGCGGTCCCGTGCCCGGACCTGGGAAGACCGCTCCGTGCCAGCGGGCGCGCACAGAGTCCACGGGGCGTCGGCAACGCGACGGCTCCGGCCGGTGATTTCGGCCTCCGTCGGCTCGCCCGGGTCCGCGTCCCCCGGAGTGCTGGTTCCAGACGTTCATCTCTGGCCTGCCGCAATTCGCGGCGGCTGCGGATGGGAGGCTGTTCCTGACTCATGGCAAACTCATTCAGTGCTGGCTGGTTGGGTTATCTCAGGTGGATCGTGCTGTGCGGGGCGTGCCGCGCCGTTGCCGGCGTGCGGTGTGTCCGGCTTCGGGGATCGGTGCCGCCGTGGTACAGGCCGTACTTGGCGATGTACTGGACCACCCCGTCCGGTACGAGGTACCAGACCGGGTTGCCTTCGGCCACCCTCGTGCGGCAATCCGTGGAGGAAATGGCCATGGCCGGGACCTCCAGGAGGCTGACGTCTTTGCGGCCCATGCCGTCCAGGACGTGGCCGGGCCGGGTTACGCCCACGAAGTGCGCGAGGGACCAGAGTTCATCGATGTCTTTCCAGGACAAAATCTGGGCCAGGGCGTCCGCGCCGGTGATGAAGAACAGATCGGCGTCCGGACGCAGGGTCCGCAGGTCACGCAGGGTGTCGATCGTGTAGGTCGGTCCCGGACGGTCCACGTCCACCCGGCTCACGGTGAAGCGCGGGTTCGAGGCCGTGGCGATGACTGTCATGAGATACCGGTGCTCGGCTTCGCTGACCTTCTTGGCCATCTTCTGCCAGGGCTGGCCGGTGGGCACAAAAACGACTTCGTCGAGGTCGAACTTGGCCGCGACCTCACTGGCCGCGACAAGGTGTCCGTGGTGGATGGGGTCGAACGTGCCACCCATCACACCCAGACGCAGGCGGCGCTGGGCGCCGCGCTGCTTCATGGTGGCGGAAATATTAGTGACCTTGGCCGTGATCGTGCTTGTTCGGGTGCTGGCGGTGCGGGTCCGCGTGCTCCTCGACAGCCACGTGGCGCCGGCCCAGGTTGGAGTAGGACAGGGTGATCATCAGCAGGACCACCAGGATCGCGAACATGGTGCCGCCAATGACAAACGGCGGTGCAATGAGCGGTGCGAGTTCCTCGTGGCCCGATTCGCCGGCGGCGGCGACGAAAGTGGCGATCTGCTGCGACAGCATGTTCTCCCCTAGTGAGTTCAAAATTTGACGACGGCGGAGGTGTCCCGCCGTTCCGGTCTTCCGTTCCATGTTACAGCGTTGCTAGCCCCGGATCTGGCCCTCGCCCTGCACGATCCACTTGGTGGTGGTCAGCTCGGTCAGTCCCATGGGGCCGCGGGCATGCAGTTTTTGGGTGGAAATGCCCACTTCGGCGCCGAGGCCGAGCTCGCCGCCGTCGGTGAAGCGGGTGGAGGCGTTCACGATCACGGCGGCCGAATCGACCTCGGCGATGAAGCGCTCGGCGTTGGCGAGGTCGTTGGTCAGGATCGCTTCGGTGTGGCCGGTGGACCACTTCCGGATGTGCCTGACGGCCTCGTCCAGGCTGTCCACCATGGCCACGGCCAGGTCCAGGTTCATGTATTCGGTGGCCCAGTCGTCGTCCGTGGCCGGCACGGACTGGACTCGAGGCCGGCAGTGCGGCGCGGATGCGCTGGTCCACGTGCAGGGTGACCCCGGCGGCCCGCAATGCGGCGGCGACCGCGGGAAGGACGGTGGACTTGGAGTGCACCAGGAGCGTTTCGACGGTGTTGCAGACGCTGGGCCGCTGGGTCTTGGCGTTGAGGAGGATGTCCACGGCCATTTCCTCGTCGGCGGAAGCGTCCAGGAAGATATGGACGTTGCCTTCACCGGTCTCGATGACCGGCACGGAGGAGTTCGTCACGACGGTCTGGATCAGCTCGCGCCCGCCGCGGGGAATGAGCACGTCCACCCGGCCGCGCGCCCGCATGAGCGCGTTGGCGCCGTCGCGGCCGTACTGGTCCACGGTCTGGACGGCGTCGGCGGGCAGGCCCACCGATTCCAGCGCATCCCGGAGGATGGTGATCAGGGCGGCGTTGGTGGCAGCGGCGGCGGATCCGCCGCGCAGGATGACGGCGTTGCCGCTCTTGAGGGCCAGTCCGGCGATGTCGACCGTGACGTTCGGGCGGGCCTCATAGATCGCGGCCACCACGCCCATGGGTACGTTGATCTGGCGCAGGCGCAGCCCGTTGGGGAGGGTCTGGCCGCGCACGACGTTTCCGACGGGATCGGGCAGGGTGGCGAGGTTTTCCAGTGCGGCGGCGAGGGCCGTGATGCGTGAGTCGGTCAGCGTCAGGCGGTCCAGCAGGGCGGCGCTGGTGCCGGCGGCCCGGCCGGCCGCGACGTCCTTGGCGTTGGCGGCCAGGATCTGGTGCTTGTGTTCCACCAGCGCCTTGCCGATGGCGCGCAGGCCCCGGTCCTTCCAGGCCCGGTTGGCGCGTGCCATCCTGTGGGCGGCGTGGCGCGAGCGGTCAGCGATCGCGTGGACGGCTGCTTCGGTCTCCGTTGCCGTGGCCGGGGCCGCTGCCGGATCCGGTGCCGCGGCGAACCCTTGGGCGGGCGCGGCGGTACCGGCGGGAACGGTGCCGGCAGGCACATCAGCACGGCAGCGGAAGTCAGGGCCTCAGTCATGCTTCCAGTTTAGGCGTGCAGGGGACCTAGACCAGCACCAGGTCGTCAACATGAACAACTTCGCGGTCATATCCGCGGCCCAGTGCCTTGCCGAGCTCCTGGGTGGAGCGGCCCAGCATTTGGGGCAGCTCGGCGGCGCGAATAGTTGACCAGCCCGCGGGCAATCACGGTGTTGTCGACGGACACCATCTCCACGGCGTCGCCGGCCTCGAAGTGCCCTTCACCGCGGCGATTCCGGCCGGCAGAAGCGAGGTGCGGCGGTCGCGGACGGCCTTGACGGCGCCGTCGTCGAGCACCAGGGTGCCGTGCACGGATGCCAGGTGGGCCAGCCACAGGAGCCGGATCGGCTTGCGCGCGCCGTTGACGGAGAACCATGTGCCCACGTCCTCGCCGGCCAGCGCGGCGGCCGCATTGGCCGTGGATGTGACGAGGGCGTGGATGCCCGAACCGGCGGCGATGCTGGCGGCTTCGACCTTGGTGACCATGCCGCCCGTGCCCGTCCCGGCCTTGCCGGTGCTGCCGATCGAGACGCCGTCGAGGTCGTGCGGGCCGGTCACGTGCGGAATCCGCTTGGCGCCGTGCGACGGCGGGCCGTCGTAGAGGGAGTCGACGTCGGAGAGCAGCACGAGTGCGTCGGCGCGGACCAGGTGGGCCACCAGGGCCGCGAGCCGGTCGTTGTCGCCGAAGCGGATCTCGTGGGTGGCGACGGTGTCGTTTTCGTTGACCACCGGGACGACGCCGAGGTTCAGCAGCCGGTCCAGCGCGCGGAACGCGTTGGTGTGCTGGCTGCGGCGCATGAAGTCATCGGCGGTCAGCAGCACCTGGCTGACGGTGACCCCGTGCGCGCCGAAGGCGTGGGTGTAGCGGGCCATCAGCAGGCCCTGGCCCACACTGGCGGCGGCCTGCTGGGTGGCGAGGTCGCGGGGGCGCTTCGCGAGGCCGAGCGGGGCGAGCCCGGCGGCGATCGCGCCGGAGGACACCAGGATGATCTCCGTGCCGGCGTTGCGCTTGTGCGCCAGGGCGTCGGCGAGCTCGGTCAGGGCCTCTTCGGAGATGCCGCCCTTGATGGACGTCAGCGAGGACGAGCCGACCTTGACGACGATCCGGCGCGCCCCGGACAGCACGGTGCGGTCCGGGGCGCTGGCCGGTCGGGCCCGACGCCGGTCGCGGGGCTGACCGCCGCGGCGCGTCAGTGACGGTCTTACTCGTCATCGGTTTCGCCCAGTCCACTCTCCTTGAGCGGCTTGGCGGCCCGGCGTCCGCTGACGGATTCGGTCCAGATGCCGGCCTTGCGTTCGGCTTCGAGCTCGGCGCGGGCGGCGGCCTTGGCCTCGCGGCGTTCGATCTGTTCGTCGCGCTTCTGTCCGCGGGTGGGGCGGTCGCCGATGTCGGCGAAGCGCACGTCGGTGCCGCGCGGCGCGGCGAGCAGTTCGGCGCCGGCCATCATGGTCGGCTCCCAGTCGAAGACGACGCCGTCGTCCTCGCCGATGACCACCATGTCGCCCGGCTTGGCGCCCTGCTTGAAGAGTTCGTTTTCGACGCCGAGCTTGGCCAGGCGGTCGGCGAGGTAGCCGATGGCTTCCTCGTTGGTGAAGTCGGTCTGCTTGACCCAGCGCACGGGCTTGTCGCCCAGGACGCGGAACAGCGGCTCGAGGTTCTTCTCCTCGCGGCGGATCTTGAAGCCGGATTCGTTGACGGCGCGGGGCTTGAGCACCGGGGCGTGCACCTTCGGCGGGGCCGCGGCGACGGCGTCGCGGGCGGCCTGGACGATTTCGGCCATGGCGAAGCCGAGCTGGCGGAGGCCTTCGTGGCTGGTCGCCGAGATTTCGAAGACCTTGTAGCCGCGGGATTCGAGCTCGGGGCGGACGAACTCGGCCATGTCCTTGCCGTCCGGCAGGTCCACCTTGTTCAGGGCGACCAGGCGGGGGCGGTGGTTCAGGGGAACGACTTCGCCGTCGGAGCCCGCGTAGCTCATGTCCACGGCGTACTTCTCCAGCTCGGCCTCGATGACGGCGAGGTCGGAGAGCGGATCGCGGTCCGATTCGAGCGTGCCGCAGTCCAGGACGTGCACCAGGGCGGCGCAGCGCTCGACGTGGCGCAGGAAGTGGTGGCCGAGGCCCTTGCCTTCGCTGGCGCCTTCGATGAGGCCCGGGACGTCGGCGATGGTGAAGCGCACGTCGCCGGCCTGGACGACGCCGAGGTTCGGGATCAGGGTGGTGAACGGGTAGTCGGCGATCTTGGGCCGCGCGGCGGACATGGCGGCGATCAGGCTGGACTTGCCGGCGGACGGGAAGCCGACCAGGGCGATGTCGGCGATGGACTTCAGTTCCAGGACGACGTCGCTGGATTCGCCTTCGATGCCGAGCAGCGCGAAGCCGGGGGCGCGGCGCTTCTGCGAGGACAGCGAGGCGTTGCCGAGGCCGCCGATGCCGCCGGCGGCCGCGATGTATTCCGCGCCTTCGCTCACGAGGTCTGCGAGGACCTCGCCGGACTTGGACTTGACCACGGTGCCAATCGGGGACCGGAAGGATCAGGGTTTCGCCGTGTTTGCCGGCGCGCCAGTCGCCCATGCCGGGGCCGCCGTTGGTGGCGTGGCGGTGCGGGGCGTGGTGGTAGTCCAGCAGGGTGGTGGTCTGGGGGTCGACGCGCAGGATGACGTCGCCGCCGTTGCCGCCGTTGCCGCCGTCGGGACCGCCGAGCGGCTTGAACTTCTCGCGGTGGACGGAGACACAACCGTGGCCGCCGGTACCGCCGGATACGTGCAGTACTACCCGGTCTACAAAGCTGGCCACGTGGATCTCCTCAGTGCTGTTCCCCGGGCGTCCAAAGACGCCCAAGATGATTGTAATGCGGTTAAAACACCGGTGGAGCGGACCTAATGGCCCGCCCCACCGATTTAAGACTTGTTGTTACTCTGCAGCTGCAGCAGCCACAATGTTCACAACGCGACGACCGCGGCGGGTGCCGAACTCGACAGCGCCGGGGGTCAGGGCGAACAGGGTGTCGTCGCCGCCACGGCCTACGCCGGCGCCCGGGTGGAAGTGGGTGCCACGCTGGCGGACGATGATCTCGCCTGCGGAAACTACCTGGCCGCCGAAGCGCTTGACGCCGAGGTACTGGGCGTTCGAGTCACGACCGTTGCGAGTGGAGCTCGCGCCTTTTTTATGTGCCATTTGGAAATGCCTGCCTTAAAATTCTGGGGAATCTGCTGAAAACCTGAACAGTAACGATTAGTTACTTGATACCGGTGATCTTGACCTTGGTCAATTCCTGACGGTGACCCTGGCGCTTCTTGTAACCGGTCTTGTTCTTGAACTTCTGGATGACGATCTTGGGACCGCGAAGGTCCTCAAGGATCTCAGCCGTAACCTTTACCTTGGCCAGGTCCGAAGCTGCAGACGTGACCTTGTCACCGTCTACCAGGAGCAGTGCGGGCAACTCAAAGGTGCTGCCGGCTCCACCGGGGACGCGGTTCAGGGTAACGAAGTCTCCAACGGAAACCTTCTCTTGGCGGCCGCCTGCGCGGACAATCGCGTACACCACTGGGGAACTCACTTCTCTCGACGTTTATTACTAGATTTGCGTGCGGAACCTGGGTCCAATGTGTTTGGTCCGGCTCACGCTGTGCCTCTACGCCGGTGGATTCCCCGAGGGAACCCATGAGCTATCCCGTGGACAAATCGCACCCGAAATCGAGTGGAGCGTCCTCAAGGTCATAACCCAAGTGTTGGCGTAAGCACCGAAGATCTAGACTACGCTAATTTTGCCTTCGGCCGCAAATGAGGCTGGTTCCGAAGGGAGGTACGTGATAGGCGCCACTCTGTATGGACAGAGCCTGCCGCAACGACTTCCGGAACCGTGCCCACCTATCGTACAGGCTCCGCCCGGCTCCCGCGGTCAGGCGTGCAGCCGCGGCGCGTCGAAGAAATCGACTTCGTAGCGGGCGGACTGCCGGAAGGCCAGGGTCATGGCGTCCCGCTCGCCCTCCGAGGCCGCCCGTGCCGCGGCGTCGGTGTAGGCGACGGCCTGCCGGGTGGCGGCGGCGAACTCCTCGTCGGCGTAGGTGCGCAGCCAGCACGGCGTAGGGATGTGCCTCCGGGGCGCCCGCGGCGAGGAACTGCCGATGCAGGGTCTCCCCCACCTCGGCATAGAGCCAGAAGCACGGCAGCACGGCGGCCACCAGCACCCCGTAGCTGCCGGAGACCGAGGCGGCCAGCAGGTGGTCCACGTACGACTTGGTGACCGGCCCGAGCGTCGCCCCGGCCGTGCGGGTGCTGAGCCAGGTCCGGTGCAGCTCCGACTCGACTTCCAGGCAGTTCTGTGCCGAGCGGGCCCAGAACAGCTGCTCGGCCTCAGTGGGTGCGATCGCGGCGGCGCGGGCCAGCACCCGGGAATAGCCGTTGAGGTACAGGGCGTCCTGGGCGAGGTAGTAGGCGAACTCCTTCTCCGGCAGCGACCCGTCGGCCGAGGGCCCTGATGAAGTCCAGGCCGTAGATCGCGTCAAGGTCGGCGGCGGCCGCGTCCCGGAGCGCGACGGCGAACTCGCCCTCGGCCGGTGCCCGGACGGCGGTCCCGCGATTCTGGGCGCCATGGTCCTGGGTGTGCTGCTGGACGTGGTGGAAGTGGTGGACCGGGCCGTTGCCGGTGCCGACGTCGAGCGCCGCCGACGTGCGCAGCGCCTCCCGCAGCCAGGGCTTGACCTCGCGGAGCGCGGCCTCCCAGTCCCCCGCTCCGGCCTGCGATCCCTGCACGGCATTTCTGGCCTGCACCGTGGCGATCGCCGAGGACAGCGAGCACCCGGTGCCGTGGCTGTTGCGGGTGTGCACCCGCTCCCCCGGCACCACGATGACGTCCTGGGCCAGGAGCCCGACGGTGTTGACCAGCGCATCGGGGCATCCGTTGCCGCCGTCGTAGTTGCCGGAATGTCCCCGGCAGCCGCTGCCGCCGTCGAGGTGGCCGCCCTTCACCAGGACCGTGGTGCCGGTCCGGGCGGCGAGCCGCTTGCCCTGGTCCAGCGCCCCGGCCCAGTCCACGGCGGCCGGTTCCCCGAGCAGGACCGCGAGTTCGGCGAGGTTGGGCGTGATCAGGTCCGCGTACGGCAGCAGCGCCTGCAGTGCTGCCTCAGCCGCCTCCTGCAGCAGCCGGTCGCCGCTGGTCGCCACCATCACGGGATCCAGGACCACGACGCCGGGGCGGGCCTTCTCCAGCCAGCTGCGGACGGCGTCGATCACGGAGGCATCCCCCAGCATCCCGATCTTGACGGCGTCGATGGTGATGTCCTGGCTGATGGCGTCCAGCTGGGCGGTCAGGAAGGCCGCCGGCGGGACGTGGACGGCGCTGACGCCGCGGGTGTTCTGGGCGGTCAGGGCGGTGATGGCCGCCATGCCGTAGCCGCCGTGTGCGGCAATGCTCTTGAGGTCGGCCTGGATCCCGGCGCCGCCGGAGGGGTCGGAGCCGGCGATCGCCAGCACCCGCGGGATCCGGGGCGCCGACAGGGGCAGGGACAGGCGGAAGAAACGATGAGGCGGTGGTCAAGAGAGACATCCCTTCGCCGGTGCTAGCCGGACAGGTTCAACGGGTCTGGATCTCAGCCGGCTCGATGCGCGGCACCCCGTGTCAGGGCTCCAGCCTAGCCGCATCCCTTAACGAAGACGCGGGCACGGCCCGAACTGCGCGTATTGCTACGCCGTCCGGACCGCACCCGCGGCCTTGCTGAACTGTTCCGGTGCTAGAGCTCCGAGTACTAGAGCTCCGAGGCCGGAACGCCGACGCCGAGGATGATCGGCTCGCTGGCGGCCGGCTTCGCCGCCGGCGCCGTTGCTGCCGGGACCTTGGCCTCGTGCACCGAAACGGCGGCGGCCTGCCGGGATTCCTGGCGCTGTTCCACCGAGGTCTCATTCGCTGCACCCTGGGCGCGGCTGGCGCTCCGGTTGCGGCGGCCGCGGCGGGCACGCGAGGTGCCGGCCTCGGCTTCCGCCTCGGTCTGGGAACCCGGCGCCTGGGCGACGTCCCGGGCCGGTTCCGCCGGTGCGCGCCGGTGCGGCCGGCTGCCGTCCGGGCTGCCGGAGCCTTCGCGGCCGGTTGCCGGCTCCCGTGCTGCCGGAGCCTTGGCTTCCTCGGCTTCGCCCAGGTTGGCGAAGGCCTCGGTCAGCAGGTCCAGGGTCAGCGCAGGCGCACTGGCCTCGTCGGCGTGCTCCACGAACGGCAGGGCGACCTGCTCGCCGCCGAACGTCAGCACGGCGGCGGGACGTCCGGCAGCTTCCTCGGTCGCGGCCAGTTCGACAGCGGCCTCGACGCGGCGTCGACGGCGGCCTCGCGGGTCCCGGCGTCGCAGCGGCGGCTGCCTCGCCGTCATGCAGGTGGGCGGCGTGCGCCGCTGCTGCGATGTTCGCCAGCGCGGCGCGGGTTGCCTCGGCCTTGGCGTGGCGCTCGGCTTCGGTGGGCTCGGCGTGCACGGCTGCCGGGGCGGACTGGACGTCCGTGCCCTGGCCGCCCCTGCCGCGGCGGCGGCTCTTGCGTTCGGTCCGCGCGGCCGGCTGCTGCTCGGTCCGCGGGACGTGGTGCTCGGCGGCAACCACGTTGGCGCGGCGGTGCTCCACCGGCTCGTCGTGCGTGACGATGCCGCGGCCGGCGCAGGTTTCGCACTGTTCGCCGAAGACTTCCAGCAGCCCGGTGCCCATCCGCTTGCGCGTCATCTGCACGAGGCCCAGCGAGGTCACCTCCGCCACCTGGTGCTTGGTCCGGTCCCGGCCCAGGCACTCCACCATGCGGCGCAGCACCAGGTCGCGGTTGGATTCGAGCACCATGTCGATGAAGTCGATGACGATGATGCCGCCGATGTCGCGGAGCCGGAGCTGCCGGACGACTTCCTCGGCTGCTTCGAGGTTGTTCTTGGTGACGGTTTCCTCAAGGTTGCCGCCGCTGCCGGTGAACTTGCCGGTGTTGACGTCCACCACGGTCATGGCTTCGGTGCGGTCGATCACGAGGGAACCGCCGGAGGGCAGGAAGACCTTGCGGTCCAGGGCCTTGTGGATCTGCTCGTCGATGCGCCAGGCCGAGAAGATGTCCGTGTCCTTGGTCCACTTCTCCAGCCGGCCCACCAGGTCCGGCGCCACGTAGGTGACGTAGGCCTCGATGGTGTCCCAGGCTTCCTCGCCGGAGACGATCAGCTTGGAGAAGTCCTCGTTGAAGACGTCACGGACCACCTTGATGGTCAGATCGGGTTCGCCGTAGAGCAGTTCGGGGGCGAGGATCTTGGTCGAGGTCGACTGGCCCTCGATGCCTTCCCACTGGGCGCGGAGGCGGTTGATGTCATGCGTGAGCTCTTCCTCGGACGCACCCTCGGCGGCGGTGCGGACGATGACGCCCGCATCTTCCGGCAGGCGGTCCTTGAGGATCCGCTTGAGGCGGTTGCGTTCGACGTCGGGCAGCTTGCGGGAGATGCCGGTCATGGAACCGCCGGGCACGTACACGAGGTAGCGGCCGGGCAGCGAGATCTGGCTCGTGAGGCGGGCGCCCTTGTGGCCGACCGGGTCCTTGGTGACCTGGACCAGCACGGAGTCGCCGGACTTCAGCGCGTTTTCGATCCGGCGCTGCTTGCCCTCGAGGTTGACGGATTCCCAGTTGACTTCACCGGCGTAGAGCACGGCGTTGCGGCCGCGTCCGATGTCGACGAAGGCGGCTTCCATCGACGGCAGCACGTTCTGGACCTTGCCCAGGTAGACGTTGCCGATCAGGGAATCCTGCTGGGTCTTCGAGACGAAGTGCTCGGCCAGGACGCCGTCCTCGAGGACGCCGATCTGGATTCTGTCGTCGCGCTGGCGGACGATCATCTGGCGGTCCACGGATTCGCGCCGGGCCAGGAACTCGGCCTCGGTGATGACGGTGCGGCGGCGGCCGGTGTCGCGGGATTCGCGGCGGCGCTGCTTCTTCGCCTCCAGCCGGGTGGAGCCCTTGAGGGACGTGACGCGGTTGTTGACCGGGCGCCTCGGCGGCCGCACGGGGCGCGCGGACGCGGGTCACCGTGTTGGGCGGATCGTTGTCTTCCCCGCCGGTCAGTTCGAGGTCCTGGTCGCCACGGCGGCGGCGGCGACGGCGGCGCGAAGTCACGCCGTCTTCGAGCGTCCCCTCGGAGCTTTCTTCCGCTTCTTCCCCGTTGCCTTCGGCTTCGGTCTCGGACTCGGACTCGCCGCCGGTGCGGCTGCTGCGTCCGCGGCGTCCGCGGCTGCGGCGGCGACGGCGGCTTCCGGCGTCTTCGCCCTCGCCTTCCTCGCCCTCTTCTTCTTCAGCTTCTGCGACGGCGGCGGCGCCGGTCGCCGGACGCACGACGGCGGTCAGGTCGGGTGCCTGGAAAATCATCGAGGTGACCGCGCCCGGCTCCAGGAAGAGCGAGGAGGCTGCGGCAGGTGTCTCCTGCTGCGGCGGGTGCTTCCGGCTGCGGCATGGCGGCTGCGGCCGGCGCTTCGGCGGCGCGGGGCTCTCCGCCGACAGCGGGCCTCGCGTCCGACAGCCGGGGCTTCCGCGGCAGGGGCTTCAGCGACGGGTGCTTCAGCGACGGGGGCGGCGGCCTTCGCGCGGCTGGCGCGGCGGCGGACAGGCTTCTCAACCGGCGCTTCAGCGGCCTCTGCTGCCGGCGCCTCTGCCGGTGGCGGCCGCAGGCGCCGCCGCGGCTTCGTCAGCGAAGGCCGGCAGGGGTTCGGCCGGTTCAGCCACCTTGCGGGCGCGGGAGCGGCGTGCGGGCGCCTTGGCCTTGGCTTCGGCCTCGGGGGCGGGAGCCTCTGCGGACTCGGCGGGAACGTGCTGCGGGCTCTGCTGCGTCCGCCGCGGCCTCGGCGGCTTCCTTCTTGGGCAGTGCCTTGCGGCGGGTCCGGACGGGCCGTTTCGGCGGGGTGGCTACAGCTGCTTCTGCTGATTCTGCTGCTTCATTGGTAACGGCAGAGTCTTCGTTGCCCGTTACAACCTGGTCATTATCCATATGTGGCGACACTCCTGCCCCTGACGTGCCGCCACATCCGGCACCCGTTGGGGCAAATATTTGTCAACACCCGCAGGCATTGACAGAAGTCAATTGGATACCCTCAGGTTCGCACCGGCAGTGGGGTGCGGCAGCCCTGGAGGGCCGGCGGAATTGTTCTGAAACCCGTTGATCTACACGCCACAACCAGGTGCCGTCCAATGGCATTGCGGGACAGCCTGGATCAGAGGATCCGTAGCTCCCTGCTCATCATTGGCGGTCTTGGGAACAAAGTCGCCGGACCGGGACCCGGATGTGGATCGGGTTCCAGCCACGATCATTGTCTCACAGGAGCCGTCAAAGCAGGCGTAAGCAAGGCATCCGGACCGCGGCCTGGACCGAATCACCGTCGACGGCACGAGCCTTCCCGGACTTCCTCCAGTCTCCGGCGATAGAATCGGACCAGTTGCACCGACCCGAAGGACTTTCATTCCATGCCCAGCATCTCCAGCGCCACCAGCGAGGCAGCCGCGCAGCAGCAAGGCTCCAGCCCGTCTGTCGCGGAACGGCCGTTGCCTCCGATGACCCGCGACCGCCCGTTCGCGTGGCTCCTGCTGATCACCGGCGTCGTTGGCTGGCTCGCGTCCGGAGCCCTGGTGCTGGAAAAGCTCGAGGTCCTCAAGGATCCCAGCCACGTCACCGTGTGCGATGTGAACCCGTGGATCTCCTGCGGCCAGGTCATGCAGACGCCGCAGAGTTCGGTGTTCGGCTTCCCCAACATGTTCATCGGCATCGTGGCCTTTGCCGTCATCATCACCACCGCGATGGGCATGCTGGCCGGCGCCAAGTTTGCCCGCTGGTACTGGCTGGGCCTGCAGACCGGCGTGACCCTGGGCTTCGCGTTCGTGGTGTGGCTCTGGTCGCAGGCGCTGTACTCCATCCACATCCTGTGCCCGTTCTGCATGGTCGTCTGGGCTGCGATGATTCCGCTGTTCGTCTGGGTCACCGTCCGCAATGTGTCCCACGGCGTGATCCGGCTGCCCGCGGGCCCCACCAGGATCCTGGGCGACTCCGGCTGGATCATCACGGCGCTGCTCTACGTCGCCGTGATCGCCACCATCTTCTTCGCCTTCATCCAGGTCTTCATCGGGACCTCCGGCTACTAGGCGGATGAACCCCGGTTAACCGCCGCGAGGTGACAGTTAAGGCCAATGTTCGCGTCGAACATTGGCCTTAACTGTCACCTCGGCGAGGCGGGCAGTCGGTCCCGGAGCTTAGTCCTGGAACCAGATCTTGATCTCGCGCTCCGCGGACTCGCACGGAGTCCGAGCCGTGGACCAGGTTCTGCTGCACCTTCAGGCCCCAGTCGCGGCCGAAGTCGCCGCGGATGGTGCCGGGCGCCGCCGTCGTCGGGTCCGTGGTGCCGGCGAGCGAGCGGAAGCCCTCGATCACGCGGTGGCCCTCGAAGATCGCGGCGACGACGGGTCCGCTGAGCATGAACTCGACCAGCGGCTCGTAGAACGGCTTGCCCACGTGCTCCTCGTAGTGCTGCTCCAGCAGTTCGCGGCTCGCGTCGACCTTCTTGAGCTCGGCCAGGGTGTAGCCCTTGGCTTCGATGCGGGCGATGATGCTGCCGGTCAGGTTGCGGGTGACGCCGTCGGGCTTGATCAGGACGAGGGTGCGCTCAATGCTCACAGCTGCTCCAATGTGTTGGGGTGGGATTCGGAAATAAGTCTAGTTGCTTTGGTCTTCGGGGTGGGCCGCGTCCCAGGCGGCCTGCTCGCGTTCCCGCTGCGCGGCCTCGCGGTCAATCCGGATGCCGGTGCGGATCCCGTACCACCAGGCCACCGCGAAGAGGCCGCCGACCACGAACATCGCCGGTTCCAGGATGCCGGTCAGGATCAGCACGATCTGCAGGATCCAGCCCAGCGCCACTCCCCACGGCTTGGAGAGGACCGCGC
The DNA here is from genome assembly GCA_963698285.1 of uncultured Actinomycetota bacterium. Lineage (GTDB taxonomy): Bacteria > Actinomycetota > Actinomycetes > Actinomycetales > Micrococcaceae > Arthrobacter. Next base: position 54,248 of record CAVOQF010000017.1, on the reverse strand, counting down.
AGGTGAAGACGTAGACCAGGCACAGCCCGATCCCGACCGAGAAGATCAGGACCGGCGGGAATTCGTCCCGCCGCAGCCCGAAGACGGTGAGGGTGCCGAAGAGCACCACGAAGGCTTCCAGCAGCAGCACCGTGGAGGCGAACATGACCTTGGTGGAGCGGCGCTTCTTGGGCATGCCCGGGCGCCATTCGCGCTGGGCCTTGGTGAGTTTCGCCATGGTCTACGCGTCCGCCTTTCCGAGCAGGATCCGGGCGTCCGCGACGAGCGTGATGGACCCGGTGACGAGGACGCCGCCGGCGAGGTCGTCGTTGGCTTCGGCACGTTCCACCGCCCATTCGAGGGCGTCGTCGAGCTTCTCGGCGACGTGGATGTTGTCCTCGCCGAAGCCCAGCTCCACGGCGAGTTCCGCGAGGTCCTCGGCCGGCACCGCGCGGGGCGAGTTGGACTGGGTGAAGCAGTACTCGGCGGCCAGGTCGCCCGAGGGATTCCTTGAGCTGGCGGAGGATCTCCTCGGCGTCCTTTTCCCGCAGGACGCCGACCACCACCACCAGCTTGGTGAAGCTGAAGGCCTCGTGGATGGCCTCGGCGGAGACCCGGATGCCTTCGGGGTTGTGCGCGGCGTCCACGATGATGGTCGGCGCGGTGCGCACCACCTCGAGGCGGCCCGGGCGAGGTGACCGAGGCGAAGGCCTCCTGGACGACCTCGGCGTCGAGCGCCTTTTCGGCGCCGAAGAAGGCTTCCAGCGCGGCGATCGCGACGGCGGCGTTCTCCGCCTGGTGCGCGCCGTGCAGCGGCACCAGCAGGTCCTCGTAGCGGCCCGCGATGCCCTGGATGGTGACCATCTGGCCGCCGACGGCGACGGTGCGGGATTCGACGCCGAACTCGACGCCCTCGAAGCGGAACGGGACGTTGGCTTCCTTGGCCTTTTCCAGCAGCACCTGGGCCGCGTCGCGGGGCTGCGCGGCGCTGACCAGGAAGCCGCCGGGCTTGATGATGCCGGCCTTTTCGTAGGCGATGTCCTCGGTGGTGTCGCCCAGGAGATCCGTGTGGTCCAGCGAGATCGGCGTGACCACAAAGACCTGGCCGTCGCCGACGTTGGTCGCGTCGGTGATGCCGCCCAGGCCCACCTCGATGACGGCGACGTTGACCGGCTGGTCGGCGAAGACCGCGAAGCCCAGGATGGTGAGGCACTCGAAGTAGGTCAGCCGGGGCTGGCCCTCGGCCTCGAGTTCGCTGTCCACGATGGCCAGGTACGGGCGGATCTCGTCCCAGATCCGGACGAAGGTCTCATCCGGCACCGGGGCGCCGTCGATGCTGATCCGTTCGGTGACCTTGGACAGGTGCGGGCTGGTGTACCGCCCGGTGCTCAGCCCGTGGGCGCGCAGCCCGGCCTCGATCATCCGGGCGGTGGAGGTCTTGCCGTTGGTGCCGGTGACGTGGATGATCGGGAACGCCTTGTTCGGCTCCCCCAGGATGTCCATGGCCCGGTGCAGCGGGGCCAGCCGCGGCTCCATCTTGTTTTCCGGCGCCCGGCCCAGCAGCTCGGCGTAGACGCTTTCTACGGAGAATTCGTCGGTCATGGTTTAGGCCCCTACTTTTTCTGCAGCGGTCTTGACAACGCTGACCTGCGGTTCCTTGACGTCGGCCGCGACGGTGTCCAGCTGGACGGTCAGGGTTTCGGTCTTGACGAGCTCCGCGTTGGCCAGCAGGGCCTCCACGACGTCCTGCCGTGGCGGTGACGGTGGTGTGGATCCGGTCGCTGACGTTGAGTCCGGCGTCCTTGCGGGCCTGCTGGATGGCGCGGACCATGTCGCGGGCCGCACCTTCGGCTTCCAGTTCCGGGGTGACCTCGGTGTTGAGGACCACGAAGCCGCCGCCGGGCAGGACGGCCGCTGCGCGGGATCCCTCGCCCTCCGCGGCTTCCGCCACGACGGTTTCCAGGGTGTACTCCTGCGGTTCGAGCTCGAGGCCGCCGGCGGTGACCACCCCGGCGTCGCTGACGCGACCAGTCGCCGGACTTGGAGCCCTTGATGGCCTGCTGGACGTTCTTGCCCAGGCGCGGGCCCGCGGCCCGGGCGTTGACCACGAGCTTCTGCTCGATGCCGAACTCCTCCGGGGAGGCGCTCTCGGCGTCGAGCAGGCGGACGGAGCGCAGGTTCAGTTCATCGGCGACGACGGCGGCGAAGCCGTCCAGCGCGTCCGCGCCGGGTGCCACGACGGTGAGTTCCTGCAGCGGCAGGCGCACGCGCAGGTTCGCGGCCTTGCGCAGCGAGGATCCGGTGGAGCAGATCTGCTGGACCCGGTCCATGGCCTCGACCAGTCCCGGGTTGGCCGGGAACAGGTCCGCGTCCGGCCAGTCGGCCAGGTGCACGGAGCGCCCGCCGGTGAGGCCGCGCCAGATCTCCTCGGAGACCAGCGGCAGCAGGGACGCGGCGACGCGGGAGACGGTCTCCAGCGCGGTGTAGAGCGCGTCGAAGGCGTCGACGTTCTCGTCGAAGAAGCGCTGGCGGCTGCGGCGGACGTACCAGTTGGTGAGCATGTCCAGGTAGCTGCGCAGCTCGTCGCAGGCGCCGGAGATGTCGTAGCTGTCCAGCTGGGCGGTCATGTTCCGGACCAGGTCCCCGGTGTTGGCCATCAGGTACTGGTCCAGGGTGTCGGCGTAGCCGTCGTAGCGGAGCTTCGCGTCGTAGCCGCGCTTGTCCGCCGTCGCGCCGGCGTTCGTGTACAGCGTGAAGAAGCTGTACACGTTCCACAGCGGCAGGATGACCTGGCGGACGCCGTCGCGGATGCCCTGCTCGGTGACCACGAGGTTGCCGCCGCGCAGGATCGGGCTGGACATCAGGAACCAGCGCATCGCGTCGGAGCCGTCGCGGTCCAGGACCTCGGAGACGTCCGGGTAGTTGCGCAGGCTCTTGGACATCTTCTGCCCGTCCGAGCCCAGCACGATGCCGTGGCTGATGACGTTGCGGAAGGCCGGCCGGTCGAACAGCGCGGTGGAGAGGATGTGCAGCATGTAGAACCAGCCGCGGGTCTGGCCGATGTACTCGACGATGAAGTCCGCCGGGTTGTGGGTGTCGAACCATTCCTCGTTCTGGAACGGGTAGTGGACCTGGCCGTAGGGCATGGAGCCGGAGTCGAACCAGACGTCCAGGACGTCCTCGACGCGGCGCATCACGGACTGGCCTTCCTCCGGGGTGCGGGGGTCGTCCGGGTTCGGGCGGGTGAGCTCGTCGATGAACGGCCGGTGCAGGTCCACCTCGCCGGCCTTGTTCAGCGGCAGGCGGCCGAAGTCGGCCTCGATCTCGGCCAGCGAGCCGTAGACGTCGGTGCGCGGGTAGTCCGGGTCGGTGGACTGCCAGACCGGGATGGGGCTGCCCCAGTAGCGGTTGCGGCTGATGGACCAGTCGCGGGCGTTGGCGAGCCACTTGCCGAACTGGCCGTCCTTGACGTTGCCCGGGATCCAGTTGATGTCCTGGTTGAGCTCGGACATGCGGTCCTTGAACTTGGTGACCTCGACGTACCAGGAGGACACCGCGCGGTAGATCAGCGGGTTGCGGCAGCGCCAGCAGTGCGGGTAGCTGTGCTCGTAGCTGGCCTGGCGGACCAGGCGGCCCTGGGCGCGGAGCACCTGGGTGATGGGCTTGTTCGCGTCGAAGACCTGGAGTCCGGCGATCTCGGCGAGGTCGCCGTGGCCGAACAGCGGCAGGAACTTCGCGCCTTCGTCCACCGAGAGGACCACGGGGATGCCGGCCTCTTCGCAGACCTTCTGGTCGTCTTCACCGTAGGCGGGGGCCTGGTGCACGATGCCGGTGCCGTCGGTGGTGGTGACGTAGTCGGCGACGAGGAAGCGCCAGGCGTTCTCGGTGCCGAACTTCTCGGCGTCGTTGAAGTAGTCCCACAGCGGTTCGTAGCGTCAGGCCGTCGAGTTCGGCGCCGGTGTGGGTGGACGTGACAGCGGCTTCGGCCGCGGCAACGCCCTCGACGCCGTCGCCGTAGCCGAGGTCCTTGGCGTAGGCGCCCAGCAGCTCCGCGGCCAGCAGGAAGCTGCCGGTGACGGGAGCTTCGGCCGCGGCGGCCTTGATGCCGTGCGGGCCGGCGGGCAGGACGACGTAGTCGATGGCGGGCCCGACGGCGAGCGCCAGGTTCGTGGGCAGCGTCCAGGGCGTCGTGGTCCAGGCGAGCGCCTGCACGCCGGCGAGCTGCCTGGACAGCTCCGACTCCCCCGCCGTGATCGGGAAGGTGACCGTCACGGTCTGGTCCTGGCGGTTCTTGTAGACGTCGTCGTCCATGCGCAGTTCATGGTTGGACAGCGGCGTCTCGTCCTTCCAGCAGTACGGCAGCACGCGGTAGCCGTTGTAGGTCAGGCCCTTTTCGTGCAGCTGCTTGAAGGCCCAGAGCACGGACTCCATGTACTCGACGTTGAGCGTCTTGTAGTCGTTCTCGAAGTCCACCCAGCGCGCCTGGCGGGTGACGTAGCTCTTCCACTCGTCGGCGTACTTCATCACGGACGCGCGGCAGGCGTCGTTGAACTTGTCGATGCCCATGGCCTCGATCTGGGTCTTGTCGGTCATGCCCAGCTGCTTCATGGCTTCCAGCTCGGCGGGCAGCCCGTGGGTGTCCCAGCCGAAGCGGCGCTCCACCCGGCGCCCGCGCTGGGTCTGGTAGCGGCCCACGAGGTCCTTGGCGTAGCCGGTCAGCAGGTGGCCGTAGTGCGGCAGGCCGTTGGCGAAGGGCGGACCGTCGTAGAAGACGAATTCGTTGCTGCCATCTTGACCGGCGTCGCGCTGGTCGATGCTGGCCTGGAAGGTGCCGTCCTCATCCCAGTACTTGAGGATGCGTTCTTCGATCTCCGGGAACTTCACGGAGGCGGATACGCCTGCAACGTTGGAGGCAGAGGTGGTGGCGCCGGCGCCGGACGGTGCGGCGGAGGCCTTCGGGTAATAAGTCATCTCGACATCCTGGGTTGAGCTGGTGAACAAATGGATTCATTCAGGATGCGAGGACGGCCCCTGCGCTGTCTTTCGACACCACCGGCACCGCGGTACCACCTCACTTACCGGCATCGGTCCCGCTTCTTGGGAAAGAAGCTGCACCTGCGTCGGCCGCTCATTACTGCTGTGACGGGCTTACCCGTCCGGTTCTACTGGCCCTGGCGCGTGCTGACGTTGCGCCGGGGCGTTCTTCCGGAAGCTCACCGGTGATGGCCGGGTCAAAGCTGTTAGAAGAAGTCTAACAACTGGAACCGGCCCGCCATGCCTACACTGAGTCCCATGATGTTCCGGGACCGGGGCCGCGCTGCCCCTGGAACGCCTGCGCGGCCCGCGGCCGCCGGCTGGCGGTTGATGGCGGGGGTGGCCGCAACACCCGTCGTGGTGGTCTCCGTGTTCCGTGCCGTACCGCGGGAATGGCCCACCACCGTTGTCCAGTTGGTGTCCTTCACCCCGTGGCTGGTGCTGCCCGCCAGCGTCTCCCTGCTGTTTGCCGTGCTGGGCCGCCGGCGCTGGATGGCGGGGGCGGCCGCGGGGCTCGTGGCCGTACAGCTCTTCTGGCTGGTCCCGCTGGACTATGGCCAAGCCGAGCCGGATTCCGCGGAAGGAACGGCCGGGGACACGCTGGAGCTCCGGACGATGAGCCTCAACGCCAAACTCGGCAAGGCGGACGCGGCGGAAATCGTCCGGCTGGTCCGCGAGAACGGCATTACCCTGCTGACGATCCAGGAATACACCACGGCTCTCGAAGAGCGGCTGGGTGCTGCCGGACTGAGCGAGCTGCTCCCGAACAGGATCACTGCCCCCGCGGGCCGCGCCGCCGGGAACGCTGTCTACTCGGTCCACAAGCTGGAGCGCGCCGGGACAGTGCCCGACTCCTATTTTTCGATGCCGCTGATCCGGCTCACCGCCGAGTCGCAGGGAAAGCGGGCCGTCGTCGATCTGACGAACGTCCACACGCGTGCTCCCGTGGGCGTGGGCTTGCCGAAGTGGCGCAGCGACCTGGCTGCGCTCGGCCAGGTGGTATCCCGGCCGGGAAATGTGGTGCTGGCCGGTGACTTCAACGCCAGCTACGACCATGCCGAGTTCAGGCAGCTCCTGCAGGGTGGGGGCCGGAAGGTGGTGGACGTGGGGTTGGCCCAGGGCTCACGCCTGATCCCCACCTGGCCCATGGACGGCCTGTTACTTCCCGGCATTACGCTCGACCACATCGTGACCAGCCCGTCGGTGCGCAGCGCAGGCTATGCGGTGCACGCAGTGCCCGGAACGGACCACGCCGCCATCATGGTGACGCTGTCCGTCCCGGCAGGCGGTTAAGCGCCGTTTACGCCTTGCGGATCAGCTTGTAGTTGGCTGCCTGCGCCACCGGTCGGATCACGATCTGGTCGAGGTTGACGTGGTGCGGTGCCACGACGGCGTACCGGACGACGTCGGCGACGTCCGCCGCGGTGAGGGGCTTCTCGACGCCGGCGTAGACCTTCGCGGCGGCGTCAGGGTTGCCGCCGAGGCGGTTCAGCGCGAACTCTTCCGTCTGGACCAGCCCGGGGGCGACCTCGATCACGCGGAGGTTGTGCTCGGCTTCTTCGAGGCGCAGGGCGCCGGTGAGCGCGTGCTGGGCGAACTTGGCCGCGTTGTAGCCGCCGCCGCCCTCATAGGCGGAGAGTCCCGCCGTCGACGTCAGGTTCAGGACGGTGCCTTCACCGCAGGCGCGCAGCATCGGGAGGAAGGCCCGGGTGAGCTTCATGGTGCCCAGGACATTGACCTCGAACATCCATTCCCAGTCCTCGGTCTTGGCGTCGGCCACCTTGTCCGCGCCGCGGGCGCCGCCGGCGATGTTGATGAGCGTGTCGATGCCGCCGGCGCGCGTCACCTCGTCGAGGAGCCGGGCGACGTCGGCGTCGTCGGTCACGTCTGCCGGAAGCGCGACGGCGCCGGTTTCCTCGGCGAGCGCCTCCAGCCGGTCCGCACGCCGGGCGACGGCGTACACGGTCCAGCCCTCCGTCCGGAGCGCTCGCACGGTGGCCTCGCCGATTCCGGTGCTGGCGCCGGTGACAACTGCTGCTTTGTTGTGGATTTCCTCAGTCATGGCACCACCCTAACGGGAATGTCCGGCTCATTTCCTGCCGCGCCGGAGCGCGGACCGTGAGCCCGTGCTTATTGATGGCAAAGGCGCGTAGATTCACCCCATGGGGACACAGGAACTCTGGGCCGGCATTGTTGACTGGCTGAGTCGAAACGCACCCGTGACAGCTGGAACCATCCGAGCGCCGGCACCGGAAACTCTTGTTCGCTCGTTGGAACAGATTGCGCCGGACGGGTGGCCGGGCGAACTGTCGACCCTGTACCGCCTCTTCGACGGGGCAGAACTGTCGCCGGCGGCGTACATCTTCCCGAGGTACCGGCCACTTCCCTTGGAGGAAGGTGAAAAGATGCGGGAAATGATGCTTGGCATCTGGGCACAGGTTGGGGCGGTCATGAACGCAGAATTCGAACGTGAAAGGAACTCCCCCACTTATCGAAACTTGAGGGGATTCCAGGAGGCCAACAGCAGCGTCCCTTTGCCGGAACCCCATAAACCCTACGACCCGGCACTTGCTGAAGCTGATGACGCAGGTACCCAAGCTTTCATGTTCATCTCTTCGTTCCTGCCCATCGCAGACAATAACGCCGGCGACTTTCTGTTCGTCGACCTTAGGGCAGGGCGGCAGCACGGCTGCGTCAGCGAGTATTTCAAGGGCGATGCCGACTGGCGCCCAGCGATCTGGCCTTCCGTTGAAGCGCTCCTGGCGGAAACACTTTCGAGCCTGAGATACGGACGGCCAGCATTCTCGGGACAGCCCTCGGTGACAGGCGGCAGTTTGCAGTGGGAATTCGTCGTGGAGCGCTAGCTGCGAATATGGCTGCTGGTGGCCGGGTGCGCCTCGTCGCAGCACCTTTCCTATCCGCTCTTTCGGCAGGCCCCGGCAGGCCACTGCGCCCGCCCGCGGCAGACCATGGAAGAATTGCTCCATGGCTGAAGACACGCAGGGTACAGACACGCCCACCACCGCCCCCATCAACGTTCCGGACAAGCCCGCCCTGGAGGGGCTGGAAGACGCCCTCACCCGGCGCTGGCTTGACGAAGGGACCTACAAGTTCAACCCGGACACCACCCGGGAGCAGGTCTACTCGATCGACACTCCCCCGCCCACGGCGTCGGGTTCGCTGCACGTCGGCCACATGTTCTCCTACACCCAGACGGACGTCCTGGCGCGCTACCAGCGCATGACCGGCAAGAACGTCTTCTACCCCATGGGCTGGGACGACAACGGCCTGCCCACCGAGCGCCGCGTGCAGAACTACTACGGTGTGCGCTGCGACCCCACCACCGCGTACGACGCCGGCTACCGGCCCCCGGCGGAGCCCGCCAAGAACCAGCGCGACTTCGACGTCGTCTCGCGCCGGAACTTCATCGAACTCTGCGAGGAACTCGCCGTCGAGGACGAGAAGGTCTTCGAGAACCTCTTCCAGACCCTCGGCCTGTCCGTGGACTGGGACCTGACGTACCGCACCATCGATGACAAGTCCCGCGCCATCTCCCAGCGCGCCTTCCTGGCGAACCTCGCCGCCGGCGACGCCTACATGGCGGAGGCGCCCACCCTGTGGGATGTCACGTTCCGCACCGCGGTGGCCCAGGCCGAGCTCGAGGACCGTGAGGTCGCGGGCGCCTACTACCGCTACCCGTTCTTCACCGAAGACGGCGAAAAGATCTACATCGAGACCACCCGCCCCGAGCTGCTGGCCGCCTGCGCCGCCCTCGTGGCGAATCCCGACGACGAACGGTACCAGCCGCTGTTCGGCAAGAAGGTCACCTCTCCCCTGTTCGGCGTCGAGGTGGAGGTCAAGGCCCACCCGCTCGCGAAGGCGGACAAGGGCTCCGGCGTCGCCATGGTCTGCACCTTCGGTGACCTCACCGACGTCACCTGGTGGCGCGAGCTGCAGCTGCCCACCCGCGCGATCGTGGGCCGCGACGGCCGCATCATCGGCGAGACCCCGGAGTGGATCACCACCGCCGAAGGCCGCGCCGCACTTCGAAGCCATCGCCGGCAAGACGGTCTTCAGCGCCAAGGAAGCCGTGGTGGAGCTCCTGGCCGCCGCGGAGCTCCTCGACGGCGAGCCGAAGAAGATCATGCACCCGGTCAACTTCTTCGAAAAGGGCGACAAGCCCCTCGAGGTGGTGACCTCCCGCCAGTGGTACATCCGCAACGGCGGCCGCGACGCGGAACGCCGCGAGCGGCTCATTGCCCGCGGCCACGAGATCGACTTCCACCCGGCCTTCATGCGCTCACGCTACGAGAACTGGATCTCCGGGCTGAACGGCGACTGGCTCGTCTCCCGCCAGCGCTTCTTCGGCGTGCCGGTGCCGGTCTGGTACCCGCTGGACGCCGACGGCAACCCGGACTTCGCGGCTCCGATCGTCCCGTCCGACGCGCAGCTGCCGGTGGACCCCGCAGCCGACGCGGCCCCCGGGTACGAGGAAGCCCAGCGCGACGTGCCGGGCGGCTTCACCGGCGACGCCGATGTGCTGGACACCTGGGCCACGTCCTCGCTGACCCCGCAGATCGTGGGCGGCTGGAGCACCGACGAGGCGCTCTTCGCCAAGGTCTACCCCTTCGACGTGCGCCCGCAGGGCCACGACATCATCCGGACCTGGCTGTTCTCCTCCGCGGTCCGCGCCGACGCCCTGCAGGACGTCCGCGCCGTGGAAGCACGCAGCCATCTCCGGCTGGATCCTGGACCCGGACCGCAAGAAGATGTCCAAGTCCAAGGGCAACGTGATCGTCCCGACGGACGTGCTCGAGGAGTACGGCTCGGACGCCGTCCGCTACTGGGCGGCCTCGGCCAAGCTCGGCGCGGACACGGCCTACGAGATCGCGCAGATGAAGATCGGCCGCCGGCTGGCCATCAAGCTGCTCAACGCCTCCAAGTTCGTGCTGAACCTGGGCGCCACCGAGGACTCCGTGGTGTCCGCGGACCTGTCCGTGCTCGGCAACCCCCTGGACCGGGCCGTGCTGGCCCAGCTCGCCGACGTGGTCCAGCAGGCCACGAAGGCGTTCGAAAGCTACGACTACGCCCGGGCCCTGCAGATCACGGAGAGCTTCTTCTGGCACTTCACCGATGACTACGTGGAGCTCATCAAGGACCGTGCCTACGGTGCTGCCGGCGAGGCCGAGCAGGCGTCCGTCCTCGCGGCGCTGGCGACGAGCCTGGACACGCTGCTGCGCCTGTTCGCCCCGTTCCTGCCCTTCGCCACGGAGGAAGTCTGGAGCTGGTGGCGCACCGGTTCGGTGCACCGCGCCGCCTGGCCGTCCGCCGTCGCGGTCGACGGCGACACCACCCTGCTGGCCACCGTGGGCACCGCCCTCAGCGGTATCCGCAAGGCCAAGTCGGAGGCCAAGGTCAAGCAGCGCACCGAGGTCCTGTCCGCGACCATCACGGCCTCGGAATCCCTCACCACGCAGCTGAAGGCCGGCCTGGCCGACCTCAAGGCTGCTGCCAACGCGCGGGAGCTGACCCTGGTGGGCGGCGACGGCGAACTGACCGTGAGCGACGTCGTCCTGGCGCCGGCAGAGGTCTAGGAGCCTGTTTTCGGCCCGGCTGTTCTTGGCCAGGCCGTTTTTGGGCAAAGGGGAAGCCCCATCAGCGTTTTGCCGTTGGTGGGGCTTCGACTTTTCGATTGTCACGTGACGTCTTAGACAATCTGGCGGGATCCTTGGATTTTCAGGTCTTCCTACCTCGTCACTGGTAGCCATCATCTGACTTTGCCGAAGGCTGCGTCGGATGAGTGTCACTGAATCTTTGGTTCCTGCGTCCCTCTTCTTTCGAAGTGGGTAAGTTCTATTGTTGTCCCGCCGTTCCGGCATGCACAAGAGCCCCGGAAGAACTACATCAGAGTAATTCTTCCGGGGCTCTTTGCAGGCCGGTCAGCGTGCCCGGCGCGGTGTCGACGGGCCTAGTTGAAGACCGGGCTTTCGGTACGGCTGCGCTTGATTTCGAAGAAGTACGGGAACGATGCCAGGGTCACCGTGGCGTCCCAGATCCGTCCGGCTTCCTCGCCACGCGGGATGCGGGTCAGGACCGGGCCGAAGAAGGCCGTGCCGTTGAAGGCGACGACCGGCGTGCCCACGTCCTGGCCCACCAGCGAGATGCCTGCCTCGTGGCTGGTGCGGAGCTGCGCATCGAATTCGTCGCTCTGGCCGGCTGCCGCAAGCTCGGCCGGCAGTCCCGCCTCGGCGAGCGACTTGGCGATGACCTCGTCGATGTCCTTGTTGCCTTCGTTGTGGATCTTGGTGCCCATGGAGTCATAGAGCGCCTTGATGTACTGCGCACCGTGCTGTTCAGCGGCGGCCGTGATGACGCGGACGGGGGCCCACGCCTTCTTCATGAACTCCCGGTACTGCTCGGGGAGCTCCTCGCGGCCCTCATTGAGCACGGCGAGGCTCATGACATGCCACTCGGTCTTGATGTCGCGGACGTCTTCCACTTCGCTGATCCAGCGGGAGGTGACCCAGGCGAAGGGGCACATCGGGTCGAACCAGAAGTCGGCTTTGTTGGTTTCTGCTTGAACGGTCAGGGTTTCAGACACAGGTGATCTCCTTGGGAAGTCTGCGGGGAAAGGTGCGCCGCTGGCTCGATGACCGGGCGCGTCAAAGGTGACAGCGACCGGTGCGGCCTATTTATTCCGGATCAGGCGGACTTGCGGCGCTTGACGTCGTGGGCGATCATCGTCGGCGCAGCCTTGTTGGAGACGACGTCTTCGGTGATGACCACGGTGGCGATGTCGTCGCGGCTGGGCAGGTCGAACATCACGGGAAGCAGGACTTCCTCCATGATGGCGCGGAGCCCGCGGGCGCCGGTGCCGCGCTCGAGCGCCTGGTCGGCGATCGTGTTCAGCGCCTCCTCGTCGAAGACCAGCTCGACGCCGTCGAGCTGGAACATCTTCTGGTACTGCTTCACGAGGGCGTTCTTGGGCGTGGACAGGATCTGGATGAGCGCGGCCCGGTCCAGGTTGGACACCGTGGTGATGACCGGGAGGCGGCCGATGAACTCGGGGATGAGCCCGAACTTCAGCAGGTCCTCGGGCATGACCTCGCCGTAGGAGTCGGCGTTGTTCTTGACCTCGTTGAGCGGGGCGCCGAAGCCGATGCCCTTGCGCCCGGACCGCGAACCGATGATCTCCTCGAGCCCGGCGAAGGCGCCGGCCACGATGAAGAGCACGTTGGTGGTGTCGATCTGGATGAATTCCTGGTGCGGGTGCTTGCGGCCGCCCTGCGGCGGAACCGAGGCCACCGTGCCTTCGAGGATCTTCAGCAGCGCCTGCTGCACGCCCTCGCCCGAGACGTCCCGGGTGATGGAGGGGTTCTCGCTCTTGCGCGAGATCTTGTCGATCTCGTCGATGTAGATGATGCCCTGCTCGGCCTTCTTGACGTCGTAGTCGGCGGCCTGGATGAGCTTGAGCAGGATGTTCTCGACGTCCTCGCCGACGTAGCCGGCTTCGGTCAGCGCGGTGGCGTCGGCGACGGCGAAGGGGACGTTGAGGCGGCGGGCCAGGGTCTGCGCGAGGTAGGTCTTGCCGCAGCCGGTGGGGCCGATCAGCAGGATGTTGGACTTGGCGATCTCGACGTCGTCGTGGTGCACGCCTTCGGCGAGGCTGCCGCTCTTGGGGGCGTGGCCGGCCTGGATGCGCTTGTAGTGGTTGTAGACGGCGACGGCGAGCGAGCGTTTGGCGGGCTCCTGGCCGATCACGTATTCCTGCAGGAAGTCAAAGATCTCGCGGGGCTTGGGCAGCTCGAAACTGCCCAGGTCAGCTACTTCAGCGAGTTCTTCTTCAATGATCTCGTTGCAGAGTTCAATGCACTCGTCGCAGATGTAGACGCCGGGCCCGGCAATGAGCTTCCGAACCTGCTTCTGGCTCTTTCCGCAGAAAGAACACTTCAGCAGATCCGTGCTCTCGCCAATCCGAGCCATATGTGAACCCCTTTAGTATCTTGCTGCGGCCTGTGACATGTTCCACTCTAGGTCACTTTAGGCCGGTTGGGTGGAAAGCCGACACCGGTGCGGCCACTTAAAGTGGGCCGCACCGGCGTCGGGAACTGCTTGTTACTTACTTGTTGCGCTACTTGGCAATTGCCTGGGGCTTGATCTTGCGGGAATCCAGCACCTGGTCGATCAGGCCGTACTGCATGGCCTCGGCCGCGGTGAGGATCTTGTCGCGCTCGATGTCGTTGTTGACCTGCTCCGGCGTCCGGCCGGAGTGCTTGGCCAGCGTGTCCTCGAGCCAGGAGCGCATCCGCATGACCTCGGCGGCCTGGATCTCCAGGTCCGAGGCCTGCCCGCCCTGGCCGCCGGACAGCGAGGGCTGGTGGATCAGCACGCGGGCGTTCGGCAGGGCCAGGCGCTTGCCGGGCGTGCCGGCCGCGAGCAGCACGGCGGCGGCGCTGGCGGCCTGGCCGAGGCAGACGGTCTGGATCTCCGGGCGGATGTACGTCATGGTGTCGTAGATCGCCGTCATGGCGGTGAAGGAGCCGCCCGGGGAGTTGATGTAGAGCGTGATGTCGCGGTCCGGGTCGGTGGACTCGAGCACCAGCAGCTGCGCCATCACGTCGTCGGCCGAGGCGTCGTCGACCTGGACGCCGAGGAAGATGATGCGGTCCTCGAACAGCTTGGTGTACGGGTCCTGGCGCTTGAAGCCGTAGGGGGTGCGCTCTTCGAACTGCGGCAGCACGTAGCGGCTGCTCGGCAGGTTACCGGCAGTCGAACCGAAGTTGTAGTTCATGTTCATTGCTCCTGAATTCATTGCTGTCTACGTGCCGGTCAGTTCTCGGTGGCTGCGCAGTCGCCGCCGCTGTTGCCGAGCCGTTGGCGTTGGTTCCGCCGCCGCCGGCCACGGATCCCGCGTGCGCCGCGATCTTGTCGAAGAAGCCGTATTCGAGGGCTTCCTTGGCCGTGAACCACTTGTCGCGGTCGTTGTCCTTGAGGATGGTCTCCACCGTCTGCCCGGTCTGGTCGGCCGTCAGTTCGGCCATGACCTTCTTCATGTGCAGGATGAGCTCGGCCTGGATCTTGATGTCCGAGGCCGTGCCGCCGATGCCGCCGGAGGGCTGGTGCATCAGGATGCGGGCGTTGGGGGTGGCGTAGCGCTTGCCCTTGGTGCCGGAGGAGAGCAGGAACTGTCCCATCGAGGCGGCGAGGCCGGTGGCGACGGTGACGACGTCGTTCGGGATGAACTGCATGGTGTCGTAGATGGCCATGCCGGCGGTGACGGAGCCGCCCGGTGAGTTGATGTAGAGGTAGATATCCTTCTCGGGGTTCTCGGCCGAGAGCAGCAGCAGCTGCGAGCAGATCGCGTTGGCGTTCTCGTCGCGGACCTCGGAGCCGAGCCAGATGATGCGCTCTTTCAGCAGGCGGTTGTAAATGTAGTTATCCTGGGCGGCCGGATCGACAGTAGCCATCCGGGGTGCCCCTGCTTGCTGTGACATATGTACTTACCTCTCGCTGGCGACGGTGACGCCACTGGACGACATCACTGAACTTTCCTACATGGACACTAACCGTTTTCCCGCCCGCTTTGTGCTCAGGCGCGGGGCTGTTCGCTGACGGCGCACGATTGCCCGCGGAGGGTTCATCGCGGGCTTAAAAGCCGCACCCCCGGATCGTTGATCCGGGGGTGCGGGCTGGAACTGCGGGAACAGGAAGTGCTAGAACTTCACTGCTGCCGGGTCATCGTTCTTCGTGGCCTCGGTGGCTGCTTCTTCGGAAGCGGCTTCCTCGACGTCGGCCTCGGCGTGCCTCAACCGGCGCCTCTTCGCCGCCGGGGCGGACGAAGTCGCTGAGGTCAACCTTGTTGCCCTCGGAGTCGGTGACCTCGGCCTGGCCCAGGACGACGGCCAGTGCCTTGCGGCGGCGGACCTCGGAAACCATCATGGGGACCTGGCCGCTCTGATCGATGATCTGGGCGAACTGGTTCGGGTCCATGCCGTACTGGCTGGCGGTGGTGACGATGTAGTCGATCAGCTCGTTCTGGCTGACGTTGACTTCTTCCTTTTCCGCGATGGCGTCAAGGATGATCTCGTTCTGGAAGGCGCGCTCGGTGTTGGCCTTGACCTCGGCGCGGTGCTCCTCGGTGTCGTGCTCGCCTTCGCCGTGGGCGTTCTCGGCGTTGAAGTGCTGCTCGAGCTGCTCTTCGACGACGGATTCCGGGACGGGAACCTCTACGAGCTCAACGAGCTTGTCGAGGACCTTGTCGCGGGCTTCGACGCCCTGCTCGACGACCTTGGACTCGGCGGCCTGCTTGGCGAGGTCCTCGCGGAGTTCGGCCAGGGTGTCGAACTCGGAGGCCAGCTGGGCGAAGTCGTCGTCGGCCTCGGGAAGCTCGCGCTCCTTGACGGACTTGACGACGACCTTGACCTGGGCGGACTCGCCGGCGTGCTCGCCGCCCACGAGGGTGGTGTCGAAGATGGCGTCCTCGTCGGCGCTGAGGCCGGTGACGGCCTCGTCGAGGCCTTCGAGCATGGTGCCGGCGCCGACCTGGTAGGACAGGCCGGTGGCGGAATCAACCTCGGCGCCGTCGATGGAGGCGGTGATGTCGATCGTCAGGAAGTCCTTGTCGGCGGCCGGGCGGTCGACGGACTTCAGCGTGCCGAAGCGGCCGCGGAGTTCGTCCAGGGCCTTGTCGACGTCGGCGTCGGTGGACTCGGCGGCGGCGACCTCGACCTTGATGCCGGCGTAGTCGGGCAGTTCGATCTCGGGGCGGACGTCAACCTCGGCGTGGAACTTGAGTTCACCGTCGGTGGCGGACGGGTCCGGAACCTCGGTGATTTCGACCTCGGGACGGCTCAGCGGGCGGATGCCGGTTTCCTGCACGGCAGCCTGGTACCAGCCGTTGAGGCCTTCGTTGATGGCCGTCTCCAGCACGTAGCCGCGGCCAACGCGCTGGTCAATGAGCTTGGAGGGGACCTTGCCCTTGCGGAAGCCGGGGACCTGGATCTGCGAAGCAACAGTCTTGTATGCCTCTGCGATGCTGGGCTTCAATTCCTCAAAGGGGACCTCAACATTGAGCTTGACCCGCGTGGGGGTGAGGTTCTCGACAGCGCTCTTCACAGTCTAAGTACTCCTGGTTTTAGGGGGTGGGGTTCTGCACCGCCAAGGTCTGGCGGTACCTGCAGAGTCGGGGTGACAGGATTTGAACCTGCGACTTCCTGCTCCCAAAGCAGGTGCTCTAGCCAAGCTGAGCTACACCCCGTAAGTGCACAGAACAGTCTACGGTCATATTGTGCCGGTTTGCACATTTGACACCGGGGCCCTGAATTGGGTTTAGTTGTATCCGGCTTCAACAGCCGCCCGGAAGTTTTGCAGGAAAGTTCCTGCGAATTCCCGGGGACGTAGCTTAATGGTAAAGCCTCAGTCTTCCAAACTGATTACGCGGGTTCGATTCCCGTCGTCCCCTCAGAAATATGACGAAAAAGCCCCTCCGCGGAGGGGCTTTTTTCGTGCCCGCACCATCGACTGCTCCGAACTGCCCTTCTGGCGGGTCGAAGGGCAGTTCGGAGCAGTCGATGCGGTTGGGCCCACGGGCTCAGGGCGCCTGGCAGGCCGGGCACCAGTAGAGCTTCCGGGCGCCGAGTTCGGTCAGCGCCACCGGCGTTCCGCAGTCCCGGCAGTCGAGTCCCGTGCCGCCGGTAGACGAAGTGGGACTCCTCCGGGCGCGGGCAGGACGCCGCGGGATGCGCCGCCGGGCACGTCCCCGCCGGCCCCGCTCCAGTAGCGCGGCGGCGTGGTGATGATCCGGCCGTCGCGGACGCCGTCGGACATCATGGCGACGGTGTCGTCCCAGAGCCGCCGGGCCGCGTCCGCGGACGAGCCCGGCCCCGGGCAGCCAGGGGTCCAGGCCCTGCCGGAACAGCAGTTCGGCGCGGTAGACATTGCCGACGCCGGCAATCACCTTCTGGTCCATCAGCAGGGCAGCGAGCGGCGTGCGCTTGGCCAGGACCGTGGCGGCGAAGGCGTCCCGGTCGCCGGGAAGGTTCCGCAGCGGGTCCGGGCCGAGCCGCGCCAGCACGGCGGCCGCCTCCGCCTCCGTGATCGCCTCGCACGTGGTCGCGCCGCGGAGGTCGGCCCAGCCGTGGGCGCCGGCGAGCCGGACGCGGACGGCGCCGACCGGCGCGGGCGGGCCCGCGTACGGCCGGCCCGGCCGCGCTCCGCCGTCGTCGTAGACCTCCCGCTCCCCCACCTTGCGGGGCGCTCCGATGCTGGACGCGCCGCGGAAGCTGGTCGTCGCCGCCGAAGTCCCAGGCGCCGTAGAGGCCCAGGTGGACGTGCAGGAGCAGCCCGTGCTCGAACTCCAGGAAGAGGTGCTTCCCGTGCGCCACGGAGCCGGTGAGGGTGTGGCCGTCCAGCAGCGCCGCGCCCTGGGTGAACCGGCCCTGCGGACTGGAGACCGCGAGCCGCTCCCCCGACAAAAACGTCCCCGAACTGGCGGGCCAGCCGGTGGACGGAATGCCCTTCCGGCACTAGTCGACGACCTCGCCGGTGCGCTCGTAGGTGGCGATCTTGCCGATCCGGCGGACGTGGCGCTCGTCGTTGCTGAAGGGTTCGGCCAGGAACGCCTCGATGATTTCCGTGGCCTCCTCGACGCTGTGCTGGCGGCCGCCGACGGCGACGACGTTGGCGTCGTTGTGCTCACGCGCGAGCTTCGCGGTGGACAGGTTCCAGGCCAGCGCGGCGCGGACGCCCTTGACCTTGTTGGCGGCAATCTGCTCGCCGTTGCCGGAGCCGCCGAGCACGATCCCGAGGGCGCTGGTGCCGGCTTCCTGGTCCGCCACGACCGCGAGCGCGGCGTTGATGCAGAACGACGGGTAGTCATCCAGGGCGTCGTAGACCTTGGGTCCGTGGTCGACCACCTCGTAGCCCTTGGCGGCTGAGGTGGCTGACGAGGTGGGCGCTGAGTTCCATGCCGGCGTGGTCGGTGGCGATGTGCACGCGCGGGAGGTCAGAAGGGGTCACGGCGTATCCGTTCGGTCGGGCAGGCCAGTGCGGTCACGTGGGCTGCCGGTGCGGGTTGGGGGCTGTTCCCAGCCTACTAGGGCGCGGGCGGGCGGGCCGGCCCGGCCGGCGTCGCGGACTTCACACATCCAGCGGCGCCGCCGGTCCGGCGGGCCCGTGCCGCCACCCGCGAGAGCACCTGCGCGATGTTGTCCGCCGTCGTGGCACTGCCCGCCGCTGACGGTCAGGGTCCGCCCGTCGGAACGGTCGACGACGACGGCGGGGCCGCTGCTGACCAGCAGGGCCGTCGTGGTGCCGTGGCTCCGGTAGCCCCAGCCGCCGTAGTCGGCCGCCTTGACCTCCTTCGGCGTCGCCGCCTCGATGGCAGCGGCCGGCACGTCCATGACCCGGACGAACCCCGCGGCGAAGACCCGCAGGCCGCTCCGGTCCACCCGGATGCGGGCGAACAGGCACGCGGCGGCCAGCAGGGCCAGGGCCACCAGGAGGGCGGCCAGCCAGGGCACGGCGATGGTGAGGAGGGCGGCAGGAAGCAGGGTGGCGATCCCGAGCATCACGAAGACCGAGCTGCGGGCGTGGACCCACAGGCTCACGGAGTCCCGGGCCAGGTCGGGATCGAGTTCGCGGGCCAGGGCTGCCTCCATGGCACGGTCGTCGTCCGTGGACCAGCGCTCGTCGGCTTTGAAGACGAAGCCCATCACGACGCCCAGGCCCAGGGCCGCGCCGCTGCCCATGGCGAGCACGGCGACGTCCACCTGCGCCCGGCCGCGCATCCTCCAGGCCGAGCTGCCCGACCAGCACGGCGGCGAGGACGGTGGTGACGAAGAGGCTCACGAACAGTCCGGTGCCCATCATGATCCGGCGCATGATGGCCGGGCGGGACAGCGGCACGGCCTGCACCAGCACGGCCCAGCCGATCAGCACGATCATGCGCCGCGCCGACCCCGACGACGGCCCCGAACGGCGCGAAGTCCGCGGCGGCGCCCCCGGCCCAGCGGACGGCCAGCGGCTCGGGCAGATCGGGGCGGATCAGGACAGCGCACACCACAAACGCGGCCGCGAGCATCAGCGGGAACCCGACGGCGAAGCGCAGCGCCCTGGCGTCGACGGAGTCTCGAAGCTTTCCCATATCCCCAACGCTACTCCCGGGATCCTGCACCGGGCGGCCTGGTGTACGGTAACTTGGTGTGACCCAGGCAACTTGCCAAGCGCCGCAGAAGTGAAAGAATAATTTCACAGTATCGAGTTCCCATCCCTAAGCATCCCTGGAGGCCCCACTTTGCCCGGAATGAACCTGACGCGCGCCGAAGCACGCGAGCGCGCCGACCTGATCGACGTCGACTCCTACGAGGTCGAGCTCGACCTGACCCGCGGGGAGAAAGTCTTCGGCACCACCACCGCCGTGAAGTTCACGGCCAAGCCGGGGTCCTCGACCTTCATCGACGCCGTCACCGACGCCGTGCAGAGCGTGACCCTGAACGGCCGCGAGCTGGACCCGGCCGAGGTCTCCGACGGCGTCCGCATCCAGCTGCCGGACCTCGCGGCGGACAACGAGCTGCTGGTCGTCGCCGAAGCCCCGTACATGAACACGGGCGAAGGGCTGCACCGCTTCGTGGACCCGGTGGACCACGAGGTCTACCTCTACACCCAGTTCGAGGTTCCGGATTCCCGGCGGATGTTCGCCGTGTTCGAACAGCCCGACCTCAAGGCCAGCTTCACGTTCACGGTCATTGCCCCCTCGCACTGGGATGTCATCTCCAACTCCCCCACCCCGGTGCCGGTCGAGACCATCCCCGGCACCGACGGCGGCGCCCGCTCCGTCTGGGAATTCACCCCCACGCCGCGGCTCTCCTCCTACGTCACGGCCCTGATCGCCGGGCCGTACCAGTCCGTCCGCAGCGAAGTGGTCTCCGCCGACGGGAAGGTCACCCCGCTGGGCGTCTTCGCCCGCAAATCGCTGATGCAGTACCTCGACGCGGACAACATCTTCGAGCTCACCCGCCAGGGCTTCGAGTTCTTCGAGGCACAGTTCGGCTGCCCGTACCCGTTCGAGAAGTACGACCAGCTCTTCGTGCCGGAGTTCAACGCCGGCGCCATGGAGAACGCCGGGGCCGTGACCATCCTGGAAGGCTACGTCTTCCGCAGCAAGGTCACCGACGCCCAGGTGGAACGCCGCGCCATCACCGTGCTCCACGAGCTCGCCCACATGTGGTTCGGGGACCTCGTGACGATGCGCTGGTGGAACGACCTCTGGCTCAACGAGTCCTTCGCCGAGTACATGTCCCACCTGGCCGCCGTGGAAAACACCGGGTTCGACCACGCCTGGACCACCTTCGCCTCGGTGGAGAAGTCCTGGGCCTACCGCCAGGACCAGCTCCCCACCACGCACCCGATCTTCGCCGAGATCAACGACCTGGAGGACGTCGAGGTGAACTTCGACGGCATCACCTACGCCAAGGGCGCCTCGGTGCTCCGCCAGCTGGTCGCCTGGGTGGGTCCGGAGCAGTTCATGGCCGGCGTCCGCGAGTACTTCAGCAAGCACGCCTGGCAGAACACCGAGCTCAGCGACCTGATGGCCGAACTCGAAAAGGCCAGCGGCCGCGACCTGGACCAGTGGGGCCGGCTCTGGCTGGAGACCGCCGGCGTCAACACGCTCAAGCCCGAGCTGTCCGTGGGCGGGGACGGCACCATCTCCTCCTTCGCGATCCTGCAGTCCGCCACCGAGGCCCAGCCCACCCTCCGCCCGCACCGGCTCGCCGTCGGCTTCTACAACCTCAACGGCGCCGGGAAGCTGGAGCGCGTCCACCGCGAGGAGCTCGACGTCGACGGCGGGCGCACCGACGTGCCGGCGCTGGCCGGACTGGCCCAGCCGGACCTGATCCTGCTCAACGACGACGACCTCGCCTACGCCAAGGTCCGCCTCGACCCGAAGTCCCTCGCCACCGCCACGGCGCACCTCAAGGACTTCAGCCAGAGCCTTCCCCGCACCCTCGTGTGGGGCTCGGCCTGGGATGCGGCCCGCGACGGCGAAACCCCCGCCCGCGGCTACGTGGAACTGATCCTGGCCAACATCGCCGAGGAATCCGATTCCTCCGTGATCCTGGTCCAGCTGCGCCAGCTGGCCACCACGCTGAACTTCTACGTGGCCGCGGAACACAAGGAAGCCACCGCGGTGGCCGCCGCCGACCGGCTCTGGGAGCTCGCCTCCGGCGTCCCGGCCGGCTCCGACGCGCAGCTGCAGTTCGTCAAGTCCTACGCCCTGCTGGCCCGCAGCGCCGTGCCAGCTGGACACCGTGTCCGGCCTGCTGGAGGGCAGCCTGACGCTGGAGGGCCTCACCGTGGACCAGGACCTGCGCTGGGAACTGATCACCTCCCTCGTTGCCGGCGGCCGCGCCGGGCAGGAGAAGATCGACGCCGAACTCGAGCACGACAACACCGCCACCGGGCAGAACGCGGCGGCCCTCGCCAAGGCCGCCATTCCGACGCCCGAGGCCAAGGCCGCGGCCTGGGACTCGATTGTGGTCAAGGGCGAGCTGTCCAACGCGCTCCAGGGCTCCGCCGTCAGCGGCTTCACCCGGGTGCTGGACACGTCCCTGCTGGAGCCGTACGCCGAGAAGTACTTCGACGCCGTCCCGGGCATCGTCAAGGAGCGCACGCACGCGCTGGCCCAGCAGATCGTCGTCGGGCTCTACCCGGCGCAGCTGACCACGCAGGCGACCGTCGACCGGACCGATGAGTTCCTGGCCGCGCTGCCGGAGGACAGCGCGGCGCTGCGGCGGATGATGCTGGAGAACCGCGACGGCGTGGCCCGCGCCCTGCGCGCCCGCCAGGCCGACGTCGGCTAGGCACGTCCACCACCCTGCCCAACCAGCTCGCAGTTAAGGCCGTTTTGAACGCTCAAAACGGCCCCTGCTGCCAGTAGTTGGGCGGGGACGTGTCCTAGGCTGGACCCATGAGCCTCGATGAGCACCGCTATGCGCTGACAGTCCGCTGGACCGGGAACCTGGGCGAGGGGACGGCGTCGTACCGCGGCTATTCCCGGGACCACGACGTCGAGATCCCCGGGCTGCCCGTGCTGCAGGGCTCGGCGGACCCGACCTTCCACGGCGACCGGACCCGCTACAACCCGGAACAGCTGCTGCTGGCCGCCCTGTCCCAGTGCCACATGCTGTCCTTCCTGCACGTCGCCGTGAAGCACGGCGTGGTGGTGACGGCGTACGAGGACCGGGCCGAGGGACTGATGCGGACCAACCGGGACGGCAGCGGACAGTTCGAATCGGTCACGCTCAAGCCCCGGGTGACCCTGGCGGCTCCGGCGGCGGAGGAGCTCCTGGAGGAACTGCACGCCGGGGCGAACAAGGTCTGCTTCATCGCCCGGAGCGTCAACTTCCCGGTGCTGCACGAGCCGAGCGCGGTGGTCGAGGGCCAGACCGGCTGAACAGCCCAGCCGGGCCCAGCCGTGCCCTCGGCCCGGTACCGGGAAGCCCCTATTGGGCGGCTTTGTACTCGGCCAGGATCCGGCGTTCGGTCTCCGGGCTCATCCCGGCCTTGCGTTCACGGCCGAGTCCGCGGCGGCGCTCATCCGCCAGGGTGTCCCGCAGCGTGTCCATCCAGGGCCGCGTGCGCAGACCGGCGGCCCGGGCCGCGGCATTGCTGCGGGTCGCGAAGCCCTCGTGGCCCGGCGGCAGCCACAACGGCAGCGAGTCCGGACCGGCCCAGTAGTTCGCGCCGTGTGACGCCAGCCAGTCCTCCGGAGCGACGACGACCTCCGCCTCGCCGTCGGCGAGCTGCCGGGATTCCTCGAGGTAGGCGGCAAAGGGCACCGGCTCGCCGACGGCGTTCAGCGCCCCGGTGGTTCCGCTTTCGGCGGCGGTGAGGATCCAGGCCGCGAGGTCGCGGACGTCGATGATCTGGGTGGCGTCGGTGGGGATGTCCGGGACCAGGACGGGATCGGCGTCCCGGGCGAAGCGGGCCGGCCAGTACCCGTAGCGGTCCGAGCCGTCGCCCGGGCCGCCGATGAGCCCGGCCCGGCAGAGGTGGGCCTTGTCCCCGGCGAGCTCCGTGGTCCAGTGCTCGATCGCGGCCTTGGCTTCGCCGTAGTTCCCGGCGCTGAGTTCCGTGCCGGGAGCGAGCGGCGCCAGAACACCGGCGTCCTCGTGCCGCCCCGGCCACGGAATGGTCCGCGTAGACGGAGCAGCTGGAGACGAAGGTCCAGTGCCGGGCGGAGCCCGCCAGCGCCTCGAGCGCCTCCCGCGCCTGGCCGGGGTCCCGCGACACGTCGACGACGGCGTCCCACCCGCCGTCGGAGCAGCGCCGTCGGAGGCGGCTGAATACGCGGCTGCGCCCTGCGAGCGGTCCGCCCTCAGCCAGGTGGCGCCGTCGGGCGGGGCGGAAACGGTCCCGCGCGCCAGGCAGGTGACGTCGTGGCCGGCGGCCAGGGCCTGCCGGGCTATTTCTGCTGAGAGGAAGGCCGTGCCGCCGAGGACCAGGATGCGCATGGGGCCACGGTACGGCGCTAATGTTGAATGAGACCAGAGCGTTATGCGCCCGGCGAACGCCGGCCGCCCCTCAGGACGCACAGCCCGGCGCTACCGGCCGGCAGCAGGAACACAGCTACAAGGAGTACCCCCGACCGATGTTCAGCCTGACCACCACCGAACCCATCACCCCGCCGGACATCTCGGCCATGTCAATCAACGTGCCGGGTGTCCTCATCAGCCTGGGGGTCGGCATCGCCGTGTGGCTGGCTGGCGTCCTTCGTGATCTCCGTCATCACCAAGCGCATCGCCGCGGGATCCACGTTCTTCAAGAAGCCGTACTTCCGCTGGGCGGCGCCCGCGCTCCGCGCGCTGGACCACGAACGCCGGGTCCAGCGGGCCCACACCATCGGAGCGCTGCTCCGGAGCGTCGTGGGCGTCCTGCATCTCCGTCCTCACCAGCGTGTACGTGCTCAAGAACCTGAACGTGGACGTGGCTCCCATCCTGACCAGCGTCGGAATCCTCGGTATCGCCATCGGCTTCGGCGCCCAGCAGCTCATCCGCGACTTCCTCGCCGGCATCTTCATCACCATCGAGGACCAGTACGGCATCGGCGACATCATCGAGACGTCCGAGGTGGTGGGCACGGTCGAGGCCATGAACCTGCGGATCACCCGGGTCCGGGCGGAGGACGGCACCATCTGGTACCTGCGCAACGGCGAAATCCTGCGGGTGGGCAACCGCTCCCAGGGCACCTACGTCCCGCCCGTGACACCGCCGGAGGACGAGGCCGACAGCGCCCCCCAGCAGAAAGCCGGAGAATAGGGCCATGACGATTCCCAGCGCCGGCGAACCCCGCCAGCCCAAGCAGCTGCTGCAGAACGATCCGTTCAGCCAGCCCGGCTACACGGACAACTTCTACGACGCCGTGGGCGGCCACGAGACCTTCGTGAAGCTCATCGACGTGTTCTACGACGGCGTGGCGACTGATCCGCTGCTGCGGCCGATGTATCCGGAGGAGGACCTGGGCCCCGCGAAGCGGCGCTTCCTGATGTTCCTCGAGCAGTACTGGGGCGGCCCGACGACGTACGGCGAGGAGCGCGGGCACCCCCGGCTGAGGATGCGCCACATGCCGTTCCGGGTCACCCCGGAAGCGAAGGACCGCTGGCTGCTCCACATGCGCACCGCGGTGGATTCCCTGGACCTCCCGCCCCTGTACGAGGGGACGCTCTGGGACTACATGGAGCGGGCGGCCCTGTCCATGGTGAACAGCCCGTCCGGGGCCTGACGGCCGACATGGAAAGACCCCGGAGGCACTTGGGGGAATGTCTCCGGGGTCTTTCTGCGTTCAAGAATACCCAGCAGGGTATTGGACGGCAAGTGCTTTGCGCGGGGCGCGCCGTAGCGCTCCGCTACAGCGGAAGGTTGAGTCCCGAACCGGTGCGGGCCAGGACGTGCCCGCGGGCTCCGCTGAGCCGGAACCAGCGTCCGGCCCGGTAGAGCTGCTGTTCGCCGTCGGCCAGGAAGCCGAGGGTGAGGGCCGCGAACGCGGCGCCCAGCGGGAGCCCGGCGGCGCCGGGCAGTTCCCTGCCCCAGACCGTGGCGCGGGCGTTGTTGACGATCAATGCGCCGGGTTTGTCCGGGATGATGGCGGCGATCTCGGTGATGCCGGCCTCGGCGGACTGGCGCAGCGCGGAATCCTGCAAAGTGCCGACGGCTTCCCAGCCGGTGCGCGGGCGCGCCGACGCCGGCCCACGATTCGGTGACGGTCACCGGGCGGCAGCGGCAGCTCGACGTCGTTCTCCCCCGCACGTGCCAGACGGTCCAGCACCGCCGAGATCGGCACGGTGACATCAGTGTCCGCCGGCTGCGCCAGGGCCATGGTCCGCAGCCCGAGGATGGTCGGCGTCGACTCCCCCAGCAGCCGCGGCCGCAGCACGCACACGTAGGCGGCGAGCACCGGGCCGGACGCCTGGAGGCGGATCGCGCCGTCGTCGATCGATTTGGCGCGGGTGGCGAAAGTGCGCAGATCGGCGAGGTCGCGGGGATCGGTGAACTGCAGGGGCTGGGTGAGGACGTCAGACACAATATCGACTCTACCGGCTGTGCCTCTTTGGGACGGCGCCGGAGTGACGTCTAGAGTCGAACCATGACTGAAGCCGAAGCCGGATTGCAGGGGCCGCCGACCCAGGACCCCACCTCCTCGCTCCTCCAATTGCTGAACCTCGGTGAGCTGGAGGGTGCCCGGACGGACGAGGACATCTTTATGGGCCCCTCCCAGCAGCAGCCCCGGCACCGCGTGTTCGGCGGCCAGGTGCTGGCGCAGTCGCTGATTGCCGGGAGCCGGACCGTTCCCGAGGGGCGCGGCGTGCACTCCATGCACGGCTACTTCCTGCGTCCGGGGGACGCCAACAAGCCCATCACCTTCGGCGTCCAGCGGCTCCGGGACGGCCGCTCGTTCTCGGCGCGGCGCGTGCACGCGTACCAGGAGGGCATGCCCATCCTGTCCATGATCGCCTCGTTCCAGGACGAGGACGAGGGGATCGAGCACCAGACCGAGATGCCGGCCGGCATCCCCGGGCCGGAGTCGCTGCCCAGCACGGCTGACCTCCTGGGCAAGTACGACCACCCGGTGGCCCGCCACTGGGCCTATGAGCGGCCCTTCGATATCCGGCACGTCGACCCGGCCCTGTACGTCTCGGCCAAGGGCGACAAGGAACCGCGCAACGCGGTCTGGATGAAGACGTTCGGGCCGATGCCGGATGATCCGGAGCTGCACCGCGCCGCCCTGGCCTACGCCAGCGACTACACCATCCTGGAGTCCATCCTCCGCAAGCACGGGATGAGCTGGATTACCCCGGGCATGTCGGTGGCCAGCCTGGACCACGCCATGTGGTGGCACCGTCCCCTCCGCGTGGACGAGTGGCTGCTCTACGTGCAGGAGTCCCCCAGCGCCCAGGGCGCCCGCGGCCTGGCCACCGGCAAGATCTTCAGCCGCGACGGCCTGCACGTGGCCACGGTGGCGCAGGAAGGCATGATCCGGATTCCGACGGACCTCAAGAACAAGGTCAAGGGCGCCGTCCAGTCCAAGGTCCTGCAGCACCAGATGCGCAAGGCTGACCGCGGCTGATCCGCGGCGCCCCGGACCCGCGCAGGCCGGTGGCATGCGAAAGGCCGGCTCCCCTGGTGGGGAGCCGGCCTTTCGTTTTACGCTTGGTGCCTCGCGGGCTTAGTCGCGGGTGAGGCGGCGGTGGGTCACGCGGTGCGGCTTGGCCGCATCCGGGCCCAGGCGCTCGACCTTGTTCTCCTCGTAGGATTCGAAGTTGCCCTCGAACCAGTACCACTTGGAGGGGTTCTCCTCGTCGCCTTCGTAGGCGAGGATGTGGGTGGCCACCCGGTCCAGGAACCAGCGGTCGTGCGAGACCACGACGGCGCAGCCCGGGAATTCGAGCAGGGCGTTTTCGAGGCTGCTGAGCGTTTCGACGTCGAGGTCGTTAGTCGGCTCGTCGAGGAGCAGCAGGTTTCCGCCCTGCTTGAGGGTCAGCGCCAGGTTCAGGCGGTTGCGCTCACCACCGGAGAGCACACCGGCCTTCTTCTGCTGGTCCGGGCCCTTGAAGCCGAAGGCGGCGACGTAGGCGCGGGACGGCATTTCGACGTGGCCGACCTGGATGTAGTCGAGGCCGTCGGAGACGACTTCCCACAGGGTCTTGTTCGGGTCGATGCCGCCGCGGCTCTGGTCCGCGTAGGAGATCTTGACGGAGTCACCGATCTTCAGCTCGCCGCCGTCGAGGGGTTCGAGCCCGACGATGGTCTTGAAGAGGGTGGTCTTGCCGACGCCGTTGGGGCCGATGACGCCGACGATGCCGTTGCGCGGCAGGGTGAAGGACAGCCCGTCGATCAGGGTGCGGTCCTCGAAGCCCTTCTGCAGGTTCTTGGCCTCCAGGACGAGGCCGCCCAGGCGCGGTCCCGGCGGAATCTGGATCTCTTCGAAGTCCAGCTTGCGGGTGCGGTCGGCCTCGGCAGCCATTTCCTCGTAGCGGGCCAGACGGGCCTTGGACTTGGTCTGGCGTCCCTTGGCGTTGGAGCGGACCCACTCGAGTTCCTCGGTGAGCCGCTTGGCCTGCTTGGCGTCCTTCTTGCCCTGGACTTCCAGGCGGGCGCGCTTCTTCTCGAGGTACGTGGAGTAGTTGCCCTCGTACGGGTACAGGTGGCCGCGGTCCACTTCGGCGATCCACTCGGCCACGTGGTCGAGGAAGTACCGGTCGTGGGTGACGGCGAGGACGGCGCCGGGGTAGCTGGAGAGGTGCTGTTCGAGCCAGAGCACGCTCTCGGCGTCGAGGTGGTTGGTGGGCTCGTCGAGGAGCAGCAGGTCCGGCTTCTGCAGCAGGAGCTTGCAGAGGGCGACGCGGCGGCGCTCACCGCCGGAGAGCAGGGTGACGTCGGCTTCCGGCGGCGGGCAGCGGAGGGCGTCCATGGCCTGCTCGAGCTGGGAATCGAGATCCCAGGCATCGGCGGCGTCGATCGCTTCCTGCAGCTGGCCCATCTCCTCGAGGAGGGCATCGTAGTCAGCGTCGGGGTTGGCCATCTCCTCGGAGATCTCGTTGAAGCGCTGGATCTTGCCGAAGATCTCGCCGACGCCTTCCTGGACGTTGCCCAGGACGGTCTTGTCCTCGTTCAGCGGCGGCTCCTGCAGCAGGATGCCCACCGTGTAGCCGGGGCTGAGCCGGGCCTCACCGTTTGACGGCGTGTCCAGTCCGGCCATGATCTTGAGAATGGTGGACTTACCTGCACCATTCGGGCCGACGACGCCGATCTTGGCCCCCGGGAAGAAGGACATGCTCACGTCATCGAGGATGAGTTTTTCGCCAACGGCCTTGCGGGCCTTGGTCATTGTGTAGATAAATTCCGCCATGCCTACAAATCTAGTGGTTCAGCCGGGATAACTCACATTCATGCAGTCCGGCAGCGGCACCCGCCTCGGCACCGGCCTCAGCCCGCAGTACGGACAAGGCAGCGGCCGTCAGCGAGGACCGGGAGAAGTGGGGACGTCCCGTTGCCGTCGCGAAGCCTCACGACGATGCAGTTCCGGCCCGCGCCGACAGCACTTCTGACACCGCCCCGTGCCGGTTCAGGCGGCTGCCCCTTTCAGTTCGCCCGTCTCCTCGTCCAGTTCCTCCGTCTCGCCGCTGGCGTCATTGAGGAAAACGCTGTGGGATCCGGACCCGTCTCCGCCGGTGTCGTCGCTGTCCCCCTCGCGGTCCCGGTCATCCGAATGGCCTTCGTCACGGCTGCCGTCCGGGAAGGCCTGGGACGTCCCGGACGGCCCGGCAGTGTCCTGGGGACCGTTGCCGGCGGTGCGGATGAAGTTGGCAGACCCCCACATGAGGTCGTGGCCGACGGACTCGGCGTCGATTTCGGCCACGTGGTAGATCCGGCCGTCATTTTCCCAGCTCCTCATCTTGAGCCGTGCCCATGACGATGACCCGCTGGCCCTTCTTGATGCTGCAGCCGATGTTTCCGGCCAATTGCCGGTAGCCCTGGACGGTGAACCAGTTGGTGTTCCCGTCGACCCAGGTGCCCGTGGCGCGATCGTAGCGCCGATCGGTGGAGCCCAGCCGGAACGACGCCGTCGCCACCCCGCCCGGCGTCGTCGAACTTTTGAGCTCCGTGGCGACGAAGCCACGGACCGTGATGTTGTCACTCATTCTCATGTCCTGTCTCGAAATGTCGTGCCCTAGCAGGCTCCTTCAGCTTCGCGCCGGGGACGGAACCGCGCGAGGGCCCGGGCGCGCCATGTGGAAAACCGGCTGCCGGCAACGGGTGCCGTGTTGGGGAGAGTCGGGCCGCAGGACCGGCCACCGGCCGGCGTTGACCCCACCGGCCGTCCGGCACGGTAAGCTTTTTGAGGCGTCCCCGGCAGCAGCCGGGCTGGTACGCCGGCATGCCCCAGTAGCTCAGGGGATAGAGCAGCGGCCTTCTAATCCGCCGGTCGGGGGTTCGATTCCCTCCTGGGGCACCAGAGTGCGGCTCTGGCCTGCCGGAACTTTCCGCAGGTCAGAGCCGCGATCTCCGCGTCAAGTGCGTGCGCTGGCAGCAGCCGCTAGATCCACTTGTTGCGCTTGAACGTCCAATACAGCGCCACGCCCATGCCGATCATCAGTCCCAGCGCCATCGGGTAGCCGAAGACCCAGTCCAGTTCGGGCATGCTGCGGAAATTCATCCCATAGATGGTGCCGATCAGCGTCGGCGCAAACAGGATGGCCGCCCACGACGAGATCCGCTTGACCTGCTCGTTCTGGGCGAAGCTCGACTCCGTCAGCAGCCGCATTTCGTCGTTCTGCCGCTGGGCCACCAGCGCCGCATTGACGGCGAGCGCATTCTGCAGCAGGGCGCGGAAGGCCGCGATGCGTTCACTCAGCCGCAGCACATGGTCCAGGACGTCCCGATAGTGGTCCTGCAACTCGGGATCGGGGCTGATGGTCCGGCGTTTCGGCCATCAGCGACTGCAGGATGCCGATCAGCGGCGCCGTCGCCCGCTGGAACATGATGACCTGGCGGGAGAGTTCGTAGATCCGGCGGGACACGCCCGGGTCCGCGGCGAAGAGGTCGTCCTCGATTTCATCGACGTCGTTTTCCAGGCCGGCAACAACCGGCTCGTACTCATCCACCACCTGGTCCAGGATCGCGTAAAGCACGGCGTCCGGACCGAGGGCCAGGAACTCGGGCTGGGACTCCATCCGGTGGCGGACCCGGGCCAGATCCGGTGATTCGGCCCGGCGCACCGTGACCACGAAGTCCGCGCCGCAGAAGACATGGATCTCGCCGAACTCAACCTTCTCCAGATCGTCCAGGTACCGGGCGGGGCGCAGGACCAGGAAGAGCGTTTCGCCGTAGTGTTCCAGCTTGGCCCGCTGATGCCCGGCGAGTGCATCGTCCACGGCCAGGTGGTTGAGATCGAATTCTTCGGCCACGGAACGCAGCTCTTCGGGATCCGGCCGGTAGAGCCCGATCCAGGCCATGCCCTGGCGCTGCCGCAGGATGAAGTACGTCTCGTCCAGGCTCTCCGGGTCCGCGGTCCGGTATCCGTTCACGTAGACGGCGTTGTCGACAATGCTCACGCCCGCGCCTCCTCCACCAGGCATCCCTTGGCTGCGACGCTATACCGTCGTCCGCCCGGTGCCAACAGCCCTCGTACTCCCAACACGCCGCCGTTCACGGCGCCCCGCAGTGCGCTCGCAGCGCGCCCTCGCCCCGCATGCCTCCGCCAGCCATCAGCACGCTTAGTATTGAATAGACAGGCAGGCCAGCCGGGGAAAGCCTCTGTGCCCTGCCCGCAACCGAAAGGTACGGCCGCCATGACCCAGACACCCCGCGGATTTGATCCCCACGATCCCAAGGACGCCTTGAGCGCCCAGCACCCGGGGCGGCTGACGCCCCGTCCGCCGAGGAGGGCTACGCCACCCGGCAGCGCTTCCGGCAGCACCGATCTGGTGTCCGGGGCTCCGGCTGCCGCAACGGCGGCGCAGCGCGTCGAGACGCCCCGGGCAGAGGCGCCCGAAGCGCCCGCCCCCGCCCCGGAACCGCGCCAGGTCACCCGTGCCGGAATGGTCTGGGCCGCGGTGGCCAGCGCGCTGGTGGTGCTGATCCTGCTCATCGCCTTCATCCTGCAGAACCAGGAATACGTGCAGGTGAAGTTCTTTGGCCTCCAAGGATCGGTCCCGCTCGGCATTGCGCTGTTCATCGCCGCGGTCGGGGGCGGCGTCCTGGTCGCCATCGCCGGAGCCGCCCGCATCATCCAACTCCGGCTCGCGGCGCACCGTGCGCGCGTCAGCCGACAGGCCGGCCAGGGCACACGCACACGCTGACACCCGCAGGCGCTAGCCTCGTTCCCATGGACGCAGAACCCCCGGGCAATCCGCGATTACCACCGCGGCGGCGGACTGGCCCGACGTCGAGCGTCTCTTCGGCGTCCGGGGCGAGCCGTCGCGCTGCTGGTGCCGGTTCTTCGCCCTCACCGGACCGGAGTGGTCCGCGTCGACCCCGGAGCAGCGGAAAGATCCAGTTGCGGGACAAGTTCGACGGCGGCGCCCCGGCTCCGGGGGTGCTGGCCTTCCGCGACGGGAACCCGGTGGGCTGGTGCGCGGTCGAGCCCCGCGGCTGCTATCCGCAGGATCCTGCGCTCGAAGGTCCTGAGCGCGGCGGGCCCGGAGGTGGCCCGGGATCCCGGCGGGAACCAGGTGTGGTCGGTGAGTTGCTTCGTCGTCTCCCCCGGCCAGCGCCGGACCGGCGTGGCGCGGGCGCTGCTGGCGGCCGCCGTCGGGCACGCCTTCGCCCACGGCGCCGAAGTGGTGGAGGGGTATCCCGTCGATCCCGCGCAACGGCCCAAAGCCGGCCCGGCCGACCTCTATCACGGCACCCTGGGCCTCTTCCTGGCGGCCGGATTCGACGTGGTCAGCGACGCGGTGCCCGGACGCGCCGTCGTCCGCCTGGCGGCGCCCCGACAAGCAGCCGGCAACCCCTAAGGCAGGGTCAGGATGACCGGCCCGTCCTTGGTGATGGCCACGGTGTGCTCGCTGTGGGCGGCCCGGCGGCCGTTGGCCGAGCGGAGGGTCCATTCGTCGTCGTCGTGGAAGTAGTCGTCCTTGCCGCCCAGGATCAGCATGGGCTCGATCGCGATGACCAGGCCCTCGGTCAGCTTGATGCCGCGGCCGGGCCGGCCGTCGTTGGGAACGTCCGGCTCGGCGTGCATGGTCTTGCCGATCCCGTGGCCGCCGTGGTCCGCCAGCAGCCCGTAGCCGGCGCGGCGTGATGCCCCGCCGATCGCGTAGCCCAGGTCCCCCATCTTGTTGCCGATCCGGGCGGCCTCGATGCCGCGGGCCAGGGCAGCCTCGGTGGCGTCGATCAGGGCCTGGTCCACCGGGTCGGCCGTGCCCACGATGAAGCTGATCGCCGCGTCCCCGCACCAGCCCTCGAGGAACGCGCCGCAGTCCACGCTGAGCAGGTCGCCGTCCTGGAGCCGGTAGTCGTTGGGGATGCCATGCACCACGGCATCGTTGACGGACGTGCAGATCACCCCGGGAAACGGCACCGACGCCCACCGCGGCTTGTAGTCCAGGAAGGCCGGCGTCGCCCCGGCGTCGGCAATTGTCGCCGCGGCCAGCTCGTCCAGTTCCTTCAGGGACACCCCGACGGCGGCGGCCTCCCGGACGCGTTCCAGCGTGTTGGCCACCACCCTGCCGGCTTCGCGCATCAGGGCAATCTCGGCGGGGCTCTTGATCATCGACATGCCTCCAACTCTAGGGCCAGCCGAAGCGTGGCTAAAGTTGCCCCATGGCCAACGCTGAACTGATGTCCGCGATCCGATCGCGGCTGCGGCATGCCGCCGATCCGGCCCGGGCGGCAGGGGCGCAGGCCTACCTGAAGTCCGAGATGCCCTCGCTGGGCGTCCGGGTTCCGGAGGTCCGGCGGATCGTCAAGGCCGCCGCCAAGGAGCTGCCACCCGGTTCCCTGCAGGAACTGCAGTCCACCGTGCTGGAGCTGTGGCGGGGCGCCGGCTGCCGGGAGGAACGCTACGCGGCCATCGACCTCACGGGTCTGCGGCTGGCCGCCGGTGAGATGGGCATGCTGCCGCTCTATGAGGAAATCATCCGCACCGGCGCCTGGTGGGATCTGGTGGACGGGGTCTCGCACCGGCTCTGCGCGCTGCTGCAGACCCACCGGGAGGACATGTCCATCGTGCTTCGCCGCTGGAGCACGGACGAGGACTTCTGGATCCGGCGGGCCGCCATCACGGCGCAGCTGGGCGCCAAATCCGCCACGGATCCTGCCCTGCTCGCAGCGGTCATCGAACCCAACCTGGCCGACCGGGAGTTCTTCATCAGGAAGGCGATCGGCTGGGCGCTGCGGGACTACGCCGCCACGGACCCGGACTGGGTCCGGGACTTCGCGGCGCGGCACGGCGAGGCGCTGAGCCCGCTCTCCCGCCGCGAGGCCCTGCGGAAACTCAGATGACCGGGCGGGTGGTGACCGGTTCCTCGGACTTGCTGAAGAGCAGCTTGGTCTTGGGGTCGAGGAAGATCAGGTACAGGGCGAAGAGCAGGGCAATGATCGCGGCGGCGTTGCGGGCCAGTGCCAGCGCCAGGCCGAGATCCGCGGTCTGCAGGTAGGGGAAGACTTCCAGCTGGTCCGAGATCGCGTACACCATAAAGAACGACACGATGAAGTACAGGGCCTTGACCTGCCAGTCGTCGCGGATGCCGGTGACGGCGAAGAGCGGGATGAGCCAGACGACGTACCAGGACTGGATCATCGGGGCCAGGACGACGACGGCGGCGAACGCCAGCGTGAGCCGGCGGATCAGGCGGTCGTAGTCGCCGCGGAAGATCTGCCAGGCGATGATGCCGAGCGCCAGCAGCTTGCCGGCGTCGTACACCCACTTGGCCAGCCCCCAGCCGTCGAGTCCGAAGGCGTTGAAGATGGACGCGACCACCAGGCCCAGCAGCCCGACCGGGGCGTACCAGATCCAGATGCTGCCCGGGGCGGAGAGCCCGTTGATCCAGCCGAAACCGAAGCCGTTGACCATGCTCATGGCGTACAGCAGGGCCAGGCTGATGCCGGCGGTGAGCCCCCAGAAAACGAACTTCCGCGGCCAGCTGGCGTCCTTTCCTGCCCAGAGCAGGCCGATGAACGGCAGGAAGACGATCGTGATGGGCTTGACCGAGATGGACAGGGTGACCAGGACCAGGCCGAGGATGACCCGCCGGGTGGCGCAGTAGTAGATCCCGGCCAGGGCCAGGCCGATCATCAGCGCGTCGTTGTGGACGCTGGCGATGAAGTTGGTGAGGAAGAGCGGGTTGGCTGCGGTCAGCCACAGGGCGCGGTGCGGGTTGACGCCGTGCAGTTCGGCGA
Source organism: uncultured Actinomycetota bacterium (assembly GCA_963698285.1). GTDB lineage: Bacteria > Actinomycetota > Actinomycetes > Actinomycetales > Micrococcaceae > Arthrobacter. Next base: position 19,835 of record CAVOQF010000017.1, on the reverse strand, counting down.
GCTTCGGCACGTAGATGATGCACAGCACGATCCCGACCAGCGCGGCGAGGCGGAACAGCATGATGCTGGCTTCCGGGTGCACGTTGGTGGACCAGACCACGAACTGTTCGATCCAGAGGAACAGCTGGCCGTAGGGCACGGGTGCCTCGGTCCACATCTTGTCGGCTCCGAGCTGGAAGTAGTTCGACAGCGCGGAAATGCCGTTTTCGTACGGGTTGAAGCCCTCCACCATCAGCCGGCCCTGCCCGATATAGGCGTAGACGTCGCGGCTGAACAGCGGCACCGAGAACATCAGGGGCAGCCCCCACAGGACAACCGCCTGCAGCGTGGCCTTGCGGGCCTCCGCTCCCCAGACCCGCACGCGCTGGCCGAGCCTGAGCCAGGCGCGGACCAGCAGCATCCCGCCGACGGCCAGCAGCACAATGCACAGGCCGACACCGAGGGCTTCGGTGCGCATCCAGATGAACAGCGGAACGCGCCGGAGCTCCGAGGCCGGCGCGAGCCAGCCGACGCCGAGCGAACCGATCGCCATAAAGAGCGAGCCGACGAATCCCGCCAGGAGCGGTGAACGGGCATTGTCCACGTCAGCAACGGCCGCCGGGGACGTGCCGGCAGCCGTTTTTCCCGCCGCAGGCACAGGCGCCGTCATCTCAGGATCGTCCAATCTGTTGTGGGGCTCTACTCACGCCCTCAGCCGGCCGTGAGAACCGGCCCGGGGCTCGCCGCGATGACGAAAAGTTTCGCCGGCCGCGTACCCGAAATCCTAGCATCGGACCGCCCGGCGGCGACGAAACGGTAGGCTGGGCGCGTGCCTATATCTAATGAACGCATCGTCTGGATCGACTGCGAAATGACCGGCCTGGACACCGTGAACGACGCCCTCATCGAGGTGGCCGCGCTGGTGACGGACTCGGAGCTCAATATCCTCGGTGACGGCGTCGACGTCGTCATCAAGCCCGATGACGCCGCCCTGGCGCAGATGAACGACTTCGTCCGCGACATGCACACCCGCTCCGGGCTGCTCGCGGAACTCCCCCACGGCAAGACCATGGCGGAGGCCCAGGCCATCGTCCTGGACTACATCAAGAAGTGGGTGCCGGATCCCAAGAAGGCCCCGCTGGGCGGCAACTCGGTGGGCACCGACCGGGTCTTCCTGGTCCGTGACATGCCGGAACTCGTGGAGCACCTGCACTACCGGGTCATCGACGTGAGCACCATCAAGGAGCTCTCCCGGCGCTGGTACGCGCGGGCCTACTTCCAGTCCCCCGCCAAGCTCGGCGGCCACCGGGCCCTCGGCGACATCCAGGATTCCATCGACGAGCTGCGCTACTACCGCGAGGCCGTTTTCGTCCCCGCGCCCGGGCCGGACAGTGCCACGGCGCAGCGGATCGCCAAGAGGGTCATGGGCGCGGCGGAGGATCCGGCACCGGCCGAGGCTCCTCCGGGACGCCGGCGAAGTAGCGCCCCGCGGCCTCGCGGCTGACCGTCCGGTAGTAATCTGCGCCACGTTTGCGGAAAATTTTGGTGAAAACCCGGAAAGTGGCAAAAGCAGCCCCGAAGAGCAGGTAAGCTATTTGTCGTTGCCTTTTCAGCCAGCCGGTTCACCGGAGGGCATGGCGGGGCACATGGTGGGCGTAGCTCAGTTGGCAGAGCGCCTGGTTGTGGTCCAGGAGGTCGCGGGTTCAACCCCCGTCGCTCACCCTCATGAAGGACGGCAGTGATTGTCCGACCTTAGACGAAGGCCGTACCGGATATCCGGTGCGGCCTTTGTTGTCTGTCCAGTTGTCCGTGCCAGGAACCGTGAACGGAAGGAAACGCAATGAAGCGCAAGCTTTTTGAAGAAGACCACGAGATGTTCCGTGAGATGGCTGCCGAGTTCAACACGCGCGCCGTGGCACCGCACTACGCCCAGTGGGACGAGGACCACATGATGTCCCGGGAGCTGTGGACGGCGGCCGGCGAGCAGGGCCTGCTGGGCCTGGCCGTTCCGGAGGAGTTCGGCGGCATGGGCATGGCCGACTACCGCTTCCGCGCCGTGCTGGACGAGGAATTCGCCAAGAGCAACCACCTCGCGGTGGGCCTGGCCTTCCACCTGCACGATGACATGGTCCTCCCCCACCTGCTGGCCTACGGCTCCGACGACCTCAAGAGCCGCTGGCTTCCCGGCATGGTCTCCGGCGAGAAGGTCACCTCGATCGCCTGGACCGAGCCCGGCGCCGGTTCGGACCTCCGCGGCATCCGCACCAAGGCGGTGCGCGACGGCGACGACTGGCTGATCAGCGGCCAGAAGACCTTCATCGGCAACGGCATCTCCGGCGACGCCTCCCTGGTCCTGGCCCGCACCGACGGCGGCACCGGCCGCGGAAACCACGACTCCTTCTCCCTGTTCATGGTCAGCAAGGGCGAGGGCTACAACACCGGCAAGCAGCTGGACAAGATGGGCCTCAAGGCCTCGGACACCGCCGAACTGTTCTTCGACAACGTCCGCGTCCCGCACGCGGACCTCGTCGGCGAGGAGGGCAAGGGCCTGCAGTACGCCGCCGAGCAGCTCCCCCAGGGCCGGCTCGCGATCGCGGTGGCAAGCTCCGCCGTCGTCCGCGCCATCTACGAGGCGACCGTCCGCTACACGAAGGACCGCAACGCCTTCGGCGAGCGGATCATCGACTTCCAGAACAGCCGCTTCGAACTGGCCGACATCCTCACCGAGGTCGAGGTCACCGAAACGCTACGTGGACCAGGCGATCCTGGCCTTCAACGCCGGAGAGCTCGACGCCGCCTCCGCCGCCCGCGCGAAGCTGTGGGCGTCCGAGCGCGCCAAGTCCGTCACCGACCGCTGCCTCCAGCTGCACGGCGGGTACGGCTACATCCTGGAATACCCCGTGGCGCAGGCCTACCTGGCCGCCCGGCTGCTGACGATCTTCGGCGGCACCAACGAAATCATGCGCGACGTCGTCGGCCGCACCATCGCCGACTGACCCGCCCCGTTCGCACCAGCACCAGAGGAACTTTCCTGACATGACCGTCCTGCCCATCACGATCTGGGGCGAACCCGTACTGCACCGCCGGGCCGCCGAGGTTGAAGTCTTCGACGACGAGCTCCGGACCCTGATCGCCGACATGTTCGAGACCAACGACGCCGCCAACGGCGTCGGTCTCGCCGCGCCCCAGGTCGGGGTGGGCAAACGGCTGTTCGTCTACAAGTTCGACAACGACGACGGCGCCCCGCCGTCCGGCGTCGTCGTCAACCCGGTGCTGACCCTTTCCAAGGTTTCCGGCGCGCTGCCGGATCCGGATGAGGAAGAGGAGGGCTGCCTGTCCTTCCCGGGCGGGCAGTACCCGCTCAAGCGCGCGGAGTGGGCCCGGGTGCAGGGCTTCGACGGGGACGGCAACCCGGTCGATTTCGAGGCGACGGGCTGGTTCGCCCGGGTCATCCAGCACGAATACGACCACCTCGACGGCAAGCTCTACGTCAACCGGCTGATCGACCGCTACGCCCGCAAGGCCATGAAGCTGGCCAAGAAGAGCGGCTGGGGCGTCCCCGGGCTGACCTGGATGCCGGGCGTGGACCCGGACCCGTTCGGGCACTAGGGCCCTTCACCTGGGTTCCGGCTCAGGCCCCGCCGGTCGACGGCGGCAAGGATCGCCGCGCCCAGTTCGGCCGGCTTGGTGAACTGCGGCCAGTGCCCGGTGGGAAGGTCCACGTAGTCGACGTCGCGGACGCGGCCGAGTTCCGCCACGTACGGGTGGCCGCCGGCGATCATTTCGATGAGCATTGAAGACGGGAACTCGCAGGCGATAACGGTCGCCGGGACGTCGTAGCGGCGCTCGTCGTTCAGCCGCTGCTGGTCCTGGGCCACGCCCTTGGGCTGCGGGATGGCGCGGGCCCGGAACATGGCCCGCAGCTCCTCGTCGAGGTCGGTGAGGTCTTCGTCCTCGAACAGCTCCCACGGCGGAAGCGGCACCTCGTCGCCGTCGTCCGGCAGTTCGTCGTTGATGACGCCGCCGTCGGCGAGCGGACCGCTGTCAACGTAGATTGCCCGGACCACCTGATCCGGGCGGGCGTCGACGGCGCCGTGAATGATGGCGCCGCCGCCCGAATGGCCCACCAGCACCACGGGGTCATCGAACGCGTCGATCTTCGCCACCACGGCGTCGATGTGGGTGCGCAGGCCGATGCCGGCCCGCGGCGCATCGGCCGATTCCAGCCCGGGCAGCGTGAGCGGGTGGACCTGATGTCCGGCCGCGACCAGCGGCGGGGTCACCTCCTCCCACGATGAGGCGTCCAACCAGAATCCGGGTACGAGGATGATGTCCATGCCGGTACCCTACCTGTCCCGGTCCGACGAAACGGCACTGGTCCGGCGGAGGAATTCCTGCCGCCGGTCTATCCCTCGTCCGGCCGCTCGAGCTTTGCGGCGTGATCCGGAACGTACCGGAACAGCTCCCGGGGCGGGCGCGTGTAGTTGACGGCCTTGGGCCGTTCCGGCAACGTCACCGGTTCCGTCCGCACTTCGGTGTAGTCGATGCTGGAGAGCAGATGGGCGATCATGTTGATCCGGGCCCGGCGTTTGTCCTCCGCCTCGACCACGTACCAGGGCGATTCGGCGGTGTCCGTCTGCATGAACATGTCATCCTTGGCCCGCGAGTAGTCTTCCCAGCGGAGGATCGCGTCCCGGTCCATCGGGGAGAGTTTCCATTGCCGCATCGGATCATCCAGCCGGGATTTGAACCGCCGTTCCTGCTCCGCGTGGCTGATCGAGAACCAGTACTTGAAGAGCAGGATGCCGTCCTGGATCAACAGCCGTTCAAAGACCGGGCACTGGGCCATAAAGCGCTTGTGTTCCGCGGGCGTGCAGAATCCCATCACATGTTCGACGCCGGCCCGGTTGTACCAGGAGCGGTCCATCAGGACGATCTCGCCCGCGGCGGGAAGATGCGCCACGTAGCGCTGGAAATACCATTCGCCCCGCTGCCGCTCCGTCGGGGCCGGCAGCGCCACGATGCGGGCAACGCGCGGATTCAGGTACTCGGTGACCCGCTTGATCGCGCTGCCCTTGCCGGCGGCGTCGCGTCCTTCGAAGATCACCAGCACCCGCGCACCCGTGCTGCGGACCCATTCCTGCAGCGCGACGAGCTCGGCCTGGAGCCGGAAGAGTTCGGCCTCGTAGAGGCCATGGGGCAGCCGCCCGCGCTTCGAGGACTTTGCTGCCCCGGCCAGCCGCCCTTGCCGGAGCCGGCCTTGCCGGAGCCGCCCTTTGCGATGTGCCATGGTTCCCGTCCCATTCCTTGCGGCGTGGCGGACTTTCGTGCCGCTGTCCTGCCGCGCCCATTCTCGCCGAGCGGCTGACGGCCCACAAGGGGACGCCGTACCGGGACAGCGGCGAACCCCGGGCTCCTATGCTGGGGCCATGGAAGCCCCCGGACGGACAGCGATGCAGCCCATTCTCACGCTCACCGTGAATCCCGCACTGGACGTGAGCACCGCGACGGAGCAGGTCATCAGCGGCCACAAGCTGCGCTGCGGCGCCAGCCGCCTCGACGCCGGGCGGCGGCGGCGTCAACGTGTCCCGGGTGGTGCAGCGCCTCGGCGGCCGGACCCTGGCGGTCTACACCGCCGGCGGACCCACCGGAGAGGCGTACCGCCGGCTCATCGAAGCCGAACGCGTCCCCACCCTGGCCGTTCCGATCCAAGGGAGTACCCGCGAGGACTTCACCGTCGACGAGACGACGACCGGCAAGCAGTTCCGCTTCGTGCTGCAGGGCCCCGAGCTGAGTGAGCCCGAGTGGCGTTTGTGCCTGGCGCTCGTGGCGGATTCGATTCCCGTGGGCGGGTATGTCGTGGCCAGCGGAAGCCTCCCGCCGGGGGTCCCGGAGGATTTCTATGCCCAGGTGGCGCGGCTCGCGCGGCGGCATGATGCGCGCTGCATCGTGGACGCCTCCGGACCGGCCCTGTCCGAGGCCCTCGCCGAGGGGGTGTTCCTGGTGAAGCCGAGCCGCCGGGAGCTGGGGCTGCACTTTGGCACGACCCTTGAGAGCGGCGAAAGCCAGGTCGAGGCTGCCGCGGCCCTGGTCGCGGACGGCTCCGCGGAGCATGTGGCGCTGACCCTGGGCGGGGAAGGTGCCGTGCTCGCCTCGACGTCCGGGATCCTCCGGCTGGCCGTGCCCCAGGTGAAGGTTCGAAGCACCGTCGGAGCCGGCGACAGTTTCCTGGCCGCCTTCGTGCTCCGCCTGGCGCAGGGCCGCACCCTCGAGGAGTCGCTCCGGGCCGCCGTCGCCGCCGGAAGCGCCACCGTGACGACGGCCGCCACCGAGCTCTGCCACCGCGAGGATGTGGAACGGCTGGAGGCCGAACTCGCCGCGCAGGCCTTGGACGAAGGCGGCGGACGGTGAAGGCGGGACCGGCCCGGCTGGCGGTCGCGCTGCTGCTGGCCGTTGCAACTGCGGGCTGTTCCGGTCAGGCGCCAATCGCCTGTCCTGCCATAGCGTGGTTTAACTCGCTCACCGTGTCCCTGGATGGCGCCGTGGAAAATGTCAGCCGGGTGGAGTTCTGCGCGGAGGACGTCTGTTCGGTCCGTGCCGATGGCCCGGTCCGCGTCCCTGAAACGTTGGTCAGCCCGGGCCCGGTGCCTCCGCCGGTCGCCACCCTGCCGGACGTCCCGACGCCGGGAGCACCAGGGCCGGCCCCGTCCGGGATTGCCCCGTCCGCGCCGCCCTACAGCCCCTTCACGGTGGCGCGGGTCGACGAGCGCACGTGGAAGGTGAGCCTGATGATGCGGGCCCCGAAGACAGCGACCATCACCGCGTACTCCGCGGACGGCAGCGTCCTGGCCCGGCGGGATGTGGAGCTGGGCTGGACCAGGGTGGGCGGCAGCGAGGCCTGCGGCGGCCCGGGGACCGCCGGCCCGGTCCGGCTCGTCATCCAGTAAGTGCCCCGGCCGTGGACGGTTCCCGGTGGGCCGGGCGCCGGCCTACTGCACCTCCGCGACAATCGTCTGTTGCCCGGGGCAGGAGGCGAGGATCCGCTTCATCGCGTCCTTCTCCGCCGGGGTGACCCACAACCGGTAGGCCGCCTTGACCGAGATCTGCCGGGCGACGTAGTGGCAGCGGAAGGCCTTGTTCGGCGGCAGCCAGGTGGCGGCGTCGGACGCGCTTTTGTCCTGGTTGGCGGGGCCGTCGACGGCGATCAGGTTCAGCGGATCGTTCGCCAGGTGCTCGCGTTGCGCAGGCGTCAGCTGCTGGGCGCCCTTTTGCCAGGCATCCCCCAGCGCCACGACGTGGTCGATCTGCACCGCTTTGCTGCTCTCGGCTCCCCGGCGGAAGGTGAGCTGCCGGCCGGTGTAGGGTTCCCGGAAGGTTCCGCCGGCCACCCGGCAGCTGGAGTCCTTGGTGAATTCGGCGCCGGCAAGGTCGCGGCGGAGGATGTCGTTGCGGGTATCGCAGCCGTTGCGGTCCACGTCCAGCCACGCCTGGCCGAAGGCGCTGCGGTCGTAGTTGTCCCGGCCCGCCCGGCCCTTGACCGGAAGCGTGTCCAGCAGTGCCGCGGCGGGTCCCGGCGGGACCGGCCGCACGGAGGGGACGGCGTCCATCCAGCCGGCCGCCAGCACGGGCGCCTCGCTGGGTCCGTCGGCGGGCGGCTCGACGGCGGCAAACTGCCCGGCGGTGAAGAACCAGCCGAGCCCCGCGACGACGGCGAGGGCAGCGGCGGCCAGCAGGGTCCACGCCTGGCGGGACCGCCGTCGTTCGCGCCGGAACTCCGCCCAGGTGAGCGTCATGCCGGCTCGGGGCCGGTCGAATTCTCTCCACACCCGAAGCCTAGGCCGCGTCCCCCGGCGCCGTGGGGGTTGTCCACAGTGTGGAGGACGGGTGCCGCGTCAGTTCTCCTTCGTCACCCGCACCAGGTCTTCGTTGGCGAGGGCCATCAGCGATTCGAGTTGCTGGACCCGCGCCTCGTCGACCTCACCGGCCGCATGCTTGGCGAGGGCGTCGTCGAGAAGCCGTTTGGCTTCCTTGGCGTTGCGCCGCGCGACGTCCAGCGCGTGTTCCAGGGTGGTTTCGTGCTCCACTGCCGAGTTCTGTTCCATTGCACCATTGTGGTGCCCTTTCCCGGCCGATTCCAGAGGCATCGGCCGGGAAAGGCAGAACAGAATTCAGGGCTGGGATGTCAGGCCGTGACCTCGACGGGCAGGCCGGCTGCCTCCAGGGTGGCGGCTGCGTCCTTGGCGGGGAACGACGGCGGGTTCACGCCGGCCATTTCCTCCATGACGCGGACCACCTGGCAGCTGTAGCCGAACTCGTTGTCGTACCAGACGTAGAGAACCAGGTTCTTGTCGTTGGAGATCGTGGCGAGGCCGTCGACGATGCCGGCGCGGCGCGAGCCGACGAAGTCGGTGGAGACCACCTCGGGCGAATCGATGTAGTCGATCTGCTTGCGGAGGTCCGAGTGCAGCGACATTTCCCGCAGGTAGTCGTTGACCTCGTCCTTGGTGGTGCCGTTTTCCAGGCTCAGGTTCAGGATGGCCAGCGACACGTCCGGGGTGGGGACGCGGATGGAGCTGCCGGTGAGCTTGCCCAGCAGTTCGGGCAGCGCCTTGGCGACGGCCTTGGCGGCACCGGTCTCGGTGATGACCATGTTCAGCGCGGCGGAGCGGCCGCGGCGGTCGCCCTTGTGGAAGTTGTCGATCAGGTTCTGGTCGTTGGTGAAGGAGTGGACGGTCTCCACGTGGCCGTGCACCACGCCGTAGCGGTCGTTGATCGCCTTCAGCACCGGGGTGATGGCGTTGGTGGTGCAGGAGGCCGCCGAGACGATCGTGTCCGAGTCGGTGATCGTGCCGTGGTTGATGCCGTGCACGATGTTCTTCAGCTCGCCCTTGCCCGGAGCGGTGAGCAGCACCCGGGCGACGCCCTTGCTCTGGAGGTGCTGGGACAGGCCCTCGGCGTCGCGCCAGCGTCCCGTGTTGTCGACGACGAGGGCGTCGTGGATGCCGTAGGCGGTGTAGTCGACCGTCGCGGGGTTGTCCGAGTAGATGACCTGGATCTGGACGCCGTTGGCGGTGATGGTGTCGTTCTCGAGGTCCACCTTGATGGTGCCCTCGAAGGAGCCGTGGACCGAGTCGCGGCGCAGCAGGCTGGCGCGCTTGGCGAGGTCGTTGTCCGAACCGCGGCGGACCACGATGGCGCGCAGGCGCAGGCCGTGCCCGCCGCCGGCCTTTTCGATCAGGAGGCGGGCCAGGAGCCGGCCGATGCGGCCGAAGCCGTAGAGGACGACGTCGGTGCTGGTGCGGTCGTCGCCGCCGCGCTTGCCCACAACCTCGGCGAGTTCCTTGCGGAGGAACTCATCCAGGGTGGCGCCGTTGCCCTCGGCGCGGTACTTCTCGGTGAGGCGGGCAATGTCGATGGCTGCGGCGCCGAGCTCCAGCTTGGTCAGGGCGTCCAGCAGCGGGGCGGTCTCCTCGAGGCGCAGTTCTTCCTTGCTCATCCGGCGCGCGAAGCGGTGTGCCTTGAGGATGTTCATGGTGGACTTGTTGATCAGGCTGCGGCCGTGGATGGACGTGACCACGTTGTTTTCGCGGTACAGCCGGCCGATCACCGGAATCATGGCCTCGGCGAGCGCCTCCCGGCCCATCCACGTATCAAGACAAGAATCTGACGTCTGGCTCACAGAAATACCTTCCTAGAATCCACCACATACGACGTCGTATGCGGAAGTCGGCGGCCGGAGGGTGTCCGGTACCTCGGCGCCGGGGATTCGGTCCACCCCGGGCGCCTGTTCGAGCAAAGAAAAACCACCGGCTGCGAACGCAGACCCGGCGGCAGAACTTCTACGTTCACCATCCATTCTACGGGCGGCCCGGCAGGGTCCGGCCACGGGAGTGCGTGAAATGACTCACACAAAGCATCGCGCCAGCTACGCTGGGGCGATGTTCAAGGTTGGGGCCCTCCTGCTGGGCGTGGTGCTGTGCACCGGCTGCGCCGCGGCCGCACCGCCGGCTGGCCCGGCGCCGTCGCCGCCGTCGGCGTACGCGTCGTCCGGCGTCGGTCCCGGCCTCGGCGTCGCGTCGGCGGCAGCGTTCACCCTGGTGGCGCACCGCGGCGGGGCACTGGTCTACCCCGAGTCCTCCGCGGAAGCCTTCGAGGCCGTGAGCAAAACGGCGTTCCCGATCGAAACGGATCTGCGGCAGCTCCGGGACGGAACCCTCGTACCGCTGCACGACGACGCCGCCGAGCGGACCATGTCCGGGCTCAGCGGCCGTCCCGCCGGCATCACCCTGGAGCAGTGGGCGGCGGCCCGCATCGTCCACCCGCTGGGCGGCGCCGAAGGGCACTCCGACGACGTGGGAGGCCATGCTGGATCTGTACGGCGGACGGAACGTCCTGGTCCCGGAACTGAAGGACCCTGCCATCGACCCGGACGCCTTCGCGGAGACCATCCTGGAGCGCGGCATCCAGGACAAAGTGGTGGTGCAGACGTTCAGCTTCCCGGCCGCCCAGGCCCTCGCCCGGTCCGGGCTGCAGGTGCTGTACCTCCTGCGGGACGGCGGCGGAGCCTGATCCGGAGTCGATCAGCTCCAGCGGCATCGCTTACGTCGGCCCGCACAAGGGCGTCAGCCCGGGCTACCTGCGCAGACCTGAAGGACGCCGGACTGACCGTATGGGCCTATACGGTCAACGACGCAGCAACCGCGGCGAGGCTGCGCGCGGAAGGCGCGGATGGAGTCTTCACCGACACGCCGTGGGAGCTGGCGGAGCAGCTGGGTCTTTAGCTCGCCTAGTTGGCGTCCGCGAGGATCATGTCCACGGCTTTTTCCGCGATCATGATGGTGGGCGCCTGCGTGTTGGCACTGACCAGGCGGGGCATGATCGAGGAGTCAACGACGCGCAGTCCCTCGAGCCCATGGACGTTCAGCCGCGGCGAGACGACGGACTCGTCAGTGGTTCCCATGGCGCAGGTGCCGACCGGGTGGTACGAGGTCCGCCCGTAGGAACGCACGAAATTCACGTACTCGTCGCGGGTTTGCACCCGTGTGCCGTCCCCGATGTGCTCCGCCTTGACGAGCGCCGCCATCGATGACTGCTCCATGATCTGGCGGCTCTGCTGCACCCCGGCGATGGCCATCTCAAGGTCGTAGTCGTCGGCGAGGTAGTTCGGATCGATGAGCGGTGCCTGCCCGGGTCGGAGGAGGCGAGGCGGACGGTCCCCCGGCTCCGTGGCCGCAGGAAGTACGAGTTCAACGTGGCCCCGAATCCGGGCTTCAGCGCCTCGGCGCCCGTCCCCGCCCGGGCGGCCGGCAGGAAATGGAACTGCAGGTCGGGGGTCTTCTCGTCCTGGTTGGCGTAGCTGAAGCCGCCGGCCTCGACAAGGGTGGAAGCGAATGGTCCCGAACGGAAGGCAAGGTACTCGACGCCGGCCAGGACGGTGGCCGGACGCACCTGGTTGAACCGGTCCAGGCTGTGGTAATCCGTGAGCTCGTAGACGATGTCAACGTCGCAGTGATCGTGCAGATTCTTGCCGACGCCGGGCAGGGCATGGACGGTCTCGATGCCGACGGCCGCGAGATCTTCCGGGTCGCCGATGCCGGACAGCTGCAGCAGCTTGGGTGAACCGAAGGCGCCGGCCGAGACAATCACCTCGCGGTTGGCGCTGTACGTCCGCACGCTGCCGCCTTCGATCGCCTGGATCCCGACGGCCCGGCCGTTCCTGATGATCACCTTGGAGACGGTCACGTTGGCGCGGACGGTGAGGTTGGGACGCTTGCGGGCGGGCTTGAGGTAGGCAACGGCCGCGCTGCACCGGCGGCCGTTCTTCGTGGTGGTCTGGTAGAAGCCGACGCCGTACTGTTCGGCGCCGTTGAAGTCGCTGTTGTAGGGCAGCCCGAACTCCTGGCCCGCCTTCACGAAGGCCGCCGAGAGCTTGTGGGGACGCAGGAGGTCGGAGACTCCGAGCGGGCCCTGGGTCCCGTGGTGCGGTGCCGAGAGCCGGCTGTTCGACTCCGAGCGCACAAAGTATTTGTTCACCTCGTCGGCGGACCAGCCCTCGCAGCCAAAGTCCGTGACCCAGCTGTCGTAGTCCTCGGCCACGCCGCGGGTGAAGACCTGGGAGTTGATGGACCCGCCGCCGCCCAGCACGCGGCCCTGGGCGAGCGGGATGCGGCGGCCGTTGCTGTGCGCCTGCGGAACGCTCGCATAGTCCCACTGGTACGGCCCGTCTCTTCAGCCTCGGGAAGCCTGCGGGGACATGGATGAAGGGATGGCGGTCGGATCTGCCGGCCTCGAGCAGCAGGACGCGAACCGAGGGGTCTTCGCTGAGCCGGCCGGCCAGAACACTGCCGCCGCTGCCGCCCCCGGCAATCACATAGTCGTATGCTGCGTCATCCGGCACTCTGACTCCTATGCGTTCGCGAACTCTACCGTCACTTGAAGCGTTCACTGAAGTCTCTGGTCCCGCCGGGATGATGTCAAGCATTCGGGGTCACCCCGCAATCCCGCGCGCGGAGGCCGTCAAACGGCGCGCAGCCGCAGGAACGACAGCGGCGGCAGCGGCTTCGCGGCGGTGTGAATGGATGGGTTGACCGATACGCCGGGTTCTGTGTTCCCGCGCCGTTACCGGCGCGGGAGTAGCGGCCATCCATCTACGAACGCCGTTGCCGACGCCCTCCAGCAGCCTACCCGGACACTCGGGCGGGCAGCCCTCAAACGTGTCCTGTCTGGCCTTGCTCCGGGTGGGGTTTACCTAGCCTTCCCGGTCACCCGGGAAGCTGGTGGTCTCTTACACCACCGTTTCACCCTTACCTGCCCTGCAGCCCGTGCAAGCACGCGCGGCATGCAGGCGGTCTGTTCTCTGTGGCACTGGCCTGCGGGTTACCCCGAGTGGGCGTTACCCACCACCCTGCCCTGCGGAGCCCGGACGTTCCTCGAGCCACTTGCGTGACGCGCGGCCGCCTGGTCAACCCATCCGCTGTCCATTCTACGGTCTCCCCCGGCGGAGCCCTCCCACCGGCGTATTTTGGGGCGGCCGGTGGGAGAATTGGAGGAGTATTCCTGCTAGTCAAGGAAACGATTTAAGTGAACTGGACAGCCATCATCATCTGGGTGCTCGCCATCATCCTGGTACTCATTCTCGCCAGGATGTCGATCAAGATTGTCCGCCAGTATGAACAAGGCGTCCTGTTCCGGCTGGGCCGGGTGGTCGCGGTCCGGATGCCCGGCCTGCGGTTTATCATCCCGGTGGTGGACCGGCTTCAGCTGGTGAGCCTGCGGATCGTGACAATGCCGATCCAGTCACAAGGGATCATCACCCAGGACAACGTCAGCGTCGACATCTCGGCAGTGGCCTACTACCGGGTGGTCAACGCCGTGAAGTCCGTCGTGGCGATCGAAGACGTGGCGGCGGCGATCAACCAGATCGCCCAGACCACCCTGCGGAAGGTGGTCGGCCGGCACAGCCTGGACCAGACGCTGTCCGAGACCGAGCGGATCAACAGCGACATCCGGGAAATCCTGGACGCCCTGACCCTGGAATGGGGCGTCGAAGTGACGCTCGTTGAACTCAAGGACATCCAGCTCCCGGAGAGCATGAAGCGGGCGATGGCCCGGCAGGCGGAGGCCGAGCGGGAGAAGCGGGCCAAGATCATCGCGGCCGAAGGAGAGGCGATCGCCGCCGTGGCGCTTGGCGCGGCATCTGACACGATGATGGCTCACCCCGTCGCCCTGCAGTTGCGGAATCTTCAGTCCCTCGTGGAGATCGGGGTGGACAAGAACTCAACCGTTGTCTTCCCCGCGCCCTTGATGAGCACCATCGCCGAACTGGCCGCATTTCTGGCACGCGAGGACCACGCAGCCAAGACAGCGATTGCGGAAACGTCGGCGACGCCACCGGCGGAGTCACCGGCGCCACCATTTAGGGCAGCGTAGCCCGCGGCCCGGCCTATGATCGGGGAATGGACGAGTCCGCCCTGACCCGGCGCCGGCTGCTTGAGCTGGCAGGAATCGGCCTCGGCGCGTCCGCGCTCACAGCGTGCACGGAAGGCCTCGCACCCGTCGAGACGACCCCTCCCGCCGCTACCGTGCCGCCGGCCGCCGCCCCGTTGACCGTCAGGACCAGCGCCGGCTCCTTCGTCTCGGCCTACCGGCCCGGGGTCGCCACGCACTGGTCCCTCGCTGCGCCTGAAATGCCGCCCGGCAACGCGCAGCCCGAACTGCCCGTGGCGATCTTTCTGCACGGACTCGGCAGTGACCACTCCGCCATGCTGGAGGGCCTGGCCGCCGACGAGGCCCTGCAACGGCACCTCGACGCCGGCGGCGCGCCGCTTGCCCTCGCGGCCGTGGACGGCGGAAATAACTGGTGGCACCCCCGCGCGAACGGCACCGACACCCAGTCGATGCTGGTGAAGGAATTTGCGCCGTTCCTCGGCCAGCGGGGCTACGACCTCGGCAGCATCGGCCTCTTCGGCCTCTCGATGGGCGGTTTCGGCTCCCTCCTGCTCGCCTCCCAGGGCCGGCTGCCCGGCGTCCGGGCCGTCGCGGCCATGAGTCCGGCGGTGTGGGACAACTACGACTCGCGGATCGAAGGTGCCTTCGACGGGCCGGCCGACTTCGCGGCCAACGACGTGTTCGCGCTCCGGCCCCGGCTCGCGGCGCTGCCCAAGAGGGTCGATTGCGGCACCGGGGACGACCTTGCCGCCACAGTTCGTGCCTACCGCGCCGGACTGCCGGGCGCCGTCGAGGGCGGCTTCCAGCCCGGCGGCCACGACGACAGCTACTGGCGCGCCATCCTGCCCGACGTATTGTCCTTCCTCGGCCGCAACCTCGCCTGAACCCGCGGAAGGATTGGACCGCTAGGATTGTGCGGTGCTGATTCTGCTGCCGCCCTCCGAAGGCAAGACCCCCGCCACGGACGGCGACGCCGTCGACTGGGCGTCCCTGAGTTTCCCCGGACTGAACACCTACCGGGCCAAGGTGCTGGAGGGGCTCGGAACGGTCAGCGCCCACGAGGACGCCCTGGCGCTCCTGGGCGTCGGCGCCTCGCTGCGGGCCGACGTCGAACGCAACACGCGGCTGCACGCCGAGCCGGCGGCCCCTGCCCATCAGGTCTACTCCGGGGTGCTGTACGACGCGCTGGGCTACGACTCACTGACGGCGGCGCAGAAGCGCAAGGCGGATGATTCAGTGCTGGTCATTTCCGCGCTCTGGGGTGCCATCCGCTTCGGCGACAGCGTTCCTGCCTACCGGCTGTCGATGGCCACCGCGCTGCCCGGCGTCGGACGGCTGGCGTCCTTCTGGAAGCCGCAGCTCAATGAGGCCCTCGCGGCCGCCACGGCAGGGGAACTGCTGGTGGACTGCCGCTCCAGCACCTACGCCGCCGCGTGGGCTCCCCCGCCGCCACAGACCGTTGCCGTGAACGTGTTCACCGAGGTCGACGGCGTGCGGAAGGTGGTCAGCCACTTCGCCAAGCACACCCGGGGCGAACTCGCCCGGCACCTGCTGACCCGCCGGGGCAAGGCGCCGCAGACTCCGGCCCAGCTGCGGAAAGCGGCGGCCGAAAAGTGGACCGCGGAACTGGTCGAGGGCACGGCCCGGAAGCCGCACACCCTGAACATCATCCTGCCCAACTAGCTCGCAGCAGGGGCCGTTTTGGGTCCCCAAAACGGCCTTAACTGCTGGTCAGTTGGGTGGTTAGGCCCATTCGGCGGAGCGGACCAGGATGCAGCCGGAATCCGGGCAGAACACGATGTCGTCCTCGGCCGCGGCCTTGATCTCGGCGAGGTCGCCGGGGCTGAGCTGCATGCCCGAGCCCTCGGACGTTCCGTGGAAGAGCCGGGCCGCGCCGACACCGCGCTTGGCGAGGGTCTTCTCGTAGACCGCCAGCAGCCCGGCATCCAGGCCGTCGGCGAATTCGGCACGCTTGCCGCGCACCACCGTGGCCTCGGCGGCGATCTCGGCGAGCTGCTCGTCCAGCTCCGAGCGGATGGAGCCGAAGGAGCCCTGGATGTCGTCCACGATCTGCTGCTGCGTGGCCTGGCGCAGGCGCAGGGAATCCAGCCGCTCCAGGACTTCCAGCTCCACGTCCTCGAGGTCGGACCGGCGTTTGTTCAGGGACACGAGGTCGCGCTGCAGGGCCACGAGGTCCTTGGACAGGCCGGTGCCGCTGTTGAGCTTCGCCTCGTCCCGTTCGATCCGGGAGGCAACCTGCTCCACGTCCGCCTCGGCGCGCTTGAGCTCGAGTTCGGCGTCGTGGACGGCCACCTTCGCGGCGCCGAGTTCGCCGTTGGCCACGCTGAGGGCTGCTTCAAGATCGGTGATCCGGGAGTCGCTTTCAAGGCTTCGGCGGCGGTTGGACAGGGATTTGAGCTTCGCATCAAGTCCCTGCAATTCGAGCAACTTCAACTGTTCCGCCGGTGCTGCCTTGGCCACTATTTACCTCCGCTTGTTCCCTGCCGGCCGGAGCCGGGCACCTAGTCGGCGCTCCCTAGACTCTAGCGCCTAGCGTGCTCCCCGGCCTCGCTACGCTCACCCGGGGCCCCTCGCACGCCAGGCTTAGCCCGGAGTCAGAATGAAGTCCCACGGATCGCTGTTGGTGGTGCTGACCCGGATCTCGACGTCGTGGCCCTGGTCGCTCAGCACGTTGCCCAGCGCCTCGGCGGCCGCCGGCAGCCACAGCCACTCGCTGGCGAAGTGGGAAACGTCGATCAGGTACGGCCGGTCGTTGACCGCCGCCTCCCGGGCTTCCGACGCCGGGTGGTGCCGAAGGTCGGCGGTCAGGAAGACGTCGGCGTTGCTCGCCCGGACCTCGCCGAGGAGGGAATCCCCGGCGCCGCCGCAGACAGCCACGCGCCGGACCAGCCCGTCCCGGTCCCCCGATACGCGCACGCCGCCGGCGACCGCGGGCAGGATGCCGAAGACGCGGGCGGCAAAGTCGCCCAGGGTCAGGACCTCCTCGAGGTCCCCGACCCGCCCGATGCCTTCTTCCGGCAGGCCGTTCGCCGCAGGGCTCAGCGGGGCGACGTTCTGCAGTCCCAGCGCGTCGGCCAGGACGTCCGAGACGCCGCCGACGGCGGAATCACCGTTGGTGTGCACCGTCAGCAGGCCGGTGCCCGGATTCGATCAGGCGGTGCACGGCCCGGCCCTTGGCGGTGGTCGCCGCGACCGAGGTGACGCCCTTGAGCAGCAGCGGATGGTGGGTGATGAGCAGTTCGGCGCCGAACTCGATGGCTTCCTCGATCACTTCAAGGGTTGGATCGACGGCGAAGAGAATCCTGTTCACCCCGGCGGAGGGGTGGCCCGCCACGAGGCCCACCTCGTCCCAGTCCTCGGCGAGGGATTCCGGCCAGAGCTCTTCGACGGCCAGCAGGATCATGCCCAGGGTGGGGGCCCCGGGCGTTTCCGCGGATCCGTTGCCGGCAGCGTCGCTTCCTTCGGAAGGGCCAGCTGAAACGTCGGTGTTTACAGGTTCCATACCCACATTTTTACCCTATTGGCCGGCCGGCCCCGCAGACCCGGGAATCATCGGGGCCCTTCAACCATTGAACAGAGCATGAGAACTTTTGTCCTCGGCGGAGGCTGCTTCTGGTGCCTCGACGCCGTCTACCAGAAAACCAAGGGTGTCAGCGCGGTCGTTTCGGGCTACACCGGAGGCCACGACCGCAACCCCGACTACTACGCCGTCTGCTCCGGAACCACCGGCCATGCCGAAGTCGTGGCCGTGACTTTCGACGAGGACATCATCCCGGCGGAGGTCGTCCTGGACATGTTCTTCGCCCTCCACGACCCCACCACGCTCAACCGTCAGGGCTACGACGTCGGTACCCAGTACCGTTCCTCGATGTTCTATGAGACCACCGAGGAGAAGATCCTCTTTGAGGACGCGATCGAGCCGGAACCAGCCGCTGTGGGCGCATCCGATCGTCACGGAAGTCAGCCGGCTGCCCGTGTTCCACCGGGCCGAGGAAATCCACCAGGACTACTACGCCAAGTTCCCGGAGCAGGGCTACTGTCAGGTGATCATCAATCCGAAGCTGGCCAAGGCCAGGAAATATTACTCTGCATGGCTTAATGCTTAGCTAGGGCCTGCGGGCCCTCGTTAGGCTGACCTCAGTATCCCCCTCCAACAGACAGGCGCAGACACCCATGGCACGGATCTATGACGATGTTACCCAGCTGATCGGCGGCACTCCGCTGGTTCGGCTCAACCGGCTGACCGAAGGACTTGACGCCACCGTGGCCGTCAAGCTGGAGTTCTACAACCCGGCCAACAGCGTCAAGGACCGGATCGGTGTCGCGATCGTCGACGCCGCCGAGAAGTCCGGGCGCCCTGAAGCCCGGCGGCACCATCGTCGAAGGCACCTCCGGCAACACCGGCATTGCCCTGGCCATGGTCGGCGCAGCCCGCGGCTACAAGGTCATCCTGACCATGCCGGAAACCATGTCCACCGAACGCCGGGTGATGCTCCGCGCCTACGGTGCCGAGATTGTGCTCACCCCCGGCTCCGAGGGCATGCGTGGCGCCGTTGAGAAGGCCCAGGAGATCGTCGCCAACACGGAGAACTCCATCTGGGCGCCAGCAGTTCGCCAACGAGGCCAACCCCGAGGTCCACCGCCAGACCACGGCCGAGGAAATCTGGTCCGACACCGACGGCAAGGTGGACATCTTCGTCGCCGGCGTCGGCACCGGCGGAACCGTCACCGGCGTCGGACAGGTGCTGAAGGAGCGCAAGCCCGACGTGCAGATCATCGCCGTCGAACCGAAGGACTCCGCCATCCTCAACGGCGGCGCCCCGGGCCCGCACAAGATCCAGGGCATCGGCGCCAACTTCGTCCCGGAAATCCTGGACACCAACGTCTACGACGAGGTCCTCGACGCCACCCTCGAGGACTCCGTCCGCGTCGCCCGGGAGCTCGGCGTCAAGGAAGGCATCCTCGGCGGCATCTCCTCCGGCGCGATCGTCTGGGCGGCCCTGGAGCTGGCCAAGCGCCCGGAGAACGCCGGTAAGCTTATTGTTGCCGTGGTCTGCGACTTCGGTGAGCGTTACATCTCCACCGTGCTGTACGACGACATCCGCGGCTGAGTCCGGCCCTGTCCCAAGATTTCGTAGAAAGGTCTTTGTGAGCTTCTTCGCAAGACTGAAGGAAGACCTCGACGCCGCCCGGTCCCACGACCCGGCGGCGCGCGGTGACTTTCGAGAACGCGCTCGTCTACTCCGGCCTGCACGCGATCTGGTCTCCACCGCGTGACGCACCGGCTGTGGCGAACCCCGCCCTGCGCTGCGCGGCCCGCGCGGATGCTGTCGCAGCTGGCCCGGTTCCTCACCGGCATCGAGATCCATCCGGGCGCGACGATCGGCCGCCGGTTCTTCATCGACCACGGCATGGGCGTGGTCATCGGCGAAACCACCGAGATCGGCGACGACGTGATGATCTACCACGGCGTGACCCTGGGCGGCCGGTCCCTGGCCAAGGTCAAGCGCCACCCCACCATCGAGGACCGCGTCGTGATCGGCGCCGGAGCCAAGATCCTCGGCCCCATCACGATCGGCCGGGACAGCGCCGTGGGCGCCAACGCCGTGGTGGTCAAGGACGCCCCGGCCGAATCGATCCTCACGGGCGTGCCGGCCACGTGGCGGCACCGGGACGCACAGCGCGAGACCAAGCCCGCCGTCGACCCGGCCGAATACCTGATCGAATACCGGATCTGACCGGCCCGTCCTGCCGCCGGACCTTTCGTAGCTACGCGGGAAACCGCTTGTAGATCCTCCAAATGACGACGTCGAACGCCCGGTCCGGCAGCAGCCGCCGCAGCATCAGGATGGCCCGGGCGCCCTTGCCCACCGGATAGCGGGTCTTGG
>CAVOQF010000016.1:0-3446 GCA_963698285.1 uncultured Actinomycetota bacterium | reverse complement strand
CGTCGGCGCTTTGGATTTGCCCGCGGGCCCGCAGCCCGGCCACGACACCGTCAATGTCGGTGTCGGGCCGGTTCTGGCTCAGCTTGTGCTTCGCCTCGATCCGGGTGATGAGAAGTTCAACGCCGACGATCGCGCGCAGCTGTCCGGCAATGTAGCGCTCGGGGGCGTCGTCGACCGTCCACGGCCGCGGGGAGCCGGCTTCATTGTGATCACTCAGCCGCCGCACATGGCTAGCAGGCCGGGTCGTCGTGGATGACTAGGTTGCCGTACACGTGGGCCGTGGAATAGTTCCAGGTCGGAACGACGCGTCCGTGCTCTGCCTTGGACGCGTACCACGACGGCGAAATGTAGGCGTCGGCGCCCTGGATGATGGCGAGCGATTCGCCGGCGGCGGGTTCGGACCACTGGGGATTGTTGCGGGCGAGGTGCCCGTGCAAGGCACCGTGTTCACCGGACGTCGGGTCGAAGACGAAAGGCATGAGCGTGGCGAGGATGCCGTTCGCCGTTGCGGTGATCAGGTTGGCGGCGGCCGGGCGGCTCAACAGTTGCTGGACGGAATCGGGGCCGGCAGCGAAATGTGCGGGGATATACACGGGGATCTTCCATTCGGATCGCGGATCGGACACGGGCTGCGGAGTCTGGGGCTTGGGTGCGGAGACCCGGCCAGAGGGCCGGGAGGAACGGGGAGGAACCGGGTTGGGGTCAGCGGGACTGTTGCGCCGTCACCTCCGCCATCTCCTTGGCCCTCGGTGGGCCGGGACCGGACGGCAAGGCCGGCGCAGAGGATGACGGCCAGGCCGCCGACGATGGTGGTCCAGGTCAGCGCTCGCCCAGCAGGAGGCCGGCCCAGCAGATGCTCAAGACGGGCTGGATGAGCTGGACCTGGCCGACCTGGGCCATGGGGCCGATGGACAGCCCGTGGTACCAGGCGAAGAAGCCGAGGAACATGCTGACGACGCCGAGGTAGGCAAAGGCGGCCCATTGAACGGGCGTGCCCGAGGGCGGCTGCTGGGACGTTGAGAGGACCATCAGGAACACCATCAGGGGCGAGGCGAGGACGAGCGCCCAGGAGACGGTCTGCCAGGCGCCGAGTTCACGTGCCAGCAGGCCGCCCTCGGCGTATCCGATGGCTGCGGCCACGACGGCACCGAAGAGCAGGAGGTCTGCCCAGTGCAGCTGTCCGAAGCCGCCGGACTGCGCGGAAGCGAAGGCGATCGCTGCCACTGCGCCGACGCCGGAGATGAGCCAGAAGGCCGGCCGCGGGACGTTCACGGCCGCGGAGTACCGCCATCGTTGCGGTCGCAGCCGGAAGCAATGCGATGACGACGGCACCGTGGCTGGCGGGGACGGCGGTGAGCGCGAACGAGGTCAGCAGCGGGAAGCCGACGACGATCCCGCCGGCAACGACGGCCAGGCGCCTCCACTGGACGCCACGCGGCAGGCGCTGCCGGGTGAGGGCGAGGGCGCACGCGGCGAGGACCGCAGCGACCACGGCGCGGCCGGAGCCGATGAACAACGGGTGCAGCCCGCCGACTGCCAGCCGGGTGAACGGAACGGTAAAGGAAAAGGCTGCTACTCCGAGCAGGCCCCACCAAAGGCCGGTCGCGCGGCGAACGGATATCGCTGGCGGCAAAACTACAGTAGCGCTACTATTGTCTCTCATGTCCAACGATAGCAGTTCGCGTATTGCCGACCGACTCCGGGGCTGGATCGCGGCGGCCCCGCCCGGGGCCAGGCTGCCCTCCACCCGCTCGCTGGTCGCCGAATACCGGGCGAGTCCTGTGACAGTGCAGAAGGTACTCCGCACCCTCGCGGCCCAGGGACTGATTGAGAGCCGGCCCGGCGTCGGGACATTCGTCCGCGCGGTCCGGACGGCGCGGCCCGCCGACTACGGCTGGCAGACGGCGGCGCTGCGTTCACCCCAGGCGCCGCTTCGGCCGGTCTCCACTGCCATGCGAACGGCATCGAACGATGTCATTGCCTTCCATTCGGGCTATCCGGACCGGGAACTCCTGCCGGAGCGGCTGGTGCGTGCCGCCCTCACGCGGGCAGCCCGCGGCGACGCGGCCTTGTCGCGTCCGCCGGCGGCGGGGCTGCCGGAGCTGCAGTCCTGGTTCGCCCAGGAACTCCGGGCCGCCACCCCGGCCGGGGTCACGCCGCCGACGCCGAGTGATGTCATCGTGCTCCCCGGAAGCCAGAGCGGCCTCAGCTCCGTGTTCCGCGCCCTCGCCGGCAGCGGGCAGTCCCTGCTGATGGAGTCACCGAGCTATTGGGGCGCCATCCTGGCTGCGGCGCAGGCCGGCGTCCACGTCGTCCCGGTGCCGAGCGGGCCGGAAGGTCCCGACGCGGAAGAGCTGGCCCGGGCCTTCGAGGAGACCGGTGCACGGCTGTTTTACGCACAACCGAACTACGCGAATCCGACCGGTGCGCAGTGGCCGGCGCGGGTGGCAGAACAAGTGCTGGACGTCGTCCGGTCGCACGGCGCGTTCCTCGTCGAAGACGACTGGGCGCACGATTTCGGCATCACCACGTCCGCCGTACCAGTGGCGGCCCGCGACGATGCCGGGCATGTCGTCTACCTCCGCTCACTGACCAAGAGCGTGTCCCCGGGCATCCGCGTTGCCGCCGTGATTGCCCGCGGCCCTGCCCGGGACCGCATTTTGGCTGACCGGGGTGCGGAGTCGATGTACGTCAGCGGCGTGCTGCAGTCGGCGGCTCTCGACGTCGTGACGCAGCCCGGGTGGCAGACCCACCTGCGCGGACTCCGCCACCAACTCCACGCCCGCCGGGACCTGCTGGCCAGCAGCCTGCGGGAGCATGCCCCGCAGGCCCATATCGAGCACATTCCGAGGGGAGGGCTGAACCTGTGGGCGCGCCTGCCCGACGGGACCGACCTCGAACGGCTCACCCGCGACTGTGAGGCCGCCGGGGTCATCATCGCCCCGGGCACCGAGTGGTTCCCGGCCGAACCGGCGGGGCAGTTCATCCGGCTCAACTACGCCGGACCCAACCCCGCCGCTTTCCCGAAGGAGCCCGCATCCTCGGCGAGTCCTCGAACGCACGGCCGGCCGGTAGGGCGCGGACCCGGGTGGTCCACGGTGGCTACTCCAGGGCGAGCAGCGCCTGGGGCTCCGCGAGGGTCACCAGTTCCTGCACGGTCACAGCCAGCTCGGCATCGAGCGTCACAAACGCGTCTGCCTGAAGCCGGGCCAGGGCCACGTATTCGGCGTCGAAGGTGTCTTCCCATCCAAGCTGCTCGGCGAGCCTCCACGCGGCGCGTTGCAGGACACGGTCGCCGAGGAGCCGGATACGAAGGCCCCGCAGGTAGTCGAGCTGGCGGTCGGCGTCGGTCTGCGTCAGCTCGTCGTGCCGGACCGACTGGTAGAGGAGCGAGAGCACCTGCGAGCGAAGATGTTCGGGGCCACCAACTGGTGATTGTCGGCGAT
>CAVOQF010000015.1:0-23274 GCA_963698285.1 uncultured Actinomycetota bacterium | reverse complement strand
AAAATCGTCACGATCGGGATCAAGCCCACCCACCCCTCCACCGGGTTCGGGTACATCCGCGCCGGCAACAAGCTGAGCGTGCCCGGCGCCCCGAGCGCCCACACGGTCGTCGAGTTCGTCGAAAAGCCCAGCGAGGAAGTCGCCCAGCAGTACGTGGACAGCGGCGAGTACGTCTGGAACGCCGGCATGTTCGTCGCGCCGGTCTCGCTCATGCTCAAGCACCTGGAAGCCAACCAGCCGGAGCTGTTCGCCGGCCTGCAGGAGATCGCCAAGGCCTGGGACACCCCGCTGCGCGACGAGGTCACCTCCCGCGTCTGGCCGACCCTGCCCAAAATCGCCATCGACTACGCGGTCGCCGAACCGGCAGCGGCCGCCGGGGACGTCGCCGTCGTGCCCGGCACCTTCCGCTGGGACGACGTCGGGGACTTCGCCTCCGTCGGCCGGCTCAACAGTGCCAAGGAAGTCGACGACGTCACCGTGATCGGCGAGGGCGCCCGGGTATTCACCGAAAACGCCAGCGGCGTGGTGGTCACCGACACCAAGCGCGTGATCGCCCTGATCGGCATCAAGGACGTGGTGATCGTCGATACCCCGGATGCCCTGCTCGTGACGACCAAGGCGCACTCCCAGCGGGTCAAGGCCGCGGTGGACGCGCTCAAGGCCAGCGGCGACACGGACGTGCTCTAGCCCGCCGGCCCCGGCCGTAACGCGCCGTCGGCGATGCCGCTATTTTTTCGACTCTCGCTACAGTGATTGTGTGCGCAATTACACTACCGAAGCTGAGCCAACCACCCTCGTGGGGCCGTGGCTGGAACCGCTCCTGCCGGAGCTGATCGACTTCCGCCGCGACCTGCATGCGCACCCGGAACTGTCCTTCAAGGAGTTCCGCACCACCGACAAGCTGGCGCAGCGGCTCGAGGCCGCCGGGCTCAAACCGCGCCGGCTCGAGGGCACCGGGCTGACGGTCGACGTCGGCGAGGGACCCATCGCCACGGCCCTCCGCGGCGACATCGACGCCCTGCCCATCATCGAAGAGACCGGGCTGCCGTTCGCGTCCAAGAACCACGGCGTGACGCACGCCTGCGGCCACGACGTCCACACCGCCACGATGCTGGGCATCGCCTTGGTCCTGCAGCGGATGCACGAGACCTCGCCGCTGGGCGGCACGGTGCGGATCATCTTCCAGCCGGCGGAGGAGACCATGCCCGGCGGCGCGCACGCGTGCATCGAGCAGGGCGTGCTGGAGGGGGTGCCCAGGATCCTGGCGCTGCACTGCGACCCCCGCATCGAAGTGGGCAAGATCGGCACCCGGATCGGCGCCATCACCTCGGCGTCGGACACCATCAAGATTGAGCTGACCGGCCGCGGCGGCCACACCTCGCGCCCGCACCTGACCGAGGAACTGGTCTTCGCCCTGGCCCAGATCGCCGTCAACGTCCCGGCCGTGCTGTCCCGCCGCGTCGACGTCCGCAGCGGGGTGTCCGTGGTGTGGGGGCACATCTCGGCCGGCTCGGCCCCGAACGCCATCCCCGCGAGCGGCTACATGGCCGGCACCATGCGCTGCCTGGACCGGGACGCCTGGCACAGCGCGGGGGAGATCCTCGACGAGGTGGTGCAGCAGATCGCGGCGCCCTACGGCGTCGACGTCCACCTCGAACACACCCGCGGCGTGCCGCCGGTGGTGAACTCCGAACACGAGACGGCGCTGATCGAGGCCGCTGCCCGTGCCGAGATCGGCGAGGGTTCGGTGGTGCTGACCCCGCAGTCCATGGGCGGGGAGGACTTCGCCTGGTTCCTGGCCGACCTGCCCGGGGCGATGATGCGGCTGGGCACCAAGACCCCCGGCGGGGAGGAGTACGACCTGCACCGCGGGGACTACATCCTGGACGAACGCGCCCTGGGCCTCGGCATCCAGGTGCTCACCGCCGCGGCCCTCCGCACCCTCCGCGACCTCTGACCCCTGCCCCCGCGCGAACGTACCCTTGCGGCCCCGAAGTGGCGCGGATTCGGGGCCCGAAGTGTGCGCCCGGCCATTAGTCAGGGCCCAATTGAGTTGACCACAATTGAATTGTTGGCTACCGTTCTTGGGTGACTGAAACCGTTCCCCCCGACGCTCCACGGCTCGACGCCCCCCGCCTTGATCGGCAGGTGTGCTTCGCCATGTACGCGGCGTCCCGGGCCGCCACCGCCGCCTACCGGCCGATGCTGGACGAACTCGGGCTGACCTACCCGCAGTACCTCGTGATGATGGTGCTCTGGGAGGACCAGCCCCGCAGCGTCCGGGAGCTGGGAGCGGAGCTCGGGCTGGATTCCGGGACGCTCTCGCCGCTGCTCAAGCGGCTCGAATCCCTCGGTTTCGTAGAACGACGCCGGTCCGCGGCCGACGAGCGGCGCGTCGAGGTCTTCCTCACCGCGGCCGGCGCCGCCCTCAGCGCCCGCGCCACCGGGATTCCGCAGCGGCTCGCCGATGCCGCCGGGCTGTCGGCCGCCGAGCTCGACCAGCTCCGCGAGACCCTGGGCCGGCTCACCGACGCCCTGCACGCCACGCGCTGACCGCTGCGCCGCGCCCGGCGCTCACCGCCCGCGGAACCTGCGGCTTCCCCCACTTCCCAACAGATCGGATCCCAAGATGAAGACCCTCTATACGGCCGAGGCGCTGGCCGCCGGCGACGGACGCGACGGCAACGCCCAGAGCAGCGACGGCAAACTCAACGTCGCCCTGGCCAGCCCGGTGGAACTGGGCGGCAACGGGGAAGGAACCAACCCGGAACAGCTCTTCGCCGCCGGCTACGCGGCCTGCTTCCACTCCGCGCTGCGCCTCGTCGGCCGCAAGGAAGGCGCCGACCTGACGGACTCGGCGGTTGCCGCCAGGATCCACTTCGGCGCACTCGAGGACGGGCCCGGCTACGGCCTCGCCGCCGAACTCGAGATCGCCCTTCCCGCCGTGGACCGGCAGAAGGCCGAGGCGCTCGTCGCCCGGGCCCACCAGATCTGCCCGTACTCCAACGCCACCCGAGGCAACATCACCGTAGACATCAAGATCCTGGAGGTCGCCGCATGAGCACCCACACCGACAGCACCACCCTCCCCGCCACTACCCGGGAGATCCAGCTCGCGTCCCGCCCGCACGGCCGCCCCGTGGCGGAGAACTTCCGGCTCGCCGAGTCGCCCCTGCCGGAACTGCAGGACGGCCAGGTCCTGGTCCGCAACCTCTACATCTCCGTGGACCCGTACATGCGCGGCAGGATGAACGACGCCAAGTCCTACTCCGCACCGTTCGCCCTGGATGCCGCGCTCGACGGCGGCGCCGTCGGCGAGGTGATCGCGTCCCGTTCGTCGGACCGCATGGTGGGGGACGCCGTCGTGCACCAGCTGGGCTGGCGCGAATACGCCGTACTGGACGCCGGCGCCACGACGCCGGCCCGCACCGACCTGGCGCCGGCGTCGGCGTTCCTCGGCGCACTGGGGATGACCGGCCTGACGGCCTACGCGGGGCTGCTCAAGGTGGCCGAATTCAAGCCCGGCGACGCCGTCTTCGTCTCCGGGGCTGCCGGAGCCGTGGGCTCGCTGGTGGGCCAGATCGCCAAAGCCAAGGGGGCCTCGCGGGTGATCGGCAGCGCCGGCACCCCGGAAAAGGTCGCCCGGCTGCTGGAGCTGGGCTTCGACGCCGCGTTCGACTACCACGACGGCCCGGTCCGCGAACTGCTGCAGCAGGCGGCGGGGGAGCGGGGCATTGACGTCTACTTCGACAACGTCGGCGGCGAGCATCTGGAAGCGGCGCTGTCGGTGCTCAACGTGGGCGGCCGCGTCGCCCTGTGCGGCGCCATCGCGCAGTACAACGCCACGGAGGCCCCGGCCGCGCCGCGCAACCTCGCCGTGGCCATCGGCAAGCAGCTGACCCTCCGGGGCTTCCTGGTCGGCGGGCAGCGGCAGCACGCGGCCGAGTTCGCCGGGCAGATGGCGGCCTGGCTGGCCGACGGCACGGTCCGTTACGACGAGACCGTGGTGGACGGGCTGGAGAACGCGCCGCAGGCCTTCATGGACCTGCTCGACGGGGCCAATACCGGAAAGATGCTGGTCCGTCTCTGACCCCGTCCCGCCGCAGGCGGTACCGGTTGGTAACAAGTTCTCAACAATCTGGGAAACGGCTGTGAAGTGTGTTACTCGACGTGTTCCATGACACTAAAGTAGCTTCCATCAGTGCGCCTCGGCGCAGTGCTGCGAATCCGTCAGTGACAACAGTGTTTCGGGGGAAAACCGGAAGCAGACACTCATTGAACTCCCGTCGTAGCGCCTATCTCTTTCTTCCTGGAGGAACTTTGAAGAACTCCCTGCGCGCAACCTTCAAGCGCGGTTCAATGGCCGGCGTCGCCACCGCTGGTGCGGCTGCCCTGCTGCTCACCGGATGCGGGGCTGCCCCGGACGCCGGCAGCAGCGCCACCAAGACGGCCAGCAACTACACGGGCTGCATCGTGTCCGACTCCGGTGGATTCGACGACCAGTCGTTCAACCAGTCCTCCTACGAGGGTCTGAAGAAGGCCGAAAAGGACCTGGGCATCAAGGTCAACCAGGTCGAGTCGAAGACCAACAACGACTTCGAGCCGAACCTGCGCGCCATGGTCACCGCAGGCTGCAACCTGACCGTCACGGTCGGCTTCCTGCTCGGCGACGCCACCAAGGCCCAGGCCACGGCGAACCCGGACAAGCACTTCGCGATCATCGACTTCGGCTACGAGACCCCGATCAAGAACGTCAAGCCGATCATCTACGACACGGCCCAGGCTGCCTTCATGGCCGGTTACCTCGCGGCCGGCACCACCAAGACCGGGACCGTCGCCACCTTCGGCGGCATCAAGATCCCGACCGTCACCATCTTCATGGACGGCTACGCCGACGGCGTGAAGTACTACAACGAGAAGAAGGGCAAGAACGTCAAGGTTCTTGGCTGGGACAAGGCCAAGCAGGACGGCTCCTTCACCGGTGACTTCGAAAAGCAGGACAAGGGCAAGCAGTTCACCCAGAACTTCCTCGACCAGGGCGCGGACATCGTCATGCCCGTCGCCGGTCCGGTCGGCAAGGGTGCAGGCGCGGCCCTGAAGGAAGCCAAGGCAGCAGGCAAGGACGTCAAGCTCATCTGGGTTGACTCCGACGGCTTCCTCACCGCCCCGGATTACAAGGACATCATGCTCTCCTCCGTCATGAAGCAGATGGGCGAGGCCGTGGAGGCCGTCGTGAAGGAAGACAAGGACGGCAAGTTCTCGAACACCCCTTACGTCGGCACCCTCGCGAACGACGGCGTGCAGCTGGCCCCGTTCCACGACCTGGACTCCCAGGTTCCGGCCGAGCTGAAGTCCGAGCTGGAGCAGATCAAGAAGGACATTGCCTCCGGCACGCTGAAGGTTGAATCCGCAGCCAGCCCGAAGGCCTAATTTCCTCGCTAAGCGCCACGGCCCGCACGGTCTTAGACCGCACGGGCTGTGGCGCTTTTCGTTGGGCCGGTCCCGCTGTGCCGGTCAGCGCAGGCACTAGGCTGGTTCTGCAGCCCCATTACCCCGTCCGGGCCGTGGCCCGGACACACTTCGAGATTGGTCAGAGTTTTGAAACTTGAACTCAAGGGGATCACTAAACGCTTCGGCTCCCTGGTAGCCAACGACCACATTGATGTGGTGGTTGAACCCGGGCAGATCCACTGTCTGCTAGGCGAGAACGGTGCCGGCAAGTCGACGCTGATGAACGTCCTCTACGGGCTCTACGAACCCACCGAGGGCGAAATCCTCATCGACGACAAACCCGTCAGCTTCCGCGGCCCCGGCGACGCCATGGCGGCCGGCATCGGCATGGTGCACCAGCACTTCATGCTGGTGCCCGTCTTCACGGTCGCCGAAAACGTGGCCCTCGGGGCGGAAGCCACCAAAGCCGGCGGATTCCTGAATCTCGATGACACCCGCCGGAAGATCCAGGAGATCTCCGACAGGTACGGGTTCGACGTCGACCCCGACGCCCTGATCGAGGACCTTCCGGTCGGCGTCCAGCAGCGGGTGGAAATCATCAAGGCGCTGGTCCGCGACGCCAAGGTGCTCATCCTGGACGAGCCCACCGCCGTGCTGACCCCGCAGGACACCGACGAGCTGCTGGACATCATGCGCCAGCTCAAGAGCCACGGCACCTCGATCGTTTTCATCTCGCACAAGCTGCGCGAGGTCAAGGCCGTCTCGGACACCATCACGGTGATCCGGCGCGGCAAGGTCGTGGGCACGGCCAGCCCCACGGCGTCGACGACGGAGCTCGCCTCGATGATGGTGGGCCGCGCCGTCAACCTGACCCTGGACAAGGCCCCGGCCAAGCCGCAGGAAACCACGCTCCAGGTCAGGGACCTCACCGTGATCGCGCCCAGCGGCCAGCACGTGGTGGACGGCATCAGCTTCGACATCGCCCGCGGCGAGATCCTCGCCGTCGCCGGCGTCCAGGGCAACGGCCAGACCGAGCTGACCGAAGCCATCCTGGGCCTGCAGGACCGGGTCCACGGCTCCGTCCTGCTCGACGGCGAAGAGCTGCTGGGCCGCAGCGTCAAGGACGTGCTCAAGGCCGGCGTCGGCTTCGTGCCCGAGGACCGCTCGGTCGACGGGCTGATCGGGACGTTCTCGATTGCCGAGAACCTGATCCTGGACCGCTACGACCAGGAGCCGTTCGCGAAGGGCATCAGCATGAGCCCGGCCAAGGTGCTGGAAAATGCGAAGACCCGGATCGAGGAGTTCGACGTCCGCACCCCGTCCGGCTCGCTCGCCGCGGGAACCCTGTCCGGCGGCAACCAGCAGAAGGTGGTCATGGCGCGCGAACTCTCGCGTCCGCTGCGCCTCTTCATCGCCTCCCAGCCGACCCGCGGCGTCGACGTCGGGTCCATCGAGTTCCTGCACAAGCGGATCGTGGCCGAGCGGGACCACGGCACGCCCGTGATGATCGTCTCCACCGAACTCGACGAAGTGATCGAACTGGCGGACCGCATCGCCGTGCTCTACAAGGGCAAGCTGGTGGGCATCGTGCCGGCCGGCACCGGACGCGACGTCCTCGGCCTCATGATGGCCGGCCTGTCGCCCGACGAGGCCCACGCCGACACCACCAAGACCCCGGCAACCGCAGCCGCTGCCCCGGCGCCCGCCGCCCAGCCCGCGCAGGAGTCAGCCTCCGGCGCCGTAGGAGAGCACCATGACTGAACCAAACCAGCCCCGCCACGCGGCTGAACCGGCGGACACCCCGGACGCCCGCACCCCGGACACCGAAGCCCGGCGGCAAGCCCCGGCGGCCGACGCCACCACCGCCACCTCGCTCGACACCGCCGGCGGCGCGATGCGGCCCTCCGCCGTGCCGGTCTCGGCCCAGAGCGGGACCGTGCCCGGCGGCCCCGACTCCCTGCTGCGCAAGATCTTCACCGGCAGCGGCATGGTCTCCGTGCTGGCCGTGCTGCTCGCGCTGATCCTTGGCGGCCTGCTGATCGCCAGCACGGACAAGGAGGTCAGCGCGTCCGCGGGCTACCTCTTCGCCCGGCCCAGCGACTTCTTCTCCGCCGTCTGGTCCGCCGCCACCCGCTCCTACGTGGCGCTGTTCCAGGGCTCCGTGTTCAACCCGCGCGGCAGCGGCGCGGCCGGGCAGTTCGCCCCGCTGATGGAAACCCTGACCATCGCCACCCCGCTGATCACCGCCGGCCTCGGCGTCGCCCTGGCGTTCCGCGCCGGCCTGTTCAACATCGGCGCGCAGGGCCAGATCATCATGGCCGGCATCCTCGCCTCATGGGTCGGCTTCGCGCTGCACCTGCCGATGGGCCTGCACCTGCTGCTGGTCCTGGTGGCCGGCATCGTCGGCGGCGCCCTCTGGGCCGGCCTGGTCGGGTTCCTCAAGGCCCGCACCGGCGCCCACGAGGTGATCCTGACGATCATGTTCAACTACATCGCGCTGTACTTCCTGCGCTACCTGCTCAACACCCCGGCCTTCCAGCGGCCCGGCGAGACCAACCCGATTTCGCCGATCCTGGATCCCAGCGCCGTCTACCCGCAGATCCTGGGCACCCAGTACCGTCTGCACCTGGGCTTCCTGCTGGCGATCGCCGCCACCGTGTTCGTCTGGTGGGTGCTGAACCGCTCGACGATCGGCTTCGAATTCCGGGCCGTCGGCGCCAACCCCAAGGCCGCCCTCACGGCCGGCATCAACGTCCCGCGCGCCACCATCCTGGTGATGGCCATCGCGGGCGCCCTGGCCGGCATGTCCGGCGTCGCCCAGGTGGCCGGCACCGAAAAGGTCCTCACCGACGGCGTCGCGGCCACCTACGGCTTCGACGCCATCACGGTGGCGCTGCTGGGACGCTCGACGCCGTGGGGCACCTTCGCCGCGGGCCTGCTGTTCGGTGCCTTCCGCGCCGGCGCCGTCCAGATGCAGATCCAGACCGGCACCCCGATCGACATCGTGCTGGTGGTCCAGTCCCTGATCGTGCTCTTCATCGCCGCGCCCCCGCTGGTGCGCGCGGTATTCGGCCTGAACC
The DNA here is from genome assembly GCA_963698285.1 of uncultured Actinomycetota bacterium. Classification (GTDB taxonomy): domain Bacteria; phylum Actinomycetota; class Actinomycetes; order Actinomycetales; family Micrococcaceae; genus Arthrobacter. Next base: position 14,744 of record CAVOQF010000015.1, on the reverse strand, counting down.
CGCGCAAGAAGAAGGCCGCCAAGTCCAAGCAGGCAGCAACCACCGGAGCAGCAGCATGAGCACAACAGCAACCTCGCCCCAGCCGGGAAAGCAGCCTGCGTCCCGGCACGACGGAACGCCGTCGGCCGGGCAGCACACGCCGGCCGTGACCGCCAAGCCCGTAACCTGGAAGATCCCGGTCACCCTGGTCGTCCTCGCCGTGGTGGCGTTCATCTTCTTCGGGCTGATGGGCCCGCACCAGACCGCCAAGTTCGGGATTTCCACCGCCGGCGACTTCTTCCAGCTGCCCGCCCTGGAGGTCCCGGCCTTCCTCGGCGGCATCGTCCTCTCGGTGCTCATGCTGGCCCTGGCCGGCTACGCCGTCTTCCTCAAGACCCGGGACCGCAAGGCCCCGGGCTGGGTCCCGGTCGCGTTCATCGTGCTGTTCGTCGCGGCGTTCCTGATCTGGGTGGTCGGCGGCGCCCGCACCACCAACATCTCCCTGGCCGGACTGATCGCTGGTTCGGTGACGCTGGCCGTGCCGCTGGTGTTCGGCTCGCTCTCCGGGGTGCTCTGCGAACGCGTCGGCGTCGTGAACATCGCCATCGAAGGCCAGCTCCTGGGCGGGGCCTTCACGGCCGCGATCATCGCCACGCTGACGCACAACCCGTTCCTGGGGCTGCTCGCGGCGGCCGTGGCCGGAGCGCTGGTGTCCATGGTCCTGGCCCTGTTCAGCATCAAGTACGTGGTCAACCAGATCATCGTCGGCGTCGTGCTCAACGTCCTCGTCTCCGGTGTCACCGGCTTCCTGTTCAGCACCGTCATGCAGGCGGACAAGGCCAAGTTCAACGCCCCGGCCCACCTTGACCCGATCGCCATCCCGATCCTGGGTGACATCCCGCTGATCGGGCCGATCCTGTTCAAGCAGTCCCTGATCGGCTACCTGATGTACATCGCCGTGATCGTGGTCTGGGTCGGGCTGTTCAAGACCAAGTGGGGCCTGCGGGTCCGCGCCGTCGGCGAGCACCCGCAGGCGGCAGACACCATGGGCATCAAGGTCAACGCCACGCGGTTCTGGAACGTCACCCTGGGCGGCGCCATCGCCGGCATCGGCGGCTCGTTCTTCACCCTCGTCGCGATCGACAGCTTCACCAAGGAGATCTCAGGAGGCCGCGGCTTCATCGCCCTGGCCGCACTGATCTTCGGCCGCTGGAACCCGATCGGCGCGTTCTTCGCGGCACTGCTGTTCGGCTTCGCGGACAACCTGCAGAGCATCGTGACGATCATCGGCACCCCGGTCCCGAGCCAGTTCATGGCGATGCTGCCGTACCTGGTGACGGTGCTCGCCGTCGCCGGTCTCGTCGGACGCTCCAGGCCGCCGGCGGCCAGCGGCATCCCGTACGTCAAGGGCTGACCGTGGCCGAGACACAGTTCCCGGCCGCAGGCAGCGGCCGCCGCCGTCGACTGGGCCGCCCTCGAGGCGGCGGCCGTCGCGGCGATGAAGAACGCCTACGCGCCGTATTCGAAGTTCGCGGTGGGGGCGGCCGCCCTCACCGCGGACGGCCGGATCGTCAGCGGCTGCAACGTCGAAAACGCCAGCTACGGGCTCACGCTGTGCGCCGAGTGCGCGCTGGTGGGCAATCTGCACATGACCGGCGGCGGGCTGCTGCGCGCCTTCTACTGCGTCGACGCGGACGGCACCGTGCTTATGCCGTGCGGGCGCTGCCGGCAGCTGCTCTACGAATTCCGGGCCCCGGACATGGAACTCATGACCACACAGGGCATCAAGACGATGGACCAGGTGCTCCCCGACGCATTTGGCCCCCAACACCTGGAGGAAACCCGGTGACCCAGAACACCCACCACACTGAAGCGTTCGACGCCGTCGACATCATCCGCATCAAGCGGGACAAGGGTGTGCTCAGCGCCGCCCAGATCGACTGGACGATCGACGCCTACACCCGCGGCGCCATCGCCGACGAACAGATGGCCGCCCTGAACATGGCCATCCTGCTCAACGGGATGGACCGCGCCGAGATTTCCCGCTGGACCGCGGCGATGATCGCCTCCGGCGAACGGATGGACTTCTCCAGCCTGCGCCGGCCCGACGGCGGCGTGAAGGCCACCTCGGACAAGCACTCCACCGGCGGCGTGGGGGACAAGATCACCCTTCCGCTGGCGCCGCTCGTCGCCGTCTTCGGCGTCGCCGTACCGCAGCTCTCCGGCCGCGGCCTGGGCCACACCGGCGGCACCCTGGACAAGCTCGAGTCCATCCCCGGCTGGCGCGCGGACCTGAGCAACGAGGAAATGCTGGCCCAGCTGCAGGACGTGGGAGCCGTCATCTGCGCCGCCGGCGCCGGACTGGCCCCGGCCGACAAGAAGCTCTACGCCCTGCGCGACGTCACCGGCACGGTCGAGGCGATCCCGCTGATCGCCTCCTCGATCATGAGCAAGAAGATCGCCGAGGGCACCGGCTCGCTCGTCCTGGACGTCAAGGTGGGCAGCGGCGCGTTTATGAAGGACGAGGCCCGGGCCCGCGAACTGGCCGAGACCATGGTGGCCCTGGGCAAGGACGCCGGGGTCAACACCGTGGCGCTGCTGACCAACATGAACACGCCCCTGGGCCTCACCGCGGGCAACGCGATCGAGGTCGAGGAATCCGTGGAGGTCCTGGCCGGCGGCGGCCCGGAGGACGTCGTCGAACTCACCGTCCGGCTGGCCGAGGAGATGCTCGCCTGCGCCGGCGTCCGCGACGCCGATCCGCGCGCCGCGCTCCGCGACGGCCGGGCCATGGACGTGTGGAACCGGATGATCCAGGCCCAGGGCGGCGACCCGCGCGCCAAGCTGCCGGTCGCCAAGGAGTCGGAGACCATTTACGCGCCGGCCGACGGCGTGCTGGTGGAACTCGACGCGATGGCCGTGGGCGTGGCGGCCTGGCGCCTCGGCGCCGGACGCGCCCGCAAGGAGGACCAGGTCCAGGCCGGCGCCGGTGTGCGGATGCACGCCAAGCCGGGCGCCACGGTCCGCGCCGGCGAGCCGCTGATGACCCTGCTGACGGACACCCCGGAGAAATTCGAGCGGGCCAAGGACGCGCTCGAGCACGCCGCGGTGATCGCCCCGGAAGGCTCCCGCCCGGCGCAGCAGCTCATCATCGACCGCATCGCCTAAGGCCTCCTGCTCCCGCCCCGCCGCGTTGCCCTGTCACTTATGGCTGCTTAGCCCCCGGGTTGGCAGCCATAAGTGACAGGGCAACGGGCTGCGGCGGGGACGGGCAGTACACTGGCACCACAGCATTCCGGGAGAAACCGGGTTCCGCCGTGCGTTAGGAAACCGTGCAGGCAATCAACGAATTCATCCTGGCAGCGGCAGGCCAGCCCTGGGTCCTGGTCCTGGTGTTCGCGTGCTGCGTGATCGACGGCTTTTTCCCGCCGGTTCCCAGCGAATCGGTGGTGGTGGGCCTGGCCGCCGTCGCGGCGACCGCCGATGTGCCCAACCCGCTCCTGCTGATGGTGGTGGCTGCCGTCGGCGCCTTTGCGGGGGACAACATCGCCTACCTGATCGGGCGGGCCACCGGAACCGGGCGGTGGGCCTGGATGCGCGGGCACCGGGCGCAGCGGGCTTTCCGCTGGGCGGGCCGCGAGCTCCGCAAGCGGCCTGCCTCGCTGATCATGGTGGCCCGGTTCGTCCCGATCGGCCGGGTGGCCGTGAACATGACCGCCGGCGCCACCCGCTTCGCGCACTCCCACTTTGTCGGGCTGACGGTGCTGTCCGCGGTGCTGTGGTCCTGCTATTCGGTTGCCATCGGCCTGTTCTTCGGGCAGTGGTTCGAGGACAACCACCTGCTGGGCGCGGCCATTGCGATCGTCTGCGCGATCCTCCTGGGCATCCTCGTGGACCTTGCCCTCAGCCGGCTGCGGGGCAGGCTGCCGGAGCGACTGGTTCCGGAGAACGAGGAGCGGACCGCCCCGCCGGCGGACGGCTAGGACCGGTGCCGGGACCGCGTGCGCCGGGACCGGAAATTCGTGTCCGGGCGCGTAGCGCAAGACGCCCCGGCCGTGGGACACTGGGGTGCGATTCACGTCACGTCGGTGCCGTCAGCCTGTCAGTCCCAAGCCCAGTCCGTCCGGGTACGTCCCGGCACCTTCAGTTTCTAGGAGCACAGCCCGCGTGGAGTTGATCAATGAGGCCGTACTCCATGCAGCGGGCCAGTGGTGGATTTACCCCCTTCTGCTGGTCTTCTTCTTCGTGGACGGCTTCGCCATGGTGGTCCCCAGCGAGACCCTGATCGTTGCCCTTGCGGCGTACTCCCGGCAGAGCGGCCAGCCCAATCTGTGGATCCTCGGCCTCACGGCCCTGGTCGGCGCCATCGCCGGGGACAACATGGCCTACCTGCTGGGCCGGAAGATCGGCCTCGAGCGGTTCCGCTGGATGCGCAAGCCCAAGGTCCAGAGGGCCTTCGGCTGGGCCCGCTACGAACTCGAAAAGCGCGGCGCGGTGCTGATCTTTACCGCCCGCTACATCCCCTGGGGCCGGGTGGCCGTCAACTACGTGGCAGGCACCACGGGTTTCCCGCACCGCCGGTTCTTCTTCCTGGATGCCTTCGCCTGCGTCACCTGGGTGGCGTACTCCATCGGGATCGGCATCCTGGCGAGTTCCTTCCCGTGGCTGCACGACAACCCGCTCCTGGGCGCCGGGATCGCGGTCGTTTTTGCGATTGTCCTCGGCGTCGCGATCGACCACGTGCTGCGCTGGTGGCACAAACACCTCGGACGCCACGACGAGCCAGCGGCCGGAGCGGCCGGCGATGCCCCGGAGCCCGCGGCCGGCGAGGCCCCTGTGCCGGCGGCCGGCGACGCCCCCGTACCGGGTTCGCTGCCGGCCGCCCGGGCCGTGGAAGCCGACGCCTCCCGCCAGTAGCGGGGTAAGTAGCGCACGGAGCCGTCCGACCCTATGGTTGGAACGTGACTGAGACTATTCCTGACGCTGCCCCTGACCTCGAATTCGACCTGAAGGGCCTCCCCAAGGTTTCCCTTCACGACCACCTGGACGGCGGCCTGCGCCCGGCCACCATCATTGAACTCGCCGAGAAAGTCGGCCACACCCTTCCCTCCACCGACCCGGTCGCGCTGGGGGAGTGGTTCCGGGAGTCAGCGGACTCCGGCTCGCTGGTCCGCTACCTTGAGACCTTCGACCACACCATTGCCGTCATGCAGACCGCGGAGGGCCTGTTCCGTGTCGCCAAGGAATTCGTCGAGGACCTCGCGGACGACGGCGTCGTCTACGGCGAGGTGCGCTGGGCACCCGAGCAGCACCTGCAGCAGGGCCTGTCCCTGGACGACGTCGTCGAGGCTGTCCAGGCAGGCCTGGACGCCGGCGTCGACGCCGTCGCCGAGACCGGCCGCGAAATCCAGGTCGGCCAGCTGATCACCGCCATGCGCCACGCCGACCGCGGCCAGGAAATCGCCGAGCTCGCCGTCCGCCACCGCTACAGGGGGGCCGTCGGCTTCGATATCGCCGGCGCCGAGGACGGCTTCCTGCCCGCCCGCTTCAAGGACGCCTTCACCTACCTGGCCCAGCACAACTTCCCGGCCACCATCCACGCCGGGGAGGCCGCGGGCCTGGAAAGCATCCAGTCCGCGCTGGTGGACGGCCGGGCGCTGCGCCTGGGCCACGGCGTGCGGATCGCCGAAGACGTCACCGTCGAGTTCGACGAGGACACGGCCGCCGACATCGACGCCGGCAGCGACGAGGTGGACGACAACATCGGCCTCGTCACCCTCGGCGAGCTCGCCAGCTGGGTCCGGGACCGCGGCATCGCGCTGGAGATCTGCCCGTCCTCCAACCTGCAGACCGGCGCCATCGCCGGCTTCGGCGAGGGCATCGAAAGCCACCCGGTGGACATGCTCTACCAGCTCGGCTTCAACGTCACGATCAACACCGACAACCGGCTGATGAGCGGCGTGACCCTCACCGACGAGTTCGAACTGCTCGTGGAGACCTTCGACTACGACCTGGACGACCTGCTCGAGCTGACGCTGAACGCTGCCGAGGCCGCGTTCCTGCCGCTGGAGGAGAAGGAAGCCCTGGTCGAGTACATCAACGAGGCCTACGCCGACCTTGGCTAAGGACTCCAACGCAGCGGACGCGCCGCTCGGCGACCTGGTGCGAACCATCGCCGAGCTGCGCGTGCACTGCCCCTGGATGGGCGCCCTCAGCCACGAATCCCTCGTGGAATACCTCCTCGAGGAGGCATACGAGGTGGCCGAGACCATCGAAACCGGCGGCGGCGACGCCGAGCTGCAGGCCGAGCTCGGGGACGTCCTGTTGCAGGTGGTGCTCCATGCCCGGCTCGCCGAGGAGCGCGGCGCCTTCGCCCTCGACGACGTCGCCCGGGGCCTGACGGACAAAATGATCCGGCGCAATCCGCACGTCTTCCGTCCGGACGGCTCGCTGCAGGAGTCCTTCCCGGCCACGGTCGAGGAGATTGTGCGGACCTGGGACGCCGTGAAGCAGGCCGAGAAGCCCGGCCGGGACCACGCCTTCGACGGGGTCCCGGCCGCGCTGCCGGCGCTGGCCCGGGCGCAGAAGCTCCTGGACCGCGCCGCGCGCGCCGGACTGCCGGAGACGCCACCCGACGCCGCGCAATTCGCCACGCCCGCCACCGGGCCCCGCACGGAGCAGGAGCTCGGCGAGCTGCTGTTCGGCATCGTCGCGGCAGCCCGCCGCAACGGCCTGGACGCCGAACGCGCCCTGCGCGCGGCCAACCGCCGCTTCCAGGACGCCCCGCCCGGCGGCACCGGCGCGGGCCCGCAGCGTCCGGGGACTGGATAACTTTCCGTAACTTACCCCGCTCTCGACTAGGCTAGGGGCGACGAGGACGTCGGTTTCCAGCTTGATCCACCGCTAGATTTCCAGCAGTCAGAATCCCAGCAGATCGCTTCACCCAAAGGAGCATATTCATGGCGCTTATCGATGCCATCCACGCCCGCGAGATCCTCGATTCCCGCGGCAACCCGACCGTAGAAGTTGAAGTGCTGCTCTCCGACGGCCAGATCGGCCGCGCAGCAGTCCCCTCCGGTGCCTCCACCGGCGAACACGAAGCCGTAGAGCTCCGCGACGGCGACAAGGGCCGCTACCTCGGCAAGGGCGTCCAGAAGGCCGTCGACGCCGTCATCGACCAGATCGCCCCCGCCCTGATCGGCTTCGACGCCACCGACCAGCGCAGCATCGACCAGGCCATGATCGACCTGGACGGCACCGCCAACAAGGGCAAGCTCGGCGCCAACGCGATCCTGGGCGTCTCCCTCGCCGTCGCCAACGCCGCCGCCGCGTCCGCCGACCTGCCGCTGTACAAGTACCTGGGCGGCCCGAACGCGCACGTCCTGCCGGTACCGCTGATGAACATCCTCAACGGCGGCTCGCACGCCGACTCCGACGTCGACATCCAGGAATTCATGGTCGTCCCGCTCGGCGCCGAGACCTTCTCGGAGGGCCTGCGCTGGGGCGTCGAGGTCTACCACGCGCTCAAGGCCGTGCTGCAGTCCAAGGGCCTGGCCACCGGCCTCGGCGACGAGGGCGGCTTCGCTCCGAACCTGCCGTCCAACCGCGCGGCCCTGGACCTGATCCAGGAAGCGATCAAGAACGCCGGCTACACCCCGGGCAAGGACATCGCCCTGGCCCTCGACGTCGCCTCCTCCGAGTTCTTCAAGGACGGCGCGTACCGGTTCGAAGGCAAGGCCCTCAGCTCCGCCGAGATGAGCGCCTACTACGCCGAACTCGTGGCCGACTACCCGCTGGTCTCGATCGAAGACCCGCTGGACGAGAACGACTGGGAAGGCTGGAAGGCCCTCACCGACTCGATCGGCGACAAGGTCCAGATCGTGGGCGATGACCTGTTCGTCACGAACCCGGAGCGCCTGCAGACCGGCATCGATTCACGGACCGCCAACTCGCTGCTGGTCAAGGTCAACCAGATCGGTTCGCTGACCGAGACGCTCGACGCCGTGTCCCTCGCCCAGCGCGCCGGTTACACGACCATCACCTCGCACCGCTCCGGCGAAACCGAGGACACCACCATCGCGGACATCGCGGTGGCCACCAACGCCGGCCAGATCAAGACCGGCGCGCCGGCCCGCTCCGAGCGCGTCGCCAAGTACAACCAGCTGCTGCGCATCGAAGAGGAACTCGACGACGCCGCACGCTATGCCGGACGCAGCGCGTTCCCGCGTTTCAAGGGCTAGTACCCGCAAAAACCCGGAACCGGTGGCTATGGTGGAATGACCATGGCCGCCGGTTCTGTTTTGGCCGGTCCTTTCTGGCCTGCTTTGAAGGAGTGACATGGCAACCCGCCGTCCCAAGGTTCCCCGGGCCGCCGCTGCGGCCCCGCAGTCTTCGGCCACCGGCCGGGGGGAAGCCGACGGCGGCGACGTCATCAGGGCCGATTTCGGCGGGCCGCGGCAAGGAGCCGTTCCGGACACACGCCCGGTGCGCCCCGCCGGCAGCGTGCCGCAGGCTCCAGGTGCGCCGGACGCCGGCAGCAGCGCCCCGGCCGGGGGAGCAACGGGAGCAGCGGGAGCCGCCAGGGTTGCCGCGGGCCGGGCGGCCGCGGCCAAGGCCGGCCAGCCCGGGAAGTCCGGCCAGCCCGGGAAGTCGGCGGACGACGTCGATCCAGTCCCGGCCAAGGCCTTCTCCGGCCGCATGCTGGCCCTGGGCCTCGTGATGATCGCGATCACCATCCTGCTGGCACCCTCGGTCAAGATCTACGTCGACAAGAGCGCCGAGATCGCGGAGCTGGAGGCCGACATTTCGGCCAAGCAGGCGCAGCAGGCGGACCTCAAACGCCAGGTCTCGCGCTGGCAGGACCCGAACTATGTGAAGCAACAGGCCCGCGACCGGATTAACATGGTTATGCCCGGCGAAACCGGCTACTGGGTGTTCGGCAGCGATCTTCCTGCCGGAACGCCCGGTGCCGGTGCCGCGGCAGGAACAGCCACAGACCCGGCCGATCTGCCCTGGGTGGATTCCCTCTGGGAGTCCATCAGGCGTTCGGCAACAGACTAGGAGCGGCGCCCGCCGCCGGATTTCCGCACCCCGGTAGTCCCAACAGGGCAGGAAGGTGCCGCGCCAGTGGACGAGAACCGAGTGCACGAGCCCGCGGCGGGAAACCCCGCCGCAGCGACCCCGGCCGCGGCGGCCGAGTCCGTCGACGACACGCGCCGACCATCGGCCCGCGACCTGGACGTGCTCAGCCGCCAGCTCGGCCGTCCGGTGCGCGACGTCGTCGAAATCCCCGCCCGCTGCGTCTGCGGCAACCCCCTCGTGGCGGCGACGTCGCCGCGGCTCAGCAACGGCACGCCGTTCCCCACCACCTTCTACCTGACCCACCCGGTCATCACCTCCGCGGTGTCCCGGCTGGAAGCGGCCGGGCTGATGAACGAGATGAACGACCGGCTCGGCGCCGACGCGGCGCTTGCAGCCGACTATCGCGCCGCGCACGAGGCCTACCTGCAGTCCCGAGCCGAGATCGGTGCCCGGTCCGGCATCGGCGCCGTGCCGGAGATCGACGGTATCTCCGCCGGCGGGATGCCCACCCGCGTCAAGTGCCTGCACGTCCTGGTGGGGCATTCGCTCGCGGCCGGACCCGGCGTCAACCCGCTCGGCGACGAGGCCATTGAGGGCATCAGCCAGTGGTGGACCCGCGACCGCTGCTATTGCGACGGCGCCTGGGACACCGGCGGGGAGGCCCCCTCACAGGACCTGAGCCGCCACGGCCCGCAGGGGCTTCCGGACATCGTCGGCCGGCCGGCCCCGGTCCGGAAAACCCGCACCGACACCCCCGCCGCAGGCGAGGACGCAGCCCCCGACGCCGGAGCCGGCCAGTGACCCGGGTGGCCGCGATCGACTGCGGCACCAACTCCATCCGCCTGCTGATCGCCGATGTGGGAGCCTCCGGCGGCACGTCGGCCCAGCTCACCGACGTCGTGCGGGAAATGCGCGTGGTCCGGCTCGGCCAGGGCGTCGACGCCACCGGCGAATTCGCCCAGGACGCGCTGGACCGCACCCTCGAGGCGACCCGCGACTATGCCGGGCTGATCCGCCGCCACGGCGCCGAAAAAGTCCGTTTCGTGGCCACCTCCGCCACCCGGGACGCCCGCAACCGGCAGGTTTTCATCGACGGCGTCCGTGAGCTGCTCGGCGTCGAACCCGAGGTGATCAGCGGCGACGAGGAGGCCGCGCTGTCCTTCGCCGGAGCCAGCAGCGTGCTGCCCTCGCGCGGCAAAGACCCGGTGCTCGTGGTGGACCTGGGCGGCGGCAGCACGGAATTCGTGCTCGGCGACGCCGACGGCGTCATCGCCGCGAAATCGGTCGACGTCGGCTGCGTCCGGATGACGGAACGGCACCTGCGGGACGACCCGCCCACGGCCCTGCAGGTCGCCGCCGCGGAAGCGGACGTCGACGCCGCCATCAGCCACGCGGCGCTGACCGTCCCGCTGGACCGCGCCACCGCCGTGATCGGCGTGGCAGGGTCGGTCACGACGATCACCGCCCATGCGCTGAAGCTGGCCGAGTACTCGCCGGCCGCCATCCACGGCACCGAACTGGACCTGGCCACCGCCCGGGAAGCGTGCACCTCGCTGCTCGAAATGACCCGCGAGGACCGGGCCGCCCTGCCGTACATGCATCCCGGACGGGTGGACGTGATCGGCGCCGGCGGACTGGTTTGGCGCCGGGTGCTGGCGCGGATGGCCGAGGCCACGGACGGCCGGATCGCGACGGCCGTCAGCAGCGAACACGATATTCTTGACGGAATTGCCCTGAGCATCCGCTAGCTTTTCGCCCGGAACGGCAGCTCCCGCAGGGGCCGGCGCCGGCCGGCGGCAGCCGCCCACAGACGTACCGCCGATTGGACCCGAATGACCAGAGCAACAGCCCGGCCCCGCCGGACCGCCTCCGCGTTCCTGGCCTTGGCGCTGGCCGGCGGCAGCACCGCGGCGACGCTGCCGGCGGCTCCGGCGGCCTACGCTGACGCCACCCGGGACAAGGAATACTGGCTGGCCGAGACCGGAATCACGAAGGCCTGGGAAGTCTCGAAGGGGGCCAACGTCAAGGTCGCCGTCATCGACAGCGGCGTGGACGGCAAGCACCCCGACCTCAAGGGCGTCCTGGCCGGGGGAGCGGACGTCTCCGGGGCGGGCGCCGCCGACGGCCAGAAGAGCATCGGCGCCAAACCCGAACACGGCACCCTCGTCGCGACCATGCTCGCCGGCCGCGGACACCAGCCGGCGAAATCCAGCCGCAAGCCCAGCCCCTCGGCCAGCCCCTCGGCGGGCCCCGGAACCGGCCCCGACGGGATCGTGGGCGTCGCCCCGGAAGCCCAGATCCTGTCCGTGTCCACCTGGCTTGGATCGGCCAATCCGGGCGGCAGAGAGCGACCAGGACCAGATTCCCGCCGCGGTCCGCTGGGCCGTGGACAGCGGCGCCCGCGTCATCAACATCTCGCTCGGCAGCACCTCCCCGGAGTGGCCGCAAAGCTGGGACGCCGCGTTCCTGTACGCCGAGCAAAAGGACGTCGTCATCGTTGCCGCTGCCGGCAACCGCGTGGGCGGGAACTTCCAGGTGGGCGCCCCGGCGACCATTCCCGGTGTGCTGACGGTGGCCGGCCTGGACCGGAAGGGCGTCGCCAGCATCGACTCCTCCTCCCAGGGCATCAGCATCGGCGTCGCTGCACCGGCCGAGAACCTGGTGGGAGGCCTGCCCGGCGGCGGCTACGCCGAGTGGGCGGGAACCTCGGGCGCCACCCCCATCGTGGCCGGGGTCGCGGCGCTGATCCGCTCCAAGTGGCCGGACATGTCCGCCAGCCAGGTCATCAACCGGATTGTCAGCACCGCAAAGGACGCCGGGCAGCCGGGCAAGGACCCGCTGTACGGCTTCGGCGTGCTCGACGCCGAGGCTGCCCTCAAGGCCGACGTGCCGGAAAGCGCGGTCAACCCGCTGGGGTCGATCTCGGACTGGATCCGCGTCCACCGCCGGGGTGACGCGGTGGGTTCCGTGCCCCCCGTGGCCCTCCCCAGCCCGTCCAGCGCCGCGCCGACGCTGCCCGAGCCGACCATTCCGGTCGCGGAGGCTCCCTCGCCGGCGGACAGCGCCGTCCCGGCCCTCGTGGTGCTGGGCTTCGGCGGACTCTTTGTCTGCATCATCGCCGCGGCCGCCATCCAGCTCCGCAGGGCCGTCCGCGGGCCGGCCGCAGCGCCCGGCGGCCCGGAGACAAACGCGCTGGATGCCGTGGATTCCGGCGCCCCGGGTAGTTAGTGAAGTTTTTCACAAACTACGGTATTCTTGACGCATGGCATCCACCCCTCAGCTCCAGGACCGTCCCAGGGTACTCGTCGTCGGCGGCGGGTACGTCGGCCTGTACGTAGCCCTCAAACTGCAGAAGAAGATCGCGAACGCCGGTGGCATCGTCACCGTCGTCGATCCGCTGCCCTACATGACCTACCAGCCCTTCCTGCCGGAAGTGGCCGGCGGAAACATCGAGGCACGCCACGCCGTGGTCTCGCACCGCCAGCACCTCAAGCAGACCGAACTGATCCAGGGCCGCGTCACCTCGATCGACCACGCCAACCGCACGGCCGTGGTGGCACCGGCCGACGGCGGGGAGAACTTCGAGATCCCGTACTTCGACGTCGTGCTGGCCGCCGGTGCGATCACCCGCACCTTCCCGATCAAGGGCCTCGCGGACAAGGGCATCGGCCTGAAGACCATCGAGGAAGCCGTGGCCCTGCGCAACGGCGTCCTTGACCGCATCGAGGCCGGCTCGCTCATGACCGACCCGGTCGAACGCGCCCGCGCGCTGACCTTCGTCGTCGTCGGCGGCGGCTTCGCCGGCATCGAGTGCATCACCGAAATGGAAGACCTGGCCCGCGCCGCGGTCAAGAACAACCCGCGCGTCAAGCAGGAGGAAGTCCGCTTCGTCCTGGTCGAGGCCATGGGCCGGATCATGCCCGAGGTCACGGCCAAGCAGGCCGAATGGGTCGTCGAGCACCTGCGCGGCCGCGGCATCGAGGTGCTGCTCAACACCTCGCTGGACAACGCCGAGGGCACCCTGAAGCTCATCAACCTGCCGGACAAGACCCCCGCGCAGGAATTCGAAACCGACACCCTCGTCTGGACTGCCGGCGTGCAGGCCAACCCGATGGTCCGCTCCACCGATTTCCCGCTGGAGCCCCGCGGCCGCGTCCGTGTCCTCGCCGACCTCCGCATCTCCGGCGACGAAGGCATCATCGAGAACGCCTGGGCCGCCGGCGACATCGCGGCCGTGCCGGACCTCACCGGCAGCGGCCTGCCGGACGGCACCTGCGTCCCGAACGCCCAGCACGCGCTCCGCCAGGCCAAGCGCCTCGCCAAGAACCTGTGGGCCTCCCGCTGGGAAAAGGAACTCAAGGACTACAAGCACAAGAACCTGGGCGCCGTCGCCGGCTTCGGCGAATGGAAGGGTGTTGCCAACATCAACCTCGTCGGCCGCATCGGCCTCAAGGGCCCGCTGGCCTGGCTCGCGCACCGCGGCTACCACGGCCTGGCGATGCCGACCGTGGAGCGCAAGATCCGGGTCATCTTCGGCTGGGTCCTCGCCTTCTTCATGGGCCGCGACACCACCCAGCTGATCGACCTGGACAACCCGCGCGGCGCCTTCGTTGCCGCCGCCACGCCGGCTCCGAAGCCGGCCGCTGCGCCCGCGGCTCCGGCGGCTCCGGCGGCCGGAAAGCCGGCCGAGGCACCTGCCAAGGAAGCTGTCGCGGCTGACTCCAAGTAGTCCGCAGCAGTCCGACGACGGCGGCCGTTCCCTTCCGGGGGAGCGGCCGCCGTCGTCGTTGGCGGCCCGATCTTTGGTGCGGAGCCGGATTGGCCGGCGGGCGGGCTGCCCCGCCTAGACTTGGCCCATGACTCCCGCTGAAAAGGACCTGCACACCCTGCTCGCGACCATGCGGCCGGTGATCCGCGAGGGCGAGTACGTCTACGCCCTGTGGCCGCACGGCAAGCCGCTGGCCGGCCATATTGCGGCCGCCGTCCGCGAAGCCGAGGGCCTGACCGCGGTGCTGCCGCGGGCCGACGCCGACGCCCTGGGCCTGAACTACGACTTCGTGGCGGCCTGGATCACCCTGCAGGTGCACTCCTCGCTGGAAGCCATCGGGCTCACCGCTGCCGTCAGCGCCGCCCTGACGGAGGCGAAGATCAGCTGCAACGTGCTGGCCGGATTCCACCACGACCATCTGCTGGTTCCGGTGGCCGACGCCGAGCGTGCCCTCGAAGTGCTGCACGAGCTCGCCGCGGACAGCCGCGCGGCGAACGGCGGAGGGCTGCAGCCGGCGCCCACACTGGTCCTGCGCACTGAACAGCCGGCGGACCGGCCGGCCCTCCTGGCCCTCACCGCGGCGGCGTTCGCCATCTCCCCGGCCACGGGCCTGCCGGTTGACGGGGAGCCGGAGGAAGTTGACCTGCTGCGGCGGCTCTTCGAGTGCGGCGAATACCTGCCGGAGTTCAGCATCGTTGCCGAGCTGGACGGCGAGATCGTCGGCCACGTCATCAGCACCCGGGGCTGGGCGGATGAGCTGGAACTGCTGGGGCTGGGCCCGATCGGCGTGCTGCCGCGGCTGCAGCGGCACGGCATCGGATCCGCGCTGATGAAGGAGACCATTGACCGGGCCAATGCGGCGGGGGAGCGGGGCATCGCGCTGTTGGGCAGCCCGGAGTACTATGCCCGGTTCGGT
>CAVOQF010000014.1:0-9910 GCA_963698285.1 uncultured Actinomycetota bacterium | reverse complement strand
TTAGTAACCTTACTTACAAGTAGTCTGTCTAGAGATTATCCGCATCAGCACGAGGAGTACACATGGAAGTCTGGCCCGGAACGGCTTACCCGCTGGGAGCCACCTTTGACGGAACCGGCACCAACTTTGCCCTGTTCAGCGAGCGCGCCGAGCGGGTGGAACTTTGCCTCCTCGCCGATGACCTGACCGAGACGCGGATCGAGCTGACCGAAGTGGACGGCTACGTGTGGCACTGCTACCTGCCGCAGGTCCAGCCCGGCCAGAAGTACGGCTACCGGGTCCACGGCCCGTACGAACCGGAACACGGCAACCGCTTCAACCCGAACAAGCTGCTGATGGACCCCTACGCCAAGGCCGTCCAGGGCCAGATCGACTGGGACCCGGCGCTCTTCACCTACGAATTCGGCGACCCCGACTCGCGCAATGACGCCGACTCGGCGCCGCACACCATGCACGGCGTGGTCATCAACCCGTTCTTCGAGTGGGACGGCGACCGCCAGCTGCGGATCCCGTACCACCAGTCGGTCATCTACGAGGCGCACGTCAAGGGCCTCACCGAGCTCCACCCGGAGGTTCCCGAGGAGCAGCGCGGCACCTATGCCGGCGTCGCGCACCCGGCCGTGATTGAGCACCTGAAGAAGCTCGGCGTCACCGCGATCGAGCTCATGCCCGTGCACCAGTTCGTCAACGACGGCACGCTCGAGGAGAAGGGCCTCAACAACTACTGGGGCTACAACACCATCGGCTTCTTCGCCCCGCAGAACACCTACAGCTCCTCCGGCGACGTCGGGCACCAGGTGCAGGAATTCAAGGCCATGGTCCGCGACGCTGCACAAGGCCGGCATCGAAGTGATCCTGGACGTGGTCTACAACCACACCGCCGAAGGCAACCACCTCGGCCCCACCCTGTCCTTCAAGGGCATCGACAACCAGGCCTACTACCGGCTGGTGGACGATGACCAGAAGCACTACATGGACTACACCGGCACCGGAAACTCCCTCAACGTCCGGCACCCGCACTCCCTGCAGCTGCTGATGGACTCCCTGCGGTACTGGGTGACGGAAATGCACGTGGACGGCTTCCGCTTCGACCTCGCCTCCACGCTGGCCCGCGAGTTCTACGACGTCGACAAGCTCTCCACCTTCTTCGAACTCATCCAGCAGGACCCGATCGTCTCCCAGGTCAAGCTGATCGCCGAGCCCTGGGACATCGGCCCGGGCGGCTACCAGGTGGGCAACTTCCCGCCGCAGTGGACCGAATGGAACGGCAAATACCGCGACACGGTGCGCGACTTCTGGCGCGGCGAGCCCTCCACCCTGGGCGAATTCGCGTCCCGCCTGACCGGTTCCGCGGACCTGTACGAAAGCTCGGCGCGGCGCCCCGTGGCCTCGATCAACTTCGTCACCGCCCACGACGGCTTCACCATGCGCGACCTCGTCTCCTACAACGAGAAGCACAACGAAGCCAACGGCGAAGGCAACAACGACGGCGAATCACACAACCGTTCCTGGAACTGCGGCGAGGAAGGCGACACGGACAACGACCACGTCCTCACCCTCCGCGCCCGCCAGCAGCGCAACTTCATCGCCACCCTGCTGCTCTCCCAGGGCGTCCCCATGCTGCTGCACGGCGACGAGCTGGGCCGCACCCAGGCCGGGCAACAACAACACCTACTGCCAGGACTCCGAGCTCAGCTGGATCCACTGGGAGGCCATGGACCAGCCGCTGGTGGAGTTCACCGCGTTCGTCAACAAGATCCGCCACGACCACCCGACGTTCCGGCGCAGCCGCTTCTTCGACGGCCGCCCGGTGGTCCGCGGCGAGGGCGAGAAGCTGCCGGACATCGTCTGGCTCAAGACGGACGGCACCGGCATGCTGCCCGAGGACTGGGACAGCGGCTTCGGCCGGACCATCGGCGTGTTCCTCAACGGGCACGGCATCCAGGAACAGGACTCCCGCGGCCGCCGCATCACCGACGACAGCTTCCTCATGGCCTTCAACGCCCATGACGACGCCGTGGACTTCTGCATTCCCGCCGAGGAGTACTCCCAGTACTGGGAGGTCCAGTTCGACACCGCCGCCCAGGCCGACGACTACGAACCGCTCAAGGCGGGCGCAACCCTGACACTGCAGGCCAAGTCGATGGTGGTGCTGCGTGCCTACTCGGGTCCCGAGGAGGAGGTCGACTACTCCGCCGCCGCCTCCCTGGCTTCGATGGCCGAGCAGGAGGAAGCCCAGGAGGAGATGGCGAAGGCCCAGGACAAGGCCGCCGCCGAAGCCGCCACCAGCGCTGCGGAGGCTACCGCTAAATGAGGACCCCCGTCTCCACCTACCGGCTGCAGATCCGTCCCGGTTTCACCCTCCAGGACGCCGCCCAGACCGTGCCCTACCTGAAGTCACTCGGCGTGGACTGGATCTACCTCTCGCCGATCCTGACGGCGGAGAAGGGTTCGGACCACGGCTACGACGTCACCGACCCCGCCGCGATCGACCCCGACCGCGGCGGGCCGGAAGGCCTGGCCGCCGCGTCGGCTGCCGCCCGGGAAGCGGGAATGGGGGTGCTCGTCGACATCGTCCCGAACCATGTCGGCGTCGCCACCCCCGCCCAGAACCCGTGGTGGTGGTCCCTGCTCAAGGAGGGCCGGCAGTCCCACTACGCCCAGGCGTTCGACGTCGACTGGGACTTTGGCGGCGGCCGGATCCGGATCCCCGTGCTGGGGGAGGACTCGGACGTTGACGCGCTGGAGGTCAAGGACGGCGAACTCCGCTACTACGACCACCGGTTCCCGCTGGCTGAGGGAAGCTACACCGACGGGGATGACCCCCGCGCGGTCCATGACCGGCAGCACTACGAGCTGGTGGGCTGGCGCCGGGCCGACAACGACCTGAACTACCGCCGGTTCTTCGCCGTCAACAGCCTGGCCGGCATCCGGGTGGAACTCCCGGAGGTCTTTGACGAGGCCCACGCCGAGATCCTCCGCTGGTTCCGCGAGGGCCTGGTGGACGGGCTCCGGATCGACCACCCGGACGGGCTGGCCGACCCTGCAGGCTACCTGCACCGGCTCCGGGAGGCCACGGGCGGCAGCTACCTGCTGATCGAGAAGATCCTGGAACCCGGCGAGGTGCTTCCGGCCAACTTCGACTGCGAGGGCACCACCGGCTACGACGCCCTCGCCGACGTGGACCGGCTCTTCGTCGACCCCGCCGGGCAGGACGCCCTTGACGCCCTCGACGCCGACCTGCGCGGCGGCGAGACGCCGGACTACGAGGAAATGATCCGGGGCACCAAGCGCCGCATCACGGACGGCATCCTGCACTCCGAGATGCTCCGGCTGGCGCGGCTGGTGCCGCCCGCGGTCGGGCTCAGCAGCGAACTCGCCACGGACGCCCTGTCGGAAATCATCGCCGCCTTCCCGGTCTACCGCAGCTACCTGCCCGACGGCGCGGACGTCCTCAAAGAGGCGTGCGCCCTCGCGGTGCGCCGCCGTCCGGAACTGGACGACGCCGTCGGCCGCCTGCTCCCGCTGCTCCTGGAAGCCGGCCCGGAGGAGGGCTCCGAGCTGGGGCGCCGCTTCCAGCAGACCTCGGGCATGGTGATGGCCAAGGGCGTGGAGGACACCGCGTTCTTCCGCTACACCCGGCTGGGCACCCTGACGGAGGTGGGGGCCGACCCCACCGAGTTCTCCGTCGCGCCGGAGGAATTCCACCACCCGGATGGCCCGCCGCCAGGCCGAGATTCCGCTGTCCATGACCACGCTCAGCACGCACGACACCAAACGCAGCGAGGACACCCGCGCCCGGATTTCCGTGCTCGCGGAGGCGGCCCCGGAGTGGCGGGCCGCCCTGGCCCGGCTGCAGGAACTGGCGCCGCTGCCCGACGGGCCGCTCGCCAACCTCCTGTGGCAGGCCATCGCCGGTGCGTGGCCCGCGGACCGGGACCGGCTGCAGTCCTACGCGCAGAAGGCCGCCCGCGAGGCCGGCAACTCCACCGACTGGCTGGACCCGGACGCGGCGTTCGAGGAAAAGCTGGCCGCCGCCGTCGACGCGGTGTTCGACAACGACGCCGTCCGGGCGGAACTGGAATCCCTCGTGGAGCTCCTGGCGCCGTACGGTGCGTCCAACTCGCTCGGCGCCAAGCTGGTGCAGCTGACCATGCCGGGCGTTCCGGACGTCTACCAGGGCACCGAGTTCTGGGACCGTTCGCTGACGGACCCGGACAACCGGCGGCCGTTCGACTACGGCGCCCGGCGCGCGGCCCTGGCCGCCCTCGACGCCGGCGACCGCCCGGCGTCGTACATGGACGACGCCGCGAAGCTCCTGGTCACCTCGCGCGCCCTGCGCCTGCGCCGGGACCGCCCGGAGCTGTTCACCGGGTACCTCCCGGTGCAGGCGACCGGGCCGGCGGCCGGGCACCTGGTCGGCTTCGAACGCGGCACCGCCGCGGGCGCGGGTGCCCTCACCCTGGCCACCCGGCTGCCCCGCGGACTGGAACAGCGCGGCGGCTGGCAGGACACCGCCGTCGAGCTGTCCGCGGAAATGACCGACCAGCTGACGGGGACGGCCTTCGGCCCGGGCCCCGTGCCGGTGGCGGACATCCTGCGCCACTACCCGGTGGCGCTGCTGGTACCCGGCGCCTGACGCACGGACTGACAACCTGACCTTGGGAAACGGAAGAAGGCCATGATTTTGCCTGCACACGGAACCGAACGCTTCAACGTCTGGGCCCCGGACGCGCAGACCGTCACGCTGCTCGCCGGCGGCCGGGAATACCCGATGGCCCGGGTTCCCGGCGCCGCGACGGCGCCCTGCCTCGCAACGCTGACGGCTCCGGCGGCTGGTGGACCGCACCGGACGCCCCCGCTGCCGGGGACGTGGACTACGGCTACCTGATCGACGGGGACACCACACCGCTGCCGGACCCCCGGTCCCGGCGGCAGCCCGACGGCGTCCACGCCCTGTCACGGACGTTCGACGCCGGCAGCCACGAGTGGGCGGACGGGCAGTGGCAGGGCCGGGACCTCCAGGGCGCGGTGATCTACGAGCTGCACGTGGGGACCTTCACGCCCGAGGGGACGCTGGACGCGGCGATCGGGAAGCTCGGCTACCTGGCGGAGCTCGGCGTCGACTTCGTGGAGCTGCTGCCGGTGAACGGCTTCAACGGCACCCACAACTGGGGCTACGACGGCGTCCTCTGGTACGCGGTCCACGAAGGCTACGGCGGGCCCGCCGCGTACCAGCGCTTCGTCGATGCCGCCCACGCCGCCGGGCTGGGCGTCATCCAGGACGTGGTCTACAACCACCTCGGGCCCAGCGGGAACTACCTTCCCCGCTTCGGCCCGTACCTGAAGTCGGGGGAGGGGAACACGTGGGGCGACTCCGTGAACCTCGACGGCCCCGGCTCCGACGTGGTGCGCCGCTACATCCTGGACAACGCCGCGATGTGGCTGCGGGACTACCACGTGGACGGGCTGCGGCTCGACGCCGTGCACGCCTTCAAGGACGAGCGGGCGGTCCACCTGCTGGAGGACTTCGGTGCGCTCGCGGACGAGGTGGCCGCTGCGACCGGGCGCCCCGCCACGATGATCGCCGAGTCGGACCTGAACGATCCGCGCCTGCTCTACCCGCGGGACGTCAACGGCTACGGCCTGGCCGGGCAGTGGAGCGACGACTTCCACCACGCGGTCCACGTCAACGTCAGCGGCGAGACCACCGGTTACTACGCCGACTTCGGGTCCATGGAAGCCCTGGCCAAGGTCCTGGTGGACGGGTTCTTCCACGACGGCAGCTACTCCAGCTTCCGCGGGCGGCACCACGGCCGGCCCATCAACACGGGCCTGGTCCACCCGGCCGCGCTGGTGGTCTGCAGCCAGAACCACGACCAGATCGGCAACCGGGCCACCGGCGACCGGCTCTCCCAGACGCTGGGCTACGGGCAGCTCGCGCTCGCCGCCGTCGCCACCCTCACCTCGCCGTTCACGCCGATGCTGTTCATGGGCGAGGAATACGGCGCCACCACGCCGTGGCAGTTCTTCACCTCGCACCCGGAACCGGAGCTTGGCAAG
Organism: uncultured Actinomycetota bacterium; assembly: GCA_963698285.1. Lineage (GTDB taxonomy): Bacteria > Actinomycetota > Actinomycetes > Actinomycetales > Micrococcaceae > Arthrobacter. Next base: position 3,847 of record CAVOQF010000014.1, on the reverse strand, counting down.
GCCACGGCCGAGGGCCGGATCCGGGAGTTCGAGCGGATGGGGTGGGACCCCGCCGTCGTGCCCGACCCGCAGGACCCGGAAACCTTCACCCGCTCCCGGCTCAACTGGGACGAAGCCGCCGGCGGCCACCACGCCCGCCTGCTGGAGCTGTACCGCCGGCTGATCGCGCTGCGGCGCGCCACGCCGGAGCTCTCCGGCCTCGGCTTCGAGGACACCGCCGTGGCGTTCGACGAGGCCGAGCGCTGGCTCCGCCTGCGCCGCGGCAGCGTGGAGGTGGCGATGAACTTCTCCGCCGAACCGCGCAGCCTCGCCGTGCCGGCGCCTCGGTGGCGCTGGCCACCGACGACGGCGTCCGCCTCGCCGCCGGCCAGCTGGACCTGCCGGGCCACAGCGCCGCCATCATCTCCGAATAGGACAGGACTTCCCATGACTTACGTTGCAGCAGAGACCCGCTATGACTCCATGCCGTACCGCCGTGTGGGGCGCAGCGGCCTGAAGCTTCCCGCCGTTTCCCTCGGCCTGTGGCACAACTTCGGCGACGTCAAGGCCTTCGAGACGCAGCGCGCCATCCTGCGCCGCGCCTTCGACCTGGGCATCACCCACTTCGACCTCGCCAACAACTACGGGCCGCCCGCCGGGTCCGCCGAGACGAACTTCGGCCGGCACCTGCGCGAACGACCTCGCCCCGTACCGTGACGAGCTCATCATCTCCACCAAGGCCGGCTACGACATGTGGCCGGGCCCGTACGGCGAATGGGGCTCCCGCAAGTACCTGCTGGCCAGCCTGGACCAGTCCCTGACGCCGGATGGGCCTGGACTACGTGGACATCTTCTACAGCCACCGCCCGGACCCGGAGACGCCCCTGGAGGAGACGATGGGCGCGCTGGACCACGCCGTCCGCTCCGGCAAGGCCCTCTACGTGGGCATCTCCTCCTACACCCCGGAGCAGACCGTCGAGGCCGCCCGGATCCTGAAGGAGCTGGGCACCCCGCTGCTCATCCACCAGCCCAGCTACTCCATGCTCGAACCGCTGGACCGAAAACGGCAGCCCCAACCTGTACGAGGCGCTGGACCAGGTGGGCGCCGGGTCCATCGCGTTCTCGCCGCTGGCCCAGGGCATGCTCACCGACCGCTACCTGCACGGGCATCCCTGCCGATTCCCGCGCCGCGCAGGACAAGTCCCTGGATGAGAACCAGCATCACCGAGGACAAGCTGGCCCGCGTCCGCGGGCTCAACCGGATCGCCGAGGGCCGCGGGCAGATCGCTCGCCCAGATGGCCATCGCCTGGATCCTGCGCGACCAGGGCAAGGGCTCCGCGGTGACGTCCGCCCTGGTGGGTGCGTCCAGCGTCCGGCAGCTCGAGGACAACCTGGCCGCCATCAACAACCTGGACTTCACCGCCGCGGAGCTGACGGCGATCGACGAGTTCGCCGTCGAGTCCGACATCAACCTGTGGGCCCAGAAATAGAAGGCCCAGCCGGGCGGCTGTTCAGCCTCCCGGTAACACTGGCGGCGCGGGGGCCGGGAACAACCCGGGCCCCCGCGCCGTTGACTAGAATGCTAAAGGCGCCGTTGTGCGCCGTGCCCGCTGCCGCCGTCGTGCATCAGAGTACTTCCGCCGGGCACATGACGTTGTCCCTCAAAGGAGTTCCGTGTCTTCACATCCGATTCGTGTTGCAATCGTCGGCGTAGGTAACTGTGCCGCTTCGCTGGTCCAGGGCGTTGAGTACTACCAGGACGCCGATCCCCAGGCCACGATCCCCGGGCTGATGCACGTGGAGTTCGGCCAGTACCACGTGGGCGACGTCAAGTTCGTTGCCGCGTTCGACGTCGACGGCAAGAAGGTGGGCCAGGACCTGTCCGACGCCATCCTGGCCAGCGAGAACAACACCATCAAGATCGCCGACGTCCCGCCGACCGGTGTGACCGTGCAGCGCGGGCCCACCCTCGACGGGCTCGGCAAGTACTACCTCGAGACCATCGAGCAGTCCCCGGAGGAGCCGGTCGACGTCGTCCAGGCCCTCAAGGACGCCCAGGTTGACGTGATGGTCTGCTACCTGCCGGTCGGGTCGCAGGAAGCCGCAGAGTTCTACGCCCAGTGCGCCATCGACGCCGGCGTGGCGTTCGTCAACGCCCTGCCGGTCTTCATCGCCGGCACCAAGGCGTGGGCGGACAAGTTCACCGCCGCCGGCGTCCCGATCGTGGGCGACGACATCAAGAGCCAGATCGGCGCCACCATCACGCACCGCGTCATGGCGAAGCTGTTCGAGGACCGCGGCGTCACCCTGGACCGCACGTACCAGCTGAACGTCGGCGGCAACATGGACTTCAAGAACATGCTGGAGCGCGACCGCCTCGAGTCGAAGAAGATCTCCAAGACCCAGGCCGTCACGTCCAACGTCGAAGCCGACCTGGCCGCCAAGGACGTCCACATCGGCCCGTCCGACTACGTCCAGTGGCTCGATGACCGCAAGTGGGCCTTCGTCCGCCTCGAAGGCCGCAACTTCGGCGACGCCCCGGTGTCCCTGGAGTACAAGCTGGAGGTCTGGGATTCGCCCAACTCCGCCGGCGTGATCATCGATGCCATCCGTGCCGCCAAGATCGGCCTGGACCGCGGCATCGGCGGCCCGCTGCTCTCGGCGTCGAGCTACTTCATGAAGTCCCCGCCGGAGCAGTTCAACGACGACCTCGCCCGCGAAAAGGTCGAGGCCTTCATCCGCGGCGACCTGGAGCGCTAACCCCGCCTTCCCCCTCCCGTGTTGCCCTATCACTTGGTGGTTCCCAAACCCCTGGTTTGGACCCTGCAAGTGATAGGGCAACCGGCGTTTAACGGGGGACGAAGGGCGGCCCGGACACGATGGGCCGCGCCGCGGAAGTCATCCGCGAGATCGTCGGCGTTGAACTTGAAGTAGCGCCAGCCGGCGGCGTTGAACATTCGTCGCGGCGGTTGTCGCGGGACTGCTGTTCGCGCGTGAGGTGGTGGCCGCCGTCGTACTGGATGGCGACCCGTCTGCCTGCGGTAGCCGAGGTCCGCGGCGGGGGAGTAGGGGTCATCCGGCACGATCCGGAGCTGCAGCTCCGGCTCCGGGAGCCCGGCCGCGGTCAGCGCCAGGCGCAGGAACGTTTCCGGTGCGGAGTCGGAGCCGGGCCGGATGAGTTCCAGGGCCTGGCGCGCTTTCACGATTCCCTTGAGCTTTCGGGTGCCGCCTGAGCATCGCGGCGAGCTGGGGAAGTGTGGTCCACGGCTCCGTGCGGACCTCCAGACCGGGATGTGGCTGGCGCACGAATTGGTCGCCGATCGCCCGAGATCGCTCCAGCGGCAGCATGTGGGCAAGATCCAGCCAGGTGCGGGCGGGTGTCGAAATGCGGATGCCGTCCCAGACCATGAGCTCGTCGTCGAACGCCAGCACGGTGTGCCCGACAACGCCCTCACGGCGGACCGGCGGCAGGGCCCTGCGTTTGCTGAGATGAAGTTCGCGGCAGCCGCGGTACCAAGGCGGGAGCCACAGCCCCAGCAGAATCGCGGCCGTGGAGGTGGGAAATCCACGCGCCCGGTGTCGCAGCGGACAAAGCTCCGGGCCAGCCCGCGGAGTTCGACAACGAACCCGCCGGCAGATAAAGCAGCCAGCCCGCGGTGGCAAGATCGGAAGAACGGAGCCGGGCACGCCGCCCAGGGCCGCAGCCCGCGCCTCGTAGACGGTGAACGGGGCCGAGGCGAGGTCGGCCGGCAACGCTGGCTGGTGGTCGCATGCGTGACCATTCTTATCCGAGCGCCGGATCCCCGCTGCGCGTTATCCACAGGCGCCCGTCGCCCCATCACTTTTGGTGCCCATTCCGCCGGAAAT
>CAVOQF010000013.1:0-54451 GCA_963698285.1 uncultured Actinomycetota bacterium | reverse complement strand
CCGGCCGGGTACGGCGCACCGGTTGTCCGCCCGCGCAACGCCGGGGCTCCTCGTACTATTAAGGGACCGAAGATCGTTGAGGCCCGGGGCCAGGTTGCAGCATTGTTTGTGCTCAGAAGAGAAGGTCAATTTTCCATGAAGGCACAGGCAGTGAGCACCGGGGCTGGCTCCTGCATCTCCGCCTCCGCCGCCGGCCCGGGTCCGCGTTAATGCCTGAGCCTGTGGACGCCGGGAAGGCGTTGTACGAGGAACGCCTCAAGTTGTTGGAAGGCCTTTGGATGCCGGCGGCGCCGCCCTGGGAGGACCTGTCCGACGAGGCGAAGGAACGGTGGCGGGCCCACGCGGAGGAGAACCGCTCCGGCGGTTCCGCCTAGGAATCCCCTACCTTCAGTTCCTACTCCCGGATTCCTGCGCCGGGAGTGACAGAAGGTGACCCGCGCGGGTAGTCCAAGGGGGAAATTAGGGTACCGACTACTCGTGGGCGCCGCTGGCGCTGTCCCTAGAGTTCATAGGACATGGAGCACACGCCGATGGTCGTGGGGGCGTTTCCCGCGCGTGGGTATCAGATCCGAAGTCCACTTTCCCGTCACTAGCGCAGTCGGCGCTGTGCCTCCTGAGACCGAACCGACGGAGCAAGGTTCAGGCCGGCCAGGTCGACGCACTGCGGCGTCCCTGACCGCGTCCTGCAGCCAGCCGGCAGGATTCGCCAGTTTTAAGGAGAGCGTGATTGGACTTCACCAACAGGTCACGAACAGCACATCTCGGATTAGTGCCAACGAAACCAGCGGTAGCCATTCCCAATCACGACAGCCTCGGGGTGCGAGCCTTCGACCATGCAAAGGGCCGTGAACCGTTGTCCGGTTCTCCGGCCTCCAGCCCGCTCGGGGTTCAGGACCGAACAGCGGAGGCCGCGGTCTTTCCGGTGACGGAAGCTCCAGCGGCACGAACCCTGGTCGCCATCATCCAGGAAACCATTGCCCGCTACCCCGCTGCTCCGGCGTTGGACGACGGCACGGTGTTGTTGACTTATGACGCCCTTGGTGAGCGGATCGCGGACGTATCCCGCCGGTTGTGGAGCGCAAATATCGGCGCAGGAGACCGCGTCGGGGTCCGTGTTCCGTCGGGATCGGTGGATCTTTACATCGCAATCCTCGGAGTCCTCGCCGCCGGGGCTGCCTACGTTCCGGTTGACGCCGATGAACCGGATGACCGGGCCGAAACAGTCTGGTCCGAGGCCGGCGTTTGCGCAGTGATCGGCCAACACCTGCAACTCGCCCTCATCGGCGGGGTGCGCACTCTGGGGCACAGCCCGGAGGCGCACTGTGAAGACGACGCCTGGATTATTTTTACCTCCGGTTCGACCGGCAAGCCCAAGGGTGTGGCCATCACGCACCGCTCGGCCGCCGCCCTGGTTGATGCCGAAACGGAACTTTACTGCGTCAACAGCCCGCTCGGGCCCGGCGACCGGGTGCTGGCCGGGCTGTCCGTGGCGTTCGACGCCTCCTGCGAGGAAATGTGGCTGGCCTGGCGGAACGGGGCGTGCCTGGTTCCTGCTCCCCGGGACGTGGTCCGCTCCGGCGCTGATCTTGGTCCCTGGCTGGCGCGTCGGAATATCACGGTCGTTTCCACGGTCCCCACCCTCGCCGCCCTATGGCCGAACGAGGCGTTGGAAAAGGTCCGGCTGCTGATCTTTGGCGGCGAGGCCTGCCCGGCCGACCTCGTCGCCCGGCTCGCCGGCCCGTCACGGGAGGTCTGGAACACCTACGGACCCACCGAGGCAACCGTTATTGCCTGCGGGGCGCTGGTGGACGGCAAGCAGGCCGTGCGGATCGGGCTTCCGTTGTTCGGGTACGCCCTGGCTGTCGTCGACGCGGACGGAGTGCCGGTCGCCTGGGGCGAGGAAGGCGAGCTCGTCATCGGCGGTGTCGGGCTCGGCCGCTACCTGGATTCGGCCAAGGACGCCGAAAAGTACGCCCCGATGTCTGCGCTCGGATGGCCGCGTGCCTACCGCAGCGGTGACATTGTTCTCGCCGACCCCGCCGGGCTGATGTTCGTTGGCCGGGCGGATGAGCAGGTCAAGCTGGCCGGCCGCCGGGTCGAGATGGGTGAAATCGACGAAGCCCTCGCTGAGTTGCCGGGAGTGGCGGCGGCCGCCGGTGCCGTCCAGCTGAGTCCCAGTGGCAATAAGGTGCTGGCGGGATATCTTGTGCCGGCAAAGGGGTCCGTCCTCGATCTGGCACACTGCCGGGCGCTGCTCGCCGAAAAGCTTCCGGCGCAGCTTGTTCCCGCGCTCGGCGTTGTCGAGGAACTTCCCTTGAAGACCTCGGGCAAGGTGGATAGGAAAGCCCTCCCTTGGCCGCTCGTGACCGTCACGGGCCCGCCGGTCAAGGTACTCACGGGCGAATTGGCCTGGATGGGCCAGCAATGGACGGACCTCCTCGGCCCACTGCCGCTGACTGAGGAGAGCAACTTTTTTGTCGCCGGCGGGGCCAGCCTGGCGGCGGCGCAGTTGGTGTCGTCACTGCGGGTCCGCTACCCGAACGTTTCCATTGCCGACGTCTACGCGCACCCGACCCTCGGTGAGCTGACGGCCCATCTGACGGGCGGCACCACCTCGGAGACCGAGGAGCGGCATATTGCCCCCACTCCTGCGTCGATCGGTTGGCTGCAGTCAACGGTGATCCTTGCCCTGTACTCGATCACGGGGCTGCGCTACATCACCGGCATCCTGATTGTCTGTGAAATCATCGTCCGGGTTTCGGATCGCCCCTGGGTGCCGAATCCGCCGCTACTGCCGGTTCTCATGGCGTGGATTGTGCTTTACAGCCTCCCGTTCCGCTTTCTCCTCGCCGTCGTATCCGCACGTCTCCTGCTCGCCAGGATCAGACCGGGAAGTTACCCGCGGGGAGGCGCAATCCACCTGAGATTGTGGACCGTCGAGCGCGTAGTTACCTTCTGCAAACTGGACCCGCTGATGGGCACCCCCATGGCTTCCTGGTATGCCCGCGCGCTGGGATGCAAGGTGGGCAAGGGCGTCCACCTAGACGCCATGCCTCCTGTCACCGGTCTCGCCACGTTCGGGGCCGGCGCGTCAATTGAACATGAGGCGGATCTGGCCGGGCACTGGCTTGACGGAGATGTCCTGCATATCGGCCGTGTCCAGGTGGACGATCATGCGCGCGTCGGGATGCGCTCCACGCTCATGCACGACGCGCACGTTGGCGCCGGCGCGGAGGTTGCGCCGGGCACCTCGGTCACCGGTAAGGTGCCGGCCGGGGAGCACTGGGCCGGATCGCAAATGGAGCATGTGGGGGCGGCGGGCACGGATTGGCCCCCCACCGCCCGTGGCCACCGTCCCGCGCCGCTGATCTCGGTGCTCTATCCGATCTCGCTCTTCGGCCTGACGCTGCTCCCGCTGATTTCGGTTATCCCAGGCGGCTTCCTGGCGCTGTCGGCCCTTCAGGGCGTCGGCTCTCTTCAAGATGCCCTGTGGACGCTGGCGGCGTGGAGTCCGGCGTTCCTGGTGATCACCGTGGTGGTCTACCTCGCCCTGACCGCAGCGCTGGTGCGCGCCCTGAGCGGCCTCATAAAGCCGGGATTCCATTCGGCGCAGGGTGCGGCCGCCTGGGCGGCCTGGTTGACTGAAGCGTTGCTGACGAAGTCGCTCATCTCCACCTACCCCATCTATGCCAGCCTGTTTACCCCGGTGTGGATGCGGATCATCGGCGCCCGGGTGGGCAAGCATGTGGAAGTCTCCACCGTCGAAACCCTCCCGCACCTCACGCGGTTCGCCGACCGGTCCTTCCTGGCAGACCACTCCATGGTGGCCTCAAAGCGCATCCGCAATGGCTGGGTCCATCTCGGTGCGGCAAGCGTTGGAGAAAAATCCTTTGTGGGCAACTCCGCGATAGTAGGTCCCGACCGCCACGTTCCGGACAACTCGCTGCTGGCTGTGCTGTCCTCCGCACCCAAAGACATGCCCGCGAACTCGTCCTGGTTCGGGCGTCCCGCCGTGGAACTTCCCCGGCCAGTGGACCAGGGTGAATCTTCACGGACCTACAACCCCTCACGGCGGCTGCTGATGGCGCGCGGCGCCGTCGAGGCATGCCGGATTCTTCCTGCCGTCGTCACGGCGTGGCTGGCCCTGGTCACGGTATGGGTCCTCAACCTTATCTACGATCAAAACGGGCTGGCCGTGACGGCGCTGTGGTCCGGGCCGGTGCTGCTGGGCAGCGGCATCGTGGCTTGCCTTGTCGCCCTGGCTGCAAAATGGGCCCTGGTGGGGCGATTTGAGGTTACCGAGTACCCGCTCTGGACCTCCTTCGTGTGGCGCAACGAACTCGCCGACGTCTTCTCCGAAGCGCTGGCGGTCCCCGGCCTTGTCCGGATGAGCCTCGGCACACCGATGCTGAACTGGTGGATGCGTTTGATGGGCACCAAAGTCGGCCGCGGTGTGTGGTGCGAGACCTGGTGGCTGCCGGAGTTTGACCTGATCACCTTGGGGAACGGCGTCAGCGTCAACCGCGGAACTGTGCTGCAGACGCACCTGTTCCATGACCGCATCATGCGGATGGACCGGATCCAGCTCGGCGCCGATTCCACCCTGGGCCCGAACAGCATTGTGCTGCCGGGCAGCTCGATCATGGCGGGCGCCACCGTGGGGGCCGCGTCCCTGGTGATGCGTTCGGAAGTGGTTCCGTCCGGCACCCACTGGGCCGGCAACCCCATCCGCCACTGGTCGCCAAACAAAACCCCACTCCGCCACCGGCACCGGGCGCCAGTTCGCAGCGACGAGGAAGTTCCGGAGCAGCACGCGGGCAAGGGCCGGCCATGACAACTACCGCAAAGCGGCGACTCATCGGCGTCGACGTCGCCAGGGGCATCGCCCTGATCGGCATGATGGCAATCCACATCCTGCCCGACACTGACGAGAACTTCGAACCGACGCTGTCCTGGACCCTGTTCTCCGGTGTATCGGCGGGCCTGTTCGCCTTGCTTGCCGGAATTTCACTGACCTTCACCTCAGGCGGACGGCATCCGCTCACGGGTCGGGCGCTAACAGCCGCGAAGTCTGCCCTGGCCGTACGCGCCGGCAGCATCCTCGTCATCGGGCTGCTGATCGCCTCCCTCCACCCGCCGGCAGCCATCATCCTGGCCTACTACGGGACACTGTTCCTGATGGCGATTCCGCTGCTGGGGCGAGGCCCCCGCGTACTCGCCTCCGCCGCCGCGGGCTTCGCGGTGCTCGGCCCCGTTTTCATGCAGGCGGTCCGCGACGATTTGCCGGCCCTTGACGGCAACGATCCCACATTCGCCTCGCTTGTCACCGAGCCGGTTGCGACCATGTCAGTACTGCTCGTTGGCGGAACCTATCCCGCCATCCCCTGGATGGCCTACATCTGTGCGGGCCTGGCCCTTGGGAGACTCGACCTGGGTTCCTACGCGGTGCAGGTGCGGCTGGCCGTCGGCGGGATCGGACTCGCGATCGGCTCCTGGCTGCTCTCGGAGATCCTGCTTGGGCCGCTCGGCGGCAGAACCCGCCTGCTGGAGTCCACCCCCTGGCTGGGCGCCAAGGGGGTTCGCGATGTGCAGATCTGGGGCCCCGATGCCTGGGCCCCCGATCCAACGCTCCCGACAACGTCATGGTGGTGGCTGGCGATCCTGTCCCCGTATTCGTCCACTCCGCTGGAGCTTTTCAACACCATCGGAATCGCCGCGGTGGCTCTGGCTGCCGTGCTGGTCCTCGCCAACAAGGCAGCACCGGCGCTCACGCCGCTCTCTGCCATGGGCGGAATGACGCTGACCCTCTATTCAGCCCACCTCGTTGCCCTGTCCACGGGATTCCTTCAGAACCGGCCCGCCTTGGCCCTGGCAATCCATACCGTCGCCGCCGCACTCTTCGCCATCATCTGGCGGAACGTGACGGCAGGCAAGCCAGGGCCCTTGGAGCGGCTGGTCTCCGGTGGCGCCAACCGGGCGCGCAGGCGGGTGCTTGAGGGTCCGGCCCCGGCACGCCCACCGGCGGGCCCCGCTGCCGGCGATGGCACCGGCAACGCCGACCCGATGGGCAGCGCCCGCGATGGCGCACCCACGTCCAGCGGCACAGAGGTTCGAGGAGGTCCGCAATAACATGGGGCGCATTCTGGCTGTACTTATCGCCACGGCAGCGGTGCTGGGACTGTCACCGGCTCCGCTCTCCGCCGCGGCTCCTAAAGGGATGGTGGCAAATCCGTGCGAGCGGTTGACCGCAGGTGAGGTGCTGTTCCCCACCCACGGGGCGCACCGGGTGACCTTCGCCACGGCAAAAAAATATGGCGACATGGATGTCCTCATCACCGGGTGCGTCAGCACTGATGCCGGCTATGTCCAGGAGTGGCAAAGCACGGGTTATTCGGGCAGGACCGGTTTCGCGCCGCCGGGCAAGATGTGGCAGGACACCCTCTACTCGCCGACGGGGTCTTTCTCCTTCACTGAGGCGCTGGGCAGGGAAAACCCTGGAACCGCGCTTAAGTACTACAAAATCAACCGTCACTCGCGGTGGGGCGGGGAGCCCGGTCCGACGTACAACCAGTACTTCGAAGGCGAGTACGGCGACGCGGACGAAAACCTTTGGTTCTACCTTCGTCAGGGCGACTACGAGCAGGCCGCGGTCATCAACTGGAACCGTGAACCCGACATGCCCACGGTTCAGGGCGCTTCCTACGCCATTTTCCTGCACGCCGGCAATTCGCCCACCGTGGGATGCATTTCCACCGACCTCGGCACAGTGACCCGGCTCCTTCAGAGTGCGACGCCGGGCGACCGGATCGTCATGGGAGTGGAGTCGGCGGTGTTCAGCCGGGCGACGAAAACCACCGGGGCCCCGACCGCGGGCGGTGCCGGGAAGACCTCAAGTCCCCAGCCCGCCAACCTGCAGTTGCCGGCCAGGGTCCTGGCCGCCGGGGTGGGCCTCGCCGCGATCCTGGCAGGCGCCTTCGTCCTGGCCAGGAAGCGGAAGCGCCCTTGAGCACGACGGGGTGGGGCCGGCGCCCGGTTACCTAAAGTGACGACGGCGGCTCTGCAGGCCGGCGTCGCGGGTGTTACGTTTTTGGTGAGTAACGAGATCCGGCGCCAAGCCCTGACTGGCCGGTCGGCAACCCTCCCTTCCGCGGCGGGGTGCCTCAGGTGAATACTCGGCACATCGACCATTCGAGCTGCAAGCGTGAAAGAAGGAGATCAGTCGTGCCCGACGCGTCCGCCCCCGCTGTCCCCGGGACAGCCCCCGCCCCGTCCCCCGCAGTCCCCGGCGCCGCCGGGGAAAAACTGGCGTACCGCCTGTTCACCGGCCCCGATGACCGCGCCTTTTGCGAGCGCGTCTCCTCGGCCCTTGCCGAGGGCTACGTCCTGCACGGCAGCCCCTCGGCCACGTTCAACGGCAGCACCGTGATCGTGGCCCAGGCCGTCGTGCTGCCGGCCGCGATCGCCAGCGCGGACGCGGCCGTCGCCAACGCGGTGGATGAACTCGACGGCGTCGAGTTCGAGGGCGAGGGCCACGCGTGAGCTACGCCGGGGACCTCAGCCCGCTTCAGGCCTGGGCCCGGCTTGAGGCCGGCGCCGTCCTGGTGGACGTCCGCACCGAGGGGGAATGGGCGCAGACCGGCATCCCTGCCACCGCGTCCGCCACCGGGGAGGGGCGGGATCCATTGTTCGTCCAGTGGACCTTCGCGGACGGCGCCGCCAACCCGCAGTTCCTGGACCAACTGCGGCAGCAGGCGCCGGAATCCGCGAGCCGAGCTCATCTTCCTGTGCCGTTCCGGAGCGCGGTCCGTCGCCGCCGCCAACGCCGCCACGGCCGCCGGCTTCACCGCCTACAACGTCCTCGAAGGCTTCGAAGGCGAACCGGACCAGTCGGGGGCCCGCACCGTGAACGGCTGGAAGAACCGCGGCCTTCCCACCAACCCCGGAACGCACTAAATGGGCTTCAACCCCGATGCCCGGGACTGGAGCCCGGACACCCAGGCCGTCCGCGGCGGGCTCGACCGCACCGGCTTCCAGGAGACCACCGAGCCGATCTTCCTGAACTCCGGCTTCGTCTACGAATCCGCCGCCGCGGCGGAGCGTGCCTTCACCGGCGAGGATGAGCGCTTTGTCTACTCCCGTTACGGCAACCCCTCGGTGGCCACCTTCCAGGAACGGCTCCGGCTGCTGGAGGGAACGGAGGCATGCTTTGCGACGGCCTCGGGCATGTCCGCGGTCTTCACCGCGCTCGGGGCGCTGCTGGCTGCCGGTGACCGCGTCGTCGCCGCCCGCTCGCTCTTCGGCTCCTGCTTCGTCATCCTCAACGAGATCCTGCCGCGCTGGGGCGTGGAGACGGTGTTCGTGGACGGCCCGGACCTTGAGCAGTGGCGGTCGGCGCTGTCGGAACCGACGACGGCGGTGTTTTTCGAGTCGCCGTCGAACCCCATGCAGGAGATCGTGGACATCGCCGCCGTGAGCGAACTGGCCCATGCTGCCGGGGCGACCGTTGTGGTCGACAACGTCTTTGCCACCCCCCTGCTGCAGCGCTGCGGGGAGCTCGGCGCGGATGTGATCGTCTACTCCGGCACCAAACACATCGACGGCCAGGGCCGCGTGCTCGGCGGCGCGATCCTGGGCACCAGGGACTTCATCGGGGGTCCGGTGAAGCAGCTCATGCGCCACACCGGCCCGGCGCTCTCCGCTTTCAACGCCTGGGTGCTGACCAAGGGCCTGGAGACGATGGCCCTGCGGGTGAACCATTCCTCCGCCTCGGCGCTCCGGCTTGCCGAATGGCTCGAGGAGCAACCCGCGGTCCGGTGGGTGAAGTACCCGCTGCTGGCCTCCCACCCGCAGTACGAGCTGGCCGCACGGCAGATGAAGGCCGGCGGCACCGTGCTGACGCTGGAGCTGGCGCCCTCGCCCGGGCGCTCGGCCAAGGACGCCGCCTTCGCCCTGCTGGATGCGCTGCGGATCATCGATATCTCGAACAACCTCGGGGACTCGAAGTCCCTCATCACCCATCCGGCCACCACGACGCACCGCGCCATGGGCCCGGACGGCCGGGCGGCAATCGGGCTGAGCGACGGCGTGGTGCGGCTTTCGGTAGGCCTGGAAGACGTGGACGACCTGATCCGGGACCTCGGGAACGCGCTCAAGCAGGTCTAGCGCCGGCGCACCGGCGCCAGCGCGGGGGCCGTTGCCGCGGTTGCCTCGGCGTCGGCGCCGCGCAGGGTGACCCGCACGGCATGGGCGACGACGGCGGCCAGCCCGGCGGCGTCGGCAGGGGTGTCCAGCGCCGGGGCGGCGAGCGCCTGGCGCTGCAGCTCCGACCCCGTACCGTCCGCCAGGATCCGGTCCACGCCGCGCCGCACCGGCTCCAGCTCCCCCTGCTCCGCAAGGACCGGCGCCACGAAGTCCACCAGCGCATGCACCACCTCGGCTGCAGGGGCGGGGCGGAAGGTGCCGAAGTCCAGCAGCTCGCCGCGCAACCCGCAGTTGCTGGCCTGCCAGGCTGCCATCTTCAGCAGGACCGTCGGCACCGGGGCGGGATCCACGCCGTCGCGCCACTCCCTGCTGGCCGACTCCACGAGGGCGCGCACCAGCACGGCGATCAGCGCCGCGTCCTCCGCGCGCAGGCAGACATCCGCAACCCGGACCTCGACGGTGGGATGGTGGCGGGCCAGCCTGGCATCGAAGTAGACCATGCCCTCGTCGAACAGCACCCCGCTTTCGAGCATCCGCGTGACCACGCGCCGGTAGACCGGATGGCTGCCGAAGATCATGGCGGGCCCGGCCGCCGGCCAGCGGTTCCATGCCTGGGTGCGGTAGCTTTCGAACCCCGTCTCCGCGCCGTTCCAGAAAGGCGAGTTGGCGCTGAGCGCAATTAGCACCGCCAGTTTGTCCCGGATCCGGTCCAGGACGGCCACGCCTTCCTCGGGGGATTCGATGAAGGTGTGGACGTGGAAGCCGCAGGTCAGCTGCTCCTGCACGGTGAGTCCGAAGCGTTCCTGCATGGTGGCGTACCGCGGGTTGGGCGTCGTGTGGGTGGCGGACGCCAGCGGCGAGGTGGCCAGGGCCGCCACCCGGGCGCCGTGCATCCGGGCCGCCTGGTCCGCGAAGAGCCGGGACTGCCGGATCTGCCGGAGCAGCTCTCCGTGGTCCAGGCAGGGCGCGGTCTGGGTTTCGATCTGCTCCAGCTTGAGCTCGAAGCTGAAGCCCGAGTCGTCGTGGTCCGGATAGCCGGCGTTGGCGGCGGGCGTTGCGGCGGCGGCGGGCGTTGCGGCGGCGGCGGAAGCCGGCCGCAGCCCGCGCAGCAGCGCGTCGGCCAGGGCCAACGGGACCCCGGTGACGGGATCCACGATCAGCAGTTCCTCCTCGACGCCAAAGGTGCGCATGCAACCATTGTGCGTCAGCACCGCCCCCGGCGCGCTACCCCACCGCGGGCAGGAATCAGACGAGTCAGTCCTGGAAATACTCGATCTTGGCGCCGATGGTGTTGAGCCGCTCGGCCAGGTCCTCGTAGCCGCGCTCGATCACGTAGATGTTGCGCAGCTCTGAGACGCCCCGCGCCGCGAGCATGGCCAGCAGCAGGCACGCGGCCGGACGCAGGGCCGGCGGGCAGCCGACTTCCGCGGCCCGCCACTTGGTGGGCCCGTTGACGTAGATCCGGTGCGGGTCCAGGAGCTGGACCTGGGCGCCGAGCTTGTTCAGCTCGGTCAGGTAGATGGCCCGGTTCTCGTACACCCAGTCGTGGATCATCGTCTGGCCCTGCGCGTTGGCGGCGATGACGGCGAAGAACGGCAGGTTGTCGATGTTCAGGCCGGGGAAGGGCATCGGGTGGATCTTGTCCTCCGGCGCGCGCAGCTCCGAGGGCCGGGTGGTGACGTCCACCAGCCGGGTGCGGCCGTTGCGGGCGACGTACTCCGCCGACACTTCCAGCCGCTGGCCCATCTGCTCGAGCGTCGCCAGTTCGATCTCCATGAACTCGATCGGGACCCGGCGGATCGTGACCTCGGAGTTGGTCACGATGCCGGCGGTGATCAGGCTCATCGCCTCGATCGGGTCCTCGGAGGGGAAGTATTCGACGTCAACGTTGATCGCGGGGCGGCCGACGATCTTCAGCGTCGTGGTGCCCACGCCGTCGATCTGCACGCCCAGCATCTGCAGGTAGAAGCAGAGGTCCTGGACCATGTAGTTCGGGCTGGCGTTGCGGATGATGGTGGTGCCGCGGCGGTGGGCGGCAGCCATGATGGCGTTCTCGGTCACGGTGTCGCCGCGCTCGCTCAGGACGAACGAACGGTCGTGGCCGTCCGAGGGCGGCGCCTGCACGCTGTAGAAGCCGGACTTCGCCTCGACGCTGAGGTCGAACTGCCGCAGGGCCTGCATGTGCGGCTCCACGGTGCGGGTGCCGAGGTCGCAGCCGCCCGCGTAAGGCAGCCGGTATTCGGAAGACTCATCGAGCAGCGGGCCCAGGAGCATGATGACGCTTCGGGTCCGGCGGGCGGCCTCGACGTCCATCGAATCCAGGTCCAGCACGGCCGGGCGGCGGATCTGCAGGTCGTTCGCGTTGAGCCAGGTGCATTCGACGCCGATGCTGGCCAGGACCTCGACGATCCGGTTGACCTCCTCGATCCGGGCCAGCCGGCGCAGCACCGTGGTGCCGCGGTTGATGAGGCTGGCGCAGAGCAGGGCGACGCCGGCGTTCTTGCTGCTGTTGACGTCCACGGCACCGGAGAGCGTGCGCCCGCCCTCGACCCGGAGGTGCGTCATCTGCGGCCGGCCGACCTTGACGATGGTGCGGCCGAAGATCGATTCGAGCCGCTGGATCATTTTCAGGCTCAGGTTCTGCTTGCCCTGCTCCATCCGGGCGATGGCGCTCTGGCTGGTTCCCAGTTCGGCGGCGAGCTGTCCCTGGGTCCAGCCCTTCTCGCCGCGGGCGTCCCGGAGCACGGCGCCGACGTATTCAGCAGTCTGTTGAGTCATATGCAATAAATATCACGGATGAGCTAAGCGGACCCTGAAACCTGCCCAAATAGCAGTCAAACTCACAAAATATTCACCTCGTGCGATATGGCGCACCCGTTCCCGGCCCCGGGCCCGTTACTGCTGGCCGAGAAACACCATGTTCCACGTCCCGGCGCCCAGGGCCGCGGCTACCGCGGCGCCGGCGATCAGCAGGCCGCCGAGCACCACCCACACGTCGAGCCGGCTGAACGCCGCCTTCCGCGCCCAGGTCCGTTTTGCTCCGCCGAAGCCGCGTGCTTCCATGGTCACCGCGAGCCGGGAGGCGCGGCGGAGCGCCTGGACCAGCAGCCCGAAGCTTTGCCCCAGCGTGGCCCTCAGCCGCTGCACCGGGTTTCCGTGCGAGCCGACGCCCCGGGCCCGCCGGGCCATCCCGATGGTCTGCCACTCCTCTGCCATCAGGCCCACCAGCCGCATCGCGGCGAGGGTGCCCAGCACGAAGCGGTGCGGCAGTTTTGCCTGCTGCGCCAGGGCGTCGGCGAGGTCCGTCGGGTCCGTGCAGCTCATCAGCAGCACCGCCGGCAGGGCGATCGCGAGGCCGCGCAGCAGGAACCCCAGCCCGAGCTGCAGCGACCCCTCGCTGATGGACCAGATCCCGGCGTCGAGCAGGGTCGGTCCGTGGTCCGGCGCCAGGATCGCGGTGCTCCAGCCGCCCACGGCCGCCGCGAGGAGAAGCGGCCAGCCGCGCTGCCAGAGCAGGGCCAGGGTGAGGCCCGCGAGCGGGAACAGCAGGAGCTCGAAGGCGAGCGCCACGGACGCGGATACCCAGTCGATGGACAGCGCCAGCACCACGGTGATGAGCAGGACCGCGGAGAACTTGGCCAGCGGGTTCGCCCGGGTCAGCAGGGCATCGTTTCCGCGCAAGGTCAGGGCGTTCCTCATGGCGCCGCCACCGCCGGGCCTCCCCGGCCGGGCAGGCCAGGCATTCCGGCCTGCGGGGCGCCGAGTTTGAGCTCGGTGCCGCCCAGGACCTCGCTGAATTCCGCATCGTGCGTCACCGAGACCACCGCTGTCCCGGCGTCGAGCAGCTCGGAGAGGAAGGAGGCCAGCTCGGCCCAGGTGTTGGCGTCCTGGCCGAAGGTGGGTTCGTCCAGGACCAGCACCTGCGGGTGGGCGGCGAGTACGGTGGCCACCGAGAGGCGCCGTTTTTCGCCGCCGGAGAGTGTATAGGGGTTGGCGTCCACGAGGTCACGCAGCCGCAGGCGCTCCAGCAGCTCGTCCACCCGTTCCTCGCCGCGGCCCAGGTGGCGGGGGCCGAACATCAGTTCGTCCAGCACCCGGCCGGTGACGAACTGGTGCTCGGGCTCCTGGAACACCGTGCCGATCCTGGCGATCAACTGCCGGGCCCTCCACTTGTACGGATCGATGCCAGCGCCCGCGCTCAGCTCGGTGGTGGCGGAGACCAAACCTGCGACCGGTGGCAGCAGGCCGGCCAGGGTCAGGGCAAAGGTCGATTTCCCGGAGCCGTTGGGGCCGGTGACGGTGAGGGCCTGCCCGGCCCGGACCTGGGCCGCGATCCCGGACTGCACCGGCGCGGGCGGGATCGCACGGAAGCCCCTCAACAAACCGCCGCGGCGGGGGTGTTCGCGGGACACGGCCAGCCCCTCGGCGGCCAGCAGGAGCTGGGCGGGTCCTGCATCAGCCGAGCGGTCCCCGCCGGCGCCGGTGCCCCCGCTGCGGGCCCGTGTGGCCGGCACATGGCCCGGCACCCAGACGCCCGCGGCGATGAGCATGTCCCGCGCCTGCTCCAAAACCTGGTCCGGGGAGCCGTCGAGCAGCACCGCGGTGCCCGCGGCGGATCCGGGCTGCAGCACGACGATCCGGTCCACGAGGTCTTTCCAGACGGCGACGCGGTGCTCCACCACCACCAGCGTGGCCCCGGTCCTGTCCAGGCAGCGTCCGACGGCGTCGCGGACCTCCAGGACACCGGCCGGGTCGAGGTTGGCGGTCGGCTCGTCCAGCAGCAGCAGCCCGGGCCGCATCGCGAGGATCCCGGCGAGCGCCAGCCGCTGCTTCTGGCCGCCGGAGAGGGCCGACGTCGGGTGCTGCAGCGGCAGTCCGGCCAGCCCGACGTCGTCGAGCGCCTCCGCGACCCGACGCCAGATCTCCGCCGGGGGGACGGACAGATTTTCGGCCCCGAAGGCGACGTCGTCGCCCAGCCGTGAGAGCACCACCTGGGTTTCCGGGTCCTGCTGCACGAGTCCCGCCCGGCCGCGCCGGGCCCGGGGCGGGGCGCCGTCGACCAGCAGGCTGCCGGTCTCGTCGGAGTCCCCGGCGTCGGCCGGACCGGCACCGGAGGCGCCGGTCGCGGAGTTGTCGGCGGTGCTGTCCCCCAGCACCCCGGCCAGGGCGTGCAGCAGCGTGGACTTGCCGGAGCCGGAGGCGCCCAGCAGCAGCACCCGCTCGCCCGGGCGGATATCCAGGTCCAGGCCGCTGACGGCGGGCCGTGGCCGGCCCGCGTGCCGCCAGCCCCAGCCGCGGGCGGTGACCGCGGCGGGGCGGACGGCGTCGGGAGATGTCATGCGTGGCCGTGCATCAGGAGAACACGGGTTCCGATGCCGCCTTGCGGGAGGCAAACGAGGCCAGCACCCCGGTCTTGGCGAGGCCGCGGGTGGCCAGCCAGGACAGTCCGCCGGCAATCACGGCCCCGGAGACGGCGCAGAAGACGATGTAGGCGAACTTGTCACCGGTTGCGTAGGCGATGTTCCAGCCCCAGGGCAGGAAGGAGTCGTTCAGGCCGCAGAACAGGCCCGCGCCGGCGCCGGCCAGCAGGGATACGGGCAGGTTGAACTTCTTGTACAGGAAAGCGGCGAAGACGAGTTCGGCGCCGAGACCCTGGAGGAAGCCGGAAAACAGCACTGAGGCCCCGTACTGGGAGCCCATGAACAGCTCGCCCGTGGCGGCCACGGTCTCGCAGAACACCGCTGCTCCCGGTTTGCGGATCACGAGCATGCCCAGCACCGCGGGGATCATCCAGCCGCCGGCGTAGAGCCCGGTCAGCGGCGGGTAGACCGCGTTGAGCGGCACGGAGATGAGGTTGGCGCCCTGGGACCATGCCCAGAAAATGACGCCGCCGGCAACGGCGATCAACGCCGCCACCACAATGTCGACCACGCGCCAGCTGCGCTTGCCGGTGGCCAGTGTCTGCTTCGCAGAAATATCAGTCATGTCGTCCTCCTGAGGTACAGGAGGGGAGGGTGTTCCGGCGGCGCCGCGGCTTCCGCCACGGGTGCCGGGCACCCTGAGAACTCGACTCCCTTGCGCCGGTACTAACCGGATCAGGTTCGAGGGTCTGCGGCTGTCCGCACTCTCAGCGCCCACCTTGGTTCCCTGGACTGCTCCAGTTCGCCCGACGGCGGCGCTCCCCTGTCGTATTAAAATCACCCTTGTGGGCTGGGCCAGTTTACACCCCGCGGGGCGGAGTTGGGGTTGCGCAGCGGCGGCCACCTAACGGAAGCTGAATCCCATGAGCGAAGCACCAGTGCCTTCCCCCGACTACGACCCGGACTCCGCGGAGCCGCAGCCGCCAGGATCCCTGGCGGCGCTCATCGGCCGCATCCTGGCCGAAATCGACGAGCTGCAGTTCCGGTCCTTCAGCAAGGACGACGCCCTGGACCTCGGGCTGCTCCTGGTGCAACTCGGCCGGCAGCGCTCCCACCCCATCGCCGTCGATATCACCAAGGGTGAGCAGGTGCTCTTCCACGCGGCCCTGGAGGGAGCCACCCCGGACAACGAACGCTGGATCAAGGCCAAGCAGCGCACCGCCGCGCGGTACGAGGTCCCGTCGCTGCTGGTTGGCCTGCGGGCGCGTGCTGCCGGACGCAGGATCGAGGACGACGCCTGGTTCGACCAGCGGGAGTTCGCCGCCCACGGCGGCTCGTTCCCGATCTACCTGCGTGGCACCGGCGCGATAGGCACCGTCACCGTGTCGGGGCTGCCGCAGAAAGCCGACCATGAGCTGGTGGTCGAGGCGCTGACCGAGATCCTCGGCCGCTCGGGGACGCTAGGCTAGGGGAAGCCCTGTCCCCTCCCGCAAGGAGCACGAAGCATGAACATCTTCATCAAACTGCTTGGCACCGGCGTCAGCCTGCTCGCCGGTTTCGTCGGCACCAAAGTGGTCGACACCGTCTGGGAAAAGACCACCGGCAACAAGCCGCCCAAGGGCCACGACGACGATGTCCCCACCACGCTGCGCCAGGCCCTGACCTTCGCCCTCGTGTCGGCCTCGGTCAGCGCCATCATCCAGGTCCTCGCCAACCGCGGCACGCAGCGGGCGATCACCCGCTTCGCCAAGTCCCAGGACCTGGTCTAAGGCGCCTCGCCCAAGGCTGGTCGTCCGGGCGCCGCACAGCGGCATGTCACTCGACGTCGTCGTCGTCGGTGAAACCGCGTTTGCCGGCCGCCTGCTGCACCACGGCCTCCAGTTCGTCGGCGCTGAGCAGTTCGGGGTGCAGGTGCTTGGTGCGGTAGCCGGCCCGGCCCACCATGTGGGCCGAGACCGGCACCGTGAGCAGCTGGAAGATCCAGGCGACCAGCAGCACCGGCCACACCCACCAGGAGCGCAACTGCAGCCCCACGGCGCAGAGCAGCAGGAACAGTCCCAGCACCTGCGGTTTGGTCGCGGCGTGCATCCGGCTCATCAAGTCGGGAAACCGCAGCAGGCCGATGGCCGCCCCGAGCGACATCAGTGACCCGAGCACCATGAAGACGGCCGAGACGGCGTCGATCACGGCGTCGGCGGAAAACGACTCAGGACTCATTGGGCTGCTTCCTCCGGTCTGCCACGAAACGGGCCACGGTCACCGAGCCGACAAAGCCGATGATGGAGATGGACACCAGCAGCATCAGGTTGTTCAGGTGCCGGTTCACGGCCATGTCGATGCACAGCGCCGCGCCCAGGATCGCGAGCAGCACGTCGGCGGCGAGCACCCGGTCCAGCAGCGAAGGCCCGCGCGCGATGCGGATGATCGCGCCGCCGGCGGCGAGGGACAGCACGACGGCGGTGACGGCCAGGACCAGCGGCATCATGCGCCCACCTCCTGTTCCAGGGCGGAGAGTTCGGCCGGGGTGCCCATGATCCGGATCAGCCCGGCCTCGGCGTCGCGGACCTCCTTGCGGAGCTTCGCGGCATCCCCGGCGTCGCGGACGTTGATGCCGTGGATGTAAAGCGTGGACGTGGTCCGGTCCACCTCCACCACCAGGGACCCCGGGATCAGCGAGATGACGTGCCCGGTGGCGGTCACCAGCAGGTCGGAGTGGCTCCGGAGCGGGACGGCGACGACGGCGCTGATCACCCGCGGCCCCCGGACCACGGCCAGGAACAGGACCTGGAAGCTGGCCGACACCACCCTGGTCAGGAACATCAGGGCGAAGGGTACGGCGCGCAGTACGTTGAAGCGGCCGCCCAGCTCCACCGGCGGCAGGTAGAACAGCCGGGCCACCGCCACGGCGATCAGGGCGCCGAAGAGCAGGTTGCCGGCGCTGAAGTCCTGCCAGAGGGCGCCCCAGACGATCACGAGCCAGACCAGCAGCGGCAGTTCCTGGCGCAGCGAGATCCTCTTCCGCGTCATTTCGGGGCCTCCTGCCGCGGCAGTTGCGCGATCACCGGGACCGGGGCGTCATCGCCCAGCACGGCCTGGATGTAGGAGGTCCGGTCCAGCATTTCCCCGGCCGACTGCCCGGCCACCTGGAAAAGCGGCCCGGCAAAGACCGTCAGCGCCACCCCGAACAGCACCAGGCCCAGGGTGGAGCCCACCATGGTCCGCGGCAGCAGGGTCACGTTCTGCTGGCCGGCGCGGTCCCCGGTGGCCTGGTCGCCGGGGCCGGCAAGCAGCACGGGGTCCGGGTGCTCCGCGTCCTCGGGCTTGCGCCAGAACGCGCGGTTCCAGACCCGGGCGATGGCCAGCAGGGTCAGCAGGCTGGTCAGCACGCCGCCGGCCACGAGGGCGTACGCCAGCGGGGTCCCGAGCGCCACGCCGGCCTGCAGCAGGCCCAGCTTGCCGAGGAAGCCGGAGAACGGCGGGATGCCGGCCAGGTTCATGGCCGGCACGAAGAACAGCACGGCCAGCAGCGGCGAGAGCTTGGCGAGCCCGGCGATCCGGTCCACCGAGGAACTCCCGGCGCGGCGCTCGATCAGGCCGGTCACGAGGAACAGGCTGGTCTGGACGGTGATGTGGTGCGCCACGTAGAACATCGCGGCCCCAAGCCCCGCGACGGAGGACATCGCCAGGCCGAACACCATGTAGCCGATGTGGCTGACCAGGGTGAAGGAGAGCAGTCGCTTGATGTCGCTCTGCGCCAGGGCGCCGAGGATCCCGACCACCATGGTCAGCAGCGCCGCGACCATCAGCGGGGTGTTGAACGTGTCCCCCGGGAAGAGCAGCGTCTCGGTCCGGACGATCGCGTAGACGCCCACCTTGGTGAGCAGCCCGGCGAACACGGCGGTGACCGGGGCGGGCGCCGTCGGATAGGAGTCCGGGAGCCAGAAACTCAGCGGGAAGACCGCGGCCTTGATGCCGAACGCCACGAGCAGCAGCACGTGCAGCAGGTTGCGGGTACCCTGGTCCAGCTCGGCCAGCTTGATGGCCAGGTCCGCCATGTTGATGGTGCCGGTGGCGCCGTAGATCATGGCGATGGCGATCAGGAAGAGCACCGAGGACACCACCGAGACCACCACGTACGTCACGCCGGCGCGGATCCGCGGGCCCGTCCCGCCGAGGGTCATCAGCACGTAGCTGGCAGTCAGCAGGATCTCGAAGCCCACGTAGAGGTTGAAGAGGTCGCCGGAGAGGAAGGCATTGGACACGCCCGCGACGAGGATCAGGTAGGTGGGGTGGAAGATCGAGACGGGGGCGTCGCTGTCGCCGTCGGCCATGCCCTGGCCGGTCGCGTAGACCAGCACGGCAAGGCTGACGGCCGAGGAGACCACCAGCATGAGGGAGGAGAACTGGTCCACCACCAGCACGATGCCCCAGGGCGGAAGCCAGCCGCCGATATTCACCGCCGCCGTGCCGCCGTCCCAGACGGAGGCCAGCAGCCAGCACTCCAGCAGCAGGGTCAGCGAGAGCAGCGCGATGCTCACGGTCCGCTGTGCGCGGGTGTGCCGGATCAGCAGGAAGGTCAGGGCGGCGCCGAGGATGGGGAGGACGACGGCGAGCGGGGCCAGGCTGGCGATGTTCACTTGATCCCTCCTTCCGGGCCGGGGGTGACGTTTTGGGAACCGGGCTGTTCCTCGGCGGCGGCGTCCGCGGCCGGCATCCGGCGGGCGCCGGCCTGCACGGTGTCGTCGCCGGCGGCGCCGGAAACGAGCGGGAACTCGGAGGTCTCGGCCGGGATGACGGCGTCGTCCTCCGCGTCGAAGCTGGGGGTCTCGGCCACGCGGCGGTCCTCGGCGTCGTCCAGGATTTCGTCCTGCCGCGCCAGTACCCAGGTGCGGTAGATGATGCCCAGCATGAACGCCGTGACGGCGAAGGAGATCACGATCGAGGTCAGGATCAGCGCCTGCGGGAGCGGGTCGTTGTAGTCCCCGGCGGCCGTGTCCTTGGTGAACAGCGGCGCGAGTCCGGCGTAGCCGCCGGTGGCCAGGATCAGCAGGTTGGTGGCGTTGGCCAGCAGCATCAGGCCGAGCAGGACCCGGGTGAGGCTGCGTTCCAGGAGCAGGTAGATGCCGCAGGCATACAGGGCCCCCATCACCGTCAGCAGGGTCAGGTTGACGCTCATGGGCTCCCCTTGGCGGTGGTTTCGGCCGGGACGTCCCCGCCCTGCCGGCCGTCGGACGGCCCCGCGGTCCGTTCTGCTCCCGGCTGTTCATCCGGCTGTTCTTCGAAATGTTCGTCGATTTTCGCGCCGAGGCTGCGCAGCACGTCCAGCGCCAGGCCGACGACGACGATGTAGACGCCGATGTCGAAGATCGTGGACGTGACGAACTTGATGTCGCCAAAGACCGGCAGCCACAGTTCGATCACGGCGCTTTGGAAGACCTGGCCGCCGAGCAGCAGCGGCGCGACGCCGGACGCCGCGGCCGTGGCGAGGCCGATCCCCAGCAACGCGCCCGCGCTCACCGGCGTGGCCTCGCGCAGTTCGAAGCGGCCCCCGGCGAGGTAGCGGATGGTGAGCGCCAGGCCGGCCGTGAGCCCGCCGGCGAAACCGCCGCCGGGAAGGTTGTGCCCGGCGAGCAGCAGGTAGATGGAGAAGACGATGATGGAGTGGAAGATCAGCCGGGTGACGACCTCGAAGATGATCGAGCGGCGTTCCGGTGCCATGGTCCGCCCGGCCACAAGCCACGCGTCGCGCGCCGATGCGGCGAAACGCCGGCTCATGGCCAGCGCCGCGTTGTCCCGGGTGTTGCCGGCCACGCCCGCCCGGCGCCCGACCGTGCCCTCCGCCACCGACGCGGAAAGCCCGATGCGGTCGCCGCGGCCGCGGACGAAAATCAGGCTGGCGACGCCGGTCGCCGCGAGCGCCAGGACGGAGATCTCGCCGAAGGTGTCCCAGGCCCGGATGTCCACCAGGGTGACGTTGACGACGTTCAATCCGCCGCCGCCCTCGTAGGCCAGGCGCGGGAACTCCAGCGAGACCGGCGTGGCCACGCGCGCGCCCAGCGCATAGATCGCCACGAAGATCATCGTGACGCCGAACGCCGCGCCGATGATCACCCGGATCACCCGGTAGCGGCCGCCGGTGCGGTCCCGCAGTTCGGCCGGCAGGCTGCGCATGGCGAGGACGAAGGCCACCAGGATGATGGTCTCCACCAGCATCTGCGTCAAGGCGAGGTCCGGGGCCCCCTGGAGCGCGAACATCAAGGCAATGCCGTAGCCGGTGACCGAGACCATCAGCACGGCGAGGAAGCGCTTGTTGGCACGCACGGCGGCAAGCGCACCGATCACGATGCCGGCACCGACGACGGGCTGCAGCGGGGACCCGGGATCGATGAAGTACAGGCCGCCGGGCAGGGGCTTGTTGGCCAGCAGCAGCGCGGTGAGCGGCAGGACAAACGCGACAGTCAGGATGACGGCCAGGTAGAAAAAGAGCGAACCGCGCTGGGTGCGGCCGGTGACCCAGACGGCGACATCATCAAGGGCGCCGATGGTGAGCTGGTAGGCGCGGTCGCCGTCGACCCAGCCGGGCACCAGGCCCTGGGCGCGGGAGACCGCGTTGCGGCCGTAGAACATCGCCAGTCCCAGCGCGAACGTGAGCGCCGTCAGCCCCAGCGCCGGGGTCACCCCGTGCCACAGCGCCAGGTGGCCGGCGGCGGCCGGGTCCCCGCCGGCGGGCACGAACAGCGCCGCGTAGGGCTGGATCCAGGCATCCACCGGCGCCGGCCACAGCCCGTAGACGATGGTGAGCAGGCTCAGGATGGCGGGGGCCGCCAGGAAGGCCGGCTTGACCGCCTTGAACGGGGTCGCCTCGACGCCGGGCTTCACGGCGAAGGCGCCCCACATGAACCGTGCGCTGTAGGCGAAGGTCAGGATGGAGCCCACCACCAGGCCGGCGAGGATGACGAGCCCCCACGGGCCCGCGGCGGCGTCCGTGCCGTAGTGGACGAAGGCTTCGAAGACCGATTCCTTCGCGACGAAGCCGGCGAGCGGCGGGATGCCCGCCATCGAGCGCGGCGCCGATGGCCGCCACAATGGCGAGGGCCCTGGAGGAACGGTAGACGCCGGAAAGCTTGCGGAGGTCGCGGGTCCCGGCCTGGTGGTCGATGATGCCGACCACCAGGAACAGCGTGGCCTTGAAGAGTCCGTGCGCGAGCAGCAGGGCGAGGCCGGCGAGCGCCGCGTCGGGCTCGCCGAGGCCCACCACCATGGTCAGGAACCCGAGCTGGCTGACCGTGCCGTAGGCGAGGATGAGCTTGATGTCGGTCTGGCGCAGGGCACGGTAGCCGCCCACCAGCATCGTGGCCAGCCCCAGGCCCAGCACCACCGGCAGCCAGTACGGCGTCTCGGCGAATCCGGGCGCCAGCCGCGCCACGAGGTAGATGCCCGCCTTGACCATGGCGGCGGCGTGCAGGTACGCGCTCACCGGCGTCGGCGCGGCCATCGCGCCGGGGAGCCAGAAGTGGAAGGGGACCAGCGCGGACTTGGTGATCGCACCCACCAGGACCAGCACGACGGCGGCCGCCACCGCATCCGCGGCGGGCCCCGCCACCAGCCCCGGCGCCTGCTCCAGGATGGCCGAGATCCGGTACGTGCCCGCGGCGGCCCCCAGGATGATCAGCCCGACCAGCATGGCCAGGCCCCCGGCGGTGGTCACGATCAGCGCCTGCAGCGCCGAGCGCCGGGCCGACAACCTGGTGCGGGCGTAGCCGATCAGCAGGTAGGAGAGCACCGTGGTCAGTTCCCAGAAGATGAACATCAGGAGCAGGTCATCGGCGGTGACCAGCCCGAACATCGCCCCGGCGAAGGCCAGCAGCTGGGCGCCGAAGCCGCCCAGATAGCTGTCCTTGTCCTTGAAGTAGCGGGCACAGTAGACGAGGACCAGCGCGCCGACCCCCAGGATCAGCAGCGACATCACCCAGGCCAGGGCATCCATCCGGAAGGCCAGCTCCAGCCGGAGGTCCGGGATCCACGGCAGGACCACAGCGGTGGAACCGGCGTCGGCGTACACCGCACCGTGCTGCAGGGCCAGCCAGACAAACGATCCTGCGGGCACCAAGGCGAGCGCGAAGAACGCGTTCCTGCCGAGGCGGCGGAAGAGGAACGGCGCCACAGCAGCCACCGCAAAGTGCACGGCAAGGACTGTGATCACTGGAATCTCCGCAACGTCTGAATTCGATTGTCAAAAAAGTTGGAGCACGCGGGGCATTGGTTAGGTTCGGTGCGGCCAGTTTACCAAGCGTGCACAAATTCTTTTTTCCGTGACGTGCCCGGCGGCCGGCGGCGGCTTCGTCAAAGACCCGGCCCCGTCCGGACCGTTTCCTCCGCGGGCCGCCGGAGGCGGGCGGCTAACATCAGGCTATGAACTCCGCCACCGCCCCCGAGGCCATGCATCCGGCCTCGGAACTCGAGTCCGGCAGCCACGCCACCGGCAAGGGCCGCGTCCTCGCCTGGGCCGCCTGGGACTGGGGCTCCGCCGCCTTCAACGCCGTCATGACCACCTTCGTCTTTACCGTGTACCTGACCTCCAAGGCCTTCGGCGGGGAAGACGAAGCCTCGGCGGTCCTCGGCGGCGCCCTGGCCGTTGCCGGGGCGGCCATCGCGCTCCTGGCCCCGGTCACCGGGCAGCGCTCCGACAGCGGCGGCCGTCGCAAGCTCTGGCTGGGCGTCAACACCGCCGCGGTCGCGCTGCTGACCGGGCTCTGCTTCTTTGTCTTCCCCCGCCCGGAGTTCCTGCTCCTCGGGGTGACGCTGATTGCGCTGGGCAACGTGTTCTTCGAATTCGCCGGCGTCAACTACAACGCCATGCTGGCCCAGATCTCCACGCCCGCGAACATCGGCAAGATCAGCGGATTCGGCTGGGCCGCGGGCTATCTCGGCGGCATCGTGGCGCTGCTGATCGTGCTGCAGCTCTTCGTCCAGCCCAGCATCGAATGGTTCGGGGCCTCCACCGAGGACAGCCTGAACATCCGCCTCGTGGCGGTGTTTTCCGCGCTGTGGTTCCTGGTCTTCGCGATCCCGGTGATGTTCGCCGTCCCGGAAGTACCCAAGGCCAAGCAGGCAGCCCTGGGGTTCTTCGCCTCCTACGGCTTGCTCGTGCGCCGCATCCGCGCCATCTACCGGACAAGCCCGCACACCATCTTCTTCCTGCTGGCGAGCGCCATCTTCCGTGACGGCCTGGCCGCCGTATTCACCTTCGGCGGGATCATTGCCGCCGGCACCTTCGGCTTCGACCTCAAGCAGGTCATCTTCTTCGCCATCTTCGGCAACGTCGTCGCCGCCGCCGGGGCCCTGGTGGGCGGCTTCCTGGACGACCGGGCAGGGCCCAAGGCGGTCATCATCGGGTCGCTGGTCGGCTTGCTGATTGCCGGCGGCGTACTCCTGGTCCTGGGCAACGGGAGCTATTCCCTGTTCGGCATGGAGTGGTCCGGCAGCACGACGTTCTGGGTGTTCGGCCTGTTCCTGTGCCTCTTCGTGGGGCCGGCCCAGTCCTCGTCCCGCGCCTACCTGGCCCGGCTCGCCCCGCACGGCGAATCCGGCGAACTGTTCGGCCTGTACGCCACCACCGGGCGGGCCGTCAGCTTCCTGGCGCCGGCGCTTTTCACCCTGTGCATCGCCGTCGCGTCGCCCCTGGTCGCCCCCGGCGAGGCGCAGCGCTGGGGCATCCTGGGCATCCTCGTTGTCCTGCTGGCCGGGCTCCTGGTCCTGCTGCCCGTCAAGGCGCCGGGGAAGGTCGAGATCGCCGTCGTGCCCGCGGCCTGAACGTCCCCCAAATCAGCCGCGGCGCACTAGGCTGGAGGCATGAACGTGGATGAGACGGACCTTCCCGGCCTGGGCCGGCGCAAGGACTTCATGACCGCCTCGGGGCGCCGGATCGGCGTCGTCGAGTACCGCGAAGGCCAGACCGAGCTGATCGTCTCGACCTGGGACGACCCGGACACCTGCCAGGCGTCCATCCCGCTGACCGCCGACGAGGCGGCCGCCCTCGGCAACCTCCTGGGCGGGCAGCGCCTGGCCATGCAGCTGTCCGAGGCGCACCGGGAGGTTCCCGGGATCGTGACCCGGCAGTTCTCCATTGCCGCCGGTTCCCCTTTCCAGGGCCAGCCGATGGGCAAGGCCAGCATCCGGACGCGCAGCGGCGCCTCGATCGTGGCCATCATGCGCGAGGGTGAAGTGCTCCCCTCGCCTGGCCCCGACGTCGTACTGCACCCGGGAGACCTCCTCGTCGCGGTGGGCACGCAAGAAGGCCTGGACACGGCAGCCGGCATCCTCCGCAACGGATAAGCGGCATGGATCCGCTCGCCCTGACCCTCATCGAACTGGGGGCCGTCGTGTTCTGCCTGGGCCTGCTGGCCAGGCTGGCCGGGCGGATCGGCATGTCCCCCATCCCGCTTTACCTCGTCGGGGGCCTGTTCTTCGGAGCCGGCGGCCTGGTCAAGCTCGAGGGGATGCACGAGTTCGCGCACCTCTCCAGCGAGATCGGCGTGATCCTCCTCCTGCTTATGCTCGGACTGGAATATACAGCGACCGAGCTCGTCACCGGCCTGCGGCGCTCCTGGCAGGCCGGCGTGCTGGACCTCGTGCTGAACTTCCTTCCGGGGGCCGGCCTGGCGCTGCTGCTGGGCTGGGGCCTCGTGGGGGCCATGGTGATGGGCGGCGTCACCTACATTTCCTCGTCGGGAATCGCCGCGAAGGTCATCACCGACCTGGGCCGGATCGGTAACCGCGAGACGCCGGTGATCCTGTCCATCCTCGTGTTCGAGGACCTGGCCATGGCCGTCTACCTGCCCATCCTGACGGCCACGCTCGCGGGGGTCAGCTTCCTGGTGGGCCTGCAGACGGTGGGGATCTCGCTCGCGGTCGTCACCCTCGTGCTGGTGGTCGCGCTGCGCCACGGCCACCACGTGTCCAAGGCCGTCCACAGCGAAAACTCCGAGGTGTTCCTGCTCAACCTGCTGGGCGCGGCGCTGCTCGTTGCCGGGCTGGCCGCCGCCATGCAGGTCTCGGCGGCGGTGGGCGCCTTCATGCTCGGGATTGCGATCTCCGGCGCCACCGCCCACAGCGCCACGCGGATCCTTGAGCCGCTGCGCGATCTTTTCGCGGCGATCTTCTTCGTGGTGTTCGGCCTCAACACGGATCCGGCGTCCATCCCGCCGGTCCTCGGCTGGGCGCTGGTCCTGGCCGTCCTGACGGCCGCCACCAAGATGATCACCGGGATCTGGGCCGCCAAACGGGCCGGCATCGCCGTCCCCGGGCGCTTCCGCGCCGGGGCGGCCCTGATTGCCCGCGGCGAGTTCTCGATCGTGATCGCCGGGCTGGCGGTGGCGTCCGGCGTGGTGCCCCGCGACCTCGCCGCCCTGGCAACGGCCTACGTGCTGATCATGGCCATCATGGGTCCGCTGGCGGCCCGCTTCGTGGAGCCGGTCGTGCGGATGCTGCGCGGCCCGGCCCGGCCGACGACCCTCCCGGTCCGGCCCATCGTGTGAAGCCTGCCGCGCTAGCCCGGCTGGGCCGCCCGGCGGCTAGATGTCGGTGCGGTGGAAGTTCAGGTGGCTGCGGCTCGCCGTCGGGCCGCGCTGGCCCTGGTAGCGGTTGCCGTACTCGCCCGAACCGTACGGGTGCTCGGCGGCCGAGCTGAGGCGGAAGAAGCACAGCTGGCCGATCTTCATGCCCGGCCACAGCTTGATCGGCAGCGTGGCCACGTTGGACAGCTCCAGGGTGACGTGGCCGGAGAAGCCCGGATCGATGAACCCCGCCGTCGAATGCGTCAGCAGGCCGAGGCGGCCCAGCGAGGACTTGCCCTCGAGCCGCGCCGCGATGTCGTCCGGCAGGGTGACGGTCTCGTAGGTGGAGCCCAGCACGAACTCGCCCGGGTGCAGGATGAACGGCTCCCCCGGGTCGACCTCCACCAGGCGGGTCAGCTCGGGCTGGTCCTCGGCCGGATCGATGTGCGCGTACTTGTGATTGTCGAAGAGCCGGAAGAACTTGTCGATCCGGACGTCCACCGACGACGGCTGAACCATGTCGGGGTCGAAGGGCTCCAGCACAATCCGCTGGGAATCGATTTCGGTACGAATGTCGCGGTCAGAGATCAGCACAGGTTCAAAAGTACCCCACTCGATTCCGGCTGGCGTCCACATCGGTCCCGTCAATAAGCCCCTACTGGGCTGCGAATGGCCTTGAAAGTTCTCCACATGATGATCAGGTCCCCGGTAAGCGACCAATTCTCCACGTAGTAGAGGTCCAGACGGATGCTTTCCTCCCAGGGGAGCGTGGAGCGGCCATTGACCTGCCACAGGCCCGTGATTCCGGGCTTGATGAGCAAACGGCGGTTGGTGAACTTTTCGTAGCGTTCGACCTCGGACGGCAGGGGCGGCCGGGGGCCAACCAGGCTCATTTCGCCGGTCAACACGTTCCAAAGCTGCGGGAGTTCGTCCAGGGAGTACTTCCGCATCCACCGCCCGCACCGGGTGATCCGCGGATCGTTACGGATCTTGAACAAGGGTCCGCAACCTTCGTTGAGTTCCCGGAGGGCATCCAGGTCCGTATCGGCGGTCACGACCATCGAACGGAACTTCAGCATCTGGAAGGGGACGCCATTTCTTCCTGCTCTCAGTTGGCGGAAGAAGACCGGCCCCGGGCTGTCGCGTCTGACGAGGACGGCGAGGACCAGCATGAGTGGCGACAGCACTACGAGCGCCAGACCGGCCACGGCGATATCGATGACTCGTTTGAGGACATGCTTACCACCGGCATACTGCGGCAGCTCGACGTGCACCAGCGGCAATCCGTCGACGGGGCGGAAGTGGATCCGGGGGCCGGCGACGTTGGTGAGGCTGGAGGCCAGGACGAGTTCCGTTCCGGTCGCCTCTAGCTTCCATCCCAGTTCCCGAATGTAGGTGCTGCCACCCGGAACATGGCCCGCCACAATGACGGCATCTGCCCCCGCGAGTTCCACGGCCTTCGTCACATCCGCCAGGGTCGAAACCACCGGGATCCGGTACCAGGGCGGCCGGAGCTCCATGGACTGGTCCAGCGTTGGCAGTCCCACCCCGGAAATCTCGTAGCCGGCGCTGGGGTTCTTTTCGAACTGGCTGATGATGTACTCGACGTCGGTCCGGTCCCCGATCACGATGACCCGGGATAGGTATCTGCCCTCGGACCGCTTTCGGTTCAGCCACCTGCGCCAAAGCCAGCGGCTGCCGGTCAGCAGGACGATCCCTAGGGGTAAGGCAACGGCAAAGTAGCCCCGCAGCACATCGAAACGGACAAAGACCATCGCAATGGCCAAGGCCCCGAACAATTTGACCGTTGCTTGAATCACGCGCTTGTACTCGGCACCGCCGACACCAAAGGTCCGCCGGTCCCGGGTGTGGAAGATCTCCAACACAGCGATCCACCCACCCAGTAACAGCACGGAGACCACCACGTATCTGGCCTCAAATCCGTCCCCCGCGGGAGCCATGGCGCCGCTGTCGAACCTGAGCAAATACGCCGACGCCACCGCCACGGCAATCCCGGCGGCGTCCGTGAGACGGAGGCGGTTTGCGAAGTTCCTCCACATCCGGGAGACCGCGGCCCTCGAGGCCTCGAGGTCATTTCCGGATTCGTCATCCCACACCGAGTGCTGATGCCGCACCGGAGTGTGCGGGCGGTTCGCTGAACTTGGCGGAGCCGCCACTCGGGCGGTGGCGTGGAAATGCCGGCGGTGCTTGAGTTCGCTCATCACGGCCTCAGCCTGCTGCCGGCCGGGTCTCCCAAGTAATGGACGGCGGCCCGAATCTTCCTGCACACGGTAATTGGCCGACGGATTCCACCCCTAGCCCGAAAAGCATCGACACCAATTGACGTCCGAAACAGCATAGTTGGACCCTCTAGCGGTTAGGTTGTGGCTGCGGTCTCCCAAGTTAAATGGATCGCTTTCGCGGGCACACGGGTGTTGGCTACTCATCTTGGCCTGATGAAAGATCCCGTCGCCGGCAGGTAGTACGCGGACACGGGGCGCGGTTACCCGTCCAGGCGCCTTGGCAGCGCAACGCAAAGCGCGTCGCTGTTCTGGGAAATCCCACGGCTGGGGTAAGGTAAATCTCGTTGTTCACCGGGACCAGGTCCGGCATTCTGGACTGTCCCACTGCGGCTGTAGCTCAATGGTAGAGCGCTAGCTTCCCAAGCTTGATACGCGGGTTCGATTCCCGTCAGCCGCTCCATTTCTTCCCCCGCACCGGCGCCGCAGCACCGCGCCGGTGCCGGTTAGGTGGCTACCTGTATCGTCAGGAGTCAGGAACCTCTTCGGTTCCGCTACAGGAGCAATCATGGCTGACAAATCCCCCCGTCAAGCAGCATCCAAGAAATCCGCCAAGTCCATTAAGGAAAAGCGCGCTGACAAGAGGGCCGCCGCGGCGCCGCCCAGCTCCCTCGACAAGGTGACCGCCGCCAAGACGGCGAGCCCCAAAAAGAAGTGACCGGCACCCCGGATCACCTCACCCTCGGCATCCTTGCCAGCACGCGGAAGCCGGACGAGCGCCGCCTTCCCATCCATCCCCGCCACTTTGAGCGCATTGCCCCGGAGCTCAGGCGGCAGCTGATCCTGGAAGAGGGCTACGGCGAGCGCTTCGGCGTGACGGACGCCCAGCTGGCCGGCCTCGTGGGGCGGATCGCGCCGCGGGCCCGGCTCCTGGCCGAGGCCGACGTCGTCCTGCTGCCCAAGCCGCAGCCCGCGGATCTGGCCGAACTCCGCGACGGGCAGGTCCTCTGGGGCTGGCCGCACTGCGTCCAGGACGCGGCGATCACCCAGCTGGCGATCGACAAGAAGCTCACGCTCATCGCCTTCGAGGCGATGAACCACTGGGCCAGCGACGGCGGCTTCGGCCTGCACGTCTTCCACAAGAACAACGAACTGGCCGGCTACTGCTCGGTGCTGCATGCCCTGGCCCTGACGGGTACCACCGGGGATTACGGACGCCGGCTGAGCGCCGTCGTGATCGGCTTCGGGGCCACCGCCCGCGGCGCCGTGACGGCCCTCAACGCCCACGGCGTCCACGACGTGCAGGTGCTGACCAACCGCGGCGTCGCCGCGGTGGGTTCACCCATCCACTCGGTGCGGATCGCGCAGTTCGACCACGACAGCAAGGCGCCGTTCCTGAGCGAGGTCATCACCGACCGGGGCCGGGTGCCGCTGGCGCCGTTCCTCGCGGAGAGCGACATCGTGGTCAACTGCACCCTGCAGGACCCGAACGCACCGCTGACGTACCTGCGCACCGAGGACCTGGACGCCTTCCGGCCGGGCAGCCTGATCGTGGACGTATCCTGCGACGAGGGCATGGGCTTCAGCTGGGCGAGAACCACCACGTTCGCCGAACCGATGTTCACGGTCGGAAACCACATCGACTACTACGCGGTGGACCACAGCCCGTCCTACCTCTGGAACTCCGCCAGCTGGGAGATCAGCGAGGCGCTGCTGCCGTTCCTCGCGCCGGTGCTTTCCGGGCCCGCGGCCTGGGACGGCAACGAGACGATCCGCCGTGCGATCGAAATCCGCGACGGCGTGGTGCTGAACCCGGATGTCCTGGAGTTCCAGCACCGGGAGCCGGCATACCCGCACCGGCCCCTGGCCGGCTAGCGGCCGCGCGCCGGATCCGGATTTCCGCGCCGATTCCGGACAGCGGCTGCGCCGATCCGGGTAGCGGCTGTCCTATTTCGGTGCGGAAAGCTGGGTTCGGACGATCCGCAGCAGCCGACGCCGGTCCTTCAGGTCCACCCTGAGCATCAGCTGGCCGCGCCTGGCCAGCACGACGGCGACCACGGCCGCGGCCAGCGCCGGCACCCCGCCGGAGACCAGGATCGCCGTGTGCGGATCCACGTGCTCCGCCAGCCAGCCCATCAGCGGGCCGCCGATGGCCTGGCCGCCGATCAGCACCATGATGTACAGGCTCATCACCCGGCCGCGGATCCCCATGTTGGCGCTGACCTGGACCAGCTGGTTGGCGGCGGTGAGGAACATCAGGCACCAGAAGCCGGCCAGCACCATCGCCGCCCCGAACCACGCCATGCTGGGCGCCGCTGCGGCCAGGCAGAGCATCAGCCCGTACATGCCGGCGCCGAGCATGACCGAACGCAGCCGGAGCTGCCGCCGCCGGGCGGACGTGACCGCCCCGGCCAGGGCGCCCAGGGCCACCAGGGAATTGAGCAGCCCGTAGCCGCCGGCACCGGCGTCGTACACCCGGTCGGCGAAGGCCGCCAACAGCACCGGCAGGCTCATCGCGAACACCGCGACGAAGCCGGCCATCAGCCAGGGCCAGTAGATCGTGGGCTTGGCCAGGGCGTACCGCAGCCCTTCCCTGAGCATGCCCTTCCGCTTGGCGGCCGGGAGCGTGAGGTACAGCTCGTCCTTGCGCAGGAGCAGCAGCATGGCCACCGTGGTACAGCACGCCACCGCGTTGGCGGCGAACGCCCACCCCGCCCCGACCGCACCGAGCAGGACCCCCGCGAGCGCCGGGCCAATCAGGCCGCCGAGCTGGAAGATCGTGGAGTTCACACTGATCGCGTTCCGCAGGTAGGCCGGTCCCACCAGCTCGTTGACAAACACCTGCCGGGCCGGCTGGTCCAGCACCGTGACCAGGCCCAGCGTCAGTGCGATCGCGTAGACGTGCCAGACCTCGATCCGCTGCGTCAGCGCCAGGACCGCGAGCAGTGCCGCCAGGACCGCGGCCACGGACTGGCACAGCATCAGGATCCTGCGCTTGGCGAACCGGTCCGCCATCATGCCGCCCCACGGGCCAAGGAAAAGCGAGGGCAGGAACTGCAGGGCCACGGTGACGCCTACGGCGGTGACGGAACCGGAGAGCTGGAGCACCAGCCAGTCCTGGGCGATCCGCTGCATCCAGAGCGCGACCACCGCCACGAAGTGCCCGAGCGCGAAGATTCGGAAGTTACGGACCTTGAGCGAAATGAAGGTGTGCCGCCATGGCAGCCGCTCGCTGACGACGCCGATCGGCTGGGTCTCGGGCTGCCGGGAGACCTGGCGGAGTTGTTCCTGCTGCGGTTCGGCGGCCTGGAAAGGCGGAGGGGGTGCCACGGAAAGTCCTCAAGGGAGCGGGCCAACGGGGGATGCCTTAACGCTATGCTGGGCCTGATCGATTATGGAAGGCTATTCCGAATATAACTAGCATCACGAAACGCAATGGATTGGAGCGGTCGTGGACCGAATTTGTGCCGGGCCGGCCGGGAGGCCGCATGTTTGAACCCGCCCAGCTCCGCTCCTTCCTGGCGGTGGCAGAGACGCTCAGCTTCACGCGGGCGGCGGAGCGGCTGGGGCTGGCGCAGCCGACGGTCAGCCAGCACGTCCGGAAGCTGGAAACCGCGGCCCGGCGCACCCTGATTGCCCGCGACACCCGCGATGTGCGCCTGACGGACAATGGCGATGCCATGGCGGGCTTCGCGCGCAGCATCCTCGCCGCCCACGATTCGGCGGCCCGCTACTTTTCCGGATCGGCGATGCGGGGCCGGCTGCGCTTCGGCACGGCGGACGACCTGGCGATCACCGGCCTCCCCCGGATCCTGCGCGAGTTCCGCCAGATCTACCCGCAGATCAATCTGGAACTCACGGTGGGCCAGAGCGACCAGCTCTACAAACGGCTCAACGCCGGCCAACTGGATCTCGTCTTCGTCAAGTGGGTCGCCGGCGCCAAGGACGGCACCGTGGTGCAGCAGGACTCCTTTGCCTGGGTAGGGCTCGAACAAACCGTCCTCGACCCGGGCCAACCGGTGCCGCTGATCGCCTACCCCGCGCCCAGCCTGAGCCGGAAGCTGGCCATCGACGCGCTCGAGGCCACCGGGCGGACGTGGCGGATCACCTGCACCACGCGGCAGATCAGCGGGGTGCTGGCCGCCGTCCGGGCCGGCATCGGCGTCGCCGTCATGCCGTCCTCGCTGGTTCCGGAGGACCTCAAGATCATCACCCGGCGCTTCGACCTCCCGCCGGTCGGCGACGTCGACTTCACCCTGATCCGTAATCCGTTGGCCAACACCGAGGTCATCGAAGCACTCACCCAGACCATTATGGGCCGGGCCTTGAACCGCTCCACCTAGCCGGCGCAGCCGGTGTACCTACTCAGCCGGCACCCCGGTACGTCCCCCAAAATACTTGGCCGGCCGGGTCTGTACGCAGCCATTGAACGCGGGTGGTACTTGTCCTATCCTGACTGTGTTGAAGGTCAAGCAGAGGCCCGCCACAAACGTTTCGGAATGACGGACATTGTCGCTGGTTGCTGCCATAGGACTATGGCGGCAGTCTGCGGGAAGAGTCCGGGATAGGCCAGCAATGACGCCAGCCATGAACCGTCCCCATCCCCCCGTGCGATCGGCCGCGGTGCGGTCCGCCCGCCCGCTGGGTCCCGCCCGGCCGCTGCCGGCGGCGGCGCGGCTGGAGAGCGTGCCGCCTCCGCGGCTCGGCCGCCTCGACCCGCACGCCGCGCCCGCACGGGCCGACCAGGACTATGTCGGCATCCCGTACTGCGAGCGGTGCGGGACGGATGAGTTCGTGTACCTGGAGACGTTTGTTCCCGCCAGGCACCGCCGGGACGGAACGGTCAGCAAGCTGGGCGAGGTGGCCTATTTCTGCTCCGGCTGCGAGGACTTCTCCGCGCATGCCGTTCCGGCGTCCTGGGTGCCGCCCGGCTGGTATCTGGGCTGAGGGCCGTTAAACCGCCGTCGCCGCCGCGCCCGCACCTTGAGCGCGGTCGCGGCGGCGACTCCCTTTGTCCGGGACGTGCCCGGCGGAGTGCCTAGATCAGGCCGTCGGAGAGGTGGTTGGCGGTGCCGAAGCGGTGCGCCGTGATGCTGACGGCCTGTTCGTGCAGGAACGGCAGCAGCTCCACGCGCCCGGCCTCCGTGACCGGGTGGGAGTAGACGGCCAGGTCGGGCCGGCCGCCGGTGGCTTCCGCCAACGCCTTCGCGTCGCCGCCGATCAGGCGGATCCGCGTCACGGACAGTTTGGCTGCCCCGGCGAGCCGGGCCGCGGAAGCCAGCCACTCGGCGTCGTTCTCCACAGTGGCGGCGATCCCCAGTCCGGACAGCACGGCGCGCAGCTGGGCAGGCAGCTCGACGGCGGACGACACCGTGAGCTCCGACCCCGCCTGGACACCGGCGGCGACGGTCCGGACGAGCCCGCCGAGCGGTTCTCCCTCGGAGAGCCGCACCGTGACCGGCAGCGGGCGGTAGCGGAAGACGTTGCGCTCGGCGGCGAGCCCGGAAACATCCCGGGCCGTGCCGAACTCCTCGGACCAGGCCACGGCGTCGGAGGCCAGCGAGCGCTGCAGCGGCGCCAGTTCCTCGGCGGTCAGGAAGCCCTTGGCCGCGTCCTCGATCCGGCGCACGCCGGAGTGCGCCGATGCTGCCGCGCCGTTGCCCGCGGCGGTGCTGGGCTTGCTGGCCCAGTCGCCGAGGCCCGCGAGGTAGTTGGGGCCGCCGGCCTTGGTGCCGGCACCGACGGCTGATTTCTTCCAGCCGCCGAAGGGCTGGCGCTGCACGATCGCGCCGGTGATGCCGCGGTTGACGTAGAGGTTTCCGGCCTGGACGGTGTCCAGCCAGAGTGCCAGTTCGTCCGAGTTGAGTGAGTGCAGGCCGGAGGTCAGGCCGTACTCGATCTGGTTTTGGATCTCGATGGCCTCCTCCAGGGTCTCGGCGGTCATGACGCCGAGGACCGGGCCGAAGAACTCGGTGAGGTGGAAGTAGGAGCCGCGCCGGACCCCGTGCCGGACGCCGGGGCTCCAGAGCTTGCCGGAGTCGTCCAGCTGCTTCGGCTCCACGGCCCAGGCCTCGCCCTCGCCGAGGGTGGTCAGTGCGTTGAGGAGTTTGCCGCCGGCGGGTTCGATGATCGGGCCCATCTGGCTGGCCGGATCCTCGGGGTAGCCGACCTTCAGCGAGGTGACGGCGTCGATCAGCTGGTTGTGGAAGCGCTTGGACTTCGCGACCGAGCCCACCAGGATCACCAGCGAGGCCGCGGAGCACTTCTGGCCGGCGTGGCCGAAGGCCGAGTAGGCGACGTCCTTCGCGGCGAGGTCCAGGTCGGCGCTCGGGGTGACGATGATGGCGTTCTTGCCGCTGGTCTCGGCCAGCAGCGGCAGGTCCTTGCGGAAGGAACGGAACAGCTCGGCCGTCTCGTAGCCGCCGGTCAGGATGACGCGGTCCACGGCCGGGTGGGAGATCAGCTGCTGCCCGAGCTCACGCTCGCCCAGCTGCACCATGGTGAGCACGTCCCGGGGCACGCCGGCTTCCCAGAGGGCCTCGATCATGACGGCGCCGCTGCGGCGGGCCTGCTTGGCGGGCTTGATCACGACGGCGGAGCCGGCGGCGAGCGCGGCGAGGGTGGAGCCGGCCGGGATGGCCACCGGGAAGTTCCACGGCGGGGTCACGACGGTCAGCTTGGCCGGGACGAAGGTGGCGCCGTCGACGTCGTCGAGCCTGCGGGCCGATTCGGCGTAGTAGTGCGCGAAGTCGACGGCCTCGCTGACCTCGGGGTCGCCCTGGTCGATCGTCTTGCCGGTCTCGGATGCCATGACCTCGAGCAGGTCGGCGCGGCGGGCCTCGAGGACGTCGCCGGCGCGGTGCAGGATTTCGGCGCGCTCGGCGCCGGAGAGGGCGCCCCAGGCCTTGCCCTTCTCGACGGCGGTCTCGATGACCCTGTTCAGGGTCTCGGCGTCGTTGATGGTGGCGGCTTCGACGGCGGCGTTGCCCAGCGTGGAGCTCGCGACGCGGCCCAGGATGGCGCGGCCCCAGTCGCGGTTGGCGGGCAGCGACGGGTCGGTGTCCGGGGTGTTCTCGAAGGCGTCGTGCGGGAGCGGCTCGGCCGGCAGGCTGCGGTTCTGCCGCCGGTTCGGGGCCGGGACCTCGTCGTCGAGCTTGGCGAGGGAGGCGAGGAAGCGCTGCTTCTCGCGCTCGAAGAGCGTTTCGTTTTCGCTGAGTTCGAAGACGGCGGACATGAAGTTGTCCTGGCTGGCGCCCTCTTCGAGCCGGCGGATCAGGTAGGCGATCGCGACGTCGAACTCGGCCGGGTGGACCACCGGGGTGTAGAGCAGGAGCGAGCCGACGTCCTGCTTGACGGCTTCGGCCTGGCCCTGGGCCATGCCGAGCAGCATCTCGAACTCGATACTCTGCTGTGCGGTATCCGCGATGCCGCGCTGCTTGGCCAGCAGCCAGGCGAAGGCGATGTCGAAGAGGTTGTGGCCGGCGACGCCGATCCGGATGTTGCGGATGCGGTCCGGGTGCAGCGCGTAGTTGATGACGCGCTTGTAGTTGGTGTCCGAGTCCTGCTTGGTGTTCCAGGTGGCGAGCGGCCAGTCGTGCAGGGAGGCCTCGACCTGTTCCATCGGCAGGTTGGCGCCCTTGACCACGCGGACCTTGATCGCGGCGCCGCCGTCGGCGCGGCGGGCCGCGGCCCAGTCCTGCAGGCGGATCATCGCGGCGAGGGCATCCGGGAGGTAGGCCTGCAGCACGATGCCGGCCTCGAGGTTCTTGAACTCGGGCTTGTCCAGGATCCGGGTGAAGACCGCGATGGTCATGTCCAGGTCCTTGTATTCCTCCATGTCCAGGTTGATGAACTTGGCCTGCCGCCCGCCGGTGGCGAAGGAGGCGGCGCGGGTGAAGAGCGGCGTGAGCTTCTCCACGACGTGCTCCACGGCCTCGTCGAAGGCCCAGGCGGAGTGCGGGGCCACGGTGGAGGAGACCTTGATCGAGACGTAGTCCACGTCGGGGCGGGCGAGCAGGGTGTGGGTGCCCTCGAGCCGGCGGGAGGCCTCGTGCTCACCGAGGACCGCTTCGCCGAGGAGGTTGACGTTGAGCTTGATGCCGTCCCTGCGGATCTTCGCGATGGCCGGGCCCAGCTTGGCGTCGGTCGCGTCGACGATCAGGTGGCCGACCATTTCGCGGAGCACGCGGCGGGCGATCGGGATGACGAGCTGCGGCAGGACCGGGGCCATGGTGCCGCCGAGGCGCACTGCGCTGCGCATGTACCAGGGCAGGAACGCCGGGACCTTGGGGGCCAGGGCGGCGAGGTTGCGGGCGGCAACCTGCAGGTCCTCGGGGCGGACGACGCCGTCGACGAAGCCGACCGTGAAGTCCAGGCCGTTGGGGTCCTTCAGGACTCCGGCGAGCTGCTCCGCGGACGCGTCAACCGGCATCTGGGCCGCCTCGGTGAGCCAGCGGCGCACCAGCGCGATGGTCTCCTCGGCGAGGGCTGCGGCCTCAAGCACGGGCGAGCCTTCCGAAACGGCGGCGTGCGTGGCGTCCTTGCCCGCGGCACCGCCGGCGGCCAGGCCGGATTCCGTTGAGGTGTTGGTCATGGTGGCACTCGTTCTTTCTCAAAATATGGACGTTCTTGCAATCAGTATGCGACCGGATTTTCATAAGATAAAGCGATGTTTTCCGAGCAATACTGGTTAGGAAAATCGAACGTTCCGAAGACGGGGCGGATCGGCCCGGACACACGAATGCGCTATCACTTAGGGCTCCCAAAACCTGCGGATGGGAGCCCTAAGTGATAGCGCAACGTGGGGTGGGGGGCTAGCCGACGTGGCGGTGCATCTCCACGGCTTCCTGGTGCCGGGGGCTGTCCGGGTTCATCAGGGAGTGCTTCCGGCCGTAGCCGAAGTAGATGACCAGCCCGATGACCAGCCAGATGCCGAAGCGGAGCCAGGTTTCCCAGTGCAGCTGCAGCATCAGGAACCCCGAGGCCAGCACGCCGAAGGCCGGCACCAGCGGCATCAGCGGCAGCCGGAAGGAGCGCGGGGCGTCGGGCTTCTTGTAGCGGAAGATGATCACGGCAAGACAGACGACGACGAACGCGGCCAGGATGCCGATGTTCGTCAGGTCCGCCACGGCCTTGATCGGGAAGACGCCGGCCAGCAGTGCCGAGGCGATGCCGCCGATCCAGGTGACCCGCTGCGGGGTGCCGCGGCGGTCCGTCTTGGCGAACCAGCCCGGCAGCAGCCCGTCCCGGCTCATCGAGAACCAGACGCGGGTGACACCGAGCAGGAAGGTCAGCATCACGGTCAGGATGGACAGCACGGCGAAGACGGAGATGATCGTGGCAATGACGGGCAGGCCCACGCCGTTGAAAGCGGAGGCGAAACCGGCCTTGGGGTCGATGTCCTGGTAGTTCTGCATGCCGGTGAGCACCAGGGTCGCGGCGACGTACAGGAGCATGGCCACGATCAGGGACAGGATGATCGCCTTCGGCATGTGCTTCTTGCCGTCCGTGGCCTCCTCCGCCGCCGTGCTCATCGCGTCGTAGCCGAACACGGCAAAGAACACCGTGGCGGAGCCGGCCAGCACCGGGCCGAAGCCGCTGGGCATGAACGGGTTGTAGTTGTTGGTGTCGATGTAGAAGATGCCCAGGCCGATGATGAACAGGATCAGGACCACCTTGACTGCCACCGCCACCAACTCGAAGCGCCCGAAAGTCTTGGTGCCGCGGGAGAGGATCCAGGTCACGATCAGGCAAACCACAATCGCCGGGATGTTCACGATGCCGCCGGTACCTTCATCGGCCGTCGCGGTCATCCAGGCGGGCATGTCGATGCCGATGCCGGAGAGGAAGGCGTCGAAGTAGCCGGAAATGCCGATGGCCACCACCGCCACGATCGCGATGTATTCCAGCAGCAGGTCCCAGCCGATGAACCAGCCGATCACCTCGCCGAGCGCCACGTACCCGTAGGTGTAGGCCGAGCCTGCCCGGGGGATCATGCCCGCGAATTCGGCA
Source organism: uncultured Actinomycetota bacterium (assembly GCA_963698285.1). Lineage (GTDB taxonomy): Bacteria > Actinomycetota > Actinomycetes > Actinomycetales > Micrococcaceae > Arthrobacter. Next base: position 16,084 of record CAVOQF010000013.1, on the reverse strand, counting down.
TACGACAGGGCGGCGGCGGCGGACGCCAGCCCGGCGATCAGGAAGGAGAACAACACCGCCGGGCCGACGCCGGGCTCACTTTCGCTGCCGTGGGCAACCAGGCCCGCCAGCGAGAAGATGCCGACGCCGATGATGCCGCCGACGCCGATGGCCGTCAGCTGCCAAAGGCCCAGGCTTTTGAACAGGCCGCTGTGTTTGTTTTCCTCTTCAATGTCGTCGATGGGCTTGCGCCGCATGATCGATCCGGTCAAATCTCTCGTGCTCATCAGGGTCTCCTGCAGTGGGGGTGTCGCCCATCAATCCGCCCTGTGATGGGGGTTACGGTGATGACAACAGTATGCAAGCCCGGTTCCATTAGATAAAGTGAATTCTCCTAATCAATAACCATTAGAATTCACAAAGGAATAGCAATGCTTGACGTCCGGCGGCTTGCGCCTGCTGCGTGAACTCAAGATCCGCGGCACGCTCGCCGAAGTCGCCGAGGCGTTGCAGTACAGCCCGTCGTCGGTCTCGCAGCAGCTGGCCCTGCTGGAAAAGGAAGCGGGCGTCGAACTCCTGCGGAAAACGGGCCGCCGGGTGCAGCTCACGCCGCAGGCCGAAGTGCTGGTCGCCCACACCGCCCAGCTGCTGGAAACCCTGGAGCAGGCGGAGGCCGACCTGGCGGCCTCCCTGACCACGGTGACCGGGACGGTGCGGATCGCCGTTTTCCAATCCGCGGCCCTGGCGCTCATGCCCGACGCCCTGACCCGGATGTCCGCCAGCTACCCGGAGGTCCGGATCGAGATGATCCAGCGGGAGCCCGAAACCGCCCTCCATGAGACGTGGGCGCGGGACTTCGACCTGGTCATCGCCGAGCAGTATCCGGGCCACGCGGCGCCCCGCTACGCCGAACTGGACCGGATCCGCCTTACCGGCGACGCGATCCGGCTGGCGGTTCCGCCCGCGTCCCCGGACCGGCCCGCGGTCACTTCCCTCGCCGACACCGCCGGGCTGCCCTGGGTGATGGAGCCCCGGGGCGCGGCGTCCCGGCACTGGGCCGAGCAGGCCTGCCGGAGCGCCGGGTTCGAGCCTGACGTGCGCTTTGAGACCGCCGACCTGCAGGCGCAGATCCGGCTGATCGAGTCGGGCAATGCGGTCGCGCTGATGCCGGACCTGGTCTGGACCGGCCGGGGCACCACGGCCCAGCTGATCGAACTCCCTGGCAATCCGCACCGCACGGTCTTCACGTCCGTGCGCCGCTCCAGCGCCAAGCGGCCGGCCATCCTGGCGGCCCGCGAAATCCTCGCCGAGACCGCCGCATCCATCGCTCCGGCCGCCTGAATCGGCGGCATCGGGGGTGTCACCTGGCTCACAGCAGAGCGAGGGCGCCGACGCTAGACTGGTGACGTTATGAATCGAACAATGTTCAAGTCCAAAATCCACCGCGCCACGGTCACCCACGCGGACCTTCACTATGTCGGCTCGGTCACCGTGGACCTGGACCTGCTCGAGGCCGCCGACATCCTCCCCGGCGAACTCGTCTCGATCGTCGACGTCACCAACGGCGCCCGGCTGGAGACGTACACCATCGCCGGCGAGCGCGGTTCCGGGGTCATCGGCATCAACGGGGCGGCCGCGCACCTGATGCACGAAAACGACATCGTCATCCTGATCACCTACGCCCAGATGACCACGGAGGAGGCCAAGGCCTACACCCCCAAGGTGGTCCATGTGGACAAGGACAACAAGGTGGTCCAGATCGGCGACGACCCCGCGGAAAGCCACACAGCCGGCCTGCTGCGGCCGCCGCACGCGTTGAACAACGCCACCGTAAACTAGCGGCCCGGCGTGCTGGGCGTCCTGGCTGGTTTTTTCGTTGTCTGGTGCATCATCCTGGTCGGCATGTTCGTCGGCCGGCGCAACATCCTCGGCGAGAACGCCCGGGGAGTCCTCAGCGCACTGACGTACTTTGTGGCGAGCCCGGCCCTGTTGTTCGAGACGCTCAGCAAGGCCCGGCTCCAGGACGTCTTCGCCGCACCGCTGCTGGTGGCCGCGGTGGGGGCGGTCGCGACGGCGGCCCTCTACTTCGGCATTGTGCGCTTCCTCCTGAAACGCCCGCTGCCGGAAGCCCTGGTGTCGTCGATGAGCGCGTCGCTGGCCAACTCCGCCAACCTGGGGATTCCGATCGCCGTCTTTGTCCTGGGCGACGCCAGCTATGTGGCACCGTTGCTGATCTTCCAACTGGCCTTCTTCACGCCGCTGTTCCTGATGATCCTGGATGCCACCACCAGCGCCCACCGGACGACGCCGCTGAGCTTTGTCCTCATGATCCTGCGCAACCCCGTGATCGTTGGCTCCGGGCTGGGCCTGCTCGTGGCGGGGACCGGCTGGGAGGTTCCGGAACTGGTCATGCAGCCCATCCACCTGATCGGCGGGGCCGCGATCCCGGCCATGCTGCTGTCCTTCGGCATGAGCCTGAACGGCTCCCGGCCGCTGCAGGCCTCGGCCGCCCGGCGGGCCGACACCTTGCTGGCCAGCGGTTTCAAGCTCATCGTCCACCCGCTGCTGGCCTACCTCTTCGCCCGCTTCGCCCTTGGGCTGCAGGAGCAGGCACTTTTCGCCGTGGTGGTCACGTCCGCCCTGCCCACGGCGCAGAACGTCTTTGTCGTGGCGAACCGGTACCGGACCGGGCTCACGGTCGCCAAGGACACCGTCCTGATCACCACCGTGGTCGCCGTCCCCGGCATGATCGGGGTGGCCCTGCTCCTCGCCTGAGGACACCCGGAGCGGCGGACCCGCGTGGCCTGCCCCGGCGCCGGCGGCTGCGCCGGTAGGCTGTGGAAGGCCGAAACCGGCCCGGAACCAGGCAGGAAATGGGGGAACGATTGCGCAGCTTTGATGCCGGCCACGTTGGGACAGGCGGCGCCGCGGCGGGAAGCCCCCGGCGCAGGGGCGCCGTCGACTGGATCGCCTGCGGCGTAGCCGGGCTGCTGCTCGTCTCCTCCACCGCCTGCGCCGGCCCCGCGCCCGCCGCCGCCGACAAGGCTGGCGAAAGGACCGCCGTCGAGAGCGCCAGTCCCCCCGCGTCCGCCACGCCGTCCGCGACACCCGCGCCCAGGCCGACGCCGACGGCATCGGCCGACGCCGGAGCTCCGCTGGACCCGGACACCGCCCCCGCCGCCAGCCTGGCCGGGGCCTCGGCACCGCGCCAGCAGCCGGCCTACGCCAGCAAGGCGCTCGACGTGCTGTCGACCCTGCCGGTCAAGGGCAGGGCGCCCAAGACCGGTTACTCCCGCGACCAGTTCGGCCAGGCCTGGGCCGACGTCGACCGCAATGGCTGTGACACCCGCAACGACACGCTGCGCCGCGACCTTACGGCGGAAGCGCTCAAGCCCGGAACCCGAGGCTGCGTGGTGCTCTCCGGCATCCTGAACGACCCCTACACCGCGCAACCCATCAACTTCCGCCGCGGAGCCAGCACCAGCAGCGCGGTCCAGATCGACCACGTCGTGGCGCTCAGCGACGCCTGGCAGAAAGGCGCACAGCGTCTGAGCCCGGCCCAGCGGCTCGCCTTCGCCAACGATCCGCTCAACCTCCTGGCCGTGGACGGGCCGGCGAACATGCAGAAGGGCGACGGCGACGCCGCCACCTGGCTGCCGCCAAACAAGTCCTACCGCTGCGCCTACGTAGCACGACAGATTTCGGTCAAGGCCAGCTACGCACTCTGGGTCACCCCGGCCGAGCACGACGCGATGGCCCGGATCCTGGGCGATTGCCCGGGCGCCTTGGCCCCCACCACCAAGCAGCCGCCGGCGCCCGCGCCGGCACCGGCGGCTCCGCCGGCGCCCGCAGCCCCGTCCCGCTGCCCCGCCCGCCGCCCGCCCCCGCACCGTCTGCGGTGTATTACGCCAACTGCACTGCCGTGCGTGCCGCCGGCGCCGCGCCCATCCGGCGGGGGCAGCCGGGTTACACCAGCAAACTGGACCGCGACGGCGACGGGATCGCCTGCGAGTAGCCGCCCGCGGCTAGCGGGCCGGCGGCTAGCAGGCCGGCGGCTGGTACTCGTAGGCTCCGGCGTCGGCCGCTGCGTCGCCCCGGCAGTCTCCGTCCCGGGCGACGGGCCGCCCGTCCAGGTCCGCGGTGAAGGGGCTGCTGCCGGCGCGGTCAATCGCCGGGCTCAGGCTGGTCGGGTGGAGGTCGGTCGGGGCGTCCACGAAGCTTGCCGGCTCCTTCGTGGAGGTGCCGCCTGGTTCCACCGAGCTGGGACCGTTGAGGACGTTTTCCTGTTCGGTCCAGCCGGAGCCGTCGATCCACAGGGAATTGCGCACGGCCACGAGGATGTTTCCCCTGATGACGGTTGAAGCAGGGCACGCCGCGTGGCACACCACGGCCTGGGACTCCGGTCCGTCCAGCCAGACGGTGTTGAATTCAAAGACAGTGCCTTCCGTCGGGCCGAAGGATGACTTCGGTCCCCGTGCGATCAGGCCGGTGGCCTGCGAGCAGTTGTCGCCGCAGCTCGCACGGATCACGTTGTAGCGGTAGGTATTTCCCGCGGCGGCGGCCCCGGCCGAACGGCCAATTTCCGAGAACACGTTGTTGTCCACGGCCACATTGTGGTGAATGTTGTTCCGGCTGCCGTTGAAGATTTCGAAGGCGCCGCCGTCATGCGAGAAATCGAAGGATTTGGCGGTGGAACCGGTGACGGTGTTGCCGGTGAACTCGTTGTCGCTGCCGTTGATCAGGACGCCGAAAGCCCCCGAGTCATCGTTGCAGCTGACCGACTGCGGAGTGCCGCAGTTGAGTCCGGGCGTGTTGACGTTCATAACGTTGTTGTCTGCCAGGTGGTTGTTCAGGTAGCGGCCGAAATCAGAGCCCTGGCCCACCTTGATGCCGGCGGCGTTGCCGATGGCCGTGGAATTCTTCAGGGTGGCGTGGTCCCCGGAGATGCTGAAACCGGCGTAGCCGCAGGATTCAGCACGCAGGCCGTCCACGGTGATGAAGTTTCCATTGATCGTGACGCAGTTGGCGCCCTGCCCGCCGGACTCGCCGCCGGTGACGGTGGGCGCGCTTCCGGTGCCGTAGCCGTTGAGGGTGATGGCGGCGTCGGCCGTGCCGCTCTGGTTGACGACGACGCTGCCGGTCCAGGTGTCGCCGCGCCGGAAACTCACGGAGTCGCCGGCTGCGAGGACGGTGCCGTTGAGTTTGAGCAGGGACTCCCAGGGCGATTCGGCGGAGGTCCCGTCATTGTCGTCGTTGCCGTCGGCGCTGAGGAAATAGGTGGTCCCGGTGGCGGAGGCCGGCGCCCAGGCGCCCGAAGCGGCCGCGAGGGAACCTCCCAGCAGTACGAGGACCACCAGCATGGGTGCAGCTATGGACTTGATCTTCATAGTGACACCTGGACTTCTGAAGATGAATCCGGGACCGCAGGACAGCATTCGGCGGCGGCCTGCGTGCAGGCCGCCGGCACGCTTAACGCTAGGGGCGGCCCGCGGCCAAGTCAACGATTCCGGCGGCCTCCGCGAGAAGCTGCACGGAACGCAGCCGGTCCTCCACGCCGGCGGCCTGGTGCGCGACGATCAGTTCGTCCGCGTCGGCGTGCGCGGTGAACTCCTCCAGGTATCCGACCACGGCGGCCGGGGTACCCACGGCGGAGTACTTCATCATCTGCGCCATGTGCTGGCCCTGCGGCGAGTCCAGGATCATGTCCGCCTCGTCATCGCTGAAGACGCGGCCGTTGCCGAAGAACAGCGACACGCGGGCACGTTTGGTGGCCTGGAACATCTCCTGGGCGTCGGCGGCGGAATCGGCGGCGATGACATTGACGCCGGCGATCACGTGCGGGGCATCCAGCTGCTCGGAGGGCCGGAATTCGCGCCGGTAGACGGCCACGGCGTCCTGCAGGGCATTGGGGGCGAAATGCGAGGCGAAGGCGTAGGGCAGGCCGAGCTGCGCGGCCAGCCTGGCCCCGAAGAGCGAGGAGCCGAGGATGTACAGCGGGACGTTGGTGCCTTTGCCCGGGGTGGCCTCCACGCCCGGGATGCGGGTGGGGCCGGTCAGGTAGCCCTGCAGTTCCAGGACATCCTGCGGGAAGCTGTCCGCGCTCATCGGGTCGCGCCGCAGGGCCCGCATGGTGTTCTGGTCGCTGCCGGGGGCGCGGCCCAGGCCGAGGTCGATCCGGCCCGGGTGCAGGGTCTCGAGCGTGCCGAACTGCTCCGCGATGGTCAGCGGCGAGTGGTTGGGCAGCATCACGCCGCCGGCGCCGAGCCGGATGCTCCGGGTGTGCGCGGCGATGTGGGCGATCAGCACGCTGGTCGCGGAGGAGGCGATCGAGGACATGTTGTGGTGCTCGGCGTACCAGATGCGGCGGTAGCCCAGTTCTTCGGCGCGCTGCGCCATGGCCACGCTGCCGGCGAAGCTTTCCGCCGCCGTCTGGCCCTTGCCGATGATTGCCAGGTCAAGGATGGAAAGCGGAACAGTCACGGAAAAGCCGGCCTTTCGTTGCGGAGCATAATCAGGATCGCTGGCAGGCCGCGCCGGCATCCGGCGGGCCCACACTGGTGCCAACGACGCCGGTGCCCGGCTTATTTCTGCGCGGTTAGTTCCGGGCAGCGGCGGCTGCGGTTTGCCCCGCCGCCGGACCCGGCGCGGGCGGCGGAAGGAATACCCTGCCCGCTGAGGGGGTTGCCGCCTCTATGAGCCACGACAACTCACAGCGACCGGAATCATCCGCAACGATCGACTTGAAGGACCTGGGAACTGTCCACCGGCTGGGCTTCGGCGCCATGCGCATCGTCGGCGAGGGCGTCTGGGGCGAACCCGCCGACCGGAAAACGGCCGTCGCCGTCGTCCGCCGGGCCGTAGAGCTCGGCGTCGACTTCATCGACACCGCCGATTCCTACGGGCCCAATGTGAGCGAGGAAATCCTCGCCGAGGCCCTGCACCCCTACCGGGACGGCCTGAAAATCGCCACCAAGGTCGGGTTCACCCGCACCGGCCCCAACGAATGGGTGCCGCTGGGCCGGCCCGAGTACCTGCGCCAGCAGACGGAGCTGAGCCTGCGCAAGCTCAAGGTGGACGCGCTGGACCTGCTCCAGCTGCACCGGATCGACCCCACGGTGGATCCGGAGGAGCAGTTCAGCGTGCTCCGCGACCTCCAAAAGGAGGGCAAGGTCAAGTCCCTGGGCCTGTCCCAGGTCAGCGTGGCCGAGCTTGAGCAGGCCGGGAAGTTTTTCACCGTCTCCACCGTGCAGAACCGCTACAACCTGACGGACCGCAGCTCCGAGGACGTCCTCAACTACGCCGAGGAGCAGGGCATCGGTTTCATCCCGTGGGCCCCGATTTCCGCCGGCGACCTGGCGCAGCCGGGCGGACCGCTTGACGAGGCCGCGAAGCGGCTGGGTGCCACCACCTCCCAGGTGGCCCTCGCCTGGCTGCTGCGCCGCTCGCCCGTGATGATGCCGATCCCGGGCACCGGCTCCCTGAAGCACCTCGAAGAGAACCTGGCCGCCGGCGGCGTCGTCCTCGATGACGCCACCTACGCCGAACTCGACGCCGCACGCTAAGAACGAAACGCCCGCATCCCCACCCCTTGACCGGCTCTTAGGCCGGCAGAACAGGAGCACAACATGGCTAACATCCTGATGGTCGTATCCGCCGCAGATTCCCTCACCATGCGCGACGGCAGCAAACACCCCACCGGCTACTGGGCCGAGGAACTCGTGGTCTCGCACCAGACCCTGCTCGGCGCCGGCCACAGCGTCCGGATTGCGACCCCGGGCGGCGCCAAGCCCACCGTGGACGAGGTCAGCCTGGCCGCGGAATCAGCCGGCGGCCAGGACCGCGCCGACGGCTTCCGCCAGTACATCGCCGGAATCGACGCCGAGCTCTCCGCCCCACTGGTGCTGGCCGACGTCGACCTTTCCGAGTACGACGCGATCGTCATGCCCGGCGGCCACGGACCGATGGCCGACCTCTTCCAGGACCCTGACCTCGGCCGGCTCCTGCTCGAGGCCAACAAGGCCGGCAAGGTCATCGCGCCCTTCTGCCACGGCCCCGCCGGCCTGCTGGGCGCCGTCGACGACGCCGGTAACTTCGCCTTCGCGGGGCGCCGCCTCACCGTGTTCACGAACGAAGAGGAACTCGGCGGCGGCACCGGGGAGAACACGCCGTGGTTCGTGGAGGACGCGCTGAAGGAGAAGGGCTCGGTCGTGGAAAACGGCGCCGCCTGGAGCTCCAACGTGGTCCGCGACGGCAACCTCATCACCGGACAGAACCCGCAGTCCAGCGAGGACGTGGCGAAGGAAGTCCTCAAGGCCCTGGCCGAATAACGCGGCCCGTCAAGGCGCAACAAACCCAGGCTGATGCCGGGTCCGGGCTGCCGGACCCGGCTAAGCTAGCGGCATGGCCATCAAATCCACCGCTGATAAAGTCGCCACCATCCAGAAGGGGTACACCCTGGAGGGGCCCACCATCGAACTCGGAGCCGCAATTGTCGACGGCGAGGTCCACAAGGATGCCCCCGTCCGGCTGCCGCTGTCGATGATGAACCGGCACGGGCTGGTGGCCGGCGCGACCGGCACCGGCAAGACGGTGACGCTGCACATGATGGCCGAGCAGCTCTCCACCGCCGGCGTCCCGGTGTTCCTCGCGGACATCAAGGGCGACCTCTCCGGCCTGGCCACGGCCGCCGCCGGATCCGAAAAGCTGAAGGCCCGCACCGACGGCATCGGCCAGGCCTGGTCCGGCAAGACCTTCCCGGTGGAGTTCCTGGCCCTCGGCGGCGACGGCGCCGGCATTCCGGTCCGGTCCACCATCACCTCCTTCGGCCCCATCCTCCTGTCCCGCGTGATGGAGCTCAACGAGACCCAGGAGTCCAGCCTGCAGCTGGTCTTCCACTTCGCGGACAAGAACAATCTGGAACTCATCGACCTGAAGGACCTGCGGGCGGTCATCCAGTTCCTGACCTCGGACGAGGGCAAGGATGAACTCAAAAACCTGGGCGGCCTCTCGAAGTCCACCGCCGGTGTCATCCTCCGGGAACTGATCACGCTTGAGGCGCAGGGTATGGACAAGTTCTTCGGGGAGCCGGAGTTCGACACCGCCGAGCTGCTGCGGACCGCCCCCGATGGCCGCGGCGTCGTCACCTGCCTGGAGCTTCCCACCCTGCAGACCAAGCCCATGCTGTTCTCCACCTTCCTGATGTGGCTGCTCGCGGATCTGTTCGAGGACCTGCCCGAGGCGGGCGACCTGGACAAGCCGAAACTCGTGTTCTTCCTGGACGAGGCGCACCTGCTGTTCAACGACGCCTCCAAGGCCTTCCTGGACGCGATCACCACCACGGTCCGGCTGATCCGCTCCAAAGGTGTGGGCATCTTCTTCGTGACGCAGACGCCCAAGGACGTCCCGGCGGAGGTCCTGGGCCAGCTGGCCAACCGTATCCAGCACGCCCTGCGCGCCTTCACCCCGGAGGACGCCAAGGCGCTCAAAGCGACGGTCTCCACCTTCCCGATGAGCGACTACGACCTCGAGGAGACCCTCACCTCGGCGGGAATCGGCGAGGCCGTCATCACCGTCATGAACGAGAAGGGCGCGCCGACCCCGGTGGCCCTGACCCGGCTGCGGGCTCCGGAGTCCGTGATGGGCCCGAGCGATGACGGATTGATCGGCAGCACCGTTGCCGGCTCGGCCCTGCTCGCCAAGTACGGCACGGCCGTCGACAACATCTCCGCCTACGAAAAGCTGGCGGACCAGGCTGCGGCGCCGGCCGGACCCGCTGCCGGCGGTTCCGCGGCGGAGTCCACCTCGGGCGCAGGGGCCGGCCTGGACCCGAACGACCTCGACGCGGACGCGCGGCGGATCGAGGAAGAAATCCTCGGCCGCCCCAGCAGCCGCCCCGCACCATCGCCCGCACCGGAACGCGCACCGCAGCGCCGGGCCCCGCAGCCGCAGGAATCCGGCGGAATGGCCGGCGACCTCGCCGGGGCCTTGGGCGGCGCCCTCGGCGGCGGGCTCAAGAGCATGGCGCGGTCGCTCGGCACCCAGATCGGCCGGGAGCTGCTCCGCGGCGTCTTCGGAACCTCGTCCCGGCGCCGCAGGCGCTAGGCGCCCGACGCCGCCGGGCACGGCGGTGATGTCGCGCGTCACAGGGGGCTCCTGTGACACATGCATTCAGTGGACGTGCAGGTAACGTAAGGTACGTGCAGATGAGTCAGGCGTTGGTCAGGATTGCAGCCGGATGGCTGTTGGGCCTGATGCTCGCCGTGGCAGGCGCCGTCGTCGCCATCAACCTGGTGAACAATTCCATTGCCAGCCCGCAACAGCCCGTGCGCGAGTACCTCGACGCGCTGCAGAAGGGGGAGGGCGAGAAAGCGCTCGGCCTGCTGCGCGCCACCGTGCCGCAAGGCAACCCCGCGATGCTGGACGGAGACGCGCTGAAGACCGCGGCGGCGAAAATCTCCGGGGTGAAAGTCGGCGACGCTGAAGACCGCGGCGGCGACCAGGTCATGGTCCCGATCGAGTACAGCATCGACGGCAGCCAGTTGCGCACCGAGTTCCTGCTGCAACGGTCCGGGACCCGGTGGCTCTTCTTCCATGACTGGTCCTTCGTCCCGGCCGAGCTGCCCACATTGGACGTCACCGTCGTGAACTCGAACCAGGCCTCCCTCAACGGAGTCCCGGTGAACATGCCCAACGGCCGCAACACCTTCGCCGTGTTTTACCCCGGCAAGTATGAGGCTTCGCTGAACAGCCAGTTCTTCGCCGCCCCCGCGACCGGGGCAACCCTCTCCGGCCGGGATATACCGGCCGCGCCGCTGAACTTGCTCACCCAGGCCACCGACGGCCTCAAGGACGCTGTCAGCGCCAAGGTCAAGCAGTTCCTGGACGACTGCGCCGACCAGGCCGACAAGAAGCAGCAGCTTCAACCGGACTGCCCGTTCTACCACATCACTAACAACCGGGTGGCGGACGGAACCATCGACTGGAGCATCACCAACTACCCCGCCGTCAGCATCGAGCCCTTCGGGGGCCGCTGGGTGGTCGCACCACTGGACGGCAAGGCGCGGATCAAGGCCCGGCAGACGGACCTTTTCACCGGCGCCGTCACCGAGCTCAACGCGGTCCACGATTTCAGTTTCACCACCCGCCTCGACATCGACGGCGACACGGTCAAACTCACCCCGCAGCTGAGCAACTAGGTACCCTGCAGGCCCGAAGCGGACCCGGTGGACCGCTCACCCGGTTATTTGGCCGGCCAGAACGGCCGGAACTTCGGCCCCGGGAACGCCAAAAGGCTGCCGCCCGTGACACGCAGGTCGCGGGCAGCAGCCTTTTTGGGCGCCATGCGGGCTGGTTAGTCCATGCCGCGCAGGTCAAGGACCAGTTCAGTGTCCCCGTCCGCCTGCAGCAGCACCGGGATGCCCCAGTCCTGCTGGTACAGGTGGCACGCCGCGTGGTCCGGGATCTCGCCGTCCTCGGTCTCCGGGCCGTCGCAGGCCGCGGCGCGGGCGGTAATGTGCAGCACGCCTTCGGGGACGTCGGAGGCGAGCTCCAGCGTCCGGAGCAGGCCCACGGAGGTCCCGCCGCCCGCCACCAGCAGCTCCGGCGGGGTGGAGGAGATCTTCAGCTGCGTCGGGTCGCCCCAGCGATCATCCAGTTTCTGCCCGGTCGGGGCGGTGAACCGGACCGACAGGGACAGGAGCCCGGGCGCGACGGGGCTCTTGGGGCGGTGCGTCTGCACGGCTCCCTCGTCCACCTGCTGCGCTTCCTTGGGGATCGGCACGTAGACGAGCTGGTGCTTGTTCGCCTCGACCACCACCAGCAGCGGCTCGGAGCCGGCCACCTGGGTGTGGTCCACAATGACGTCCGAGGGTTCGGAGAGTCCGCGCGCGAGCGTGGAGACCGTTCCCGAGACGGGGTCGTAGCGGCGCACCGCGCCGTTGTACGTGTCGGCGATCGCAACGGAACCGTCCGGCAGCACCGTGACGCCCAGCGGGTGCTGGAGCCGGGCCTCGGCCGCCGGGCCGTCCCGGAAGCCGAAGTCGAACAGTCCCTTGCCGACGGCGGATTCGACGGTGAGGGAACCGTCGTCGGCGATCACGAGTTTGCGCAGCGCCGAGGTCTCGGAGTCGGCGACCCAGATGTTGCCGTCGGCGTCTTCGGCGAGTCCGGAGGACTGCGCAAACCAGGCTTCGGCGGCCTGGCCGTCGAGCAGCCCTTCGAGGCCGTTGCCGGCGACGATGGACACCGCACCGGTGACCGGGTCGAAGCTGAAGATCTGGTGCACCCCGGCCATTGCCACCACGACGGCGTTGAGCTTGCTGGACCAGACGACATCCCAGGGCGAGCTCAGCGATACCTGCAGCGGATCGGCCTCGAGCCGGGCACCGTAGGCGGCGCCCTCCTCGTCCACGCGCGCCGGGCCCGTCTCGAGCAGCCGCTGCACCCCGTTGCCGGCGAGCGTGGTGGCGGTGCCGTCCTTGAGCGAGAGTCCGCGGAGCCGGTGGTTGACCGAGTCGGCAATAACGACGTCGTAGCCGGCCTCCGCCGCCACGTCCTCCGGCAGCAGCACCAGGCCTTGAGGTTCGTTGAAGCGGGCGTCGGCGGCGCCGCCGTCGGCGTATCCCTTCTCGCCCGAACCGTACGTGCCCAGCACCGTCGCGAAGTCGGTGCCAAGCTCCACCAGCCGGTGGTGGCCGGTGTCGGTGACCAGCCATGACCCGGCGTCCCCCGCAGCGGCGGAACCGCCGCGGCCGGCCGGGAGGTAGAGGGCCTTGCCCGGGAACCGCAGGGTGCCCGACGTGGGCTCCGGCGCCACGTAGGGGCCGTCGCCGCGGTGCAGGGTGCCCTTTGCCTCATGCTCGGCGATGAGTTCCGGGATCAGCACGGCCAGGCCGTCCGCGTGGCCCTCGCCGGAAAGATGGGCCACGATGTACCCCTCGGGGTCGATGACCACCAGGGTGGGCCAGGCGCGGGCCGTGTAGGCCTTCCAGGTGTCCAGCTCCGGGTCGTCCAGGACCGGGTGGTGGATTTCGTAGCGCTCCACAGCGGCGGCCAGGGCCACCGGATCCGCTTCGTGTTCGAACTTGGGCGAGTGCACCCCGACAGTCACCAGGACGTCCGAGTACTGCTGCTCGAGCGGGCGGAGTTCGTCCAGGACATGCAGGCAGTTGATGCAGCAGAACGTCCAGAAATCCAGCAGCACGATCTTGCCGCGCAGGGACTCGAGGTCCAGTGACTTGCCGCCGGTGTTCAGCCAGCCGCGGCCTACGAGTTCGGAGGCCCGGACCCGGAGGTGGGTGCGTACGGTTTCGCTCATCAGCGTCCTTCCAGCTTTGAATTGCGGTCGGCCAGCTTCGCATCACGTTCGGCGAGCTTGGCAAACATATCGTTGTAAGCGGTGAGATCGGCGTCATTATTCCTGTCCGCCGCACGGTCGGTGCGCTTGGACTCCCGCGCATCGGACCGGGACCACATGACCGCGACGCCGATCGCCACCAGCAGGGTCGGCACTTCGCCGATCCCCCAGGCGACCGCGCCGCCCATCTGTTGGTCGAGCAGCGCCGAGGGACCCCAGGAGCGGCCCAGGTTCCCGAAGTAGTCCGCGGCCAGCAGGCCGGTGCCGCCCATGATCGCGACGCCGAAGAAGGCGTGGAAACCCATGGTGGCCAGCAACAGCAGCAGCCGCATCGGGTACGGCGCCCGCCGCGGCAGGGGGTCGGTGCCGATCATGGTCAGCACAAAGATGTAGCCGGTCAGGGCGAAATGCAGGTTCATCAGTTCGTGGCCCACATGGTCGCGCATGGCGTAGCCAAAGGCGTCCGAGTAGTAGAACAACACAATCGAGCCGGCAAAGTTCGCCGCAGCGAACAGCGGGTGCGTCACCAGCTGGGAGAACTTCGAGTGCACAAAGACCAGCAGCCATTCCCGCGGCCCGCGGGAGCTGTCCCGCCGGGCGGCCAGGGCACGCAGCGCGAGCGTGACCGGAGCACCGAGAACCAGGAAGATCGGCGCCACCATGGTCAGGGCCATGTGGTCGACCATGTGCGCTGAGAACAGCACCCGGCCGTAGACCGCCGGCGGGCCGGACGTCACATAGGTGAGGACCGCCAGGCCGATCACCCAGTTGACTGCCCGGAACCAGGACCAGGAGTCGCCGCGCCGGCGGACCTTGCGGATCCCGAGGACGTACGAGACCAGGCCAAAGACGGCGACGGCGACCCAGAGCCAGTCGAACCGCCACTCCGTGAGCCAGCGCTGCGGGGTCAGTTCCGGAGGCAGCTCGTAGCCGGACAGGATAAAGGCCGGCGTCGCGTCCGGGGCCAAGGCGGTGGGTTCCGGCGGCGCGGAGCGGCCAAGCGCGACGGCGATTCCCGACGTCGCGCCCATCACCAGCAGCTCCACGATCACCAGTTGCCACAGCACCCGGCGGGCGGACAGGCCGGAGCCCTGGGCGCCCAGCTGCGGGATGACCCACCGCCGGTGCATGAGGCCGACGCCGCCGAGGAGCAGCGTGGCGGCCGCCTTGGCCACGATGAGCTGTCCGTACGCCGACCCGAAGAGATCCGCCCAGCTGGAGACCCTGATGCTCGCGTTGATCACGCCCGAGGCGAACACCAGCGCGAAGGCGAAGCCGGCCAGGGCGGAGAAGCGGCTGAGGGTCGGCTCGGTGATGTCGGTCTTGCCCGCGGCTCCCCGTCCGGACGCGGCGGCCAGGATTCCGGACAGCAGGGCCAGGACAATGATGCCGCCCAGCCACGCAGAGACGCCGACGAGGTGAAGGCCCAGCGAGTTGATGGCGCCCTCATGGTCGTTTGAACTGGCCGAGTGGCCGATCAGCGCCGCCGGGGCCAGTCCAGCCATCGCGAGGACCAGGGTAAGTGCCAGCGCTCCGCGCGAACGGATCCCGAACAGAGCGGTGCTGACGACGGCGGCGATGATGACGACCGCCAGCCAGGCCCTGCCGGTGTCGATGTCGGTCATGAAGTAGACGAGGGACTTGGTGAATTCCGGGTCCCCGGAAACCGCCTGGCCGGCGATGTCGGAGTAGCTCAGGACCAGCACGGCGACAGCGGAAAGGGTCCAGGCGACCCCCGCGGCGGCGGCGATGGCCAGCGCGCGGGTGAACGCGGGATGCTCGGGGGCGTCGTTGTCCTTGGACTGGCGGCCCGAGAGGTTCCGGGGCAGGATGCCGACGGCGAAAATAAGGCCGCCGATCACCGTGGCGATGGAGACGTTGTGGAGGGCCTTGCTGACGGGGAGCCCCCAGCGCACCAGCGCCCCGGGATCCGACACCGCGCGCGCTCCGGCTGCCCCGGAGAAGAGCATTGCAGCCACCAGGCCCAGGAACAGGGCGGCCAGGCCGGCCAGCTGCCAGGGGCGGGAGATTCCCGGCGCTCCGGCACCGTGGCCAGGCACTCCCCCGCTCGGGGCGGGCGCTGCTGGGGTTCGGGGTTTTGCTGCGGAAGGCACAACTCCATTGTCCGCTACCCCCTGCCCGCGCACCGAATCCGTCCGGCGGCGGTTAACGCAAAAGGAGCGGCAACCCGTGGGGTTGCCGCTCCTTTCAAGCGTTCGAAGAAGACTACTTCTTCTTGGCGACTGCAGCCTTCAGCTTGGAGCCGGCGGTCAGCTTGACGCTGTGGCCAGCGGCGATCTGGATGGTCTCGCCGGTCTGCGGGTTGCGGCCGGTACGGGCTGCACGGTCGGTGCGCTCGACGGCGAGCCAGCCCGGGATGGTGATCTTTTCGCCCGCGGCGACAGAGGTCTCGAAAACCTCGAACAGTGCATCGAGCACGGAGTTGACGGCTGCCTGGCTGGTGCCGGCCTTGCCAGCTACCTCTGCAACAAGTTCACTACGGTTCTTAGCCATTTATGTCCTCCTGGACGGTTCTAATTTCTGAAGCCTGCACGCGGCATGCGTGCAAGCCACTCTTCGAAAACTTACCAGCTTGCCGCCGCCGAGGTGGCAAATTCCGCGTGTTTTCGCCGTTTTTTGGGAAAAATTCCGGGATTCCAGGGCTTTCGACGCCGCTTTTCAGCCGTCAGCGGACGCTTGGGTCGGTCAGACGGACGCCGGTGGGCCGGCGGGTGTCCCGCTCGGGACGCA
>CAVOQF010000012.1:0-24104 GCA_963698285.1 uncultured Actinomycetota bacterium | reverse complement strand
TGAGGTCGTTGATGCTGACGCGGCCGCCATCGCCGAGGCCCTCGTTGATCTGGGCGCGCATCCTCACCGCCTCGGTCATATCTATCTCGAGGGTCAGGTAGTAGTGCGGCGCCTCGCGCTTGGACTGGGCCATGCGGCGGGCGATGGTCTGGCGCATCCGGCTGAGGGGCACGTCGACGACGCTGGCCCGTAGTGGGAACGCGAGTCCGCCGGCTGGCCGGCCGTGCAGGCCGCGAGCGCGGCGGCGCGGCAGCGGGTGTCACCGCGGGCGCCGGCTGAGCCCCCAGCTCTGCCTGCGGAGCCCTCTTCGCAGCCTCCTCCACGTCGCGCCGGACGATGCGCCCGTCTGGACCCGTCCCGTGCACCAGCGACAGGTTGACTCCCGATCCGGCCGGGCGGCCACCGCGTGCTCCACGTCGGCCCGCGTGATGGCGCCGCCCTTGCCGGTGCCGTGGATCGTCCGGTGTCGACGCCCAGCCGGTGCGCCAGATGCCGCACCGGCGGCGCGATCGGGGGAGCTCTGTCGGGGCGCCTCGGCCGGGGCGGCCCCCGGGGGACGCCTCCGCGCGCCCCTGCCCGCCGGATGCCGGGCCCGGCACGGGCCGGGGCGGCGCCTCATGGCCCGGGGCCCACCTCGGCCGGGGTCTGGGATCCGGGCCAGCGGGGTCCCGATCGGCACGGTCTCGCCGATGTCCACGAGCAGTTCGGCGACCACTCCCTCCTGGAAGGACTCGACGTCCATCACGGTCTTGTCCGTGTCGACCACGGCCACGAGGTCGCCGCGGCGGACGTAGTCGCCGGGCTTGACCAGCCATTCGACGATCTTGCCGTGCTCCATGTCGGCCCCGAGCGAGGGCATCAGGAACTCAGCCACCGGCGCTGACCGCTCGCGCGCCGCCGCGCGCGATCCTGCTCCACCGACGGCAGGCGCCGCCAGTTCCAGGTGCTTGGCGTAGGGGATCGGCACTTCGGCGCTGCAGACCCGGCCGACCGGGGCATCCAGGTCGTAGAACGCGTTCTCGGTGATCCGGGCGCTGATTTCGGCGGAGATGCTGCCGCTGCGCCAGCCCTCGTCCACCACCACGGCGCGGTGGGTCCTGCGCGACGGAGGCGAGGATGGCGGCCTCGTCGAGCGGCCGGAGCGTGCGCAGGTCCAGCACCTCGGCGTCGATGCCCTCGGCCGGCGAGCTGCTCGGCGGCGTCGAGCACGGCGGGAGGCGTCCCGCCGTAGGTGATCAGCGTGATGTCGGCGCCGGGGCGCCGGACCGCGGCGCGTGTCGATGTCCACGGCGCCGGCGTCGTCGTCGAGCTCGCCGGTCGACGTTGTAGAGCGAGCCGTGTTCGAAGATCAGCACCGGATCCGGGTCCTGCAGCGCGGTCCACAGCATGCCCGCGGGCGTCGGCCAGGGTGGCGGGGGCGAGGATGCGCAGGCCGGGGATGTGCGCGTACCAGCCCTCCAGGCTGTGCGAGTGCTGGGCGCCGAGCTGGCGGCCGGCGCCCGTGGTCATCCGGATCACGAGCGGCACGTTGAACTGGCCGCCGGACATGTGCAGCAGGCGTGGCCGCGTTGTTCACGATCTGGTCCAGGGCCAGCAGGCTGAAGTTGACGGTCATGATCTCCACGATGGGGCGCATGCCGGCCAGGGCCGCCCCGATGCCGGCGCCGACGAAGCCGGACTCGGACAGCGGAGTGTCGCGGATGCGGTCCGGGCCGAACTCCTCCAGCAGGCCCAGGCTCACGGCGAAGGACCCGCCGTAGGCGCCCACGTCCTCGCCCATCAGGAAGACCCGTTCGTCGCGGAGCATGCGCGTCGCGGATCCCGGCCCGGAGCGCCTCGCGGTAGCTGGATTTCATGGCCCGTGCCCGCTGCCGGTCTCCGCGGCCGCCGCCGCGCTCGCTGTAGACGAAGCGGGTCAGGTCCTCCACCGGTTCGAGCGTCCCGGCTTCGGCGAACTCGACGGCGGCGGTGACCTCCGCGTCGGCGTCCGCCTGCAGCTGGTCCCACTCCTGGGCGGAGAGCTGGCCGGCGGCCTCCATCGAGGCGCGCAGCAAGGTGATGGGGTCGCGTTCGAGCCAGCGGGCCACTTCGGCCTTGTCGCGGTACCGTTCCGGGTCGAACATCGAGTGGGCCCGGAAACGGTAGGTGCGCAGTTCCAGGAAGTGCGGCCCGCCGCCGGCGCGCACTGCCTCGACGGCGCGGCGGGCGGCATCCTCGACGGCGAGCACGTCCATGCCGTCCACGGCCCAGGCCGCGATCTCGTAGCCGGCGGCCTTGAGCGCGATGTCGGTCTGGGACTCGGAGCGGCCCAGCGCGGTGCCCATGGCGTAGAGGTTGTTTTCGCAGCAGAACAGCACGGGCAGCTGCCAGAGCGCGGCGAGGTTGAGGCTCTCGTGGAACTCGCCCTCGGCGACGGCGCCCTCGCCGAAGAAGCAGCACGGTGACGCGGGAGCGGCCGGACATCTTGTCCGCGAGCGCCAGCCCGACGGCGAGCGGCAGCCCGCCGGCGACGATCGCGTTGCCGCCGTAGAAGCGCGTGGCGGCGTCGAAGAGGTGCATGGAGCCGCCGCGGCCCCGGCAGCAGCCCTCCGACGTAGCCGTACATCTCGGCCAGGATCGCGCCCGGCGGACACGCCGCGCAGCAGCGCATGGCCGTGCTCCCGGTAGGTGGCGACGACGGCGTCCTCCGGCGCCAGCGCCTCCATGACGCCGGCCGCGACCGCCTCCTCGCCGATGTACACGTGCAGGAAGCCGCGGATCTTGGCGGCGCTGTACAGCTCGACGCACTTCTCCTCGAGCCGCCGGACGCGCAGCATCTGCGGCAGCAGGTGCCGGCCGTGCCGGGGTCCGCGGCTCGCGCCAGCGGCCTGCTGCTCGGTGTGTCCGGTCCGCTCGGCGCATCCGGGGTGCCGTCGCCGGCCGTGTCTCGATGGTCGACGTGTCGCCCTCGGGCAGGCCGAGCTCGCGGGCCTTGAGCAGGCGGCGGAGGATCTTGCCGCTGCGGGTCTTGGGCAGCGCCGTCGGTGAAGTCCAGCAGCCGGGGCGCCACGGCGGCGCCGAGCCGCTTGCGGGCGAAGCCGATGATGCTCCAGCGGAGCTCGTCGGACGGCTCGACAGCCGGGCTGCAGCTCCACGAAGGCCTTGACGACCTCGCCGGCCACGGGGTCGGGGACGCCGATCACGCCGGCCTCGGCCACGGCGTCGTGCTCCATCAGGGAGCTCTCCACCTCGAACGGGCCGATCAGGTGGCCGGAGGACTTGATCACGTCGTCGCCGCGGCCGACGAACCAGAAGTAGCCGTCGGCGTCGCGCTGCGGCGAGGTCGCCGGTGAGGTACCAGCCGCCGGCGAAGCAGCGGCGGTAGCGCTCCTCCTCGTGCAGGTAGCCGCGGAACATCGAGGGCCAGCCCGGCCGCAGCGCCAGTTCGCCCATCGCGTCCGGCTCGGTCACCAGCACGCCTCGCCGTCCCGGACCACGGCTTGCCGTCGTCCCGGCCACGATGCGCGGCGTCGATGCCGGGCAGCGGCCGGCCCATCGAGCCGGGCCGGATCTCCATGGCGGCGTAGTTGGAGATCATGATGCCGCCGGTTTCGGTCTGCCACCAGTTGTCGTGGACGGGCTGGCCGAAGGCCTCCTGGCCCCAGACCACGACCTCCGGGTTGAGCGGCTCGCCGACGCTGGCCACGAAGCGCAGGGCGGACAGGTCGTGCCCCGTCGGCGCGTCCGTCGCCGGCCTTCATCAGCATGCCGCAGCGCGGTGGGGGCGGTGTACCAGACGGTGACGTGCTGCTCGGCGAGGATCCGGTACCAGCGGTCCGCGTCCATCTCCTCCTCGTCCACGATGGTCGTCACGCCGTGGGTCAGCGGCGCGATCACGCCGTAGGACGTGCCGGTGACCCAGCCGGGGTCGGCCGTGCACCAGTAGATGTCGTCCGGGTGCAGGTCCAGGGCGAAGGTGCCGGTCGCGTAGTGGGCGGTGACGGCGTCGTGCACGTGGACGGCGCCCTTGGGCGTGCCGGTGGTGCCGGACGGTGAAGTGCAGCAGGGCCATGTCCTCGGCGCTGGGTCGCCGCGATCTCACGGTCCGCCGGCGCCGCCCGCATCAGCGCGGCCAGGTCGGGGTGCCCGGCTCCGGGTCGCCGTCGGCGTCGATCAGCAGGACGTGCCGGAGCTCCGGGAGCGAGTCGCGGAGCTGGGCGATCTTCCTGCGGTAGAGCGCCCGGGTGGTGACGAGCGCCCGGCCGGATCCCGAGCTGCAGCCGCTGCCGGACGGGTTCGGGGCCGAAGGCGGAGAACAGCGGGCAGAACACGCTGGCGTTCTTGAGGGTGCCCAGCACGGCGACGTAGAGCGCCGGGCTGCGGCCGGTGAGCGAGAAGACGCGCTCGCCGCGCCCGATGCCGAGGCCGCGCAGCACGCGCGGCGAACCGGTTGCGTCTGCTCGGCGAGTTCCGCGTAGCTCAGGGAATGGCTGCTGCCGTCGGCCCGGACGAACCGCAGCGCCTCGTGTCCGCCGTGGCCGCCGGCGGCATGCCGGTCCACCGCCTCGTAGGCGATGTTGAGCCCGCGGCCGCCGGGCAGCCCGGACAGTTCGTGGCGGGCCTCGTCCCACGAGAACGCGGCGCAGCTCGCGTCATAATCCACCAGGTTGGGCCGGACCCGGAAGCTGCCGACGTCCTTGGGGATCGCCGGCCAGCGGGTGGAAGATTCCGTTCCTGCCGTCATGGTTCACATCGGACTCCTGCCCCGGGGCACGGCTGCCTAGAGTCGAAAGTCCGCGCGGCCTCCCGGCTGCCGGCCCGACATCTGCGCCCGGCTGGGAGTCCGGCTCCCGGCCTGCCACTAAACTGGGTCCCATGACTGCCACCAGTGCCCCTGCAGCTGACGCCGCTGCCGCCCGTGCCCGCCTGCTGGAACTGATCAAGGAGCTGGCCGTTGTCCGCGGCAAGGTCATCCTCTCCAGCGGCGCCGAGGCCGACTACTACATCGACCTGCGCCGGATCACGCTGCACCATGAGGCCTCCAAGCTGGTGGGCCAGGTCATGCTGTCGCTGATGGACGACGCCGGGATCGACTTTGAGTGCGCCGGCGGACTCACCATGGGCGCCGACCCGGTGGGCACCGCCGTGATGCACGCCGCCGTCGACGCCGGCCGTCCCGTGGACGCCTTCGTGGTCCGCAAGGCCCAGAAGTCCTACGGCATGGGCCGCCAGGTCGAGGGCCCCTCCGTGGAGGGCCGCAACGTCCTGGTGCTGGAGGACACGTCCACCACCGGCGGGTCCGCGCTGACCGCCGTCGAGGGTGTCCGCAAGGCCGGCGGCAACGTCGTGGCCGTCGCCGTGATCGTGGACCGCGACACCGGGGCCAAGGAAAAGATCGAAGCCGAAGCCGGCGTTCCCTACCTGTTCGCCTTCGGCAAGGACGAACTGGGCCTGAGCTAGGGAGTTCTCCGCGGCGGCACGCGTGTGGACGGTGCATGGGGCGGTGACTTATCATTTTTTAATACCCCCGTTGGAACATCCGTACCCGGAGTTGGAGAACGCGCCATGCTCCCGTCCCAGAATCCCCGAGTCCGACACCGTCAGCACCGTCGACCAGATCCAGAACCTCATCCTGGACAGCGCCGATTTCGAGGACTTCCTCAACGAACTCGCGCGTTTCTCCGCGCACCAGGTGGCGGGCGACGGGCGACGACGCGCTGTGCGGCATCACCCTGCTGCGGGACCGCAAGGCCGCGACCATCGGCTGGAGCAGCGATTCGGCCCGGGAGGTGGACGAGATCCAGTACCGGCTGTCCCAGGGACCGTGCCTGACGGCGGCGCAGGAGGAGCGGGAGGTCTACGTCCCGGACCTGTTCGACGAGGACCGCTGGGGCCCGGACTACGCCACCGCCGTCGCCTCGCACGGGCTGCGTTCGGTGCTCTCCGTGCCGTTCCACCTGCAGGGCGAGGCCCAGGCCGCCCTGAACCTCTACTCGGATGTGCCGCACAAGTTCGACGGCGACGTCGCGGCCCGGGCACGTGGCTACACCCGCGAAGATTTCCCAGGCGCTGCGCCTGGCCGTCCGGTTTTCGCTGCACACGGACAGCGCCACCAACCTCCGGGCCACGCTGGAATCCCGCACCGTCATCGACATGGCCATCGGGATCGTGATGGCCCAGAACCGCTGCAGCCAGGAGACGGCGGTCCAGATCCTCACGGACGCGTCGAGCAACGGCAACGTCAAGCTGCGCGACATCGCCACCTCGCTGGTGGAGTCGGTTGGCGGCTCGGCGTACCCGGACCCACTTCCAGGAACCGGGGCGGCAGGCCGCCGGATAATCCGAGGGGACTTGTGCCCACCGCATCCTGCCGTTACGCTGAGTGAGGTTGAGCCGTCGGCCATAGACACCTTTCTTTGGAGTACCTATGGACCACTCTCTTAACGCCCAGGTCAAGCTCGACGTCGCATCAGATGTCATCCGGATCGACGTCCGGGGGAGCCTCAGCCAGGAACTTCCCGCCCGGCCCTGATGCAGCTGATCCAGCGCATCCGCCGCATGGGCATCAGCTCCCACATCCGCGTGGACCTCGCCCACGCCGCCTTCGTGGAATCAGCCGCCCTGGCGGGCCTGCGCAACGACCTCAACGCCATTGACGGCGGGGCCGGCCAGTTCGATGTAGCCGGGCCCATCACCGTCGCGGCCGGGGTTTCGCTGGAGCTGCAGATGCTCGGCAACGACTTGCGGAAAGGTGTTCCAGCCGCTGGACCTCTCCGGGGACTTCACGGCCTCCATCGACCCTTCCGGAACCCGGCCGCTGGCCCGCTACTCCGACGACGAACTGCTGGCTGCCAGCGACTGCGTCTTCGGCAAGCTCGACGACCCGGCCACCGGTGCGCCCTCGGAACTCCTGGCCCGGTACGACGACATCAGCCTGGAACTCGCCCGGCGGGAAGTCGGCCGCGAGCCGCCCGGGAACCCGGCCGCGAGCCTGGCCCGGCAGCGGCCGCCTGCGAGCTGGGTCCACTCCGCGGGTTCATGCTCCGGCTCCGCTGTGGCTACGGTAGAGGTGTGCCGCGTGAGACCAGGAGCCAACGCCGGGCGCGGCCCCGGAACAGCCGAGGCCCGCCTCCTCCAGCATGCCGCCGAGCTTGAACGGTTTTCGCGGCGCAACTTCCTGATCGGCACCGGCGCCGCCTCGCTGCTGGCCGCCGACATGCTGTTCACCCGGCACGTCCAGGACGAGCGCCGCGTCAACAAGATCCTCACCGTCGCCCGACGACTTCGCGGAGAGCTACTTCCCGCACGCCAGCTGGATCCTCTTTCCCGGGCTACAAGACCAGCTGGGAGGAAGCGCAGTGGATCCTCAACTCGCTGCGCGGTGCGCTGAACCAGCGCGGCCAGCTGGCCGCCGTCGGCTATTCCAACGTGGGCCTGGACATCGACAAGATCGTGATCGCCGTCATCGAACACGTCCGCGCGAACCAGACTGACCACCGCTCTACTTCTACGGCCACAGCTTCGGCGGCATGGTGGCGACCCAGGTCGCCGCCCGGCTGCGCGAGCTGCACGGCGTCGAAGTGGAATTCATCCTGCTGGACTCCAGCCCCTACAGCCAGTACGACGTCCTGGACCAGAGCTGGTTCGAAGG
This sequence comes from uncultured Actinomycetota bacterium, assembly GCA_963698285.1. Taxonomy (GTDB): domain Bacteria; phylum Actinomycetota; class Actinomycetes; order Actinomycetales; family Micrococcaceae; genus Arthrobacter. The sequence goes on along the minus strand of CAVOQF010000012.1, from coordinate 16,474 downwards.
CGTGGTGGTCCTCTACGAGAGCGGGTTCCGGTTTCCCACCGTGCTGCGCGGCGGCTACGAACTCGGCGAGCGGGTGCTGCACAAGCACGAACGCAGCCTGGCGCCAGATCGTGGACCAGACCCTGGAGCAGCTCTCCCCGATCGCCCCGTCCAGCGTGCTGATCCAGACCGAATCGGCCTACATCTACCATTTCGACCTGACCGGTTCGTCGGCAAGCTGGGGGACGCCAAGATGGCCTTCATCGGCAACCCCAGGGACAGACCGTGAGCTACGAGACGGCCCGGGAGACCTGGACGCTGACGTTTCACGGCGAACATGGTCTCCGACTCGCTGCAGACCGACGGCGCGCGGCCGGCCCACGCCAGCCCGCAGTGGAATCCCGTTCAGTCTACCGGCCGCTCGTCGAGGAGCTCCAGGACGAGTTCCTTCCGCTGCCGTCCGGCGGGGGCAAGAAGACCGCCTTCTGAGCCGGTGCCTGCGCCGGCGGGCGTGCGCCTCAGATCTGGTTCTTGAGGTCCGCGACCGAGTTCAGCACCTGGTTGGGCCGGAACGGGTAGGCCGCGATGTCGTCCTTGTGCGTGATGCCGCTGAGCACCAGCACCGTGTGCAGTCCGGCTTCCATGCCGGCGATGATGTCGGTGTCCATCCGGTCACCGATCATGGCGGTGGTCTCCGAATGGGCATCGATCTGGTTCATCGCCGAGCGGAACATCATCGGGTTCGGCTTGCCCACAATGTAGGGTTCCCGGCCGGTCGCCTTGGTGATCAGCGCCGCGATCGCGCCGGTGGCGGGCATCGGCCCGTCCTTGGACGGGCCGGTGGCGTCCGGGTTGGTGGCGATGAAGCGCGCGCCGGCCAGGATCAGGCGGATGGCCATGGTGATGGCCTCGAAGGAGTAGGTGCGGGTTTCGCCGAGCACCACGAAGTCCGGGTCCTGGTCGGTGAGGATGAAGCCCGCCTCGTGCAGCGCCGTCGTGAGTCCGGCCTCGCCGATGGTGTAGGCGCGGTTCCCGGATTCGGAGCCGCGGACCTGGTCCTTGAGGAACTGGGCCGTGGCCAGGGCCGAGGTCCAGATGTTCTCCTCCGGGATTTCCAGGCCGGAGCTCTTCAGCCGCGCGGCGAGGTCGCGGGGCGTGAAGATGGAGTTGTTGGTGAGGACCAGGAAGCCGCTTGGACGTGTCCACCCAGCGCTGGATGAGTTCCGAGGCGCCCGGGATCGGCTGGTTTTCGTGGACCAGCACGCCGTCCATGTCCGTCAGCCAGCACTCGATCTCCTGGCCGCTGCGGTACACCGAGGACGTGGACCGCACGTCGTCAGGGTCTGAACGCCGGTCCGTGCCGTGGTCTTCGTGCTGATCCGCCATGGTGCCCTCCGCCGATAGTGTGCCGCAACAGGACCCAGTCTACTGTTGAGTCGTGACTGAACCCGAGACTCCCCGCGAACCCACCGCCGCCACCGGGGCCGCGCCGGACGGCGAGACGGAGCCCAGGGCGGAGGTCGGCGTCGGCCCCTGGAAGGCGAGCTTCCGCAGGGCGAGCACTGGGACCCGGACCTGCTTGGCGGACGGAGACCGCCGCAATGTGGTGGACAAGTACCGCTACTGGAAGCACGAGGCGATCGTCGCCGAACCTGGATTCGCGCCGCCACAACTTCCACGTCGCGATCGAGAACTGGCAGCACGACATGAACATCGGCACCGTCGTGCGCACCGCCAACGCGTTCCTGGCCAAGGAAGTCCACATCATCGGACGACGCCGGTGGAACCGCCGCGGAGCCATGGTCACCGACCGGTACCAGCACGTCCGCCACCACCCCACGGTCGAGGACTTCGTGAGCTGGGCGCAGGGCGAGGGCCTGGCCATTATCGGGATCGACATCTTCCCCGATTCCGTCCCGCTGGAGACCTACGAACTGCCCCGGGACTGCGTGCTGGTGTTCGGCCAGGAGGGCCCGGGCCTGACGCCGGAGGTCCACGAGGCCGCCGTCGCGACGCTCGTCGATCGAGCAGTTCGGCTCCACCCGCTCGATCAACGCCGCCTCCGCCGCCGCGATCGCGATGCACGCCTGGATCCGCCGGCACGTGTTCGGCCAGATAGTTTCCTGAGGCACCTATAGTCAGATCGGTTTTTGACGTTTAGGCTCTGGCGTGTGTGGGCGCAAAGGGCGCCCGCCTAGGGGAAGACATCTCATGAAGAAGGTCTCAACTTCGCACTCCCGGCGCGCCACCCGGCTCCTGGCGCTTGGAACATCGCTTGCCTTTGCCATCGGCCTCACCGCCACGGGAGCGGTGGCCGCCCCGCCGACGCCCCCGCCGTCGAACAACTCTCCGGGCTCGTGCCGCCCTGGGCCGGCTCCCGCGCCAAGACCGGCACCCCGCTGAGCAACACGACGGTCGAGGGGGAGATCGTATTCCTGAACCTGCCCGACGCCGGAGCGGCCAAGGCGTTCGCCACGGCCGTGTCCACGCCGGGGAACCCGCAGTACCAGCAGTACCTTTCGGCCCCGGACTGGATCGCCAACTACGGCCCGGCCAAGGCCGACGTCACTGCGCTCGGTTGACTACCTGAAGGCGCAGGGCATGGTGGTCACGTCGGTCCCCGCGAGCGGCCTCTACGTGGTCTTCCGCGGCACCGTCGCCCAGATCAACGCCGCCTTCAGCACCACCGAGCAGACCTATACCTTCCAGGGCCAGAACCTGATCGGCCCGTCCACCGCGCCCTCCCTGCCCGCTGACCTCTCCGCCAAGGTCCTGGGAATCTCCATCGACCAGGGACGGCTGCTGACCCGCCCCTCGCTGGCAACCCCCGAGGCATCGGGACAGGCCCAGACTTCCGGGAAACCGGTCGGCGCCTGCACCGGTTGACGCGCCGTGCTCGAACTACTGGGAGCAGAACAAGGCCACCGTCCCGTTGGCGTACGGCTCGACGAGCTACGGTACCGCCATCTGCGGCTACACCCCGGCCCAGCTGCAGGGCGCCTACGGGGTAACATCCCCGTCGGAGGCCGGTGCGGGCCAGACGGTGGCGATCATCGACGCCTACGCTTCGCCAAGCATCGAATCGGATGCGAACACGTACTCGCAGAAGAACGGCCTGCCGACCCTCAAGGCCGGGCAGTACCAGCAAATCGTGCCGGACTCCCGGTTGTTCATGGACCAGGCCCTGTGCGGACAGCCCAGCGGCTGGCAGGGCGAGCAGACGCTCGACGTCGAGGCCGTCCACGGGCTCGCCCCGGCCGCGAATATCCTCTACGTCGGAGGGAACAACTGCGGCGCCGGTATCGACGTGGCGATGTCCACCATCCTGGATCAGAAGCTCAGCACCATCGTCAGCAACAGCTACGGCTACGTGGGCGAGGCGGTCTCCCCAAACGCGCTGCTGGGCATGCAGAACCTCCACCTTCCAGGCTGCAGGCGAAGGCGTCGGGCTCTACTTCTCCAGCGGTGACAACGGCGACGAGAAGGCGAGCCTGGGCTACGCGTCACCGGACTTCCCGGCCAGCTCGCCGTTCGTCACGGCGGTCGGCGGAACGTCCCTGGCGGTCGGCAAGGACAACGGCTACCTGTTCGAAACGGGCTGGGGAACCACCCGCAACAGGATCGTCCCGAACTCCGACGGCAGCCTCAGCTACGCCGGTGAACTGCCGGGTGTGTTCCGCTTCGGCGCCGGCGGGGGAACCAGTGCGCAGTTCCCCCAGCCCGGCTACCAGCAGGGCACGGTCCCGGCCGGGCTGGCCAACGGCTACCGGGTCTCACCGGACGTCGCCTCGCTGGCCGATCCCTATACCGGCTACCAGGTGGGCATCAGCCCCATCACCAATGACCACGTCCTCAAGACCGGGGCGTATGAGACGACGGGATACGGCGGAACCTCGCTGGCCTGCCCGCTGACGGCTGCGCAGATGGCAATCGCGCAGGCTGCCACCGGGAGACCGTCGGCTTCGCAACCCGGCCATCTACGCGGCGGCGAAGACCGGCAGCTCCGGCGTGCGGGACGTGGTGCCCGCAGTCAACCGCCCGGGCCGTGGTCTTTTCCAGCCCGATCAGTGGCGACAGCTACCTGTCGGGACGGACCACGACACGTCGCTGGCGACCGCGCCAGGCTATGACGACGTGACCGGCGTGGGCAGCATGAACGTCCGGTTCGCGATGAGTATCGCCGGAGGGTAGCCGCCCAACGGCGCACCCCCGACGGGCGCCAGGACACTGCTAAGGATGCCTCTGAGCCGGGTCCGGGAACATTTCCCGGGCCCGGCTTCACGTATTCGGCTCCGGGGCACACGTGGCTAGGATGTAGATAGCCATGTAGCAACCACTGCTTTCGACGAGGAGTCAGCATGCCCATTGCAACCCCAGAGATCTACTCCGAGATGATCGACCGCGCAAAGACGGGCGGCTTCGCATTCCCGGCCGTCAACGTCACCTCCTCCCAGACCCTGAACGCGGCCCTGCGCGGCTTCGCCGAGGCCGAGTCCGACGGCATCGTCCAGGTCTCCACCGGCGGCGCGGCCTACTGGTCCGGCGCCTCCACCAAGGACATGGTGGCCGGCTCGCTGGGCTTCGCCGCGTTCGCCCGCGAAGTCGCCAAGAACTACGGCGTCAACATCGCCCTGCACACCGACCACTGCCCCAAGGACAAGCTGGACGGCTTCGTCCTGCCGCTGCTCGCAGCCTCCGAGGCCGAGGTCAAGGCCGGCCGCAACCCGCTCTTCAACTCGCACATGTGGGACGGCTCGGCCGAGACCCTGCAGGAGAACCTCCGGATCGCCCGCGAGCTGCTGGCGCGCACCGCCGCCGCCAAGATGATCCTCGAGGTCGAGATCGGCACCGTCGGCGGCGAGGAAGACGGCGTCGAGAACGCCATCAACGACAAGCTCTACACCACGGTCGAGGACGCCCTCGCCACCATCGACGCCCTCGGCTCCGGCGAGAACGGCCGCTACATCACGGCCCTGACCTTCGGCAACGTGCACGGTGTGTACAAGCCCGGCGGCGTCAAGCTGCGCCCGGAGATCCTCAAGGACATCCAGGAGCAGGTCGGCGCGAAGATCGGCAAGGACCAGCCCGTTCGACCTCGTCTTCCACGGCGGCTCCGGCTCCTCGGAGCAGGAAATCGCGGACGCCGTCTCCTACGGCGTGATCAAGATGAACATCGACACCGACACCCAGTACGCCTACACCCGCCCGGTCGCCGGACCACATGTTCCGCAACTACGACGGCGTGCTGAAGGTCGACGGCGAGGTCGGCAACAAGAAGCTGTACGACCCCCGCGTCTGGGGCGCCTCCGCCGAAGCCGGCCTGGCCGCCCGCGTGGTCGAGGCAGCCCAGCAGCTCGGCTCCACCGGAAAGACGTTCTAGCCATGTCGGACGAGTTCCGCAAGAACCTGATGGGCCCCGAGCCCACGCTCCTGCCTGCCGAGACCGAGGTCAACGCGGGGCTGGACGCGCGGCCAGGAGGCGCTGGACCTGGTGGAGAAGCACCCGACGTCCTCGCTGCTCTGGGCCGTGCTGGCCGAGGAAGCGTGGGAGGAAGGCCGGACCATCGACTCCTACGCCTACGCCCGGGTCGGCTACCACCGCGGCCTGGACTCGCTGCGCCGCAACGGCTGGCGCGGCGCCGGCCCGATCCCGTGGGAGCACGAACCGAACCGCGGCTTCCTGCGCGCCCTGTACTCGCTGGGCCGGGCCTCCGCGGCGATCGGCGAGGCCGAGGAGCCGGAGCGGATCGAGAAGTTCCTCAAGGACTCCGACCCCACCGCCAAGGCGGCCATCGAAGCCCAGGGCTGACGGGTTAAGACGACGACGGCGGGCGCCCACCTTTCGGTGGGCGCCCGCCGTCGTTGACTGCTGGCGGGTCGGACTAGGCCTTGGCCAGCCCGGTGCGGGCCATGGCGTCGGCGTAGGCGACGCGCATTTCCTCGAGGTACTGCTCCTGGCGGGCCGGGGTGCCGGCGAAGGCGCGGCCGCTGAGCGAGCGGACCTTGTACGTCTTCAGGCCGCGGCGCCAGATCATCGGCACCTCGGTCTTGAGCAGCAGGTTGGCCAGGCGGTTGGCCTCGGTGCCGTGCGCCACGATGACGGACGCGCGCGGGACCAGGGCGAGGAACTTCAGCAGCGGCTTGAGGCCGGCCGAGATCTGGTCCGGGGTGAACTTGCCGTTCGGTTCGCCGTCGACGTGCCACGGGTGGACGTTCCACGGCATAACGAATTCGGGGCGCAGGCCCAGCTTCCACTGGATGCCGAGCATGCGGGTGGCGGCTTCCTCGTCGCCGGCGGTGATGAAGCCGGACGGATCCGCGGTGCCGATGTTGGAGTACAGGCTGATGATGCGGCACTCGTCGATGTCGTGGGCGGGATCCACGTAGGGGACGGTGGTGCCAGCTTTGGCGGTCTGCAGTGCGTCGCACAGTTCGTTGACGGGCGCGACGTTAGCTTCGTAACGGCGGCTCAGGAGCTGTTCGCGGAAATTTTCAGTGGCCAGGGCTGTCATGTATTGCTGGGTCTCCTGCGGGATTGGTAAAGCTGCCAGACCGGTTGCGGGCACGCCAAAGGGAGGGCGCGCAGCGGCCGGTGTGGTGTGAAAATGTGGTGTGGACCGATTCCTGTTCGGTCATTACCAGTCTATCAAGCCCCGCGAAATGCCCGGCGAGTCGGGCCGGCCGGTACTGCTCCGGCCGGCCCGGGCGCCTACCAGAGCCGCTTGCTGGCGCGCCGGGCGCCCTCGCCCAAGGCCTCGAGCTTGGCGTAGGCGATCTGCGGATGGACGCGGCCGCCGAGGCCGCAGTCGGTGGAGGCGATCACGTTTTCGCGGCCCACGAGTTCCGCGAAGCGCACGATCCGGTCCGCGACCAGGTCCGGGTGCTCCACCACGTTGGTGGCGTGCGAGACGACGCCGGGGATGATCGACTTCCCCTCGGGAAGCTTGGTGTCCTGCCAGACCCGCCACTCGTGTTCGTGCCGCACGTTGGCTGCCTCGAAGGAGTACGCGCCGGCGTTGACCTGCAGGACGGAGCCGATGATGTCCGCGAAAGGAATGTCCGTGGTGTGCGGGCCGTGCCAGGAGCCCCAGCAGACGTGCAGCCGGATCTGGTCCTGCGGCAGGTCGCGCAGCGCCCAGTTGGTGGCTTCGACCCGGAGCTGGATGAACTTCAGGTAGTCCTCGAGGCTCGGCTCGGGGTTGATCTGGTCCCAGCTCTCGGCCAGGGACGGGTCGTCGAGCTGGACCGTCAGGCCGGCGTCGATGATCGCCTTGTATTCCTCGCGCATCGCATCGGCGCAGGCGTAGAGGAGTTCCTCGTCGCTGCGGTAGTACTCGTTGGCGACGCGGGCGCAGGAACCGGGGGAGAGGGAGGCGACGAACCCCTCGGTGAGGCCGGCCGCGGCCAGGCCGGTCTTGAGGTTGGCGATGTCGGAGCCCACGAGCGCCTGCCCGGTGTACGTCAGCGGCCCCGCGATCTTGGGCTGCGTGACGGCCTTGCGGTGGGCCAGGATCCCGGAGGAGGGGTCGTTGTAGGCGTCGTTGAACTGCTGCCGGTCGCGGCGGTCCGGGAAGGAGGTCAGGACGATGTGGCCCGGCGAGGACCGGTGGACCTGGGAATCGGCCCAGCGGTCCACCTCGGTCGGTTCCAGCCCGCCGAGCCGGGAGAAGGAGTAGTTCCACCAGGCGCCGTAGTCCACCGAGCTGGACATCGTGTGCCCGTACTCGCCGTCGTTCGGGATGTCGATGCCCAGGTCCTTCTGGCGCTGCACGACGTCCACCACGGAGGTCTCCAGCAGGTCCAGGAACTCGGGGGTGATCCCGTCGGCTTCCTTGGCCTCGTTCGCGGCGATCAGTTCCGGGGTGCGGGGCAACGAGCCGGCGTGGGTGACGCGGATGTGGTCGGTGTTCTGGGACATGGTGCGGTTTCCTTCCATCGGTCCTGGCGGTAGCACCGTGGCCGGTCACGGCGGCCGCACGGAGGCGGGCCGGTATCCGGCGGGGTTGCTGCGGCGTCAACGGTCCAGGTCCCTCGGCCGCTCGGGATGGTCACTCCCACTCAATTCCACCCGGGCCCGTCCCGCAAGTCGTGCCCGCTATGTGTCGCGCGCGCTCGCACGCAGGGAGCCCAAAACGGTGCCGGCCACCGATTTCGGCTAAACTTGGGTGGTAAGAGCCCCGGACTCTGGCGTTGATGGCACAGATCTTAGGGTACTGAGCACAGCGGTAGATTCGGGGCATTCTCATGAACGGCGCTGAGCTGCGGTGACCACCTGGTGAATCACACGCACTTCGGCCCGAACGAATGGGGGAGGATCCCATGCCAGCAATCGTGATCGTCGGAGCCCAGTGGGGCGACGAAGGCAAAGGTAAGGCCACAGACCTGCTCGGCGGCCGAGTCGACTATGTCGTCAAGCCCAACGGCGGCAACAACGCCGGGCACACCGTCGTCGTGGGCGGTGAGAAGTATGAGCTGAAGCTCCTTCCGGCCGGCATCCTGAGCCCCAACGCGGTCCCGGTGATCGGCAACGGTTGCGTGGTGAACCTCGAAGCCCTGTTCCAGGAGATCGACGGCCTCGAAGCCCGCGGCGCGGATACCTCCAAGCTGCGCGTCTCCGCCAACGCCCACCTCGTGGCGCCCTACCACCAGGTGCTGGACAAGGTCACCGAGCGGTTCCTGGGCAGCCGGGCGATCGGCACCACCGGCCGCGGCATCGGCCCGGCCTACATGGACAAGGTGGCCCGCCTCGGCATCCGCGTCCAGGACGTCTTTGACGCCTCCATCCTGCGGCAAAAGGTCGAGGGTTCGCTGCGGCAGAAGAACGAGCTGCTGGTCAAGGTCTACAACCGCCGGGACATCGAGGTGGACGAGATTGTGGACTACTTCCTGTCCTTCGCCGAACGCCTCCGCCCGCTGGTCATCGACAGCACCTTCGTGCTGAACAAGGCGCTGGACGAGGGCAAGGTGGTCCTCATGGAGGGCGGCCAGGCCACGTTCCTCGACGTCGACCACGGCACCTACCCGTTCGTGACGTCCTCCAACCCGACCGCCGGCGGCGCCTCCGTGGGCTCGGGTATCGGCCCCACCCGGATCTCCCGCTCCATCGGCATCATCAAGGCCTACACCACGCGTGTCGGCGCAGGTCCGTTCCCCACCGAACTGTTCGATGAGATGGGCGTCTACCTGCAGAAGACCGGCGGCGAGTTCGGCGTCAACACCGGCCGCCCGCGCCGCTGCGGCTGGTACGACGCCGTGCTGGCGCGCCACGCCTCCCGGGTGAACGGTTTCACCGACTACTTCGTCACCAAACTGGACGTCCTCACCGGCATCGAACAGATCCCGGTCTGCGTGGCCTACGACGTCGACGGCGTCCGGCACGACGAGATGCCGATGACCCAGACCGAGTTCCACCACGCCAAGCCGATCTTCGAGTACTTCGAAGGCTGGACCGAGGACATCACCGGCGCCCGCACCCTGGACGACCTGCCGGAGAACGCCCGGAACTACGTGCTGGCCCTCGAGAAGCTCTCCGGCACCCGGTTCTCCGCGATCGGCGTCGGTCCCGACCGCGACCAGACGATCGTGGTCAACGACCTGATCAACGACTAAAACGTTCAACGTTCAACGACGACGGCGGCGGGTCACCTGGAAGGGTGGCCCGCCGCCGTCGTCGTTAAAGGCGGTAGGTCGGGGCCCGTCGGGGCCGCCAAAAATAGAAAAAAATATTCCGGCTGCCGCGTAACTTTTCGGACCCTCCTGGCGATTACGCCTTTGTAAGCGCCGCCCGGAGCCCTGGTCCCCCCACCAGGTCCGGCCGGCCTTGTCAGTGAAAGATCCGTCGCGCGCCTGCCCCCATCAGGCGCCGTCAGGACTTCGAGAAGGATCCGTCGGGCACCTGCCCCATCAGGTGCCGACAGGACTTCGAGATGTAAGTGCCGGCCGGCGCCTGCCCCCATCAGGCGCCGGCCGGCCTTCTACAAACCAAAGGATGTTCGTTTTTCATGAAGAGTGTTAGCAAGACCACCAAGATTGCTGTCGGCGCCGCCATTCTCGCGGTCGGAGGCTTCTCCGGAATCGGGCTGGCCAACGCGGCCCAGATGTCCGGCACCCAGCAGGCTGAAGTGAACCACGCTACGCCCGCCGTCCCCGCCGTTCCGGCAACCCCGGAACTGCCCGCCACTCCGGCCATCCCGGCCGTGTCCGGCTACCCCGAACGTTGACGGCTTCCGCCAAGGGCGACGCCGACGTCGAGGGTACCGAGGGTGCCGCTGAGGGCTCCGTCTCCGCCGACAAGGACGGCGCAGCCGTCGACGGTGCCGCCAACGCCAAGGGCGCTGCCGAGGCAAAGGCCCACGCAGGCGTGACCGTCGCGACTCCGGCTGTTCCCGCCGCCAAGGGCACCCCGGCCACGCCGGCCGTGCCGGCTGATCCTTCGGTCGAGCTTCCCCAGCGCGACAAGTAAGCACCAAACGCCTCCTTGCGGAGGTGACGGGGTGCGGCCGCTAGACTATCGGGGGCCGCACCCCCAGCAGTAACGGAAGGATCGCCGCGTGGCAGACCAGCTGAGCGATGACGAACTGTCAGCAGCTTTGGCTGGCGATCCGTCAGGATTCAGCGCGGTCTACACCGTAATTTCCCCCGCGGTGCTTGGCTACTTCCGGGCCAAGGGCGTCGACGACGCCGAGGCCCTGACCCAGGACGTTTTCGTGGATGTCCTGCCGAAAATGACGGGCGTCACGGGCGGGCATAACGGCTTGCGGACCTTTATCTTCTCGGTCGCCCACGCCAGGCTGGTTGACCACTACCGGCGTTCCGAGCGGACGCCGTACCTGGCCGAGTACGACCCCCTGAACGACGCCCGGCGTTCCGCCTCGGCCGAGGACGAGGCGCTCGGTTCGCTGGGCGGACTGTCCCACACACTCTCCCGGCTCAACGAAGAGCAACGGGAAGTCCTGGTCCTGCGGATCGTCGCAGACCTCTCCATCGCACAGGTGGCCGGCATCATGGGCAAGACCCCGGGTGCCATCAAACAGCTTCAGCGGCGCGGGCTCAGTGCCCTGCGCGAACTTGTAACCGAAAAGGACCACGCAGCATCATGACCGGCACGCGCAACCCCCAGCAGGATGGCAGCATCCAGGCGATGCTCCGTGACTCCGGCCTCGAAGCTGCCACCGAGCTCCGCAGCACCCTGGAGCAGCTCCAGGCACTGGTCCCGGAACAGGCACCGGCGCCCCGCGCCGACCTCGCCGCGCTGCTCGCCGCAGGGTCACCTGCCGCAGCGGACGCGACAACCTCCCGCGCAGGCAGCCTGCCGGCCGGCGTGAGCAGCCTGGCGGACCGCCGTCGCGGCCGAAAGCGGCGGCTGGCCCTCATCAGCGGCGCCGTGGTTGGCGCCATGAGCCTGGGCGCCGGCGCCGTGGCCGCGTCCAGCCAGGACTTCCGCGAGGACGTCGGCCACGCCTTCACCGTGATCTTCCAGCCTGCCGCGCCGACGCCGACGCCGTCGTCCTCCGCGCCCGCGGACCTCGGCCCGGCTCCGGTGCCGGTCCCGGCCGTGCCGTCCCCGGCCGTGACCGCTCCGTCGGGGCCCGCCCCGGTGGCAACCGTGCCGGCAGCGAAGCATCCGGTCCCGCTTGCCACGCCTCCCGCGGTCGGCCGCGGGGGCATGCTTCCCAAGCCGGAAAAGCGCCCCGTGACGCCCGGCTTCCCGGGTCATAACGGACGCGGCATTCCCAGCAGCCCGCTGCCGACCGTTGCCGGGGATTCCGGAGCGTCCGACGACGTCGTCCGACCTGCCGTAACGGGACTCCTAGGCGCCGCGCAGCTGCGGGATCGCCTCGCGGTACTCATTGTGGGCGAGGTCCAGGCTGAGCGCCTGCGGAATTCCGAACCACCGGATCTCCGTATGCTCCTCCGGCGCGCGGTTCGAGGGGACACCCTCCCAGTCCGTGACCGCCCAGCCCTGCAGGTGCAGTGAACCGGGTCCGCCGTCGCCCTTGCTGAGTTGGAACGACGGCGCTGCTCCGGGGCGCTCAATGGTGACGCCGAGCTCCTCCCGGAGTTCGCGGACCAACGCGTCCGTGGCGGACTCGCCCTCCTCGATATGACCTCCGGGAAGGTCCCACGCGCCCGGATAGGCCCGGGATGCGGGGCTCCTGCGGCACAGCAGGATTCCCCCGGGGCCAAGCAGGGCGGCCACCACCACGCGATGTGTCATCCGCCCATTCGATCACACCCGTGAGGGTGGCTCGGGAGAGGGTGGCTAGGCGAGGACCTGGCGCTTGGAGGAGATCACCCCGGTGTCGAAGCCGGCCAGGTGCAGGCCGCCGTGGAACCGGGCATGTTCGATCTTGACGCAGCGGTCCATCACGACGTCGAGACCGGCGGCCTCGGCTTCCTTGGCGACGTCCTCGTGCCACGAGCCCAGCTGCAGCCACAGGGTCTTGGCTCCGGCCGCGACGGCCTCGTCCAGCACGCCCGGCAGGTCGTCGTGTTTGCGGAAGACGTCCACGATGTCCGGGCTCTCCGGCAGGTCCGCGAGCGAGGCGTAGGTCGGTTCGCCCAGGATTTCCTTCACCACCGGGTTCACGAAGTACACCTTGTAGCGGGTGGAGGACTGCAGGTAGGTTGCCACGAAGTAGCTCGCGCGGGACGGCTTGTCCGAGGCTCCCACGATCGCGATGGACTTCGCCTGCCGCAGCAGATTCAGCCGTTCCGGGGCCGAAGGCCCGGTCCAGGTTCGTTCTTCAACATGTCATCAGTTCGCTCCGATCGTGCAGGTGTCGGCCGACAATGCATCCGAGGCGGACTCTTCCGTTGCCACGTCCAGGGCCTGGTCGAGGTCCCAGAGGATGTCCTCGATATCTTCCAGCCCGATGGAAATCCGCACCAGGTCCTCGGGAATTCCGGCGGACTCAAGCTGTTCGGGGGTGAGCTGCTGGTGCGTCGTGGAGCCGGGGTGGATGACGAGGGTTCTTGAATCGCCGACGTTGGCCAGATGCGAGGCCAGCTGCAGGGACTCGATGAACTTCTGCCCCGCGGCCCGGCCGCCCTTCACGCCGAAGGAGAACACCGAGCCGGGGCCCGAGCGGCAGGTACTTTTGCGCCCGTTCGAAGTGCGGGTGGGAGGGCAGGCCGGAGTAGTTGACGTAGGCCACGCGCTCGTCGGCTTCCAGCCATTCGGCCACGGCCTGGGCGTTTTTCAGGTGTTCGTCGAGGCGCTGCGGGAGCGTCTCCACGCCCTGCAGCAGCTGGAAGGCCGACTGCGGGGACAGGGCGGGGCCGATGTCGCGCAGCTGCTCGCAGCGCAGCTTGGTGAGGAAACCGTATTCGCCGAAGTTGCCCCACCAGGAGACGTTGCCGTAGGACGCGACCGGCTCCGTCATGGTCGGGAACTTCCCGTTGCCCCAGTCGAAGCGGCCGCTTTCGACGATCACGCCGCCGAGGGTGGTGCCGTGTCCGCCGAGGAACTTGGTGGCCGAGTGGATCACGATGTCCGCCCCGTGCTCGATCGGCCGCACGAGGTACGGGGTGCTCAAGGTGGCGTCGACGACGAGCGGGATGCCGGCGTCGTGCGCCACCTTCGCCAGCCCCGCCAGGTCCTGGACTTCCGACGACGGGTTGGCCACCACCTCGACGAAGATCGCCTTGGTGTTCTCCCGGACCGCGGCGGCGTAGTCCGCCGGGTCGGTGCCGGGAACGAACGTGGTGTCCACGCCGAAGCGGCGCAGCGTGACGTCGAGCTGGGTGACCGTGCCGCCGTAGAGCTGGGAGGCCGCGACGATGTGGTCGCCGGACTGGGTGAGCGCGGCGAAGGTGATGAATTCCGCGGCCATGCCCGAGGACGTGGCCACCGCGCCGATGCCGCCCTCGAGGGAGGCGATCCGCTCCTCGAAGGCGGCCACCGTGGGGTTGCCGATCCGGGAGTAGATGTTGCCGTACTTCTGCAGCGCGAAGAGGTTGGCGGCGTCCTGGGTGTCCTTGAACACGAAGGACGTGGTCTGGTAGATCGGCACGGCGCGGGCGCCGTGCTCGGCGTCGGGGGTGCCGCCGGCGTGCAGGGCGCGGGTGCGGAACCCGAATTTGCGGTCGGCCATTACGCGTTCACCAGCCCGCGGGTGGTGCCGGCCGGGGTGCCGGACAGGTCGAGTTCCGTGCCGTTCTTCCGGGCCAGATCCGCTTCGAGTTCGCGGACGATCGGCAGGATGTCCGCACCGAACGCCGCTACCTCCTCCTGGAAGTGCAGGTAGCCGGTGAGGAACAGGTTCACGCCGATCTTCTTGTACTCCACGATCCGCTCGGCGATCTGCTCCGGGGTGCCGATCAGCTGGGTCTTGAAGCCGTCGTTGTACTGGACGAGGTCCTCGAAGCTCGAATCGGCCCACATGCCCTTGCCGTCCTTGGTGGACGCGCCGGCCTCCTGGACCGCGGCCCGGAAGCCCTCGACGGCGGGCTTGTGCGCCTTCTCGACGATCTCGCGGAGGGTGTCGCGGGCCTCCTTCTCGGAATCGCGGGCGATCACGAAGCCGTTCAGGCCGAACCTCGGAGAGGGGAGGGCGCCCTCGGCGCCGCGCCCGGTTTCACCCGCAGCGGCGACGACGCCGGCGATGTTCTCCTTGAACCCTTCCAGGTCCTTGCCGTTGGAGAAGTACCAGTCCGCCACCCGGCCGGCCGTGGCTTGCGCGGCCGTGGAGTTGCCGCCGAAGAAGATCTCCGGGTGGGCGCGTCCCGGCACATCCACCGGCGCGGGCTGCAGGGTGAAGTCGGTGATGTTGTAGTACTTGCCGGACTGGCTGTAGCCCTGCTCGGTCCACAGCCCGCGCAGCACCCTGATGAACTCCTCGGTCCGGACGTAGCGCTCGTCGTGCTCCAGCCACTCAAGGCCGAAGTTGGTGAACTCGTCCTTGAGCCAGCCGGAGACGATGTTTACGGCGGCCCGGCCGTTCGAGATGTGGTCCGCGGTGATGATGTATTTCGCCAGCACCCCGGGGTGCCACATGCCCGGGTGGACGGCGGAGATCACCTTGAGCCGCTCGGTCGCGGCCAGCAGCGCCAGGCTGAACGAGGTGGCCTCGTGCTGCTTGTCCGCGCCGTAGGAGGCGGCGTAGCGGGTCTGGGTCAGGGCGTATTCGAAGCCGGAGTTCTCCGCGATCCGGGCGAGCTTCTTGTTGTACTCGAAGTCCCAGCCGGTGCGCTGTTCGATGGTGGAGACCACCAGGCCGCCGGAGACGTTCGGGACCCAGTAGGCGAACTTGAGCGGTTCGGAAAGACGGGCGACGCTGCTGATGTCAGTCATGGGTGTTCCTTACTTCTGGGGTATAACGGGACCGCAGGACATCCTGGATGTCTGCGATGGATGGTTCGTTCTGCAACGAGGTGGTGTCCCCGAGCGCGCTTCCCTCGAACAGCTGGGTCAGCAGCCGGCGCATGATCTTGCCGCTGCGGGTCTTCGGCACATCAGGAACGACGACGACGTCGCGCGGCTTAGCGATCGGCCCGATCGCTTTCGCGACGTGTGCTCGGAGTTCGGCGGCGATTTCCTCGCGCCGCTTAGACACACTCGCTCGTTCCTCGCTCGCGCGATGCGCGGCTACCGAGGAAATCGCCGCCGAACCTTTCAGCACGACGAACGCGACGATCGCGTGCCCGGTCTTCGGGTCCGCGACGGGGCAGACGCCGGCCTCCACGACGTCCGGGTGCGAGACGAGGGCCGATTCGATCTCGATGGTGGAGAGCAGATGTCCGGAGACGTTGAGGGTGTCGTCCACGCGCCCGAGGATCCAGATGTCGCCGTCGTCGTCGTATTTGGCGCCGTCCCCGGCGAGGAACCAGCCCTGCGCCGCGTACTGCCGCCAGTAGGAATCGAAGTATCGCCGCGGGTTCCCCCACACGGTCCGGGCGATCGCGGGCCCGGGCGCGTCGACCACGATGAAGCCCTGGACGCCCGGCGGTACGGTGTTGCCGGCGTCGTCCACGATCCGGGTGCCGACGCCGGGCAGCGGCCGGGCGGCGCAGCCGGGCTTGAACCCGTGTCGGTCGGCGCGGGGGAGAGGATGGTGGCGCCGGTTTCGGACTGCCACCAGGTGTCCACCACCGAGGCGTGCCGGCCCCGACGTTCGTCCGGAACCAGCGCCACGCCTCGGGGTTGACGGCTTCGCCGACCGTGCCGAGCAGCCGGATGGAGGAGAGATCGTAGCCGGCCGGAACGCCGTCCGGGAACCAGCCCATCAGCGAGCGAACCAGGGTGGGAGCGGTGTAGTACTGCGTGACGCCGTAGCGTTCGATGATTTCGAAGTGCCGGCCCGGATGCGGCGTGTCGGGGGTGTCCTCAAAGATCACCTGGGTGGCGCCGTTGGAGAGCGGGCCGTACAGCTCGTAGGTGTGGGCCGTGACCCAGGTGAAGGTCCGCCGCGCACCAGTGGACATCGCCGTCGCGGAGGGCCGGGTCCGGGTTGCTGAAGAGGTGTTCGAAGCTCCAGGACGCCTGTGTGAGGTA
>CAVOQF010000011.1:0-161166 GCA_963698285.1 uncultured Actinomycetota bacterium | reverse complement strand
GGTTACGGCGGTTATGGCGGGAAGGAAACACCCGGTTACATTCCGAACCCGGAAGTTAAGCTTCTCAGCGCCGATGGTACTGCACTCGGGAGGGTGTGGGAGAGTAGGTCACCGCCGGACATACCATTACGGCCGAGAGCCTCCGACCACCACGTGTCGGAGGCTCTGACCCCCTTAACCACCCCAAACGCACCGAACCCTCCCGCAGATCCTGCCAGCAAGCCAGCAACGCTCCCGCAGACACTGACGCCCAAAGCCAGCAACGCTCCCGCACAAGAGCACTGCCAGCAAGCCAGAACCCTCCCGCAGATCCTGCGGCATGGCCACAACGCTCCCGCACCAAACGGCATTCAATCCCGCAAGGAGCGCTGGAGACTAAGGCTCCCGTACGCCCGTACGAGACGATGGCTGCGACCGCCGTCGACGCAGAAATTGGCGGAGCGTCGGCGCTTTGGCCGTGCCAAAGCTGCGGGAGCGTTGGGGAAGTACGTGCCACGTCTGCGGGAGGGTCGGGTCTAAGGCGGTCAAAGCTGCGGGAGTGTTGGGTGGGGAGGAACACCTGCCGGCGTTTCAGCGTTGATTACTCTTGAGTAGCTTCTACTAAAAACCAACTCGGAGATCCCATGACTGCACGGACCATCGATCATCACCGGCGCCAGCGACGGGATCGGCGTGTCCGCCGCCCGGACCCTCGCCGCACGAGGCGAGAACGTCGTCGTCGTCGGGCGTTCGGCCGAGAAGACCGAACGGATCGCGAACGAAATCGGCGCGGCCTACTTTGTCAGCGACTTCGCCGACCTGGCGCAGGTGCGCCGGCTCGCCGCGCAGCTGCGGGAGACGTACCCGCGGATCGACGTCCTGGCCAACAACGCTGGCGGCATCATGGGCACCCGGGAGCTCACGGTCGACGGTTACGCGAAGACCTTCCAGATCAACCACTTGGCACCGTTCCTACTCACCGCCGAACTGCTGGACACCCTGACCGCCAGCAAGGCCACCGTCATCAACACTTCCAGCGCCGCCAATTCGCTCTACGGCCGGCTGGACATCGACGACCTGGAGCTCGCGAACAAATACTCCGCCAATCTGGCCTACGGTAACGCGAAGCTGGAGAACATCCTCTTCACGGCCGAGCTGCACAACCGCTACCACGCAGCCGGCATCTCCACGGCGGCGTTCCACCCCGGCGTAGTGGCCACCAACTTTGCCGCGGACACCACCAGCCCGTTCCGCTTTATGTACCGAAGCTTCCTCAACCGGTTCATGCTGTCCCCGGAGCAGGGCGCTGACACCCTCGTGTGGCTTGCCACGGCCGTCCCGGGGCAGGACTGGGTCCCGGGCGCTTACTATGCCAAGCGGGCGCTGGCTAAGGCCAACAAGCAGGCCTACGATGCGGAACTGGCCCGGGAACTGTGGGAGCGCAGCGCCGCCATGGTGGCCCAGGACTCCGACAGGCTCGACCCCCGGAGTAGCTTTAAACCAACAATCTCGGGAGACCCCATGACTGCACGGACCATCGTCATCACCGGCGCCAGCGACGGGATCGGCGCGTCCGCGGCCCGGACGTTCGCCGCGCAGGGGGAGAACGTCGTCGTCGTCGGGCGTTCCGCGGAGAAGACCGAGCGGATCGCGACGGAGATCGGCGCGGACTACTTCGTCGCCGACTTCGCCGAGCTGGCGCAGGTGCGCCGGCTGGCGGCGCAGCTGCGGGAGAAGTACCCGCGGATCGACGTCCTGGCGAACAACGCCGGCGGCATCATGGGCGCCCGCGAGCTCACGGTGGACGGCCACGAAAAGACCTTCCAGATCAACCACCTGGCACCGTTCCTGCTCACCACCGAGCTGATGGACGTGCTCACCGCCAGCGGGGCCACGGTCATCAACACCTCCAGCGCCGCCAACTCGCTGTACGGCCGGCTGGACATCGACGACCTGGACGTGGCGAACAAGTACTCCGCCAACCTGGCCTACGGCAACGCGAAGCTGGAGAACATCCTCTTCACGGCCGAGCTGCACAACCGCTACCACGCGGCCGGCATCTCCACCGCGGCGTTCCACCCCGGCGTGCGTGGCCACCAACTTCGCCGCGGACACCACCAGCCCGTTCCGCTTTCTGTACCGCAGCTTCCTCAACCGCTTTATGCTCTCCCCGGAGCAGGGCGCCGACACCCTGGTATGGCTCGCTACGGCCACGCCGGGGCAGGACTGGGTCTCCGGCGCGTACTACGCCAAGCGGGCCCTGGCGAAGGCCAACACGCAGGCCTACGACGCCGGGCTGGCCAAGGAGCTGTGGGAGCGCAGCGCCGCCATGGTGGCGCAGGCGTCCGACACGCTCGATCCCCGCTAGCCCGGCCGGTCCGCTCCGGAAGCTGAGGGAGCGTCGGAGGGGGCTACCCCGCGGCTTCGACCTTGTCGATGGCGCGTCAGGGCGCTCTCCATGGTGCCGGCGAGGTCGCTGGCCGGGGCGGGCTTGGCGAACAGGTAGCCCTGCAGCGAGTCGCAGCCCAGGTCCATCAGGTACTTGGCCTGCGCCGGCGTCTCGATGCCCTCGGCCGTGACCTTCAGGCCCAGGTTCTGCGCGGCGTTGATCATGGTGCGGAAGAACGGCAGGTGTTCCTTGCCGGTCTTGATCATCGCCACGAAGGACCGGTCGATCTTGACCTTGTCCAGCGGCAGTTCCTTGAGCCGGCCCAGCGTCGAGTAGCCGGTGCCGAAGTCGTCCATCGCGATCCGCACGCCGGCCTCGCGCAGCTGCGCGAGCTGGCGCAGCACGTCCGAATCGGCGTCGAAGAACACGCTCTCGGTCAGCTCGAGCATCAGCTGGCGCGGGTTCACCCCGGTGGAGGCGACAATCCCCAGCACGTCCGTGGCGAAGTCGCGGTGCTGGAACTGCAGGCCGGAGACGTTCACGGCCACGCTGTACGCGGCGTCGCCGGCCAGCCAGGGCCGGATCTCGGCGCAGGCGCGGCGCATGACCTCGTCGCCGATCTCGCGGATCAGCCCGCTCTGCTCGGCCACGGGCAGGAACTGGTTGGGCGGGACCAGCTTGCCGTGCCGCTCCCAGCGCGCGAACGCCTCGAACTGCACCACGGCGCCCAGCCCGGGCGACACCACGGGCTGGTAGTGCACCGAGATCTGGCCCAGTTCCACGGCCTGCCGGAGCCCGGTCTCGCCCTGGGCCTTGTGCGCGGGGGTGTTCAGCATCTCCGGCCGGAACTGCAGCCAGGTGTTCTTCCCCGCCGCCTTGGCCGCCGTCATGGCCGAGTCCGCCTGCCGCAGCAGCTCCGCGCCGTCGTGCGTCTGCGGCGACTTGGAGGCCAGGCCCATGCTGACCGCGGGGCGGACCAGCGAGCCGCCGATCCGCGCCGGCACGTACAGGGACTCGGAGATCCGCTTCGCGACGGCCCCGGCATTGAGGCACTCGGTCAGCAGCACCACGAATTCGTCGCCGCCCAGCCGGGCCACGGTGTCGTGCGGCCGGACGCAGTTGCGCAGCCGGCTGGCGACCTCCACCAGCAGCTCGTCGGCGGCCGAGCGGCCCAGCATGTCGTTGTAGCTCTTGAAGTCGTCCACGTTGATCATCAGCACGTCCACCGGGTCCGGCCGGCGCAGCGCCGCGGCGAGGCGTTCGTTGAACAGGGTCCCGTTGGGCAGCCCGGTGAGCGTGTCGCGCAGGACGGCCGCCTTGAGCCGGTCGTCGTGTTCGGCGGGCGTGAGCCGGGGGAGGACCCCGGTGGCGCCGGGCACCAGTTCGGCCTCGAGCGAGCTGAACGTCCGACGGCGGGGAGCGGCCGGAGCGGCCGCTGCGGCCGCCGCGGGAGCTCCGCCGTCGTGCGCGGCCGCGGGCTGACCCAAGGCGGGCCGGACGGAGACGGCGACGGTGCCGCCCGGCGCCGTGCCGGGCGCGGGCGGAACCGCGGCGCAGGTGATGGCGAGCGGAAACTCGGAGGCGTCGCCGCGGCGGCCCGCGCCCGCGAAGGCCGGACGCGCCCCGCCGGGACGCTGGGCGGGACTCCCGGTGAGGCCGGCCAGGAGCTGGTGGAAGTCCTCCCGGGAGGACTCGGCCAGCAGCAGGCTGTAATCGGCGCCGAGCAGCTGCGCGCGGGAGTAGCCGAAGAGCTGCTCCGCGGCGGTGTTCAGGAAGGAGATGGACCCATCGGGGGCCAGCAGCAAGAGGGCGTCGGGGCTGTGCTCCAGCACAGTCTGTGCGAATGCTGCGTCCATGATGTGTACTGCCCCCAAAAGCGATGGATCCGTGAATGACGGCCCGTCCGCTCCGGGCGGCTGCGAAGAGCTACCGGGAGAACAAAAGCGGGCCGCGTGTCCTGAAATCATATGTGGTCAGGAGCACACTCTCATGCCGCCCCGACAGTAAACACAAAAGCGCCTGAATGTGTCGTCCGGCCGCCCGGACAGTCCCCCGGTCAGCCCACCCGGTCAGAACGCGACGGCCGCTTCCTGCAGCGCCTCGAGGGCCTCCGCGGACTGCGCCACGGCCGCGGCCCGGCGCGCCTCCGGGACGGGCCGGGAGAAGAGGTAGCCCTGCAGCGCGTCGCACTCGTGCTCCATCAGGTACCGGGCCTGGGTGGGCGTTTCGATGCCCTCCGCGGTCACCCGCAGGCCCAGGCTGTGCGCCATGTGGATCATCGAGGTCAGGATGGGCAGCCGCTCCTCGCCGGTGTGCAGCATGGAGACAAAGGACTTGTCGATCTTCACCGCGTCCACGGGCAGTTCCTGCAGGCGGCCCAGCGAGGAGTAGCCGGTGCCGAAGTCGTCCAGCGCCACCCGGATCCCCGCCGCGCGCAGGCTGATCAGCTGCTGGATCACGTGCGAGTCGGCGTCGAAGAACACACTCTCCGTGACCTCCAGGACCAGCTGGTGCGGGTCCACCCGGCTCCACGCGGCAATGTCCAGCACCCGCTCGGCGAAGTCCTTGTGCTGCAGCTGCACGCCGGAGACGTTCACGGCCAGGGTCCGTCCGGGATCCTCGGCCAGCCAGGACTGCAGCTCGGTGCAGCTCTGCCGGAGCACCTCGGCGCCGATGTCGCGGATCAGGCCGCTGCGTTCCGCCGTCTGGATGAAGGCGTCCGGGGCCATCAGCTCCCCGTCGCGTTCCCAGCGGGCCAGGGCCTCGAACTGGACCACTTCGCGCCGGTTCGTGGAGATCACGGGCTGGTAGAAGACGGTGATCTGGCCGAGTTCGACGGCGCGGCGCAGCCCCGCGGTCAGCTGGGTGCGTTCCAGCAGGGTCGCCAGCATCTCCGGCTGGAAGTGCACGTAGCAGTTCTTGCCGGCTTCCTTGGCGGCGTACATGGCCACGTCCGCCTGCCGCAGCAGCTCGGAGGAGGACATGCTCTCCGCCGTGCGGGTCGCCACGCCCAGGCTGAGCCCGGGGCGCATCAGGGTGCCCTCGATGGAGACCGGGGCGTTCAGCGTGCTGACGATCCGCTGCGCCACCGCGTCGGAGTCGCCGCAGCCCTCCAGGAGCACCACGAATTCGTCGCCGCCGAGCCGGGCCACGGTGCCGTGCGGGCCCACGCAGTTCTGCAGCCGGCGGGAAATCTCCACCAGCATCTGGTCCCCGGCGTGGTGGCCCAGGATGTCGTTGACTTCCTTGAAGTCGTCCAGGTCCAGCAGCAGCACCGCCACGGGGCCGGGGGAGGCCAGGGCGGCGGTGGCGCGTTCGTTGAACAGCATGCGGTTGGCCAGCCCGGTCAGCGGATCCTGGAAGGCCAGCGCCTTGAGCTGGTCGGCCTGCTGGGCCAGTTCGTCGAGGGCGCGGCGGGCCTGGTCCTGCGCCATGGTGCGCGTGGTGACGTCGCGGAAGTTCCAGATCCGGCCCACCACTTCGTCCGCGACCTTTTGCGGGCGCGAATACAGCTCCACGGTGCGGCCGTCGCGGAACTCCAGCAGGTCCTCGCTGTGCAGCTCGTGGTTGGCGTAGAGCTCGGCGACCTTGGCCTTGAACGAGTCCGGGTCCAGCAGCTGCTTCGCGATGAACTTGACCAGGGCGTAGGCGTCGTCCTCGGCCAGGATCTCGCGCGGCATGCCCCAGAGCCGGAGGTATTGTTCGTTGACGCCGGTGATCTGGCCGGTGTTGGAGACCACCACGATGCCGTCCGCCGTCGTCTCCAGGGTCGCGTCGAGGAGCGAGACGGCGTGCCGGCGGCCGGCGTCGTCGTCCTGGCGGTGGGTGGTGTCGCGGACCGCGACGGCCATCGAGGTCTCGGCCCGCGTCGTGACGAGCGAGCAGGTGATTTCCACCGGGATTTCGGTGCCGTCGCGGTGCAGCCCGATGGCGGGGAACGGCCTGGTGCCGAAGGTCCCGGCCCGGCCGAGGCGGCTCAGCACCCGCAGGAACCCGCCGCGGTCGTCCTCCACCAGCAGGCGGTGGTGCGAGGCGCCGATCAGTTGCTCTTGGGGGTAGCCGAAAAGGCGTTCGGCAGCCGGGTTGAGGAAGGAAACGGTCCCCTCGGTGCTGAGCAGCAGCAACGCGTCAGGACCCTGCGTCAGCAGGGTCTCCGCCAGTCCTTGTTCCACGTCGATGCCAGCCCCCGGGCGTTCTGTATGCGATTCCACCGTCAGGGCGGTGGTCTTTAAACTTCAAGCATCATAGGGCCATGAGACCCAAATCACAGCACCGGCTGCGTTTGGGCGGCTGTGTCGCTCCGCAGCGAGGTGATGGTCCGGGCCGACGCCGAGAGCGCCGCGGGCAGCGAGGCCGCCGGCTGGGGCCGCGAAAACAGGTAGCCCTGCAGCGAATCGCAGCCGCGTTCCATCAGGTAGCCGGCCTGCTCCGGGGTCTCGACGCCCTCGGCGGTGACGGTCAGCCCCAGGCCGTGCGCCATGCTGATCATGCAGTTCAGGATGGGCAGCCGTTCGGCGCCGGTGCGGATCATCGCGACGAAGGACTGGTCGATCTTGAGCGTGTCCACCGGCAGGTCCTGCAGCCGGCCCAGGGAGGAGTAGCCGGTGCCGAAGTCGTCCAGGGCCACCCGGACCCCGGCGCTGCGGAGCTGGACCAGCTGGCGCTGGACCTGGCAGTCGTCGTCGAAGAAGACGCTTTCGGTGACCTCAACGACCAGCTGGTGCGGGTCCACCCCGCAGGAGCCGGCCGTGGCAAGGAGCAGTTCCGGGAAGTTGCCCTGCTGCAGCTGCACCCCGGAGACGTTGACGGCGAGCGACCGGATGGGGTCCGCGGCGAGCCAGGACTTCAGCTCGGTGCAGCCGCGCAGCAGGACCTCGGTGCCGATCTCCACGATCAGGCCGCTGCGCTCCGCGGCGGGGATGAACTGCTGCGGCGGGACCAGGACGCCGTCGCGTTCCCAGCGGGCCAGCGCCTCGACCTTGACCACGGCGCCGAGCCGGGCCGAGACGATCGGCTGGTAGTGCACGGTGATCTCCCCGCTGTCGACGGCGGTGCGCAGCCCGGTCTCCAGGTCGGTGCGGCGGAGCAGGGCGGTCATCATTTCCGGCTGGAAGCGCAGGTAGCGGTTCTTGCCGGCCCCCTTGGCCGCGTACATGGCGATGTCGGCGCGGCGGAGCAGTTCGGAGGCGTGGACGGCGTCCTCGCTGATGGACGCCAGGCCCAGGCTCAGGCTGGGCCGCAGCATGGTGCCGTCAATCCAGACCGGCGCGTTGAGGGATTCCACAATCCGCGCGGCGGCGGCGTCGGCGTCGAGCGAGCCGACCAGCAGGACCACGAATTCGTCGCCGCCCAGCCGTGCTACAACGTCGCTGGGCCGGACGCAGGCGCGCAGCCGGCGTCCCACCTCGATCAGCATCTGGTCGCCGGCGTGGTGGCCGTGGATGTCGTTGACTTCCTTGAAGTCGTCCAGGTCCAGCAGCAGCACGTCGACGGCGGTCCCGCACGGCCCGGCCAGGGCGTGCGCCAGACGGTCGTTGAAGAGCTGCCGGTTGGAGAGCCCGGTCAGCGCGTCCTGGAACGCGAGGGTCTTCAGCTGGCTGGCCTGGGCCGCGAGGTCCGCCATCGCCTGGCTGATCCGGTCCTGGGCGTGCCGCGCCTCGGTGACGTCGCGGAAGCTCCAGACGCGCCCCGCCACGCGGTCCCCGATCTTTTGCGGGCGGGAATACCGTTCAAAGACGCGGCCGTCGCGGAAGTGCAGCACGTCGTGGCTCTCGGCCTCCGGATCCGCGTACAGGGCCGTCACCTTGGCCAGGAACCGGTCGGGGTCCGCCAGTTGGCCCAGCACCGAACGCATCACGGACTCGTCGTCGCCGGTGTCCACGAGCTCGCGCGGAACGCCCCACATCGAGAGGAACTGGTTGTTGACGGAGGAAATCCGGCCCTCGGCACTGACCACGAGGATGCCGTCCGCGGTGGACTCAAGCGTGGCGGAGAGCAGGGACATGGCCTCGCGGAGCCGGGCGTCCTCTTCGGTGCGCGCTGAAGTGCTCACGCGGCCGCAACCGGATGACAATGAGACCAACGATGATGCAATTTGAATCCTCCCCTCAGAAATCATAGGGGGCGCAGCACGGTCCGGGCGCCACGGCGCGGCGGGCCGGCGGGTTTCGCGGCCGCCGGCCGCCGGTCAGTCGGCGGTGGCATGGCCGCCCAGCGCCGCGGCCCCGGCACCGTCCCGGCTTTCGGCGGCCGGACGCGCCCCGGCGGCCCGGCCGAGCCCGCGCACGGTCCAGCCCTCCGCGGCCCAGGCGGCGGCGTCGAGGGCGTTCCGGGCGTCCAGCACCGTCCGGCGCCGCACCAGTGCCCCGGCCGCCGCCGGCGAGAGTGCCCGGTAGGTCTCCCACTCGGTCAGCAGCAGCACCAGTTCGGCGCCCTCGAGCGCCTGCTCCACGGAGGACTCGAAGCGCAGCTGCGGGTAGCGCAGCCAGGCGTTGTTGATCGCGGCCGGGTCCGTCACGGTGACGTGCGCGCCGGCGTCGGCCAGCTGCTGGGCCACATCCAGGGCCGGGGAGTCACGGATGTCGTCGGTGTCCGGTTTGAAGGCCGCGCCCAGCACGGTCACGCGCCGGCCGCCCAGCTGGCCGCCGCAGAGCTCCCGGGCGGCTTCCACCGTGCGGGAGCGCTGGCCCCGGTTGATGCCGTCCACCGTGGCCATCCAGGCGTCCACCGAGTCCACGCCCAGCGCGGCGGCCTGCACCCGGAGCGAGCGGATGTCCTTGGGCAGGCAGCCGCCGCCGAAGCCCAGGCCGGCGTGCAGGTAGCGGCCGCCGATCCGCGGATCCAGGCCCATCGCCTCGCCCAGTTCCGTCACGTCCGCACCGGAGGCCTCGCAAAGCTCGGCCATGGCGTTGATGAAGCTCAGCTTGGTCGCCAGGTACGCGTTCGACGCCGACTTGATCAGCTCAGCGGTGGCGAAATTGCAGATGATCCGGGGGATGCCGGCGGACAGCAACGGCGCGTAAACCGTGTCCAGGGCCGCGGTCACGGCAGCGCCGGCGCTGCCGGGCCGGGCACCGTTCGATTGCGTGGCGGGGTCCGCGCCGCCCGGCACGCCGTACACCAGCCGGTCCGGCACCAGGGTGTCCTTGACCGCGGTGCCCTGGCGCAGGAACTCGGGGTTCCAGCCGAGGAGCACGTCCGGCCGGCCGGCGAGCACGCCGCGGAGCATGTCCACCGTTCCCACCGGGACGGTGGACTTGCCCACGACGGCGGCGCCCGGGGCCAGGAAGGGGAGCAGCGCCTCGGTGGCGGAGACCAGGTAGCTCAGGTCGGCGCCGTCGGAGGTCTTGGACTGCGGGGTGCCGACGCAGAGGAAGTGCAGTTCCGCGCCGGCGGCGTCGGCGAAGTGGGTGGAGAAGGTGAGCCGGCCGTTGGCGCGGCCGTCGCGCAGCAGTTCGTCCAGGCCGGGTTCGTAGAAGGGGGCGGCGCCGCGGTCCAGCTGGGCCACCTTCGCGGCGTCGACGTCGATCCCCACGACGGAGTGGCCCATCGAGGCCAGGGTGGCGGCGTGCACGGCGCCGAGGTAGCCGCAGCCGATCACGGAAATTTTCACAGGGTTGCTCCTCTGGTGGCGGGGCCGGGGGTGGCGGCGTTCGGGCCGGCGGTATCGGCGCCGGGGCCGGCGGCGTCCGGGCTGGCGGCGCCGGCCAGGACCGCTTCGTAGTGCCGCACCAGCTCCTCGCCCAGCGCGTGCCAGGTCCGGCCCTGGACCGAGGCGTGGGCGGCGGCGGCGAAGGCGCGGCGCTTGGCGTCGTCGCCGGTCAGGTCGGTCACGCGGGCCCGCAGCGCGGCGAGGTCGCCCGGCGGGTAGAGCCAGCCGGTCCGCGAGTTCTCCACGAGGTCCAGCGGGCCGCCGCGGCCGGTGGCGACCACCGGGACGCCGGAGGCCATGGCCTCCTGGATGGTCTGGCAGAAGGTCTCGAACTCGCCGGGGTGGACAAAAAGGTCGAACGAGGCGACCGCCCGGGCGAGCTCCTCGCCGCCGAGGAAGCCGGTGAAGACGGCCGCCGGGAGGGCGGCTTCGAGGGCCTCGCGCTGCGGGCCGTCGCCGACGATCACGACCCGGGTGCCGGGCACGCCGGCGAGCACCGCCAGGTCCTCCACCTGCTTCTCGACCGCGAGCCGGCCGACGTAGCCGATGATGCGCTCGCCGCCGGGGGCGACGGCGGCCCGCCACGCGTCGTCGCGCTTTTCCGGGCTGAACCGCACGGTGTCCACCCCGCGCCGCCACATCTGGACCCGCGGAATGCCGCGGCCGAGGAACTGGTTCAGCGCAAAGGTGGACGGGACCAGGGTGCGCGTGGCGAGCAGGTGGATCTGCTCCACCCGGTTCCAGGCCCAGTTCTCCAGGAACGGGACGCCGTAGCGCGCCGCGTAGCCGGGGACTTCGGTCTGGTAGACGGCGACGCTGGGGATGCCGAGCTGGTGCGCGGCCTGCGCGGCCCGCCAGCCGAGCACGAACGGCGAGGCGAGGTGGACGACGTCGGGGGCGTAGTCGGCAAGGATTCGCTTGACCCGGGCCACACCGCCCAACGCCACCCGTACGTTGGTGTAGCCGGCCAGCGGCACGGAGGGGAGCCGGTGGACCTGTGCGCCGTGGATCTCGCCGGGGACGTCGGTGTCCAGCGTGGACGGCGCGATCACCAGCACCTCGTCGCCGCGGCCCTGCAGGTGCTCCAGGACCCTCAGGATGGAGTGCGTGACCCCGTTCATCTGGGGCAGGAATGATTCGGCGACTAGTGCGATCCTCACGCCTCCACCGTGGCGGCGGCGGCTGACGGGGCGGGGTCACGGGTGTGGCCTGTGGGGGAAGAGTGGGTTAACAGGGGGAGGCGGGTGCGGGCCGGCGGCTCAAGGCCGCGGTGAGGCCTCGCCGGACAACGTAAAGCTGGTGCGGACGCCAATGAAACGAGGCGCCCGCACCAGCAGGTAGTACGAATTGTTAGATTGCTATGAATCGTTCCTCATTCGCGGCTCCCTTTCCCGGTGTTCGCTTACCGGGTTTGCGCGTCATCGGCCAGATGCCTCGAAAGCAGCCAGCCGGCGCCAATCATTGCCACACCCAGCACCATGTGGGTCCAGTTGTCCATGGTGTTGAAGGACAGGAAATTGGCCGCCGACCCCACGCCGACGATCAGCCCGTAAACGGCGAAGATGATGTACAGCAGGCCGAAGCCCATGAGGAAGTTCCGGGCTCCCATGCCGTTGCGCGACATGGTCAGGCCGACGGCGCCGATGGCCAGCTGGACGATGTTCAGCAGCATGGACACCTGGAACAGGTTCAGGAACATGGCCTGGGAATCGGGCCCGAGGAACCTCAGCTCGCTGTACTGCGTGGTGATGCCCGGGATGAACCCCAGGACGCCCACGACAATTAGGACAATACCCACACCCATGCCGACGTTTTGGACATCTGTCCGTCCGAAATGCACGCCGTGCGCATGTGGGGATGCGGTAGTCATTTTCTGCCTCCAACCAGTGATTGCGGACACTTTAAATTTTACGGCGGGGCAACGGAAAAAGCGCCGCCGCGGGGGCAGCCCACGGGCTGAAATCCGGGGGAGTGAGCCTGTCGGAACCCGGGGTGCGGCCCCGCGCGTGGCACGATGGATCACGATGAAACTGCGCGCTGATCAGACCGGGGACCGTGGCCTTCCGATGCCTTTGTGGCTGCAGGGGGCGCTCGAATCCGCGCAGGCTGCCGTGATCTCCGCGCTCGCCGTGATCGCCCCGATCGTCGCGGTCTGGGCCACCGCCGGATTCCGGGACGGCGGGTTTGAATTCCTCGCCCGGCTCGCCGGCCAGGCCTGGCTGATCATCCACGGGGTTCCCCTGCTGCTGGACTCCGCCGCCGGCGACGGTGCCGCGGCCCGGCCGGAATCCGGCACCCTCTCGCTGGTCCCGCTGGGGCTCACCCTGATCCCGTTCCTGCTCGCCTGGCGCGCGGGCCGCCGGCTGGCCCGGGCGTCGTACACCGACCAGCTCTGGCAGGCGCTCCTCGGCTCCTGGCTGGCGTACGGCGCCTTCGGGTTCGCCACCGGCTTCCTCTGCCGCACCGCCGAAGTCGGCGTCAGCCTCTGGTACGCCGCGATCGTCCCGCTGATCCCCTTCGCCCTCGGTATGGTGATCGGCGCCCGGCGCGAGGCGGGCTCCTGGAGCCGGCTGATCGGCGTCGACGCCGTCGCCTGGCTCTCGCGCACCAGCCAGCACTCACGCTGGGCCGGGTCCTACCTCGGCTCCGCCATCAAGGCCGGCTTCGTCGCGGTGATGGCCAGCCTGGCGATGGCCGCCGCGCTGCTCGCGGTGGACCTGATCATCCACTGGAACCTGGTCATCGCCGTCTATGAGGCGCTCGACGCCGGCCCGGTGGGCGGCGCCGCCCTGACCGCCGCCCAGCTGGGCTACCTGCCCAACCTGGTCGTGTTCGCGCTCGCCTGGACCTCCGGCTCGGGCTTCGCGCTCGGCGTCGGCTCGCAGGCCGGGCCGCTGGCGACCGCCGTCGGGCCGCTGCCCTCCATCCCGGTGTTCGCGGCGCTGCCCTCCGGCGGGCTGGAGTACGGCTTCGTGGCCCTGGTGGTGCCGGCGCTCGCCGGCGTCCTGGCCGGCTGGTGGTTCCTGCGCGAAGGCGAAAACCACTTCGACGAATGGCTCTCCATCAAGGTCAAGGCGCGCTGGTTCACCGCCACGGTGTCCACCCTGGTCCTGGGCGCCATGACCGGCGCCGTCGCGGGGCTGCTCGCGGCGGCACTGGCCTGGCTGGCCCGCGGCTCCGCCGGCGTCGGCCGGCTCACTGAGGTCGGCCCGGACCCGCTCACGACGGCGCTCTTCGTCGCGGCGGAAACCGGCATCGGCGTCGTGATCGGCTACGCGGCGGGGCCGTGGCTGGAGCGCCGGCAGAAGCTGCATGAAGCGGATCTGGAACTGGCCGCCGGATCGGACTGAGGCGCCGCCACCCGGCGCTGCTGCCGGGCTGGCCGCGGCGCGGCTGCCGGGTCGGCCGCCGGGGCGCTAGCGCAGCTGCGTGGGCAACGACTTCTCCAGCTCCGTCCGGCATGCCGAGGCGGCCTGCTCGGTGAGGGCGTGGCGGGCGCACTCCTGGTAGGTCCGGACCTGGTTGAAGAACACCGCGGAGACCAGGATCATCAGCACCATCACCACGGACACCACCAGGCCGGAGATGGTCCCGAACAGCACCAGGCGTGATTCCCGGAGTTTCGTCGCGCGGATCAGCAGCACAACGCCGAGCGCCAGCCCGGCCGCGGTGAGGACCGCGGCAAGCCACAGGTAGTTGACGTCCAGCTGGAACACGAAGAACGACCCGAGCACCGCCACGATGAACATGCGGAACAGGTGGTGCGTCCTGAGCAGCGACGCTTTGGCCGCCTCGCTCCGCGGATTCTGGCCCCGGGGACTGCCGCCGGGGTCGTGGGGGGAATTCATGTTTTCCAGCGTACGCGAGCGGCACCCTAAGCTAAGGCCATGCGCATTGTTGTCCTTGTTTCCGGCACCGGTTCCAACCTCCAGGCCGTCATCGACGCCGTCAAGGCCGGCGAGCTGGACGTGGAACTCGCCGCCGTCGGGGCGGACCGGCCAGGAACCTACGGGGTGGAGCGCTCCGCCGCGGCGGGGATCCCGACCTTCGTGGTGGACTTCAAGGCCTACCCGGACCGCGCCGCCTGGAACGCGGCGCTCACCGACGCGGTGGCCGCGTACCGGCCCGACGTCGTCGTGTCCTCCGGCTTTATGCGCATTGTCAGTGCGGACTTCATCGACGCCTTCGGCGGCAGGTACCTCAACACCCATCCCGCCCTGCTGCCGGCCTTCCCCGGCGCGCACGGGGTCCGCGATGCCCTGGCCTACGGGGTCAAGGTCACGGGGTGCACGGTGCACTGGGCCGACGCCGGCGTCGACACCGGCCCGATCATCGCCCAGGAAGCGGTGACCGTGGAGACCGGCGACACCGAGGAGACCCTGCACGAGCGGATCAAGACGGTGGAGCGGCGGCTGCTGGTGTCGACGCTGAAGTCGCTCGCCGCGCAGGCCCTGCCCAAGTAGCTCGCATCAGGGGTCGTTTCGTTTCGGCGCCCTCCGGGGTGCACAGGTAGGCATCCAAGTAGTCCTGCGCGCAAAAGCGAGTACTGGTCCCAAAAGTCGGGTAGTCGCCGGTGAAAGTCGAGTATTTCGGGGCCGTTCCGGCGCCCCCGGCGGGCCATAGTCTGGCGAAGTCTCATTCGTCTCTTGCGTCTCTGGGGGTCCCTCGTGTCTCAGTTCAGCTTTGCCAAAACAAGTCCAAAGGTCCTGTGCCTGACCGCGGCGCTCGTGCTCGGCACGGGGGCCCTGACGGCGGCCTACGCCGTGTCAACGACGTCCGGCACCGGCGAAATCAATGGCTGCTACAACCTCAACAACGGCGGTCAGCTCCGGGTGCTGGCGGCCGGTCAATCGTGCGATCCCAAGAAGGAAACCCCGATCACCTGGAACCTGCAGGGCATCCAGGGTGTCGCCGGTCCCCAGGGCATCCCGGGCGTCGCCGGCCCGCAGGGGATCCAGGGCCTCACCGGCGAGACCGGCGCCACGGGCGAGACCGGCGCGACGGGCGAGACGGGACCCCAGGGCGAGAAGGGGGACACCGGCGAGACCGGCGCCACCGGCGAGACCGGCGCGACGGGACCCCAGGGCGAGACCGGCGCTACGGGTGAGACCGGGGCCACCGGCGAGACCGGTGCCACCGGAGAGCAGGGCGAGAAGGGCGACACCGGCGAGACCGGTGCCACGGGGGAGACCGGCGCTACGGGTGAGACCGGCGCGACGGGACCCCAGGGCGAGACGGGCGAGACCGGCGCCACCGGTGCCACGGGTGCCACGGGAGAGACCGGCGCCATCGGCCCGGTCGGCCCGGCTGGCGCCACGGGCGCCACAGGGGCCACGGGAGAGCACCGGTGCGGCTGCGTCCACCAGCGTGACAGTTGCATCGAACAGCGGCTCCGCGCTCACGGTCCAGGCCGTCTGCCCGGGTACCAAGACCGCCGTCTCGGGCGGCTACTCGCTGGGCTCGACTACCGGTAACAACGGCGCCGTCGTCAGTCAGCCGCTCGTCGACGCCAACGGAAAGCCGACCGGCTGGACCGTCACGCAAAAGACGGCCACGCCCATGACGGTGTCCGTGACCTGCATCCAGTAGCCGAATCGCCGAATGCCCTATCACTTGTGGTTGCTCCCGAGCCCTCAGAGCAACCACAAGTGATAGGGCATTTTGGTGTTCCGGGCCGGCGACCAGGGTGGGCTATTCGAGCCGGCGCTGCTTGGTCTCGGGGGCGAAGAACGCCATCCACAGCACCGAGACCAGCACCAGGGCCCCGGCCAGCGCGAAGGACGTGGCCAGTCCCAGCTGGGGCCACAGGAACGCGGCGAAGACCAGCGGTCCGAAGCCCGCGCCGAGCCGGGAGAACGTGGACGCCCAGCCGAAGCCGGAGCCGCGCAGCTCCGTCGGGTAGAGCTCCGAGACGTAGGCGTACAGCACCGGGATGGCCACCTGCACCACGAACCCGAACGCCAGCAGCCAGAACACGGCCGCCGTCGGGATGTCCACGACGACGGCGACGATCACCAGTATCAGGGCCGACAGCGGGCCGGTGACGGCCAGGATCCACTTGCGGCCCGTCCGCTCCACCAGCAGCGCGGCGACCACCACGCCCAGCAGGCCGACGGCGGCCATCGACGCCGTGGTCAGGAACGCCTTGTATTCCTCGAAGCCGGCGGCGATCAGGATCCGCGGCATCCAGGTCAGCGAGAGGTAATAGACCAGCAGGATGCTGAAGAACAAGGCCCAGGCCGCCGTCGTGATCTTCCAGTTGAACTGCCAGAGCGCGCGGAGCTGGGTCCAGGCGCTGCCGGCGGAGAGCCGCGGCGCGTCCTGGGGTTCGGGCAGGCTGTAGACCCGGGCTTCGGCTCCGGTGGCCGCGACCAGGCCGTCGATCACCCGGGCGGCTTCCTCGCGGCGGCCCTTGCGGATCAGGAACAGCGGGGACTCCGGGACGCTGCGCCGGACCCAGAACACCAGCAGTGCGGGCAGCACCATGACCAGCATGGTCAGCCGCCAGTCGCCGTAGAGGGCCACCAGCCCGGCCGAGACGAAGCCGCACAGCGCGGCGCCGATCGGCCACCAGCCGTCCATGGCGGTGAGGACCTTGCCGCGCTGCTTGCGCGGGGTGAACTCGCCCACCAGCGCGTAGTCCACCGGGATGCAGCCGCCCAGGCCGAAGCCGGCCAGGAACCGGAACGCCACGAACCAGATGAAGTCCGGGGAGAAGGCGCCGAGCACCGTGAAGACGGAGAAGATCAGCAGGGTCGCGGTGAAGGCCTTCTTGCGCCCGATGGTGTCCGCGATGGTGCCCCAGACGAACGCGCCCAGGGCCATCCCGATCAGGTTCGAGGTGCCGATCCAGGCGGCCTCGCCCGGGCCCAGGGACCAGTGCTTGGACAGCAGCGGAATGAGGATGCCGTTGAGCGTGACGTCCCAGGCGTCGAACATGAAACCCAGGCCGCCGATCAGGAAGATCCGGCCCTGGACCTTCCACCGCCACGGCAGCTCCTGGACCACCTGTTCGCCGCTGGGCACAGTGGTGTACGTATTCATCTCGGCCTCCTGTGAAAACTCTACGTCCCGGGACGCGGCTTCGGGATGCTTCATACTCCGGCGCGCGGGAACCGCGCGGGCGGTGACGCGATAAACTGGCCGCATCCCCACCACCCGCGGCCGCGCCGCGATATAAGACGGAGACTTTTGTGAGCTTCACGCAGCCTGACCGTGTATCCATCGACCGTGTCCCGATCCGCCGGGCCCTCATCTCGGTCTACGACAAGACCGGTCTGGAGGAACTCGCGAAGGGCCTGCACGACGCCGGCGTCAAGATCGTCTCCACGGGTTCCACTGCCAAGAAGATCGCCGCCGCCGGGATCCCGGTGCAGGAAGTCGAGGAAGTCACCGGCTCCCCGGAAATGCTGGACGGCCGGGTCAAGACCCTGCACCCGCGCGTGCACGGCGGCATCCTCGCCGACCGCCGCGTCCCGGCCCACATGGACACGCTCGCGTCGATGGACGATCGAGCCGTTCGACCTCGTCGTCGTGAACCTCTACCCCTTCGTGGACACGGTGAAGTCCGGCGCCGCGCAGGACGACGTCGTCGAGCAGATCGACATCGGCGGCCCCGCGATGGTGCGCTCGGCCGCCAAGAACCACGCCGCCGTCGCGATTGTGGTGGACCCGGCGTCCTACGGCTCCGTGGTGGAGGCGGCGTCCTCGGGCGGCTTTGACCTGAAGGCCCGACGCCGGCTCGCCGCCAGGGCGTTCGCGCACACCGCGTCCTACGACACCGCCGTGGCCACCTGGACCGCCAGCCAGTTCCTCGACGAGGACGGCGACGGCGTGATCGACTGGCCCGCCTACGCCGGCCTGGCCCTGGAGCGCTCCGAGGTGCTGCGCTACGGCGAAAACCCGCACCAGCAGGCCGCCCTGTACGTGGACAAGGCCGCCCCGGCCGGCATCGCCCAGGCCGACCAGCTGCACGGCAAGGCGATGAGCTACAACAACTTCGTCGACGCCGACGCCGCCCTGCGCGCCGCCTACGACTTCGCCGAGCCCGCCGTCGCCATCATCAAGCACGCCAACCCCTGCGGCGTGGCCGTGGGTTCGGCCTCCGCCGCGGACCCGATCGCCGACGCGCACGCCAAGGCCCACGCCTGCGACCCGGTCTCCGCGTTCGGCGGCGTGATCGCGGCCAACCGCACCGTCACCGCCGGCATGGCCCGGACCGTGGCCGGGATCTTCACCGAGGTCGTCATCGCGCCGGGCTTCGAGGACGAGGCCGTGGAGATCCTGTCCAAGAAGAAGAACATCCGCCTGCTCACCCTGCCCGAGGGCTACGGCCGCTACCCGACCGAGTTCCGCCAGGTCTCCGGCGGCATGCTGGTCCAGGCCACGGACAAGGTCGACGCCGAGGGCGACAACCCGGCCAACTGGACCCTCGCCGCGGGCGAGGCCGCCGACGCCGCCACCCTGGCGGATCTGGCCTTCGCCTGGACCGCGTGCCGCGCGGCCAAGTCCAACGCGATCCTGCTGGCTGCCGAGGGTGCCGCCGTCGGCATCGGCATGGGCCAGGTCAACCGGCTCGACTCCTGCCGGCTCGCCGTCGAGCGGGCCAACACCCTGGGCGTGAGCGTGGAGTCCGACGTGCTGGGGGGGCGATGCCCGGCGGCGCCTCGAACGCCGATTCGGCCGGCGCCCCTGAGCGGGCCCGCGGTGCCGTCGCGGCGTCGGACGCGTTCTTCCCGTTCGCCGACGGCCTGCAGATCCTGATCGACGCCGGCGTCCGCGCCGTCGTCCAGCCCGGCGGATCCGTCCGCGACGAGGAAGTCATCGCCGCAGCCAACGCCGCCGGGATCACGATGTACTTCACCGGCGCGCGCCACTTCTTCCACTAGGGGTTCTGCGCAGCGTTTGCCGCCGCGAGCGGACCTGCTCCACGGCTGGTGCCAAGAATGGACATGCCCTTCCTTTCCGGGAGGGCATGTCCATTTTTTGTGCTGCCGCGGCGTGCTGCGTGCGTGCTGCGGGGTGCTGCGGGGTCCGGCGACGGCCCGGCGACGGTGACGCCGACGGACATGCCCATTCTTCGGACCATGCGCCGGGCATGTCCTTCAGGGCTGAGGGACATGCTCATTCTTCACGCCCAGGGATGGACATATAGGGGCTATGTCCATCGGCTGGCCTGGGCGATGGGCATGCCCGTCCCTCCGGATCAGCTGGGCATGTGCGCCCTTCGCGCCAAGGAATGGGCATGTGCTTCAGGGCTGCGGGACATGCTCATTCTTCGCGCCCAGGGATGGACATATGGGGGCTATGTCCATTGGTTGGCCTGGACGGTGGGCATGCCCCGTGCACGGCGTGGGCGATGGACGTGCCCGGTGACCGGCCTGGGCGATGGACATGCCCGGTGCCAGGCGGGGGCGATGGATCTGCCCGGTGGCTCGCCTGGGCGATGGGCATGTCCCGTGGTGGCAGCAGCGGCACCCTGCCCGGCAGCCCGCCGCACGCAGCAACGCGGGGTCACTGTGCCGCCCTGTCGAGGGGGATGGGCGGCCAGTGACCCCGCGTTGCCCTGTTCCTTTCCTAGGGGGCGGGTTTCTCGGGGGATGAGGACTTAGGAGGCTGCGGCGGTGCTGTAGGCCTGCTGGATCACCGAGCCCCAGTACGGGCCGTACATCACGGTGGAGCGGCTGCCGTAGCCGTAGCTGTTGACCGAGTTCTGGTAGCCGGCGGAGCTGGAACCGATGAACCAGGGACCGCCCGAGGAGCCGCCGGTCATGTTGCAGGGGATGCCCTGGGAGTTGAACTGCGGGTTGTACGGGTCGTTCGCGGCGGTGCCGCTGCAGCTCTTGAGGGACTCGCCGTTGAACGGGGCGGCTGCCGGGTAGCCGAAGGCCTTGTAGCTCAGGCCGCGGGCGGCATTGAACTGCACGCCGGAGGCGCCCACGACGTCGGCGAGGGCCTGGCCGTTGAGCGGGTTCATCACGGCGAAGCCCGTGTCGTAGGCCATGTCGCCGTTGGCGCTCCACTGGGTCGGGGCGTACAGCGCCTTTGCTGTCCACTTCCCGTAGGGTGCGGAGCCGTTGAGGTAGGCCGGGACGAACGTGAAGTTGGTGGCGAAGGCGCCGGGGCCTTCGTTGAGGCAGTGGCCGGCCGTGGAGACGGTGCTCTTGTTGGACGAGGCCACCGAGTTTCCGGAGCAGACGTAGTTGGATCCGGCCAGGGTGAAGAAGACCTTGCCGATGTGCTTGACCGGGGACTCGCTGGCATTCGCGTTGGTCTGGACCTGCTTGGCCTGGCGGGTGGGCGCCGTGCCCTCCACCTTGGCCGGGGTGCCGGCCTCAACCGGCCGGTTCGCCGCTGCCTTGGCGTTGCTGCTCCGTTCCAGGGCCTTGGCCGCCAGCACGTCGCCCGGAATCGCATTGCGCATGCGCTCCGCCGTCCAGTAGTCGGCCGCGCCGGCCTCGGTGACCGTGTGGCTGCTGACCTCCGACGTCCCTGCCGGCGCCTTGCCCGCAGCGGGCGAGGCCGAAGCCGAACCGGCCGCGCAGACCGCCAGGAGGGCGGCGGCGGAGAAGCCGAGGAGGC
The DNA here is from genome assembly GCA_963698285.1 of uncultured Actinomycetota bacterium. Taxonomy (GTDB): domain Bacteria; phylum Actinomycetota; class Actinomycetes; order Actinomycetales; family Micrococcaceae; genus Arthrobacter. The sequence goes on along the minus strand of CAVOQF010000011.1, from coordinate 140,566 downwards.
TGGTGGCCAGAGTCTTGGGTGTTCTCATGGGTGTCCTAACCGGGAGGAATATGGTGCGGCCGGCCGGGGGACGGCCGCTGTGATGGGTTAGAAACTACGTCAACTTGACGAACATGTAAAGCATTCTGTCAATACTTGTCATGCACGATTTCAGGAGCGTCACGCCGTGCCCGGGTGTCACGGGGCCGCCGGGGCCCGTCCCGGATAGGCGCCAAGGGGGCCACCTCGGGTAAGTTAGAGCCGTTGAGCTAAGACAAGATTTCCGGATATCCGCAGACTTTCAGGGAGACGCCCGAGCAATGGCCAAGATTATCTATACCCACACCGACGAAGCGCCGATGCTGGCCACCTATTCGTTCTTGCCGATTGTCGAGGCGTTTGCCTCGACGGCCGGTGTGGAAGTGGAGACCCGTGACATTTCGCTGGCCGGCCGCATCATCGCCGTCTTCGGCGACTACCTCACCGAAGAGCAGCGCGTCGGCGACGCCCTGGCCGAACTGGGCGAGCTCGCCAAGACGCCCGAGGCCAACATCATCAAGCTGCCCAACATCAGCGCCTCCGTGCCCCAGCTGAAGGGCGCCATCGCCGAACTGCAGGCCCAGGGCTACGCCCTGCCGGACTACCCGGACAACCCCGCCTCGGACGAGGAGACGGACATCCGCTCCCGCTACGACAAGATCAAGGGCTCCGCCGTGAACCCGGTGCTCCGCGAAGGCAACTCCGACCGCCGCGCGCCGCTCTCGGTCAAGAACTACGCCCGCCAGAACCCGCACAGCATGGGCGCCTGGACCGCGGAATCCAAGACCAACGTGGCCCACATGGATGCCGACGACTTCCGCTCCAACGAGAAGTCCGTGGTCATCGAGGCGGACACGAACCTCAAGATCCAGCTGGTCAAGGACGACGGCACGGTCAAGGTGCTCAAGCGCGCCTTCCCCGTGCTGGCCGGCGAGGTCATCGACGGCACCGTGATGCGCGCCGCCGCCCTGGATGACTTCCTCGCCGCCCAGGTCGCCCGGGCCAAGGAAGAAGGCGTGCTCTTCTCCGCACACCTGAAGGCCACCATGATGAAGGTCTCCGACCCGATCATCTTCGGCCACGTCGTCAAGGCGTACTTCGCCGATCTTTTCGCCACCTACGGCGAGCAGATCGCCGCGGCCGGCCTGAGCCCCAACAACGGCCTCGCCTCCATCCTCAACGGACTCGAGGACCTCCCCGAGGAGATCCGCGGCGACGTCGAAGCTGCCATCCAGAAGGGCCTCAACGACGGCCCCGAGCTGGCCATGGTCGACTCGGACAAGGGCATCACCAACCTGCACGTGCCCTCCGACGTGATCGTCGATGCCTCGATGCCGGCCATGATCCGCAGCTCCGGCCACATGTGGGGCCGCGACGGCCAGGAAGCCGACACCCTCGCCGTCCTCCCGGACAGCAGCTACGCCGGCATCTACCAGGTCGTCCTCGACGACTGCCGCGCCAACGGCGCCTTCGACCCGACCACCATGGGCACCGTCCCGAACGTCGGCCTGATGGCCCAGGCCGCCGAGGAATACGGCAGCCACGACAAGACCTTCGAGATCCAGGCCGCCGGCACCGTCCAGCTGGTCGACGACGCCGGCACCGTGCTGATCGAACACCAGGTCGCCCCCGGCGACATCTGGCGCGCCTGCCAGACCAAGGACGTGCCGATCCGCGACTGGGTCAAGCTGGCCGTCACCCGCGCCCGCGCCTCCGCCACCCCGGCCGTCTTCTGGCTGGACAAGGGCCGCGCGCACGACGCCCGGATGATCGCCAAGGTCGAGGAATACCTCAAGGACCACGACACCGAGGGCCTGCAGCTGGAAATCATGGCCCCGGACGAGGCCACGGCCTTCACCCTGGCCCGCCTGCGCAAGGGCGAGGACACGATCTCGGTCACCGGCAACGTGCTCCGCGACTACCTCACGGACCTCTTCCCGATCCTCGAGCTCGGCACCAGCGCCAAGATGCTCTCGATCGTCCCGCTGATCAACGGCGGCGGCCTGTTCGAGACCGGCGCCGGCGGCTCCGCCCCGAAGCACGTCCAGCAGCTGCTCAAGGAAAACCACCTGCGCTGGGACAGCCTGGGCGAGTTCCTGGCCCTCGCCGTGAGCTTCGAGCACCTCGCGACCTCCACGGGCAACGCCCGCGCCCAGGTCCTCGCGGACACCCTGGACCGCGCCACCGGCACGTTCCTGCTGGAGGACAAGTCCCCGAAGCGCAAGGCCGGTGAGCTGGACAACCGCGGCAGCCACTTCTACCTGGCCAAGTTCTGGGCCGACGAGCTGGCACGCCAGACCGACGACGCCGAGCTGGCGGCGGCCTTCGCCGCCGTTTCCGACGCCCTGGGCTCCAACGAGGAGACCATCGTCGGCGAACTGCTGTCCGTCCAGGGTTCCCCGGTCGACATCGGCGGCTACTACCGTCCGGACGAGGCCAAGGTCTCCGCTGTGATGCGGCCCTCCGCCAAGTTCAGCGAAGTGCTGTCCCTGCTGGGCTAACCCCCACGACGCGAAGGGCGCACCGGGAGTTCCCGGTGCGCCCTTCGGCGTTTAAGCATCCGCCCGACGCCGACGGCGGTGCGCCGCCGCGCGCCGCCCGCGGCGGCGTCCCGGCGTCGGCGATCCTCGGCGTCAGCGGTCGGAGGCCCTGCGGTTCCGGCCGCCGTCGGACGTGCCGCCGTCGAAGGCCGGCTCGGTGGCCATGTCGGGATCGGTGTCCAGCGTCGCGCCGGCGCCGACGACGTCGTACCCGGTGTCGGTCAGCAGCGGCGCCGCGGGCACCTGCCCATCCACCTCGCCGCCGCTCACCCGCTCCCGCCAGGCGCCCGTTTCGAAGTCGCGGCCCTCGATGAAGGCCTTGAACCGCTGCAGGTCCGCGCCCACCTGCCGGGAGTCGAGCCCGACGGCCGCGCCGATCTTCTCCGTCGCCGAGCCGGGCTCCCAGCTGAGTTCGACGTCGACCCGGGTTTCCGCCGGTCCGAGCTCCGCGAAGCGCACGGTGCCCGCGTTGCGGGGACCGTCCAGGCTTTCCCACGACACCTGCCGGTCGGGGTCCTGGCTGGTGATCCGGGCGTCGTACTCGCGCTTGACCCCGCCGATGCTGGTCTGAAAGTGCACGGTGGTGTCATCGAGTTGCCGGACGGCGTCGACGCCGCTCATGAACTGCGGGAAATCCTCGAACTGGGTCCACTGGTTGTAGGCCTGGCTCAGGGGGACGTTGACAGCGATGGATTCCTGGACTGTTGCCATGCTTGATTCACTCCTTCAGTCGGCAGGCCTGCGGGCCTGCCGATCGTTACAGGGGCCGGATACAAGGTTGGTGCAGGTTTTCGGATGCTCGGGAGTTCGTCAGGCCGGTACCGGCCTGACTGACCAAGCTAGCCGGATCCGGCCGATAGCGAAAGTCGGGCGGGCGGTCAGCCGTCGCCCTTGCCCTTCCCCTTGCCCCTGCCGTTGTCTCCCGGAACGGGTACAGGAACGGGGGCCGGGGCCTGCGCCGCCGCCTGTTCCGCGGCAGCCTTGGCCGCAGCAGCCTTGGCTGCCGCTTCCTTGGCTGCCGCCGCCTGGGCGGCGGCCTTGGCCGCCCGCGCAGCCTCCGCGGCCTGCTGTTGTGCCACTTTGGCCTTGAGGTCGGCGCGGACGGCGTCGACGGAGGCCTTGATGCTCTGGTGGCGTTTGAAGGACACCAATCCGTCCGCGGCGGCCGCGTCGAGCTTGGCCACCAGCTCGTCCAGCAGCTTCAGCGCGCCGGCGGAGTCCTCGGCGGCTGCGGCCCTCGTGACCGCGAGGACCTGGGACTGGAGCTGCGTGGCTGCAGCGCCGTCCAGTTCGGGGGCCGCGGGGGCACAGCCGGAGAGCGAGCCCGCAGCCAGGGCGGCCGCCAGCAACGGGCCGGCAATGACCGGGATCCAGCCGCGTTTGCGGTTGCCGCTCATGGTTGCACGCTCCTCTGCAGTTGTTTCAGGTGTTCGCCCAGATCGCCGGTGACGGCCGGGTAGGGGACGACGGCGGGCGCCGGTTTCGGGGCGGCGAAGGCCGCGGCGACGGCGGCCGCCGTGAGCAGCGCGACGACGGCGAGGACCACAAGAATCCTGGTGCGGCGGCTGCCCCGGCGGAACCCCGAGAGCCGGCGGGAAAGGAAGCCCGGCCCGTCGGCTCGATGTGCCCGGGGAACGTCCGGGGTCAGCGTGTGCTGCGGGCGCGTCGGCTCAACAATGCCGTGCCCGGAACCGGCGGGGGACTGGGCGGGGGTCTGGGCGGTGCTGCGGGCGGATCCCGGCCCCGTGTCTTGCGCCGAGCGTGGCGGCCGGGCGGGCGGTGTCGGGCAGCACCCGGGTACGCTCTTCGGCCAGCGGGCCGGGCAGCGAGTCGGGGGAGACGAGCGCCTGGCGGAGGGCGACCTCCAGCTCGGCTGCGCCGGGACGGTCCAGGGGGTCCAGTGCGGTCATGGCCCGGATCAGCTGCGCCCACTCGGCCGGTACGCCGTCCGGAATGACGGGGGCGCGGTGCAGCCGGGCCACCGCCGACTCAACGGCGCTCCCCGGGTACTCCACGGAACCCTTGATGCACTCCAGCAGCACCAGACCGAGCGAGTAGATGTCGCTGGCCGGGCCCATGTCGGCGCCGCGGGCCTGTTCCGGGCTCAGGTAGGCCGCTGTCCCGACCATCGTTCCGGTGGCCGTGAGCCGGGTCCCGTCGACGATCCTGGCAATGCCAAAATCGGTCAGCTTCGGCCGCAGCGGTTCGCCGGGCCGGACCTGCACCAGCAGGACATTGGCGGGCTTGATGTCGCGGTGGATGATGCCGAGGGAGTGGACGTAGGCGAGGGCATCCGCGAGCCCCGCGCCGATCACGGCCAGTTCGTCGAGCGGCACGGGGCTGTGCCGGATCCGGCTTCGGAGGTCCTGGCCGTCCACCAGTTCCATGGTCAGGAAGGGCCGCGGCTCCTCCGGGATCCGGGTGTCCGTGCCCGCGTCAAAGAGCGTCACCAGGCTCGGGTGGTTCAGCGTGGCCAGCAGTTCGATCTCTGCCTGCTGGCGCTTGAGCTCATCGGGATCGGCGGACTGCGGGGCGAACAGCTTGAGCGCCACGTCCCGGCCCAGGTTCTCGTCCCGGGCCGAGTACACGGAGGCCATGCCGCCCCTGCCCACCACTTCTCCCAGACGGTAGCGGCCGCTTAGAACCTCACTCGTGACCTCACCGGGCGAAGCGTCCACGGTGTTCCCCCGTCCCTCTCGTCGGCGCCGCGGTGGCGCCCCTAAAGAATGATACGGGGACGGGTATCAGCTTGCAGCACGGGCTGTTCCGTTCAGACGGCAGCGGGGGTATGGGGATCCACCTTTCGCGGGAAGGGAAGGGTTGTCGCCGTGGCCTGTGAGGCCGTTGAATCCCCCAGCGGACCCAACGACTTCGCTCCGGCGGTAATGGGGACCTGGCAGGAGCGGCCACGCGCTACGGCGGACGTTCCGCGGGCGGGGGGATCACCTGGGTGCGGTGCAGCAGCAGGGAGGCGCGGCGTGACGGCACGGGCGGTTTCGCGGCCGGCGCCGAGACGGTGCGCCTATGCGAAGCGAGGGGGCCGGCTGTCCGGTCGCGGACGGTGGTGTCCATGGGAAATTCTCCTGAATGACTGATGACGGGCGCACATGGCAGCCCGAAGGACCGTGCTCTGCGCAGGAAAAAGGCAGAGAACGGCCCGTTCAGTCAGGAGAAGATCCGGGATCAGCGGAGACAGCAGGATGGACGTGCTGTAGCGGGCCGCTGATTGGTTCGGCGCCCAGCAGGGGGATGACGAAAAACGCACCCGGCAGCCAGGCGAGGGCGCCGGAAGGTCCGCTGGACGCGGCTCCGGAGCCGGAGCCCGAGCCCGGTGTAGGTGGCAGGGCATTGGGGGCCGGAAGTCCGGTTCCGCCGCCCCACGGGCGCGGGCCGTCGTCGCCGGCCGGCGCTGCCGGGGCGTCGTCACCGGCGGGAACGGGCGCGGCCGGAACAGGGTTATCGGCGGGCGGGGCGCCCGCCGGGGTGCCGGCACCCTGCGGTTCGGGCAGGACCAGGAGCGGGACCGAAGACGGGCGGACCGTGGCGTAGCCGGCCGGGTCGGCCATGATGGCTTGCGGCTGGTCCGCGGCTTCCGGACCACAGGTCGGCGTCCGGTCAGCGACCGGGGTGACAGCCACCACGGCTTCCACCGAGAGGACCGGGGGTTCCGGGGCCGGGCCCGCCACCGGGTCAGGGGCGGCAGGGGCAACCGGAGCGGCGCCGGGCACCGCGGGGTCGGGGACCGGGACCATCGGGACTTCGCCGGGCTGGGGGGCCGGCGGGAGTGGTACCGGAACGGGCTCGCCGACCGGAAGCGCGGGGTCCGTGGTGGGCGGTTCGATCGGGACAGCCGGCAGGCTGCCGGGATCCGCAGCCGGATCCGTGACCGGGAGGGCGGGGCTGTCGGCGGGCGGGACAGGGGCCGGCTCAGGAACAGGCGCAGGCTCCGGGGCAGGAACGGGCGCAGGCTCGGGCGCAGGCTCGGGCGCAGGCTCGGGAACGGGGCGCAGGCTCCGGTGCGGGATCGGGCACCGGCTCGGTTGCCGGCGGAACCGGGGGCGGGCTCTCGGCGAGAGGCGGGGCGGGGTCCGGCGCCACCGACGGCTCCGGCACCGGCAGCGGCACCACGGGCGGGGCAGGCTGCACTTCCGGCAACGGCACCACGGGCGGAGGGGCGGCGGGCAGGTCGGGGGCGATCGCCGGCAGGGTCGGCTCCGGTGCTGCCGGCGGCGGGGCCACGGGTGCGGGGTCGGCGGGCTCGTCGATCATCGGCAACTGGATCATGGTCGGGGCGGCGGTGCTCGAGGCTCCGGGAGTGGCGCTGGCGACGGTCAGCTCGTCGGCGCTGGCCGCGGCGGCGGAGAGCGCCAGCCAGGTCAGGGCGGCCGCGAGGGCCAGCAGCAGCCGCCGCAGCGTGCGGCGCGCAGGGGAAGGGCTCGCTGCTGATTGCATGCGCAACACCCCTCCCCGAAATCAATCGACGATTGGTCTACAGGGTAAGTCCGCGGGCGGGGGCTAGTCCATAGCGGACCGCAAAGTCGGCCCCGGCGGGCCGGCGTGGAAGGCCGGCAGCCGGGCCCTGCCGGTCGCAAAGATCCGTGCTCAGTGCACGTCGTTCGGGTAGCTCACGCCCAGCTGTGCGCGGACGCCGTCGAACAGCCGCATGGTGTTCAGGGAGTCCTCCAGCGGCATGACCGGGCTCTCGGTGAGGCCCTGCTGGATGCAACGGGTGACCTCGCGGAGTTCATAGCTGTAGCCGCGCCCGACCACGCTGAACCGCTCGGTGCGCGGCTCGTCGAAGCCGACCCGCACCACGAGTTCCTTCGGGTTGTTGACCGAACCCAGGCTCTGCAGGAAGCCGCCGCTGCCGGCCACGGTGGCGGCACGCGGGCCGTGGGCCAGCAGCGAGGACGTCAGCTGGGCCTGCGCTCCGTGATGGTAGCCCAGGGTCAGTGCGTTCTGGGCGTCCACGCCGTCGTCGTTGAGCCAGCCGGTGGCACTGACCGTCTGCGGGAAACCGAGCGTCCCGAGCGCCCACAGCAGCGGGTAGACGGTGATGTCCAGCAGGGCGCCGCCGCCGTCCCGCGGCGCCCAGAGCCGGGACGTGGGGGAGTACGGGGCCGGGAAGCCCAGGTCGGCCGCGACCCACTTCACCTCGCCGATCTCGCCGGATGCGGCGATCTCGAATGCCCGCTGCATGCTGGGCAGGAACCGGCTCCACATGGCTTCCATCAGGAACAGGCCCCGGTCCCGTGCCAGCTCCACGAGCTCGGCGGCTTCCCGGGCATTGATCGTGAGCGCCTTCTCGCACAAGACATGCTTGCCGGCCGCCAGCGCCGCCCGCGCAATTGCGTGATGCTGGGCGTGGGGCGTGGCGACATAGACGACGTCGACGGCGTCGTCGGCCAGCAGCCGTTCGTAGCCGGTGCGCCCGTCCCGGTCGGCGTAGGCCCGGGCGAAGCCGTAGTCGGCCGCGAACGCGTCCGCCGCGCCCTGGCTGCGCGAGCTCACCGCGTACAGCTCGGCGTCGGCCAGGAGCTCAAGGTCCCGGGTCACGGCGGCCGCGATGCCGCCGGTGGCGATCACGCCCCACCGGAGCCTGGCTCCGGTGGCCGTCCGCGGGTCCTGGTCGGCCTGGCTGGAGAGCCACGGCGTGGCGATGGGGGCAGTCATGAAGCCATCCTCTCACCCGCGCCGCCGGCCGGGTGCGCACCCGTCCAGCCCTGCGGCCGGCCGTTGCCCGGCCCGGAACGCAGAAGGGCCCCGGCCCTCCCTTGCGGGGGAGCCGGGGCCCGGAGAAGCTGCGCCAGGTTACTTGGTCAGCGGTCCGAGTACCGGATCGTCGACGTAGGCCGTCTTGACGTTTTCCTTGGTCACGATGACCGGCTCCAGCAGGTAGGCCGGAACGGTCTTGACCTTGTTGTTGTAGGACTTGTCGTCGTTGATCTCAGGCTTCTTGCCTGCCTGGATGTCCTTGACCATGGTGATCGCGTGCTCAACGAGCTTGCGGGTGTCCTTGTTGATGGTGGAGTACTGCTCACCGGCGAGGATCGACTTGACGGACTCGACCTCGGAGTCCTGGCCCGTGATGATCGGCAGCGGCTTGCCGGCGGCCTTGACCGAGGTCAGGACTGCGCGGGCCAGCGTGTCATTCGGGGACAGCACGCCGTCGAGCGTCTTGCTGCCGTAGCTGCCGGTCAGCAGGGTGTCGGCACGACGCTGGGCGTTCTCGGCCTTCCAGCCCTGGGTAACGGCCTGCTCGAAGGAGGTCTGGCCGGACAGGACCTTGACGGTGCCGTCGTCGATCTTCGGCTTGAGCACGCTCATGGCGCCGTCGAAGAAGACCTTCGCGTTGGCGTCGTCGGGGGAACCGGCGAACAGTTCGATGTTGTACGGGCCCTCGGGCTTCTTGGCCTTCATGCCGTCCAGCAGGGCCTGGCCCTGCAGTTCGCCGACCTTGAAGTTGTCGTAGGCGACGTAGTAGTCGACGTTCTCGGTGTTCAGGAGCAGACGGTCGTAGGCGATGATGGTGGCGCCGGCGTCCTTGGCCTGCTTGAGCTGGGTACCCAGCTGGGCGCCGTCGATGGCGCCCACGATGATGACCTTGGCACCCTTGGTGACCATGGCGCTGATCTGGTTCTGCTGCTCCGAGACGCCGCCGTTGGCGAACTGCACGTCTGCCTTGAAGCCGGCACCGTTGAGGCCGTCGTTGAAGAGCTTCTCGGCCAGCACCCAGTTTTCGCTGGTCTTCTGGGGGAGCGCGACGCCGATCGAGGAGTCCTTGGGGAACGCCTCGCCGCCGCCGGTTGCACCACCGGTAGTTCCGCTGTCGGAACGGCCGCAGGCTGTCAGCGCCAGTGCCGCAATGGCAGCGATCGCTGCTGCCTTTCCTGCTTTACCAATCATTTGCATTGCTTGGTTCACTTTCTATAGATGGTGTTCGGAGAATCAGGGGTCCGGGACGGGGAGGCCGTTCAGGATTCCTTGGCGATGACCTCTTTGGTGGACGTGGTCTCGTCGGGCTTGATCTCGTTGCCGCGGCCGAAGTTCTTCATCATCATGCCGATGATCGACTTCTTGCCCTGGGTCTTGTTGTAGACGTCGAAGGCGACGGCGATCAGGAGCACGAGGCCCTTGATGATCTGGGTGAGGTCGGCGCCGACGCCGAGGAGCTGCAGGCCGTTGTTCAGCACGGCCATCACGAGGCCGCCGACGATCGAGCCGATCACGGTGCCGACGCCGCCGGTCACCGCGGCGCCGCCGATGAAGACGGCCGCGATGGCGTCAAGTTCCCAGCCGACGCCGTCGAACGGGCCGGAGGCGGTGGAACGGCCGACGAAGATCATGCCGGCCAGGCCGGCCAGGATGGACATGTTCATCATCACCAGGAAGTTGACCTTCTTGGACTGCACACCGGACAGCTCGGCCGCGTGGCGGTTGCCGCCGACGGCGTAGACGTGGCGGCCGACGATGGTCTTGGAGGAGATGAAGCCGTAGACGAGGACCAGGACGGCCAGGATCAGGCCCGGGATCGGGAACGAGGTGCCGGGGCGGCCGGTCGCGAACAGGTACGTCGCGTAGAGGATGGCGGCGCAGATCAGGACGAGCTTGGTAACGGTCACCCAGGTCTCGGGCACCTCGGCGCCCAGGGCCTTGGCCTTGCGGCGGGAGCGGATTTCGCTGAACACCACGAAGCCGGCGCCGAGCAGGCCCAGCAGCAGGGTCAGGTTGTTGTAGCCGGTGTCGGGACCGACCTCAGGCAGGTAGCCGGAACCGATGTACTGGAAGTCGTTCGGCACCGGGATGGTGTTGGACTTGCCGACGAACTGGTTGAAGCCGCGGAAGAGCAGCATGCCGGCCAGCGTGACGATGAACGCCGGGATGCCGACGTAGGCCGTCCAGAAGCCCTGCCAGGCGCCGATCAGGGCCCCGAGCAGCAGGCCGAACAGGATGCCGGCGTACCAGGGGATGCCCCAGTCGCGGATCATGAGGGCGACGCTGACGCCGACGAACGCCGCGACCGAGCCGACCGAGAGGTCGATGTGGCCGGCGATGATCACCAGCACCATGCCGATGGCGAGGATCAGGATGTAGGAGTTGCCGTTGAAGAGGTTGATGACGTTGCCCGGGGTGAGCGTGCGGCCCTCGGTGAAGATCTGGAAGAAGACGATCAGTGCAACCAGGGCGAAGATCATGCCGAATTGGCGGGTGTTGCCGCCAAAGAGCTTCTTGAGCGCGTTCATTTTGTCAGTCCTTGTTGTCCGGAATGTTCTGGATGGTCCAGAGGGTCAGGCGGTCTTGCGGGCGGAAGTCATGAGTTTCATGAGGCTTTCCTGGCTGGCTTCCTCTTTGTTCAGCACGCCGGTGATGGCGCCTTCGAAGATGGTGTAGATGCGGTCGGAGAGGCCCAGCAGCTCGGGAAGCTCCGAGGAGATGACGATGACGCCCTTTCCCTGGTTGGCCAGCTGCTGGATGATGCCGTAGATCTCGTACTTGGCGCCGACGTCGATGCCGCGGGTGGGCTCGTCCAGGATCAGCAGGTCCGGGTCGGTGAACATCCACTTCGCCAGCACCACCTTCTGCTGGTTGCCGCCGGACAGCTTGGCGACGCCTTCCTCCACGGACGGCGTCTTGGTGCGCAGCGACTTGCGGTACTGCTCGGCGACGGTGAATTCCTTGTCGGCGTCGACGACGTTGTGCTTGCTGATCTTCTTCAACGCGGCCGAGACCGTCGTCGCCTTGATGTCGTCCAGCAGGTTCAGGCCGAGGGACTTGCGGTCCTCGGTGACGTAGCCGAGGCCGGCGTCGATGGCCTGCTTGACGGTCTTCAGGTGCAGTTCCTTGCCGTCCTTGTAGACCTGGCCGGAGATGAAGCGGCCGTAGGAGCGGCCGAAGAGCGAGCGTGCGAGTTCGGTGCGGCCGGCGCCCATCAGGCCGGCGAAGCCGACGATCTCGCCGCGGCGGACGAAGAAGCTGGAGTTCTTGCAGACCAGGCGGTCCTGGATCTGCGGGTGCCCGACGTTCCAGTTCTTGACCTCGAAGAACGTCTCGCCGATCTTGGGCTCGTGGTCCGGGAAGCGGGATTCCAGGGTCCGGCCCACCATGCCCTTGATGATGCGGTCCTCGTCGACGCCGTCGGCCTTGACGTCGAGGGTCTCGATCGATTTGCCGTCGCGGATGATCGTGATGGAGTCGGCGATCTGCTCGATCTCGTTGAGCTTGTGCGAAATGATGATCGAGGTGATGCCCCGGCCCTTGAGGCCGAGCATCAGGTCCAGCAGGTGCTGGGAGTCGGATTCGTTCAGGGCCGCGGTGGGCTCGTCCAGGATGAGGAGCTTGACCTTCTTGTTCAGCGCCTTGGCGATCTCGACCAGCTGCTGCTTGCCGACGCCGATTTCCTTGACCGGGGTGTCCGGGTCCTCGCGCAGGCCGACCCGGGCCAGCAGTTCGGTGGAGCGGATCCGGGCCTCGGCCCAGTCGATCACCCCGCGCCTGGTCGGCTCGTTGCCCAGGAAGATGTTCTCCATGATGGACAGTTCCGGGATGAGCGCCAGCTCCTGGTGGATGATCACGATGCCGGCGTGCTCGCTGGCGCGGATGTCCTTGAACTGCTGGACTTCGTTCTGGTAGACGATGTCGCCGGTGTAGTTGCCGTAGGGGTAAACGCCCGAGAGCACCTTCATGAGGGTGGATTTTCCGGCGCCGTTTTCACCGCAGATGGCGTGGATCTCGCCGGCCTTCACCCGCAGGTTCACCTCGGCCAAAGCTTTAACGCCGGGGAACTCTTTGGTGATGGAGCGCATCTCGAGAATTACCGGATCGCTGTGCGTGTTGAGGGACGTCATCTGCCCTTACGCCTCCAATGCGTGACTTCGTTGTCCGCCCCTGCAAACCGCAGGGCCGTCTGATGGAAAAGTAAACTGGATCACGCCGTTGTCGTCAAGTCTTTAACGCAACGGGCTGGTAACGGCTGCGTTAGTTTCGCTGGATTCCGGCGTGCTGGAACACCAGGGCCGTCGCGCCGAGGGCCTCGGCGCGGTCGCCGAGCGAGGACATCGTCAAGGTGGTGGTCTCGCCGATGACGGGGACCGCATGGCGCACCAGGCCGCGCCGGATCGGGTCCAGCAGCAGCTCGCCGAGTCCCGCGAGCGGGCCGCCGACGACGATCACTTCGGGGTTGATGAGGTTCGCGACGTTGCCCAGTGCGCGGCCGGCCGCGAGTCCGGCGTCGTCCACCACGCGGAGGGTGGCGGAATCGCGGGCGAGGGCCTTGCGCACGATGTCCTCGGCGGTCAGCGGCTTGTCCTCGCCCCGGCCCAGGAGCTCGATCATGGTGGTGGTGGAGGCGATGGTTTCCAGGCAGCCGCGGTTGCCGCAGCGGCAGACCAGGCCGTGCTCGTGGATCGTGGCGTGGCCGATCTCCCCGGTGATCCCGACGTTCCCGTAGTAGGGCATGCCGTTCAGGATCAGCCCGGCGCCGATGCCCGATCCGATCTTGAGGAACAGCAGGTTGCTGATGCCGCTGTGCGGACCCCAGGTGACCTCCGCCAGGGCGCCGAGGTTGGCGTCGTTGTCGACGAAAACCGGGAGATCCAGCGCTTCCTCGAGCCGCTTGAGGATGTTGATGCCGACCCATTCGGGCAGGATGGCGCCCTGCGCCACGGTGCCGGTGCGGCGGTCGATCGGGCCCGGGATGCCGACGCCGGCGCCCACCAGGGCGCTGCGTTCCACGCCGCTTCCGGCCAGCAGCCGGTCCAGCACCGCGACGGCGGCGGCGATGCCTTCCTCGGCGTGGTGGCCCAGGGGCAGCAGGACCGATTCCTCCGCGACCACGTGGTAGCTGAGCGAGGCGAGGACCACCCGCAGGTGGCGGCGGCCGAAGTCGATGCCGACGGCGACGGCGCCGTTGCTGTTGAGCCGGACGTTCAGGGCGCGGCGGCCGGAGCTGGTGATCGGCTCCGTGGAGGCCAGCCCGGCGTCCTGCATGATCTTGACGATGTTCGAGACCGTGGCCGTGGAGAGGCCGGTCTGCCGGGCCAGTTCCGCCTGGGTGGAGGGGCCGGCCAGCAGGCATTCGATGATCCGCTGCTGGTTGAGATGCCGAAGGGCGGACTGCGACCCGGGGTTTTTGGTGCGGCTCCTCGTTGAGCGCGTTGGTGAGGGCATGAAATGAAGCGTGCCCCATCAGGGGGTTGTAGTCAAGAAGTTAACGCAAGCGGGGCGCCGTGTCGGGCGCGGTGGGTTCTCAGCCGTGGAGTCCGCGGTGCGCCCGGGCGAGCTCCTGGTAGTGGGCGGCGTTGCGCTTGACGCCGTCGAACTCCTCATCGCTCAGCTCGCGGCGGACCTTTGCCGGCACCCCGGCGACCAGCGAGCGGGGCGGGATCACGGTGCCTTCGAGTACCACCGCGCCGGCGGCCACAAGCGAGCCGGCGCCGATCACGGCGCCGTTGAGGATGGTGGCGCTCATCCCGATCAGGCAGTCGTCCTCGACCGTGCAGCCGTGCACCACGGCGCCGTGGCCCACGCTGACCCGGGCGCCGACGGTGCAGGGGAAGCCCGGATCCGCGTGCAGCACCACGTTGTCCTGCAGGTTGCTGCCGGCGCCCACGGTGATCGCCGCGGTGTCGGCCCGGACACAGACGCCGTAGAAGGCGCTGGAGTTCTCGGCCAAGGTGGCCTTGCCGATCACCGAGGCGCTCGGTGCGATGAAGGCGGAATCATGGACAGCCGGGGTATCGCCGGCGAAAGCGTAAACGGGAGTCATGCCTCCAGCCTAGGACACCGGCCTCTTGCGGGCCCGGCGGCGCTGAGTAGGATCGGGGCCATCCCCACGCACCCCTGGAGGTGGCCGCGATGTTCCTGCAGCTGATGAAACGCCTGGAGAACGCCGAAGCGCTCGACCCCGCCGTCCGGACCGCGGAGCCGCTGGCCTCCCGGCTGATCGCCGAGCCCAGGCTCCGGCGCTTCTTCCACGGCGACGCCACCGGCATCCCGCCGCACGCCATCCTCACCGACGTGCCCTTCGGAGCCTGGTTCATGGCGATTTTCCTGGACTTATTCCCCGACGAGGGTTCCCGGCGGGCAGCCCGCCGGCTGGTGGGCCTCGGCGTCGTCGCGGCGGCGCCGACGGGACTGAGCGGCTGGGCCGAGTGGGCGCGGGCCGACCACGCCACCCGGCGGATCGGCGTGGTGCATGCCGGTGCCAATCTCGCCGCGACGCTGATCTTCCTGGCCTCCTGGCGGGCCCGGCGCAGCGAACGGCACCGCCTCGGCATCGCCCTGGCCCGGATCGGCGCCGTCCTCCTGATCGCCGGCGGCTTCCTGGGCGGCTACATGCGCAGCGTCCGGCGCCCCTGACAGACCCTCCCGCAGTTCTGGCGGTTTCGGACGGGACGCTCCCGTAGATCCGGCGGTTTTCGGTGGAACGCTCCCGCCATACGTGCGGGAGGGTTGGGGGAAAGCCGGCCGGACGTGCGGGAGGGTTGGGGGAAAGCCGGCCGGACCTGAGGGAGCGTGTGGTGAGAGGCGGCCGGTGGGGACGGCCTACGCGGGGGAGCGGAGGACCGTGAAGCCTTGGCCCAGTCCGGGGTGTCCGGGGCCGGGGAGGACGACGGCGATCGGGGCGCCGGGTTCCGCCACGCGCCGGAGTTCGCGGACGACGTCGTCCCATTCCTCCGGCGGCAGGCCCGCCAGCGCGTCCACCGCCCAGACGGAGGGGAACGCGGCGTCGGCGAAGGGCAGCGCCCGGCCGGCCGCGACCGACGCCGAGAGCCCCCGGGCACGGGCGGTGTGGATGTTCTCCTCCGAGGCGTCCACGCCGGTGAAGTGGATGCCCGCGCGAACAAAGAGCAGGCCGTCCGCGCCCGCACCGCAGTCCAGGCCCAGCACGCCGCGCCGGCCCTCGGCCTTGAGCAGCTCGGTGAAACCGGCCAGCTCCTCCATCCGCGTCGTTGCCATGGCTCCAGTTAAGGGCGGCGCCGCCTTGAAGACAAGCCTCAGCTAAAGACGACGGTCCGGTTGCCGTCCAGCAGCACCCGGTGCTCGGCATGCCACTGCACGGCCTGGGCGAGGGTGCGGCCCTCGACGTCGCGGCCCATCTGGACGAACTGCTCGGCGGTGCGCCGGTGGTCCACCCGGATGACTTCCTGCTCGATGATCGGGCCCTCGTCCAGCGCCGCGGTGACGTAGTGCGCCGTGGCGCCGATGAGCTTCACGCCGCGGGCGTGGGCCTGGTGGTACGGCTTGGCGCCCTTGAAGGAGGGCAGGAAGGAGTGGTGGATGTTGATGGCCTTGCCCGTGAGCTCCGTGCACAGTTCGTCGGAGAGGATCTGCATGTACCGGGCCAGCACGGTGAGCTCGATGTCGTGCTCGGCCATCAGCTTGCGCAGGGCGTCCTCGGCGTCGGCCTTGGTGTCCTTGGTGACCGGGATGTGGTGGAACGGGATGCCGTAGAACTCCGCCAGCCCGGCCAGGTCCCGGTGGTTGGACACGATCGCCGGAATCTCGATCGGCAGGGTGCCGGAGCGCTGCAGGAACAGCAGGTCGTTGAGGCAGTGCGCGGAGGTGCTCGCCATCAGCAGGGTGCGGAGCTTCCGGCCGGCCGGGTTGAGGCTCCACTGCATGCCGAACGCCTGCGCCACGGGTTCCAGGGCGGCGTGCAGCTCGGCCGGCGGGGCCGCCGTCGTGGCCTCGACCCGCATGAAGAAGGTCCCGGTGCCCTGGCTGCCGTACTGCTGCGAATCCGTAATGTTGCAGCCGGCCACCAGCAGGGCACCGGCCACGGCGTGCACGATCCCGGGCCGGTCCGGGCAGGAGAGAGTCAGGATGTAGGAGTCAGTCAGCTGGTCGTCAGTCACGAAAGACAGCCTACCCGCGGCTGGGATAGTCTGGACTCGTCGCAACTGGCGTTGGGTGGCTAACCACCAGGGAGCGGCACGCACGCAGACCACGGATCGTACGCCTGGGCCGAGGGTCACGTTTTTCCGGCCGGCAGCCACGCTGCCGGGCCGCCGACGGCACCCCTGGCGGGTGCTGCGCCCGCAATGCGGGCCCCGGTTCGGGGCCCGTAATTTAGCGGCGCCGCGGCGGGCCAGCCGGTAACCTGACCTTAAAGCAGTGACCGTTGCCAAGCCAGGAGTTCTTCGTGACTACTTCCCTTCGCCTTTCCTCAGCCGCCGTGAGCAACCAGCCGCTCGCCGACCTCGATCCCGAAATCGCCGCCGTCCTGGCCCAGGAGCTCGGCCGCCAGCGCGGCACCCTGGAAATGATCGCCTCCGAGAACTTCGCCCCGCGCGCGGTGATGGAGGCGCAGGGCTCGGTCCTGACCAACAAGTACGCCGAGGGCTACCCGGGCCGCCGCTACTACGGCGGCTGCGAGTACGTCGACGTCGCGGAGCAGCTCGCGATCGACCGGGTCAAGGAGCTCTTCGGGGCCGAATTCGCCAACGTCCAGCCGCACTCCGGCGCGCAGGCCAACGCGGCCGCACTGTCGGCCATGATCACCCCGGGAGACAAGATCCTGGGCCTCTCGCTGGCCCACGGCGGGCACCTGACCCACGGCATGAAGCTGAACTTCTCCGGGAAGCTCTACCAGGTCGCCGCCTACCAGGTCGAGGAAGGCAGCTTCCGCGTCGACATGGACAAGCTCCGCGCGCAGGCGCTCGCCGAAAAGCCCCAGGTCATCATCGCCGGCTGGTCCGCGTACCCGCGGCACCTGGACTTTGAGGCCTTCCGCTCGATCGCGGACGAGGTGGGCGCGCTGCTCTGGACCGACATGGCGCACTTCGCCGGCCTGGTGGCCGCCGGGCTGCACCCGAGCCCGGTCCCGCACTCCGACGTCGTCACCTCCACCGTGCACAAGACCCTCGCCGGGCCGCGTTCCGGCGTGATCCTGGCCAAGCAGGAGTGGGCCAAGAAGATCAACTCCAACGTCTTCCCCGGCCAGCAGGGCGGGCCGCTGATGCACGTCATCGCCGCCAAGGCCGTGGCCTTCAAGATCGCCGGCACGGAGGAATTCAAGGAACGCCAGGAACGCGTCCTGGAAGGGGCCCGGATCATCGCCGACCGGCTGAACCAGTCCGACCTGTCCGACGCCGGCGTCTCCGTCCTCACCGGCGGCACCGACGTGCACCTGGTCCTGGTGGACCTGCGCAACTCCCAGCTGGACGGCCAGCAGGCCGAAGACCTGCTGCATTCGGTGGGCATCACGGTCAACCGGAACGCCGTGCCGTTCGATCCGCGCCCGCCGATGGTCACCTCCGGGCTGCGCATCGGCACCCCGGCCCTGGCCACCCGCGGCTTCGGCGCCAAGGAATTCACCGAGGTCGCCGAGATCATCGCCACCGCGCTGAAGGCGGGCTCCGCGACCGACGTCGAGGCCCTGCAGTCCCGGGTGGACAAGCTCGCCGCGGACTTCCCGCTGTACCCGCAGCACGAGCAGTGGTGATCCGATGACCACCGACTCGAAAGCCGCGGACCTCGCGCCGGCACCGTCGCAGACCGCCCGGATCCTTGACGGCAAGGCCACCGCGGCCGTGATCAAGGCCGAGCTGACCGAACGCGTCGCGGTACTCAAAGCCAAGGGCATCGTCCCGGGCCTGGGCACCATCCTGGTCGGTTCCGACCCGGGCAGCACCTGGTACGTCGGCGGCAAGCACAAGGACTGCGCCGAGGTGGGCATCACCTCGATCCGCCGCGACCTGCCGGAGGACACCACCCAGGATGAGCTTCTCGCCGTGGTCCGGGAGCTCAACGAGAACCCGGACTGCACCGGCTACATCGTCCAGCTGCCGCTGCCCAAACACATCGACCAGGACACCATCCTGGAGGCCATGGACCCGGACAAGGACGCCGACGGCCTGCACCCGATGAACCTCGGCCGGCTCGTGGCCAACGTCAGCGGCCCCATGAAGTCCCCGCTGCCGTGCACCCCCAAGGGCTGCGTGGAACTGCTCACCCGGCACGGCATCGACCTCAACGGCAAACGGGTGCTCGTCGTCGGCCGGGGCGTCACGATCGGCCGGCCGGTGGGGCTGCTGCTCACCCGCAAGGATGTCAACGCCACCGTCATCCTGGCGCACACCGGCACCGTGGACCTGCCCGCCGAACTCCGGCAGGCCGACGTCGTGATCGCAGCGGCCGGCCAGCCGCACATGATCAAGGCGGAGGACCTCAAGCCGGGCGCGATCGTGCTCGACGTCGGCGTCAGCCGCGTCGACGACGGTTCCGGCAAGGCCGTGGTCACCGGGGACGTGGACCCGGCCGCGGCCGACGTCGCCGCCTGGCTCTCCCCGAATCCCGGGGGAGTGGGGCCGATGACCCGCGCCATGCTGCTGGCCAACGTGGTGGAAACCGCGGAACGCCACCTGTCCGACTGACTCGCTTTAGTTGTCGCTTTGGGCGGGCGGATTCAGGCCCTCGAAACGACAGCTATTGCGAGCCAGTTGGGCGGCGGAACGGCGTTTCTCCGGACTTTTACGAAAAGACTCTTTCATGGTTTGCCGGGATGGACTACCGTGTTTCGGGTGTCTGAACTTGTATCGAAAGAAGCTCCCGTGAGCAGCCCAGCCGAAACCGGCGCTCCCAAGTACGTCATCACCGCCGAAAACCTCACCAAACGCTACGGCGACGTCGCCGCCGTCGACGGTATTTCCTTCTCGGTGCCCGCCGGCGAGGCGTTCGGCCTGCTCGGCCCCAACGGCGCCGGGAAGTCCACCACCATGAAGATGATCGGCGGCGTGTCACAGCGGACCTCCGGAAGCCTCAGCATCATGGGCCTGGACCCCGACCAGCACGGCCCGGAAGTCCGCGCGCACCTGGGCGTCGTGCCGCAGCAGGACAACCTCGACGAGGAACTCAAGGTCCGCGACAACCTGCTGGTCTACGGCCGCTACTTCGGCCTGCCGATGAGCTACCTCAAGCCCAAGGCGGACGAGCTGCTGGAGTTCGCCCAGCTGACGGACAAGGCCAAATCCAAGGTCGACGCGCTCTCCGGCGGCATGAAGCGCCGGCTCACGATCGCCCGCTCCCTCATCAACGAACCCCGCATCCTGCTGCTGGACGAGCCCACCACCGGGCTGGACCCGCAGGCCCGGCACATCCTCTGGGACCGGCTGTTCCGGCTCAAGGAGCAGGGCGTCACCCTGATCCTCACCACCCACTACATGGACGAAGCCGAGCAGCTCTGCGACCGGCTGATCGTGGTCGACAAGGGCAAGATCATGGCCGAGGGCTCGCCCGCCAGCCTGATCCGCGAGTACTCCACCCGCGAGGTCCTGGAACTGCGCTTCGGCTCGGAACGCAACGCCACCGTCGGCACGGAACTCGAAGGCATCGGCGAACGGATCGAAACGCTGCCGGACCGCGTCCTGATCTACGCGCACGACGGCGAGGCCGCCCTCGAAGAGGTCTCCGCCCGCGGACTGCGCCCCGTGACCTCGCTGGTGCGCCGGTCCTCGCTCGAGGACGTCTTCCTGCGCCTGACCGGCAGGAGCCTCGTTGACTAAGAAAGCAGAGTTGACCCAGTCGACTCAGGCCGGCACGACGACGGCCCCCACCCAGCGTGCGCATTCGCCGGAGATTTCCGCGGCGAAGGCCCGGAAGTGGGGTGCGTTCTACTACGCCGAGCAGGTCCTGCGGGTCATGAAGGGCTACGGCTGGACCATCGTGATGTACGGCGTCGGCCAGCCGGTCGCCTACCTCTTTGCGATGGGCGTCGGCCTCGCCACCCTCGTGGACACCAACTCCACGGCGGCCTTCGGCGGGGTCAGCTACCTCGCGTTCATCGCCCCGGCCCTGCTGATCTCCGCCGCCGTCATGACCGCCGCGAACGAGTTCACCTTCCCGGTGATGGACGGTTTCAAATGGCGCCGGGTCTACTACGGACCGCACGCCTCGCCGCTGACGCCGGAACAGATCGCGGCCGGCCAGATCATCGCCGTCACGGTGCGCCTGCTGCTGCAGTCGGCCATCTACTTCGGCGTGGTCGCGTTGTTCGGAGCCTCCCCGAGCGCCTGGGGCTGGGCCTCCATCCTGGTCGCCACCCTCGCCGGGCTGTCCTTCGGCCTGCCGCTGATGGCCTACGCGGCCTCCATCAAGGAGGACAAGGGCCAGTTCGCCATGGTGATGCGCTTCATCGTGATGCCCCTGTTCCTGTTTTCCGGCACCTTCTTCCCGCTGGACACCCTGCCCCTAGCCGTGCGCTGGATCGGCTGGATCTCCCCGATCTGGCACGGCACGGAGCTGGGCCGGGTGCTCAGCTACGGCTACCAGGAACCCCCGCTGCTGACCATTGCGCATGTCGTCTTCCTGCTGGCGCTGTGCGTCGTCGGCTGGGTCCTGACCAAACGCCAGTTCGTAAGAAGGATGGGCGGATGAGCGCCACCACCACCGGCCCCTGGCCGGAGACCAACAGCGTCACCGAGGACGCCCGCAACCGGCAGTTCGGGCCGCTCTACTCACGGAACGTCCGCGCCGTCGTCGCCCGCGGGCTGATGGCCACCAAGAGCAGCAACTGGATGGTCATGCTCTCGGGGTTCTTCGAACCCGTGCTGTACCTGATCTCGATGGGCGTGGGCCTGGGCGCGATCGTCGGCGCCGTCCAGGGCCCCGGCGGGGAGCAGATCTCCTACGCCGCGTACATCGCCCCGGCGCTGCTGGCGGTCTCGGCCATGAACGGTGCCGTCTACGATTCCACCTGGAACGTCTTCTTCAAGATGAACTTCGCCAAGCTCTACCAGGGCATGCTCTACACCTCCCTGGGCCCGCTCGACGTCGCGATCGGCGAGATCTTCCTGGCCCTGCTGCGCGGACTGATGTACGCGACCGGCTTCACCGCGGTGATGGGGGTGATGGGGCTGATCACCACGCCGTGGGCGGTGCTGATGATCCCTGCCGCGGTGCTGATCGCGTTCGGCTTCGCGAGCTTCGGCATGGGCATCACGAGCTTCATGAAGACCTTCCAGCAGATGGACTGGATCAACTTCGTGATGCTGCCGATGTTCCTCTTCAGCGCCACCTTCTACCCGCTGAGCGTGTACCCGCAGTGGATCCAGTGGCTCATCCAGGCGATGCCGCTGTGGCACGGCGTGGAGCTGCTGCGCCAGATCAGCGTGGGCGTGTTCACCCCGGCCACGGCGGTGCACATCGGCTACTACCTCGTGATGATCGTCCTCGGCGTGGCGCTCACCACCGGCCGCCTGCGCACGCTGTTCCTGAAGTAGCGATCCTTCGCAAAGGAGAACCCATGATCGGAAAATGGCAGGCCCTCGTGATCGACTGTGAGGACCCGGACGCCCTGGCCGGCTTCTACCAGGAACTGCTCGGCATGATCCGGGTCCAGGAGGAGGACGAGTTCATCTCGATCGGAGACGCTGCCGACCGTCCGGCCGTCGCCTTCCAGCGCGTCGAACGGCTGGTCCGTCCGCAATGGCCCGACGCCGACCACCCGCAGCAGATGCACGTGGACGTGCTGGTTGACGACCTCGACGCCGGCGAGGCGGCGGTCCTCCGGCTCGGCGCCACCAGCCTCGATGCCGGCACGGAGACCTTCCGGGTCTTCACGGACCCCAGCGGCCATCCGTTCTGCCTCGTGTTGTCCTGAACCGGGACTCGTCCCGTCGTCCGTTCGCCCGGGGTGGAAGCGCGGCCCCGGGCCCGGCCGGTTTGCCATAATAAGCTCATGCGATCACTGGGCAACCCTTCTTCCAAGCCGTCCGCGTTCAACGCCGCCACCGGAAAGTTCTCGATGTTCCGCATCGGCGGACTCGGGATGACGGTCTTTATCATCGCCTTCCTCGTGGCCGTCATCTTCGCGGCGAACCAGAACGACGTCGTGGGCTGGGTCGTCGCGATCATCGCCGCCTTCTGGCTCGCGCTGGCGGCCTTCGTGGTGTTCAGCATCCAGCGCGCCGCCAAAAAGGCCGGCGCCAAGCTGAACGAGGCGCAGAACGCGTTCAACTCGGCGGTGGGCCGGGCGCCGTCGGCCGGCAGCGCCGACCACGGCGGCACGCGGCTGGTCGGCGACCGCCGCGAAGCCGACGACATCCGCGACATGAAGCTGGACCACTCCTTCAAGATTGTCCAGGTGCAGGTCCGCGTCGTGGAGCAGGAACGCGCCAAGGGCGAGGCCTCGGACCAGGACACCATCCGCCGCGCGCTGGAAACCATCGAGATCACGGCCACCAATGCACGGGACATGATCAAGGCCGGGGGCGGCGCCGACGAGCCGGTCCGCGGAACCATCATCGACTAGAGTGGAGCGGGTGAGCTCGGCATTGAAGAAGGACCACCTTCGCATCGCATCCGTCAACGTCAACGGCCTCCGCGCCGCCTACAAAAAGGGCATGGCGGAATGGCTGGCGCCGCGTGAGGTGGACATCCTCTGCCTGCAGGAGGTCCGCGCCCCCGACGCGATCGTCCGCGAGCTGCTCGGCGAGGGCTGGCACATCCTGCACGCCGAAGCCGAAGCCAAGGGCCGCGCCGGCGTCGCCATTGCCTCCCGCGACGAGCCCCTCGCCACCCGCACCGGCATCGGCGACGACTACTTCGCCACCACCGGCCGCTGGGTCGAGGCCGACTTCCGTGTCCGCGATGCCGCGGGCGAGGCGTCGCAGCTGACCGTGGCCAGCGCCTACGTGCACTCCGGCGAGGCCGGCACCCCGAAGCAGGACGACAAGTTCCGCTTCCTGGACGTGATGGTCACCCGGCTGCCGGAACTGGCCAAGCACAGCGACCACGCCCTGGTGGTGGGTGACCTCAACGTCGGCCACACCGAGCTGGACATCAGGAACTGGAAGGGCAACGTCAAACGTGCCGGCTTCCTGCCGGAGGAGCGCGCCTACTTTGACCGCTTCTTCGGCGAGGAAATCGGCTGGAAGGATGTCCACCGGGGCCTGGCGGGTAACGTCGACGGCCCCTACACTTGGTGGTCGCAGCGGGGACAGGCCTTCGACAACGACACCGGCTGGCGCATTGACTACCAGATGGCCACGCCCGCCCTCGCCGCCGCGGCGGTGTCAGCCGTCGTTGACCGGGCGCCGTCCTGGGACACACGCTTCTCCGACCATGCCCCGCTGGTAGTGGACTACCGGCTCTAGCGTTAAGGTTTCTCCGATGACCTCTCCCTCCACCGCGCCGACCGTGGCCGACGCCGCGCCCGACGCCGCCCTCTCGCCCGCCGGCCGGGCTCCCGCCGCCGCCGGCACCCGGCAGCGCATTCTCTCCGGCATGCAGCCCTCCGCGGACTCCCTGCACCTCGGCAACTACCTCGGCGCCCTGGTGAACTGGGTCAGGATGCAGGACGAATACGACGCCGTGTTCTTCATCCCGGACCTGCACGCCATCACGGTGCCGCAGGACCCGGCCGAACTGGCCCACCGCACCCGCGTCACCGCCGCGCAGTACATTGCCGGCGGCGTCGACGTGGACAAGTGCACCCTCTTCGTCCAGTCCCAGGTCCCGGAGCACGCCCAGCTGGCCTGGGTGCTCAACTGCATCACCGGCTTCGGCGAGGCGTCCCGGATGACCCAGTTCAAGGACAAGGCCTCGCGGCACGGCTCGGACCAGGCCAGCGTCGGCCTGTTCACCTACCCCATCCTGCAGGCCGCGGACATCCTGCTGTACCAGCCGCACGGTGTGCCGGTCGGCGAGGACCAGCGCCAGCACGTGGAACTGAGCCGGGACCTCGCGCAGCGCTTCAACACCCGTTTCGGCGAGACCTTCACCGTGCCGCAGCCCTTCATCCAGAAGGAATCGGCCAAGATCTACGACCTGCAGAACCCGACGGCGAAAATGTCCAAGTCCGCCGAGTCCCCGGCCGGGCTGATCAACCTGCTGGACGAGCCGAAGCTGATCGCCAAGCGGATCAAATCGGCCGTGACGGACGCGGAAACCGAAATCCGCTTCGACCGCGAGGCCAAGCCCGGCGTCTCGAACCTGCTGACGATCTTCTCGGGGATCACCGGCCAGAGCGTTGAGCAACTGGTCGCCGCCTACCAGGGCAAGATGTACGGCCACCTTAAGGTCGACCTGGCCGAGGCCGTGACCGCGCACCTGTCACCGATCCGGGACCGCGCCAACGAGCTGCTCGCCGACCCGGCGGAACTCGACCGGCTGCTGGCCGTGGGGGCGGACAAGGCCCGGGAGATCGCCTCGGTCACCCTCCGGGACGTGTACGCCAAGGTCGGCTTCCTGCCCTATGCCGGAGCACGGGGAGTCCACTAGCGCGATGTCCTCCGCCAGCAAAGCCACCGCCAGCGACACCGGGCGCGCCACGCACCACGGCGTGCGCAAGGGAGCGGGCGCCGCACCGCATCAGCGGACGGCGTCCGGCAACGGGCAGACCCCGGACGAAGGCATCAGCATCGGCGTCATCCTGGGCTTCCCGCCGGAAATCGCCGAGGAACTGCAGCGCTGGCGCGCCTCCTTCGGGGACCCGATGGCGGCGACGGTGCCGGCGCACATCACGCTCGTCACCACCACCATGACGCAGGACTGGGAGGCCACCCGCAGCCACGTCCGGCAGGTGGCCCGCCGGCAGGAGCCCTTCACCGTGACGATCGCCGGCACCGGATCCTTCCGGCCGGTCTCGCCGGTGGTCTTCCTCAACGTCGAGGACGGCTTCGGCGAGTGCGTCAGCCTGCACCGCAGGCTCCAGGCCGGACCGCTGGAACGCGAACTCCCGTTCGCCTACCACCCGCACGTCACGGTGGCCCACGATGTGGCCCCGGAGAGCCTGGACGAGGCCGAAACGGCGCTGAAGGATTACAGGGCCAGCTTCCCGGTGGCTAGCATGGGACTTTACGAGCACGACGACAACGGCATCTGGCAGCTACGGGAAGAGCTTGACTTTGGCACCGAACCTGACGACCACCGAGGCCCGGCCGGCGCAGCAGGCGCCCGCTGACCCTCCGCTTCCCACCGAGCTGGCCAAACTGCGGCTGGAGGTGATCCGGAAGCGGGTCGACTGGGGCAAGGCCCGGCGCTCCTCCGCCGGCCCGGCCGCGCCGCTGGCGATGGTCCAGTGGCTGCTCGCCCGGCTCAACGTGTTCCGCCCGATGCGGGCCTTCCAGCACTACAACCTGCAGCACGGCCCGCTGATGAGCGCCGGCATCGGCTTCAACATGTTCTTCTCCATCACGGGCCTGCTGGCCACCGGATTTTCCGTCGCCGGGCTGCTGCTGCGCGGCCAGCCCGCGCTGCTGGACAAGGTCGTCGCCAGCGTGGCCACCAGCGCCCCCGGCCTGCTCAAGGTCGACGGCCGGGAGGGGCTGGTGGACCCGCAGGAACTGCTCAACCCGGACGGCCTCGGCTGGACGGCCGTGATCGCCGCCGTCGTGACCGTGGTGACGTCGCTGGGCTGGATCGCCGGCGTCCGCGACGGCCTGCGCGCGGTGATGCGGCTCGGACCGCTGAAAATCAACCCCATCCTGCTGAAACTGCACGACGTCGGCACCCTGCTGCTGCTCGGCGTCGCGCTGGTGATCAGCGCCGGCGCCTCCCTGGTGTTCGGCACCGCCGCCGGCTGGGTGGCCGAACAGCTCAAGCTGGACCCGCTGGTGGCCGGTCCGCTGACCACATCCATCAAGATCGCGGTGCCCCTGGTGCTGGGCTGGGTCACCGCGCTGATCATGTTCCGGCTCGCGGGCGGGCTGCGGCTGCAGCGCCGGGCCCTGCTGGAAGGCACCATCCTGGCCGCCGTGGGCACCAGCGTGCTGCAGATCTTCAGCGCCGAACTGCTCGCCAGCGCCGGCCGGAACCCGATCCTCGCGCCGTTCGCCATCATCATCGGCCTGCTCATCTGGTTCAACCTGGTCAGCCAGGTCTACCTCGTCTCGGCCGCCTGGTCCGCGGTCCGCGAAGAGGACCTCAGGTCCGTGCCCTCCGGCAGGACACCCGGCCGGGGATCCCGCCGGGTGCAGCCGGGAAAGACCCCGGCCGAGCCGCGGGAGCGCCGCCGCCCGGTGCCTAGCTTCCGGCGTCGAGGTACTGATCGGCCCACGCCGAAATAATCTTCGCGGCGCGGGCAGCCTGGCCCTTGCCGGTGAGCAGGTGGTCGGAGCCTTCGAGCGAGACGAAGCTGCGCGGGTGCCGGGCGGTCTGGAAGATGCTGCTGGCGTTTTCGATCCCCACCGTGTTGTCGGTGGGGGAGTGCAGCACCAGCAGCGGCTTGTGCAGCCGCTGGATGCAGTCGGTCAGGTCCGCGTGTTCGAGGTCCTCGACGAAGTGCCGGCGGATCTCCACGCGCTTGCCGCCAAGGTCCACCTCGGCGCTGCCCTCGCTCAGGATCCGGTCCAGCGCGGCGTCGAAGACGTGGGCCACGTGCTTGGGTGAGAACGGGGCACCCACGGTGGCGACGGCGTCGAGCTCCGGGATGCTGCCGGCGGCCGCCAGCACCGCCGCACCGCCGAAGGAGTGCCCCACCAGCAGCGAGACGGCCCTGCCCGAGGCGCGCATGAATTCGGCGGCCTTTACGGTGTCCGCCACCTTGTGGCTGAAGGACCCCTCCGACCAGTGCCCGGCGGACTCGCCCAGGCCGAGGTTGTCGAAGCGGAGCATGCCCACCCCGTTGTCGGCCAGCGCCTTGCACATCCGGGACGCGGACGGGCTGTCCTTGCCCAGGGTGAAGCCGTGCGAGAACACGCCCCAGCCCTTCACCGGCCCCTCGGGGAGGTCGACGACGCCGGAGAGCAGTTCGCCGGTGGAACCTTCGAAGGAGACTTTTTCGGAGCGGGACACGGGGACCTTTCGATGCTGGGGCTTACGACGACGGCGCCCCCACCGGAAAGGTGGGAGGCGCCGTCGGCCGATTCTCTGCTGCTGAAGCGTCCGCTAGATCTTGCGGGCCAGGATGGCCTGCTTGACCTCGGCGATCGCCTGCGTGACCTGGATGCCGCGGGGGCAGGCCTCGGTGCAGTTGAAGGTGGTGCGGCAGCGCCACACGCCTTCCTTGTCGTTGAGGATCTCCAGGCGCATGTCGCCGGCGTCATCACGGGAATCGAAGATGAAGCGGTGCGCGTTGACGATCGCCGCCGGGCCGAAGTACTGCCCGTCGGTCCAGAACACCGGGCAGGACGAGGTGCACGCGGCGCAGAGGATGCACTTGGTGGTGTCGTCGAACCGCTCGCGGTCCTCGGCGGACTGCAGGCGTTCCTTGGTGGGCTCGTGGCCGCGGTTGATCAGGAAGGGCATGACCTCGCGGAAGGACTGGAAGAACGGCTCCATGTCCACGATCAGGTCCTTCTCCACGGGCAGGCCCTTGATCGGCTCGACCGTGATCGGCTTGGTGGTGTCCAGGTCCTTGAGCAGGGTCTTGCAGGCCAGGCGGTTGCGGCCGTTGATGCGCATGGCATCGGAACCGCAGACGCCGTGGGCGCAGGAGCGGCGGAAGGAGACGCTGCCGTCGATTTCCCACTTGATCTTGTGCAGGGCATCCAGGACACGGTCGGTGCCGTACATGGTGACCTTGAAGTCGTCCCAGGTGGCCTCCTCGGAGACCTCGGGGTTGTAGCGGCGCACGCGCAGCGTGACGTCGAAGGACGGGATTTCCCCGCCGCCGCCGACGCCGGCGGGCAGTTCGATCTTGGAGGCTGGCTCAGCGAGTTCAGCGGTCATCTTAGTACTTCCTCACCATCGGCTCGTAGCGCGTAAAGACCACCGGTTTGGTGGCAAGCCGGATGCCGGCAATCGACTCGGCGGAACCGTCCGCCGGGGCGTGGTCATCCTTGTACGCCATGGAGTGCTTCATGAACTTTTCGTCGTCGCGCTCGGGGAAGTCCTCGCGGAAGTGTCCGCCGCGGGATTCCTCGCGGTGCAGGGCCGCCACGGTCATGACCTTGGCGAGTTCCAGCAGGAAGCCCAGCTCCACGGCCTCGAGCAGGTCCAGGTTGAAGCGCTTGCCCTTGTCCTGGACGCTGATGCGCTGGTACCGCTCCTCGAAGGACGCGATGTCCTTCAGGACCTGGTTCAGCGTCTCGGCGGTGCGGAACACCTGCATGTTGGCGTCCATGGTGTCCTGCAGTTCCTTGCGGATCTGGGCCACCTTCTCGGTGCCGTCCGCGGTGCGCACGTGCTCGAGCAGGTTCTGCGTGTACGCCTCGGGATCGGCGGGGAGTTCCACGAAGTCCGCGGTCTTGGCGTACTCCGCGGCGGCGATGCCGGCGCGCTTGCCGAAGACGTTGATGTCCAGCAGCGAGTTGGTGCCCAGGCGGTTGGACCCGTGCACCGAGACGCACGCGACCTCGCCGGCGGCGTAGAGGCCGGGGACGACGGTGTCGTTGTCCTGCAGGACCTCGGCGCTGATGTTGGTGGGGATGCCGCCCATGGCGTAGTGCGCCGTCGGGAAGACCGGAACCGGCTCCGTGTACGGCTCCACACCCAGGTAGGTGCGGGCGAACTCGGTGATGTCGGGCAGCTTGGCGTCGATGTGCGCCGGCTCGAGGTGGGTCAGGTCCAGCAGGACGTAGTCCTTGTTCGGGCCGCAGCCGCGGCCTTCGCGGACTTCGTTGGCCATCGAGCGGGCCACGATGTCACGCGGGGCCAGGTCCTTGATGGTGGGGGCGTAGCGCTCCATGAAGCGCTCACCCTCGGAGTTGCGCAGGATGGCGCCCTCGCCGCGGGCCGCCTCGGAGAGCAGGATGCCCAGGCCGGCCAGGCCGGTCGGGTGGAACTGGAAGAACTCCATGTCCTCCAGCGGAATGCCGCGGCGGAATGCGATGCCCATGCCGTCACCGGTCAGGGTGTGGGCGTTGGAGGTGGTCTTGAAGACCTTGCCCGCGCCGCCGGAGGCGAACACCACGGACTTGGCCTGGAAGACGTGCAGTTCACCGGAGGCGAGGTCGTAGGAGACGACGCCGGCGACGCGCTTCTGCTTGTACGGCGTGCCGTCCTCGCGGACCGCGTCTTCCTCGACGGTCAGCAGGTCCAGCACGTAGTACTCGTTGTAGAACTCCACGTTGTGCTTGACGCAGTTTTGGTACAGGGTCTGCAGGATCATGTGGCCGGTGCGGTCGGCGGCGTAGCAGGCGCGGCGGACCGGGGCCTTGCCGTGGTCGCGGGTGTGGCCGCCGAAGCGGCGCTGGTCGATCCGGCCCTCGGGCGTGCGGTTGAACGGCAGGCCCATCTTCTCCAGGTCCAGGACGGCGTCGATCGCTTCCTTCGCCATGACCTCAGCGGCGTCCTGGTCCACCAGGTAGTCGCCGCCCTTGATGGTGTCGAAGGTGTGCCACTCCCAGTTGTCTTCCTCGACGTTGGCCAGGGCCGCGCACATGCCGCCCTGCGCCGCGCCGGTGTGGGAGCGCGTGGGGTAAAGCTTGGTCAGTACTGCTGTTCGCGCACGCTGACCGGATTCGATCGCGGCGCGCATGCCAGCGCCACCGGCACCGACAATGACGACGTCGTACTTATGGACCTGCATACCAGATGCTCTTTCTCTCAAAATTCGCTGTAATACACCGCCGGCGGAGCCTGCGCAGTGAAGTCTCGTGATCCTTGGTCCGCACGGGCAGGCAAGGATCAGGGCCCGGAGGCCGGGACGCTACGGGGCGGGGCAGAACCCGCCGGGCAGCTGCACGCCGTCGACCACGGGGCACGGGTTGAAGGTGAAGATCACCAGGGTGCCGAGGATGATGATGGCTGCGGCGGCCGCGTAGAGCACGATCTTCAGCCAGAGGCGCGTCGCGTCCTTTTCGGCGTAGTCGTTGATGATGGTCCGCACGCCGTTGGTGCCGTGCAGCATGGCGAGCCAGAGCATGGCCAGGTCCCAGACCTGCCAGAACGGGTCAGCCCACTTGCCGGCAACGAAGCCGAAGTCGATGGCGTGGATGCCTTCGCCCACCAGCAGGTTGACGGTCAGGTGGCCGAAGATGAGGACCACCAGGACGACGCCGGAAAGCCGCATGAAGAGCCACGCCAGCATCTCGAAGTTGCCCTTGGAGGAACCGCTGCGGTTGTACTGCGGGGCGACGCGTCCTGCGCCGACCTTCGCCGCGCGCGGGCTTTGAATCTGCGTTGCATCCATGGCTAGTGACCTCCGAGGGCGAGGGACAGGTGGCGGATGGAGAAGCCGACCATGACGACAACCCAGAGGGCCAGGACCGTCCACAGCATCTGGCGCTGGTACTTCGCGCCCTTCTTCCAGAAGTCGACGGCGATGATGCGCAGGCCGTTGAAGGCGTGGAACACGATCGCAGCGACGAGGCCCGTTTCACCCAGGGCCATCAGGGGGTTCTTGTAGGCGCCGATCACGGCGGTGTAGGCCTCGGGGGACACACGCACCAATGAGGTGTCCAGCACATGGACCAATAAGAAGAAAAAGATCACTACACCGGTAACGCGGTGTCCAACCCAAGACCACATGCCTTCACGGCCGCGGTACAAGGTGCCAGCTGGTTTTGTCGGCACTGAATAAACCTCCCTGCAACACAGCGGCGCTGGCATGGGATCCACGCGGGGGGAACGCCTGCTGCGAGAGCACTCGTAAGCTCAAGCCTAAATCTAGGCTTCGCTCTCAGCTTATTCAATTCAGCCGGGCGAAGGTGACGGCGCCCGGCGCGGTTTTGGACCGGTTTTGAGACGAACGCCACATTCGCCGGCGCCGGAGGGCATCCCGGGGTGCGGGCCGGGGTGCGCCCTGGGGTGCGCGCCGCCTGCGCGCCCAAGGGCCCATGGGTGCGGTTCGGCTAAAGTAGCCGTGATGACTACAGACAATGTGACCAGCCACGACTCACCCCAGGACGCTGCGGCGGACTCCCCGCTGAGGCGCTTCATCGCGGTGATTCCGGCAGGCGGTGTGGGAACCCGGCTCTGGCCGCTGTCCCGGGCCGCCGCCCCCAAGTTCCTGCACGACCTCACGGGGTCCGGCAGCACCTTGCTGCGCGCCACCTATGACCGGCTGGAGCCGCTCGCCGGGAGCCGCGTGCTGGTGGTCACCGGAACCGCGCACCGCGAGGCCGTGTGCCGCCAACTGCCCGAGGTGGCCGAGGCGGACCTGGTCCTGGAGAGCGAGCCCAAGGATTCCGGGGCGGCCATCGGCCTCGCCGCGGCCATCCTCTATGAGCGCGACCCGGACACCATCATGGGTTCCTTCGCCGCGGACCAGGTCATCAGCCCCGACGAGCTGTTCCAGGACGCCGTCCGCGAGGCCATCCACACCGCGGCCGCCGGCAAAATCGTCACGATCGGGATCAAGCCCACCCACCCCTCCACCGGGTTCGGCTACATCCGCGCCGGCGACAAGCTGAGCGTGCCCGGCGCCCCGAGCGCCCACACGGTCGTCGAGTTCGTCGAAAAGCCCAGCGAGGAAGTCGCCCAGCAGTACGTGGACAGCGGCGAGTACGTCTGGAACGCCGGCATGTTCGTCGCGCCGGTCTCGCTCATGCTCAAGCACCTGGAAGCCAACCAGCCGGAGCTGTTCGCCGGCCTGCAGGAGATCGCCAAGGCCTGGGACACCCCGCTGCGCGACGAGGTCACCTCCCGCGTCTGGCCGACCCTGCCCAAAATCGCCATCGACTACGCGGTCGCCGAACCGGCGGCGGCCGCCGGGGACGTCGCCGTCGTGCCCGGCACCTTCCGCTGGGACGACGTCGGGGACTTCGCCTCCGTCGGCCGGCTCAACAGTGCCAAGGAAGTCGACGACGTCACCGTGATCGGCGAGGGCGCCCGGGTATTCACCGAAAACGCCAGCGGCGTGGTGGTCACCGACACCAAGCGCGTGATCGCCCTGATCGGCATCAAGGACGTGGTGATCGTCGATACCCCGGATGCCCTGCTCGTGACGACCAAGGCGCACTCCCAGCGGGTCAAGGCCGCGGTGGACGCGCTCAAGGCCAGCGGCGACACGGACGTGCTCTAGCGCCGGGCTCCCGGCCCCGGCCGTAACGCGCCGTCGGCGATGCCGCTATTTTTTCGACTCTCGCTACAGTGATTGTGTGCGCAATTACACTACCGAAGCTGAGCCAACCACCCTCGTGGGGCCGTGGCTGGAACCGCTCCTGCCGGAGCTGATCGACTTCCGCCGCGACCTGCATGCGCACCCGGAACTGTCCTTCAAGGAGTTCCGCACCACCGACAAGCTGGCGCAGCGGCTCGAGGCCGCCGGGCTCAAGCCGCGCCGGCTCGAGGGCACCGGGCTGACGGTCGACGTCGGCGAGGGACCCATCGCCACGGCCCTCCGCGGCGACATCGACGCCCTGCCCATCATCGAAGAGACCGGGCTGCCGTTCGCGTCCAAGAACCACGGCGTGACGCACGCCTGCGGCCACGACGTCCACACCGCCACGATGCTGGGCATCGCCCTGGTCCTGCAGCGGATGCACGAGACCTCGCCGCTGGGCGGCACGGTGCGGATCATCTTCCAGCCGGCGGAGGAGACCATGCCCGGCGGCGCGCACGCGTGCATCGAGCAGGGCGTGCTGGAGGGGGTGCCGCGGATCCTGGCGCTGCACTGCGACCCCCGCATCGAAGTGGGCAAGATCGGCACCCGGATCGGCGCCATCACCTCGGCGTCGGACACCATCAAGATTGAACTGACCGGCCGCGGCGGCCACACCTCGCGCCCGCACCTGACCGAGGAACTGGTCTTCGCCCTGGCCCAGATCGCCGTCAACGTCCCGGCCGTGCTGTCCCGCCGCGTCGACGTCCGCAGCGGGGTGTCCGTGGTGTGGGGGCACATCTCGGCCGGCTCGGCCCCGAACGCCATCCCCGCGAGCGGCTACATGGCCGGCACCATGCGCTGCCTGGACCGGGACGCCTGGCACAGCGCGGGGGAGATCCTCGACGAGGTGGTGCAGCAGATCGCGGCGCCCTACGGCGTCGACGTCCACCTCGAACACACCCGCGGTGTGCCGCCGGTGGTGAACTCCGAACACGAGACCGCGCTGATCGAGGCCGCTGCCCGTGCCGAGATCGGCGAGGGTTCGGTGGTGCTGACCCCGCAGTCCATGGGCGGGGAGGACTTCGCCTGGTTCCTGGCCGACCTGCCCGGGGCGATGATGCGGCTGGGCACCAAGACCCCCGGCGGGGAGGAGTACGACCTGCACCGCGGCGACTACATCCTGGACGAACGCGCCCTGGGCCTCGGCATCCAGGTGCTCACCGCCGCGGCCCTCCGCACCCTCCGCGACCTCTGACCCCTGCCCCCGCGCGAACGTACCCTTGCGGCCCCGAAGTGGCGCGGATTCGGGGCCCGAAGTGTGCGCTCGGCCATTAGTCCGGGCCCAATTGAGTTGACCACAATTGAATTGTTGGCTACCGTTCTTGGGTGACTGAAACCGTTCCCCCCGACGCTCCACGGCTCGACGCTCCCCGCCTTGATCGGCAGGTGTGCTTCGCCATGTATGCGGCGTCCCGGGCCGCCACCGCCGCCTACCGGCCGATGCTGGACGAACTCGGGCTGACCTACCCGCAGTACCTCGTGATGATGGTGCTCTGGGAGGACCAGCCCCGCAGCGTCCGGGAGCTGGGAGCGGAGCTCGGGCTGGACTCCGGGACGCTCTCGCCGCTGCTCAAGCGGCTCGAGTCCCTCGGTTTCGTAGAACGACGCCGGTCCGCGGCCGACGAGCGGCGCGTCGAGGTCTTCCTCACCGCGGCCGGCGCCGCCCTCAGCGCCCGCGCCACCGGGATTCCGCAGCGGCTCGCCGATGCCGCCGGGCTGTCGGCCGCCGAGCTCGACCAGCTCCGCGAGACGCTGGGCCGGCTCACCGACGCCCTGCACGCCACGCGCTGACCGCTGCGCCGCGCCCGGCGCTCACCGCCCGCGAACCTGCGGCTTCCCCCACTTCCCAACAGATCGGATCCCAAGATGAAGACCCTCTATACGGCCGAGGCGCTGGCCGCCGGCGACGGACGCGACGGCAACGCCCAGAGCAGCGACGGCAAACTCAACGTCGCCCTGGCCAGCCCGGTGGAACTGGGCGGCAACGGGGAAGGAACCAACCCGGAGCAGCTCTTCGCCGCCGGCTACGCGGCCTGCTTCCACTCCGCGCTGCGCCTCGTCGGCCGCAAGGAAGGCGCCGACCTGACGGACTCGGCGGTTGCCGCCAGGATCCACTTCGGCGCACTCGAGGACGGGCCCGGCTACGGCCTCGCCGCCGAACTCGAGATCGCCCTTCCCGCCGTGGACCGGCAGACGGCCGAGGCGCTCGTCGCCCAGGCCCACCAGATCTGCCCGTACTCCAACGCCACCCGAGGCAACATCACCGTAGACATCAAGATCCTGGAGGTCGCCGCATGAGCACCCACACCGAAAGCACCACCCTCCCCGCCACCACCCGGGAGATCCAGCTGGCGTCCCGCCCGCACGGCCGCCCCGTGCCGGAGAACTTCCGCCTCGCCGAGTCGCCCCTGCCGGAACTGCAGGACGGCCAGGTCCTGGTCCGCAACCTCTATCATCTCCGTGGACCCGTACATGCGCGGCCGGATGAACGACGCCAAGTCCTACTCCGCACCGTTCGCGCTGGACGCCGCGCTCGACGGCGGCGCCGTCGGCGAGGTGATCGCGTCCCGCTCGGCCGACCGCATCGTGGGGGACACCGTCGTGCACCAGCTCGGCTGGCGCGAATACGCCGTACTGGACGCCGGCGCCACGACGCCGGCCCGCACCGACCTGGCGCCGGCGTCGGCGTTCCTCGGCGCACTGGGGATGACCGGCCTGACGGCCTACGCGGGGCTGCTCAAGGTGGCCGAATTCAAGCCCGGCGACGCCGTCTTCGTCTCCGGGGCGGCCGGCGCCGTGGGCTCGCTGGTGGGGCAGATCGCCAAAGCCAAGGGGGCCTCCCGGGTGATCGGCAGCGCCGGCACTCCGGAGAAGGTCGCCCGGCTGCTGGAGCTGGGCTTCGACGCCGCGTTCGACTACCACGACGGTCCGGTCCGCGACCTGCTGAAGCGAGGCCGCCGGGGAGCGGGGCATCGACGTCTACTTCGACAACGTCGGCGGCGAGCACCTCGAGGCGGCGCTGTCGGTGCTCAACGTCGGCGGCCGCGTCGCCATGTGCGGCGCCATCGCGCAGTACAACTCCACCGAGCCGCCGGCCGGCGCCGCGGAACCTCATCGCTGGCGATCGGCAAGCAGCTGACCCTCAAGGGATTCCTGGTCGGCGGTCACTGGCAGTACATGGGCGAGTTCGTCGAGAAGATGTCCGGGTGGCTGGCTGACGGCACCGTCCGCTACGACGAAACCATCGTGGACGGCCTGGAGAACGCGCCGCAGGCCTTCATGGACCTGCTGGACGGCGCGAACACCGGAAAGATGCTGGTCCGCATCTGACCCTCCCGCCTGATCAGCAGGGCGCGAACGTACACTTGGGGCCCCGATTTCTTCTGATTTCGGGGCCTCAAGTGTACTTTCGCGCTGGGAGGGGGGTACCGGTTGGTAACAAGTTCTCAACAATCCGGGAAACGGCTGTGAAGTGTGTTACTAGACGTGTTCCATGACACTAAAGTAGCTTCCATCAGTGCGCCTCGGCGCAGTGCTGCGAATCCGTCAGTGACAACAGTGTTTCGGGGGAAAACCGGAAGCAGACACTCATTGAACTTCCGTCGTAGCGCCTATCTCTTTTTCTTCCTGGAGGAACTTTGAAGAACTCACTGCGCGCAAACTTCAAGCGCGGTTCAATGGCCGGCGTCGCCACCGCAGGTGCGGCCGCCCTGCTGCTCACCGGTTGCGGGGCTGCCCCGACCGCCAGCAGCAGCGCCAGCGCCAGCGCCACCAACTACACGGGCTGCATCGTGTCCGACTCCGGTGGATTCGACGACCAGTCGTTCAACCAGTCCTCCTACGAGGGCCTGAAGAAGGCCGAAAAGGACCTGGGCATCAAGGTCAACCAGGTCGAATCAAAGACCAACAACGACTTCGAACCGAACCTGCGCGCCATGGTCACCGCCGGCTGCGACCTGACCGTCACGGTCGGCTTCCTGCTCGGCGACGCCACGAAGGCGCAGGCAACCGCGAACCCGGACAAGCACTTCGCGATCATCGACTTCGGCTACGACAAGCCGATCGCCAACGTCAAGCCGATCATCTACGACACGGCCCAGGCCGCCTTCCTGGCCGGTTACCTCGCAGCCGGCACCACCAAGACCGGCACGGTCGCCACCTTCGGCGGCATCAAGATCCCGACCGTCACCATCTTCATGGACGGCTACGCCGACGGCGTGAAGTACTACAACGAGAAGAAGGGCAAGAACGTCAAGGTTCTTGGCTGGGACAAGGCCAAGCAGGACGGCTCCTTCACCGGTGACTTCGAGAAGCAGGACAAGGGCAAGCAGTTCACCCAGAACTTCCTGGACCAGGGCGCGGACATCGTCATGCCCGTCGCCGGTCCGGTCGGCAAGGGTGCAGGCGCCGCGCTGAAGGAAGCGAAGGCCGCCGGCAAGGACGTCAAGCTCATCTGGGTTGACTCCGACGGCTTCCTGACCGCCCCGGATTACAAGGACATCATGCTCTCCTCCGTCATGAAGCAGATGGGCGAGGCCGTTGAGACCGTTGTGAAGGAAGACAAGGACGGCAAGTTCACCAACGCGCCGTACGTCGGCACCCTCGCGAACGACGGCGTCCAGCTGGCTCCGTTCCACGACCTGGACTCCCAGGTTCCGGCCGAACTGAAGTCCGAGCTGGACCAGATCAAGAAGGACATCGCCGACGGCAAGCTGAAGGTTGAGTCCGCAGCCAGCCCGAAGGCCTAACTTCCGCCGCTAAGCGCCACGGCCCGGACGGTCCCAGACCGCACGGGCTGTGGCGCTTTTCGTTGCGGCGGCCCCGCCCGGGCCAGAGCCGCAGGCACTAGGCTGGTTCTGCAGCCCCATCACCGGCATCCGGGCCGTGACCCGGACATACTTCGAGATTGGTCAGAGTTTTGAAACTTGAACTCAAGGGGATCACCAAACGCTTCGGCTCCCTGGTAGCCAACGACCACATCGACGTGGTGGTTGAACCCGGGCAGATCCACTGTCTGCTCGGCGAGAACGGCGCCGGCAAGTCGACGCTGATGAACGTCCTCTACGGGCTCTACGAACCCAACGAGGGCGAAATCCTCATCGACGACAAACCCGTCAGCTTCCGCGGACCCGGGGACGCGATGGCCGCCGGCATCGGCATGGTGCACCAGCACTTCATGCTGGTCCCGGTCTTCACGGTCGCCGAGAACGTCATGCTCGGGGCGGAAACCACCAAAGCGCGGCGGCTTCCTCGAATCTCGACGACACCCGCCGGAAGATCCAGGAGATCTCCGAGCGGTACGGCTTCGACGTCGACCCCGACGCCCTGATCGAGGACCTGCCGGTCGGCGTCCAGCAGCGCGTGGAGATCATCAAGGCGCTGGTCCGCGACGCCAAGGTGCTCATCCTCGACGAGCCCACCGCCGTGCTCACCCCGCAGGAGACCGACGAGCTGCTGGACATCATGCGCCAGCTCAAGAGCCACGGCACCTCGATCGTGTTCATCACGCACAAGCTCCGCGAGGTCAAGGCCGTCGCCGACACCATCACCGTGATCCGGCGCGGCAAGGTCGTCGGCACGGCCAGCCCCGAGGCCGTCGACGACGGAAGCTCGCCTCGATGATGGTGGGTCGCGCCGTCAACCTGACCGTGGACAAGGCCCCGGCCAAGCCGCAGGAAACCACGTTCCAGGTCAAGGACCTCACCGTGATCGACGCCGCAGCGGCCAGCACGTTGTCGACGGCATCAGCTTCGACGTCGCGCGCGGCGAGATCCTCGCCGTCGCCGGCGTCCAGGGCAACGGCCAGACCGAGCTGACCGAGGCCATCCTCGGCCTGCAGGACCGGGTCCACGGCTCCGTCCGCTCGACGGCGAGGAACTCGCTGGGCCGCAGCGTCAAGGACGTGCTCAAGGCCGGCGTCGGCTTCGTGCCCGAGGACCGCTCGGTCGACGGGCTGGTCGGGACGTTCTCGATCGCCGAGAACCTGATCCTGGACCTCTACGACCAGGAGCCGTTCGCCAAGGGCATCGCATGAGCCCGGCCAAGGTGCTGGAAAACGCGAAGACCCGGATCGAGGAGTTCGACGTGCGCACCCCGTCCGGCTCGCGCGCCGCGGGCACCCTGTCCGGCGGCAACCAGCAGAAGGTGGTCATGGCGCGCGAGCTGTCGCGGCCGCTGCGCCTCTTCATCGCCTCCCAGCCCACCCGCGGCGTCGACGTCGGCTCGATCGAGTTCCTCCACAAACGGATCGTGGCCGAGCGCGACGCACGGCACCGCCGTCATGATCGTCTCCACCGAACTCGACGAAGTGATCGAGCTCGCCGACCGCATCGCCGTGATGTACCAGGGCCGGATCGTCGGGCATCGTGCCGGCCGGCACCGGACGCGACGTGCTCGGCCTCATGATGGCCGGCCTGTCGCCCGACGAGGCCCACGCCGACACCACCAAGACCCCGGCGGCCGCAGCCGCCGCCCCGGCGCCCGCCGCCCAGCCCGCGCAGGAGTCCCGCCTCCGGCGCCGTAGGAGAGCACCATGACTGAACCAACCACCCCCGCCACGCGGCTGAGCCGGACCCGGACACCCCGGAAACCCCCGACGCCGGAGCAGCGTCCCCGGCGCCCGAAACCCCGGAAACCCCGGCCCCCGAAACCTCAGACGCCACGGACGCCGCCACCGCCACCTCGCTGGACACCGCCGGCGGCGCGATGCGTCCCTCCGCCGTCCCGGTCTCGGGCCAGAGCGGCACCGTCCCCGGCGGCCCCGACTCCCTCCTGCGGAAGATCTTCACCGGCAGCGGCATGGTCTCCGTGCTCGCCGTGCTGCTCGCGCTGATCCTCGGCGGCCTGCTGATCGCCAGCACGGACAAGAACGTCAGCGCCACCGCCGGCTACCTGTTCGCCCGGCCCAGCGACTTCTTCTCCGCCGTCTGGTCCGCCGCCACCCGCTCCTACGTGGCGCTCTTCCAGGGCTCCGTGTTCAACCCGCGCGGCAGCGGCGCGGCCGGGCAGTTCGCCCCGCTGATGGAAACCCTCACGATCGCCACCCCGCTGATCACCGCAGGCCTCGGCGTCGCGCTGGCGTTCCGCGCCGGCCTCTTCAACATCGGCGCGCAGGGCCAGATCATCATGGCCGGCATCCTCGCGTCCTGGGTCGGCTTCGCGCTGCACCTGCCGATGGGCCTGCACCTGCTGCTGGTCCTCGTGGCCGGCATCGTCGGCGGCGCCCTCTGGGCCGGCCTGGTCGGCTTCCTCAAGGCCCGCACCGGCGCGCACGAGGTGATCCTGACGATCATGTTCAACTACATCGCGCTGTACTTCCTGCGGTACCTGCTCAACACCCCCGCGTTCCAGCGGCCGGGCGAAACCAACCCGATTTCCCCGATCCTGGATCCCAGCGCCGTTTACCCGCAGATCCTGGGCACCCAGTACCGGCTGCACCTGGGCTTCCTCCTGGCCATCGCCGCGACCGTCTTCGTCTGGTGGGTGCTGAACCGCTCCACGATCGGCTTCGAATTCCGCGCCGTCGGCGCCAACCCGAAAGCCGCGCTGACCGCCGGCATCAACGTGCCGCGCGCCACCATCCTGGTGATGGCGATCGCGGGCGCCCTGGCCGGCATGTCCGGCGTCGCCCAGGTGGCCGGCACCGAAAAGGTCCTCACCGACGGCGTCGCGGCCACCTACGGCTTTGACGCCATCACTGTTGCGCTGCTGGGACGTTCGACGCCGTGGGGCACCTTCGCGGCCGGCCTGCTGTTCGGCGCCTTCCGCGCCGGCGCCGTCCAGATGCAGATCCAGACCGGCACCCCGATCGACATCGTGCTGGTGGTCCAGTCCCTGATCGTGCTCTTCATCGCCGCCCCGCCGCTGGTCCGCGCGGTGTTCGGCCTGAACCCGCGCAAGAAGAAGGCCGCCAAGGCCGCCAAATCCGAAACGGCAGCAACCACCGGAGTAGCAGCATGAGCACAACAGCAACGTCGCCCCAGCCGGGAAAGCCGCAGCCTGCACCCCTCGAGGGGGGATCCCCGTCGCCGAAGCACCACAAGACGGCCGTGACCGCCAAACCGGTGACCTGGAAACTCCCGGTCACGCTGCTGGTGCTCGCCGTGGTCGCGTTCGTCTTCTTCGGCCTCATGGGCCCGCACCAGACCGCCAAATTCGGCATTTCCACCGGCGGTGACTTCTTCCAGCTGCCGGCCCTGGAGATTCCGGCGTTCCTGGGCGGCATCGTCCTGTCCGTGATCATGCTCGCGCTGGCCGGCTACGCCGTGTTCCTCAAGACCCGCAACAGCAAGGTCCCGGGCTGGGTCACGGTCGCCTTCATTGTGCTGTTCGTCGCCGCGTTCCTGATCTGGGTGGTCGGCGGGGCCCGGACCACCAGCATCTCCCTTGCCGGGCTGATCGCGGGCTCCGTGACGCTGGCCGTGCCGCTGGTGTTCGGCTCCCTCTCCGGCGTGCTCTGCGAACGCGTCGGCGTCGTGAACATCGCGATCGAAGGCCAGCTCCTGGGCGGCGCCTTCACCGCCGCGATCATCGCCACGCTGACGCACAACCCCTTCCTGGGCCTGATCGCCGCCGCCGTCGCCGGAGCGCTCGTGTCCATGATCCTGGCCCTGTTCAGCATCAAGTACGTGGTCAACCAGATCATCGTCGGTGTGGTGCTCAACGTCCTGGTATCCGGCGTCACCGGCTTCCTGTTCAGCACCGTCATGCAGGCGGACAAGGACAAGTTCAACTCACCGGCGCACCTGGACCCGATCACCATCCCGGTGCTGGGCGACATCCCGCTGATCGGGCCGATCCTGTTCAAGCAGTCCCTGATCGGCTACCTGATGTACATCGCCGTGATCGTGGTCTGGGTCGGGCTGTTCAAGACCAAGTGGGGCCTGCGGGTCCGCGCCGTCGGCGAGCACCCGCAGGCCGCCGACACCATGGGCATCAAGGTCAACGCGACCCGCTTCTGGAACGTCACCCTCGGCGGCGCCGTCGCCGGCATCGGCGGGTCCTTCTTCACCCTGGTCGCGATTGACAGCTTCACCAAGGAGATCTCCGGCGGGCGCGGCTTCATCGCCCTGGCCGCCCTGATCTTTGGCCGCTGGAACCCGATCGGGGCCTTCTTCGCGGCGCTGCTGTTCGGCTTCGCGGACAACCTGCAGAGCATCGTCACCATCATCGGCACCCCGGTGCCGAGCCAGTTCATGGCGATGCTGCCTTACCTGGTGACGGTGCTCGCCGTCGCCGGCCTCGTCGGACGCTCCAGGCCGCCGGCAGCCAGCGGCATCCCGTACGTGAAGGGCTGACCGTGGCGGACAACATCACTGATAACAGTGCCCCGGCACCAGCCCCGGCGCCCGGCGTCGACTGGGCAGCGCTAGGAAGCCGCCGCCGTCACTGCGATGAAAAACGCCTACGCGCCGTATTCGAAGTTCGCCGTGGGGGCTGCGGCCCTCGCCGCGGACGGCCGGATCGTCAGCGGCTGCAACGTCGAAAACGCCGAGCTACGGCCTCACCCTGTGTGCCGAGTGCGCGCTGGTCGGCAACCTGCACATGACCGGCGGCGGCCTGCTGCGCGCCTTCTACTGCGTCGACGCGGACGGCGACGTGCTGATGCCGTGCGGACGCTGCCGGCAGTTGCTTTACGAATTCCGGGCCCCGGACATGGAACTCATGACCACACAGGGCATCAAAACGATGGACCAGGTGCTGCCCGACGCCTTTGGTCCCCAACACCTGGAGGAAACCCGGTGACCCAGACCACCCACAACACCGAGGCGTTCGACGCCGTCGACATCATCCGCATCAAGCGGGACAAAGGTGTGCTCAGCGCCGCCCAGATCGACTGGACGATCGACGCCTACACCCGCGGCGCCATCGCCGATGAGCAGATGGCCGCGCTCAACATGGCCATCCTGCTCAACGGGATGGACCGGGCCGAGATTTCGCGCTGGACCGCGGCGATGATCGCCTCCGGCGAGCGGATGGACTTCTCCAGCCTGCGCCGGCCCGACGGCGGCGTGAAGGCCACCTCGGACAAGCACTCCACCGGCGGTGTGGGGGACAAGATCACGCTGCCGCTGGCCCCGCTGGTGGCCGTGTTCGGCGTAGCCGTCCCGCAGCTTTCCGGCCGCGGCCTCGGCCACACCGGTGGCACCCTGGACAAGCTTGAGTCCATCCCGGGCTGGCGCGCGGCGCTGAGCAACGAGGAAATGCTGGCGCAGCTGCAGGACGTGGGCGCCGTCATCTGCGCCGCCGGCGCGGGCCTGGCCCCGGCGGACAAGAAGCTCTACGCCCTGCGCGACGTGACCGGAACGGTGGAGGCCATCCCGCTGATCGCCTCCTCGATCATGAGCAAGAAAATCGCCGAAGGCACCGGATCGCTGGTCCTGGACGTCAAGGTGGGCAGCGGCGCCTTCATGAAGGACGAGGCCCGCGCCCGGGAGCTGGCCGAGACCATGGTGGCCCTGGGCAAGGACGCCGGGGTCAACACGGTGGCGCTGCTGACCAACATGAACACGCCGCTGGGCCTCACCGCCGGCAACGCGATCGAGGTGGAGGAATCCGTCGAGGTCCTCGCCGGCGGCGGCCCGGAAGACGTCGTCGAACTCACCGTCCGGCTGGCCGAGGAGATGCTTGCCTGCGCCGGCGTGCACGACGCCGACCCGCGCGCCGCGCTCAACGACGGCCGTGCCATGGACGTCTGGAACCGGATGATCCAGGCCCAGGGCGGCGACCCGCGCGCCAAACTGCCGGTGGCCAAGGAATCCGAGACCATCTACGCGCCGGCCGACGGCGTGCTGGTCGAGCTCGACGCCATGGCTGTAGGCGTCGCGGCCTGGCGCCTCGGCGCCGGACGTGCCCGCAAGGAGGACCAGGTCCAGGCCGGGGCCGGGGTGCGGATGCACGCCAAGCCGGGCGCCACGGTCCGTGCCGGCGAGCCACTGATGACCCTGCTGACGGACACCCCGGAGAAGTTCGAGCGGGCCAAGGAAGCATTGGAACACGCCGCCGTGATCGCCCCCGAGGGATCGCGCCCGGCGCAGCAGCTCATCATCGACCGCATCGCCTAGCGATTCCTCCCCGGCGGCGCCGCCGAGTTGCCGCGTTGCCCTCACTGCCTGCTTAGCAGCCACAAGTGATAGGGCAACGGATTGCAGCCGGGCGTGGGGGCCGGGCAGTACACTGGCACCGCGGTCTTTGCCCGGGAGAAACCGGGCACCGCCGTCCGTTAGGAAACCGTGCAGGCAATCAACGACTTCATCCTGGCAGCCGCGGGCCAACCCTGGGTCCTCGGTCCTGGTGTTTGCCTGCTGCCTGATCGACGGCTTCTTCCCGCCCGTTCCCAGCGAATCGGTGGTGGTGGGCCTGGCCGCCGTCGCCGCCTCGGCCGATGTGCCCAACCCGCTCCTGCTGATCGCCGTGGCCGCCCGCCGGCGCTTTCTCCGGGGACAACATCGCCTACCTGATCGGCCGTGCCACCGGAACCGGGCGCTGGGCGTGGATGCGCGGGTACCGGGCGCAGCGGGCCTTCCTCTGGGCCGGCAATGAGCTCCGCAAACGGCCCGCGTCACTGATCATGGTCGCCCGGTTCGTCCCGATCGGGCGGGTGGCCGTCAACCTGACCGCCGGCGCCACCGGCTACCCGCACTCCCGGTTTGTTGGCCTGACGGTACTGTCCGCGGTGCTGTGGGCCGGCTATTCGGTGGGCATCGGCCTGTTCTTCGGGCAATGGTTCGAAGAGAACCACCTGCTGGGTGCCACCATCGCGATCATCTGCGCGGTCATCCTCGGCATAGCCGTCGACGTCGTCCTTGGCCGGTTGCGGCGGCAGGGGCCCGGGGGAGCCGCTTGCGCAAGAACCAGGACCGGGGCCAGGACCGGGCCGTGCCGCCGCCGGCGGACGGCTAAGACCCGGACCGCCCGAGCCGCCCGCGCCGCCACTAGATTCATGGTGCCGTGCGCGTAGCGCAAGATGCCCCGCCCGTGGGACACTTAAGGTGCGATTCACGTCACGTCTGTGCCGTGTG
The DNA here is from genome assembly GCA_963698285.1 of uncultured Actinomycetota bacterium. Taxonomy (GTDB): domain Bacteria; phylum Actinomycetota; class Actinomycetes; order Actinomycetales; family Micrococcaceae; genus Arthrobacter. Next base: position 96,059 of record CAVOQF010000011.1, on the reverse strand, counting down.
CGCTTCGCCGCAAGTCCTGTCCGTCCCGGGTACGTCCCCATCAGTTTTCTAGGAGCACAGCCCGCGTGGAGTTCATTAATGAGGCCGTGCTCCATGCAGCGGGCCAGTGGTGGATCTATCCGCTCCTGCTGGTGTTTTTCTTCGTCGACGGCTTCGCCATGGTGGTCCCCAGCGAGACGTTGATTGTGGCCCTCGCCGCGTACTCCCGGCACAGCGGCCAGCCCAACCTCTGGATCCTCGGCCTGACCGCGCTGATCGGCGCCATCGCCGGCGACAACATGGCCTACCTGCTGGGCAGCAAGATCGGCATCGAACGGTTCCGCTGGATGCGCAAACCCAAGGTCCAGCGGGTCTTCGCCTGGGCCCGCTATGAACTGGAAAAGCGCGGCGCCGTCCTGATCTTCACGGCCCGCTACATCCCTTGGGGCCGGGTGGCCGTCAACTACGTCGCGGGCACCACGGGCTTCCCGCACCGCAGGTTTTTCCTGCTGGACGCGTTCGCCTGCGTCACCTGGGTCCTCTACTCGATCGGGATCGGCCTCCTCGCCAGTTCCTTCCCCTGGCTGCACCACAACCCGCTCCTGAGCGCCGGGATCGCCGTCGTCTTCGCGATCGTCCTCGGCATCGCCGTCGACCACTTGCTGCGCTGGTGGCACAAGCGCCTCGGCCGGCACGACGAGCCGGGGGACTCCGAGCCGGCGGAGGACACCGCGGCGGAGCCCGCCGCGGTTCCCGGGCCCGAGTCCGTGCTGACCGCCCGGTCCCCGCGGAGGCCGGCCCCGCCGGCAAGTAGCGCGGGGCGCCGTCCGACCCTATGGTTGGAACGTGACTGAGACTATTCTTGACGCTGCCCCTGACCTCGAATTCGACCTGAAGAGCCTTCCCAAGGTTTCCCTTCACGACCACCTGGACGGCGGACTGCGTCCGGCCACCATCATTGAACTTGCCGAAGCTGTCGGCCACACCCTGCCGTCCACCGACCCGGTGGCGCTGGGGGAGTGGTTCCGCGAATCCGCAGACTCCGGCTCCCTGGTCCGCTACCTCGAAACCTTCGACCACACCATCGCCGTCATGCAGACCAACGACGCCTGTCCGGGTGGCCAAGGAATTCGTCGAGGACCTCGCCGACGACGGCGTCGTCTACGGCGAGGTGCGCTGGGCGCCGGAGCAGCACCTGCAGCAGGGCCTGACGCTGGACGACGTCGTCGAGGCCGTCCAGGAAGGCCTCGACGCCGGCGTCGACGCCGTCGCCGAGACCGGCCGCGAGATCCAGGTCGGCCAGCTGATCACCGCGATGCGCCACGCCGACCGCGGCCAGGAAATCGCCGAACTCGCCGTCCGGCACCGCTACAAGGGTGCCGTCGGCTTCGACATCGCCGGCGCCGAGGACGGCTTCCTGCCGTCCCGCTTCAGGGACGCCTTCACCTACCTCGCCCAGCACAACTTCCCGGCCACCATCCACGCCGGCGAGGCCGCCGGGCTGGAGAGCATCCAGTCCGCCCTCGTTGACGGACGGGCGCTGCGCCTGGGCCACGGCGTGCGGATCGCCGAAGACGTCACCGTCGAATTCGAGGATGCGGACCCCGCCGGTGCCGCCGACACCGCCGCCGTCGATTCGGACAGCGACGACCGACGACAACATCGGCCTCGTCACCCTCGGCGAGCTCGCCAGCTGGGTCCGCGACCGCGGCATCGCGCTGGAAATCTGCCCCTCGTCGAACCTGCAGACCGGCGCCATCGCCGGCTTCGGCGACATGCTCGACGCACCCGGTGGACCTGCTCTACCAGCTCGGTTTCCGGTCACCGATCAACACCGACAACCGGCTGATGAGCGGCATCACCCTCACCGCGAATTCGCCCTGCTCGTGGAGACCTCGACTACGACCTGGACGACCTCGAGGCTGACGCTGAACGCCGCGCGAGTCGCGTTCCTCCCGCTGGAAGAGAAGGAAGCCCTGGTCGAATACATCAACGAGGCCTACGCCGACCTTGGCTAAGGACGCCGACGCAGTGGGCGGGCAGCCCTTCGGGGATTTGTTGCAGACCATCGCCGAGCTGCGCGCCCACTGCCCCTGGATGGGTGCACTCACCCACGAATCCCTCGTGGAGTACCTCCTCGAGGAGGCCCATGAGGTGGCCGAGACCATCGAGGCCGACGGCGGCGACGCCGAACTGCAGGCTGAACTCGGCGACGTCCTGCTGCAGGTGGTGCTGCACGCCCGGCTCGCCGAGGAGCGCGGCGCCTTCACCTTCGACGACGTCGCGCGCGGCCTGCGGGACAAGATAATCCGGCGCAACCCGCACGTTTTCCGCCCCGACGGCACCCTGCAGGACTCCTTCCCGGCCGCGGTGCAGGAGATCGTGCTGAAATGGGACGCCGTCAGCAGGGCGAGCCCGAACGGGGCCACACCTTCGACGGGGTCCCGGCCGCGCTGCCGGCCCTGGCCCGGGCGCAGAAGCTGCTGGACCGGGCTGAACGCGCCGGACTTCCGGCAGGGCCGGAGGCGGCCCCGCCGGCCGCCGGCGTCGGCACCCCGGCCCCCCCGCCGTCGGCGGTGCCCCGGCAACCCCGGCCCCGGCGACCGAGGAGGAGCTCGGTGAGCTGCTGTTCGGCATTGTCGCGGCAGCCCGGCGCAACGGACTCGACGCCGAACGCGCGCTGCGCGGCGCCAACCGCCGCTTCCAGGACACCCGGCCCGGCGGCGCCGGCGCCGCAGCGCCGCGTCCGGGGACTGGATAGCTTTCCGTAACTTAGCCCACTCTCGACTAGGCTAGGGGCGACGAGGACGTCGGTTTCCAGCTTGATCCACCGCTAGATTTCCAGCAGTCAGATTCCCAGCAGATCGCTTCACCCAAAGGAGCATATTCATGGCGCTTATCGATGCCATCCACGCCCGCGAGATCCTCGATTCCCGTGGCAACCCGACCGTAGAGGTCGAAGTCCTGCTCTCCGAACGGCCGCGGCCGTGCGGCAGTCCCCTCCGGCGCCTCCACCGGCGAGCACGAGGCCGTTGAACTGCGCGACGGCGACAAGAGCCGCTACCTCGGCAAGGGCGTCCAGAAGGCCGTTGACGAACGTCATCGAGCAGATCGCCCCCGCAGTGATCGGCTTGGACGCCACCGATCAGGTAGCGATCGACCAGGCGCATGATCGAGCTGGACGGCACCGCCAACAAGGGCAAGCTGGGCGCCAACGCCATCCTCGGCGTCTCCCTGGCCGTCGCCAACGCCGCGGCCGCCGTGGCCGGCCTGCCGCTCTACCGGTACCTGGGCGGCCTGCATGCGCGCACGCCTGCCGGTGCCGATGATGAACATCCTCAACGGCGGCGCGCACGCCGACACCGCGTGGACATCCAGGAGTTCATGGTGGTGCCCGCTGGGCGCCGAGCTCCTTCGCCGAGGGCCTGCGCTGGGGCGCCGAGGTCTACCACGCCCTCAAGGGGTGCTGAAGGCCCGCAGGGCCTGCCACCGGCGTCGGCGACGAGGGCGGCTTCGCCCCGAACCTGCACGTCCAACGAGGACGCCCTCAAGCTCATCCTGGAGGCCATCAAGAACGCCGGCTACACCCCGGGCGAGCAGACATCGTCCTGGCCCTGGACGTCGCCGCCACCGAGTTCTTCGACAAGGACGGCAGAACTACCACCTCGAGGGCGAGGGCAAGACCGCTCACCTCCGGCCGAGATGATCGAGTACTACGCCGACCTGGTCGACAGCTACCCGATCGTCTCCATCGAAGACGGCATGGCCGAGGACGACTGGGACGGCTGGAAGAAGCTCACCGACCGACGTCGGGGACAGGGTCCAGCTCGTCGGCGACGACCTGTTCGTCACCAACACGGAGCGCCTGCAGACGCGGCATCGACAGGCACCGCCAACTCGCATCCTGGTCAAGGTCAACCAGATCGGCTCGCTGACGGAGACGCTCGACGCGGTGACTGGCCCACCGCGCCGGTACACGACCATCATCGCCACCGCTCCGGCGAAACCGAGGACACCACCATCGCCGACCTGGCCGTCGCCACCGAACGCCGGCCAGATCAAGACCGGCGCGCCGGCGCGCACGGACCGCGTCGCGCAAGTACAACCAGCTGCTGCGCATCGAAGAGGAACTCGACGACGCCGCACGCTACGCCGGACGCAGCGCGTTCCCGCGTTTCAAGGGCTAGTACCCGCAAAAACCAGGAACCGGTGGCTATGGTGGAAAGACCATGGCCACCGGTTCTGTTTTGGCCGGTTCGTTGGCGTTCGTTTTGGCCAGTTGTAAGGAGTGACATGGCAACCCGCCGTCCCAAGGTTCCCCGGGCCGCCGCTGCGGCCCCAAAGTCGGCGGCCACCGGCGGGGGGAAGCCGGCGGCGACGTCATCCGGGCGGACTTCGGCGGTCCGCGGCACGGCACCGGCCCGGCCGCCAACCGCGACGCCGGACGGCCGGTCAGCCACGACGCCGGGCGGCCTGCTGCCGAAGCGGCGGACGCCGGGACGCGCGGCCCGGCCCAGGGTGCGGCCCTGGCGGCCAGGACAGCCGCCGGCAGCGGCAGCCCCGCCAAGCCCGCGGCGCAGCCTTCCGCCGGCAGCGCCGGACCGGCCAAGGGGCCCTCTAAGGGGGCGGCCGCGAATCCCGGCCAGTCCGCGGAGTCCGACGGTCTGGACCCCGTTCCGGCCAAGGCCTTCTCCGGCCGGCTGCTGGCCCTCGGCGTTGTGATGATCGCCATCACCATCATGCTCGCCCCCACGGTCCGGATCTTCCTCGAAAAACGCGCCGAAAGCGGCGCTGGAAGCGGACATCGCGGCCAAGCAGGCGAAGCAGACGGACCTCAAACGCCAGGTCTCGCGCTGGCAGGACCCGAACTACGTGAAGCAACAGGCCCGTGACCGCATTAACATGGTTATGCCCGGCGAAACCGGCTACTGGGTGTACGGCAGCGATCTGCCTGCCGCGACCTCCGGTGCCGGCGCCGCAGCAGGAGCAGCCACAGACCCGGCCAATCTGCCGTGGGTGGATTCCCTCTGGGAGTCCATCCGGCGTTCGGCAACAGACTAGGAGCGGCGCCCGCCGCCGGATTACCGCCACCCGGTGATTCCAACAGGGCAGGAAGGCGCCGCGCCAGTGGACCAGAACCGAGTGGACCATTCCCCGGCAGCAGGGAACCCCAACGACGCGACCGCCGTGGACCCGGCCCCGATGCCGGCCGAGTCCCGCCAGCCGTCGGCCCGCGACCTCGACGTGCTCAGCCGCCAGCTCGGGCGTCCGGTGCGCGACGTCGTCGAAATCCCCGCCCGCTGCGTCTGCGGCAACCCGCTGGTTGCGGCGACCTCGCCGCGGCTCAGCAACGGCACCCCGTTCCCCACCACCTTCTACCTGACCCACCCGGTGATCACCTCGGCCGTGTCCAGGCTCGAGGCGGCCGGGCTGATGAACGAGATGAACGAACGGCTCGGAGCCGACGGTGCCCTGGCCGCGGATTACCGTGCCGCGCACGAAGCGTACCTGCGCTCCCGAGACGAAATCGGCGCCCGGTCCGGCATCGGTGCCGTCCCCGAGATCGACGGGATCTCCGCCGGCGGCATGCCCACCCGCGTTAAATGCCTGCATGTCCTGGTGGGGCATGCGCTGGCGGCCGGCCCCGGAGTCAACCCGCTCGGTGACGAGGCCATCGCGGCCATCAGCGAGTGGTGGACCCGCGGCCGCTGCTACTGCGACGGCGCGTGGGACACCGGCGGAGAGGCCCCCTCGCGGGACCTGAGCCGCCACGGCCCGCAGGGCCTGCCGGAAATCGTCGGCCGGCCGGCCCCGGTCCGGAAGTCCCGCGCGGCTGACGCCGCCCACGATGGCACCGGAGCGGCCCAGTGACGCGCGTGGCCGCGATCGACTGCGGCACCAACTCCATCCGCCTGCTCATCGCCGATGTCGGCGCCGCCGGCGGCACCACGCCGAAGCTGACCGACGTCGTCCGTGAAATGCGCGTGGTCCGGCTCGGGCAGGGCGTCGACGCCACCGGCGAATTCGCCCAGGAGGCGCTGGACCGCACCCTCGAGGCCACCGCCGACTACGCGGAGCTGATCCGCCGCCACGGCGCCGGGAAGGTCCGCTTTGTGGCCACCTCCGCCACCCGGGACGCCCGCAACCGGCAGGTCTTCATCGACGGCGTCCGGGAACTGCTCGGCGTCGAACCCGAGGTGATCAGCGGCGACGAGGAGGCCGCGCTCTCCTTCGCCGGTGCCAGCAGCGTGCTGCCCTCGCGCGGCAAGGACCCGGTGCTGGTGGTGGACCTGGGCGGCGGCAGCACCGAGTTCGTGCTGGGCGACGCCGACGGCGTCATCGCCGCCAAGTCCGTCGACGTCGGGTGCGTCCGGATGACCGAACGGCACCTGCAGGCAGACCCGCCCACGGCGGAACAGATCGCCGCCGCTGAGTCCGACGTCGACGCGGCGATCAGCCATGCCGCGCTGACCGTACCGCTCGACCGCGCCACCGCCGTGATCGGCGTCGCGGGGTCCGTCACCACCATCACCGCGCATGCCCTGAAGCTGGCCGAGTACTCGGCCGCGGCCATCCACGGCACGGAACTGGACCTGGATACCGCCCGGGATGCCTGCACCTCGCTGCTGGACATGACCCGGGAGGACCGGGCCGCCCTGCCCTACATGCATCCCGGCCGGGTGGACGTGATCGGTGCCGGCGGCCTCGTCTGGCGCCGCGTACTCGAACGCATGGCGGACGTCACAGACGGCCGCATCACCACGGCCATCACCAGCGAACACGATATTCTTGACGGGATTGCCCTGAGCATCAGCTAGCCCCGCGCCCGTACCGGCACCGCCCAGCAGGGGTGGCCCCGGCGCCGGGCAGCCCCCGCCGACTGCCGCGCCCGACTCCGCGGCGCCCGCAGACATACCGCCGATTGGACCCGAATGACCAGAGCAACAGCCCGGCACCGCCGGACCGCCTCGGCGTTGATGGCCCTGGCACTTGCCGGCGGCAGCGTCGCCGGCACCTCCTGACGGCGGCGCCGCCGGCCCACGCGGACTCCACGCGGGACAAGGAAGTACTGGCTGGCAGGGTCCGGAATCAAGAAAGCCTGGGAAGTGTCCAAGGGCGCCAACGTCAAGGTCGCCGTGATCGACAGCGGCGTGGACGGCAAACACCCGGACCTCAAGGGCGTGTTGTCCGGCGGAAGCGGACGCGTCCGGCGCCGGGGGCGCCGACGGCCTCAAGAGCATCGGCGCCAAGCCCGAACACGGCACCCTCGTCGCGACCATGCTTGCCGGCCGCGGCCACCAGCCCAAAAGTCCACGGCCAGCCCCAGCCCGTCGGCCCCACCGGCGTCGGCCCGGACGGGATCGTGGGCGTGGCCCCCGAGGCCCAGATCCTCTCCGTCTCCACCTGGCTGGGATCGGCCAACCCCGGCGGCAAGAGCGACCAGGACCAGATCCCCGAGGCGCGTCCGCTGGGCGGTCGACAACGGCGCCGCAGGTGATCAACATCTCCCTCGGCAGCACCTCGCCGGAATGGCCGCAGAGCTGGGATGCCGCCTTCCTGTACGCCGAACAGAAAGACGTCGTGATTGTCTGCGCCGCCGGCAACCGCGTGGGCGGCAACATCCAGGTCGGCGCCCCGGCCACCATTCCCGGCGTGCTGACCGTGGCCGGCCTGAACCGCAAGGGTGTTGCCAGCATCGATTCCTCCTCGCAGGGCATCAGCATCGGCGTCGCCGCACCGGCCGAGAACCTGGTGGGCGGCATGCCCGGCGGCGGCTACGCCGAGTGGGCCGGCACCTCGGGCGCACCCCCATCGTCGCCGGCGTCGCTGCGCTGATCCGCTCAAAGTGGCCGGACATGTCCGCCAGCCAGGTCATCAACCGGATTGTCAGCACCGCAAAGGACGCCGGGCTGCCGGGCAAGGACCCGCTGTACGGCTTTGGCGTGCTCAACGCCGAGGCCGCACTCAAGGCCGACGTCCCGGAAACCAAGGCCAACCCGCTGGGCACGATCTCCGACTGGATCCGGGTCCACCGGCGCGGCAACCCGGTGAGCTCCGCGGCCCCTGCCGCCCCCGCCCCGTCAAGTGCGGCGCCGACCCTGCCCGAACCCACCGTGCCGGTTGCGGCGGCCCCGTCGCCGGCGGACAGCGCCGTCCCGGCCATGGTGGTGCTCGGTTTCGGCGGGCTCTTCGTCTGCATCATCGCGGCGGCCGCCATCCAGCTTCGGCGCGCGCTCCACGGGCCCGGCTCCGGTTCCGAAGCAGACGCCGGCGCGATGCCTGAGGTTGCGCCCGAGCACCTGAGGTTGCGCCCGGTGCAGCACCTGAACGGGCCCGGACGCAGCGCCCGGCCGGCCTTCCCCAAGCACGCCGGATTCCGCGGAAACCCGGGCCTCGGGGAGTTAGTGAAGTTTTTCACAAACTACGGTATTCTTGACCCATGGCATCCACCCCTCAGCTCCAGGACCGTCCCAGGGTACTCGTCGTCGGCGGCGGGTACGTCGGCCTGTACGTAGCCCTCAAACTGCAGAAAAAGATCGCGAATGCCGGTGGCATCGTCACCCTCGTTGATCCGCTGCCCTACATGACCTACCAGCCCTTCCTGCCGGAAGTGGCCGGCGGAAACATCGAGGCCCGCCACGCCGTCGTCTCGCACCGCCAGCACCTGAAGCAGACCGAACTCATCCAGGGCCGCGTCACCTCGATCGACCACGCCAACCGCACGGCCGTGGTGGCACCGGCCGACGGCGGCGACAACTTCGAGGTCCCGTACTTCGACGTCGTGCTGGCCGCCGGCGCCATCACCCGCACCTTCCCGATCAAGGGCCTCGCGGACAAGGGCATCGGCCTGAAGACCATCGAGGAAGCCGTTGCCCTGCGCAACGAGGTCCTCGAGCGCATCGAAACCGGCTCGCTGCATGACCGATCCCGTCGAGCGCGCCCGCGCCCTGACCTTCGTGGTCGTCGGCGGCGGCTTCGCCGGCATCGAGTGCATCACCGAGATGGAAGACCTGGCCCGCGCGGCGGTCAAGAACAACCCGCGCGTCAAGCAGGAGGAAGTCCGCTTCGTCCTGGTCGAGGCCATGGGCCGCATCATGCCCGAGGTCACGGCCAAGCAGGCCGACTGGGTCGTCGAGCACCTGCGCAGCCGCGGCATCGAGGTGCTGCTGAACACCTCGCTGGACAACGCCGAGGGCTCCCTGAAGCTCATCAACCTGCCGGACAAGACCCCCGCGCAGGAATTCGAATCCGACACCCTCGTCTGGACTGCCGGCGTGCAGGCCAACCCGATGGTCCGCTCCACCGACTTCCCGCTCGAGCCGCGCGGCCGCGTCCGCGTCCTTCCGGACCTGCGCGTCGCCGGCGACGAAGGCATCATCGAGAACGCCTGGGCCGCCGGCGACATCGCCGCCGTGCCGGACCTCACCGGCAGCGGCCTGCCGGACGGCACCTGCGTCCCGAACGCGCAGCACGCGCTGCGCCAGGCCAAGCGCCTCGCCAAGAACCTGTGGGCCTCCCGCTGGGACAAGGAGCTCAAGGACTACAAGCACAAGAACCTGGGCGCCGTCGCCGGCTTCGGCGAATGGAAGGGTGTTGCCAACATCAACCTCATCGGCCGCATCGGCCTCAAGGGCCCGCTGGCCTGGCTCGCCCACCGCGGCTACCACGGCCTGGCCATGCCGACCGTTCGAGCGCAAGATCCGCGTGATCTTCGGCTGGATCCTGGGCCTTCTTCATGGGCCGCGACACCACCCAGCTGATGGACCTGGACAACCCGCGCGGCGCCTTCGTGGCCGCAGCGACACCGGCTCCCAAGCCGGCCGCTGCTCCCGCGGCTCCGGCGGCGGAGAAGCCCGCCGAGCCGGCAGCACCTGCCAAGGAAGCTGTCTCGGCCGACGCCAAGTAGCCCGCAGCAGCCCGACGACGGCGGCCGTTCCCTTCGAGGGGAGCGGCCGCCGTCGTCGTTGGTGCCCCGGCCACTGCTGCCGGCGCCGCCTGGATTGGCCGGGCGGATTGGCCGGGGGGCGGGCCCACCTGCCTAGACTGGGCCCATGACTCCCGCTGAAAAGGACCTGCATACCCTGCTCGCGACCATGCGGCCGGTGATCCGCGAGGGCGAGTACGTCTACGCCCTGTGGCCGCACGGCAAGCCGCTGGCCGGCCACATTGCCGCCGCCGTCCGGGAAGCCGAGGGGCTGACCGTGGTGCTGCCGCGGGCCGACGCCGACGCCCTGGGCCTGAAGCTACGACTTCGTGGCGGCCTGGATCACCCTGCAGGTGCATTCATCGCTGGAGGCCATCGGGCTTACCGCTGCCGTCAGCGCCGCCCTGACCGAGGCGAAGATCAGCTGCAACGTGCTGGCCGGATTCCACCACGACCATCTGCTGGTTCCGGTGGCCGACGCCGAGCGTGCCCTCGAAGTTCTGCACGAACTGTCCCTGAACAGCCGCGCGGCGAACGGCGGAGGACAGCAGCCGGCGCCCACAACTGGTCCTGCGCACCGAACAGCCGGAGGACCGGCCGGCGCTCCTGGCCCTCACCGCGGCGGCCTTCTCCATCTCGCCGGTCACGGGCCTGCCGGTTGACGGGGAACCGGAGGAAGTGGACCTGCTGCGGCGGCTCTTCGAGTGCGGCGAGTACCTGCCGGAGTTCAGCATCGTCGCCGAGCTGGACGGCGAGATCGTGGGCCACGTCATCAGCACCCGGGGCTGGGCGGGTGAGCTGGAGCTGCTGGGGCTGGGCCCGATCGGCGTGCTGCCGCGGCTGCAGCGGCACGGCATCGGCTCGGCGCTGATGAAGGAAACCATCGACCGGGCCAACGCCGCGGGGGAGCGGGGCATCGCGCTGCTGGGCAGCCCCGACTACTACGCCCGCTTCGGCTTTGTGCCCTCCACCTCCCTGGGCGTGCAGGCGCCGGACCCGGCCTGGGGTGACCACTTCCAGCTGCTGCCGCTCGCGGTCTGGCCGGGCGGCGTCAGCGGGGCGTTCCGCTACGCCGGGCCCTTCGACGGTCCGCCGGCAGCGGCGTAGCGGCCTCCGCCGGGATACCCTCCGACGGGATACCATTGACCGGGCGCCCCAGTAGCCCAATTGGCAGAGGCAGCGGACTTAAAATCCGCGTGTTGTGGGTTCGAGTCCCACCTGGGGCACTCACAATTGCCCGCAGTCGTGCGCCCACAATTGCTGTCCTGCTGCCTTTAGCGCCACCCGGCCGCGCCGTGCGTCCGACAGCGACCTGCGACGGTGGCTCCCCGGCTTTTCGGCGGCCTGCGGGCCGCGTATGGCCGCGTTTCCCGCGCCTGATTTCCTCTATGCAACGAGTGTTATAAGGATGTGACCGTAGTCACTTATGTTCGCGCCGAAATTGCACTAGCTTGAATCTAAATCAGGAACACCTGATCTTTCGCATCAAAGGCCGTTCGCACCTTTAGATCGAGGAGATTTCTCTATGACTGCACTCCCCCAGGTGGCGCCGCGCATCGCTAAGCTCACAGCGCTTAGCATCGGCGTCGCCCTTCTGGCTACGGCCTGTGGCGGTACGTCCACGCCGACGTCAACCGGCTCGGCATCCGCCCAGGCCGCCGGCATCGCGTGCCCGCCCCCGAGTGCAACCGGCGGGGCCACCACCCCGGCCGGTGCCGGCGGCGCCGTGCCCCCTTCCTCGACCACCACCGAGACCGCCCTCAAGATCGGCTCGCTGCTGCCGACCACCGGATCCCTGGCCTTCCTCGGCCCGCCCGAAATCGCGGGCGTGAACCTTGGCATCAAGGAGGTCAATGACGCCGGCGGCGTGCTGGGCAAGCCCGTGCAGGTCATCCACCGCGACTCCGGTGACACCAAGACGGACATCGCCACGCAGTCCACCACCGCTCTCCTGGGCCAGGGCGTCAGCGCCATCGTTGGTGCCGCCTCCTCGGGCGTCTCCAAGACCGTGATCAACCAGATCACCGGCGCCGGCGTCATCCAGTTCTCCCCGGCCAACACCTCGCCGGACTTCACCGCATGGGACGACAAGGGCCTCTACTGGCGCACCGCCCCCTCCGACGTCCTGCAGGGCAAGGTCCTCGGCAACTACATGGCCACCTGTGGCGCCCAGACCGTTGGCATGATCGTATTGAACGACGCTTACGGCACGGGCCTGGCCAAGAACGTCAAGTCCGCAGTGGAAGCCGCCGGCGGCAAGGTTGTGGCGGAGGAGCTCTTCAACGAAGGCGATTCCCAGTTCAGCAGCCAGGTGGACAAAGTCCTGGCGGCCAAGCCGGACGCCATCGCCCTGATCACCTTCGACCAGGCCAAGAGCATCGTTCCGCTGATGACGGGCAAGGGCATCAAGCCCACCCAGATCTTCATGGTGGACGGCAACATGTCCGACTACAGCAAGGACTTCAAGGCCAGCACCCTGAAGGGCGCCCAGGGCACCATCCCGGGCACCTTCGCCAAGGACGACTTCAAGAAGAAGCTCCTGGCGATCGATCCCGCGCTGAAGGATTACAGCTACGCAGGCGAGTCCTACGACGCCGTGAACCTGATCGCGCTGGCCTCCGAAGCTGCCAAGAGCACGAAGGGCGTGGACATCGCCAAGCAGCTCAAGGCGGTCTCCGAAGGCGGCGAGAAGTGCAACAACTTCACCTCCTGCGTCACGCTGCTGCGCGGCGGCAAGGACATCGACTACGACGGCCAGTCCGGTCCCGTATCCTTCTCCGACGCCGGTGACCCGACGGAAGCCTACATCGGCATCTACGAGTTCCAGGATGACAACACCTACAAGCCCGTCAAGGAAGAATTCGGCAAGCTGTAAAGCCGCTTCCTCCCAGGCAACCAAGAGACCCCCGTCCGCTCCGGACGGGGGTCTCTTGCGTCTCCGGGTGCATCGGCGGGGTAGCTGCGGGCAGGGCGTCGTGCGGGGTGCTGAGGGGCGCGTGGAGGCTGCGGTTTCGGGTAGGCGCTACGGAATCGGACGTGGGCGGCCCGGGTCCGGGGTGCGCCGGTCCGGAACCGCCGCGGAACGTGGCCCGCGCGGAGCGTTCGGTGAGAGTAACGCCAAGGGCGACGGAGGCAGGCGCTTGCGAAAGCGCCGTTGTTGCGTGGGCCACGAGCGCAGGCTGCCCGAGCTTGCGGGGGAGGGCGCCCGGGGAGGAACGAGCGAGGCGCCGAGCAAGTGGCTGCGGAGCGCCCGGACGGTATACGCGGAGCACGAACACCCGCTGGGCATGCAGAAGGGCCGCCACCGGCTGGTGACGGCCCTTCGGTTCGGCTGCGCCGGCGTTAGTCGACGGTGTCGGCCAGGGTGCCCAGGTACAGCTGGATGACCTTGGGATCCTTCATGAGTTCCCGGCCGGTACCCGTGTACGCGTCCTTGCCCTGGTCCAGGACGTAGCCGCGGTCGCAGATCTGCAGGCAGCGGCGCGCGTTCTGCTCCACCATGATCACGGAGACGCCGGCCCGGTTGATCTCGTGGACCCGCAGGAAGGTCTCGTCCTGCTTGACGGGGGAGAGGCCGGCCGAGGGCTCGTCGAGCAGCAGCACGGCCGGATCCATCATCAGGGCCCGGCCCATGGCGACCATCTGGCGCTCGCCGCCGGAGAGCGAGCCGGCGCGCTGGGCACGCCGCTTCGCCAGTTCCGGGAACAGTTCCGCGACGAAGTCGAACCTCTCGGCGAAGTCCTTCGGCCGCTGGAACATGCCCATCTGCAGGTTCTCTTCGATGGTCAGGGCGGCAAACACATTGTTGGTCTGCGGGACGAAGCCCACACCCCGGCTCACGAGCTTGTTGGCCTTCAGCCCGGTGATGTCCTGGCCGCGGACCACCACGGAGCCGGAATGGACCTTGACGAGGCCGAACATGGCCTTCAGCAGGGTCGATTTGCCGGCGCCGTTGGGTCCGATGATGCCGATCAGCTCACCCTTGCGGGCTTCGATGCTGCAGCCGTTGAGGATATTTACGCCCGGGATGTAGCCGGCCACCAGGTCGGTGACCTTGACGACCGAATCGCCGTCGAAGGCGTTCTTTGCGGTTGCTGCCGCGCTGGTGGCGCTCATTCTGTGTCCTTCGCTGGGCTGTGCGGCTGGCCGCCGCGGGTCGGCTCCTCGGCGCTGCGCCGACCGTGCGCTGCACCCTTGGCGGTGTCCGGCTCGGCCACCTCCGTCACGAGGACGTCGGCGGAGATGATGCCCGCGTTTTCGGTGCCGACAATTGATTCCTCGTCGGCCTCAAGTTCGGCCGCGAGCACCTTGATGCCCTCCGAGTCGCCGAGATCCACGTCGTGGTGGGCGCCCAGGTAGGCATCGATCACGGCCGGGTTCTTCATCACCTCGGCGGGCGGGCCCTCGGCGACGATCTTGCCCTCGGCCATCACCACGACCCAGTCGGCGATGTGGCGGACCATGTGCATGTCGTGCTCGACAAACAGCACGGTCATGCCCTCGGCCTTGAGGTTCTTGATGTGGTCCAGCAGGGACTGGGTCAGCGCCGGGTTGACGCCTGCCATCGGTTCGTCCAGCATGACGAGCTTGGGCCGCACCATCAGCGAACGGGCCATTTCCAGGAGTTTGCGCTGGCCGCCGGAGAGGGACGCCGCGTAGTCGTCCTTCTTGGCGTCGAGCTTGAACTTCTGCAGCAGCACGTTGGCTTCTTCGGTGATCCGCTTCTCCTGGCCGCCCCAGATCCCCTTGAACAGGGCCTTGGAGAGCTTTTCGCCGGACTGGCTGGACGCGCCCAGCCGCATGTTCTCCATGACGGTGAGTTTGCCCATGACCTTGGTCAGCTGGAAGGTGCGGACCATGCCCATCCGCGCCACCTTGTAGGAGGAGACGCCGGCCAGGCTGTTGCCCTCGAACTGCCACTTGCCCGAGTTGGGGGTGTCGAATCCGGTCAGCAGGTTGAACAGGGTGGTCTTGCCGGCGCCGTTGGGTCCGATCAGGGCCGTGATCTTGTGCCGCGGGATCTCGAGGTACTCGACGTCGACGGCGTTGATGCCGCCGAAGCTGCGGGTGACGTTTTCCGCCACCACGATCGGGTCGCGCTTCTTGCAGCCGGGAGCGATCTCGCCGGCGGCAATCGGCCGCGTGTCCGTCATGTAGTCGACGGTCTCGGCGGCACCGGAGGTCCCGGTGCCTGCCTGGGGTTCTTCGCTGTGCATGCTCATGCGAACGCCAGCTCCTTCTTGTTGCCGAAGACGCCCTGGGGCCTGAAGATCATCAGCAGCATCAGTGCGATGCCAACCAGGATGTAGCGCAGCTGGCCGGCCTGGACCGTGTTGAGCCAGGTGATGGCGCCCGATTCGATCAGGCCGTACAGCACGCCCTGGGTGAGGGACAGCACGACCCAGAAGATCATCGCCCCGACGACGGGGCCCAGCACCGTGCCGAGTCCGCCGAGCAGCAGGCAGGTGTAGAGGAAGAACGTCAGCTCCGTGCCGTAGTTGGCCGGCTGCACCGCGCCGCGCGGGAGGGTGAACACCATGCCCGCCAGGGCACCGAGCACGCCGCCGATCACGAGGGCCTGCATCTTGTACGAGTAGACGTTCTTGCCGAGGGAGCGGACGGCGTTCTCGTCCTCGCGGATGCCCTTGAGGACGCGGCCCCACGGGCTGCGCATCAGCAGCCAGACCAGCAGGCAGCAGACGATCACCAGTCCCCAGCCGACCACCCGGATGAAGAAGTCGCGGTTGTTCATGCCGAAGTAGGACCCTTCGGGGAACGGGTTCATGGCGTAGAAGTCGCCCTCGAAGGCGGCCAGGCCGTTGGCCGAGCCGGTCACGGAGGTCAGCTGGTTGGTGGTGACGATGTAGCGGACGATTTCCGCCGCCGCGATCGTGACGATGGCCAGGTAGTCGGCCCGCAGCCGGAGGGTGGGGATGCCGAGCAGCAGGGCGAAGATCGCCGAGCATACGACGGCGATCAGCAGGCCCACGAAGAACGGCGCGTCGAACGACAGGGTGGAGATGGCGAAGCCGTAGGCTCCCACCGCCATAAAGCCCGCCTGGCCGAAGTTCAGCAGGCCGGAGTAGCCGAAGTGGACCGCCAGGCCGAGCGCGGCGAGCGCGTACGCCGCCGTCGTCGGGCTGAACAGTTCACCGGCAGCGCTGGAAAGAATGAATCCGAAGTCCATGTCTGTCTCCTAACCCACGCGCTCGCGGCGGCCCAGGATGCCCTGAGGCCGGAACAAGAGGACAACGATCATGATGAACAGTGCTCCCACGTACTTGAGGTCGGCGGCGAGGCCGAACACGGTGGTCAGCTCCACGAAGATGCCGACGATGATGGATCCGAGCAGCGCGCCCCAGACCGTGCCGAGGCCGCCGAGGGTCACGCCGGCGAAGATGAGCAGCAGGATCTGCGAGCCCATGTCGAAGGTCACGCCGGGACGGTAGTACGCCCAGAGGATGCCGCCGAGGGAGGCGAGCATGCCGCCGGTGACCCAGACAATCCGGATGACCGAGTCGACGTCGATGCCGGAGGCTGCCGCGAGTGCCGGGTTGTCCGCCACCGCGCGGGTGGCCTTGCCCAGCCGGGTCTTGAGCAGCACGACGCCGAGGATGGCGATGACGACGATGCTGATGAGGAGGGACCAGAGGTTGTTGGGCGAAATCGAGACCGGCCCCAGCTGGATCTCCGCGCTCTGGGCGAAGGGCAGCTGCTGGGTGGCGCCGCCGAAGTAGAACTGGATCACGTAGCGCACGGCAAGGGCGAGGCCGATGCTGACGATCATCATCGGGACCAGGCCGGTGCCGCGCCGGCGCAACGGCTTCCACAGCCCGGCGTCCTGGACGTAGCCGAAGAGGCCGCCGCCGAGGAGGGCCAGGAGGATGGCGAGCCAGAACGGCAGGTTCATGGCGTTGAAAGCGAAGACCAGGACCGCGCCGAGGGTGACCATCTCACCGTGGGCGAAGTTGGTCAGGCCGGTGGTGCCGAAGATCAGCGACAAACCCACCGAAGCCAGGGCGAGCAGCAGGCCGAAGCTCAGCCCCGCCACCAGTCGGTTGAGCAGGTTCTGGCCGAAGTCCTGCTGCTGGACGACGATGCCCTTGCCGAAGGCAAAGATCACCGAGAGGTTGGAGGTTTGGCTGAAGGTGACCTTGCGGGGGTTTTCCTGGCCTTCGGCGAGCTTGATGCCCTCCGGCAGGGTCTCGACGTCCAGTTCCACCTCGTACGTTCCCTGGGTGGGAACGCCGATGGTCCAGGCGCCGTTGGCGCCCGACTTGGCCGTTCCCGTGAAGTCCCCGCTCTTGGCGGTGATGGTGACGTCGGCCAGCGGGGCGCGGTCATCGCCGCGCAGGAAGCCGCTGATGCTGTTCTGGAACGTTGTGCCCGACGGGGATGGTGTCGGCGAAGGGGTCGTAGCCTGCGATGCCGGGGCGACGATGAGCAGAAGGGCGGCCACGGCGGCAAACACGGCCCCCACAGCTTTCAGCATTCTGCCGCGCCGTCGCAACGACAGGCCTCTCGGTGTGCTTCTCAAATTGAAAACCTCCACATGGGGGTGGTGTGGGTTGCGCCGTTGCAACCGCTGCGAACGTTCAGGGGACGAGGATGGAGCGGGTACTGCGATGCGGTGGAGCGGTGGAGCTGTGACGTTCGTCACCCTGTTGCGCCCAATGTTACAGCCCGCAGGGGGCATCCAATGCCGCCGCGAGCAGGCAGAACGTCGCGATCGCGTAACAACCGTGAAGCCGGCCGATGATGGTGATTAAGCCCGGCTAAAGAAAACTTTTGTTGATCCCGAGGATTCCTAAACAGTCTCTGCATCCGGAGCGGGCGCGGGCCGGCGGAAGCCGCCCACGAGGCGGCGCGCCAGATCACAGTTGTATTGCGGCCGGAACCCGGCGGGAACTTTCCCTGCCCACCGGGCGTGGGAATTGGTAGCGTGAAGCATAACGATCTTTACCATCGATCATCACTTACCCCCTTTATATGGAGGACACCAGCAATGGCACTTGGCGGAAACCCGATCTTCAACGGAAAGAACTTCCGTGGAGCCACCCAGGCACCGCCTGCCCCGCAGGCCCCCCACGGGCAGGGCTACGGGCAGCCTTACGGCCAGAACGCCTACGGCCAGGCCCCGTACGGCCAGAACACGGTTCGGCCAGGCCCAGGCCGGCTGGAACCCGGCACAGCAGGCCATGAGCAACGACCAGTTGCAGGACATGTACAACCGTCCTGCCGCCGGCCCGGCCGACGCCGGCCGCATGACCTTTGACGACGTCATCATGAAGACCGCGGCCTGCCTCGGCGCCGTGATTGCCGGCGCGGCCGTCACCCTCGTGGTGGCGCAGGGCCTGGCCTCGATGCTGATGATCGTCGGCGCGCTGGGCGGCTTTGTCCTGGCCCTGGTCAACACCTTCAAGAAGCAGCCCTCGCCGGCGCTGATCCTGGCATACGCCGCCCTCGAGGGCCTGTTCCTCGGCGGCCTGACCCGGATCCTCGACGGGATGTTCCCGGGTGTCGGCCTGCAGGCCGTCATCGGCACGCTCTCCGTCTTCGCCGTAACCCTGGTCCTGTTCAAGAGCGGCAAGGTCCGCGCCACGCCGAAGGCCATGCGCTTCTTTATGATCGCCATGATCGGCTACGCCGTCTTCGCACTCGTCAACATGGTCATGATGTGGACCGGCGCGGTTGACTCCCCGTTCGGCCTGCGCACCAGCTTCGAGATCATGGGCATCCCGCTGGGCGTCTTCATCGGCCTGCTCGCGATCGGCCTGGCCGCCTTCTCCCTGATCATGGACTTCACCAGCATCGAAGCCGGCGTCCGCGCCGGCGCCCCGCAGCGCTTCTCGTGGACCGCGGCGTTCGGCCTCACCGTCACCCTCGTGTGGCTCTACGTTGAGATCATCCGCCTGCTGGCCATCCTGCGCGGCGACGACTAGTCCGCAGCGAACCACCGCAGCACCGAAAAAGCGGGCCCCGCCGGATGGCGGGGCCCGCTTCTTGCGTTACCGCCCCTAGCCGAGCCGTTCCAGGATGACGGCCATACCCTGCCCGCCGCCCACGCACAGCGTGGCCAGGCCCAGGCTGCCGTCGCGCTCGCGCAGCCCGTTGAGCAGCGTGGTGGTCATCCGGGCGCCGGTCATGCCGAACGGGTGCCCGAGGGCGATCGCCCCGCCGTGGACGTTCAGCCGGTCCGGGTCGATCCCCAGTTCCCGCGCACTCGCCACCACCTGGACCGCGAAGGCCTCGTTGAGTTCCACCAGGTCGATGTCGCCAATCGAGAGCCCTGCCAGCTTCAGCGCCCGCCGGGTCGCCTCGACCGGGCCCATGCCCATCAGTTCGGGGGAGAGGGCGCTGACGCCGGTGGCGACGATGCGGGCCAGCGGTTCCAGCCCCAGTTCCCTCGCCCGGGAATCGCTCATCACCACGACGGCGGCCGCGCCGTCGTTGAGCGGGCAGGCGTTGCCGGCCGTCACGGTACCCTCGCTCCGGAACACCGGCTGCAGGGCGCTGACCGCGTCGAGGGTGACACCGGCCCGCGGGGAGTCGTCCCGGTCCACCACGGTGCCGTCCCGGCGCGTGTACGGGGTGATCTCCCGGGCGAAGAAGCCCGAGGCGAGGGCTGCCTCGGCCCGGTTCTGGCTCTGCACCGCCCAGGCGTCCTGTTCGGCGCGGCTGATGCCGTAGCTGGTGGCGACGTTTTCCGCGGTCTGGCCCATCGAGATGTAGATGTCCGGCATCCGTCCGCCCAGCCTCGGGTCGGTCCACGGCGTGTTGGACGCGGCCCGGGCCGCGGTGCGCTGCCGGGCCGGCTCGAACAGCGGGTTGTGGGTGCCGGCGTCGGTCTCCCCGGCGCCGGCCCAGTCGCGGTACCGCGAGACCGCCTCGACCCCGGCAGCGACGAAGGCGTCACCCTCGCCGGCCTTGACGGCGTGGAACGCCATCCGGAGGGTCTGCAGGCTGGAGGCGCAGAAGCGGTTGATGGTGGCGGCCGGCACGTTGTCGAGCCCGGCCAGGATGGTGACCACCCGGGCCATGTTGGACCCGGCCTCGCCGCTGGGCTCGGCGCAGCCCAGGTAGAGGTCGTCGAGGCCGCGGGCGGCGTCGTTCGGGTCGAACGCGGGAATCTTCGCCAGGGCGGCGGCGACCATGGCGGCGGCCAGGTCGTCGGGGCGTTCGTCCTTCAACGATCCTTTGAAGGCGCGGCCGATGGGGCTCCTGGCGGTGGCGACGATGACGGCTTCAGGCATGCGCCCAGCCTACGCCGGGCGCGGCCGGAACGGGTCAGGCCAGCCGCAGGGCTCCCGCGGCGGGGCGCACGCTGAAGATCTCCGGCGCCGCGTAGCCGGCCCGCGTGAAGGCGTGTCCGACGGCGGCCCGCAGCCCCGGTTCCGCGTCCGCCGGGGCGAGCGCGATCGCGCAGCCGCCGAAGCCGCCGCCGGTCATCCGGGCGCCGATGGCGCCGCCGGCGCGGGCCGCCTCCACCGCCAGGTCCAGCTCGGGGCAGGAGATCTCGAAATCGTCCCGCATCGAGGCATGGGAGGCATCCAGCAGGGGCCCGATCGCCTGCGGCCCGGCGCCCTCGAGCAGCTCCACGGTCCGCAGCACGCGGTCGTTCTCGGTGACCACGTGCCGGACCCTGCGGAACGTCTCCGCGTCCAGCAGCCCGGCGGCCTCCTCGAGATCCTCGACTCCCACATCGCGCAGCGCCCGGACGCCGAGGACGTCCGCGCCCAGCTCGCAGGACGCACGCCGGGCCGCGTAGCCGCCCTCGGCGTGCGAGTGCGAGACCTTGGTGTCGATCACCAGCAGCACCAGCCCCGCGGCCTCGGCGTCGAACGGCACCAGCCGGACCCCCTGGTCGCGGCAGTCGAGGAACACGGCCCGGCCCGCGGCGCCCCGGAGCGAGGCCGACTGGTCCATGATGCCGGTGGGCGCGCCGACAAAGTCGTTCTCCGCGCGCTGGGTGGCCAGCACCATGTCCTGCGGGCTGAGCCCGGCGCCGGTCAGCTCGTTGACGGCCAGGATGACCGCGCATTCGATGGCGTGCGAGGAGGAGAGCCCCGCGCCGCGCGGCACGTCCGAGTCGAGCAGCAGGTCCAGGCCGGGGACGGCGAGGCCGCGCTGCTGCAGGGCCCAGAGCACGCCGAGCGGGTACTTGGTCCAGCCCCTGGCCGAGGCGGGGTCCAGGGCCGCGGCGTCCGCCGTCGTCAGGCCCTGGTTTCCGAACGTGGAGAGCATCCGCACGGTCGAGTCGGGCCGGAGCCGGACGGCCACCCTGGCGGTTTTGTCGATCGCGAACGGCAGCACGTAGCCCTCGTTGTAGTCCGTGTGTTCGCCGATCAGGTTGACCCGGCCCGGGGCCTGCCAGACGCCGTCGGGGGCCGCCCCGAAGACGGCTCGCGAACCGGGAGCTGAGTTCCTGGGTGCCCAATGGGGTGCTCATCGTGTGCTGCCTTCCGGTCCGGCCGCGGAGGCTGCGGCGGCCGGGCCGCGCAGGCGGGCGGCGACGTCCTCCGGGGTGGTGTCGTTGATAAAGGCCCCCATGGCCGCCTCGGAGCCGGCCAGGTATTTCAGCTTGTCCGCGGCGCGGCGGGGGGAGGTCAGCTGGAGGTGCAGGTAGCCGGCCGGCCGCAGCAGCGGGTCCAGCGGCGCCTGCTGCCAGGCGGCGATGTAGGGCGTGGGGGTGGGGTAGAGGGCATCGAGGCGCCGGAGCAGGTCCGGGTACAGCCGGGCGAGCTCGTCCTTCTCGCCGCCGTCGAGGCCCGCGAGGTCGGCCACCTGCCGGTGCGGGACCAGGTGCACCTCCAGCGGCCAGCGGGCGGCGAAGGGGACGTAGGCGCTGAAGTGCCGGCCTTCGAGCACCATCCGGCTGCCGTCCGTCCGTTCGGCGCGCAGCAGCGAGCCGGTCAGCGTGTCCCGGCCGCCGGCGTCGTCGTAGTACTTCCGGGCCGCGGCGGCCAGCACGGCGGCCCGCGGCGGGACGTAGGGGTAGGCGTAGATCTGGCCGTGCGGGTGGTGCAGGGTGACCCCGATTTCCGCGCCGCGGTTCTCGAAGGGGAAGACCTGGCGGATCCCCGGCAGTGCGCTGAGCGCGGCGGTGCGGGCGGCCCAGGCCTCCACCACCGTGCGGGCCCGGACTTCGCCGAGGCCGCTGAAGGAGCCGGTGTGGTCCGGGGTAAAGGAGACCACCTCGCAGCGCCCGTAGGCCGGCACGCCGGTTCCCCACACCGGCTGGTCGGGGAGCTGTCCGACCTCAGGGCCCAGGGAGGGGAAGCGGTTTTCAAACACGACGACGTCGTAGTCCGCCGCCGGGATTTCCGAGGGGTTCTCCGGGGTGCTGGGGCAGAGCGGGCACTCATCGGCGGGCGGAAGGTGCGTGCGGGACTGGCGGTGCGCGGCTATCGCCACCCACTCGCCGGTCAGCGCATCGAAGCGCAGCTCGCCCGCGTCGCCCCGGCCGCCGAGCGCCCTGCGGTCGGCGGACGCAGCCCGCGCCCCGCCCCGCCGCGGCGCGGCCGGGCCGGCGTCGCCGGGGGAGGCCGCCGCATCGTCGAAGTAGTAGAGTTCCCGGCCGTCGGCGAGCGAGGCTTGGGTGATGCTGGGGGCGCGCATTCCCTCATTCGATCAGACTTCGCGGACTTCCGGCAAAGCCCCGCCGTGTACGGACGCGGGCGCGGTTCGGTACCGTGGTGCCCATGGACCCCACCGTTTCCCCGGCCTCCCCTTCCGACACCTCCGCCCGGCGCTACGCGAGCGGCCGGCAGTATGAGCTGCGCCGGGGCGACGCCCTGGCCGTCGTGACCGAACTGGCGGCCGGCCTGCGGCTCTACAGCCGTGCCGGGGTCCAGCTGACGGAGAGCTACGGGGACGACGAGATCTCCCCGGGGGCCGCCGGGATCACCCTGGCGCCGTGGGCGAACCGCGTGGAGGACGGGCTCTGGTACCTGAACGGGAAGAAGCAGCAGCTGGACATCACCGAGGTGCCGCGCAACAACGCCAGCCACGGGCTGCTGCGGAACGCCTCCTACGAGCTGGTGGATGAAGCGGAATTCTCCGTGACCCTGGAGGCGGCCGTGTTTCCGCAGCACGGCTACCCGTTCCTGCTGCGCCACCGGGTGCGCTACGAACTCGACGAGGGCCTGGGGCTCACGGTCCGGCAGACGCTGGTCAACGACTCGCAGGCCCCCGCCCCGTTCGTCCTCGGCGCGCACCCGTACCTGCGCCTCGGCGAGGTCCCGGGCGAGGAACTCACCGTGACCGTCAGCGGCCGCACCCGGCTGGTGACGGACGAGCGCAAGATTCCGCGCAGCAGCGAGCCGGTAGGCGGCGACTTCGACCTCCGGGCCGGCCGGCTGGCCGGCGGCCTCGACCTGGACTGCGCGTACACCGACCTGGACTTCGACGGCGGCGTCGCCCGGAGCACGCTGCACGCGCCCGACGGCCGCAGCGTGAGCCTCTGGCAGGACGGGCACTGCCGCTACGTCCACGTCTTCGTCACGGACACGTTCCCCGGCCGGAGCAAGGCGGTGGCGCTCGAACCGATGACAGGACCCGCCAACGCCTTCAACAGCGGCGACGGCCTGCGCTGGCTGCCGCCGGGGGAGTCTTTCACCATGAGCTGGGGAATCACCGCCGCGCTGGGGACCTGACCGGCCACGGCCCGGTGCGCCGGACCGACACACGGCGCCGGTGCGCCGCCGCCCTCCCGGTTTCGCGTTTCTGTGTTTCCGTGTTTCCACGGTCCCACGTTTCCGTTAGCCGCCGCACTGGTGAATTATGGGGCTATGACCCCAGCTGAGGACGCCGCCCGCCGACCCGACCCCGAGCTCCCCGGGTATGCCGCCCCCGGGCTCTCGGCCCCGGCCGCCCCGGCCGCCGAGGGGTCCGGCGGCGCGGCTGCCGGCTCCGTCCCGGGCGCACTGCCCGCCGTCGCCGCCGCGCCCCGGGTCCGCAGCGACCGGCAACTGGACGAGGACATTCCCTACGGCGTCCGGATCGCGGCGTCGTGGGCGTGGCGGGTGGGCCTGATCCTGGTCGTGACCGGGGCGCTGGTCTGGCTGCTCAGCAAGATCAGCTTCCTGATCATCCCGGTGATGGTGGCCGCGCTGCTGGCCGGGCTGCTCAGCCCCGTCACCCGCTGGCTCCGCAGGCACCGGCTGCCCAACGGCGCCGCCGTGGCCCTCACCGTGCTCGGCTTCATCGGGCTCATCAGCGGCGCCCTCGCCCTGGTGGGCCGCCAGCTCACCGCCGGCTTCGGGGAACTCTGGGACCAGGCGCTCACCGGCGTGCAGCAGGTCCAGACCTGGCTGGCCGAGGGCCCGCTGCACCTCACGGCCGCCCAGATCGACACGTACATCAAGGAAGGCACCGACGCGCTGCAGAACAACAGCAGCAGCATCCTCAGCGGGGCCCTGACCTTCGGCAGCACCGCAGGGCACTTCGCCGCCGGACTCCTGCTGGCCCTGTTCGTCCTGATCTTCTTCCTGCTCGAAGGCGACCGGATCTGGGGCTTCCTGGTCCGGCTGATGCCCCGGAAGGCCCGCAGGGCCGTGGACGGCGCCGGCCGGCGGGGCTGGACCTCGATGGTCAGCTACGCCCGGATCCAGATGTTCGTCGCGTTCGTGGACGCCGTCGGGATCGGCGTCGGCGCCGCGCTCATCGGCGTCCCGCTGGCCCTGCCGCTCGGCGTGCTGGTGTTCATCGGCTCGTTCATCCCCGTCGTCGGCGCCCTCGTCACCGGCGCCATCGCCGTGCTGCTGGCGCTCGTGGCCAACGGACTGGTCAACGCGCTCTTTATGCTCGGCATTGTGCTGCTGGTCCAGCAGCTCGAAAGCCACATCCTGCAGCCCCTCGTCATGGGCAAGGCCGTGTCGCTGCACCCGGTGGCCGTCATCCTCTCCGTGGCCGCCGGTTCCTACCTGGCCGGCATCCCGGGCGCCCTGTTCTCGGTGCCGATCCTCGCCGTAGCAAACTCGGCCGTTCGCTACATTGCGGGCAGAACGTGGGAACATGATGAAGAGCTGGCCGCCGCAAGCCACCAGGGAGCCCCTGCACTTGCCGGCGCCGGCGAGGACCCGGGCTTCAGGGAGGTCCGCCTCCCTGGCGCCGACGCCGGAACCCCCAAAGGAGACTAGTTCGTGAATACCCTCGAGAGCCTGCCCGTCACGCTGGACGATGTCCTGGAGGCGCAGAAGCTGCTCGACGGGATTATTACCCGGACCCCGGTGGAGTCGTCCCGTGCCCTCGGCAGCATCGCCGGCGGCGACGTCTACTTCAAATGCGAGAACCTGCAGCGCGCCGGCTCCTTCAAGGTCCGCGGCGCCTACGTCCGGATGGCCAAGCTCTCCGCGGAGGAGAAGAAGCGCGGCGTCGTCGCGGCCTCGGCCGGCAACCACGCCCAGGGCGTCGCCGTCGCGGCGAAGGCCCTCGGCATCAAGGCGCGCATCTATATGCCGCTCGGCGTTGCCCTGCCCAAGCTCGCGGCGACCCGCAGCCACGGCGCCGAGGTGGTGCTGCACGGCCACAACGTCGATGAGGCGCTGGCCGAGGCCAAACGCTACGCGGACGAAACCGGCGCCGTGTTCGTCCACCCCTTCGACGACGTCGACATCGTCGCCGGGCAGGGCACCGTCGGCCTGGAAATCCTCGAGCAGATCCCCAACGTGGACACCATCCTGATGGGCGTCGGCGGCGGCGGGCTGCTGGCCGGCGTCGCCGTCGCGGTCAAGGCCCGGGCCAAGGAACTCGGCCGGGAGATCCGGATCATCGGCGTGCAGGCCGAAAACGCCGCCGCCTACCCGCCCTCGCTCGCCGCGGACGCGCTCGTGCCGCTCAAGCGCGTCTCCACGATGGCCGACGGCATCGCCGTGGGCCGGCCGGGGCAGCTGCCGTTCAGCATCATCCGCGAGCTCGTCGACGACGTCGTCACGGTCAGCGAGGACGCACTCGCCCGGGCGCTGATCTTCCTGCTGGAACGGGCCAAAATGGTGGTGGAGCCGGCCGGCGCCGTCGGCGTGGCCGCCCTGATGGAAGGCAAGATCGAGAACCCCGGGACCACCGCCGTCGTGCTTTCCGGCGGCAACATCGACCCGATGCTGATGCTCAAAGTCATCCAGCGCGGCCTCTCCGCCGCCGGCCGCTACATGACGGTGCGGATGATGCTCGATGACCGCCCCGGCTCGCTCGCGACCATCGCCCGGATCATCGCCGAAAACGACGCCAACGTGACCGGGCTGGACCACACCCGGGTGGGCGGCTCGATCAGCATGGGCGACGTCTCGATCACCGTCAACCTGGAAACCAAGGGCCACGAGCACTGCGAACAGGTCCTGGGCGCGCTCCGGGCCGAGGGCTTCCAGCCGATCGTGGTGCACTAGGCGGCCGCGGTGCTCGACTCGTCCAAGGGGGAGCGGCGCGGTGACACGCCCGCGGCGCGGGCCCGCCGGGGCCTGCAGGTGGTGGGTTCGTTCGTGCTGCTGCTCTACGCGATCGAAATCCTCAATACCCTGCTGCTGCACTCACTGAACGGCACCTTCGGGCTGCGCCCGCGCACCCCCGACGGGCTGCTGGACATCCTGACGTTCCCGCTGCTGCACGCCAACCTCGCCCACCTGCTCTCCAACACCCTCCCGCTGATCATCTTCGGCTTCCTGGTCTTCCTCTCCGGCGTGCGGGTCTTCGCCACGACGCTGGCCTCGAGCTGGCTGGGATCGGGCGCGGCGGTGTGGCTGATCGGAGGCTTCAACGTCACGGTGGGGGCGTCCGGACTGGTCTTCGGGCTCTTCGCGTTCCTGCTGGTGCGCGGCTTCTTCAACCGCCACTGGGGCCAGATCCTGCTCTCCGTGGTGCTGTTCCTGGCCTACGGCGGGATCCTTTTCGGGGTGCTCCCCACCGTCGCGGGCTACGTCTCCTGGCAGGCCCACCTGGGCGGGGCCGTCGGCGGCGTCGTGGCGGCCCTCCTGCTGAGCCGGCGCCGGCCGGCTTAAACGACGGCGCCGGCCCTTCCGCTGGGCGGAGGGCCGGCGCCGGGCGCTGGTGGGATCAGCCGACGTACGGCTTGGCGGAGATGATCTCCACCGTGATGTCCTTGCCGTTCGGGGCGGTGTAGCTGAGCTTGTCGCCTTCCTTGTGGCCGACGATGGCCGAGCCCAGCGGGGACTTCTCGCTGAAGACGTCCAGCTCGGAGTCGCCGGCGATCTCGCGGGAGCCGAGCAGGAACGTCTCTTCGTCCCCGGCGATCTTCGCGACCACGATCATGCCCGGCTCGACGATGCCGTCGTCGGCCGCGGCCTCGCCCACGTGCGCATCGCGGAGCAGCACGGTCAGCTGGCGGATGCGGGCCTCGATCTTGCCCTGCTCTTCCTTGGCCGCGTGGTAGCCGCCGTTCTCCTTGAGGTCGCCTTCCTGGCGGGCAGCTTCGATCTTCTGAACGATGTCTGCACGGCCGGCGCCGGAGAGGTGGTCCAGCTCTGCCTTCAGGCGGTCAAAAGCTTCCTGGGTAAGCCAAGCTGCAGTTGCGCTGTTGGTGGTCGACACGGACTTCTCCTTTTGATGGTCAAACAAGCTGGTCAAACAAGCAAAGACCCCGCCACGGTGGCCACTTATGGATCTCAGTAACCAACTCAGCGGGGCAGAGGTATTGATCCATTGTAGTCAATGCTGTGGATAAACCCAAGAACCCCTGCGGCGCAGGTCACACCGTGTTACGCCCGGCTAGCGCACGCCGGCCCCTGGCCGGCGCGGCGGGACTACTTCGCGGCGTCCGGGATCCAGCAGTTGTCGACGACGGCGGACACGGCCTGCGATTCGGTGCGGACCGCCACCCGGTGCGCCGTGGTGCGGCCGCCGTCGGCGCCGGCGTCGACGGCGTTGGGACCGACGTCGACAACCTTCCAGCCGACCACGGCGAATTTGGCGTCCAGGGCCTTCACGGCGCATTTGGCCGACGTCCCCGGATTCTTCGTGACCTGGAAGTCGACCTCGGCCACGGTGGCGTCGGGGGTGCTGTAGCCGATGTCCTTGAACCCGACCGACTCGGTGGCCGCCGACGTGGAGATCCAGGCCATGAAGCCGATCCCGGCGGCGAGGGCAAGGATCAGGAGGTTGCGCTTCGTCTTGCCGGCCAGGGCGCGCTTTTGGCCGCCGTATCGATTGGCTAGGCTGGTAGGTGCCGGCGCGGGCGCGGCAGGCTGCTCCTCGGAAGTCACCAGTCCAGTTTAGTGTGGATCGGGCCGGGAAATGTCCGTACCGCCGTTCCGCCCCCCCGCAGCACCAGCACCGAACCCGCAGAAGAAAGAGGAGCCGTCCGACGATGACAGCGTCCCCCAGCCAGCCGGCCCCGCTCCGGCTGCTAGCCGTCCACGCGCACCCCGACGACGAGTCCAGCAAGGGCGCCGCGACGATGGCGATGTACGCCGCCTCCGGCGTCGAGGTCATGGTGGCCACCTGCACCGACGGCTCCCGCGGCGACATCCAGAACCCGGCGATGGAGTCCGCTCCGCACCCCAAGCGGGACATGGCCGGCGCCCGCCGGCTGGAGATGGACAACGCGGCCAGGGTCCTCGGCATCCGCCAGCGCTGGCTGGGCTTCGTCGACTCCGGGCTGCCGGAAGGCGACCCGCTGCCGCCGCTGCCCGCCGGTTCCTTCGCCACGCTGCCGCTGGAGCGGGCGGCCGCGCCGCTGGTCCGGCTGGTCCGTGAGTTCAAGCCGCAGGTCATCCTCAGCTACGACGAGAACGGCGGCTACCCCCACCCGGACCACATCATGGCGCACCGCGTCGCCGTCGAGGCCTTCGAAGCCGCCGGCGACCCGGCCCGGTACCCGGGAACGGGCGAGGCCTGGGACACCGGCCAAGCTCTACTACGACCGTGCCTTCAGCCCCGAACGCTTCCGCGCGCTGCACTACGCCCTGGAGGAGGCCGGGCTGCAGTCGCCCTACGCCGAACGGCTCGCGGCCTGGCTCGAGGCCGACGCCGAGGGCCATACCCCGCCGGCACCCACCCACGCCACCACGACGCAGATCGAGTGCGGCGACTTTTTTGAGGCCCGCGATGACGCCCTGCGCTCCCACCGCACCCAGATCGACCCGGAGGGCTTCTTCTTCGCCGTGTCGCCGGCCATGCAGCGGCAGACCTGGCCGTGGGAGGACTACTCGCTGATCCAGTCCCGGGTGCCCGCCGAGGTGCCTGAAACGGACTTCTTTGCCGGGCTAAGATAGATCCAGCAGGGACTTCTATGCCGCGTAGAAAACGCGGCAGCGTAAGGCCCGCAGACGACGCTCCCCACAGAAGGTTTCCACCGTGCATTCCTTGCTCACCGCCCTGGCGACATCCCCGGCACCCGCACCGTCGCCGTCCCTGCGCCCGGGGCTCGAACAGGACCAGGTCACCCCGGGCCTGCTGGGCTTCCTGCTGACCGCGTTCATCGTGGTGCTCACGGCGCTGCTGATTGTGGACATGGTGCGCAGGATCCGCCGGGTCCGGTACCGCGCGCAGGTGGAGGAAGAGCGCGCCGCGGCGGACGAGGCCGCGCAGCAGGAGCCCGGGACCGGGCCCGGGCTGCCCGGAAGCGGCGGCCGGAGCGGCGGCGCCCTGCCGGCCGGCGACGGCGCGGACACCCGGCCGGAAGCCAACGGTGACACCGGACCCGGGAACCGCTGAGCGCGGCTCCGCCGAGACGCCGCCCGGGGCCGCCAACGCCCTGGGCGCGGAACCCTCTGCCTACCTCCGCCAGCACGCCGGCAACCCCGTGCACTGGCGTCCCTTCGGCGACGAAGCCTTCGCCTTTGCCGCGGCCCGCGACGTCCCGGTTTTCCTGTCGATCGGCTATGCGGCCTGCCACTGGTGCCATGTCATGGCCGGCGAGTCCTTCGAAGACCAGGACACCGCCGATTACCTGAACGCCAACTTCGTCGCCGTGAAGGTGGACCGGGAGGAGCGTCCCGACGTCGACGCCGTCTACATGGCCGCCACGCAGGCCATCAGCGGCGAGGGCGGCTGGCCGATGTCCGTCTTCCTCCTGCCCGACGGCCGGGCCTTCCACGCCGGCACCTACTATCCGCCCCGGCCCATGCCCGGCCGGCCTTCCTTCCGCCAGGTGCTCGAAGCGGTCCGCGAAGCCTGGCTGGAACGCCGCGCCGCCGTCGAACAGAACGCCGATGCGCTGGCACGCGGCATCGCCGCCGCGCAGGCCGGCACCGCCGTCCGGCTGGACGCGCCCGCGCCGGACCTGGACCCGGAGCTGCTCTCCGAAGCGGTGCGCGCCCTGGCCCGCTCCGAGGACGCGGCGGGAGGCTTCGGCGCGGCTCCGAAATTCCCGCCGTCGCCCGTCCTGGAGTTCCTGATCCGGCACGCCGCCGCGGCGTCCGACACCGCGGCGGCGGCCCGGGAGCTTGCGGGACGCACGCTCGCCGCGATGGCCCGCTCGGCCCTGTTCGACCAGCTCGACGGCGGCTTTGCCCGCTACTCCGTGACGCGCGACTGGTCCGTCCCGCACTTCGAGAAAATGCTCTACGACAACGCCCAGCTGCTGCGCGGCTACGTCCACTGGGTCAGGCTCGGCGGCAGTGACGGGTACTCCGCCGGGGAGGCCGCCGCCGTCGCCGGCAGCACCGCGGACTGGATGCTCGCCTCGCTCGGGCTGCCCGGCACGGACGGCCCCGGCGCGGGAGGCCCGGGCCGCCCGGCGGCGCTGGCATCCTCCCTCGACGCGGACACCGTGGTGGACGGGGTGCACGCCGAAGGCGCCAGCTACCTGTGGACGCCCGGCGAGCTCGCGGCGCTGCTGGGGCCGGCGGACGGCGCGGCCGTGGCCCGGCTGATGAATGTCCACGCCCGGGGCACGGTCTCCGCGGCCGGGTCGCCGCTGCACCCCGGACGCAGGCTGGACGGCCCGGACGCGGAACTGTGGCACCGGGTGCGGCCCGTGCTGCGCGGTGCCCGCGCCGGGCGGCCGCAGCCGGCCCGGGACGACAAAGTGGTGGCCGGCTGGAACGGGCTGGCGGTCGCGGCCCTGGCCGAGGCCGGCGCCGTGCTGGACCGCCCCGAACTGCTGGCCGCCGCCGAACGGATCGCCGGCTACCTCGAACGGGTGCATTGGACCCCGGGCCAGGGGACGGACCCCGGGCTGCTGGTCCGGGTCTCCCACGAGGGGGCCGCCCGCGGCATCGGCGGCCTGCTGGAGGACTATGCCTTTTGCGTAGAGGGCCTGCTGGCCCTCTACGCCGTCTCCGGGCGGACCCGCTGGTATGCCCTGGCCGAGGCCATCCTGGCGGCGGCCTGCACACGGTTTGCCGCCGGCGGCGCGCTGCGCGACGCGGCGGGGGAGTCCGCGCAGGTCTTCAACGCCCAGGGCCGCCGGGCCGGAACGGATCCCTTCGACAACGCCACCCCCAGCGGCGCGGCCGCCTTCGCCGGGGCCCTGCTGAGCTACGCCGCCCTCTCCGGATCGATGGAACACCGCGCCATGGCCGGGAACATCCTGGCCCTGCTGCCGCCGCTGGCCGTCCGCGCGCCCCGGGTGGCCGGCTGGCTGCTGGCCACCGCCCAGGCCGCGCTGGCAGGCCCGCTGGAGGCCGCCGTCGTCGGGCCCGACACGCCGGAGCGCACGGCACTGCACCAGGCGCTGCTGCGCTCGGCCAGCCCCGGACTGGTGGTGGCGCTGCAGGACCCGGCAGCGGAGTCCGGCGCCGGTGAGGTGCCGCTGCTGCGCGGCCGGGTGGCAGCGCCGGACGGGACGCCGCTGGCCTACCTGTGCCGCGGCATGGTCTGCCGGCTGCCGGCGGGTTCCGTCGAGGCACTGCGGGACCAGCTGGCTAGCATGGCTGAATGACTTCTTCCCCGCTGGGCCCGGACCCCTTTGAACTGGTGGTTTTCGACTGCGACGGCGTCCTGGTGGACTCCGAGGTGATCTCCGTCCGGGTGGACCAGCGGGTGCTGGCCGATCTCGGCTGGGAGCTGGAGATCGACGAAATCGTGCGGCACTTCGTCGGCAAGAGCGAGGCCAACTTCATCGCCACCGTCGAACGGCAGCTGGGCATCGAGCTGGCCGACGGCTGGGACCGGACCTACCAGCAGTGGTACCACGAGGCCTTCGAGCGGGACCTCACGGCCGTCGACGGCGTCGAGGAAGCCCTGGACCGGCTCCGGCTGCCGCACTGCGTCGCCTCCAGCGGCAGCCACGCGAAGATGCGGCGCACACTGGGCCAGACCGGGCTGCTGCACCGCTTCGCGGGCCGGATCTTCAGCGCCACCGAAGTTGCCAACGGCAAACCCGCCCCCGACCTCTTCCTGCACGCGGCCGGGACGCTCGGGAACCGCCCCCGGCCGCTGCGCCGTCGTCGAGGACAGCGCCTACGGGGTCCAGGCGGCGCGGGCCGCGGGGATGCACGCCTTTGCCTATGCCGGCGGCGTGACCCCGGCGGACCGGCTGGAAGGCCCCGGCACCACGGTGTTCCACGACATGCGCCAGCTCCCGGACCTGATCGCCGCGGGCCGGCCGGGCTGAGCCGGCCCAGGTGCCCCGGGGCGGCGTCAGCCCAGGACGGCGATCGCGATCGCGATGTAGTGTGCGGCGAAGGCAAAGACCGTGAAGGCGTGGAACAGCTCGTGGAAGCCGAAATGCCGGTAGCTGAAGTTCGGCTTTTTCAAGGCGTAGAAGACGGCGCCGGCGATGTACAGCGCGCCGCCCACGCAGATGAGCACCGCGGCGGGGACGCTGGCGGCGAAGAATTCCGGCAGGTAGAACAAGGCGCCGCAGCCCAGGGCGATGTAGATCGGCACATACAGCCAGCGCGGGGCGTGGGTCCAGAGCAGCCGGAAAAGCACGCCCAGCACGGCGCCGGACCAGATGACCCAGAGCAGCAGCACGGCCTTGGGCCGGTCCAGGAGCGCCCAGGCCAGCGGCGTGTAGCTGCCGGCGATCACCAGCATGATGTTGGTGTGGTCCAGCCGCTTCAGCACGATCTTGACGCCGGGGGACCAGTTCCCGCGGTGGTAGACGGCGCTGACGCCGAAGAGCAGCACGCCCGTGAAGGCATACACCGCCGAGGCGATCTTCAGTTCCGCGGTGGGGGCGAGGAGCACCAGCACCAGGCCCGCGGCAAAGGCCAGCGGCGCGGTGACGGTATGGATCCAGCCCCGCCACTTCGGCTTGATCATCAGCAGTTCGGCGATCCTGACGGCGGCGTCGTCGACCGGGCTGTTCTCGCGGCCCGCGGGGCCAGGTGCGCTGTGTGCGGACCGCTCGGGTGCGGGCTCCGGACTGGTGCTCTCCATCCCGCCATAATAACCTACGGTCCAGTAAGTTACTGGGTGGTAACAAGCTGTGCGGGGGAAAATTGGGGACGGGGTGTGCGCGGCACCGGGCTTCCGGCGGGTAGCCTAGGAATGCACTGCCGTCAGACCTCAAGGAAGCCAGGTGAATCTCCGGATGGAACTGCCCGGGTTCCTGTATGGCTTCTACGAGCGCCAACTCCAGCGGTCCCTTGACCCGGAGCGGATCCCCCGGCACATCGGCGTGATGGTGGACGGCAACCGGCGCTGGGCCCGGCAGTTCAACGCCCCCACGAGCCAGGGCCACCAGGCCGGGGCGGACAAGATCCACGAATTCCTCGGCTGGTGCCAGGAGCTTGGGGTCAAAGTGGTCACCCTCTACATGCTCTCCACCGACAACATGAACCGCTCGGGCGAGGAGCTGGACCTGCTGATGGGGATCATCGCCAACACCCTGGACCGGCTCGACGAGGACGCCGACATCTCGGTGCATGCCATGGGCGCGCCCGAGCTCCTGCCGGACTACCTCGCCGAGCGGCTCCACAAGCTCACGGCCCGCACGCCGGTGCACGAGAAGATCCACGTCAATGTCGCCGTCGGCTACGGCGGCCGCCGGGAGATTGTCGACGCCGTCCGCGAACTGCTGCACGACGCCGTCGCCCGCGGCGCCGACATCGGGAAGGTGGCCGACGAACTCAGCGTCGACGACATCTCCCGCTTCCTCTACACCCGGGGCCAGCCCGATCCCGACCTGGTGATCCGGACCTCCGGGGAGCAGCGGCTCTCCGGTTTCCTGATGTGGCAAAGCGCCTACAGCGAGTTCTACTTCTGCGAGGCGCTGTGGCCGGCGTTCCGCAAGGTGGACTTCCTCCGCGCCCTGCGCGACTACGCCGGCCGGCAGCGCCGCTTCGGCGCCTGAACCGGTTAATCCGGACTTCACCTGCCGGCCATAGGAATCGCCGAAAAATAGACCGGCAATGGACGGGCCGCGGACGTACGTTAATCCCATCAGCAGGCAAACCGCCGGCTGATCGGGGAGGCCAGTACATGGAGCGGAAGTTCGCACCGGATGTATGGGAGGCCGCGTCCGGCCTCAAGGCCGAGCCGCCTCACCAATAACAATTCCGGGCCGGCGGCCCGGGGCTGGAGTCGATGTGGCTATTTCTGAAATATTGCCCGGCGTCATTTCCGACCAGGGCAAGAAGGCTACCTCTCGCGCCAAGCGAGCCACACCAAAGACCGGCGCAGCGAATCCAGACGCTGCGGCCGGTCTTGCTGTTTCCGGGGAAGGAACAGCAGGGAAGGAGACCGCCCGAAGCTACGTGATCGACACCTCCGTGCTGCTCTCGGACCCGCGCGCCCTGCTGCGCTTCGCCGAACACGAGGTCATCCTGCCGATCGTCGTCATCACCGAGCTGGAAAGCAAGCGGCACGACCCGGAGCTGGGCTACTTCGCCCGCAAGGCGCTGCGGCTCCTCGACGACCTCCGGGTGGAGCACGGCGGCCTGGACCGGCCCATCCCGCTGGGCCACGACGGCGGCACCCTCATGGTGGAGATGAACCATATCTCCGCCGAAGTGCTCCCGGCCGGCTTCCGCGGCGGCGACAACGACAGCCGGATCCTGGCCGTCGCCAAGAACCTCGCCAACGAGGGACGCGACGTGACCGTGGTGTCCAAGGACCTGCCGATGCGGGTCAAGGCCTCCGCCATGGGCCTGCTCGCCGACGAATACCGCAACGAGCTGGTCAAGGACTCCGGCTGGACCGGGATCGCCGAAATCGACGCCGCCGAGGACGAGGTGGCCACGCTCTACGGCCACGAGCCGGTCTTCATCCCGGCCGCGGCCGAGCTGCCGGTCAACACCGGGCTGGTCCTGCTCTCCAGCCGCGGTTCCGCCCTGGGCCGGGTCGGGGCCGACAAGCAGGTGCGCCTGGTCAAGGGGGACCGGGACGTGTTCGGCCTGCACGGCCGCTCCGCCGAGCAGCGGCTGGCCATCGACCTGCTGATGGACCCGTCCGTGGGCATCGTCTCCCTGGGCGGCCGCGCCGGCACCGGCAAGTCCGCCCTGGCCCTGTGCGCCGGACTCGAAGCCGTCCTGGAACGCCGGGAGCACCGCAAGGTCATCGTTTTCCGGCCGCTCTACGCTGTCGGCGGCCAGGAGCTCGGCTACCTGCCCGGCTCCGAGTCGGAGAAAATGAACCCGTGGGCCCAGGCCGTCTTCGACACGCTCGGCGCGCTGGTCAGCCAGGAGGTCGTCGAGGAGGTCATGGACCGCGGCATGCTCGAGGTCATGCCGCTGACCCACATCCGCGGCCGCTCCCTCCACGATGCCTTCGTGATCGTGGACGAGGCCCAGTCGCTCGAGAAGAACGTCCTGCTCACGGTGATGAGCCGGATCGGCCAGAACTCCAAGATCGTCCTGACCCACGACGTCGCCCAGCGCGACAACCTGCGGGTCGGACGGCACGACGGCGTCGCCGCCGTCGTCGAGACCCTCAAGGGCCACCCGCTCTTCGGCCACATCACGCTCACCCGTTCCGAGCGCTCGCCGATCGCTGCGCTGGTGACGGACATGCTCGAGGGGGCGGAAATCTAAGGCTCGCTTTTGGTTGGGGCCGTGGCTGGGTTCGCCGGTCGCGGCCCCTTCCGTCTGGGGTCGTGGCTCGGTTCGCCGGCCGCGGCCCCTTCGCCGTCGCTTAGACACGTCCCATCGACCCCCGACGGTCGCTGGGCGACCTCTGGGGGCCGATGTGCCGCGATGCGCGACTACGCGAAGGACCCGCTGACCGGCTTGCTGAGCGTCTCACCTTCACGGGGAGGCCGTGGCCCCGCGATGCCGAGGTATTTGGCGGTGGGGGCGTGGCCTTCTACTTTTAGGGTCCAGTCGGGGCGGTTGAAGGTGGCGGGGGTGAGCCGGACGCTTTGGGAGTCCTGGAGCGTGCCGCCCCAGTTGGCGCGGGTGGTTCCGTTGAGCTCGTAGCCGAGGGAGCGCGAGACGCCCAGGGACTGCTGGTTCCAGGCGGCCGCCTCGGACTCGGCGACTTCGGCGCCCAGCCAGTCGAAGGCGTAGAGGGCGACGGCGGCGCGCATCTCCTTGCCGAGGCCGCGGCCGTGCACGCTGCGTTTGAGCCAGGAGCCGGTGCTGACCGTCTTCAGGGTGGCGAAGTCCTTGGCCGCGACATCCTGGCAGCCGATGAACTCGCCGTCGTGCCAGATGCCGAGCAGCAGCGTCCATTCCTCGGGCGACATGGTCCCGCGGCAGCGCCAGTACCACTGCGCCATGTTCGGGCCGAGCTCCTCGGCGGGGGATTCGGCCCAGGGCCGGCTGAACGGGCTGCGGCCGGGCTCGTGCACACCGCTGAGGGCCGCCTGCACCGCGGCCGGGATCTCCTCGTCGCGGATGGGCCGGAGCATGAGGCGCGGCGTGGTGAGCGAGAGGCCGAAGGGCGGCCAGTAGCGGGCGAGGTCAGTCATCCGGGAAGCCTAGCGGCGCGGAGCGAGGGCCGCCAGTCACACCCCGGCCGCGGCGGGGGTCGGCGCGGCGGCGGCAAAATCCAGTAGCATCCGAGGGTGATCCATCGTCTCGGTGAACTGGGGGGAGCCGCCCCGCTGGCCTTCTGGCTGGTGCTGCTGGCGTGCGCGTATTTCGCCGTGATGGCCGCGCGGCTGACGGTCATCGACGTCCGGCACCACCTGCTGCCCAACCGGATCATCTTCCCCTCCTACGCGGTCGCGGGCGTGCTGCTGCTCGGCGGCGCCGCAGCCGGCGGCGGCGCCGGACTCTTCGGGGTGCCCGGGGTCCGGGTCCTGGCCGGCGGCGCCGCCCTTTGGCTGTTCTACTTCCTGCTGCGCGCCGTCTATCCGCCGGGGATGGGCTTTGGTGACGTCAAGCTCGCCGGCGTGCTGGGGCTGTACCTCGGATTCCTCGGCTGGTCCCACGTCTTTGCCGGAACGTTCGCGGCGTTCCTGTTCGGCGGACTCTGGAGCGTGGCCCTGCTGGTCACGCGGCGGGGAACGCTGAAATCGGACATTCCCTTCGGCCCCTTCATGCTGGCGGGGACGGCGGCGGCGATGCTGCTGCCCGCAGGCTAGGCTGGCGGAATGGCCACCCCCGACTTCATCCTGAAACTGCGCGAGAAAGTCGGCCACGAGATGCTGTGGATTCCGGGCGCCCGGGCGGTGGTCTTCGACGACGCCGGCCGGGTTCTCCTCGGCCAGCGGGCGGACAACGGCCGGTGGGGGCTGATCACCGGGATCCTGGAACCCGGCGAAGAACCGGCGCCGGGACTGCTGCGCGAGGTCCTGGAGGAGACCGGGGTGGTGGCCGTGGCCGAGCGGCTGGTTTCGGTGGACGCCGTCGGGCCCACCACCTATCCCAACGGCGACGTCTGCCACTTCCTGACCCTGGTGTTTCGCTGCCGTTTCGTCTCCGGGGAGGCGCGCGTCAACGACGACGAATCCCTCGCCGTGGGCTGGTTCCGGCCCGAGGAGTTTCCCGAGCTGATGCCGGGGCATCTGGAGGCCATCGAACTGGCCCGGGACCCGGACGGCGCTGCGCACTTCCGGGGCTGACCGTACGCCGGACCGGCGGCGCCGACGGGCCGGCGAAATTGTCGCAGCCCCGCCGTAGCCTGCTTCCATCCAGCTCTTCAGCTGGCGACAGTGGCCCGGACCTGTCCGGGCCGGAAATGGGGAAGCATGACAGATTCAGCGCTGACGCACGTGTACGTCCTCCTGGACCGCTCCGGGTCCATGAGTTCCATTGCCGACGACACCGTGGGCGGCTTCGCGGCGTTCGTTCGCGAACAGCAGGCGGTGGCGGGCCGCTGCAAGCTCTCGCTGGCGCAGTTCGACGACGTCTACGAACGGGTCTACGCCGCGGTGGACATCCAGGACGTTCCGCCGCTGGTGCTCCAGCCCCGCGGCAGCACGGCGCTGCATGACGCCATGGTGCGGCTGATCGGCGAGGCCGGCGCGGAGCTGGCGGCGCTGCCCGAAGAGGAGCGTCCGGGCACGGTGCTGGTGGCCGTGCTGACCGACGGCCACGAAAACGCCTCACGCGAGGCCAGCGGAGCCGTCGTCAAGGCCCTGGTGGAACGCCAGCAGCACCAGTGGGGCTGGCAGTTCACCTATCTCGGAGCCAACCAGGACGCCGTCCTGACGGCGCACGGGCTGGGGATCCGCGCCGAGGACGCCCTGACGTACGCGGCCGGCAACGTGGACGCCGCCTTCTCCGGCCAGTCCGCGAAGACCAGGCGCCTGCGGGAGGCCCGCATGGCCGGAGCCAGCCTGGATGAGGCCGCGGCCTATTCCGCCTACACCCCGGCGGAGCGCCGTGCTGCCGGGGGAGAGGGGTCGCCGGAGTAGGACCGGTTAAACGCACGACGGCGGCCGGCGCCTTTCGCTGGAAAGGTGCCGGCCGCCGTCGGACGCGGTGCCCGCAGAAGCGGACTCGAGGACTAGGCCTTGTGCGGCGGCCGGGTCATGGACATAACGTCCAGGGCGGTGTCGAGCTGCTCTTCGGTCAGCTCGCCGCGTTCGAGGAAGCCCATCGCCACGACGGTCTCGCGGATGGTCAGGCCCTCGGCGACGGCCTTCTTGGCGATCTTGGCGGCGTTCTCGTAGCCGATGTACTTGTTCAGCGGCGTCACGATGGACGGCGACGCCTCGGCGAGGAAGCGGGCGCGCTCGACGTTGGCGGTGATGCCGTCGATCATCTTGTCCGCCATAACGCGGCTGGTGTTCGCCAGCAGGCGGACGGATTCGAGCAGGTTGGCGGCCATCACGGGGATGCCGACGTTCAGCTCGAACGCGCCGTTGGTGCCGGACCAGGCGATGGCGGTGTCGTTGCCGATGACCTGGGCGCAGACCATGATGGACGCCTCGCAGATGACCGGGTTGACCTTGCCGGGCATGATCGAGGAGCCGGGCTGCAGGTCCGGGATCGCGATTTCGCCGAGGCCGGTGTTGGGGCCGGAGCCCATCCAGCGCAGGTCGTTGTTGATCTTCATGAAGGAGATCGCGATGTTGCGCAGCTGGCTGGAGGCCTCGATCAGCCCGTCGCGGTTGGCCTGGGCCTCGAAGTGGTCGCGGGCCTCGGTCAGCGGCAGGCCGGTGTCTGCGGCGAGGAGTTCGATCACGCGCTCCGGGAAGCCGGCCGGGGTGTTGATGCCGGTGCCGACGGCGGTGCCGCCGAGCGGGACCTCGGCGACGCGGGGGAGGGCGGCGTTGATGCGCTCGATGCCGTAGCGCACCTGCGCGGCGTAGCCGCCGAACTCCTGGCCGAGGGTGACGGGGGTGGCGTCCATCAGGTGGGTGCGGCCGGACTTCACGACGTCCTTGAACTCGGCGGCCTTGCGCTCCAGCGACTCGGCCAGGTAGCCCAGCGCCGGGATCAGGTCGTTGATCAGCGCGGACGTGGCGGCCACGTGGACCGACGTCGGGAAGACGTCGTTGGAGGACTGCGAGGCGTTCACGTGGTCGTTCGGGTGGACCACCTTCTCGCTGCCGGCGGCCTTGAGCGCCCGGGAGGCGAGCTCGGCCAGGACCTCGTTGGTGTTCATGTTCGAGGAGGTCCCGGACCCGGTCTGGAACACGTCGATCGGGAAGTCGCCGTCGTACTTCCCGGCCGCGACCTCGTCGGCGGCGTCGGCGATCGCCTGGGCCAGCTCGCCGTCGAGCACGCCCAGTTCCGCGTTGGCCTGGGCAGCAGCCTTCTTGACCCGGGCGAGGGCCTCGATGTGGGCACGCTCCAGGGTCTTGCCGGAGATCGGGAAGTTTTCGACCGCACGCTGCGTCTGGGCACGGTACAGCGCGTTCACGGGGACGCGGACCTCGCCCATCGTGTCGTGTTCAATGCGGAACTCTTCAGTGTTCAAATCTGCTGTGGAAGTCATGGGGCTAGCTTATTCGGCCCAAGCGTCCCACCGAAAACCATGAACCGGCCCGGAAACGAAAGCCCCTAGAGCTCGCCGATTCCGGAGACGAGGTCGGCCCGGCCCTCGGCGAGGCGGTAGGCCAGCCCGATCACGGCGGCGCGGCCGCCCTCGACGGCGTCGGAAATCACCCGGGAGCTGTCGACGAGGCGCTGCGAGGTCTGCTTGACGTTCTCCACCACCATGTCGTTGACGTCGTGCTGGTCGTTGCGCAGCGAGGTCAGCACGGACGGCGTGATGCGCTCGACCAGGCTGCGGATGAACCCGGCCGGCATCTCTCCGGTCTCCACGGCGTTCTTGGTCGCGATGACCGCACCGCAGCTGTCGTGGCCGAGGACCACGATCAGCGGTACGCCCAGCACACCGATGCTGTATTCGAGCGAGCCCAGGACGGCGTCGTCAATCACCTGGCCGGCCGTCCGGACGACGAACGCGTCGCCGAGGCCCAGGTCGAAGATGATCTCCGCGGCCAGGCGGGAGTCGGCGCAGCCGAAAATGACGGCGAAGGGATGCTGGTTCTCCACGAGCGAGGACCGCCGTGAGGCGTCCTGGTTCGGGTGCGAGGATTCGCCGGCGACAAAACGTTCGTTGCCTTCGCGCAGCCGGCGCCAGGCGAGGGCGGGAGTCAGGTAGGTAGCCACGGCCCTACTTTACGGCGCGGGGGTGGCCGAGGGGGAAACTGTCACCGCCGGGTTACTTTCCAGCGCCTCCACGACCGCCGCGGCGAGCACGGAGAACTCCTCCAGCTGCGCCGGCCCGGTCAGGATCACGGTGGTGCCGCGGTAGTCGAGGACCATGGACTTCTCGCCCTTGCCGGTGTCGCGCAGCTGCCAGTCGCGTCCGCCGGCGTTCCGCGTCCCGGTCACCGGGGCGCTTTTGGTCTGCTGCAGCAGCCACGTCGGATTGGCCTGCCGGGTCTGCACCAGTCCGATGAAGGACTCCTTGGGCGTCAGGTAGCCAACCTCCCAGGTGGCCACGCCGCTGCCCGAGCCGGACTCCCAGCGGGCGTAATTTGAACGGAATGTGTCGTCCGGTTTCCGGGGCCACCGGTGTGAATCCGGCCACACCCGCGGCGTTTTTCGCGATAGCGCTGACGTTGATGTCCGGGCGGTAGCCGTCGCTCTTAGGCGACGGGTTCATCAGCACCACCGGCAGGAAGGCGCCGATGCTCAGAACCAGGGCGATGATCATGCCGATCACCGAGGCGTTGGCCCGCTTTGCCGCGGCGGCGCGGAGGACGGGCTTCACGGGCTGGCCGCCGGCGGCGCCGTCGGCTTCGGGTACTGCTCCGCCGGCCGGTGATCCGGGGGCCTCGGGCGACGTGTCCTGCAATTCATTCACCCCTCTATAGTCGCCCATTCCGGGCCGATCTCACATTCGGCGGGAGGGCGCCGGCCGAGGGCGGGCCGTTTCCTCGTTCGGTCATTCCATGACCGATCGGGGCCGCCGCGACTATGATCAGTAACAGACGAATCACCGCGGCCGCCGGACACCGGATGCCGCGGGTTCAATGATCGCCACTCGAAGAAGAGGTTCACGTGTCACCAGCGTCCATGACCCAGAAGTACTCCACGCTTTCCCCGTCGCTCGCCGTCGGAATCGATGAGCCTGACCGCAACCTTGCCCTGGAACTGGTCCGCGTCACCGAAGCCGCGGCCATCGCCGGCGGCCACTGGGTCGGCTTCGGCGACAAGAACAAGGCCGACGGCGCCGCCGTCGACGCCATGCGCTCCTTCCTGCAGACCGTCCACTTCAACGGCGTCGTGGTCATCGGCGAAGGCGAAAAAGACGAAGCCCCCATGCTATTCAACGGCGAGCGTGTCGGCGACGGCACCGGCCCCGAGTGCGACGTCGCCGTCGACCCGATCGACGGGACCCGGCTGACCGCCCTCGGCATCAACAACGCCCTGGCCGTCCTGGCCGTGGCCGAGCGCGGTTCCATGTTCGACCCCTCCGCCGTGTTCTACATGGAGAAGCTCGTCACCGGGCCGGAAGCCGCCGACATGGTCGACCTCCGGCTGCCGGTCAAGCAGAACCTGCACCTGATCGCCAAGGCCAAGGGTGTCAAGGTCAACCAGCTCAACGTGATGATCCTGGACCGCGACCGGCACCGCCCGCTGGTCGAGGAAATCCGCGAAGCCGGCGCCCGGACGAAGTTCATCATGGACGGCGACGTCGCCGGCGCCATCGCCGCCGCACGTGCCGGCACCGGCGTCGACGCGCTGATGGGCATCGGCGGAACCCCGGAGGGCATCGTCGCGGCCTGTGCGATCAAGTCCCTCGGCGGCGTCATCCAGGGCCGGCTCTGGCCCACCAGCGACGAGGAAAAGCAGAAGGCGATCGACGCCGGACACGACCTGGACCGGGTGCTCTCCACCAACGACCTGGTCTCCAGCGACAACTGCTACTTCGCCGCCACCGGCATCACCGACGGCGACCTGCTCAAGGGCGTGCGCTACTCCAAGGACAAGGTCCTCACCCAGTCCATCGTGATGCGCTCCAAGTCCGGAACCATCCGCTTCGTGGACGGCGAGCACCAGGCCAGCAAGTGGGAGGGCTACGCCCGCAAGAACTAGCCTTCACGCATTCACAGGATCCCGGGACGCGCCCTGCGCCCCGGGATCCTGTGTTTTGCGGCAGGCGGGAGGGCGTCCGGTGCTGGGGTCCGGGGTGGGGCTCCAACCGGTGGACATGTCCGGTGCTCGTGCCCGGGGGTTGGACGTAGTGGGTTTATGTCCATTGGCTGTGGTGAGCGTGGGGCATGTCCGGTGCTGGGGTCCGGGGAGGGGCTCCGGCCGGGGGACATGTCCGGTGCTCGTGCCGGGGGTTGGGCATAGTGGGTTTATGTCCATTGGCTGTGGTGAGCGTGGGGCATGTCCGGTGCTGGGGTCCGGGGATGGGGCCTCCGGCCGGTGGGACATGTCCGGTGCTCGTGCCGGGGAGTTGGGCATAGTGGGTTTATGTCCATTGGCTGTGGTGAGCGTGGGGCATGTCCGGTGTGCCGGGATGGTGCCGGGGTGGACATGTCCTTCCGGTGCTATGTCCGGCCTGTCACGTGGGGCATCGTCGGCCGAGGTGCCCCGGTGGACATGCCCTGCTAGCTCCGGCGCGCGGAGAGGGGCCGCATGTGTCCGTTCGCGCTACCTCGGGAGGCGGGCGCGCAGGCCGGTGACGAGCTGCTTCCCGGTCTGGGCGGCCTTGCGGGCCAGCTGGTACGCGCCGTAGCGGAGCTTCTTCACCGGCAGGTCCCAGGTCCCGGGGTAGGCGACTTCGCGGCCGCCGAAGGACTTCTTGAACGCCGTGAAGCCGGCCCACTTGTGGTCGGGCTGGTCGGCGGGGGCAACACCCCAGAGGTCCACGTGCGCGAGGCCCTTTTCCTTGGCGTCGGCCATCAGCGTCACGAGCAGCGGGATGCCGGCGCTGAGTTTGCGGTGCGTGTCGTCCAGGGCGGCGTGGGCGTAGGTGCGGGTGTCCGCGGAGTCGTAGGCCAGGGCCGCGGCGATCGGCTCGCCCTCCAGTTCGGCGATGAACAGGGTGGCCGCACCGGACGGCATCAGCGACCGCGCCACCTGGCTCAGGTACTCGTCGCTTTGCGGCTTGAAACCGTTGCGTGCCGCGGTCAGGTGCAGGAACTCCAGCAGCACCGAAATCTCCGCCGGGTCCTGGCTGGACCGGAACGTCACGCCCTTCTTGTGGATGTTGCGGTACAGGTTGCGGTTCACCGGCTTCATGTCCGCCAGGACGTCCTTGAAATCGCGGTCCAGGTCCACGATCCAGCTCAGCTCGGGCTGCAGGTTCGCCGGCGCGGGACGCAGGCCGCGGCTGCGCAGCACGGTGCCGGCTTCGGCGCCGGTCAAACCCGGCGTCGACCGGCTCGAGCCGGACGAACACCGCCCCGCACCGGCGGGCCAGCGCCGTCAGGGACGCCAGGGCGGCGTCGAAGGCGGCGAGCGAATCGGCCAGCGGCCCGTACGGGACGTAGAGCAGTTTGCCGGCCGGGTTGCTTTCCTCGACGGCCAGGAAGCGCCAGCCGTCGCCGGGCCTCCTCGTGGACGGTGCGGCCCAGGGCGCGCTGGACGTCGGCCCAGTGCGGGCCCTGCAGGAAGTAATCCACGGTTCAGGCCTTCATTCCGGTAGTAACGGCAAAGGCCACGGCGGGCCCGGTGGCACCGGCGACGGGGTGCACATTGACCGGCGCCTCGGCGGCCGGCAGGAACGCGGATCCGCCGCGTTCCAGCTGCAGATCGCCCTTGGGGGAGTCCAGCAGGACCGCGCCGGAGACCACGAGGATCACCGCGGCCCCCGACTGCGCCAGCGGGACCGGCTCCGCGCCGGGAAGCAGTTCCACCCGCTGCAGCGCGAATTCCCGGAACGGGGGCCGGTACAGCTCCTGGCCCAGCATGGTGGTCTCGGCCGGGAGCATGGGCA
Source organism: uncultured Actinomycetota bacterium (assembly GCA_963698285.1). Taxonomy (GTDB): domain Bacteria; phylum Actinomycetota; class Actinomycetes; order Actinomycetales; family Micrococcaceae; genus Arthrobacter. Next base: position 51,514 of record CAVOQF010000011.1, on the reverse strand, counting down.
CTGCGACGGCTTCGAAGGCGACCGTCTGCAGCAGCTCCGGCACGTCCACGAATTTCGGCGTCAGCCCGCCGCGGAGCACATTGTCCGAGGAAGCCATCACCTCGATGCCGAGCCCGTGCAGGTAGGCGTGCACATTGCCGGCGGGCAGGTACACGGCCTCGCCGGGCGCCAGCGAGATCCGGTTCAGCAGCAGCGAGATCAGCACGCCGGGGTCCCCGGGGTAGTCCTGGTTGAGGTTCACCACCGTGGTCAGCTCCGCCGCGTGCGGTCCCATCGGCGCACCGGAGTTGAGGGCGGCGACGACGGCGGCCGTCGCCTCGGCGATGTCCTCACCGCCGGCGATGAGCCGCTCGAAGGCGGACCGCAGGGCGGCCGGCTCGTCCGGGTGCGCGAGGTCCTCCAGCAGCCGCGGGAGCAGCGGCGGCAGGTCCAGCCCGGCACGGTCAAAACACGCCGCCAGGTGCCCGAACACGGCCCGCGACTCCGCAGCCGGCCGGAACCCGCAGAGCGCCTCGAAGGCCGTCAGCGCGAAGATCATTTCCGGCTTGTGGTTGTCGTCCTTGTAGTTGCGGGTCGCGGCGGCGCGGTCGACGCCGGCGGCCTCCTCCCGGGCGAACCCGGCCCGCGCCTGCTCCAGCGTCGGATGCACCTGCAGGGACAGCGGCCGCTCGGCGGCGAGGACCTTGAGCAGGAACGGCAGCCGCGGACCGAACTCGGCCACGCTGTCGCCGCCCAGGTGGTGCTCGGGGTCGCCGGCGATCAGCGCGTCCAGCGCCGGCCGTCCGCCGTCGTCCGCCGCCGTCGTCGTCCGGCCGTCGTCCGGCGGCGGTGACCGCCAGCGAGGGGGAGTCCGGGTGGGCGCCGATCCACAGCTCGGCCTCCGGGCCGCCGGACGCCGGCCGGCCCAGCAGGCCGGCGATCGCGGTCTTCGACCCCCAGGCGTAGGGCCGGAGGACGTTCTCAAGTTCGTACACGGGGTACCTATCTGGTCTGGGAGAGCGGGGCGGCCGGAGCGTGCTAGAGTAACCGGGCGTCCGGTCCTACGAGCGGGGCGCACTGGCCGTTGGTGGCCACCAGGTTGCGGATGGACTGCTCATCGCCGTTGCGCTTGAAGTCGTTGAGCATCTCCTCGGTGATCGGCTCGCCCTCGGGCGTCGTCGTCACGGGAGTGAAGTCGGTCGACGACGGCGACGGCGACGGCGCGGGCTTGGTGCCGGGCACGGCCCTGTGGCACCCCGCCGGCGGCGGAGAGCGGGCCGGGCACCACGGCCGGTTGCCGGAGCGAATCGTCGGCCGCCCCCGCCGCGGGGGCGGGTGCCAGGAGCTTGTCCACGGCCTGGTGGATCTTGTCGAAGTCCGGAACCGTGGAGAAGGAGGCGTCGAAGTCGGGCGGGCCGATGGTCAGCCGGCTCACCGGCTGGCTCTTGGATTTCATCGCAAGGTCCACGAAGCTGCCGAGCTGGCTGGAGGAGATGTTGGAATCGACCACCTTGGTGCCGGCCTTGACGATGTCCTCGAACTTCGCGAGCAGGGTGGCCGGATCCAGTTGCTTGAGCATCGCCTGCTGGACGCACTGCTGGCGTGCGATGCGGGCGTAGTCGTCAACGAATTCGCGGGACCGGCCGTACCAGAGGGCGTGATAGCCGTCCAGCGTATTGTCGCCGGCCGGGATCCAGCCCAGCGGCATGCCGTGGATGCCGTTGGCCTCGTCAACGGTCTCGCCGCTGATCGGGACCCAGCCGCCGGCTTTGATCCGGATGCCGCCCATGGCGTCAATGAGCTTGGCGAAACCGTCCATGTCCACCAGGACGTAGGCCTGGACCTTGATCCCGAGGCTGCCGGAGACCGCCTCCAGGGTGGCCTGCGCGCCCGGGTCGTCCACCCCGGGGTAGAGGTCCTTGTGCTCGTTGGTGACCTCGGTGTTGATGGCGTTGATGAGGCAGTCGTTGCCGCAGTCGTACCCGTCCGGGTAGACCGCCCGCATCGGGGAATCCTCGCTGAACTGGGCGTTCTGGAGGTTGCGGGGGATCGAGATGATGGCGGACTTGCCGGTCTTGGCATCCACGCTGATCACGGACAGGCTGTCCGGGCGGCGGCCGGTGCGGTCCGACCCGGCGTCGCCGCCCATCATCAGGAAGTTGTAGCGGCCCTCGGACGGCTCCATCGCCGGGCCGTTGGCGAAGATCGTGCCGATCGCGTCGCGGCCGACGTTCAGCAGGTAGGCCGCGTAGCCGACGCTGCCGCTGCTGAGCAGCATGGCCAGGACCAGGGCGACGACGACGGCGGCCCGCGCCCGGGCCTCGAGCAGCACCGGGCGGATCAGGCGCAGGGTGTTGACGAACAACGCCGCCCAGCCCAGGGCCAGCGCGGCGAGCACGATGACCAGCACGAGCGAGGTGGCGGGGGAGGCGATGAGGTTGATCAGCGTGGGGCGGGAGACCACGAGCAGGACGAGCGCCGCGATGGCCAGGACCCAGACGGTCAGCGTGACGCGGAGCGCCATCCGCCCCAGCCGGCGGTTGCCCGCGACGGTCTGGGCGCTGCCCGGCACCAGCAGGGTCAGCAGGATCAGCAGGAAGGCGCGCTTGGACAGGACCGGCGGGCGCCGCCCCGGCGGGGTAGCGGACCGGGTCCGTGAGGGCGCCCCGTGGCGGCTGCGTCTGTTCCTGCGCAGCGGCGAAACCTTTGCTCATCTGCCGAATCCCTACCGGCCGCCCCGCGGAACGCTGTTTTCGTCGGAGAACACGTCGGCCACCTTATTGCGCAGGTTCGCGCCCTTGCGGGTGGCGGCGTCGTTGAGCTCCCGGGCGAACTCCAGCAGTTCGGAGCGCAGCTGCTCCGCGAGGTCATCCGTGCCCGAGGCCAGCATCCGCACCGCGAGCAGCCCGGCGTTGCGGGCCCCGGCGATCGAGACCGTGGCGACCGGCACGCCGGCGGGCATCTGCACGATGGACAGGAGCGAGTCCATCCCGTCCAGGGTCTTCAGCGGCACCGGCACGCCGATCACCGGCAGCGGGGTCACGGAGGCGAGCATGCCCGGCAGGTGCGCGGCGCCGCCCGCGCCGGCGATGATCACGCGCAGCCCGCGCTCGTGGGCGGTCTGCCCGTAGCGGATCATTTCGGTGGGCATACGGTGGGCGGAGACGACGTCGGCCTCGAACGGGATGCCGAACTCGGCCAGCGCCTCCGCGGCAGCCTCCATCACCGGCCAGTCGGAGTCGGACCCCATCACGAGTCCCACGATCGGGGCGGACCCGTTTCCGGCGGACCCGGGGCCGGAGTCTGGGGCTTCGGTGCTGGCGCTCACGCGTTCTCCTCGGAGGTTCCCGGGGCGGCCCCGGCCTGGGCCCGTCCGTCCCGGATGATGTTGGCGACGGTGCCGGCGCGCTGCCGGACGGAATCGACGTCGGCGGCGGAGTTGCCGACCAGATTGACATGCCCGATCTTGCGGCCCGGACGCACCGCCTTGCCGTAGCAGTGGACCTTGGCCGCCGGTTCGCTGGCGAGGGCCGCGGGGTAGGCGGAGAACAGGTTCTGGTTCGCGCCGCCAAGGAAGTTCTTCATGACCACAACGGGTCCGAGCAGGTCGGTGGCGCCCAGGGGGAGGTTCAGGATGGCCCGCAGGTGCTGCTCGAACTGGCTCGTGACCGAGCCGTCCTGCGTCCAGTGGCCGGTGTTGTGCGGGCGCATGGCCAGCTCGTTGATCAGGAAGCCGGCGCCGACGCCGGGTGTCTCGAACATCTCCACGGCCATGACGCCGGTGACGCCGAGTTCGTTGGCGATCCGGAGCGCGGCGTCCTCGGCGGCGGCGGCCACCTCCAGCGGGATGTCCAGGGCGGGGGCGATGACTTCGTCGCAGACGCCGTCGACCTGGATGGTGTGCACCACGGGCCAGGCGCGGGATTCGCCGTCGGGCGTGCGGGCCACCATGGCCGAAAGTTCACGGCTGAACTCCACCTTGGCCTCGGCCAGGAGCGGGGACATGGCCTCGAACCAGTCCGCCGACTCCGCGGCCTCCGCGGCGGAGGCGACAATCCGCACGCCCTTGCCGTCGTAGCCGCCGCGGGGCGTTTTCAGCACCACCGGCCAGCCGGCGTCCTCGCCGAAGGCGACCAGGTCGTCGACGTCGGCCACGGCGGCCCAGCGCGGGTTGGGAAGCTCCAGCCGGTCGATCGCGGCACGCATCACCAGTTTGTCCTGGGCATTGACCAGGGCATCGGGTCCGGGGTGGACGTTCACGCCGGCCTCGATCAGGGCGCGCAGGTGCCCGGTGGGGACATGCTCGTGGTCGAAGGTCAGCACGTCCAGGCCGCGGGAGAACTCCAGCAGGTGGTCGAGGTCGGTGTAGTCGCCGACCGGGGCCTTGGCCACGGCGGCGACCGCGGAGACGTCCTCGCCCTCGGCAAGGACGCGGAGCTCGAAGCCGAGCGCGGTGGCGGCCGGGGCCATCATGCGGGCAAGCTGGCCGCCGCCAACCACACCGATTACAGGAAAAGTCACATCTCCCAGCCTACCGAAAACCTGCGCGGAACCGGCCCCCGCGCGCCCGGACCGCCGAATCAGCGCCTTTTTTCGGCGCGGATTGCCGGGCTGCACGCCCCGGAACAGCGCCGCCCGGGGGCGCACGCCCGGGAAACGGCGCTAAAATGGGCCGTTGGCCGGATGGCCGACCACTACACACAGGCCACGGAGGGTCATGAATAACACACTTGCGGATCGTGTGCGCGGACTCGCCTCGCTCTTCTGGCGCGAAGTGGCGAAGTTCGGTGCCGTCGGCGGTGTCGCCTTCGTCATCGACAACGGCCTGACGTACTACCTGATGCACGGCGCCATGTCCGACAGCGAGGCGAAGGCCCGCTTCGTCGGGGCGACGGTCGCCACGGTCTTTTCCTGGATCGCGAACCGTTTCTGGACCTTCCGTCACCGCCGCCAGGACAACGTGCTGCGCGAGTTCATGATGTTCGTCCTCATCAATGGCATCGGCATCGGCATCTCGACCGGTTTCACCGCCCTCGCCAAGTACGGCATGGGCGTCACGGACAAGAACCTGCTCTTCCTGGCCGGCATCGTCGGTATCCTCGTCGCCACGGTGGTGCGGTTCTTCGCCTACCGCTTCCTGGTGTTCAACAAGGAACTGGACGACGAGCCGGAGTTCTCGCACGACCACGAGATCATCGAACGGCACCCGCACCGGCAGGAGGCCGCCGGGGTTCCCGGGCAGGCAGCACCGGAACCGGGCGTGTCCGAGTCGAAGCCCGACCACCGCTGACCCGGTAACACCCCCGATCCGTTCACACCGGTAACACCGCGGATCCGGTTCCGCCGCCGACGCGGCGGCCCGGCTCAGCTCCGGCTGACGCGTTCGTCGCTGAGCAGGCGCTCCGTCACGGCGACGTCCGGGTGCACCAGCACCACGGAACCGTCCCGCTGCCACACCCCGAGGGCCTGGGCCAGGGCGTCCTCGAGGCCCACGGCGGCCCGGACCAGCAGCCGCTGCCCGTCCGCCGGGGACTGGCCCGCCGCGGCGAAGCCGGTCAGCAGCCCGCCGTGCGTATGCTCGGTGCCGGCGGCGGACCGGACGGCCCGGCGTCCGGCCTCCGGATCGATGTGCGGCATGAAGAAGTCGCCGTGCGAGCGGACCTCGGCGGCGTAGTCCACGACGCCGGAGGGCAGCTCGCCCTCCCACCGCATGGCCAGGGCGGGCAGCGCCACCGCCAGGACGGCGTCGAAAGCGCCGCCCGCGGCTGCCGGGCCGGGCTCCGCCGTGGCGAGCAGTTCGGCTTCCGCGTCGTCGAACACCACCTCCATGCCGAGCTGCCAGCCGGCCAGCGCGAGCACCACCGACTTCCAGTGCGCGGGCAGCTCCAGGCGGAGCCGCGTGCCCGGCTCCGCGTCCAGCTCGTCCTGGAGCAGGTTGCTGGTCTTGGCCACCCAGTTGTCCAGCACCCGGCCGGAGAGTTCCACACGTTCGGCGTCGGGGCCGTACCAGGTGAGGCGGGGGGAGGTGGACTGGCCGGAACGCAGGGCTGTCATCAGTTCGATTGCCGGGATGCTCATCCGTTCATCTTGCCACGGCCGCCCGCGACGTGATCTCCGTCACTGCCGGGCCGGGCGGATGCCTGGCGGTGCCGCGGGGGGCTGGCGGCGCGGTGGAGGGGTGCGGTGCAGAACCGCCGTAAACGCAGGGGAATCACAGCAAAAGCGCAGGGCCGGCGCAGGAAAGTGCTCAGCAGGCTGTCAATTCCGGCCCGCCGCGGGGAACCCGGCCAAAAAATCCCGGGCGTGGCGTGCCCCGGCAATTCCCCGGAAATTGATTATTATCTCCGCTGCGGCTTGACTCCCGGATACTTACACGCGTGTAATTAGGTATCGAAAGCCACTGCGCAACAGCCGGCACACAACCGAGTGTCCGAGGGTCAGTCAGGGGCTGCAAAATCAGAGAGGGAACGCCAATGGGGCTTGCAGAGCGTATCCATGAAGATGAAGTCGTCGCCGGCCAGGCGACGGCAAAATACCGTTCACGCGGCGTGCCGAGTGACTGGTATGTCGACCCGGCCGATCCGGACGCCGCAGAGCGGTACAACGAACACACCCAGGATTCGCTGCAGGACCAGGCCACGGCCTTCCTCGCGGCCCATGAGGCACTTCTGGCGGGAAATCCGGAGCAGGACATCGATCCGCTCGACCCGCCCATGGAACTGCAGACCCTGCACTCCGGAACCACCGCCCAGCCGGTGTGGATCGGGTTGCCGCCCCGGCAGGACTTCGACGATGAAGGCGAACTGGGATGGCAGACCGACGCGCTCTGCGCGCAGACCGACCCGGAGGCCTTCTTCCCGGAAAAGGGAGGCTCCACCCGCGACGCCAAGAAGGTGTGCGGTGCGTGCAACGTCCGCTCGCAGTGCCTGGAGTACGCCTTGTCCAACGACGAGCGCTTCGGCATCTGGGGCGGCCTCTCCGAGCGGGAACGCCGCCGGCTTAGGAAGCGGGCAGTCTAATTCTTCAAGAAGTACGAGTCACCGCCGTCGTGGTAGCCCATGACGGCGGTGACTATCTCCCCAGGACCCTGGCGGCGGTGGCGGCGCAAACGCGGACTGCGGATGCGGTCATCGGGGTCGACACCGGATCCCGCGACCACTCGGCAGCCCTGCTCCGGCAGGCGCTCGGCGCCTCCAACGTCACCGTTTTGGAGCAGGCCAGGACCGGCATGGGCGGAGCCGTCCAGGCCGGCCTGCAGACGCTCGCGCCCCGGCGCGGCGACGCCGGACGCACCGTCTCCGAATGGATCTGGCTGCTCCACGACGACGCCGCCCCGGCTCCCGAAGCCCTGGCCGAATTGCTGCACGCCGTGGAGCGCGCGCCCTCGGTCACCGTGGCGGGCTGCAAGCAGCTGGACTGGCACGCCGAGCGCCGGCTGATCGACGTCGGCCTTTCCACCAGCCGCTGGGCCGAGCGCCTGACGCTGATCGAGGCCGATGAACTCGACCAGGGCCAGTACGACGGCCGCAGCGACACCTTCGCCGTCAACTCCGCGGGCATGCTGGTCCGCCGCGACGTCTGGGAAGAGCTCCAGGGCTTCGACCCGGCCCTGCCCGGCAGCGGCGACGACGTCGATTTCTGCTGGCGCAACCGGCTCGCCGGCCACCGCGTGGTGGTGGTCCCGAGCGCCCGGATGTTCCACGTCTCGCACCGGCCGCACGCCCAGGGGAGCGCGAAGGCCGCCCGCAAGGCACAGGTCCACCTCCGGCTCAAGCACGCCCCGGCGTGGAAGGTCCCGCTGCACGCCGTCGGCGCCCTCCTTGGCAGCCTTTTCAAACTTGTCCTGAGCATCGCCGTCAAAGACCCCGGCCACGGATTCTCCCAGCTGCTGGCAACCCTCGGCGCGCTGGGACGGCCCGCCGCCGTGCTCCGCGGCCGCCGCAACGCCGCCCGGACGCGGCGCATCCGGCGCTCCGTGATCAAGGGCCTGCAGACGCCCCGGCGCGAGGTCTGGGCCCACCGCCGCTCGCTGATGGAGGCCCTCGGATCCGATGATTCCGGAGATCCGCCCGCCGGGCACGACCCGCTGGCCGACCAGCCCAGCGGCGATTCCACCGACGATTTCGCGGCCCTCAGCACCACCGGGCGCGCCTGGGTGGGCAACGGGGCGCTGCTGGCGCTGATGGTCACCGCCGCGGCGTCGCTCATCGGCCTGCTGAACCTGTTCCGGGCCGAGGCCGTCACCGGCGGGGCACTGATCCCGGTGTCCGCACGCCTGGGCGACATCTGGAACCATGCCTCAAGCTGGTGGATTCCGCTCGGGGCCGGACTGCCGGGCCACGGCGATCCCTTCGGCTACGTGCTGTGGCTGCTCGGCGTTCTTGGCGCCGGCGATGCCAGCGGCGCCGTGGCGTGGCTGCTGATCCTGGCCATGCCGCTGGCGGCCCTCGGTGCCTGGTTCGCCGCCGGGGCCCTGACCCAGCGGCGCCGGCTTCGGCTCGCCGCCGCGCTGGTCTGGGCCGGTGCGCCGGCCCTGCAGGTGGCCCTCAACCAGGGACGCCTCGGCGCCCTCGTTGCGCACGTGATGATGCCGCTGCTCGTCCTGGCCCTGCTGCGCGCCACCGGCTCCGTCCCCGGCCGCGGCCGCTTTGCCGTCCCGGCCCCGGGGGAGCGGCGCTTCACCGAGAAGCCGCCCGCCAAGCCCGGAATCAACGGCACCCCGTCCTGGACCGCGGCGGCCGCGGCCGGACTGGCGCTGGCCGTCGTCACCGCGGCGGCCCCCTCGCTGCTGCTTCCGGCCGCCGTCGTCGTGGCGCTCTGCGGCGTGCTGCTGGGCCGCCGGGGACGCACCGTCTGGTGGTCGCTGCTGCCGAGCCTTGCGCTGTTCCTTCCCTTTGCCCTCTCCGTCGCGGACCGGCCGCGCGCCCTGCTGGCCGATCCGGGCCTGCCGCTGGGCTTCGACGCGGCCCCGCTCTGGCAGCAGGCGCTGGGCCAGCCGCTGCGCTTCGACGCCGGCGCCGGCCTCGCCGGACTGGCCGCGTTCGGGCCGGGGGCCGTGCCGTGGGCGCTCCTGCTGGCCCTGCTGCTCGGACTGCCCGTCCTGCTGCTGGCCCTGACGGCCATCTTCCTCCCGGGCCGGCACGCCGCCGGCCGGCGGCCGCGGCTGGCCCGCTGCCTCTGGGCCGCCGGGATCCTCATGCTGGCGGGCGGCTGGCTGGCCGGGCACGTCGCCACCGGTGCCAGCGCCAACGTCCTGGTCACCCCGTTCACCGGCCCGGCGGTCTCCGCCGCGGCGTTCGCGTTGCTGGGGGCGGCCCTGCTCGGAGCCGAGGCCCTGCTCGACGCCGCCGACGGGTCCGCCGCGGCCGCGCCGGACCGCAAGGCCCTGGCCCGCAAAATCCTCGTCCGCGGCACCGCCGCCACCGCCACGGTGCTGCTGCTCGCCGGCCCGGTAGCCGGACTCGCCGCCTGGGCAGCGCACAACGTCCTGCAGACCGCGCCGCCCTCCGCGGCCGCCGCCGGTTCCGGCAGCGCCGAAGGCGCCGGCAACATCCCGGTCGAAGGCGCGGGCAACGGCGCCGGCTCCGACCCGGCCGGCGACGGTGCGCTGGGCACCCGGCGGCTGGTCCAGGCCGGCAAGGCCCGCACGCTGCCGGCGACGGCGATCGACCGGGGCGAGGGGCCGGAACGGACCCGGACCCTGGTCATCTCCGCCGAGGAAAACGGCACCTTCGCGGCCTCGCTCATGCGCGGCGCCGGCACCAGGCTTGACGCCCTGTCCGCCGTCGCCTCTGCCCGTCCGGTGATCGGAGCGCCGGGGGAGGAGACGGTCCGCGACGACGACGCCGTCGCCGCCATGCTGCGCGGGGTGGTCGCCACGATCGTCGCCGGCCAGGGCGTTGACCCGCGCGCGCAGCTGGAGCAGCTCGGCGTCGGCTTCGTGGTGCTGGAGGCCGCCGACAGCGCGGCCCAGCTGACGGCCAGCCGGATGGATGCGGTCCCCGGACTCGTGGCCGTCGGCCGGACCGATACGGGCTGGCTGTGGCGGATCAGCCCGCTGAACCAGCCGGTGATCAAGGCCGCCGACGTCGCACACCGCGTACGGATCGTCGACGGCGCCGGGGCGACCACCGGGCTGCTGCCGGCGGAGGTCGTCACCGCCGACGCGGCCGCGCCCGCCGGACCGGAAGGCCGGCTGGTGGTCCTCGCCGAGCGTGCAGATCCGGGCTGGAGTGCCTGGCTTGACGGCCGGCGCCTGACAGCCACCTCCGTGGACTGGGCACAGGCGTTCACCCTGCCCGCCCAGGGCGGCCGGCTCAGCATCCGCTACGAGAACCCATGGGCGCTCTGGACCGGGATCACCCAGGTTGTCGTGATCGGCCTGACCGTCCTGCTGGCCATCCCCGTGCCTGCCCGCCGCCCGAACACCGGGCTCTCCAGGGACGAAGGCTCCCTGCGTAAGGAACATCAGCATGCATGAGAAAAACGAGGGCGTCACACCTCCGGAACAGCCGGCTCCAACCCGGCAGGCCACGGTCCCGGCGGAGAACGATAAGCGGGACCGGAGCGGACGCGGCAGCGCACGCAATGCCGCCCCGGCCGTCCCGCTCCTGGCCCGGCTGAAGGGCCTCCCGGGAGCCGTGGGCGGGATCCTCTCCGCCGCGGTGCTGGTCGCGGCGGGCGGCGGCCTGATGGCGGCGGCCGCGCTCTCCCCCCAGGGTCCCGCGAGCAGGCCGCTCGCGGCGCCCCTGGCCGCGGTGCCAGCCGGCAGCAGCGTGGGCATCTGCCCGGGACCGCCGCGGCTGCTCAAGGGCGCGCCCGTCGGCACCGACCCGCAGTTCAGCCCGGAGTCCGCCACCGCCAAAAGCGCGGTCAACGCCGTCGTGCTCAGCTCCGGCACCGGCGACCTTCCCGGAAGCCGGCTCGCAGCGCTCACCGGCACCCGGCTGGTCGAACTGGCCAAGGCCGCACCGGCGTCCGCCACGCCCGGGCCGGCGCGGCCCGCTCCGGCGCTGCGGGCCGGTGTGGTGCCCCAGCGCGCCGTCGACGCCGTCAGTGTGCTCAGCGCCGACGCGCAGGACAACCGGCAGCCTTCCGCCGGGGCCGTGATGAGCTACACCGCCGCCGACGGTGACCTGCGCGGCACGGCTGCCGCCGCCTGCCAGCGTCCGGCCAACGATCTCTGGCTGATCGGGGCGAACACCGCCGTCGGACGGACCGCCGTGCTCAACCTCAGCAACGCCTCCGGCACCCCGGCCACCGTGAGCCTGGAGCTCTTCGGCGCCAAGGGACCCATCCAGGCACCGGGAAGCCGCGGGCTGCTGGTGGCACCCGGCACCACCCGGTCCGTCATCCTCGCCGGCCTGGCGCCCGGGCAGAAGCAGCTGGGCGTGCGGGTGCGCAGCACCGGCGGGCCGGTCTCGGCCGTTATCCAGCAAAGCGTGCTCCGCGGACTGACCCCCGGGGGCGTGGACTTCATCTCGCCCGGAACAGCCCCCGCCACCCGGCAGGCCATCGCCGGGCTCGACATCCAGGACCCGGCCGCGCTGGCCGCGCTCGGCGCCAAGCCCGGGTTCGACGACGCCCGGCCCGCCCTCCAGATCACGGTCCCCGGCGCCGCGGATGCCGTAGTGGAAGTGAAACTGTTCGGACGCGGCGGCCAGAAACCGCTCCCCGGCGGCGGCGTGGTCACCGCCAAGGCGGGCGCCGTCACGGAAGTCCCGCTCGCGGGGGTGCCGGCGGGCCAGTACACGCTCACGGCCAGCTCCGATGTGTCCTTTGCCGCCGCCGCCCGCGTCCCCCGCGGGCTCAAGGCCGACGGCGCCGCCGACTTCGCCTGGGCGCCCTCCGCCGTGCGGCTCGGAAGCCAGCATGTGGTCCCGGTGCCCGCCACGGGCGCCCGGTACCTGGTGTTCGGCGCACCGGAAGGCCGCGCCACCATCTCGTACACGCCGGTCACCGCCGACGGCAAGGTCCGCGCCGCGGCCAAAGCCGACATCGCCGGCGGAACGACCGCTTCCGTCAAAATCCCCGGGGACGTGGCCGGTTCGCCGCTGGTGGGGTACCTGGTGTCGGCGGCGGGGGGAGCGGCCTACGGGGCCGTCATGCTGCAGGCGGACGACACATCCGACATCTCGACCATCCCGGTGGCTCCCGGCGCCGCAGGACAGGAACAGGTCCCCGTCACCCTCGGGTACTAGCCCGGACGGCCGGCGGACGGCCCGGCGGCCGTCCTAGTAGCGGCGGCGGTACACCGGGTCCAGCGACTCCGGCGGCACGCCGAGCATCTCCGCGGTGCGCTCCACGACGACGTCGTGGACGAGGTCCTGGAGTTCCTCGCGGCTGCCGCAGGCCTGCTCCACGACCCTCCGGTACAGCGTGATGACAGGGCCGTCCTCCGCCGTTGCCGGCGTGTAGGTGCCCATCGGCGCGGGCGTGCCGTCGGCGACCAGCTGCTCGAGTCCCGGCGGGATTTCCTCCACCGCGAAACGGACGCCGTCCAGCGGCTTGCCCCAGATGTCGTGCAGGCGCTGGGCCGAATCCAGGACAAAGTCATCGAAACGGTCGGAACGGGTCCGGTAGCCGGGCAGCGTGGGGAGCATCAGCTCGCCGCGCAGGCCGCGGCCGTGGCGGTTCCTGCGGCGCTGCCGGAAGCCTCTGCCGGTGGCAGTGCCGGCGGCAGCGGGGTCAGCCAACCGGACCGTGAAGCCGGGAACGTGGTGCGATGACTGCATATCTTGACTCTAAACCCGGCGCCTGATTTCTGCACGGTGGCGGCCGCCGCGCCCCGCTGGCGTCTTCCTCCGTCCCGGCCTCCGGCGCCTGGCGCAGCCTCTCGCGCGCGGCACCGGGACCGCAGGGGCGTTTCAATGCGCGGGGCCGGGGGCCGGGGGGAGTAGTCTGTGATGTCGTGGGTGCAATTCGTCAGTGTTCAAGGTCCGCCTGCCGCAATTCGGCGGTGGCCACTTTGACGTACGTCTACGCCGATTCCACGGCAGTCCTCGGCCCGCTGGCCACCTACGCCGAACCGCACTGTTACGACCTCTGCGAACAGCACGCCGGCTCCCTGACCGTGCCGCGCGGCTGGGAGGTCCTGCGGCTCGCGATGCCCGCCACCCCGGCCGGACCCGGCCCCGACGACCTGCTTGCCCTCGCACACGCCGTCCGCGAGGCCGCAGCGTCCCGGCCGGCAGCGGCGGAGCCCGCCCCGGGCCAGCGCGCCGCGCATCCGGCCCTCGAGGCCCCGTCCGCCGCCGAGGGGACGCGCCGGGGGCACCTGCGCGTCCTGCGCGAACCCTCCTGAGCCGCGAACTGGCGGTAGGCTGGGAACTGAAATTTCCGTACGCCACCGGCGCCTGCTGCGTCGCACCCAGGGAGCCTTCACCATGCCAGCCTCTTCGATGCCACTGATCAGTCCCGAACTGTTGTCTGTCCTGCGCTGCCCCGTCACGGGCTCGGCCCTGGTGCAGGAGGGCGAAGAGCTCGTCGCCACGACCCCCGACGCTAACGGGCAGCAGCTCCGCTACACGATTGAAGACGGTATCCCGCTGCTGCTGCCGCCGGAACTGCTGGCCGCTGCCACCTCGGCCCGCTCGGATCAACACGACGGCGGCCAGCACGACGGCGGCCGGCCCGACGGCGGGCCCCGCCACGCCGCCGAGTAGTCCCGCCCCGCCGGCGGCGGCAGGCGGTCAAGCCGCCGGCCCATCGCCGGCCGCCCCGGCGCCGAACTACTGCCAGTCCCCAGCTACATTCCGGCTACCACAAAGGATCCCCATGACCTTCGACTACAAAATTGCCGACATCTCGCTGGCCGAGGCCGGCCGGCACCAGATCCGCCTCGCGGAGCACGAGATGCCGGGCCTGATGTCCCTGCGCGAGGAATTCGGCGCGAGCCAGCCGCTCAAGGGCGCCCGGATTGCCGGCTCCCTGCACATGACGGTCCAGACGGCCGTGCTGATCGAGACCCTCACCGCCCTCGGCGCCGAGGTCCGCTGGGCCTCCTGCAACATCTTCTCCACCCAGGACGAGGCGGCCGCCGCCGTCGTGGTCGGCCAGGGCACGGCCGAGGAGCCGCAGGGTGTCCCGGTGTTCGCCTGGAAGGGCGAGACGCTCGAGGAGTACTGGTGGACCGCCGAGCAGATCCTGACCTGGCCCGGCGCGGACAGCAACCCGGAGCTGGGCCCGAACATGATCCTCGACGACGGCGGCGACGCCACCATGCTGGTGCACAAGGGCGCGGAGTTCGAAGCGCTCGGCGCCGTGCCCGCAGCCGGCGATGACGAGTCCGAGGAAGGCCGCGTTTTCCTGGCGGTGCTCCGCGCCTCGCTGGCGCAGGATCCGCAGAAATGGACCCGGATCGGTTCGCGCCTGCTCGGCGTGACCGAGGAGACCACCACCGGTGTGCACCGCCTCTACCAGCTCGCCGAACAGGGCAAGCTGCTCTTCCCGGCCATCAACGTCAACGACTCGGTCACCAAGAGCAAGTTCGACAACAAATACGGCATCCGCCATTCGCTTCCGGACGGCATCAACCGTGCCACCGACGTGCTGATGGGCGGCAAGGTCGCCGTCGTCTGCGGCTACGGCGACGTCGGCAAGGGCGCCGCCGAGGCGTTCCGCGGCCAGGGCTCACGTGTGATCGTGACCGAAATCGACCCGATCTGCGCGCTGCAGGCCGCCATGGACGGCTACCAGGTGGCGAAACTGGAAAACGTCCTGGCCGAGGGCCACATCTTCATCACCACCACCGGCAACAAGGACGTCATCATGGCCGAGCACATGGCCGGGATGCGCGACAAGGCGATCGTGGGCAACATCGGCCACTTCGACAACGAGATCGACATGGCCGGCCTGGCCCGGATCCCGGGCATCCGGAAGGTCGAGATCAAGCCCCAGGTGCACGAATGGGTCTTCGACCAGGGCACCGACGCCGAGCGGTCCATCATCGTCCTGTCCGAGGGCCGGCTGCTGAACCTCGGCAACGCCACCGGCCACCCCTCCTTCGTGATGAGCAACTCCTTCGCCAACCAGACGATCGCGCAGATCGAACTGTTCACCAAGGCCGGCCAGCCGGAGGGTGAGCGCGAGTACGGGAAGCAGGTCTACGTGCTGCCGAAGGTCCTCGACGAGAAGGTGGCCCGGCTGCACCTGGACGCCCTCGGGGCGGAGCTGACCGAGCTGAGCAAGGAACAGGCCGAGTACCTGGACCTTGACGTCGCCGGCCCCTACAAGCCGGAGCACTACCGCTACTAGGCGCAGCGCAGCCCGCAGCCAGGGGCCCCGGACGGCCACCGTCCGGGGCCCCTGTTTGTGACCGTATCGTGGCGTACGCGACGGCGGGCCGCGACGGAAATTCACCTATGCTGTCAAGGTAACGTCTAGAAAGACCGAAGTATTGTGATCGCCCCGAACCGCCGGAGCGGCTGCCGGACGGCCGCCGTGCCGGCCTTGGCGCAACCGGGGGGCCACGGGATGGACCAGGGAATGACTGCAGAGAACACGCGGGCCGCCGGACGGCGGCGCCGGAGCCGTGGCCGGGGCACCGGCGCCAGCACCGGCAAGGTGCTGGCCGTCGTCGGGATCTGCCTCGCTGTCGGTGCCGGCGGAATCGGCGCCGCCACCGCACCGGTCTGGGCCGACAGCGCTTTGCCCTCGGAATCGTCGGCGCCGATGCGCAACGTCACGGGGCTCGCCGCCCCCGTCGTAAAAGCCGTGGAACTCGGGGTGACGCCGACGGACGGCGCCGAGGGCGTCAACCCCGCCTTCCTCCCGTCCGTCAAGGCCGTCAACGGGGTGGTCAAGGACGTGGTGCTGGTGCCGGAGGCCGGCGGCGACCCCGTCCCGGGAGCCACCAGCCAGGACGGCTCCACCTGGACCGCCGGGGATCCGCTGGAATTCAACACCAGGTACACCTACAGCTTCACCATCGTGGACCAGGCCGGCCGCGAGACCAAGAAGGCCCAGGCCTTCGCCACCGTGGCCACGGCCAACGAGGCGGACGCGGCGGTGTATCCGCTTAACGGCAGCACGATCGGCGCCGGGCAGCCCATCGAGATCGTTTTCAGCGAGCCGGTGCTGAACAAGGCGGCCCTGGAGAAGGCCGTGAAGGTGACGGCGTCCTCGGGCCAGGCCGTGGCGTGGCGCTGGTACTCGGACCGTCGTGTCCGGATCCGGCCGCAGGCGTTCTGGGCTTCGAACAGCAAGGTCACCGTGGACCTGAAGCTCTTCGGCGTCGATTTCGGCAACGATATGATCGGCAACTCCAACACCAAGGTCAGCTTCAAGGTGGGCCAGCAACGCCTCGCCGTCGTCGATGACATCACCAAGACCATGAAGGTGTATTTCGACGGCCGACTGGTCAAGACCGCACCGGTCACGCTGGGAGACGCCGACTGGCTCTCACCCACCGGCTTCGCCGTCATCATGGAGCAGGAACGCAAGTCCAAGTTCAACGCCGGCAGCATCGGCCTCAAGCCGGGCGACAAGGGCTACTATCCGCCGCTCACCGTGGAGTACGCCAACCGCCTGACCAGCTCGGGCGTGTACGTCCACCAGGCCCTCGCCTCGGCGTGGGGCGCGGTGGGCAAGTTCAATGTCTCGCACGGCTGCGTCGGCCTGCTCCCGGCGGACGCCGCCTGGTTCTTCAACAACATGAAGACCGGTGACGTGGTGCAGACCCTCAACACGGGCGCCCCGGCCGTGGAGCCGCTGGAAGGCTTCGGCGACTGGAACATCCCCTGGGCCCAGTACGCCAAACGCTGATACCCCTCCGGCCGCCGCGCGGTCAGCGCCCCCGCCCGTGGGGCAGCCGGCCCAGCCGGGCGCCGAGCCGCGCACTGCGTTCCCGGCTGAGCCGCAGGCGGTCCAGTTCGCGGCGGCTCCGCTCGCCCAGCACGGCGGACAGATAGTCCTCCGGCCCGGTTCCCGCCGGCGGCGGGGGAGCGACATACGCCGCCAGCTCGGTGGCCAGCGATTCCGCCATCGCCGTCCTGGACCCGGGGGACATGCGGCCTCCCTGGCGGAGGAACAGCGAGGCGCGGCGGGCCGCGGCATCCGGGATCCGGCCGATGTCCGCGAGCGAGACCCAGGGCTGCAGCTGGAACGGCACCCGGTGCAGGACCGGGGCCTCGGCCGGCACCCGGCGGCGCAGCGCGTAGGTGCCGGCCACGAGGTCGCCGAGCCGCTTGGACCTGCCGTTGAACAGCGCGACGGCGACCGCCAGCCCGCCCAGCGTCAGGTAAATTTCGAGGAACCCGATCAGCCCCCGGATCAGGGCGTGCCGGAAGCGGATGGAACCGCCGTCGTCGCGCACGATCCGCAGCCCGGTGGCGAGCTTCCCCAGCGACAGGCCGCGGGTGAGGGTCTCCACCGCGACCGGAAGCACCACGAAGCAGAAGACGACGGCCACGGTGAGCAGGGCACCCAGGGCGGCACGGTCCAGTTCCGGGGCGGCGGCCCCGACCACCGCCATCAGTCCCCAAAGCACGACGGCGTGCACCAGGACGTCCAGCAGCAGCCCCAGCGCCCGGGCGGCAAACGACGCCGGACGCAGTTCGAGCACGACGGCCTCGCCCGTGATGATGGAACTCATACTGCCCCCCGCTCGTCTGCCAATCAGGCACAGTCTAATCATCCCGGCCGTGGGGACGGCCGGATCCGCGCCCCGGGGCTTAGGGTGGTGCCGTGGACATCGAGGCGTTCTCCCTGGTGAACGGGGACAAGTGGGCGCGGCTGCACGCGCTCGCGCACCAGCGCAGGCTCCGCGGCGACGAGGCGGACGAGCTGCTGCGGCTCTACCAGGGTGCCTCCGCCGACCTGTCGCTGCTGCGCTCCGTGGCGCCCGAAAGCGGGCTGTCCGCGGCCCTCTCGGCCACCCTCGCCCAGGCCCGCACGCGGTTCACCGGCGCGCGGTCGAACTTCATGGAAGACCTCGCCGGATTCTTCGTCATCGCACTGCCCGCTGCCCTGTACCGGATCCGCTGGCTGACTCTCTGGTGCGGGCTTGCGTTCTGCCTGATCGCCGCCGCCTATGCGGTCTGGATCGGCAACTCCCCGGAGGCCCTCCGCGCCCTGGCATCGGACGCCGAGGTCCGCCGCTACGTGGACGAGGATTTTGTGAACTACTACTCCGAAAATCCCGCCGCATCCTTCGCCGGAATGGTGTGGACCAACAACGCCTGGATCGCCGCGCAGGCCGTGGCGCTCGGCATCACGGGGTTCTGGGTCCCGATGATCCTGATCGGCAATGCCCAGGGCGTCGGAGTCGCCGCCGGAGTCTTCGCCGCCACCGGCAAGACCGACGTGTTCTTCAGCTACATCCTGCCGCACGGCCTGATGGAGCTGACGGCCGTCTTCGTGGCCTGCGCGGCGGGGCTGCGGATCTTCTGGGCAGTCATTGCGCCCGGACCGCGCCGGCGCTCGCAGGCCCTCGCGCTCGAGGGCCGGTCGCTCATCACGGTGGCGCTGGGCCTGGTCCTGGTGCTGCTGGTCTCGGGCCTCGTCGAAGGCTTTGTGACGCCCAGCGGCCTTCCGGTCTGGGCCAAAATCGCCATCGGCGCTGCGGTACTGGCGGCCTACTGGGGCTACGTGCTGAGGTACGGCGGCCGGGCGTACCGGGCCGGCGCCAGCGGCGACCTGGGCAGTGCGGATGCCGGGTACACCGAAATTGCCGCCTGAATCCGCCCTGCCCCGGGGTGGCACCTCGCCGGAGCCGACGCCCTGACGGTAGGCTCGAAGTCAGATATGTGGCGCTGCCGGATCCCAGTCCCGGCAGCGCGGAAGCCTACGGAAGCGAAGCTGCAGTGACCGAAAAAAGTCCCACCCCTCCGAACCGGCAGGATCCTCCCCTGGATCCCGCCGGGGACGCCGACGAACCCGCCTTTGAGTGGATGAAGCCGGCCGCCCCGGTCCAGCACGCCGACGGTGCCGCCGGCACCCCGGACGCCGGGCGGGGCGGCACGGCCGCCGACGCCGATCGGGCGGGCACGGCGCCGGAGGCCGGGGCCCCGGCGGGTACCCCCGCGGGCGGCGAACGCCAGGGCCGACGCGCCGAGCGCAAGGCTGCCGCCGCCGGCACGGCTGCCGGCACGGCCACCGGCACGGACAGCACCGGCCGGCCGGCCGGGGACGAAGGCTTCAACGAGCCGCTGCCCACCTCCGCCCTGCAGGTTCGGCCGCCCCGGGAAGAGGTGGAACGCCGCAACGCCGAACGCGAGCACGCCGCCAACGCCAAACCGGTGGCCCCCCGGGTCATGCAGGTCGTGCTCGCCGTCTGCTTCCCGGTCATCCTGCTGGTCCTGGCCGTGCGCGCCGTGGCCAGCCCGCTGTTCCTGTGGGTGGAGTACAACCGCCCGGGCTTCCCCGGCGACGGCTACGGCTTCAGCACCGACGACCGGATGACGTACGGCTCCTACGCGGTCGATTACCTGAGCAACTGGTCCGGCCCGCGCTACCTCGGCGAACTCGTCAACCGCGGCGGGGAGCAGCTGTTCAAGGACGGGGAAGTCAGCCACATGGCTGACGTCAAGCTCGTCATCCTGTCCGCCTTCGGTGCCGGTGCCCTGCTGGTCCTGCTCAGCGTGATCGCCATCCTCTACCTGCGCCGCCGGAGCACCGGCGGCGTCCGCCGCGGCCTGTTCGCCGGTTCGCTCGCGACGCTCGTGATCATCATCGGCCTGGGCGTACTTGCCTTCCTGGGCTGGGAGCAGTTCTTCACCGAGTTCCACCGCGTTTTCTTCGCCAACGGCACCTGGACGTTCTCGCTGGAGGACACCCTCATCCGGCTGTTCCCGGGCCAGTTCTGGGTTGACGCCGGCATCGTGATCGGCGCCCTGGTCCTGCTCGCTGCCCTCCTCACCCTGGTCCTCACCTGGCCGACCCGTAAACGCCGCGGACTGCCGCCCCGGGGCCGCGCCTCCGCGGCCGCCGACGCCGACGCGACGCCGCGGACCCGGCCGCGCTCAAGGGCCGGCGCTTCAAGCGCCGCAACGGCAAGGCAGAGAACCCGGCCGGTCCCGACGCCGTCCCCGGTCCCGACGCCGGTCCCGACGCCGTCCCGGGTCCCGAAGCCGGCGTGGCCGCGGGCCGCCCCGGCGCGGCCGCGGGACGCGACCGCGACTCCTAGCAACACAAACGCACAAGCGGCCGGCACCCTCGGGTGCCGGCCGCTTGTGCGTCTGCAGCGTAAAGCGCCGGGGCGCTAGCCGTAAATCCTTTTGATCTGCGCCTCAAAGTCCCGGACGACGGCGGCGCGCTTGAGCTTCAGGGACGGAGTCAGGTGCCCGGACTCCACCGTGAAGTCGGCGTCCAGGACCACGAAGGTGCGGATCGACTCTGCCTTGGACACCAGGGTGTTGGCCTCGTCGACGGCGGCCTGGATGGCGGCCCGGACCTGGTCGTTGGAGGCAGCCTCCGTCGTCCCCATGGCGGGTAGGCGCTGCGCGGCGCACCAGTTCGCCAGGCCCTCCGGGTCCAGGTTGACCAGGGCGGAGACGAACGGCCGCCCGTCGCCGACCACAACGGCCTGCGCCACCAGCTGGTGTTCGCGGATTTTCTCCTCCAGCGGTCCGGGGGCCACGTTTTTCCCTCCCGCGGTGACCAGCAGGTCCTTTTTCCGGCCCGTGATGGTCAGGAAACCGTCCGCATCCAGGGAGCCAAGGTCGCCGGTGCGGAAAAACCCGTCCACGAACGCCTCGGCGTTGGCCGCCTCGTTGGCGTGGTAGCCCTTGAAGACGCCGATGCCCTTGACCAGGATCTCGCCGTCGTCCGCGATCCGGATGGTGGTGCCCGGCACCGGGATTCCCACGGTCCCGACCCTGGTGCGGGTCGGGGTGTTGGCCGTGCACGGCGCCGTCGTTTCGGTCAGGCCGTAGCCCTCGAGCACGGGGATGCCGGCACCGCGGAAGAAATGCGCGTCGTGGTCACTGAGCGGGCTCGCCCCGGAGACCGTGTAGCCCAGGCGGCCGCCGAACGCCTGCCGCAGCTTGGGGTACAGCAGCCGGTCGAAGACGCCGTGCTTGGCGCGCAGCACCCAGCCCGGACCGGTGCCCCCGCCCCGGGCGGCGGCGTCGAGGGCCTTGGAATACTCGACGGCGACCGCGGCGGCGGCGTCGAAGAGCCGGTCCTTGCCGGCGAGGGCGGCCTTGTGCGCGGCGCCGGCGTAGACCTTTTCAAAGATCCGGGGCACCACCAGCAGGAAGGTCGGCTGGAAGGTGCCGAGGTCCTCCAGCAACTCCTTGGCGTTGGAGGTATGGCCCAGGGTGGTCCCGGCGGTCAGGCAGATCACCTGGACGGCCCGGGCCAGGACGTGGGCCAGCGGGAGGAACATCAGCGTCCGGGTGTGGGGCCGCAGCAGGATTTCCGGCAGGAACAGGACGATGTTTTTAGCCACCAGGGCGAAGTTGCCGTGCGTGATTTCGCAGCCCTTGGGCCGGCCGGTGGTGCCGGAGGTGTACACCAGGGAGGCGACGTCGGCGAGGCCGGCCGCGGAACGGTGCCGCTCCAGCTCGGCGTCGGTGACCCCGGCGCCGGCGGCCGCGAGACTCGCGAGGTTCGGGGCCGCGCCGTCGTAATCCATCCGGACGACGCCGAGCAGCCGGTCGCCCAGCAGGCCGGAGCCGTCCAGGACGCCCTGGACCAGCGCGGCCTTCACCGTGTCCTCGACGAAGACGCGGCGGGCGCCGGAGTCGTGCAGGATCCATTCGACCTGGCTGGCCGAGGAGGTTTCGTAGATGGGGACCGTCACGCCGCCGGCGAACCAGATGGCGAAGTCCGCCACGGTCCACTCGTAGCGGGTGGCGGACATGACGGCGACCGTCTCGCCCGGGGCCAGGCCGCCGGCGATCAGGCCCTTGGCCAGCGCCCTGACCTGGTCCAGGAACTGCTGCGCCGGGACGTCGGTCCAGCCGGACGGGCCCTTGCGGGAGTAGAGCGCGTGCACGGGGTCCTTGGCGTGCTGCTCCAGCAGCAGGTCCGTCACGTTGCTTTCGGGGTCCAGCTCCACGAGCAGCCCGGTGCTAGCTTCTCTCACAACCCACGTCTCCCGTTCCGGTCCGGTGCCCGGCGGCCCCGGGCTCCGCTAGTAATCCTGCCCTAGATCCAGGACGGCATCCACATCCGGAACCGCCAGTCCTGGTAGGAAATCAGCTCCGCGGTCCAGACGGGGTAGAAGAAGGCCGAGAGCAGCACGGCGGCCACGACGAACAGCGTCACGAGGAAGAGCCCGGAGCGGCGCCGCCAGAGCGGGTCCGTGCGCCGGCCCAGCACCAGCCCCAGGCAGTAGGTGAGGGCGAGCACCAGGAACGGTTCGAAGGACACCGCGTAGAAGAAGAACATGGTGCGTTCCGGGTACAGGAACCAGGGCAGGTAGCCGGCGCCCACGGCGGCCAGGATGGCCCCGGCACGCCAGTCGCGGCGCCCGGCCCACCAGAACAGCAGCACCCCGAGGCCCAGTGCCGCGCTCCACCAGATCAGCGGATTGCCCGACCGAGAGGATGGCCGAGGTGCAGCTGGGCAGCTCACAGCCGGCGGTGCCCTGCTTGGGCGACTCATAGAAGAACGACGTCGGCCGGCCCAGCACCAGCCAGCTCCAGGCGCTCGCCTCGTACGGGTGGTCGGCGCTGAGGCCCTGGTGGAACTTGTACGCCTCGAGGTGGTAGTGGGCCAGCGAGCGGAGCGGATCCGGAATCCAGCCCCACTCCGCCGACGGGTTGCCCTCGGCCCAGTGCCGGAAGTAGGCGTTGCCGGAGCGGAACCAGCCGGCCCAGGTGGCCGTGTAGACCAGGGCCGCGACGGGGACGATGCTCAGGAAGGCGAGGATGCCGTCCTTGAGGATGCCGCCGGTGATCCAGCCGTGGACTCCCGCGATCCGGCGCGCGCTCAGGTCCCAGAGCACCGTCAACAGCCCGAAGCCGGCCAGGAAGAACAGCGCGGACCATTTGGTGCCGACGGCCAGCCCGAGGCAGACGCCCGCGGCCAGCCGCCACCAGCGGATGCCCAGCCACGGCCCGGCGGCAAGCTGCAGCCGGGACGGCACGCCGCCGGGGGAGTCCGCGGCCTGCCGGCCCAGCCGTGCCGCGAGCCGCCGCCGGCCGTCGTCGCGGTCCATCAGCAGCGCGCCGAAGGCGGCGAGGACCCAGAACATCAGGAAGATGTCCAGCAGCGAGGTGCGGGACATCACGAGGTGGTGGCCGTCCACGGCCAGCAGCACGCCGGCCACCGCGCCCAGGGTGAGCGAGCGGAACAGCTTCTGCGCGATCAGGGCGAGCAGGAAAATCGACAGGGTGCCCGTCAGGGCGGCCCCGAACCGCCAGCCGAAGGAGCTCTCCGGCCCGAACAGCCACATGCCGGCGGCGATCATCCACTTGCCCACCGGCGGATGGACCACGTACTCCGGGCTGTCCAGCAGTACCCCGGGGTTGCCGGCGATGAAGGCATCGTTGGCCTTTTCCGGCCAGGCGCGCTCGTAGCCGCTGACCAGGAACGAGTAGCCGTCCTTGACGTAGTAGGTTTCGTCGAAGACCAGCTTGTGCGGTGCGTCCAGCCGGACGAAGCGCAGGATCCCGCCGAGCGCCGCGGTCAGTACGGGGATGAGCCAGAACCACAGGCGCAGCGAGGCCGGGTAGTCCCGCCAGCTGCGGATGGTGCCGATCAGCCGTTGCGTGAGGTCCTCCACCGTGAACGCGTCCGCGGGCCGGCCGACCCAGCGGTGCCCCTCGAGGTTGCGTCCGGTCCCGGCGGGCACCGGACTTCCGGCGGGGCGGCTGCGGTCCGGGCTGGCGTCGTCGGGCGCCGATGCGGCTGAACCGGCCTCGGCAGGCCGCATGGGGGTCTGCGTCACGTTGCCCATGCTACCTTTCACGGCAGGGAATCGTCGGTCCCGCGCGCCCGCCGGCAGTAGGCTGGGGGTGTGGATCCCGAGCAAAGCACTTCCCAAGACGCGTCACTGTCCGCTGCCCCCGCCGACGCCGCTCCGGCAGCGGGGACGGCCGCCGGCCCGGGCCGGATCGTGCTGGCCGCCACCCCGATCGGCAACGTCGGCGACGCCTCCGCCCGGCTGATCGGACTGCTGGAGACGGCGGACATCGTCGCCGCCGAGGACACCCGGCGGCTGCACCGGCTGGTGCAAAGCCTCGGCATTACCGTGGCCGGCCGGGTGATCAGCTACCACGAGCACAACGAGGCGGCCAAGACCGGCGAGCTCCTGGACCAGGTGCGCGTCCGGCAAGACGCTGGTCATGGTGACGGACGCGGGCATGCCGTCGGTCTCGGACCCCGGCTTCCGCCTGGTCGAAGGCGCCGTCGCCGCCGGACTCACCGTCACCGCCGTCCCGGGCCCCTCGGCCGTGCTGACCGCCCTCGCCCTGTCCGGGCTGCCGACGGACCGTTTCTGCTTCGAGGGCTTCCTGCCGCGGAAGGCCGGGGAGCGGAGCCTCCCGGCTCGCGGACCTCGACGCCGAACGGCGCACCATGGTGTTCTTCGAGGCGCCGCACCGGCTGGAGCCGATGCTCCGCGCCCTGCACGAACGCTTCGGCGCCGACCGCCGCGCGGCCGTCTGCCGCGAACTCACCAAGACCTACGAGGAGGTCATCCGCGGGACCTTGCGCGAACTCCTCGAATGGGCCGAAAACAACGAGGTCCGCGGCGAGATCGCCGTCGTCGTGGGCGGCGCCCCCGAACGGGAGCCGGGCAAGCCGGAGGACCAGGTCGCCGCCGTCAACGCCCTGATCGCCCAGGGCATCCGGCTGAAGGAAGCCGTCGCCGCCGTCGCGGACGACGCGAGGGTCAGCAAACGCGAACTTTATTCGGCCGTCCTCGCCGCACGCTGAACCCCGCGCCGATCCCGGCCCCGCCGGGACGCCGCGGCCGGTCCTTGTGCAGCTGCACAGCGGATACCGGCGCGCGCTAGTGCGCGCATGCGTAGACACTCCGGAGAATCCGGCAGTACCGTGGCAGTAGTCCAGCCCCGCGGCAGCACGCCGGTGCGGGGCCGATCAAAGCATTTTCCGAACCCATTGCTGACGAGGGAGTCATTGTGACTGTAACTGCCCAGCCCACCGTTACCGCGGAGCGCGAGGCCGCACTGCTGGCCTCCGTGCCGACCGGCCTGCTGATTGACGGACAGTGGCGTCCGGCCGCGTCCGGCAAGACGTTCGACGTCGAGGATCCCGCCACCGGCAAGGTGCTGCTGAGCCTCGCCGACGCCGGTCCGGAGGACGGCGCCGCCGCCCTGGACGCGGCAGCCGCCGCGCAGGAGTCCTGGGCGCAAGGTCCCGCCGCGGGAACGCGGCGAAATCCTGCGCCGCGCCTTCGAACTCGTCACCGAACGGGCCGAGGACTTCGCGCTGCTGATGACCCTGGAGATGGGCAAGCCGCTGGCCGAAGCCCGCGGCGAGGTCACCTACGGCGCCGAATTCCTGCGCTGGTTCTCCGAGGAAGCCGTCCGCGCCTTCGGACGCTACTCCGTCTCCCCGGACGGCAAGACCCGGCTCCTGGTGACCAAGAAGCCGGTGGGGCCCTGCCTGCTGATCACGCCGTGGAACTTCCCGCTGGCCATGGCCACCCGCAAGATCGCCCCGGCCGTCGCCGCCGGCTGCACCATGGTGCTGAAGTCCGCGAACCTGACGCCGCTGACCTCGCAGCTCTTTGCCGCCGTCATGCTCGAAGCCGGCCTGCCCGCCGGCGTGCTGAACGTGATCCCGACCTCCACCGCCGGCGCCACGACCGGACCGCTGATCAAGGATTCCCGGCTCCGCAAGCTCTCCTTCACCGGCTCCACCGAGGTCGGCCGGCGGCTGCTCGCGGACGCGTCCGAGACGGTGCTGCGGACCTCGATGGAGCTCGGCGGCAACGCCCCGTTCGTGGTGTTCGAGGACGCCGACGTCGACGCCGCCGTCGCCGGCGCGATGCTGGCGAAGCTGCGGAACATGGGCGAGGCCTGCACCGCGGCCAACCGGTTCATCGTGCACGAGTCCGTGGCCGACGAGTTCGCGGAGAAGTTCGCCGCGAAGATGGCGGAGATGACGACGGCCCGGGGCACCGAGGCCGACTCCAAGGTCGGCCCGCTGATCGACGCGAAGAGCCGCGACAAGGTCCACGAACTCGTCACCGACGCGGTGTCCGCGGGCGCGGTCGCCGTGCTGGGCGGCGCCGCCGTCGAGGGCCCCGGCTACTTCTACCAGCCCACGATCCTCAAGGGCGTCACCGAGGGCACCCGCATCCTGTCCGAGGAAATCTTCGGACCCGTCGCCCCGATCATCACCTTCGGCACCGAGGACGAGGCCGTCCGGCTCGCGAACAACACCGAGTACGGCCTGGTGGCCTACGTCTTCACCCGGGACCTCAACCGGGGCATCCGGATGGGCGAACGGCTCGAGACGGGCATGCTGGGCCTGAACGCCGGGGTCGTGTCCAACGCGGCCGCCCCGTTCGGCGGCGTCAAGCAGTCCGGGCTGGGGCGCGAGGGCGGCCTCGAAGGCATCGAGGAGTACCTCTACACCCAGTACATCGGCATCGCCGACCCCTACGCGGGTTAGCTCCGAAGGCCCGGTGGCGTCCGGCTAGCCGCGGCGCAGCCTGCCGGCGGCGTCGCGGATCCTGGACCAGGACCCCGCGGCGACCCGCCCGGCGCTCCGTGCCGGCCCGGCGACCGCACGCAGCGGCGTCGACGCCAGGCGCCCCCAGCGGGCCATGAGCGAGGGCGGCAGCCAGGTGGCGCGCAGCCGGGTCCACCACGACGCGTTGTCCCGCAGGGCATCCCGGACCAGGGCGATCCGGGCCGCGGCGGAGCCGCCCGCCGGGGCGCCGCCGTCGGGCCGGCCGTACTGCTCGCGTTCAAAGTCGCCGGTCAGTGCTGCCACGGCAGCGTGGGCCGGCGCGTCCACGCCGCCCGGTTCGCCGAGCGACGAGGAGCCGCGCAGCCGGGCCGCGAAGTGCCGCGGGGTCTCGCTGCCGCGCGGCGGAACGCGAAAGTCGGTGGCCAGGTCCTGCAGTTCGGCCCAGGCCGGCGCCGCGCTCCCGGACGCGCCTGCCCCGGACGCCTTCAGCCGCCGCCGCCGGACGCCGCTGCGCGCCAGCGCCGGGGACGCCAGCAGCAGCATCGCCAGCAGCAGGCCGCCGGCGCCGTAGAGCAGCGGAACGACCGGGTCGCCGGAGCCGGCTTCAGCCCCGGGGGCGGGCAGCGGCAGCGGGGCCGGGGCGGGCGCCGCGGTGGGCTTGGGGTCGTCCGTGGGGAACAGGCCGTCGTTGTTGTCGTTGGTGCTGGCGCCGCTGGGCGCGGCCGGCTCGGTGGCGTAGGCCGGCACGACGCCGCGGGAGGGCGTCGGCTCGAAGGCCACCCAGCCGGCGCCCTGGAAGTAGAGCTCGGGCCACGCGTGCGCGTCGCGCGCATCGACCTCATACTCCGGCAGCGCCCCCTGGCCCGCGATCGACACCGTGGCACCGGTGGCGCGGCCCGGCGCATAGCCGACGGCGATCCGGCTTGGGATCCCCTCCAGCCGCGCCATCACGGCCATGGCCGAGGCGAAGTGGATGCAGTAGCCGCTCTTCTGGGCCAGGAAGTCGGCAAGCACGGACAGCCCGTTGCCGTCGTAGCCGCCCTGGACGGGGGACTGGAGCGAGTAGCTAAACTCGGTGGAACGCAGGTACTTCTGGATCGCCATGGCCTTGGCGTAGTTGGTGCTGCTTCCGGCCGTGACCTCAGCGGCCCTCTGGCGCACGATCTGCGGGACGTTGCCGGGGACCCGGATGAAGGTGTTCCGAATGCCGCGCACCGGATCCGAGGACTGGGCCAGTGCGGCCGGGGTCAGCTTCGGCGCCACGGACATCACCACGTACTGCTGGTTGCGGGAATCCAGGTCCACGCCCTTGATGCTCAGCGTTGCCGGGTCCCAGCTCCACCGGCCGGACAGTCCGTTGACCGCCTCCGGTGCGTAGGGGACCGGCAGGTACGGGCTGGTGAACTCGCCGGTGTTGACGGCCGTGACCACCCGGACCTGCTCCGCGACGGTGGAGTCGGTTCCCGGGTCGATCCTCCCGGCGCCCAGCCGGCGGCTGGCCTCGCGGTCGTCCGGCGCCCAGGAATCCCCGTCGAAGCTGTCCACGGTGACGGAGCGCAGGTAGGGCGCCGCGGAGGCGTTGGTGGCGTAGGTGATCCGGCCGGCGCCGGTGGGGCTGCGCAGGCTGTTGCCCAGGCTGATCATCGGGTTCAGGCCGTTCGCGGTGCCCCAGGGATTGAGCCGGGAGCCCTGCGGGAAGGTGCCCTCGTCGAAGCCGGGGACAACGAGTTGGAGCAGCAGCGTGAGAGCCAGCGCCATCGCCCCGGTCAGGGTGGCGCGCTTGAACTGGCCGGCGTTGCGCGCCGTGTCCGTCCGGGTTCCGGTGTCCGGAGCGAACCAGTGGCTGTAGGCCAGGATCATGAGGTAGCCGACCGCGGCGCCGGTGAAACCGAGCCAGCCGACGCTCTGCGGTTTGACCATGGCCGGGACCACCAGGATGGCCAGGATCCCCAGCCCGCTGGTCGCGGGCAGCGCGAGCGGCTGGCAGAGGGCGTCGATGAGGATTACCAGCAGGCCCAGCACCGCGCAGATCAGCATCACGATGCCGGCATTGGGCGCCACCGGCGTGCTCTCTGCGAATACGGTCTCGCTGGCACGCCGCAGGTAGCGCTGAAGCTGGGCCATGGTGTCGCCGGAGGGGATGAAACCGGCGATGCTGTGCTGCCGGAAGAAAGTGAACGTGATCACGGCGACGAGTGCCAGGAAGCCGCCGGCGCCGACCAGGACGCCGCGCAGCCGCAGGGCCCGGAGCGCCGCCATCGTCATTGCCACGGTGAAGATCGTGGTGAGCGCGGCCGGGTACCAGGCCCAGCCGCGCAACACGCCGTTGAGTCCCAGCGCCGCTCCCGCGACGGCGACCGTGACGGCGAGCCCCATCGCCCACGGCTTGACGGCGGCCGGGTTCGGCCGGCCGGTCTCCTCCGGCACGACGGCGGGGCGCTGCCCGGCGTCGGGCGTGGACTCCCCGGCGGCCGGGCTGCGCTGCGGTGCCAGGGTCATCGCCGGACCTCCGCGCCGCGGGGCACCTCGGCGGCAGCCGCGGGCACCGTGGTTCCGCCCTGGTCGAAGGCAGTCCAGGCGGCCGGCAGCGGCGTCGCGGCGGAGACGGCCGCGGCGCGCCAGCCGCCGCGGCGCAGGATCTCCAGGACGGGCCCGGTGTCGGCCACCCGGTCGGTGACCACGAGGGCAAAGGCGTTCGCGCCGAAACCCGCCGCCGGGGCAAGGGCCCGTGCCTCGGCCGGCGAGAGCCGCCCCAGGATCGCGAGGAGGGGCCCGCGCAGCCGGTGCGCCGACAGCTTGTCCATCAGCCGGTCGCCGAAGGGCTGGGGTCCGGCGTCCGCGCCCGGATGGCGCGGGCCGGTGAGCTGAATGGCGGCCAGGCTCTCCGCGAGGGACTGCAGGCCGCCGGCTCCGGCGTAGTCCTCGGCGTCGGGCTCGGGCGCCGAGGGCGAATTCAGGAAGGCCGGGTCGCCCGCCGGGTCCAGGCAACGCAGTGCGTAGTTGCGTTCGCCGAGGTGGGTGCCGATGGACATGGCAGCGGTGACGGCCCACTCAAACGTATCGCTGGTGACCAGCTCGTGGCCGTCGGCCGCGGCGCCGCCGGAGACGTAGCCGGGGCCGTGGGTGTAGGCCAGGAACCGCTGGTCCAGGATGATCGTGGCTTCCGGTGTGGTGACCGATTCCTCCTGGCGCACCATGAGGGAGCCGTGGCGGGCCGTCGCCGCCCAGTGCACGCGGCGCAGCGGATCGCCGTGCCGGTACTCGCGGGTCATGACGTCGTCGTCGCTGGGATTGGCGCGGATGCGTGTCGCGGTGACGCCGTCGTGGCCGCGTGCGCCGGCCAGTCCGGTCTCCGGGAGTTCGACGGCGGCGGGGGTCACCGTGAGGAGGTCGCCGGCGTCGATCGCGTGGCGGTGGACGGCGAGCCCGAAAGGGTCGCTGAATTCGGCCGTTACCGGTCCGATCAGGAACTGGCCGCGTTTGGCGCTCCGCAGCTGGTACTCGTAGCGGCTGGTGCGGGCGGTGGCGGTCCGTGCCGGGAAGCGGAAGGCCGGGGACTGCCCGAACCGGGTCGGCAGCTGCTCCTCCATCAGGGCGTGGCCCGTGCCGGGGCCGCTGCGGGCCACCGCCAACCGGACGGTTGTTGTTGCGGACGTCTCGACCGGGGAGGGGTTGAACTCCCGGTAGACCTGGAACCGGGGTTTCAGCATCCGGGTTCCGGCCAGCGACAACAGCGGCAGGACCAGCAGCAGCAGCGCCAGCGCCAGCAGGTCACGGCGCCCCATCACCTGCGCGGCCAGCAGGGACAGGGTCCCCGCACCGAGAAGGCCCCAGCCGCGCGAGCTGAAGATATGTCTCGGGATCCGGTCCAGTAACGCCACGGCCGCGTCAGCCCCCTAGCGGCCGGCGGGGTTGGCGGCCGGCTGCGCGGCGGGGCGCGCCCTGCCGTTGTCGCGCCCGGGCCTGGCCGGCGCCGGGGAGGCGTCCTGGCCCACCGGCACCTTCGCCAGGATGGAGCGGATGACGCTCTGCGGCGTTTCGCCGGTGCTGGCCGCCTTGCGGTCCAGGATGATCCGGTGCGCCAGCACCGGTTCGGCGACGCTCACGACGTCGTCCGGCAGCACGAAATCCCGGCCTTCCAGGGCGGCGGTGGCCTTCGCCGCACGCAGGAGCTGCAGCATGGACCGGGGGCTCGCGCCTAGGCGGAGCATGGCGCTCTCCCTCGTGGCGCGGCCCAGGGAGACCGTGTATTCCTTGATCGACTGGGACACGTACACCTGCTGGACGGTGGCGATCATGGACGCCACCTCCTCCGCGGTGACCACGGCCGTCACCCGGGCCAGCGGGGACGTGGCCTGGTGGGTTTCGAGCATCTCCATCTCGGAGTCCCGGTCCGGGTAGCCCATGGAGATGCGGGCCATGAAGCGGTCGCGCTGCGCTTCCGGGAGCGGGTAGGTGCCCTCCATCTCGATGGGGTTCTGGGTTGCCACCACCATGAAGGGTTCGTCCAGTTTGTAGGATGTCCCGTCCACCGTGACCTGGTGTTCCTCCATGCATTCCAGCAGGGCGGACTGCGTCTTGGCGGAGGCGCGGTTGATCTCATCGCCGATCACGATGTTCGCGAATACCGCGCCGGGCCGGAACTCGAACATCCGCGATGACTGGTTGTAGATGGACACGCCCGTGACATCGGAGGGCAGCAGGTCCGGGGTGAACTGGATGCGGCTCACCGAACAGTCGATGGTGCGGGCCAGCGTCTTCGCCAGCAGGGTCTTGCCCACGCCCGGCACGTCCTCAAGGAGCAGGTGCCCCTGGGCGAGGAGCACCGTCAGGGCAAGTTTCGCGGCCTCGGCCTTGCCGTCGATCACGGTGTTGATGGCACGCAGGATGCGCTCGCTGGCGGCGTGGAAGGCCTCGGCCTCCATCGGCGCGGGCAGTGCCGGCCGCGACTGCCTCCGGGCCCCGTTGCCGTCGGCATCCGCGGCGCCGCTTCCGGCCGTGGCCGGCCCGTGGGGGAAACCCTGCGGCTCCGGCAGCGCTTCGTCTACGGAGGTGCGTCGGTGGTAGTCCATCGGCAGCCTTTCAGCCCTGGTGCGGCCCGGGCGGAGCGGCAGCGTCTGCCGGGACCCGCATCTGGTGCACGCGTGTATTCCTAACAGCGTACTAACACAACCGACGTTGCTGACAGAGAGTTCCCGGTAATTCTCCGGCCGGCCCCCGGCTAGGCTGGAAGAATGTGCAATCCGCTGACCCCAGCCCCCTTCCGCGCGAACGGCAGCGACGCGGCCGGCGGCGGTTCCGGCGCCGGCCCGTCGGGCCGGAAGGCGTATCCGCCCGCGCCGGAGCCGCTGCCTCTCCCCGTCTTCGACAACCACACCCACCTGGACTTCCCGCAGGACGGGCCGGCGGTCAGCATCAAGGACGCCCTCGACGCCGCCGAGGCGGTGGGCGTCCGCGGTGCCGTGCAGGTGGGGTGCGATCTTGAGTCGTCCCGTTTCACCGTGCAGGCGGTGGACCAGGACTCCCGGCTGCTGGGCGCCGTCGCGCTGCACCCCAACGACGCCCCGGCGTACGCCGCCCGCGGAGAGCTGGAGGAGGCGCTGGCGGAGATCGAGGCGCTGGCGGCCCACCCGCGGATCCGGGCCATCGGGGAGACCGGGCTGGATTTCTTCCGCACCGAGGGGGAGGGGCTGGCCCAACAGCGGTACTCGTTCCGCCGGCACATCGATATCGCCAAGCGGCTGGGCCTGACGCTGCAGATCCATGACCGCGACGCGCACGAGGACGTGGTGCAGGTGCTCCGCGAGGAGGGTGCCCCGGAGCGGGTGGTCTTCCACTGCTTTTCCGGCGGCGAGGAACTGGCCCGCACCTGCAACAGCGAAGGCTGGTACATGTCCTTCGCCGGGACGGTGACGTTCAAAAACGCGGCGGACCTGCGCGCGGCGCTGGCCATTGCCGAACCCGAACGGCTGCTCGTCGAGACGGACGCGCCGTTCCTCACCCCGCACCCGCACCGGGGCCGGCCCAACGCCAGCTACATGGTCCCGTACACGGTCCGGGCGATGGCGGAATTGACAGGCCGGGACCTCTCCGCGCTGTGCGCCCGGCTGGCCGAAAATACCGTGCAGGCGTACGGATCCTGGGACTGACTCCTTCCTCTGCCGCCCCAAGGGCAACATACCCGGTATGCACAAAATCTTGGCTGGTTTATAACGCTACGGTTACAGTGGTCAACTATTAGCCGGGGTCGGGGAAGGCCTTCGGATAATTTCACTCCCTCCGGGCGCGCACTTTGGTCACGAATCCATGTGTGCGCTCTCGTTTGGGAGTGTGGCGGTGCCCGCGTTTTCCGCAAATATCCGGACCGTTCCGGAGCTGCCCTGGGGGTGTTTGCGAAGAGGGGAACGCGTGCGCTTTTCCCCGTGCCCGGATGGTCCAAAAGATATGGGCAATCGTGGTCAAGTTCTTCACATCGGACGGCAAGTTCAGCTTCGTCAAGGTCGGCGCGCAGCTGGTGGTGCTCGTGGCACTCGTGCTGGGCCTCGTCGCCTTCGTCGGCAACAACAAGACGGTCACCCTCAACGTCGACGGGAAAGTGAGCTCCGTCCAGACCTTCGGCGGCACCGTCGGCCAGGTGGTCCGGGGTGCCAAGGTGGAGCTGCAGTCCGCCGACCGGATCTCGCCCTCGGCTGACTCCCATGTGCAGGACGGTTCCGTCATCAACGTCAACCTGTCCAAGGCCGTGAAGGTCAGCGTGGACGGCGCGGAGCGGACCATCAACACCACGGCGCCCACCGTGGAACACCTGGTGAGCGAACTCGGCGTCGCCCGGGCCTCGGAAGTGTCCGCCCCCAAGGACGCGCAGCTTTCCGTCTCCGGTTCGTTCGTGAGCATCTCGACGCCCAAGGCCGTGACCATCGTCGCGAACGGCAAGGCCACCAAGACCACCACGACGGCGGCCACCGTCGGCAGCCTGCTCGCCGACGCCGGCATCACGCTCGGTGCCAGCGACCGCATCTCCCAGCCGGCCAACGCGCACGTCGTGAACAACATGGTGGTCAAGGTGTCCCGGGTCGACGCGACCAAGACCGCGGACACCACCGAGGCCATCCCGTTCGAGACCCTCACCGCAGAAGACGCGGCAATGCCCAAGGGGGAGAAGAAGGTCACCCAGGCCGGCGCCGCCGGAAGCATCAGCAAGAGGTTCAAACTCGTCCTCGTGGACGGCCGCGAAGCCTCCCGGACCCTCGTCTCCCAGAAGATCACCCGCCAGCCGGTGACCGAGAAGATCACCGTCGGCACGAAGGAGAAGCCCGAGGTGGAGGCTCCCGCCGCCGCCCCGAAGTCCGGCGCCGCCCCGGCGATGATGAACGAAGCCATGTGGGACAAGATCGCCCAGTGCGAGTCCGGCGGCAACTGGTCCATCAACTCCGGCAACGGCTACTACGGCGGCCTGCAGTTCGACATCCAGACCTGGCTCGGCTCCGGCGGCGGCGACTACGCCCCCAACGCCAGCCAGGCCACCAAGGCCCAGCAGATCGACATCGCCAACCGGGTCTACGCCCAGCGCGGACTGCAGCCCTGGGGCTGCGGCTGGGCAGCTTCCAGCTAGTCGGGCTGCGGCGTCTGACCACCGCCGCGCAGGACGCCAGCTGACCTTCGAAGGCCGGCCCCGGATCCCGGGGCCGGCCTTCGCCGTTGCCGCCGCGGGATAGGATACCTAGGTGACTGAACCGACCCCCTCCGCCGCCGTCGAGCGCTCCGGGAACCTGCCCTCCGGCACCCCCGCGCCGCTTCTCGGCGCCTCCGACATCCGCAGGCTGGCCGAGGAAATCGGGGTCCGCCCCACCAAGACCCTGGGCCAGAACTTCGTCATCGACGGCAACACCATCCGTCGCATCGTCGCGGCCGCGGACATCGGCCCGGAGGAAACGGTCCTCGAGGTCGGGCCGGGGCTCGGCTCGCTGACCCTGGGCCTGCTGGACGCCGCCAAGGCGGTGGTCGCCGTCGAAATCGACCCGGTCCTGGCCGGCAAGCTCCCCGCCACCGTCGGCCGGTGGCGCCCCGACGCCGGAGAGAACTTCCACCTCGTCCTCGCCGACGCGATGAGGGTCACCGAACTGCCGGTGCAGCCGACGGCGCTGGTCGCCAACCTGCCCTACAACGTGGCCGTGCCGGTGGTCCTGCACCTGCTCCAGCACTTCCCCAGCCTGCGCCACGGGCTGGTCATGGTCCAGGACGAGGTCGCCGACCGGCTCGCGGCGCCCCCGGGCTCCAAAACCTACGGGGTCCCCTCGGTCAAGGCGGCCTGGTACAGCGGCATGCGCAAGGCCGGCGTGATCGGAATGAACGTCTTCTGGCCGGCGCCCAAGATCCACTCCGGGCTCGTCGCCTTCACCCGCCGCGAACCGCCGGCCACCACCGCCACCCGGGAAGAGGTCTTCGCGGTCATCGATGCGGCCTTCGCCCAGCGGCGCAAGACGCTCCGGGCCGCCCTGGCCGGCTGGGCCGGCAGCGCCGCCGAAGCCGAACGCTGCCTCCGGGCCGCCGGCGTCGACCCCACCGCCCGGGGCGAGGTGCTCGACGTCGCCGCCTTTGCCCGGATCGCCGAGGCGCACGCCCGGCCCGCCTCCTGACCCCGCCTTGGAACCACAGCCCGCCATGCCATAGCGTGGAGCCATGAACGCAGTGAGAGGGCGCTTTTCCGCGAGGACCGTCCGGGTCAAGGCACCCGGCAAAGTCAACGTCTCACTGGATGTCGGGCCGCTGCGCGCGGACGGCTACCACTCGGTGGCCAGCGTCTATCTGGCGGTGTCGCTCTATGAAGAGGTCGCCGCCACCAGCACGGACACCGGGGAGATCACGGTGTCGATCAGCCCGGCCAGCACCCTGGACCTCGACGGCGTCGACATTCCGCTGGACGAGCGCAACCTCGCCTACCGGGCCGCGGCCATCATGACCGACGTCTCGGAGCATTCCACCGGCGTCCACCTGGAGATCACCAAGCGCGTTCCGGTGGCCGGGGGCATGGGCGGGGGCTCGGCCGATGCCGCGGCCACCCTGCTGGCCTGCGACGCGCTGTGGAACAGCGGACTCTCGCGCGACGAACTGGCCCACCTGGCCGCCGAACTCGGCGCGGACGTGCCGTTCTCGCTGCTGGGCGGCACCGCCGTCGGGCTCGGCGTGGGCGACGAGCTCTCGCCCGCGCTGGTCAAGGCCCAGACCGACTGGGTGCTGGTCGCCGCGGACTTCGGCCTGTCCACCCCGGAAGTGTTCCGCACCCTGGACCGGCTGCGCGCCGCCGAGGGGGCGGAGATCGAGGAACCCACCTCGGTGGATCCGCGGGTCCTCGCCGCCCTCCGCGGCGGCGACGCCGACGCGCTCAGCCGGGTCCTGGTCAACGACCTGCAACGGGCCTCGATCGAGCTGGCCCCCGGGCTGCGCGACGTCCTGGGACTCGGCGAATCCTGCGGCGCCATCGCCGGGATCGTGTCCGGCTCGGGCCCCACCGTGGCGCTGCTGGCCCACGGCGCGGCCGCCGCCGAGGGCCTCGCCGGGGAGCTGCGGCACCACGGCCTCGACGCCCTGGCGGTCCACGGGCCGGTGCACGGCGCCCGCATCATCTCCGATACGCTCCTTTAGTAGCTTTGACCGTCTCCGGGTCAGAACCACCCGGGGCCGACAGCGCCTCCAGCTCGACCATTTCATCTAGGAAAGCAGTTCCCCGTGGCACACCTGCTCGGCGGCGAGAACCTCACCGTCTCGTACGCAACCCGCACCGTCCTCGACGGCCTGACCCTCGGACTTGAGGAGGGCGACCGGATCGGCATGGTGGGCCGCAACGGCGACGGCAAGTCGACCCTGATGCGCCTGCTCGCGCTGCGCGCCACCCCGGACTCCGGCCGTGTCACCAAACGCGGCGACGTCAACATCGGCTACCTGGACCAGAGCGACGTGCTCGACGGCGACCTCACCGTCGGCGCCGCGATCGTGGGGGACAAGGCCGATTACGAGTGGGCGGCGAACCCGCAGATCCGCGAGGTCATGGGCGGCCTGGTCTCCGACGTCGACTGGCACGCCAACGTGCACGCGCTCTCCGGCGGCCAGAAGCGGCGTGTGGCGCTGGCCAAGCTCCTGATCGAGGACCACGACGTCATCATGCTCGACGAGCCCACCAACCACCTCGACGTCGAGGGTGTCGCCTGGCTGTCCCGGCACCTGAAGACCCGCTGGCGGGCGAACCAGGGCGCCTTCCTGGTGGTCACCCACGACCGCTGGTTCCTCGACGAAGTCTGCAACAAGACCTGGGAGGTCCACGACGGCATCGTCGACCCGTTCGAGGGCGGCTACGCGGCCTACGTCCTGGCCCGCGCCGAGCGGGACCGGATGGCCTCCGTCGTCGAAGGCAAGCGCCAGCAGCTGGTGAAGAAGGAGCTCGCCTGGCTGCGCCGCGGCGCCCCGGCCCGGACCGCCAAGCCGAAGTTCCGCATCGAGGCCGCCAACGCCCTGATCGCCGACGTCCCGGAGCCGCGCGATTCGACGGCGCTGAGCAAGATGGCCACGGCCCGGCTCGGCAAGGACGTGCTGGACCTGGAAAACGTCTCGCTGGACTTCCGCGGCGGCGAGCCCGGGCAGAAGCTGTTCGACAACATCACGCTGCGGCTCGCCCCGGGGGAGCGGCTCGGGCTCGTGGGCGTCAACGGCGCCGGCAAAACCACCCTGCTGAAGCTGCTCAACGGCGAGATCGAGCCCACCGCCGGCAAGGTCAAGCGCGGCAAGACCGTGGTCACCGCCGTGCTCTCCCAGGAAGTCAAGGAGCTCGACGACGTCTCGAACCTGCGCGTCATCGAGGTGATCGAACGTGAGAAGCGCTCCTTCAATGTCGGCGGCAAGGAGTTCACCGCCGGCCAGCTCGTGGAGCAGCTCGGCTTCACCAACGAGAAGCAGTGGACCCTGGTCAAGGACCTCTCCGGTGGCGAGCGCCGCCGGCTCCAGCTGCTGCGCCTGCTCGTGGGCGAGCCCAACGTGCTGATGCTCGACGAACCGACCAACGACCTCGACACCGACACCCTCGCCGCCGTCGAAGACGTGCTGGACGGCTGGCCAGGCACGCTCGTGGTGGTCAGCCACGACCGCTACCTGCTCGAACGCGTGACGGACCACCAGATGGCCCTGCTCGGCGACGGCAAGATCCGCGGCCTGCCCGGCGGCGTCGACCAGTACCTGGAACTGCGCGAGGCGGCGCTGGCCGGTTCCACCATCACCGGCGGCGGCAACCCGGTCACCGGCGCCGGGGGAGCGGCGGCCGCCGTCGTCTCCGGCCCGTCCGAGGCGGAGAAACGCGACGCCCGCAAGGCCAAGAACCGGATCGACCGGCAGCTGGGCAAGCTCCAGCAGCAGGAAGACAAGATCCACGCCCAAATGACAGCCGGAGCCGGCGATGCCTCCAAGTTCGACGAGCTGGCTGCCCTGAACGCCCGGCTCCGGGAACTCGCCGCCGAACGCGAAGCCCTCGAACTGGAGTGGCTCGAGGCCCTCGAGGTCCTCGGGGAGTAGGCTCCCGACGCCGGCGCCGCGCGCCCGTGGACATGCCCCTCGTGCGGCCGGACCGATGGGCATGCCCAGCGTTCAGGCTCAGGAATGGGCACATCCTTTCCTGATCTCCAGGACCAAGGGATATGCCCAGCGTTCAGGCTCAGGAATGGGCATGTCCCTTCCCGGTCTCCAGGACCGAGGGACATGCCCGGCGGGCAGGCTCAGGAATGGGCATAGTGCCTATATGTCCACTGCACGCAGCCAGGAATGGGCATGTCCGTTGCCGCTTTCCGGGACCAAGGGACATGCCCAACGGACAGGTTCAGGGACGGGCATCTCCCTCGGGTTGAACTGGTCCGGGCCGGTTGGACATGTCCCGTTTGCACCTCCAGGAATGGGCATGTCCGTTCCCGCTTTCCGGGACCAAGGGACATGCCCGGCGGGCAGGCTCAGGAATGGACATAGTGCCTATATGTCCACTGCACGCCGCCAGGAATGGGCATGTCCCTCGGGTTGAACTGGTCGGGGCGGGGGCGGATGGGCATGTCCCTCGGATGGGCCACGGCGCCGCCGCGGTGGCGGACCTAGTCCTCGCTCTTGAGGTCCGGTTCCTTGCGCAGGCCGGTCAGGCCGTTCCAGGCGAGGTTCACCAGGTGCGCGGCGACCTCGCGTTTGTCCGGGGTGCGGCTGTCCTGCCACCACTGGCCGGTCATCGCGACCATGCCGACCAGCATCTGGGCGTACATGGCGCCGTCGGCCGAACTGAAGCCGCGGCGGGCGAACTCGTCGGCCAGGATGTACTCGACGCGTGCCGTGACTTGCGAGAGCAGGGTGGAGAACGCGCCTTCGGGCTGCGACGGCGGGGCATCGCGCATCAGGATGCGGAAGCCATCGGTGCGGTCCTCGATGTAGCCCAGCAGCGCCAGGGCGGCCCGCTCGACCAGGACACGCGGCTTGGCCTCCGCGGAGAGGGCGTCGTTGATGGAGCCCAGCAGGATCCGGAACTCAAACTCCACAACCTGGGTGTACAGGCCTTCCTTGGAGCCGAAGTGCTCGTAGATCACCGGCTTCGAAACACCCGCGGCGGAGGCAATCTCCTCGATGGTCGTCCCGTCCAGGCCGCGAAGGGCGAAAAGGCCCCGGCCGACGCCGATCAGCTGGCTGCGCCGCTGGGATCCGGTCATCCGGGTCCTGGGGATGTGGACGGGGGACCGCACCGGCCCGCCGGTGTGGTGGTCCGCCCCTCCGGACACGCCTGCGCTCTTGCTCACAGCACCATCATGCCCTACGGCCCCGGCCCGGCCCCGGCACGCCGGGCGACGGGCCCGGTACGCCGGCCCGGCCCGCCCGGCCTGCCGGGCATTGAGTCGCACGAGCAAGGTCCTTCGTGGCAGAATTGTCTCTTGTGCCACAGGCGTGACGCCTGAGCATGGTCCGCTCTGGTGTAATGGCAGCACCCCGGCCTTTGGAGCCGTGGAGTATAGGTTCGAGTCCTATGGGCGGAACTGCCGCGGGCTGCCGCGGGCTGCCGCGCTGCCGCGGGCTGCCGCGGCCGGAGCAGCCCGGAGGAACCAGCCCGGCGGGCGGGGGCCGGCGGGAGTCCAGTAGGATGAAGAGGATGCCGCGACCGGAATGCGGTCCGGCACGGCCGCGCGGAGCCGGCAACGAGGTAAACCACCTGGCTGTCGCCCACGGGTCAACCGAGACCGACCGAGCAGCGGCACTGAGTCAGGCCACTGAGCAAGGAGAGCCCGTACGTGAGCCCCGAGAACACCGGCCCCGCCGCCGTTATTGTCCTTGCTGCAGGTGCCGGTACCCGGATGAAATCCCGTACCCCCAAGATCCTCCACGAAATCGGCGGGCGCTCGCTCGTCGGGCACGCGCTTAACGCCGCCCGTGCCATTGATCCGCGCGAGCTGGCCGTCGTGGTCCGGCACGAACGCGAACAGGTCGCCGCGCACATCGCCGCGCTCGATCCGCAGGCCCTGATCGTGGACCAGGACGAGGTTCCCGGCACCGGACGCGCCGTCGAGGCCGCCCTTGAGGCCCTCGACGGGCTCCAGGGACCGCTGAACGGAACCGTCGTCGTCACCTACGGCGACGTCCCCCTGCTGACCGGCGGGCTGCTCGCCGAACTGGTCACCGCCCACGAGGCGGACGGCAACGCCGTCACCGTCCTCACGGCCGTCCTCGACGACGCCACCGGCTACGGCCGCATCCTCCGCGCCGAGGATGGCACCGTGACCGGCATCCGCGAGCACAAGGACGCCAGCGACGCGGAGCGCGGGATCCGGGAAATCAACTCCGGGATCTACGCCTTCGACGCCGCCGTGCTGCGGGACGCGCTGGCCCACGTCACCACCGACAACGCCCAGGGCGAAAAGTACCTCACCGACGTCCTCGCCCTGGCGCGCGCCGCCGGCGGCCGCGTCGCCGCGGTCGTGACCGAGGACCGCTGGCAGGTCGAGGGCGCCAACGACCGCGTCCAGCTCTCCGCCCTCGGCGCCGAGCACAACCGCCGGACCGTCGAGGCCTGGATGCGCGCCGGCGTCACCGTCGTCGACCCCGCCACCACCTGGATCGACGCCACCGTGACGCTCGACGAAGACGTCCGCCTGCTGCCCAACACGCAGCTGCACGGCGCCACCACCGTGGCGCGCGACGCCGTCGTCGGCCCCGATACGACCCTGACCGACGTCCAGGTGGGGGAGGGCGCCAAGGTGGTCCGCACCCACGGTTCCGGCTCCACCATCGGCGCCCGGTCCACCGTCGGCCCCTTCACCTACCTGCGTCCGGGCACCGTCCTGGGCGAGACCGGCAAGATCGGCGCGTTCTACGAGACGAAGAACGTCACGATCGGCCGCGGCTCCAAGCTCTCCCACCTCGGCTACGCCGGCGACGCGGAGATCGGCGAAGACACCAACATCGGCTGCGGCAACATCACGGCCAACTACGACGGCGAGAAGAAGCACCGCACCGTGATCGGCTCCGGCGTCCGCACCGGCTCCAACACCGTGTTCGTGGCCCCGGTCCGGGTCGGCGACGGCGCGTACAGCGGCGCCGGCGCCGTGATCCGCAACGACGTTCCCGCCGGCGCCCTGGCCCTGACCCTGGCCAAGCAGCGGAACTCCGAGGGCTGGGTCGCGGCAAACCGTCCGGGCTCCGTCTCCGCCGCGCTGGCCGAAGCGGCCGCCGCGACCCCGACATCCTCCACTACTCCGGCACCAACAGAAGAGGGCTAGCAAATATGAGCGAAATTACGGCACACGGCGAGAAGAAGCTGGTACTTGCCGCCGGGCGCGCACACCCGGAGCTGGCGCGCGAGATCGCCAAGGAGCTGGGCACCGAACTGCTGCCGCTGGACGCCTACGACTTCGCCAACGGCGAGATCTACGTCCGGGCCGGCGAAAGCGTCCGCGGCACCGACGCCTTCGTCATCCAGGCACACCCGGCCCCGCTGAACAACTGGCTCATGGAGCAGCTGATCATGATCGATTCGCTCAAGCGGGCCTCCGCCAAGCGCATCACCGTGGTCTCGCCGTTCTACCCCTACGCCCGCCAGGACAAAAAGGGGCGCGGCCGCGAGCCGATCTCCGCCCGCCTGGTCGCGGACCTGTACAAGACCGCCGGCGCCGACCGGATCATGAGCGTGGACCTGCACACCTCGCAGATCCAGGGCTTCTTCGACGGCCCCGTGGACCACCTGATGGCCATCCCGCTGCTCGCCGACTACATCCGCACCCGGGTGGGCTCGGACAACATCACCGTCGTGTCCCCGGACACCGGCCGCGTCCGCGTCGCCGAACAGTGGGCCGAGCGCCTCGGCGGCGCCCCGCTGGCCTTCGTGCACAAGAGCCGCGACCTCACCGTGCCCAACCAGGCCGTCTCCAAGACCGTCGTGGGCCAGATCGAGGGCCGCACCTGCGTGCTGATCGACGACATGATCGACACCGGCGGAACCATCTCCGGCGCCGTCCAGGTGCTCAAGAACGCCGGCGCCAAGGATGTCATCATCGCGGCGACCCACGCGGTGTTCTCCGACCCGGCCTCGCAGCGCCTGGCCGAGTCCGGCGCCCGCGAGGTCGTCGTCACCAACACGCTGCCGATCTCCGCGGGCAAGCACTTCCCGCAGCTCACCGTGCTGT
This sequence comes from uncultured Actinomycetota bacterium, assembly GCA_963698285.1. GTDB lineage: Bacteria > Actinomycetota > Actinomycetes > Actinomycetales > Micrococcaceae > Arthrobacter. The sequence goes on along the minus strand of CAVOQF010000011.1, from coordinate 9,299 downwards.
CCATCGCGCCGCTGATCGCCCGCGCGATCCGCGAAGTGTTCGACGACGGCTCCGTCACGAGCCTCTTCGACGGCAACGCCTAGCAGCCGTCCTGCCGGGCCCCGTTTTCGCGACGGGGCCCGGCACTGCTAAACTCGATCCGATACCTTGGCGAGGGAGAGCGCCGGCCTACACAGCCGGAACGCTGGTCTCCGTTATCGACTGGGTCTGAATCTCCCTTCTGAAGGGCGGCCCTGCCGCCCGGCGTCGAAGGTCGCTGACAGACCTCCGCCCTTGCTGAACACCGTTCGTCCCAGAGGAGATACCCATGTCTGAGCAGAAGCTCGCAGCAGAAGTACGCGCCGAATTCGGCAAGGGCTTCGCCCGCCGCGCCCGCATGGCCGGCCAGATCCCGGCCGTCATCTACGGCCACGGCGCCGAGCCGATCCACATCACCCTGCCGGCCAAGGCCACCACCCTGGCCGTCCGCACCGCCAACGCCCTGCTGTCCCTGGACATCAACGGCGAAGAGCACCTGGCCCTGGTCAAGGACATCCAGCGCAACCCGATCAAGCAGATCATCGAGCACCTCGACCTGCTGACCGTCCGCAAGGGCGAGAAGGTCACCGTCGACGTCCCCGTCCACGTCACCGGCGAACTCGCCCCCGGCAACGTGCACAACCTCGAGATGACCACCATCTCGCTCGAGGCCGAGGCAACCCACCTGCCGACCGCCGTCGAGGTCAGCATCGAAGGCCGCACCGCCGGCGAGCACATCCACGCGTCCGACGTCGTGCTGCCGAAGGGCACGCTGCTGCTCGCCGACGCCGACGCCCTGGTCGTGAACATCTCCGAGGCTGTCGAAATCCTCGAAGAAGAAGAGACCACGGAAGAGGCCGCCCCGGCTGAAGGCGCCGAAGCCGAAGAAACCTCCGAGGCTGCAGCCGAGTAATTCCGGCGTATTCTCAGGTGGCCGGGTCCCGATGGGGCCCGGCCGCCGTCGTCTCCGCCCCCGCCGCCGCCGGCCCGCCCACTAGAAGGATGGATCCATGACTGACACCTGGCTGATCGTAGGCCTCGGCAACCCGGGTTCCGAGTACGCCCACAACCGGCACAACGTCGGCCAGATGGTGCTCGATGAACTCTCGGGCCGGGTCGGCGGCGGGTTCAAATCGCACAAGTCCCGGGCCCAGGTCCTCGAGGGCAGGCTGGGCATCGGCGGCCCGCGGGTGGTGCTGGCCAAGCCGCTGAGCTACATGAATGTCTCCGGCGGGCCGGTCTCCGCGCTGGCGAAGTTCTACGACGTCGATCCTGCCCACGTCATTGCCGTCCACGACGAGATCGACATTCCCTTTAATACGGTCAAACTCAAGATCGGCGGCGGCGAAGGCGGCCACAACGGGCTCCGCGACATCTCCCGGGCGCTGGCCACCAAGGACTACCTGCGGGTGCGCGTGGGGGTAGGCCGGCCCCCCGGCCGGATGGACACCGCCGATTTCGTGCTGCGGGACTTTGCCGCCGCAGAGAAGAAGGAACTACCGTTCCTGATCGACACGGCCGCCGACGCCGTCGAAGCGCTCGTGCGGGACGGGCTCCAGCCGGCCCAGCAGAAGTTCCACCCCGCGAAGGCCCAGTAGCCGCCGGACCCGGGGCCCGGTTTCCTTTCCAAGCGTCCCGCCTTGCCGTTATGATCTGTCTACTCTCTTGTCGGGGGATAGGGCTACGCTACTTCTAGGCGGACGGTGACGGGTTTGCCGTCCGCAAAGCGGTGCAAAGGAAACTAGATGTCGAGGGATTCGCTGGGCTGGGGGAATGTTTCCATTACATTGGCGCCGGCCGGAGATCAGCACGCCGCGGGGCCGGTGAGTAGACACGCGTGGTCCGGACTGGCGCGCGGCGCCGACGCCGAGCGTGTCCGGAACGCCCTCACCGCGCCCGACAGCATGGGCGTTGTCATCACCGGGGACCGGGGCGTGGGGAAATCCCTCGTCGGACGCAGCGCCCTCGCCGGCTTCGGTCCCGACGTCTACCCGCTCCAGTTGCGAACATCCGGACCGGGCTCGGCCACCCCCTACGGATGCCTGGCCTTCACCCTCGCCCGCCTCCCGCAGAGCTCACTTGGATCGCCCACCGCGATCCTGCACGGCATCACCTCGCTGATCCGCAACGACGCCGCGGGACGGAAATGCGTCATCCTGCTGGACAACGCCGGGGCCCTCGACGAACAGAGCACCGGGGTCCTGCTGAACCTGTTGCAGACCGGCACCGCCCGGCTCATCGCCACCGCGCAGCGCGCCACGGACCTTCCGCCCGACTTCTACTGGTTGATCACCTCCGGGCAGCTGGCCGAGGTCCGGCTCGCCACCATGACCGAGATCGAAACCCGGGACGTGCTCCAGGCGGCACTCGGGCACCGGGTGTCGACAGCCCTGGCATCCCAGATGCACGAGCTGGTCGGCGGCAGCCCCACCCTCCTGCAGGCCGTGGTTTCCGAACAGATCGAACGCGGCAACCTGGTGCTGTCCGGCTCGGTGTGGACCCTGGTCGACGAGGTGGTGCTGGACGGCAGGACCGCCCTGGAGGACATCGTCAGGGCCCGGTACGCCCGGGAGTCGCCCGAGGCCCGGGAAGTGATCGAGGTGTTGTCCTGCGCCCGCTGCATGTCCCTGTCACGGCTGGCGACAATGTACGGTCCGGGGCTGATCGCGGACCTCGAGGACGCGGGACAGATCGTCGTCGACCGCACCGACCGGCACTTCGTGACGCTGGGGGACCGCTATCTGGGCGACATCGTGCGGAACTGGCTCAGCGTCGAGCGCCGGCTGGAGCTGCGCGACAAGGTGCCCGGCCACCAGCAGCACGAGCTGGGGGAACTCACCGTGGAAGACCTGCTCGCCTACGCGGCGTGGACGCACGACTGCCACGCCGAGCTGGCGCCGGCCCATGCGCTCGCGTCCGCCCGGGCCGCCGTCCGCCTCTTCGACCCGAAATTCGCGCTCAAGTGCGCCGGGAGCATCGGCCCCGGCGACACCGAATGGCCGGAGGGACAGCTGCAGAAGGCGGCCGCGTACCTCCAGCTGGGACTTCCGCTGCAGGCGATGTCCGCGCTGGACGACATTTCCGATGCCCAGATCAACCGGCTCGCCCCGGAGGAGTTTGCCGAGCTGATCGCGGCCAAGGCCGACTGCATGGCCTGGCTGGAGGGCCGCAGCGGGAAGGTGCCCGAGCTGATCCGGCAGGCCCGGCTGCGGCTGGAGGAGTTCCGCCACGCCGGCGCACCCGCCGGCGCACCCCCCGCCGCCCCGGATACCGACGCGCCCGCCGCCCCGGACGCCCTGGCCCGCGCCGGCTTGTGCCTGGATCTTTGCGAGTTCAACTACCTGTCCTTCATCGGCGACTACGAGCCGATGATGGGCCGGCTCACGGCCGCCGCCGCAGACGACGGCGCCGACGCCATCGACCCGGTCCATCGGCTCCGCACCTCGATCATCCTGATGGAAGCGCTGTGCCTGACCGGCAAGGAACTCCAGGCCCGCCAGCTGATGCGCGAGATCGGCGGAAAACTGGGTGACTGGTCCAACGTGCCGCGGATCCGGGAAAACTTCGCCTGGCGTTCCTTCAACGTCCTGCTCCTCTCCGGCCAGTGGCGCCAGGCCATCGACATGCTCAAGGACGCGAGCGGGCGGGCCGGGCACGGACTGCACTCGGGCAGCGCCGCCACGGACCTCGCCGTCGGCCTCGCCTATGTGTATGCCGGCCGCGGCTACCTGGCCCTGGACCCGCTCCTGGCCGCGATCGCCCAACTCGAAGTCAGGACCAGCCTGCACGCCCTGAGGCAGGCCTACGCCGCTACGGCTTTTGCCTATGCGCAAATGGGGAATTCGGTGCAGGCCACTGTCTACCTGGACCGGGCACGGTCCGCGGACGGGCCGGCACGCTTCGTGGTCAGCAGCTCGGCCGAGTTCTGCATGGACATGGCTTCCCGCTGGCTGGGTGATCCCGATGCGAAGGACCGGCTGGTCCATGCCGCCGAGCGGCACTTCCGGAACGGCCTCTACACCCTGGCCGGCATCTGCATGCTCGGCGCAACCGTCAACGGCACGGCCAAGGACTTCCAGTTCCTGGAAGACATCGCCGGGCTGCGGCAGGGCCCGCTGGCGGAGTTGTCCCGCGTGGTGGCGGTCGGCAGCCGCAAGAAGGACGCCGTGACGATGCTCGAGGCGGCCGAACTTGCCGCCGCCCTGGAGCTCGACGCCGTGCAGGCCAGGTGCGCGGCGCTCGCCTTCGATTTCGCCAAGGCCGCCGGGCTCGCCGGCAGCGCCTCGGCCGCACACAGCATGCTGGAATCCTTGTCCGAGTCGGTGCCGGCGCTGCCTGTCGTACCGAGCAACAAGGGGCCGCTGCTGACGGAGCGGGAGCGGCAGATCGCCGCCCTTGCCGGCAACGGGGTTTCCAACAAGGACATCGCCCTGGAAGTGGGCATCTCGGTTCGAACAGTGGAGGGGCACTTGTACCAGGTATTCACGAAGCTCGGAGTGTCCTCGCGGAGTGATCTGCTTGGACTCATCTAGGCTCCGCGTGGCAGATCCCGGCGATGGGCAGAGCAGCGTCCTGACCGGACGCTCCGATGACCTGGGATCCGCGGTGGAGGCCCTCCAGGGCGGCACACACGTCGCCGTGCTGCTGCTGGGCGACCACGGGATCGGCAAGTCGAGGTTGATGGAGGCCGTGGCCGCGGAGCTCCGCGGCCAGGTGACGCCGGTGCGCCTGCACGGCAGTCCCGCGTTGAGCCATGTGCCCTACGGCGTTCTGGCGCCGTTCATCGTGGACCTGCCCGTGGAAGACGCCACGTCCCAGCTGGCCGTGCTCCGGATCTTCTGGAGCTACCTGGAAGGGCAGCGGCGTGCAACCCAAAAACCGCTCCTGCTGATCGTCGACGACGCCCACGACCTGGATGAGGCAACGGCGGGAGTCCTGGTGGAACTCGCCGCCGCCGGCTGGGCCAAGCTGCTCGTCGGCGCGGCGACCCGTCCCGGGCTGCCGGAACAATTGGCGCGCCGTTCTTCAATTTGACCTTTGGGCCGCTGTTCGTGCCCTTGATGATCGCGGTCCCGTTCGGGCCGCTGCTCGCCTGGAAGCGCGGCGACCTGCTCGGCGCCGCCCAGCGGCTGACCGCCGCCGGTATCGCGGCGCTGATCGCGATCGCTGTGCTGTGGGCGTGGACGCGCGGCGGCAGCAGCTTTGCGCCGCTCGCCATCGGGCTCGCAGTATGGGTCATCGCCGGCGCGTTGAGCGAACTCGTCGAGCGCACCATGCTATTTCGCATGCCTCTTGGCATTGCGATGCGACGCGCCCGCGGCCTGCCGCGGTCCACCTGGGGCACCGCCTTCGCGCACGCCGGCGTCGGCGTCGCGCTGATCGGCATCGTCTGCGAGACCACCTGGAACAGCGAATATCATCGGCACCATGAAGCCGAACGACGTGACCATGGTCGCCGGCTATCAGGTCAAGCTCGACGGGCTGTCGCAGCGGCAGGGGCCGAATTTCCGCGAAATGATCGCGCAGTTCACGGTCAGCCGACGGCCAGCTGCTCAGCGCGATGACGCCGTCGAAGCGCAACTTGCCACGCGCGAGATCGTCGACGACCGAGGCCGCGCTTGCTGACGCGCGGCGCGAGCCAGCTCTATGTCTCGCTCGGCGACGCCACCGCCGACGGCGCGATCGCGGTGCGCATCTATCACAAGCCGCTGGTGCTGCTGATCTGGTCGGCGCCGGTGCTGATGGCGTTCGGCGGCGTGCTGTCGTTGTCCGACCGCGGCTGCGCGTCGGCGCGCCGAAGCCCGCGAAGGCCATGCCGCGGCCTGCAGGCGGCGGAGTGATGCGGATGAATCACGTCACTCGCTTGCGCGTTGTGCCGTTGGCCGTGCTGGCCGCCGCGCCCGCGCACGCCGTGCAGCCCGACGAGATGCTGCCCGATCCGGCGCATCGAAGCGCGGGCGCGCGGATCTGTCGCGCGAACTGCGCTGCATGGTGTGCCAGAACCAGTCGATCGACAATTCCGACGCGCCGCTGGCGCGCGACCTGCGCGCTCCTGGTGCGCGAGCGGATCGCCGCCGGCGACAGCGACACCCAGGTGATCGATTTCCTGGTCGCGCGCTACGGCGAATTCGTGCTGCTGAAGCCGCGCCTGAACCGCACACGCTGCTGCTGTGGCTGGTGCCGCCGCTGGTGCTGCTCGGAGGTGGTTTCGTGCTGTGGCGCTATAGCCGGCGGCGGCGGGTTCCGCCGCGGCGATACGGACAATCCGCCGCCAAATTGACGGCGGAAGAGCAGGCGCGGCTGGCGGCTGATGGCGGGTGAGACGCCTCCGGAGAAGTCCGCCTGACGTTACCTCCACCGGAAGTCCAATATTGCAAAATGCGACTGATTGCTAGGTCGGCGGCACCGCCGTCGCCGGTCGGGCCTTCATGTATTCTTGACCTTTGTCTGAAAATTTCAGGCTCACCTTTCCAGTCCTGCCCGAGCCGATGATGTTCTCCAACAGCAATTTGACGATCCGCTTCCTGGTTGGAGCCGTGGTGGCGGCGCTGCTGTTCTTGCTGGCCATCGGCGGAGGCACGGGGTTCATTGCGGTCCTCTATCTCAACAATGAGATCACCAGCCTCTCCAACGAATTCGGCGCGCTCAGCGGCACGAGCCGGGACCACGCGCTTGAGATCTATCGTCAGGCCCAGGCGGCATTCTCCTATTTCCTGATCGCCTGCGTCGCCATCGCGCTGGTCGCCTCGGCCGTCTGCCTGACGACCTATTCCGTGGTTCGCAACGGCATTTTGGGGCCGCTCTCGGCAATCGTGCACGCGATGCGCGAGGTCGCCGACCAGAAATACGATACCCCGGTTCCAGGATTGGGCCGCGCCAACGAGATCGGCCTTCTCGCCGCAGCTCTCGAGGTGTTCAAGACCAACGGCATCGAGCGGCAGCGCCTGACCGAGCACGAATTGCTCGAGGCACAGCGCCAGGGCGAGCGTTCCCGCTATCTCGACGAGAAGATCAAGGTGTTCAACCACCTCGTCGCCGGCGTCGTCCGGAGCGTCGCGTCATCCGCGGTCCGCTTGAAGAGCAACGCGGAGACGCTGTCGGAGGCCGCCAACGAAACCACGGCCAAGGCCAATGCGGTCGCCACCGCCGCGAGCCAGGCCAACTCCAGCGTGCCGAACAGTTGCCAGTTCCGCGGAGGAGATGACGACGTCCATCGGCACCATCAGCCGGCGCGTCAGCGATGCCACGCATCGCGCGGAAGGCGCCGCGGGCCAGGCGCGCAAGAGCCGCGATACCATTCACGCGCTGTCGGAAGCCGCCGAAAAGATCGGTACCGTGGTTCAACTGGTGCAGGCGGTCGCCTCGCAGACCAATCTCCTGGCGCTGAATGCCACGATCGAAGCAGCGCGGGCAGGCGAGGCCGGCAAGGGATTTGCGGTGGTCGCCTCCGAGGTGAAGAATCTCGCCCATCAGACCAGCAAGGCGACGGAGGAAATCTCCAACCAGGTCGCGAGCATTCAGGGCATTACCGGCGACACCCGCGAGGCGATCGACGCCATCTCGAACACCATCGCCGAGATCAGCGAGATCATGTCCGGATCGAACTCGATACCTCGCAACAGCGCAACGCGACGCAGGACATCTCTAGAAGCGTCCAGGACGCGGCGCGGGGCACGCTCGATGTCTCCGAGCGCATCGTGCAGATCACCTCGACGTCCTCCCAAACCGGGCGCATGGCAAGCGATGCGCGGGATGCCGCGGTCGATCTTTCGCAGCAGGCCGAAACCCTGAAAAGGGAAGTCGACGGCTTCATCTTGAGCGTCAGGGCGAACTGATGATCGGGACGCTGGCCGGGTCTGGCGGAACCGGCGCGGTCCGCCGTTTTTTGTCCACTTAGACCCCTTCATTTGCCTGCGATATTCTGCCGCATCGAGCATCGCACTCCATTACAAAAGTTTAACTCCCCCGCCAGCGCGCCGTAAGGCGGAAATCCCCATGTTCCCTTGTCAGGTGCCTGTGCCCCTCGTACCGCCATGTTTCTGCCCTAATTCTCGCTCTTGGAGATTTAATAGCAATGACCGAACGTCCCACCGATCTTTCCTCCCTCCCGTCCATCAGGCACCGACGCCGCTCGCTGTTCTCGGCTCGCAAATATGCGCTGATGGCCTCTGTCGTCGCCGGCCTCGGCGTCGCCGGTTATGGCCTGGGCCCGCAGCATGCCCCGGCTGATCTCTTCACCTCCGCGCGCACGCGCAGGTCAACAACGAGGTCCGCAAGGTCGAGCAGCCGATCGGTTTCGCCGACATCGTCGAGCGCGTGAAGCCGTCGGTGATCTCGGTCAAGGTCGCGATGGCGACAAGAATGCGATGCAAAGGACGACAGCGCGAACAAGGACGAAAACTCGCCGTTCCAGCCGGGCTCGCCGATGGAGCGCTCTTCCGTCGCTTTGGCGGACCCGATGGTATGCCCCCCGGTCTGAAGGGTGGTCCGCGCGGCGGCCGTGGCCGATCACCGGCCAGGGTTCCGGTTTCTTCATTTCACCTGACGGCTATGCCGTGACCAATAATCACGTTGTCGATCACGCGAAGTCTGTTCAAGTCACGACCGATGATGGCACCGTCTACGCCGCTAAAGTCATCGGCACTGATCCCAAGACTGACCTCGCACTCATCAAAGTCGACGGAAAATCCAGCTTCCCGTACGTCGAACTTTCGAAGACCGGGCGCCGCGCATCGGCGACTGGGTCGTGGCCGTCGGCAACCCGTTCGGTCTTGGCGGCACGGTGACCGCCGGCATCGTATCGGCGGAGGGCCGCGACATTGGCTCTGGTCCTTACGACGACTACATTCAGATCGACGCGCCGATCAACAAAGGCAATTCCGGCGGCCCGCATTCGACATGAATGGCAATGTGATAGGCGTCAATACCGCGATCTACTCACCCTCCGGCGGCTCGGTTGGCATCGGCTTCGATATTCCCGCGCTTAGACCGCGAAAATGGTCGTCGCCCAGCTCAAGGATAAGGGCATGGTGACGCGCGGTTGGCTTGGTGTCCAGTTCAGCCTGTCACGAAAGGCATCGCCGATAGCCTCGGCCTGAAGAAGGCGGAAGGCGCCATGGTTGACGAGCCGCAGAATGGAAGTCCCGCTGCAAAGGCTGGCATCGAATCCGGCGACGTCGTCACCGCCGTCAACGGCGAGTCGGTGAAGGATGCCGCAAGCTCGCCCCACCATCGGCGGTCTGGCGCCCGGCAATGCGGTGAAGCTCAACGTCGTGCACAAG
>CAVOQF010000010.1:0-5840 GCA_963698285.1 uncultured Actinomycetota bacterium | reverse complement strand
CGGCACGGCCCCCTTTATCTAGGCACCCCCACCCAGCACAGGCACCACCCGCAACTGGAGGAACATCATGACCACACCGAACCAGGCCGCTCCGGCGCGCAGCAAAAAGAAGCTGCCGCCCGGCGCCCTCAAGGCCTACATCGCAAGCCTCACCGGCACCTCGCTGGAGTACTACGACTTCGCGATCTACTCCGTGGCATCGGCGCTGATCTTCCCCAAGATCTTCTTCCCGGTGGGCGATGAGCTGGTCGGCGTGCTGCTGTCCTTCTCCACCTTCGCCGTCGGTTACCTGGCCCGCCCCATCGGCGGTGTCGTCTTCGGCCGGCTCGGCGACAAGATCGGCCGCAAGCACGTGCTCGTGGCCACCCTGATGCTGATCGGTGTCGCCACCGTGCTCATCGGCGTGCTGCCCGACTACTCCGCCATCGGCGTCGCCGCCCCGGCGATCCTGGTGCTGCTGCGCCTCGCGCAGGGCATCGGCGTCGGCGGTGAATGGGGCGGAGCCGTCCTGCTCTCCAGTGAATTCGGTGACGCCCGCAAACGCGGATTCTGGTCCTCGGCCGCCCAGATCGGCCCGCCGGCCGGCAACCTGATGGCCAACGGCGTCCTGGCCCTGCTCGCCGCGACCCTCAGCGACGAGGCGTTCCTCTCCTGGGGCTGGCGCGTGGCCTTCCTGGCCTCCGCCCTGCTGGTGGTCTTCGGCCTCCTGATCCGGCTCAAGCTCGAGGAAACCCCCGTCTTCAAGGCCATCCAGGCCCACGGCGAGGCGCCCAAGGCCCCCATCAAGGAGGTCTTCACGAAGGAACCCCGCGCCCTGGTGGCGGCCGCCCTGTCGCGCATCTGCCCCGACGTGCTGTACTCCCTGTTCACCGTCTTCGTGGCCCTGTATGCCACCAAGCAGCTGGGCATGACCACCGGCAACGTCCTCGGCGCCATCCTGATCGGCTCCGCCTTCCAGCTCGCCCTGATCCCGGCCGCCGGCGCACTGACGGACCGCTTCAACCGCCGCCTCGTCTACGGCATCGCCGCCGTCGGCACGGCCCTCTACATACCGCTGTTCTTCCTCATGATCCAGGGCAAGTCCGTGCTCATGCTGACCATCGGCGTCGTGATCGGCCTGGCGTTCCACGCCTTCATGTACGGGCCGCAGGCCGCCTACATCACCGAGCAGTTCCCCGCCCGGCTGCGCTACGCCGGCAGCTCGCTGGCCTACACCCTGGCCGGCGTGATCGGCGGCGCCGTCGCCCCGCTCATCTTCACCGCGCTCTACGCCGCCACCGGCAACTGGTTCCTGATTGCCGGCTACCTCGCGGTGTCCGCTGTGGTGACCGTGGTCGGCCTGGCAATCGGCCGGAACCCGCAGACCAGCGAGGAAGAGCGCCTGCTGCAGGAAGCCCGCGCCTAGGCGGAGCGAACCCTGGAGACGGTCCAAAACATGGAGGCAGCAATGGATACGGTGGCAGCGCGGCAGGAGGCCGTCCACAAGGTGAACGCGGTGCGGGCCGTGGGCACCCGGGCGGTGCTCGCCGAACTCACCGGCACGCCGGGCGTGCTGGCGCTGCAGGCACTGCTCCTTGAGCACCCGCTGCCCGGGCAGCTGGACGTCCTGGCCGCCGCGCAGACCGTTATGGTCACGGCCGACTCGCCCGCCGCCGCCCGCCGGATCGCCGCGCAGCTGCTGAAGCTCGACCTCACCGACCCGGTGCGGCGCGACGGCGGCCTCGTGGTCATCGACACCGTGTACGACGGCGAGGACCTCGCCGAAGTTGCGGAGCTGACCGGCCTCGGGATCGACGGCGTGATCGCCGCCCACACCGGCCAGCCGTGGACCGTGGCCTTCGCCGGCTTCGCACCCGGTTTCGGCTACCTCGTCGGGGAAAACGAGGCCCTCAACGTTCCCCGCCGCAGCTCGCCGCGTACGGCCGTACCCGCGGGATCCGTGGCGCTGGCCGGAAGCTACTCCGCCGTTTACCCGCGCCGCTCGCCCGGCGGCTGGCAGCTGATCGGCCGCACCTCCGCCCGGATGTGGGACCTGGACCGCGAGCAGCCTGCCCTGGCCGCCCCGGGTGCCCGGATCCAGTTCCGCGCGGTCCGCGAGACCGTGTCGCTGGCACCCGAAACAGGCGCCGAAGTCCCCGCGCCGGAGGTGGCCTCCGGGCTTCGGATCGCCTCGCCCGGCCTGCAGAGCCTGATCCAGGACCTGGGACGCCACGGCCACTCCGGCCTCGGCGTCTCCGCGTCCGGCGCCCTCGACCGCGGCTCGCTGCGCCGCGCCAACCGGCTGGTCGGGAACGCGCCGGCGCAGCCGGGCAGTGGCGATCGAGACCGTCGCCGGCGGACTCACGGTCCAGGCCGTCGGGGACCAGGTCCTGGCCGTTGCCGGGGCGCCGTCCGAACTGGCCATCACCACCCCGGCAGGCCTCGAGGCAGAGCCGGGGCGCCGCACCGTCCCGATGGCCACCCCGTTCGCCCTGCTCGACGGCGAGACCCTCAGCATCGGTGCCCCGGAGAGCGGCTTCCGCAGCTACCTCGCGGTGCGCGGCGGCGTGGATGCGGCGCAAACCCTGGGCAGCCGGTCCACCGACACCATGTCCGGGATCGGCCCCGCGCCGCTGGCCGCCGGGCAGCTCCTGGCCTCCGGCGGCGACTCCGAGTCCGGCGTCGTCGGGAATCCGGAACTGCAACCCGAGTTCCCCGGCACCGGGGTGACCGTGCTCGACGTCGTGCCCGGCCCGCGTGCGGACTGGTTCGACGCCGAGGCGCTGGAGTCCCTCACCGCGCCAGGAGTGGCAGGTGAAACCGCAGTCCAACCGGGTGGGCATGCGCCTGGACGGAGCCCCGCTGCAGCGCACCCGGGACGGGGAACTGGCCAGCGAGGGAACCGTCGCCGGTGCGCTGCAGGTTCCGCCCGAAGGCCTGCCCGTGCTCTTCCTGGCCGACCACCCGATCACCGGCGGCTACCCGGTGATCGCCGTCGTCGTCGACTCGCAGCTGGACCTCGCCGCGCAGGTCCCGATCGGCGGCACCATCCGCTTCCGCTGGGCTGAGCCCGGCCCCGCCGAACACACCCCCGCCGAACACACCGCCGCCGAACACGAAGTGAGTAACTGATGCGCAAGGTCCTGATCGCCAACCGCGGCGAAATCGCCGTCCGGATCGCCCGGGCCTGCGACGACGCCCAGCTGGCGTCCGTCGCCGTCTACGCCGACATCGACGCCGACGCGGTGCACGTCTCCGCCGCGGACGAGGCGTTCGCCCTGGGCGGCAACTCGCCCGCGGACACGTACCTGAACATCCCCAAACTGCTGGAAGCGGCGGCCGCATCCGGCGCCGACGCGGTCCATCCGGGGTACGGTTTCCTGTCCGAGAACGCCGACTTCGCCCAGGCGGTCCTCGACGCCGGACTGACCTGGATCGGACCCGCGCCCGACGCCATCAGGTTGCTCGGCAACAAGATCACCGCCCGCGAAACGGCTGTCCGGGCCGGGGCACCCCTCGTCGCCGGCAGCGACGGGCCCGTCGGTTCCGCGGCGGAAGCCCGGGCCTTCGCCGAGCAGCACGGCCTGCCGATCGCCATCAAGGCAGCCTTCGGCGGCGGCGGCCGCGGGATGAAAGTGGTCCGTGCGCTCGAGGAAATCGAGGAAGCCTTCGACTCCGCCATCCGCGAGGCCGTCGCCGCCTTCGGCCGCGGCGAGTGCTTCGTGGAGCGCTACCTGGACCGGCCCCGCCACGTCGAGGCCCAGGTCCTGGCCGACACCCACGGGAACGTCGTCGTCGTCGGGACCCGGGACTGCTCGCTTCAGCGCCGGCACCAGAAGCTCGTCGAGGAAGCCCCGGCGCCGTTCCTCACCGACGCACAAAGGCGCCAGATCTACCAGGCGTCCAAGGCCGTCTGCCGGGAGGCCGGCTACTCCGGCGCCGGCACCGTGGAGTTCCTCGTCGCCGCCGACGGCACGGTCGCCTTCCTGGAAGTCAACACGCGCCTGCAGGTGGAGCACCCCATCACCGAGGAGACCACCGGAATCGACCTGGTCCAGGAGCAGTTCCGCATCGCCGCGGGGGAGCCCCTGCGCTTCACCGAGGACCCGGCGCCCCGCGGGCACTCCTTCGAATTCCGGCTTAACGCCGAAGACGTGGGCCGCGGCTTCCTCCCCTCGCCCGGCACCGTGGAGGAGTTCTCCGGCCCCACCGGCCCGGGGATCCGGCTCGACTCCGGGGTCCGCTCCGGCTCGTTCGTCCCGCCGCAGTTCGATTCGCTGCTGGCCAAACTGATCGTCACCGGCGCGGACCGGCAGCAGGCGCTGCGCCGGGCCCGCCGCGCCCTCGCGGAGCTCAGAATCACCGGGGTGGCCACCGTGCTGCCGTTCCACCGGGCCGTGCTGGCGTCCCCGGACTTCACCTCCGAGACCGGGCTGGGCATCCATACCCGCTGGATCGAGACCGACTTCGCGGACAGTGTCTCCATCGCCGCCGACCCCGGCTACAGCACCACGGCGCCCGACGGCGAACGCCGCACCATCACGGTCGAGGTCGACGGCAAGCGCCTCGCCGTCGGACTCCCGGCCGAACTGCTGGACGGCTGGTCGCTTTCCGGCCGGCTACCAGCCGGGGTTTCGCTGAAGGGCGAGCAAGGGGCAAGGTCCGACGGCGACATTCCCGGCTCATCGGATCCGGCGGAACTGCGCGCCGGCATGGCCGGGACAGTGGTGAAGTGGCTCGTCGAGCCGGGCGCCGGGGTCGCGGCGGGGGAACCCGTCGTCGTGCTGGAAGCGATGAAGATGGAAACCCAGGTTGTTGCGCACCGTGACGGGACGGTGACCGACGTCCGCGCCGAAACCGGCGGTGTCGTCGCGGCCGGGGCCGTGCTGGCGATGATCGGGTAGTGCTGGGACATGTCCGGTGCCAGGGCCTGCGGGTGGACATAATGCCACTATGCCCAACCTTTGGGCACAGGACTGGGCATGCTCGTTGTTTGGGCGGCCGGCACGGAACCCGCGGACTGCCCGCCAGGCAGCCGTCGGCGGGTCACCCCGACGTCAGCGCCTCCAGCACCGCCGCCAAGAGCTCGCCGTCGCGCCCCCAGACCGGGTCGAGGATCTCGACATACCAGGACTCGGCCAGCACCAGGGCGAGCGATTCGTTGGCCTCGGCCGACCAGTCCTTGAGCTGGTCCGCTTCGATCGGGCTCTCGCTCGTTCCCAGGACCGTGACGATCTCGGTGTCCTGCAGGGTCACGGGAATCGACGCGCGGCTCATCTCGCCGGGCGCGTGGGCGACCGTCACGAAGTCTGTCCGGGCCGAGAGCTCCAGCAGGCTGCCGGCCGACTCCGGCGTGCAGAACCCGGTCACGTAGGCCCGCTGGGCGATGCTTGCCTCGTGAAGTCCGGGCTGCGATTCCTTGGTGAACAGCCCGTTCCGGTTGAGCGCCGCCAGTTCGCCGGCGATCGCCTCGGTCTCCGCGTCAATGCCCGGCGTGAACGTGCCGGGCTGGTACTGGCTCCGGCCCTCCAGCCACCGGGCGGTCAGTTCGCCGGCGGCCGCGATCGAAGTCGCCTGCCGCCAGACCTGCCGGTCCGCCAGCAGCCTGCCGAAATTGTCGCGTTCTGTTGTGTACTGGTCGTCCATCAGCGGTCCGCCTCCTTGCCCTGCCCCCAAGCCGGTCCTTTCATCCTGCTGACCCTGCGCGTCCACCGCAAGGTTGGCTTCGCGCCGCGTCACGCAACGCTACGGCTGTCAGCCCGCCGGCGCCCGCACTTCAAACGTCGGTTGCTCCGTAAACGCCGTTATGAGGCCTGAAAACGGCGTCTACGGAGCAATCGATGGGAGAAGGGGAGCGTCTC
>CAVOQF010000009.1:0-30187 GCA_963698285.1 uncultured Actinomycetota bacterium | reverse complement strand
GGCCTTGAGTTCCTGGGCCTTGCCGGAGCCGAGGAACGTCCCCGGGTCGGGCTTCTGGCGGCGCTGGACGAGTCCGTCGAGGACCTCGGAGCCGGCGGTTTCGGCGAGGGCAGCGAGTTCGCGCAGGGAGTTCTCGGCGTCGGCGAGGGTCCCTTCGGTCCAGAGTCCGGCGAGCACGACGCGTTCGAGGCGCAGCTGGCGGTATTCGACCTCGGTGACGTCTTCGAGTTCCGTCGACAGGCCGGCGGTCCGGCGCAGCGCGTGGCGCTCCTCAAGATCCTGCTGGTCGCCGTCGTAGCTGCCGTGTTCCTCATCCAGCCGCGAGATGGCCTGGGCTTTGCCGAACACCGCCCTGGACTCGCCGGGGTGTCCGACGCCGGGTCCGGCCTTCGGAGCGGGGGCGTCTTTGGAGAGGATCCGGTCGATAACAGCCTGGATTTCCGCAGGGCTCATGTCCTGATCGGCTGAATCGGGTCCGGTGTTGGGCTGACTGGTCATGGTCTCCTTTGAAGGGTGTGCTATTCCAGAATAGTGCGGTTCGGTGCTTTGTGGCGCGGTATTCGCGCTGGGCTGACGACTGTTGGTCATCCGTGCCTCCTGGCGTGCCCGGCGGCTGCGGTGCCGCGGGCTGGGCGGTGCTCCGGGAAGAAGCGCTGGGAAAGGGGGGAACAGGCGCGTTGGCGCCCTGGGGAGGGAGAGACTGTCCGCCCGGCCGGGCTCGCGTGAGCACTGCCAAACTCCAAGGTTCGGGCGCCAGCGAGTGGATCCAATCAAAGGGAATCACGGGGCGCACTGAGCGGAAGGTAACTACCTGCGTCGCTGCGGGGACGGGACTTGCGGTGAAGAAGGCCCGTGCCGGCTACTTGAAGTTCAGGAACATGTCTTTAACGTTAGCAGACCAGGCCCCTGCCCAGGACCGGCCGTTGGCGCGTGTCCCCGCCGGGTCCCCGGCGGGTACCCGGCGCGTGCTGGCCGGTTTCCCATTGCGCCGGACGGCCAACTAATCTGGCCAGTTATGGAGTCCGCACACTATTTCAGCGCCCAGCCGGCAGGGCCGTTCACCCGCAAGCCCTTGACCGTGGAGCTTGCCGGCGCGCAGCGGACGCTGCAGACGTCCTCAGGGA
This sequence comes from uncultured Actinomycetota bacterium, assembly GCA_963698285.1. Lineage (GTDB taxonomy): Bacteria > Actinomycetota > Actinomycetes > Actinomycetales > Micrococcaceae > Arthrobacter. The sequence goes on along the minus strand of CAVOQF010000009.1, from coordinate 29,063 downwards.
TTTTCAGCCCGGACGGCATCGACAAGGGAACCGCCGTCCTGCTCGCGGACGTCCCTGCCCCGGCGCCGCAGGGAAACCTGCTGGACATCGGCTGCGGCTGGGGGCCGATCGCGCTGACCATGGCGCTGAAGGCGCCGCATGCGCGGGTCTTCGCCGTGGATGTCAATGAGCGTTGCGTGACGCTGACCAATGAGAACGCTGCCCTGCTGGGGCTGGAGAATGTCACGGCCAGTGCTCCCGGGGACGTGGACCCCGGGCTGCGCTTCGACACGATCTGGTCCAACCCGCCCATCCGGATCGGCAAGGACGAACTCCACGCCCTGCTGCTCCATTGGCTGCCCCGGCTGGCCCCGGGCGGTTCGGCCTGGCTGGTGGTGCAGAAAAACCTTGGCTCGGATTCGCTTCAGCGCTGGCTCGCGGCGGAGCTGGACAGCAGCTTCACCGTGACGCGCGAGAGCACGTCAAAATCCTTCCGCATCCTGCGGGTCAGGAAAGCGTCCCGCTAGCGACGATCACGGCGGGGCCGCTGAGCTCCACGTGCTCGTGGCCGTCCGCGGCCTGGAAGAACTTCACGCCGACGACGCCGCCGGGCACCGTGACGTTCCAGCTGTCCGGCGCCCCCTGGCCGGCCCAGTGCCGGATCGCGACGGCGGCGGCGCAGGCACCGGTGCCGCAGGACAGGGTCTCCCCCACTCCCCGTTCGTGCACGCGCATGGTGATGGTCCCGACGCCGTCGTGAACGAGCGGTTCGGACGGCACGACGAACTCGACGTTGGTGCCGTGCGGCGGTGCGGGGTCCACCCGCGGAGCCTTGAACAGTTGCGTGGCGTCGAGCTCGGCGAGCTCGGCCAGCGCGACGACGGTGTGCGGGTTCCCCATGCTCACGGACAGCGCGGGCCTGGCCACTTCCAGTCCGTCGGCGCTGACCAGCGAGTCCATGGCGCGGGCGGTGGCCTCGCCCGGGAAGATGAACTCCCAGGGGCCCATGTCGACGGCGTAGCCGGCCGCGGTGCGGACCACGGTCTTCACGCCGCCGCGGGTTCCGATGGTCAGGGACTCGCCCGCCGGCAGGTCCACGAGGCCCTCATTGATGAGGAAGTGCACGAAGACGCGGACGCCGTTGCCGCACATCTCCGAAAGTGACCCGTCAGCGTTGTGATAGTCCATGAACCACTCGGCCGCGGGGTGTTCCGCGAGCAGCCGCTGGCCTTCCGGAAGCAGCCGCGAGGGGACGGCGCGGATGAGGCCGTCGCCGCCGATGCCGCGGTGCCGGTCGCAGAGCGCCGCGACCTGCTCCGGGGTGAGGGAGAGGGCGCCGTGCGGGTCGGCGATCAGGACAAAGTCGTTGCCGGTCCCATGGCCCTTCGAGAAGTTCAGGCCGCCGAGTCCGGCAGCGTCTCCGGCGGCGTGGTGGTCAGCGGCCGCGGCAAGGGTTTCGTCCATGCTCCAAGGTTACCGTCCGTTTCGCACCCGGACGGAAACCGTGACACCCGCCCCGTCGGCTGGGGCGGCAGGGGGACCAGCGGCCGTCCTCAACGGCAGAGCGCGGCCGCCTTCGCCGGCAGCGCCGGGTCCTGCCAGTCCAGCCAGCTGATCCGCGGGTCGGCGCGGAACCAGGTGAGCTGGCGGCGGGCGAACTGGCGGGTCGCGACGATGGTCTCTTCCGCGGCCTGCTCCAGCTCCGATTCGCCGTCCACGACCTTGAGGAACTGCGCGTAGCCGAGGGCGCGTGAGGCGGTCCGGCCGCGCCGCAGCCCCGCGGCGTCGAGGCGCTCCACTTCCGCCAGCAGCCCCTGCCGCACCATCGTGTGGACGCGGGCGGCAAGGCGTTCCCGGAGCTCGTCCCGGTCCACCTCGAGCCCGATCTGGACCGCCGGCTGGAAGTACTCGCGGGACGGCATGAAGGAGCTGAAGGGCCGTCCGGTCAGTTCGAACACTTCCAGGGCCCGGATCACCCGGCGGGCGTCGCCCAGCCGGCCCGCGGAGACCGGGTCCACGAGTTCCAGCCGGGCCCGCAGGGGTGCGAGTCCGGCCGTTGCCTCTTCCGCTTCGAGGCGGCGCCGGATGGCGGGGTCCGTGCCCGGAAATTCGAGCACGTCGAGGGCGGCGCGGACGTACAGGCCCGACCCGCCGGCCAGGATGGCCCGTTTGCCCCGGGCGTGGATGTCCGCGATCACGGCACGGGCCTGCTGCTGGAAGTCCGAGACGCTGGCCTCTTCGGTCACGTCGAGGATGTCCAGGAGGTGGTGGGGCACTCCCCGGCGTTCGGCCTCGGTGATCTTTGCGGTGCCGATGTCCATGCCGCGGTAGAACTGCATGGCGTCGGCGTTGACGACCTCCCCCTCGAGGGCCAGCGCCAGCGACACGGCGAGATCCGACTTGCCGGACCCGGTGGGTCCGACGACGGCGATAACCGGGGGCGTGGAAACGGCCACGGACTAGCCGGCGCGGACGGGAAGGCTCGGCATGCCCAGGGAAACGCCGGACGTGCCGCCCGACCTGGCACTGGCTCCGGCTCTGGCTCCGCCGGGTGCCGGGGCGCCGCAGGAATCGGCCTGGGACCTGTCCCACGCGTCGCCGGCGCGCGAGCGGCGCAGGCTGTAATCCGCGGCCGACGCCGGGTCGGCGACCAGGTGGAACGCCGCGGCCTCGGTGATGGTCACGGTCACGAGGTCTCCGGGCCGGGGCGTTTCGGCGCCGGCCGGCACGGAGAAGTGCACCAGCCGCTGGTCCCGGGCCCGGCCGGAGAGGCGGTGGGTCTCCCCCGCCTTTCGGCCCGACTGGGCCGTAACCATGACCTCCACGCGGCGGCCGAGCTGGCGGGCGTTTTCCTCGGCGGCGATCCGGTCCTGCAGGGCGGTGAGCCGTTCGAAGCGTTCCTGCACCACGGCCTTGGGCAGCTGGTCCGGGAGGTCGGCGGCCGGGGTGCCGGGCCGCTTGGAGTACTGGAAGGTGAAGGCGGTCGCGAAGCGGGACTTTTCCACGACGTCGAGCGTGGCCTGGAAGTCCTCCTCGGTTTCGCCGGGGAAGCCGACAATGATGTCGGTGGAGATCGCGGCGTGCGGGATCTTCTCCCGGACCTTGTCCAGGATGCCGAGGAACTTGGTGGACCGGTAGGACCGTTTCATGTCCCGGAGCACCTTGTCCGAGCCGGACTGCAGCGGCATGTGGAGCTGCGGCATGACGTTGGGGGTCTCGGCCATGGCGTCGATGACGTCGTCGGTGAACGCGGCCGGGTGCGGGCTGGTGAACCGGACGCGTTCCAGCCCGGGGATCTCGCCGCAGGCCCGCAGCAGCTTGGAGAACGCCTGGCGGTCGCCGAACTCCACGCCGTAGGAGTTCACGTTCTGGCCCAGCAGCGTCACCTCGATGGCGCCGTCGTCGACGAGGGCCTGGATCTCGGCGAGGATGTCCCCCGGCCGGCGGTCCTTTTCCTTGCCGCGCAGGGCGGGGACGATGCAGAACGTGCAGGTGTTGTTGCAGCCGACGGAAATGGAGACCCAGCCCGCATAGACGGAGTCACGCTTGGTGGGCAGCGTCGAGGGGAACACGTCGAGGGATTCGAGGATTTCCAGCTGCGCCTCGTCGTTGTGGCGCGCGCGCTCCAGCAGGGCGGGCAGGGCGCCGACATTGTGGGTTCCGAAGACCGCGTCGACCCAGGGGGCCTTCTTGAGGATCGTCTCGCGGTCCTTCTGCGCCAGGCAGCCGCCGACGGCGATCTGCATGCCCGGGTGGGCTTCCTTCACCGGGCGGAGGATGCCGAGGTTGCCGTAGAGCTTGTTGTCGGCGTTTTCCCGCACCGCGCAGGTGTTGAAGACGACGACGTCGGCCAGCTCGCCGTCGGAGCGGACGTACCCGGCCGCCTCGAGCATGCCGGACATCCGCTCGGAATCGTGCACGTTCATCTGGCAGCCGAAGGTCCGCACCTGGTAGGTGCGGGCCGGGGCGGCCTCATCCGCGGACGGGGCTGGCCCGGGGGCTGGGGAAGGAATGGTCAAACTCACCTGTTAAGGGTACCGGTTCGGCGTGGCCGGGTTCGCGGGAAGCGGATCGCGTGTCAGTCCGCGTCCGCGTCTTGGCGGGCGGCATCCACGACGTCGCCGACGATCCGGAAGGCCTGCGAGGGCTGGTAGCCCTTGCGCGCGAGCATCGACGCCAGCCGGCGGACGGTTTTGTCCCGCTCCGCGCGGTCTTCCAGGCCCCGGGCGTTCCGCAGCTTGCGCTCCACGAGTTCCCGGGCCGCGGCTTCCTCATCCTCGTCGCTGAGCTGTTCCAGGGCGCCGGCGGCCGTCTCCTGGTCGATGCCCTTCTCGGCCAGCTCGCGGCGGAGGGCGCCCTTGGCAAGCTTGCGCGTCTGTGCTCGGCTGCGGACCCACAGGTCGGCGAACTCGGCGTCGTCGATCAGGCGGACCTCTTCGAAGCGGTCGAGGACGGCCTCGGCGATGTCCTCGGGGATGTTGCGCTCGGCCAGTTTGCGGGAGAGCTGCAGCCGGCTCTTGGGCGAGTTGGTCAGCTGCCGCAGCACCACGGCGCGGGCGACGGCGGCGGGATCCGCGTCGGCATCCTGCTCCGGTGCCGGCGGAGCCGGCGGGGCGAACGGGCCGGGGTCTCCGGGGCCGTCAACGACGCCGGGGCCAGGATTCCGGGACGGGAATCCTGACCCCTTGCGGCGTCGTGCGGCGGAGGCCCGGCTGTTAGAAGCCGTCAACAGCCTTCAGCTTCGGTGATTCCTCCGGGTCCGCGGCCTTGACGCCGACGCCGAGCTTTTCCTTGATCAGGCGTTCGAGTTCGGCGGCGAGTTCCGGGTTGTCGCGCAGGAAGCGGCGGGAGTTCTCCATGCCCTGGCCCAGCTGGTCACCGTCGTAGGTGAACCAGGAGCCGGACTTCTTGATCAGGCCGTGCTCGACACCCATGTCGATGATGCCGCCCTCGCGGGAGATGCCCTGGCCGTAGATGATGTCGAATTCGGCGATCTTGAAGGGCGGGGCCATCTTGTTCTTGACGATCTTGGCCTTGGTCCGGTTGCCGACGGAGTCCGCGCCCTCCTTGAGGGTCTGGATGCGGCGGACGTCGATGCGGATCGAGGCGTAGAACTTCAGCGCCTTGCCGCCGGTGGTGGTTTCCGGGGAACCGAAGAACACGCCGATCTTTTCGCGCAGCTGGTTAATGAAGATGGCGGTGGTCTTGGTCTGGCTCAGCCGGCCGGTGATTTTACGCAGCGCCTGGCTCATCAGGCGGGCCTGCAGGCCGACGTGGCTGTCACCCATGTCGCCTTCGATTTCGGCGCGGGGCACCAGGGCGGCCACGGAGTCGATGACGATGACGTCCAGCGAGCCGGAGCCGATCAGCATGTCCATGATTTCGAGCGCCTGCTCACCGGTGTCCGGCTGGGAGACCAGGAGCGCGTCGGTGTCGACGCCGAGCTTGGCGGCGTATTCCGGATCCAGGGCGTGCTCGGCGTCGATGAACGCGGCGATGCCGCCCTGGCGCTGGGCGTTGGCGACGGCGTGCAGCGCGACGGTGGTCTTACCGGAGGATTCCGGACCGTAGATTTCCACCACGCGGCCGCGGGGCAGGCCGCCAATTCCGAGGGCCACGTCCAGCGCGATGGAGCCGGTGGGGATGACCTCGATGGGCGCACGGACTTCGTCGCCCAGGCGCATGACAGATCCCTTGCCGAACTGCTTGTCAATCTGGGCAAGCGCTGCGTCGAGCGCCTTCTGGCGATCCGGGGCTGCGGCCATGGTTCACACCTCTAATACTTTCTCGCTGGAGAGTGGCCGTCTCGGCCGTTGTTATGTCATCACTGACGCTAATGGCAGCCTCTGACAAAGTTGCCGCCGTCGTCGTCTATGTGGAAAACGCTCTGAAAAAAGCATAGCCCGACCCGAACAGATATTCGAACAATCGGGCGGCGTGTCAGGCGGGAACCCGCAGTCCCAGACCCGGCCGGGGCCGGGGCCGGCCCTAGTCCCGGGGCTTGACGTCCCGGCCGAGCCGGCGTTCGGCCGGGACATCCTGGACATCGCAGAGCGCCAGCCAGACCTGCCGGGGCGGCACCCCGGCGCTGAGGGCCTGCTCCGCGGTGCGCCCGCCCACGCCCGCGAGCACGAGGGAGTTGCTGAGGACGCGGGAATACCCCGCCCCGAACTCGTCGTCCATAAGCCGCCAGAAGTCGCTGATTCTCACCGGTAAAGTCTCTCACGGGAGCGGAGCCTAGAATGGTTGCTATGAGCAACCCACGCGATGCAGCCCCGGATCCGGCGCCGAATTCCGGGACCGGCGAAGCCTCCGCGGAGGAGGCGCTGACCGCCGTCGAACACCAGTTGAGCCTGCTCTGGCGGCGGGCCCGGTCCATGTCGCAGCGGCTCTCCCGGCAGGTCCATCCCGAGATGGAGCCGGCCGCCTACGGGCTGCTTTCGGTGCTCCGGACCAAGGGGCCCATCCGGCTGACCGAACTGGCGTCCTGCATCGGCGTCGGCAAGCCCTCGGTGAGCCGGCAGGTCGCATTCCTGGAGGGCCTCGGGCTGGTAGCGAAGCAGGCCGACCCGCTCGACGGCCGGGCCCAGGCCATCAGCCTGACGGCCGAAGGCGAGGAGAAAATGCACCTGGTCCAGGATGCGCGGCGCGAGGTCTTCCGCGAGCGGCTGGCGGAGTGGCCGGCCGAGGAGCTGGAGGCCTTTGCCGGCTACATGGCGAGGCTCAACGCAGGCTACGAACGCGACGGCTTCCCGCGGGACGAGGGTCTCTAGGCCCCCTCCACGCCGGACCAGGAGGCCGGGGCCAAGGCCGCGGGTCACGGAAAAGGTCCCCGGCGGTGCGCCGGGGACCTTTCCTTGGATTTGCTGGCGGGGCGGGCCTAGCGGGCCCCGGAGAGCAGGCCGGTGGCCAGCTCGTCGTTCAGCTCGGTGTTGAGCTCACGGTCCAGGTCACGGCCGTAGCGCTGGGCGAATTCCTGCGGCACGGTGTCCGGGACGGCGACGCCCTCGGCCACGGCGACGCGGTCGCTGACTTCGCGGAGCATGCTGGACAACGGGACGTCGAGGGCCGAGCAGATCGAGGAAAGCAACTCCGAGGAGGCTTCCTTTTGGCCGCGTTCCACTTCACTCAGGTAGCCCAGGGATACTCGGGCGCTGTGCGAGACTTCGCGGAGGGTACGGCCTTGGCGTTGGCGGACATCGCGCAGGACATCACCGATTTCGTGACGAAGTACAACCATCTTGCGCTCCTTCTGTTCGCTCTTTGCCTGATCGGCGAGGCCCACATCCTTCCAGCGGACAACGCCGTTAACGGATACGGGCTGCTTTACCATCTGTATCGCCTTGCTCCCTCGTATGTCTGGTCCGCGGTTGAATGCGAACGTTGTGATGACTTCATCCTAGGCGCCACCCTTATTCCCGGGCGACACAATGTAACAACTATTCGGAATCGACTTTTGTTCCCGGCAACTTTACCCGCGGTAGCTTGCCGGGGACAGGGCTTCGAGCAGGCGCTCCAGGGCCGCGCCGCACGCCAGCGCCCGGATCTCCTGCCGGCTCCCCTCGAAACGGTACGCGAACGAGGTCGCGCCCTCGGCCGTGGCGACGCCGATGAAGACCGTCCCCACGTCCTTGCCGTCGTGCGGGTCCGGGCCCGCCACGCCGGTGGTGGCCACCCCGACGTCGGCGCCGCACGCGGCGCGCGCGCCGGAGGCCATCGCGGCGGCGACCTGCCCGTCCACCGATCCGACGGCGTCGAGGACGTCCCGTGACACCCCCAGAACGTCAGTCTTGACCGAGTTCGCGTAGGCGATCACGCCGCCCTGCAGCATGGCGGACGCGCCCGGCGTGTCGGCCAGCACGGCGGCCACCATGCCGGCGGTGAGGGACTCCGCCGTGGCCACGGTCAGCCCGCGCTCGACGGCGCGGCCCACCGCCTGCCCGGCGAGGCGGTGGAGATTCGGGTGGAGTTCCGGATGGGGGTGCGGCTGCGGACTGCTCATGGCGCCCCCTCCTGGACCTGCTGCTTCCGGGCCCGGATGCCGCTGGCGCGCAGCTTGAGGGCCTCGATGACATACTCGGCGCCGGTCCAGACCGTGATCGCCAGGGCTGCCATCATGACCGCGAAGGCCAGGAATCCCAGCCACGGCGCGATCGAGGCGAGCGGCATGACGTAGAGGAAGATCGCCGCGGTCTGCACCACGGTCTTGAGCTTGCCGCCGCGGGAGGCCGGGATGACGCCATAGCGGATGACGAAGAAGCGCAGCGCCGTGACGCCCCACTCGCGGACCAGGATCAGGACCGTGACCCACCACGGGAGTTCGCCCAGCAGCGAGAGCATCACCAGGGCGGAGCCGATCAGCAGCTTGTCCGCGATCGGGTCCGCGATCTTGCCGAAGTCGGTGACGAGGCCGCGGCTGCGGGCGATGTCGCCGTCGAGTTTGTCCGTGTAGATCGCCACCGCGAAGGCGACGACGGCGGCCCAGCGCCACGGGCCGTACTGCGCGTCCAGTCCCGGGGCATCGGCGACGAGGAACCAGACGAAAAAGGGCACCAGCGCGATCCGCAGCATCGTGAGGATGTTGGGCAGGTTCCAGATCCGCGGGGCGGACCCGGCGTTGGTTTCGGCGCTAGTCACCTTCCTAGGCTACCGTCTCCGCCGCTTACCGTCCGGTGAGTGACCAGGCGTCCTCGGAGCCGTCCTCGTCATCGGAACCGCCGTCGGCGCCGTCGTGGTACTCGATGGCCTGGGTGCGGTTGTCCAGGTCTGCAGCGACCAGGTCCTCGGCGTAGCCGCCCTGGGCGATGTTGGCGTTGGCGTTATCGCTCAGCGCGGCCGTCTGCGAGTCGGCGGCGACCGGCCCGTCCTGGCCCTTCATGGCGGCCAGGACCGCGGCGAGGTCGTCCGGCTTGACCAGCACGTCGCGGGCCTTGGAGCCTTCCGAGGGGCCCACCACTCCCCTGGACTCCAGCAGGTCCATCAGGCGGCCGGCCTTGGCGAAGCCGACGCGCAGCTTGCGCTGCAGCATCGACGTCGAGCCGAACTGCGTCGTGACGACGAGCTCGGTGGCCTGCAGCAGCACCTCGAGGTCGTCTCCGATGTCGTCGTCGATCTGCTTCTGCTGCGCCTCGGGGGCGACGTCGTCGCGGTACACGGCCTTGAGCTGGCCCTTGACGTGCTCGACCACCTTGTGGATCTCGGACTCGGTGACCCAGGCGCCCTGGACGCGCATCGCCTTGGAGGCGCCCATCGGCAGGAAGAGAGCATCGCCCTGGCCGATCAGCTTTTCGGCGCCGGGCTGGTCCAGGACCACGCGGGAGTCGGTGACGGAGGACGTCGCGAACGCCATCCGGGACGGGACGTTGGCCTTGATCAGGCCGGTGACGACGTCGACGGAGGGCCGCTGCGTGGCGAGGACCAGGTGGATGCCGGCGGCGCGGGCCAGCTGGGTGATGCGGACGATGGAGTCTTCGACGTCGCGCGGGGCGACCATCATCAGGTCGGCGAGTTCGTCCACGATCACCAGCAGGTACGGGTAGGGCCGGATGACGCGTTTGGAGCCCTCCGGCGGGTGGACCTTGCCGGCGCGGACGGCCTTGTTGAAGTCGTCGATGTGCTTGAAGCCGTAGTTCGCGAGGTCGTCGTAGCGGGCGTCCATTTCGCGGACCACCCACTGCAGCGCCTCGGCGGCCTTCTTGGGGTTGGTGATGATCGGGGTGATCAGGTGCGGGACGCCTTCGTAGGCGGTCAGTTCCACGCGTTTGGGGTCGACCATGACCATGCGGACCTCGTCCGGGGTGGCGCGCATCAGGATCGAGGTGATCATCGAGTTCACGAACGAGGACTTGCCCGCGCCGGTGGCGCCGGCCACGAGCAGGTGCGGCATCTTGGCGAGGTTGGCCACGACGTAGCCGCCCTCGACGTCCTTGCCGACGCCCATGACCATGGGGTGGTCCGTGCGGCGGGCGTTCTGGCTGCGCAGCACGTCGCCGAGGGAGACGGTCTCGCGGTCCGTGTTCGGGATCTCGATGCCGATGGCGGACTTGCCCGGGATGGGGCTGAGGATCCGCACGTCGGAGCTTGCCACGGCGTAGGAGATGTTCTTGGACAGGGCGGTGACGCGTTCCACCTTGGTGCCCGGGGACAGTTCGATCTCGTAGCGGGTCACGGTGGGCCCGCGGCTGAAGCCGGTGACCTGGGCGTCCACGTTGAACTGGGTCAGCGTCTCGGTCAGCGAGGCGACGATCGCGTCGTTGGCCTCGGTGCGTTCCTTGGGGATGGAACCCGGGGTGAGCATGTCCGACGCCGGCAGGGTGTAGGTGACGTCGCCGGCGAGCGAGAGCTGTTCGGTGCGCTGCGGGATCGGGGTGGGCGCCGGTGCCGGCGCGACGGGGTTGGCGGGGACCTTCGGGGCAGCGGCGCGGCGGAGCCCAGGGAAGGGTTCAGGGACCCGGCGGCGACCATGCCCGGGGTGACCAGCGGGATCGCTTCGGTGGCGTTCTCCCCGACGGCGCCCGCCGCGGCGGCTGCGGACGTGCCGAGGCCCTGGGCTGCCTTGATCTTTTCGACGGCGATCTCGGCCTGGGTGGGCCGCCGCACACCCGGCGCCACGGCTTTGGAACCCCGGCCGGCCTTCGCGGTGGTGGCGGCCTCCGGATCGTCGTCGTCCACGACGGCGTGTTCGAATGCTTCGTCGCCGACGTAGCCTTCCAGCCGGGCGTCGGCGTCGTCGTCCTTGCCGAAGAGGCGCTTGCGCTTCTTTTTGGGTGCCGGGGCGTCGTTTTCGTACAGGTAGCTGCGGTCGTGGCCGTCGTCGGCGTGGTCTTCGTGCACCTGCAGGTCGATGCCCATCAGGTGCTCGTAGGCGCCGCGCAGCCGGGACGGGATGGCGCCGAAGGGGGTGGCGGTGACGATCAGCAGTGAGGTGAAGGCCAGCAGGCCGTAGAGCGCCAGCGGGACCGCGGCGTGGAGGGTGGCCAGCGGGGCGGCGGCGAGGTAGCCGAGCATGCCGCCGGCGCGGCGGAGCCCGTCGAAACCGTCGGCGACGGTCGGCTGGCCGCCGATGACGTGCGCCAGGCCGGTCCCGGCGAAGGTCATGATGAGGAAGCCGATGCCGATCCGGTTGTTGCCGCGGCCGTCCACCGGCTGGCGGAAGAGCCGGAAGGCGCAGACGAAGAGCATGAGCGGCAGCAGCAGGGAGATCCAGCCGAAGGTGCCGTTGACGATGCCGAAGACCAGGTCGGGGAACCAGCCCTGGAAACCCCACCAGGCGAAGGTGGCGATGAAGGTGCCGAGCGCCAGGTTGAACAGGGCGGCCCCGTCGCGGCGGTCCGCGGGGTCGAGGTCGCTGACGTCGTGGCCGATCCGGCGGACGCCGGCGCCGACCACGTGGCCGATCCCCAGCCAGGCCCCGGCGACGACCCGCACGAGCCAGGGCTGCCGCGGTTCGACGGCGGCCAGCTGCCGGGTGCGCGCGGTTCCCTGCGGGCGGCTGGACTTGGACGCGGCTGCGCTGGAGCCCCGGCCCGATGAGCTGCCTGTGTTGCTCTTGGAGTTGCCGCTTGAGTTGCCTCTAGGCGCGGAGGAGGTGCGTGTCGCCATACCCGCAACGGTACCCGACGCCGGGCTGAAACCCGCGGATTTCCGGGGCGGGCGGGATCATGTTGAACCCGGGGGCGCCCGGTTCCCGGCGCGCGGGCCGTCGCCGGCAACGGAAACGGCCTCCCCCGCGGGCCCCGCCGGAAGGCGGTGCCGGCCGGGAAGGCCGTTCCGGTGCTGGTCCCTGCCCGCAGCGGGTGTGCGGGTGAGGCGCCTAGGCTTCCAGGACCACCGGGATGATCATGGGCTTGCGGCGCAGCTTGCGGTTGACCCAGGTGCCGACGACGCGGCGGACGACCTGCTGGAGCTGCTGCGAGGTGTGGTCCCGGTTCTGCACGGCTTCCTCGAGTGCGGCGTTGATCTTGGGGATGATCTCGTCGAAGACCGAGTCGTCCTCGGCCACGCCGCGGGCGTGGATCTCCGGGCCGGAGACCACCTTGCCGGTGGCGCGGTGGATGACCGTGATGATGGAGATGAACCCCTCATCGCCCAAGGTCTGGCGGTCCTTGAGGTCCGCTTCGGTGACTTCGCCGACGCTGGAGCCGTCCACGTAGACGAACCCGACCTCGACCTGGCCGACGATGTCGGCCTGGTGGTCGCGGAGGTCGATGACCGTGCCGTTGTCGGCCAGCAGGATGCTCTCCTCCGGAACGCCGGACTCGAGGGCGATCTTGCCGTTGGCGATCAGGTGCCGCGTCTCGCCGTGCACCGGCATCGCGTTGAGCGGCTCCAGGATGTTGTAGCAGTAGAGGAGTTCGCCTGCGGCCGCGTGGCCGGAGACGTGGACCTTGGCGTTGCCCTTGTGGATGACGTCGGCGCCGAGCTTGAGCAGTCCGTTGATGATGCGGAAGACGGCGTTTTCGTTGCCCGGAATCAGGCTGGACGCGAGGATCACGGTGTCGCCCTGGCCGACGACGACGCGGTGGTCGCCGTTCGCCATGCGGGACAGCGCGGCCATCGGCTCGCCCTGGGAGCCGGTGGACATCAGGACCACACGGTTGTCCGGCAGGTTGTCGATGTTCTTGATGTCAACGAGGATGCCCGCCGGAACCTCGAGGTAGCCCAGCTTCTCAGCGATGGCCATGTTGCGGACCATGGAGCGGCCAACGAAGGCCACCTTGCGGTTGTGGTTCGCGGCGGCATCGAGGACCTGCTGGACACGGTGCACGTGCGAGGAGAACGAGGCCACGATGATGCGCTTGGACGCCTGGCCGAAGAGCCGGTCCAGGGTGGGGCCGATTTCCTTTTCCGCGGTGGTGAAACCGGGGACGTCCGCGTTCGTGGAGTCGGACATGAACAGGTCCACGCCTTCCTCGCCGAGCTTGGCGAAGTGGCGCAGGTCGGTGATCCGGCCGTCGAGCGGAAGCTGGTCCATCTTGAAGTCACCGGTGTGCAGCACGGTGCCGCCGGAGGTGCGCAGGAACACGGCGAGGGCGTCCGGGATCGAGTGGTTGACGGCCACGAATTCGCATTCGAAGGGGCCGAGCTTCTGGACCTGGCCCTCGCTCACGATCTGGGTGTTCGGCTTGATCCGGTGTTCCTGGAGCTTCGCCTCGATCAGGGCCAGCGTCAGCTGGGAGCCGACGATGGGGATGTCGTTGCGCAGGCGCAGCAGGTACGGGACGGCACCGATGTGGTCCTCGTGGCCGTGCGTGAGGATGACGGCAACGATGTCGTCCATCCGGTTCTCGATGTAGGAGAAGTCGGGCAGGATCAGGTCGACGCCGGGCTGGGTTTCCTCCGGGAAGAGGACGCCGCAGTCAACGATGAGCAGCTTGCCGTCGATTTCGAAGACCGTCATGTTGCGGCCGATCTCCCCGAGACCGCCGAGCGGGACGATCCGCAGGGTGTTTTTGGGCAGTTTCGGCGGCGTGACAAGGCCGGGGAGGGCGGTTTGGGTCATAGTGCACTACTTTCCAGGCGGAGCAGGAGGTGTCTTCTTTCGATCGGGCAGACTGCCGGATCAGGAGAAGACGAGTCCCGCTTCCGCCAAATCCTCGCGGATGGTTTCGATCTCGGCTTCGCCCGGCTCCACGAGGGGCAAACGGACAACCGAGTTGGACAGGACTCCCTGCCACTTAAGAACTTGCTTCGCAGCAACAGCACCCTGAATGTGGGTCATCACTGCACGGACCACGGGGTCCAGTTCGAAATGTATGGTGCGGGCGGTGGCAAAATCGCCTGCAAGTGCGGCATCGATCATCGCACGGTACTTCCTGGTGGCCACATGCGCCGAGACGCTGACGAGCCCGACGGCGCCGGCCGCCATCCACGGCAGGGTCAGCCCGTCGTCACCGGAGTAGACGTCCAGGTCGGTGTTCGCCATCACGCGGGTGACGGCGGCGAAGTCGGCCTTGGCGTCCTTGAGGGCGACGATGCGGGGGTGGTCCGCGAGCCGGATCATGGTTTCGGGCAGGATCGGCACACCGGCACGGCCCGGGATGTCGTAGACCATGACGGGCAGGTCCGCGGCGTCGGCGACGGCCTCGATGTGGGCCTGGATGCCGGCCTGGCTTGGCTTGTTGTAGTACGGGGTGACGATCAGCTGGCCGTGGGCGCCTGCCTTGGCGGCGCGCTTGGCCATCTCGATCGAGTGCGAGGTGTGGTTGGTGCCGGTGCCGGCGATGACCTTGGCCCGGTCCCCCACGGCCTCGACGATGACACGGAACAGCTTTTCCTTTTCGTCGTCTTCCAGCGTGGAGGTTTCCCCCGTGGTGCCGGAGATCACGAGGGCGTCGTTGCCGTCGTCGACGAGCTTGTTGGCCAGTTCCGCGGACTGCTGATAGTCGACCTCACCGTCGTTGGTGAACGGAGTGACCATGGCGGTCACGAGGGTTCCAAACGTGTAAGAGCGAATGTCAGAGTCAGCCATAGGAAAAACGTTACCCTGTCCCCGGCGTGTTAGGACAATGGCGGGGAAGTGATGCGCGTCAAATTCGGCCCTCCCGCGACGTGGGCGCCGGGGGTGCCGGACGCACCGGCGGGGCGGCACAGTACCGGCCCAGGGCGTCTTCCCGCAGCGCCTCCGCCCAGGCCGACAGCCGCTGGGCGGCGCGGACGTAGTGGAACAGTTCCGTGGGGGTGAGCGCCTCGAGGTCCGTCTCGGCGAGCCGGCGCGCCAGTTCGGCGCCGGGCACCTGCGCGGACAGTGCGGTCCCTTCCTGGTGCCAGGGGACGTCTTCCGCCGACTCCCCTGCGACCAGCCGCCGGAAGAGGAAGTCGACGACCCCCGGGCTCATGGCCTTGAGGACGCCGGCCGCCTGGGTTCCGCGGCACCGGTTTCGCCCGGAGCGGCCGAGGCAGACGGAGCGGACGAGGCGGACGGGCCCCGGGATTCCGATGAGGGGTGGGGGTCTGCTGCGTGGTTCATGCCGCCATATTATTCGAACATATATTCGAACACAAGGGCTGGGTTGATCCTGTGGCTTGCCGGGGCGGGCCCCCGCCGGCGTCGGCCGGGAGCGCCGGACATGAGACGATCGGAAGATGACCTCGCGCGGAATGGCAACAACTTCCAGGACCGCCAGGGGTAAGGCCGCCGCAGGCCGGCTGGCGGGCATTGACGCGGCCCGGGGTCTGGCGCTGCTGGGCATGATGGCGACCCACGTGCTCCCCACGTTCGAATCCGATCCGCAGCTCACCCCCACCTGGGTCGGCCTGGTGTTCTCCGGGCGGGCGGCGGCGCTCTTTGCGGTGCTTGCGGGCATCGGCCTGGCGCTTTCCACCGGAAAGGAGCGCCCGCTGGAGGGCCGGGCGTTGTGGGCGGCCCGCCGGGGCATCGCGCTCCGGGCGCTGGTGGTGGGCGCCGTCGGGCTCTCCCTGGGCGGACTGGAAATCAACATCGCGGTCATCCTGGTCCACTACGCCCTGCTGTTTCTCTGCGTGCTGCCCTTCATCGGGCTGCGCACGAGGCATCTGTGGGCGCTGGCCGCGGCCTGGCTGCTGGCCACCCCGGTCCTGGCCTACCTGCTGCGGCCGTGGCTGCTGGCCGCCGAGCCTCCCCTGCAGCTTGGCCACAACCCCAAATGGGAGGACCTGGCCGATCCGGCCCGGCTGCTCGGCGACCTGTTCCTGACCGGCTACTATCCTGTGCTGCAATGGCTCGCCTACCTGCTGATCGGCCTCGCGATCGGCCGGCTGGCCCTCCCGAGAGCGGCGGTCCCGGTGCTGCTGCTGGCCGGCGGCACCGTTGCCGCGGTGCTTGCCAAATGGCTGGGCCTGGTGATGATGGAAGACTGGGGCGGCCGGGCGGCGCTGCAGGAAACCCTGGGCGACCCCGCGTATCCGCTGGCGAGCCTGTTGCAGGTCAACCTCGCCGGCATGGACCAGTCCGGTTCCGCCTGGTGGCTGGCCTCAAGCGCCCCGCATTCGGGCACCACCCTGGACCTGCTGCACACCTCGGGGGTGGCCGCCGCGGTGGTGGGTGCCTGCCTGTTGCTGGGCAGGCTCGCCGGCTGGGTCCGGCTGGACCTGCTGCTGCCCTTGCGCGGCGCGGGCGCCCTGACCCTGAGCCTGTACACGGCGCACCTGTGCGTGATGGCGTCCCTGTACGGCCGCCCGCTGCCCACGGGCTGGACCGTGGAAGGGGTCTACTGGGCACAGGCGGTCGCGGTGCTGGTGCTGGGCGGCGTTTTTGCCGCGCTGTCCTGGCGCGGGCCGCTGGAGTGGGTGGGCCACGCCGCGAACATAGTGGGCCGGGGCCAACTGGGGCGGGCCCGGCGGACCGGAGGACGGTAGGCGCAGGCGCCGGACCGGAGCCCCGGTAGGCGCAGGGCCGCGCCGGACCACGCGAGGCGGATGGCCCGGCTAGGCGCCGGCCTCCGGCGAACCGGCACGGAAGAGGCGGACGGCGTCGCGCATGGACGCGCGGGCCCGCTTGCGGTCGCCGGCGGCGTCGTAGGCGCAGCTGAGCCGGAACCAGGAGCGCCAGTCCCCGGGCGCCGCTTCGGCTTCCGCCCGGTACTTCTCGAACTCCAGGTCCGCGGCTTCGCGGACGATCCGGCCGGCGGGCGTGCGCGGCAGGGTATCTTCCGGCAGGCCGCCTTCCGCCGCCAGGATGTTGGCCAGCCGCTCGGTGCGGGCGCCGAACAGCAGCTCCCGCACCAAAGCCCAGGCCCCGACAATGGGCAGCACCAGGTAGGCCAGGCCCAGGGCCTTGGCCACCGGGTTGGGGTCGGACAGCAGCAGCACCGACCGCTGGAGGGACACCACCAGGTAGAACACCAGCAGGAGCGTCACCGCGCCCACCCAGATCTTGGTGCGGTTGGCCTTGAACGCCGCCAGGACGCCCGCCATCAGAGGCCCAGGTCCAGGTAGCCGTCCAGGCCCACGGTGAGCCCCGGGTGCGCCGCGACGTTCCGCACGCCCAGCAGCACACCGGGCATAAACGAGGCGCGGTCGAAGGAATCGTGGCGGAAGGTCAGCTGCTCCCCCGGCCCGCCCAGCAGGACTTCCTGGTGCGCCACGAGGCCGCGCAGCCGGACGCTGTGGACGCGGACGCCGTCGACCTCGCAGCCGCGCGCCCCCGGGCGTTCGCTGGTGGTGGCGTCCGGACTGGCCGCGACGCCGGCGGCGGCGCGTTCCGCGGCGATCAGCTGGGCGGTGCGCACGGCGGTGCCGGAGGGCGCGTCCACCTTGTCCGGGTGGTGCAGTTCGATGATTTCGACCGATTCGAAGTAGCGGGATGCCTTCGCGGCGAAGGCGGAGGCCAGGACCGAGCCGAGGGCGAAGTTCGGGGCGATGAGGACCCCGGTGCCGGACCGGCCGGCGAGGAGTGCCTCGAGCCGTGCCAGCCGTTCCGCGTCCCACCCGGTGGTCCCGACGACGGCGTGCATGCCGTGCTCGACGGCGAAGCGGACGTTCGCCTCGGTGCTTTCGGGCACGGTCAGGTCCACCACGATGCGGGCGCCGGTGTCCACCAGGGTGTCGAGGGAGTCGTTCCGGCCCAGGGCGGCGACGAGCTTCAGGTCTTGGGCGGCTTCCACGGCCTTGACGGCCTCGGCGCCCATGCGCCCGTTGGCGCCCAGCACGGCGACGGAGAGTTGTTCGGTCATGCCCTCAACCCTACCGCCGGGGCCCGTCCCGGCCGGAACCGGGACGCCTGCGTTACCCGGCCCGTGCCGGCCGCTACCCGCCGGCAGCTACCCGCCCGCGCCGACCCACTCGACGGTGCCGTCGGCGAAGAACTGTTCCTTCCAGATCGGCACCTGCGCCTTGATCCGGTCCACGCAGCTCGGAGCACACCGCGAAGGCCTGCCCGCGGTGGGCGGCCGAGACGGCGCAGACCAGGGCCGGGTCGCCGATCTCCAGCAGGCCGGTCCGGTGCGCGGCCCAGATCCGCACCGGCTGGACCGGCCCGTCCCCCGCCGCGGAAGCGTGCTCGGCGATCAGCTGCGCGACGACGTCGGCCATCACCTGGTGCGCGGTCGGGTGGGCGCTGTAGCTGAGCCGCAGCACCGGTTGGCCGCCGTCGTGGTTGCGGACGACGCCGCTGAAGCTCACCACCGCGCCGGCCGTGTCCGACTCGACCGCGGCGATCGCCTGGTCCACCGAGATGGGCTCGGCGCTGAGGACCGCGTGCAGGACTTCAAATGACGATTCAGTGCCCATGGCTGCCTTCCAGCTGGTCGCAAAGGTGTCCGATGATCGGATCCAGCACGCCCAGGCCGTCCATGACGCCCTTCGGGGATCCGGGGAGATTGACGACAAAGGTGCTGCCGGCGGCGCCGGCGTGGCCGCGGCTCAACATGGCCATGGGCGTTTTGGCCGTGCCGGCGCTGCGCAGGCCCTCCATGATGCCGGGAATCTCGCGGTCCAGCAGCGGCAGCGTCTGTTCCGGGGTGGCGTCGGTGGGGCTCAGGCCGGTCCCGCCGCTGGTGATGATGACGGCCGGGTGCTGGGTCAGCAGGGCGCGCAGGGCGGCGCCGACGGGTTCGCCGTCGGGCACCACCAGCGCCGGGAAGGGCTCGAAGCCGTGCTCGGTCAGCCAGTCGGCGATGACCGGGCCGGTGAGGTCCTCGTAGACCCCTGCGGCGGCGCGGGTGGAGGCGATCACGATGCCGGCCTTCCGGCCGGTCGCCTCGCCGTGGCGGTGCGGTTCAGGCGGGTTCATTCCGGTGATGCTCACAGTGTCCAGTCCCCGCTCTTGCCGCCGCTTTTGGCCAGCACCTTGATGTCCGTCAGGACCGCGTGCTTGTCCACGGCCTTGATCATGTCGTACACGCTCAGGGCAGCGACGGACGCCGCGGTGAGCGCTTCCATTTCCACCCCGGTCACGCCGCGGGTCTTGACCGTGGCGAACACCGTAACGGACGCGGCGTCGAGCTCGAAGTCCACGGTGACCTTGGTGATCGGCAGCGGGTGGCAGAGCGGAATGAGGTCCGGGGTCTTCTTGGCGGCCAGGATCCCGGCGACCCGGGCGACCGCCAGCGCGTCGCCCTTGGGCAGTTCGCCGGCACCGAGCAGGGCCAGGACCTCGGCGGTGCTGTTGACCGTGGCGGTGGCCGTGGCCTCCCGCGTGGTTTCGGCCTTGTTGGACACGTCGACCATCTGGGCGGTGCCGTCCTGCCGGAGATGGGTCAGCACGGGCTTATCCGGGTTTTCTGCGGTATTCACAGGATCCATACTTCCACCTCGTCGCCCTCGGCGAGCGCCGCGGTTCCCACCGGCACCTGCACCAGGGCGTTGGACCGGGCCAGGGCGTGCACCAGGTGCGATCCCGCGCCGCCTTCCAGCCGGACAACGCCGTCCGGGCCGAGCGTGCCGCGCCGGACCTGGTGCTTGGCTTCCGGGGAGCTCAGGGCTTCGGCCAGCCGGGCCCGGACCACGGTGCGGGGCGCCGGCGAGCCGAACAGTTCGGCCAGCACGGGCCGGAGGAACATTTCGAAGGAGACGAGGCAGCTGACCGGGTTTCCCGGGAAGCCGAGGACGGGCACGCCGTCGAAGGTCCCGATGCCCTGCGGGCCGCCCGGCTGCATTGCCACGCCGCCGAATTCGACGTCGTGGCCTGCCAGCGCCTGCCGGACCACCTCGTAGGCGCCCTTGCTGACACCCCCGGTGGTGACGATCAGGTCCACGTCGGGCGCGTGCCGGCGCAGCAGCCCCTCGAGCTGCCCGGGGTCGTCGGCGGAGATGCCGGTCCGGGTGACCCGCAGGCCGGCCTGGCGCAGCGCGGATTCGAGCAGGGTGCCGTTGGCGTCGTAGATCTTGCCGGGCTCCAGCGGGCTGCCCGGCTCCACGACCTCGTCGCCGGTGGTGACCAGCAGGACCCTCGGCACGGCATGGACCGGGACCCGGGTCAGGCCCAGCGCGGCCAGCAGGCCCAGCTGCCCGGGCCCCAGGAAGGTTCCGGCGGGCAGGGCCGGCTCCCCGGCGGCGATGTCGCTGCCGGCGTCGCGGACGTAGGTCCCCGCCGGCACCGCGGGCAGGCGGACCGTGGCGGCTGCCCCGGGCTCGGGGAAGGAATCGGGCACGGCCTGTTCGATGGGGACGACGGCGTCCGCCCCCGCCGGCATCATGGCGCCGGTCATGATCGGCGCGGCGGTGCCGGGGCCCAGCGGGGCAGGCTCGGCGCCGGCCGGGACGGGGGCGGCGACGCGCAGTTCCGCGCCGCCGTCCGGGACGTCCGCGCTGCGGATGGCGAAGCCGTCCATCTGCGAGTTGGCGAAGGGCGGGAGGTCCAGCGGGGCGACGACGTCGGCGGCCAGCCCGCGGCCCAGCGCGTCCCGGAGCGGCACCGTGTCGACGCGGGCGGCGAGGGGCGCCAGCAGCGCGCGGACCTTGTCCCGGTGCGCTTCGACGGTGACGGGCCTGTTCGCGGTGCGGTGCATACGTTGGTGACCTTCGGCTCGGGCGGCTAGGACTTCACGTCCACTGTAACCGTGTGGTAGCCGGTGGCCCCGCTGGGCGCCACCGGGGCGCGGTCCTCCACCTGCGCGGACGCCGGCCAGGTCGGTGGCACGGACCTGCACCTCGTACCGTCCGGCGCCCAGCGGCAGGGCGAGCTTCCACTGGCGCCAGGTGTCCGTGGAGATGGCGGGCGCCAGTTCGGCCTGCTGCCAGTCGCCGCGGTTGACGCGCACGTCCACCCTGCCGATGCCGCGGTGCTGGGCCCAGGCCACGCCGCCGACGACCACCGTTCCCGCGCTCACGCTCCGCCCCGCCCGCGGGACGTCGATCCGCGCCGACGTCTTGATTGGTCCGCGCTCGCTCCAGCCGCGCGGCGTCCAGTAGCCGGCGTCGTCCGCGAACCGCGTCACCTTCAGTTCGGTGACCCACTTGGTCGCCGAGACGTAGCCGTAAAGCCCCGGCACCACGAGCCGGACCGGGAAACCGTGCTCCAGCGGCAGGGGTTCCCCGTTCATCCCCACCGCCAGCAGCGCGTCCCGGGCGTCGGTGAGCGCCTCCAGCGGTGTTCCGGCCGTCCAGCCGTCGGCGCTGCGGGAGAGCACCATGTCAGCGCCCGGCTGCGGACCGGCCAGGGCCAGCAGCTCCCGGACCGGCCAGCCGAGCCAGCGCGCGTTGCCGATCAGGTCGCCGCCCACCTCGTTGGACACGCAGGCAATCGTGATGTGCCGTTCGGTCAGGGGCTTGGCGAGCAGTGCATCAAAATCCAGTTCGATTTCGCGGTCCACCAGGCCGGTGACTTTGAGCTTCCACTCGCGCGGATCCACGACCGGCACCCGCAGGGCGGTGTCGATCCGGTAGAAGTCCTTGTTGGGGGTCACCAGCGGTTCCATCCCGGCCAGGGACAGCTCGGCGCCGGCGGGGATCGCCGGCGCCCGCGCGGCGGGGACCGGGAGCACAATCTTGCCGCGCAGTTCCGCGACAGCTGCCGCCGCGCCCCGCACGGCGGACGCCAGCGCTCCCCCGACCACGACGGCGGCGCCGGCCACCCCGAGGGACTGCAGGAACCGGCGCCGGGCGGCGCCCTGGGTGGCGGCGTCCTGCCAGTCCCCCAGCCTTCGGATCAGCCAGCGCAGCAGCACCAGGGCCAGCGCGGCGCCCAGCAGCGGAACGGGGACGGCGATGGGAGTGGCCTCGGCCCGGCCCAGCACGGCCGCGACGCCCACCAGCCCGAAGGCCGCTATCAGGGCCAGCCCGGCGAAGCTCCGGTGCCGTTCCAGGATGCCGGCCAGCGCCGCCAGCGCCGCGATCACCAGGGCCATGCCGACGAGCAGGGCCAGCTTGTCCGCCGTGCCGAAGAGCGAGACCGCCCAGTCCTTGACGCCCGGCGGTACGGCGTCGATCACCGCACCGCCCACGGCCGTCACGGGTGAAACGGAGGGGCTGAGCAGCCCGGCTGCCAGCTCACCGAACACGACGCCGGCGCCGACGGCGGCCACCCCGGACGCGGCGGCCCACAGCAGCGGGCGCCGCCTGCCCGGCCGCGGGGTTCCGCTGGGAGCCGCTGCCGGAGCGGCCCGGGACGTGTTCACGCTTCCAGCATAAGTCCGGGCCCCGGGGCGTGATGCCCGGCCCGCAGTGGCGTAGCCTGACCTTATGAGTGTTCAGCTTGGCATGCCCCAGCCCCGCGCAGAAGGCGGCCCCGGCGCGGGCGTTCCGGCGCCGCAGCTGGCCGGACGCCCGGCCGGAATGCCTGCCGGGCTGCTGGACCGCTACGGCCGCCGGGCCACCGACATGCGGCTCTCGTTGACGGACAAGTGCAACCTGCGCTGCACCTACTGCATGCCCGCGGAAGGCCTCGAGTGGCTCTCCAAGACCGCCGTGATGAGTGCGGATGAAATCGTGCGGGTCGTGCGGATCGGCGTCGACATGCTGGGGGTCCGCGAACTCCGGCTCACCGGCGGCGAACCGCTGGTCAGGGCCGACCTGCTGGACATCATTTCCGCCCTCCGCCAGGCCCACCCGGACCTGCCGATTTCCATGACCACCAACGCCGTCGGGCTGGATAAGAAGGCGGCCGGCCTGAAGGCGGCCGGACTCACCCGGATCAACGTGTCGCTGGATTCGCTGCACGAGGAAACCTTCACCAAGCTGACCCGGCGCCCGTTCCTGGACCGCGTCCTCGCCGGCGTGGACGCCGCCTGGGCCGCCGGGCTGGGTCCCGTGAAGCTCAACGCCGTCCTGATGCGCGGCATCAACGACGCCGAGTCCCCCTCGCTGCTGGCCTGGGCGCTGGACCGCGGCTACGAGCTCCGCTTCATCGAACAGATGCCGCTCGACGCCGACCACGGCTGGACCCGCCGGAACATGATCACCGCCGCGGAGATCCGGGAGCTGCTCTCGGTCGACTACGTACTCAGCACCGATCCGCGGGAACGCGACGGCGCCCCGGCCGAGCGGTTCGAGGTCCGTGCCCGGGTGCCGGGCACGGACGAGGCCACCGGCCCGGTGCTCGGCACCGTGGGGATCATCGCCTCGGTCACCGAGCCGTTCTGCGCCGACTGCCGCCGGACCCGGATCACCGCGGAGGGCAAGATCATGAGCTGCCTCTTCTCCCGCGAGGAGACCGACCTGCTCGGGCTGCTGCGCGGCGGTGCCAGCGATGAACAGCTCGCCGAACGCTGGCAGGACGCCATGTGGCTCAAGCCCAAGGCCCACGGCATGGACCACGTCGGGCTGGACGCCCCGGACTTCGTCCAGCCGGACCGCAGCATGAGCGCCATCGGAGGCTGAACCACCCGTGAACGTACGCTACTTCGCTGCCGCGCGCGCCGCCGCCGGCACCGACGAGGAAAAATTCGAGCTGCCCGAGGGCACCACGCTGGCCGAGCTCCGGGAGGCGATTCTCGCCGTCGAACGGCCCGAGCCGCCGGCCGGCACCCCGCCGCTGGCCCGCCTCCTGTCCCGGTCGAGCTTCCTGCTCAACGAGGTGGCGGTCCGGAACGCGGCGGCAACGCTGTCCCCGGACGACGTCGTCGACGTGCTGCCGCCGTTCGCCGGCGGCTAGTCACGGGCCGGATCCCGTTCACGCCCTTCCTGAATTCGGGATACCGCGGCCGCCCTGCCGCGCGTAGCTTGGAAGCATCCCCCACCCGCGGGATCAGCAGCCGGAAGGACCGCCAGCGATGTACACCCTGCAGATAGAACACGAAATAACGGATTTTGGCATGTGGAAGGCCGCATTTGACCGAGACCCGGTGAACCGCGCGGCGTCGGGGGTCACGGCGCACCGGATCAGCCGCCCGGTGGACGATCCGCAGTCCGTGGTGGTCGAACTCGATTTCGAGCAGCGCGCCCAGGCGGAAGCGCTCCTGGCCAAGCTGCAGACCACGGTCTGGAACTCCTCCGACGCGGCCCCCGCGCTCAAGGGGGCCCCGAAAACCCGGATTCTCGAGTCAGCCCCCGACACGTAGGAGGCGCCCGCGTCAGCCCCGGCCCTTACCGGAGGGCCAGGGCCTCCCGTACGCTGTCCGCCACGGCCCCGGCGCCGGCTTCGCCCATCACGATCGTGTAGTGGTTGACGTCCGGCACCTCACGGACCCGCAGGGAGGGCAGTTTCGCGGCCCACGCGTCCAGGTAGCCGGGCGCGTAGAGGGCGGACGGCTCGTTCAGCAGCCCGCGCGGCGCCCGGAGCACCACGGGCATCGGAGATCCCCTCCGGAACCTGGAGCGTCCGGGACGATCCGGCCCCGGGACGAGCGGGGGGCGATCCTTTACAGCCGCAGGACACGGCGTGATGATGGTGGCAGGGCCGCACGGAGGGAATCCCACTCGGAGGAAACATGGACCGACCGCTTGCAGGCAGCGCGCACGAGGCGCTTGAGGCGTTCCTCGGGCACTGGAGCGGCACCACCAAGTGGGAGGCCACCGCCTGGGGACCGGCCCGGACCGCCGCGTCCGAAGTCGTTTTCGCCCGCGCGGCCGCCGGTCTCGCCGTGACCATGAGCTACCGCCACACCGACGCGGACGGAGCCAAGACCGAGGGCGTCGGCGTGTTCACCATGGATCCGGACCATCCCGACACGCTCTGGTACCACGTCAACAGCATGGGCATGCCCCCGGAGGCGCCGGCCCGCGCCAGCTGGCTCGACGGAACCCTGACCATCGAACGACGCAGCGACCGCGGCACCGCCCGGCACACCCTCCGGGTCGAGGACGGCGAGTTGACGCACGCCGCCGGGCTGCGGCTCGGCAGCGCGAGCGGGTTCAGCCCCTTCATGACCACGGTGTGCCGCCGCGTCCCCGAGACCGCGGCCGTCCCCGCCTAAGCCGCCACGCCGGTCAGAGGCCGAAGGTCTCGGTTTCCTCGAAGGGGCCCACTACGGTCACGGTCCGCGGGGCGGCCGCGAGTTCGCGGGCCAGCTCCTGGACCTCGGCCGCGGTGACGGCCTTGATCTGCCGCAGCGTCTCGTCGATGTCCTGGTATTCGCCGGAGACCAGTTCGGCCCGGCCCAGCCGGGACATCCGCGAGCCGGTGTCCTCGAGGGCCAGGACGATCCCGCCGCTGAGCTGGCCGACGGCCTTGCGCAGTTCCTCCTCGGAGATGCCGCCCTCGGCCAGTTTGTCCAGTTCGGCGCCGAGCAGGTCCAGGACCTGGCGGACCTTCGACGGCGTGCAGCCTGCATACATGCCGAAGTAGCCGGCGTCGGCGTAGGACGAAGCGAAGGAGTACGTCGAGTAGACGAGGCCGCGCTTCTCGCGGACCTCCTGGAACAGCCGGGACGACATGCCACCGCCCAGGACGGCGTTGAGCACGCTCATCACGAAGCGGCGGTCATCGGTGGCGACCAGGGAGGGGCAGCCCATGATGATGTTGGCCTGCTCCACCGGGCGCTTGACCACGTGCAGCCCGGCGGTGCCGGTGATCGAGGCGCGCTCGGTGGAGCGGCGCTGCACCGGGGCGGCGTCGTGTTCGAGTTCCCAGCCGGCGGAGTGCAGGGCGCCGACCACAAGCTCGCAGACGACGTCGTGGTCCAGTCCCCCGGCGGCGGTGATAACGAGCTCGTCCGGGCGGTAGTAGCGGCGGTAGTGGTCCCAGACCGAGTCGCGGGCGACCGCACGGATGGCGTCCGGGGTGCCGCCGATCGGGCGGCCCAGCGGGTGCGTGCCCAGGACGGCGGCGACGAAGTGTTCGTGGGCGACGTCGGTGGGGTCGTCGCTGTCCATCGCGATTTCCTCGAGGATGACGTCGCGTTCCTGTTCCATCTCCTGCGGGTCCAGCACGGCGCCGGTGATCATGTCCGCGATGACGTCGATCGCCATCGGCAGGTCCGTGTCCAGCACGCGGGCGAAGTAGCAGGTGCTTTCCTTGGCGGTGGCGGCATTGGATTCCCCGCCGACCTCGTCGAAGGCGGAGGCGATTTCCAGCGCGGTGCGCCGCTGGGTGCCCTTGAACAGCAGGTGTTCCAGGAAGTGGGTGGAACCGTGCTGGCCGGGGGCCTCGTCGCGCGAGCCGACCCCGACCCAGAAGCCGATGGTCGCCGAACGCTGCCCCGGCATCGCTTCGGTCAGCACCCTGACGCCGCCGGGGAGCACCGAGCGCCGCACCTCCGAGCCGCCGTCGGCTCCGTGGATGAGGGTGTCAGCGTGCTGGTTCTGCTCAAGCGGCAGGGGGACGACAGTCATCAAGGCCTTTCCATAAAACTGTTCCTGAACGTGTGCCAAATCTGCCTGCAATCCTACCTGCCTTTAACGGCAGCGGGGCCGGTGGACGAATCCACCGGTCCCGCTGCTTGGGTCAGGAAAGACTACTCTGCGGACTCCTCGGAGACCTCAGCGTTGCCGGCGTTCTCTGCGTTCCCGGCGCCTTCCTCATCGGCCACGACGGGCGAGAGGGAGAGCTTTCCGCGGTCGTCGATCTTGGTGATTTCCACCTGGATCTTCTGGCCGACGGAGACGACGTCCTCGACGTTGTCCACGCGCTTGCCGCCGGCGATCTTGCGCAGCTCGGAGATGTGCAGCAGACCGTCCTTGCCCGGGGTCAGGGACACGAAGGCGCCGAAGGTGGTGGTCTTGACGACCGTACCCAGGTAGCGCTCACCGATTTCCGGGACCTGCGGGTTGGCGATGGCGTTGATCGCGGACCGTGCTGCGTCGGCAGACGGGCCGTTGGTGGCGCCGATGTAGACAGTGCCGTCGTCCTCGATCGAGATGTCGGCTCCGGTGTCTTCCTGGATCTGGTTGATCATCTTGCCCTTCGGGCCGATGACCTCGCCGATCTTGTCTACCGGGATCTTGACCGCGATGACGCGCGGCGCGAACTCGGAGAGCTCGTCCGGGGTGTCGATCGCGGAGTTCAGCACGTCCAGGATGTGCAGGCGGGCTTCGCGGGCCTGCTTCAGGGCGGCGGCCAGGACCGAGGCCGGGATGCCGTCGAGCTTGGTGTCCAGCTGGATGGCCGTGACGAACTCGGAGGTACCGGCAACCTTGAAGTCCATGTCACCGAAGGCATCTTCGGCGCCGAGGATGTCGGTCAGCGCGGCGTAGCGGGTCTGGCCGTCAACCTGGTCGGAAACCAGGCCCATGGCGATACCGGCAACGGCAGCCTTCAGCGGCACACCGGCGTTCAGCAGGGACAGCGTGGAGGCGCAGACCGAACCCATCGACGTCGAACCGTTGGAGCTGAGAGCCTCAGACACCTGGCGGATGGCGTAGGGGAATTCCTCGCGGGACGGCAGCACCGGCATGATGGCGCGCTCGGCGAGGGCACCGTGGCCGATTTCGCGGCGCTTCGGGGAGCCGACGCGGCCGGTCTCGCCGGTGGAGTACGGCGGGAAGTTGTAGTTGTGCATGTAGCGCTTGCGCGTCACGGGAGACAGCGAGTCGATCTGCTGTTCCATCTTGAGCATGTTCAGCGTGGTGACACCCATGATCTGGGTCTCGCCGCGTTCGAAGATGGCCGAGCCGTGGACGCGGGGCAGGACCTCAACCTCGGCGGTGAGCTGGCGGATGTCCGTCAGGCCGCGGCCGTCGATGCGGATCTGGTCCTTGAGGATGCGCTGGCGCACAACCTGCTTGGTGACGGAGCGGAAGGCAGCGGAGAGTTCCTTCTCGCGGCCTTCGAACTGGCCGGCCAGGGAGGAGGTGACCTCGTCCTTGAGCACGTCGGAAGCGGTGTCGCGCTCCTGCTTGTCGGCGATCTGGAAGACGGCGGTCAGCTTCTCGGCGGCAGCGGACTCCACAGCGGCGTACACGTCGTCCTGGTAGTCCAGGAAGACCGGGAACTCGACCGTCGGCTTGGCGGCGCGGGCTGCCAGGTCGGACTGCGCCTCGCAGAGGGCCTTGATGAACGGCTTGGCGGCCTCGAGGCCCTCGGAGACAACCTCTTCGGTCGGGGCGGTGGCGCCCTGTTCCTTGATGAGGTTCCAGGAGTTGTCGGTGGCTTCGGCTTCAACCATCATGATGGCGACGTCATCGCCGGCGATGCGGCCGGCAACGACCATGTTGAAGACGGCGTTCTCCAGCTGGGAGTGCTTCGGGAAAGCAACCCACTGCGAGCCGTTCTCGTCGGCGACGAGGGCAACGCGGACGCCGCCGATCGGGCCGGAGAAGGGCAGGCCGGAAAGCTGGGTGGACATCGAGGACGCGTTGATCGCGACGACGTCGTAGAGCTCGTCCGGGTTGATGGAGAGCACGGTGACGACGATCTGGACCTCGTTGCGCAGGCCCTTCACGAAGGCGGGGCGCAGCGGGCGGTCCATCAGGCGGCAGGCCAGGATGGCCTCCGTCGAGGGGCGGCCTTCGCGGCGGAAGAACGAGCCCGGGATGCGGCCGGCGGCGTACATGCGCTCTTCGACGTCGACGGTCAGCGGGAAGAAGTCGAAGCCTTCGCGCGGGTGCTTGCCGGCGGTGGTGGCGGACAGCAGTGCGGTCTCTTCGTCGATGTAGACCATGGCTGCGCCGGCTGCCTGCTTGGCAAGACGGCCGGTTTCAAAGCGGATAACCCGCTTGCCGAAGCGGCCATTGTCAATGACGGCTTCTGAGAACTGGATTTCGGGACCCTCCAAGAGAGTCACCTCCGTTTCTTGTTTCACGGAGTCCAGCCGCATCAACCCAGCCCAGCATCTGTCTACTGGCCTGCACTGCACCCGGTCATCGATCGAGACCCACGGGCCACGGCAACAGTTCCTTGAAGCCGTTCCCGGAGATCACTACCGAAGACCGCGAATGCGTGATGCGGTTGATCCTCCTGTTGAGTTTTGTTTGAAGAAGGCGGCCCCTTCCTGATGGAAAGGGCCGCCCCTTAGAGCTGACTAGCGGCGCAGGCCGAGGCGCTCGATGAGCGCACGGTAGCGGTTGATGTCAGTGTTCTTGAGGTAGGTGAGCATGCGCTTGCGACGACCAACCATGGCCAGCAGACCGCGCTGGGTGTGGTAATCGTGCTTGTGCTCCTTCATGTGCTCAGTCAGATCCTTGATCCGCTGGGTCAGGACCGCAACCTGGACCTCCGGCGAACCGGTGTCGCCCTCGGACGTTGCGAATTCCTTCATGATGGACTGCTTTACAGCGGCTTCAAGTGCCACGATTTAACTCCTAGAGATGTGCCGTGAGGCCCGAATCAGTAATTCACTGCCGGGGGTGCC
>CAVOQF010000008.1:0-62555 GCA_963698285.1 uncultured Actinomycetota bacterium | reverse complement strand
CGTGGGTGTGCCGGGGGCTTCCGGCGGAGGTTTCCCGCGGCCTGGCGGCGGCCCGGCGGGGGTACCCGCAGGCGCTCCGTGCCGGGTCAACGGCGCGGTCAAGTAAAGTGGGGACGTGACTTACGAGATTGAGATTGGCCGTGGCAAGCGTGGGCGTCGTGCCTACTCCCTGGACGACATTGCGATCGTCCCCAACCGGCGTACGCGCGACCCCAAGGACGTATCCGTCTCCTGGCAGATCGATGCCTACAAATTCGACATGCCTGTCATCGCCGCGCCGATGGACTCCGCAATGTCGCCGGAAACGGTCATCGCGCTGGGCCGGCTCGGCGGCCTCGGCGTCCTCGACCTGGAAGGGCTGTGGACCCGCTACGAGGATCCCCAGCCGGTGCTGGACCAGATCGCCGCCCTCGAAAGCGAGACCAACAGCCCGGCCGTCACGCGGCGGATGCAGGAGCTCTACCAGGCCCCGATCCAGCCCGAGCTGATCACCTCGCGGCTGGCCGAAATCCGGGCCGCCGGCGTCACCGTGGCCGGCTCGCTGACCCCGCAGCGCACCCAGGAACACTACAAGACCGTGGTGGCCGCCGGCGTCGACATCTTCGTCATCCGCGGCACCACGGTCTCGGCCGAACACGTCTCCAAGGACCACGAGCCGCTGAACCTCAAGCAGTTCATCTACGAACTCGACGTCCCCGTGATCGTCGGCGGAGCGGCCGGCTACACCCCGGCCCTGCACCTGATGCGCACCGGCGCCGCGGGCGTCCTGGTCGGCTTCGGCGGCGGCGCGACCACCACCACCCGCCGTGCGCTGGGCATCCACTCGCCGATGGCCTCCGCCATCTCCGACGTCGCGGCCGCCCGCCGGGACTACATGGACGAGTCCGGCGGGCGCTACGTGCACGTGATCGCCGACGGCGGCATGGGAACCTCGGGCGACATCGTCAAGGCCATCGCCATGGGCGCCGACGCCGTTATGCTCGGCAGCGCGCTGGCCCGCGCCGAAGAGGCGCCCGGCAAGGGCTGGCACTGGGGCCAGGAGGCCCACCACCTCGAACTGCCCCGCGGCGACCGGGCCAATGTCGGCACCGTCGGGCCGCTCGAAGAGGTCCTCTTCGGCCCCGGCCACCACACCAACGGCACCTCGAACCTGATCGGCGCGCTGCGCCGCTCGATGGCGACCACCGGCTACTCCGACCTGAAGGAATTCCAGCGCGTCGACGTCGTCGTCTCGCCGTACGCCGGAAACTGAGCCCCGCGCCGGCCCGGCTAAGGCCCTGCCCATCCGGAGAACTTGGAAGTAGTGTGGTGCACTACGAGGTTTGATCCGGATGGAGGCGTGAGATGAACAGTTTTCCCGGTGGGGCTCCCCTGGCCGGCGGCGCGCTTGGCCCCGCGGAACGCGAAGCGTCCCTGGCGGCCCTCAAGGCAACCGCGGAGCCCGGCAAGGAACTCGACATCCTGATCGTCGGCGGCGGGATCGTCGGCGCCGGGGCCGCCCTGGATGCCGTGACCCGCGGCCTGAGCGTGGGCATCGTCGAGGCCAACGACTGGGCGGCCGGCACGTCGTCGCGGTCCTCGAAGCTCATCCACGGCGGCCTGCGCTACCTGGAAATGCTGGACTTCGCGCTGGTCAAGGAAGCCCTCCACGAGCGCGGCCTCATCCTCTCCGTCCTCGCCCCGCACCTGGCCCGGCCGGTGCCGTTCCTCTACCCGCTGACCAAACGCTTCCTGGAACGGCCCTACGTCGGCTCCGGCATCGCCCTCTACGACGCGATGTCCATTACCGGCGGCCACAGCCGCGGCGTCCCGTTCCACAAGCACCTGAGCCGGCGCGGCACGCTCCGGGCGGCGCCGAGCCTCAAGGACGACGCTTTCGTCGGGTCCATCCGCTACTACGACGGCCAGGTCGACGACGCGAAGTACGTCGCCAACCTCGTGCGGACCGCGGCGTATTACGGCGCGCACGCCGTGAACCAGATGGCCGTGGTGGACTTCCTGCGCGAGGGCGAACGGGTGGTCGGCGCCAAGGTCGTCAACCATGAGGACGGCTCCAGCTTCAACGTCCGGGCCAAGCAGGTCATCAACGCCACCGGGGTCTGGACCGACGAGACCCAGGCCATGGTCACCGACCGCGGCCAGCTCAAGGTGCGGGCCTCCAAGGGCATCCACCTGGTGGTGCCGCGGGACCGCTTCCAGTCCACCGTGGGCCTGATCCTGCGGACCGAAAAGTCCGTCCTGTTCGTCATCCCCTGGGGCCGGCACTGGATCATCGGCACCACCGACACCGACTGGCACCTGGACAAGGCGCACCCCGCGGCGTCCAGCAAGGACATCGACTACATCCTCGAACACGTCAACACGGTGCTGAAACGGCCCCTGACCCGCGAGGACGTCGAAGGCGTCTACGCGGGCCTGCGTCCGCTGCTGGCGGGGGAGAACGACTCGACGGCCAAACTCTCCCGCGAGCACGTGGTGGCCCACCCGGTTCCGGGCCTCGTCGTCGTGGCCGGCGGCAAGTGGACCACCTACCGGGTGATGGCGAAGGACGCCGTCGACGAGGCAACGCGCAGCATGGACGAGCGCGTCCCGCCGTCCTGCACCGAATCCATCCCGCTGCTCGGCGCCAGCGGCTTCAAGGCCGCGTGGAACAAGCGCAACAGGATGGCGGAAGAGACCGGCGTCCACGTGGCGCGGATCGAACACCTGCTCAACCGCTACGGAGCGATGGCCCCCGAGGTGCTGGCGCTCATCGGGGAGAACCACGAACTGGGCGAACCGCTGCCGGGCGCCGACGACTACCTCGCTGCCGAGGCCGTGTACGCGGCCAAGTACGAGGGTGCCCGCCACATCCAGGACGTACTGACCCGCCGGACCCGGATTTCGATCGAGGCCTGGGACCGCGGTGTGTCCGCCGCGCCGGTAGTCGCTAAACTGATCGGTGAGGTTCTCGGCTGGAGCGATGCGCAGCGCGAGAGCGAAATCAAGCACTACCTGGCCCGGGTCGACGCCGAACGGCTGAGCCAGGAGCAGCCGGACGACGAATCCGCGGACGCCGCACGGATGGGCGTGGAGGACATCGTTCCGCTGCGCTGACCGGAGGCGGCCGCACGGCGCACCACCGGTCGGCGTGCACCGACGCCACTTCGAAGGGACACCTCTTGGCGGAACCACTGGACCGGTACGATGCCGAGCTCACCACGCCGCAGATGGTGATCCTGGAGCTGGACGCGAAGGACAAGTTCGA
Organism: uncultured Actinomycetota bacterium; assembly: GCA_963698285.1. Taxonomy (GTDB): domain Bacteria; phylum Actinomycetota; class Actinomycetes; order Actinomycetales; family Micrococcaceae; genus Arthrobacter. The sequence continues at coordinate 59,308 of CAVOQF010000008.1, read as the reverse complement.
CGCCGCCGCCCAGCTCGCGCAGCGGATGTACGACGCCGGCCGGATCTCCGATCTCGAGGGGTTCCTCGGCCACGTCAACGCCCGCGAACACCAGTTGGCCACCGGGCTCCCCGGCGGCGTCGGCCTGCCCCATGCCCGCAGCGAGTATGTCTCCCGCATCTCGATCGCGGTCGGCATCACCAAGTACGGCAAGGCGCTGGACTTCGGCGCCGCCGACGGCCCGGCCACCGTGGTGCTGCTGATTGCCACCCCGGCCAGTTCCTTCTCGGACCACCTGGAGGTCCTCGCCACCCTGGCGCGCTCGCTGTCCAAGGAATCGTTCCGGGAATCCCTCCGCCGGGCCTACGATCCCGAGGTGATTTCGGAACTGATCAACTCCAGCCTGGTGTTCTTCGACCACTAGGCCCGTTTCGTTGTTCTACACGCGGACGAAGTACGGTTAAGGGGTGCTGAAAACCGCCCTCAAACCCCGTTGGATCGCAGGCCTGGTGTTTGCGATCGTCATTTCGGGGGTCTTCGTGCTGCTGAGCCAGTGGCAGTTCGGCCGCTCCACGAAGCCGGAGGCACCGGTTTCCACCGGGACCGAGGAAGCCCGTCCGCTGACCGCCGTGCTGAAGCCCGGGGAATTCTTCCCGGGCTCCGTGGCCGACCAGGTCGTCACCGCCACCGGAAGCTACGATCCGCAGAAGCAGGTCCTTGTCCCCGGCCGTATCAACGACGGCGCCAAGGGGTTCTGGATCGTCTCCGCCTTCGCGGTGCAGGGCGCTCCGGTCCTTGCCGGCGCCGGAGCCTCGCCGCAGACCTGGATTCCGGTGGCCCGCGGCTGGGTCGCCGACGCCGCGGAAGCCGCGGCGCCGCCGTCGGGCACCATTGAGCTCACCGGCCGGCTCATCCCGTCCGAAGCGCCGCTGCCCAACACCGATGCCGGACCCGGCCGCGCCAGCGCCGTCTCCGTCGCCGAACTCATCAACCTCTGGGACGTCAGCAGCTACCCGGGCTTCGTCGCCGCCAGCGCCGAGCGTTCCGCCGGCGCCGACGTGGCCGCCTCCGACGCCGTCAAGCCGCTGAAGGTCGGTCCGCAGCCGCCCGCGCAGACGGTCAACTGGCTCAACCTGTTCTACGCCGCCGAGTGGGTGGTCTTTGCCGGCTTCGCGCTCTTCATCTGGTGGCGCCTGGTCAAGGATGACTACCGCCGCGACCTCGAGGACGCCCAGGACGAAGAGGAAGCCCGGCTCGCCGCAGCCGGCGAACCGCACGAGACCGATTCCCCCGAATCCGACCCGAAACCCACCAATCCGAGAGTGCAATCATGATCGAGCCCAAGCCGGCCGTCGCGCCGCAGCAGCCCAACGGAACGGGAAACCCCGGCGGCAGGAAGCGCCGCTTCGGCGGCACCGAGGCGCAGATCCGCTCCGCCCTCAAGTTCTACAAGGTCCTCGCCTATCTGACGGGCGCCATGCTGCTCCTGCTCTGCGCGGAGCTGATCGCCCGCTACGCCTTCGGCCAGTACCTCTTCGCCGGCGGCACCAACGCCGTCACCGGCCAGCCGTTCGGCTTCGGTTTCGCCGACGCCGAGCCGCCGGGTGTGATCGGGGGAGTGAACCTTTCCGTCGCGGTGCTGATCGTGCACGGCTGGATGTACGTCGTCTACCTGATGTCCAACTTCCGCCTCTGGTCGCTGATGCGCTGGTCCTTTGCCAAGCTCATCATCCTGGCCCTCGGCGGCGTCGTGCCGTTCCTGTCGTTCTTCGTGGAGAAGAAGTTCCACGCCGAGGTCGAGGCAGAACTCGCCGCGAACCCGCAGGCACCGCAGCGCTACTGAGCCCCACGACAAACGGCCGCGCGCCGGCCTGTGAGTTCCCTTACCAACCGCTTCTCAATGTGCGGGGGACCGACGGCGCAAAGTAGGCTAGGACGGTGACCACTCCCACTGCATCCCAGACGTCCCACAGGCCGGTACTGGTTGTTGACTACGGTGCCCAGTACGCGCAGCTGATTGCCCGCCGCGTCCGGGAAGCGAATGTGTATTCGGAAGTTGTTCCGCATACCTACAGCACCGAGCAACTGCTGGCCAAGAACCCCGCCGCCATCATCCTTTCCGGCGGCCCCGCGAGCGTTTACGCGGAGGGCGCCCCGAGCGTGGGCGCGGACCTGTTCGAGGCCGGGATCCCGGTGTTCGGCATCTGCTACGGCTTCCAGGCCATGGCCAACGCCCTGGGCGGCAAGGTGGCCCGGACCGGCCTGCGCGAATACGGCGCCACCGAGACCACCGTCCTCGGCGAGGGCCGCTCCATCCTGGCGGGCATGCCCCAGCACCAAAGCACCTGGATGAGCCACGGCGACTCCGTGCACGAGGCCCCGGCGGGCTTTGAGGTCCTTGCGACGACGGCCGGCGCCGACGTCGCCGCCTTCGCCAACGAGGAGAAGTGCCTCTACGGCGTGCAGTGGCACCCCGAGGTGAAGCACTCGGCCTACGGCCAGCAGGTCCTGGAGAACTTCCTGTTCAAGGGCGCCAAGCTGGAACCGAACTGGACCACCGGCAACATCCTGGACGAACAGGTCGAGCGGATCCGCGCGCAGATCGGCGACTCCCGGGTGATCTGCGGCCTTTCCGGCGGCGTCGACTCCGCCGTGGCCGCGGCCCTTGTCCAGCGCGCCGTCGGCGACCAGCTGACCTGTGTCTTCGTGGACCACGGGCTGCTGCGCGAAGGCGAGGCCGAGCAGGTCGAACGCGACTTCGTGGCCGCCACCGGCGTCAAGCTCTACGTCGCCAACGAGCAGGAGCGCTTCCAGGCTGCCCTGGCCGGCGTCAGCGACCCGGAGACCAAGCGCAAGATCATCGGCCGCGAATTCATCCGCGCCTTCGAGGAAGCCGAACTGGCCATCATCGCCGAGGCCGCGGCGCACGGCGAAAAGATCAAGTTCCTCGTCCAGGGCACCCTGTACCCCGACGTCGTCGAATCCGGCGGCGGCGAGGGCGCGGCAAACATCAAGAGCCACCACAACGTGGGCGGCCTGCCCGAAGACCTGCAGTTCGAACTCGTCGAACCGCTGCGCGCCCTGTTCAAGGACGAGGTCCGCGCCGTCGGCGCCCAGCTCGGCCTGCCGCAGGAAATCGTCGGCCGCCAGCCCTTCCCGGGCCCGGGCCTCGGCATCCGGATCGTCGGCGAGGTCACCAAGGAGCGGCTGGACCTGCTGCGCAAGGCCGACGCCATCGCCCGCGCCGAGCTGACCGCGGCCGGCCTCGACAACGAGGTCTGGCAGATGCCCGTGGTGCTGCTGGCGGACGTCCGCAGCGTCGGGCGTCCAGGGCGACGGCCGCACCTACGGCCACCCGATTGTGCTGCGCCCGGTGTCCTCCGAGGACGCCATGACGGCCGACTGGTCGCGGCTGCCCTACGAGCTGCTGGCCCGGATCTCCAACCGGATCACCAACGAGGTGGACGGCGTCAACCGCGTGGTGCTGGACGTCACCAGCAAGCCGCCGGGAACCATCGAGTGGGAATAGCATCGTGAATGGCCGGCCTCCTTTGAGGCCGGCCATTTTCTTTTGTGTCCGGCCCCGGGCCGAAGCAATTTGGCCGAATTTTGGCCGGCGCCAGTGTTGCGGCCCGGCACTGACCCCGGATTCGGGCTACCCTCGAAAGCATGCCGGTATGGTCCAGGGCGTCCCGCGCGAAGTCAGAAACCGTGAGCACAGAAAAGAAGGCAGCAGTGTCAGTTGGTCAAGGCCACCCCGAGGGCTCCGAGGAGTTCAGGAAATGGCTGTCGGGTCTCAAACCCGTCACCGGAGCAGACACCATGCTGCGCTTCACCAAAACGCCCGAAGGCTCCATTGACCTGACCCACGCCCATCCCTCGGGCCTGGCCCAGCTGATGGCCGGCCGCCGCACCCGCCTGTCGACCCTGATCCGCGACCGCCAGCAGTACGTCGTCGCGGCCCGGGCCTCGCGCAACCTGCGCTCCAAGATCTTCGAACTCGCCAACGACCGCGGCATCGACGCCGGCTACTTCTCGGCCGGCACCGTCGTCTGGACCTCCGCCGTCGGCGGCAAGCCGCAACGGATCTCCGCCCCGGTCATGCTCACCGCCATTTCCCTGACCGTGCGCCCCGGCGAGGACGACTACGAACTGCAGCTCACCGAACAGGCCCGGATCAACCCCGCCCTGGTCCGGCACCTGAAGACCGTCCACGGGATCGTCTTCGACGTCAACGCCGTGACCCGGATGGCCTACAGCACGGCCCGGTACGATCCGCAGCCGGTCCTGGACCGCCTCGGCACCCTGATCCAGCCGATCCACGGCGCCGACATCGAACACAACCTGCTCGTCTCCACCTTCGCGGACCTCTCCGGCAACCTGGATGACCCGTGGATCAACCAGAACAACCCCGCTCGTGGCCGCGCTGGCGCGTGCCGCGGCCGGCGAACCGGTGGACGTCCCCGCGCTCGAGGACGGCCGCTTCCCGAGCACGGACGAGCGCAGCCCCGCCGACGAGCTCCTGCTGCTCGACGCCGACACGGACCAGCAGTACGTCGTCGACGCCGTCCGCGCCGGCGACTCGCTGGTGGTCAGCAGCCCGCCGGGCACCGGCCAGACCCAGACCGCGATCAACACCATCGGCGCCCTGGTCGACGAAGGCAAGAGCGTCCTGGTGGTCGGCGACCGGCGCGCCAGCCTCGGCGAGATCTCCGCCCAGCTGGAGGCCCTGGGGCTCGACTCCCTGCTCGTCCAGCTGGCGGGCAACTCCACGCCCGCTGCAGCTCAAGGGCCAGCTGGTCCGGGCGATCGTCCGCAACGAAAAGTCGCTGGAACCGCAGCTGAAGAACCTGCACTCCACCCTGACCGAGCACCGGCACGCCCTGATGGACCACGTCGCGTCCCTGCACAACGTCCGGGCGCGCTGGGGGTGCTCGCCGTACGAGGCCATGCAGTCCCTCGCGGCGCTGACCGCCATCCACCCGGCGCCGGCCACCACCGTCCGGCTCAAGCGCAGCGTGCTGGACAGTATCCGGGACCGCGAGGAGCTGGCCGGACGGCTCCGCCGCGCGGCCGAGCTGGGCAGCTTCAGCCGCGCCTCGACCACGAGCCCGTGGCACGGCGCCCGGCTGCTGACCCGCAAGGAGACCCAGGAAGCGCAGCAGGTGGCCCGCTCCGTCGCGGAGAAGCTCCCGCAGCTGCGCGAACGGATGGACGGCGTCGCCGAACACGCAGAGATCCGGCTCGGGCGAGACCTTCGCCGAATGGGGCGACCAGATCGACCTGCTGGTCGCGGTCCGCGAAAGCCTGGACAAGTTCACCCCCGACATCTTCGACCGGCCGGTCCACGACCTGATCTCCGCCACCGCCCCGTCCGCGTGGCGCCGCGAGCGGAACATCGACATGCCGTCGATGCAGCGTTCCCGGCTGCGCCGCGTCGCCAAGGAGTACGTCCGGCCCGGCGTGCACATCGCGGACCTCCACAGCTCCCTGGTCCTGGTCCAGGACCAGCGGGCCGCCTGGGCGGAGTACGCCACCACCCAGCGGCACCCGGCCGTGCCGTCCGGGCTGGCCGAGATCACCGCCCTCTACCGGGAGCTGGAAGCCGAACTGGCCGAGCTCGGCGCGGCCGTCCGGCACACCCGCGGCCGGCGGAGCCGTCCACGACACCCCGTACGACGAGCTGGTCGAGCGGCTGGACCACCTCGTCGCCGACACCGGCACGCTGGAGACCCTGCCCGAGCGGACGCTGCTGGTGGAGAACATGCGCGAGCACGGCCTGGGCGAACTGCTCGCCGACCTCGCCGAGCGCGAGGTGCCGGCCGACTCCGTGGCCGCCGAGCTCGAGCTGGCCTGGTGGCAGTCCGCCCTGGAGGCCATGATCAGCGGCGACGACTACCTCGCCATGTCCGACGGCGACGCGCTCCGCCAGCTCGAGGCAGAGTACCGCCTCGCGGACAACGCCCACATCGCCAGCGGCGCCGCCCGGCTGCGCTGGAAACTGGCCGAACGCTGGCGCGCTGCCCTCACCGAGCACCCCCGGCAGGCCGAGCTGCTGCGCAGCCTGCTCAAGGACGGACGGGTAACCCCCGCTGCGCTGACCGCGCAATCGCCCGAGCTCCTCCCCAGGCTGGTGCCGGTCTGGTCCGTCAGCCCCTACCTCCTGACCAGCCTGCTGCCGGCCGAGCAGCGCTTTGATGCCGTGGTGATCCTGGACGCCGAGGCGACCTCCCTGCAGGCCGTGCTGCCCGCCGTCGCCCGCTCCCGGCAGGTCATTGCGTTCGGCGACGACAAGATCGCCAGCCCCCGCAGCTTCACCGTGGGGGTCGAACGGCTCGCCGCCGGCGAGAACCCGCACCAGCGCGTGGACAGCGCATACCAGGCCCTGACCGCCGTGCTGCCGGTCTGGAAACTCAGGACCGTCTACCGTGCCGTCGACGAGGACCTCGTGCGGCAACTGAGCAAGGGATTCTACGGCGGCGAACTGCGCCGGCTCCCGGAAGGGCAGTCCGCCACCGGCCTGGACCGCGCCCTCACGGTGGAGTACCTGCCGGACGGGACCGGCCTGCCCAGTGCCGACCACGACGGCGTCGAATCGGTTGTGGCTGAAGTGAACCGTGTGGTGGAGCTGGTCTTCGAGCACGCGCGTCTGCGGCCCCGCACCTCGCTGGCGGTCGTGACCGGCAGCCTGCGGCACGCAGCCCGGATCGGCGAGGCCATCCGCCTGCAGCTGCCCAACTACCCCCTGCTGGGCAGCTTCTTCACCGCCGGCGACGAGTCGTTCCGGGTGGTGGACCTGGAACGGGCGCAGGGCCTGGTCCGGGACCACGTCATCTTCTCGCCCGGCTACGGCCGCACCCCGCACGGGCGCGCGCTGCACAGCCTCGGACCGCTCTCCGCCGACGGCGGCCGCGCCAAGTTCGCCCTCGCGATGACCCGGGCGCGGCGGTCGCTGCACGTGCTCAGCTGCTTCCGGCCCGAAGACCTGGACGTCACCCGCCTGAGCCACGGTGCGGTGGACTTCTATGAACTCCTGGACCGCGAAATTGCGGGCAACTCCGACCTGGGCAGCCCGGCCTCCCGTGCCGCGGCCAGCGAACAGGCCCTCGGAGCCGACCCCCTGGTGGCGGATCTCGGGGACCGGCTCCGTGCCCGCGGGGCGCGGGTCTGGCATCAGTACGACGGCGTCCTGGACATGGTGGCGGCGGCGGACCCGATCCACACCATCGGCCAGGACGACGCCGAGGTCCCCAGCCCGGTCGCCATCGAGTCTGACGGCACCGAGCGGTACCGGCGGATGACCGTGCGTGAGCGCAGCCGCCTCCGCCCGCAGCTGCTGGAGCGCATGGGCTGGCGATACATGCCGCTTTGGACCATCGAGGTGTTCACCGATCCTTCGGCCTGCGCGGACCGGATCGGCGGCTACCTCGGCCTGGAGAAGCCGGTGGCGCCCAGCCGGCTGCGCACCTCGCCGGGCTTTTCCGACGACGTCGAGAACTTGAGCGTCGAGGACGGACGGCGCACCTACGCGCCATCCGCGGCGGCCCACGGGTGGGCCTCGGACGGTGACCGCGGGCAGGAAACAGCTATTCGCAACAAGGAGGCCGGCGGCATGAACGCAGACGGCGACAACGGAAACAACCCGCAGCACGACGCAGAGGAACAGCGCCCGGAGCCGCAGCACCAGGGCGCGGCGCGTGCCGTGGTTCCCGGGGGAGTGCTGCCCAACAAGGCCGCCGAGGACGATCCGCGGCGCTGGGGTGACCAGCCCGGCAGTTACGACCACGACGCCTGGCTGCAGGAGCAGAAGCCCCCGCACTGGGGCTAATCGCCCCGATCGCACCGGGCGGCACCGGGCGCCCCGGCCGCCCGGCGGCCACGCGGCTAGCCTGGCCCGGCGCCGACCAGGACAAAGAACAGTTTGCCCTGGGTCGACGCGCCGGCGAGTTTCCGGGCCTGGTCCGGATCCGCCGCCACCACCATCAGCCCCTCGGTGTCCCCGGCGTCGAGCCATTGGCCTGCCCTGCCTCCCCGGGCGGAAGTCCACAGCACCGGAACCGCCGCGGCCAGCAGCTCGGAGGGCGCGGACCGCTCCAGGCCGCCTCCACTGGTCATCACCACATTGACGAGCTGGCCGGGGGACACCAGCTGGATGGACGCAGGGTCAGCCATTCGAAGCGGAACGGCGGCTGCTCCCGGCGGGCTGCCGGCCAGCAGCCCGGGTCCGACGAGCTGGGAGTCCGCGAGGAGCTGGCCTTTCCGCAGGGCCACGGCGAGCTGTTTCCCCTCGAGGGCGGTGTGGTCGAGGGAGCCCCCGGGGAGCACGCCGGGCGGGACCCGGACGGCGACGAGGTCGGCGGCCGCCAGCACTCCGCCGGCCGGGAGATCCCTGGCCGCTGCCCACGCGGGCACGGTTGCGTCCGGTGCCGGCGTCACTTGCTGGACGGCCATGCCGGCGGCGAGGCACAGCAGGAGGGCGACAGCCAGCCTCCGGTTGCGCCTGAGCCAGCCGCGGAGCCGCTGCCCCGGCGGGTGTTTGCGGGAACTGCCGGGCCGGAACGCAGCACGCGGCCGCCGGGACCGTCCCGAGGCCACGGATGGCTCCGGTGCCCGGAACGGGGCCGGGGCTAAAAACGGTGGGCGGAGGCTGCGGGCCATGACGCCACGCTACGGCCGGCCCGTGGTGCGGGGGAGCCCCCGGCGCGGCCATGTGGAAAACCGCTGCCTGCACGCTCTCTTTGGGCAGCGGCGCTGGGGGACAACGCCGGGAACGGCGCCGGCAGGCCTAGTTGGCGGCGGCGGAAGCCGGTGCAGGGGCAGCCGGCGCAGCCGGGGCGGCTGCGGGGGAGACGGTGCTCCCCTTGGAGTCGCGGGAGTCGGTCCGGTAGAAGCCTGAGCCCTTGAAGACGACGCCGACGCTGTTGAACTTCTTGCGCAGCGTTCCCTGGCACTCAGGGCAGGACGTCAGCGAGCTGTCCGTGAATGACTGCACGATCTCGAAGTCGTGGCTGCAGTCCTTGCAGGCATATGCATACGTGGGCACTGGGTTCCTCCTCTGGGACAAACGAGCAGGTCCCGTGCTGCTGTACCAAAAAAGCCGGCATTAGCAGTCGCAGGGCCTGAGTGCCAATTCTATCACCCGCGGGCTTCGCCTCGAAAAGGCCCGGGAGGCCTAGGAAAGCTCTGCAAGCCGGACCAGACCCCCCGGGGTCAGCGCGGCGGCAACCTTCCGGTCGAAGGACTCCGCGGGAATGCTGCCGGCGGCCAGCACCTCCGCGTCGTACACAATGGCCGCCGTCGGCAGCGGGCCGGTCTCGGACGCCGGCACGCCCCACGGCAGGGCCGCAAGGGCGGCAAGGAACTTGTCGTAATACCCGCCGCCCTGTCCGATCCTGTTGCCGGAACGGTCCAAGGCCGTAGCCGGCAGGAAGATCCCGGCCGCACCGAGCATCACGGAGGTGCCGTGCCGGTCACCGGCAGGCTCCTGGATGGGCGCGTAGCGGCTGCGGACAAACTCCGAGGAGGGCGTCCAGTACACCCAGCTCAATGACAGGGCGGGTTCGCAGACCGGGAGCAGCACACGGTGGCCGGCGTCGTGCAGGGCGGCCAGCAGGGGCAGGGTGGGCGGCTCGGAGCCGACGCCGAGGTAGGCGGCGAAGGTGCGCGGTGCGCCGTCGGCCAGCCCTGCGGCCCAGGCCAGGCCGTGGCGGGCAAGCGCTGCGCCGGCGGCGTCCAGGTCCGCCGGGGAGAGGGCCGCCCGGTTCCGCCGGTGGCGGGACCGGATCTCGTCCTTGCTGCTCATGCGGGTGTCCTTTCGGCTGGGCGGGGCTGTCCGGTGCCGCTGCCGCGGCAGCCCGGCCGGCCGGAGATAATTACCTGATGTTTGCCCCCTCCGCTAGATTAGTCGAGTGATTACACCCAACGCCTCCGTTCGCAAGGCCGTCATCCCCGCAGCGGGCCTCGGCACCCGTTTCCTTCCCGCCACCAAGGCGATGCCGAAGGAGATGCTGCCGGTCGTCGACAAGCCGGCCATCCAGTACGTCGTCGAGGAAGCCGTGAGCGTGGGCCTCAACGACGTCCTGATGATCACCGGACGCAACAAGCGCGCCCTCGAGGACCACTTCGACCGCGTGCCCGCGCTGGAGGCGACGCTGGAGGCCAAGGGCGACACCGCCAAGCTGGAGTCCATCCAGGCCGCCAGCAACCTCGGCGACATCCACTACGTCCGCCAGGGCGACCCGATGGGCCTGGGCCACGCCGTGCTCCGCGCCAAGCAGCACGTCGGCTACGAACCGTTCGCCGTCCTGCTCGGCGACGACCTCATCGACGCCCGCGACGAGCTGCTCAGCACCATGATCGAGGTCCAGGCGAAGACCGGCGGCTCCGTCGTGGCCCTGATCGAGGTCGACCCCTCGCAGATCAGCGCCTACGGCTGCGCCGACGTCGAGCCCGTCGAGGGCGAGGAGTACGTCCGGATCAAGCAGCTCGTGGAGAAGCCCGACGTCGACGAGGCGCCCTCGAACCTGGCGATCATCGGCCGCTACGTGCTGCACCCGGCGGTGTTCGACGTCCTCGAGCGGACCGAGCCCGGCCGCGGCGGCGAAATCCAGCTCACCGACGCCCTGCAGGAACTCTCCGCCGGCGAGGGCGAGGGCTACGGCGTGTACGGCGTCGTCTTCCGCGGCCGCCGCTACGACACCGGCGACAAGCTCAGCTACCTCAAGGCGTGCGTGCAGCTCGCCTGCGACAGCGAGGACCTCGGACCGGGCCTGCGTGAATGGCTGCCCGGCTTTGCGTCCAGCCTGAACAAATAATCCCATGGGGGGCAGCTTCGCCTGGCCGGTGACCCTGGAGTGCGGTGACCTGGTGCTGCGCCCGATCCGGTACCGGGACCGCAGGGAGTGGAGCGACCTGCGGGCCCGGAACGACAAATGGCTGGCCCCCTGGGAGGCGTCCAACCCGGTTCCCGGCGGCGGGCTGCCCGACTACCGCCAGATGGTGCGCTCCCTCAAGGCACAGGCCGCGCAGGCCTCGGCGCTGCCCTTCGTCATCACCGCCTGGACCCCGGGCTTCAAGGAACCGGTGATCGTGGGCCAGCTGACGGTCTCGTCGATTCTCTGGGGGTCGGCCATGATGGCCACGCTCGGGTACTGGGTGGACCAGGACCGGGCCGGCCAGGGCATCGCCCCCACCGCCGTCGCAATGGCCACGGACTACTGCTTCCGGACCCTGGGGCTGCACCGGATGGAAATCAACATCCGGCCGGAAAACCGTCCCAGCCTCCGGGTGGTGGAGAAGCTGGGGTTCCGCGACGAGGGGTACCGGCCCCGGTTCCTGCATATCAACGGGCAATGGGCGGACCATCGCAGCTTCGCCCTGACCGCGGAGGAAGTGCCCGGCGGGCTCCTCGCCCGGTGGTTGGAAAACCGTCCCGCGTAGGCGCCGGAAACCGCAGTCTGACCAGCACTTTCGTCATATCTCCAGTGTTTTGGCAGTTGACTCGCGACACACCGCCGGCAATGCCGCCCGCTCCGCCTTCTTGCTCATACCGTTTTGATTGTGGACTTCCCTCTTAGCAGCTCAGTGATCCTTGTCATTGCTGTTGCGCTCTGGATCGTATGGGTGGCTCCCTACATGCTCCGGAACGGACTTCCCCAGCTGCAACCGGCGGGCGAGCCCCTGGCGGACGCCGCGGATGTAGAAAAAGCAGACCACCAAGCCGGATACGTCATGAAGATGGCGGCCCCGCAGGAGAAACCGATGACGAGTACGCAGCGACCCGACTCCGCCCCGAGTTCCATCGACCTCGACGGCGATCGGAAACCTGCGCTGCCCGCCCCGGCCTTCCGGATCCGCTATGGCCGGCTGGCGCTTGCCCTGGCCGGCCTGCTCTCGCTGCTGACCGGCGTCGTATCCGCCGCGCTGCGGCTCTTTGGCCTTGGATCCGGGTGGCTGCCCGCCCTGACCCTCATCGGTGCCGTCCTGGCCGTCGTATTGCTCCGCAGGCTGGCGGTGCGGGACCGCCGGCGGAAGGTCGATGCCGCGTTCCGCTCGGCGATGGGAAGTCCGGGGCGGGGAGCCCCCGCCGGGCCGGCCGCGGTCCGTGAGTCCGCCGCCCGCGCAGCGGTGCCCGCGAAGGAGAGCCCCCTGTTCGATGCTGAGGCCGGCGCCGCGGCGCCGAAGCCGGCCCGCAAACCACTGACGGCCGACGAACTGCGCCAGGCCGCACTGGCCGAGGCCGCCGCTTCCGGCGACACCTCGGTCCGCCGCGTCGGAGATCCGGCTTCCGCCGAGGGCTCCAGCTGGGAACCTGTGGAGGTCCCCAAGCCGACCTACGTCGAGGCACCCAAGGCCGAACGGGCCGCTCCCGAGCCGCTGGACCTGCCGGCGGCCCCGAAAGCGGTCGGCAAACCGTCGCTCAAGCAGTCCGCCGTCCGGCAGCCGGAGCCTGCTGCCGCCGAAGCGAAGCCGCTGGGCAAGGGCCAGAGCGCGCTCAGCAACCTCGACGACGTGCTCCAGCGCCGCCGCGCCTGACGACGAATCTTCCGCCCCGGGCAGCCGCCGAAACGGCTGTCCGGGGCTTTTTCATGCCCGTGGCAGGTAGCCTCTGACTATGACCAGAATCTGCGTTGCCGGGGGAACCGGACAGGTGGGCCGTGAAGTGGTCCGCCAGGCTGTTGCCGGCGGACACCGGGTGGCCGTACTCAGCCGGAATCCGCCCGCGCCGGGAACCGCCGGCCACGACGACGGCGCCGAGTACTTCCGTGCGGATGTCACCACGGGGGAGGGGCTGGCCGCGGCGGTGGCCGGGGCCGACGTCGTCGTCGATTGCCTGGAGGGACGCTCGGGCAAGGCGTTGAAGAACTTCGCCGACGGCGGGGCTCGGCTGCTGGCCGCCGCGCAGGACGCCGGCGTCACGAGGGCCGTGATGCTCTCGATCGTCAACTGCGACCGGAGCAGCTTCGGCTACTACCGGTCCAAGGCGGCCAAGGAAAACGTCTACGAGCACTCCGGGCTTGAGACGACGGTGCTGCGCGCCACGCAGTTCCATTCCCTGCTGGCACGCCTGTTCGCCGCCGGCGCCAGGATCCGGCTGGTTCCTGTGGTGAAGGGCGCCCGGTTCCAGCCGATCGCGCCCGCCGAAGTGGCGACCGCCCTGCTGGCGGCGGCACTGGAGGCCCCCTCCGGCGCGCGGCACCGCGTCCGGACCATCGGCGGGCCCGAGATTGTGGACATGCGCGAGCTGGCCCGTGCCTGGCAGCGCGCAACGGGTGCGCGCGGCCGGCTGGTGCAGCTGCCGCTGCCCGGCGGGATGGGCAAATACCTGCGCGCCGGACTCAATCTGGCCCCCGAAGAACGACACGGCACGCAGACATTCGAGGGCTGGCTGGCAATGCACGCCGATAGTTTGTAGCCTAGGAACGTTGATGACGCCGTTCCCCCGGGAGCGGCGTTGTTGCGGGGCTATAGCTCAGTTGGTAGAGCGCTTCGTTCGCATCGAAGAGGTCAGGAGTTCGAATCTCCTTAGCTCCACAATTTGCAGGGGTTTTTGAACCCCTGAGCCGGGATTCCCGGCGCACCCGGGCCTACGAGGCCTCGTGGCTCGTCCCGGTCCGGTACATCAGATCGATCAGCGGATCGGTGACGGGCTCGATCGTGCCGTCGAAGTACGCGGCAAATTCCAGGCCGGCCGCTGTCTCATCCCGGGAGATCCTCGTCAGGGTCCCGATTCCGGTGCCGTCGCCGAGGCTGAAGTCCGTACCGAAGTGCTTGAAGTTCAGGCTGCCGGCCTTCAGGACCGTCCAGCCGCTGGCGACAGGCCGCTTGTCCGTGTGGTCCAGCGCCGGAGCGCAGCTCGGGCAGGCCGTGTAGCGGGCCAGCTCTTCGATGTCGGCGCGGGTCATCAGGGCCGGCATCGGGGGAGCGTTGTCGCTGCCGTGCCAGTCCCGGACCCGCTCAACGTCGTCCAGGTACGGCGCCCATGCTGCCTCACGGTCGACGATGGCGCGCAGGCTCGAACACTCCGGGAGATGGACCGTCCCGGAGTCGGAGATGATGAAGCAGTCCCCGGACGAGACCCAGCGGTCAATGAGCGCTTTCTCCGTTCTCAGCGTGTCGACGAGCCGGTCGCGCAGCTCCTCGTCCGAGAGTTGCCGCTGGCTCCGGACGTCGTCTTCGTGGGCGTTCAGCTCATCCGTGGCGGAGTGTCGTTGGTGCTTGGCAAGGTTAGTCATGGGGGCCCTCTCTGGTTTTCTCCAACGAGCCTATCCGGGGAATGGGACGGGTTTCGTCTCTAGCCCGCACAGATGACGCCCACGCCGAGGCATGACAAGCGGGGGCCGCGCCGGCCTCCGTCGGCAGCTCCCGCCCGGCCTGCCCGTGTTTTTCCCAAGGAAATCCGCAGGAAACCCCATCCCGCCCGAAACGGCACTTTCTGTTCGGTAACGTTGCGCGCGGCTGGCTCTGCGGGACCGTGAGCCGACCTCAATGTACGCACTTTGGAAGGAACACCCCTTGGCAGGAATCTTCACCTGGCTCAGCGCCCTCGGCACCGCGGGCAAGGCCAGCGTCGTCGCCGCCGTTGTGGTCACTGGGGGCGCCGGCGCCGCCATGGCCTCCACCGTGACCGAGCTCGGCTCCGACCCGACCGCCACGGTCTCCGCGGAGCCGACGGCAACCGACACCCCGACGGCGGATCCCACCGAGACCGCCCCCGCCCCGGAGCCGACGGAGACCACCCCCGCCCCGGAGCCGACCGAGACGACCCCGGCCCCGGCCCCGAGCCGCCCCGAGCCGACGAGACCACTCCGGCCCCGGAACCGACCGAAACGGCTCCCGCCCCGGAGACGACCGAGCCCGAGGAGACCGCCCCCGCGGCGAAGGGCAACAGCGCCTGGGCCCACGCGAACGCCGCCGCGCACCGCGCGGCCGGCCTCGCCAACGCCGCGCAGCACCGCAGCCAGCACGCCGCCACCCCCGCCGTGCCGTCCTACGGCGCGAAGGCCGCCAAGTCGGCCGTGCCCGCCCCGGCGCCGGCCGTCGCGCCGAAGGCCGCCCCCCAGAAGCCAGGCAAGTCCGGCAAGTAGCAGTCCGCCCGAAAGGCCCTGCACCGCGCCCGGTGAACCGGCGCGGTGCAGGGCCTTTTTTGCTGTCCCGGCAGTGTTCCCGCACCAGGGCCCGAACGCTGTGGTGTCCGGACGCCCCGCCGGTTCGGGATAGTCTGAAGCCGGGCCCCGCGCCTCCACGCCCGCCCTCCCGCGCCGTCCGCCCAGCGCGGCGGACGGCCAGCCGCCCGCCCAGCGCGGCGCCGGCCCGGCGGGAAAATCCCCTGAGAGGACAGCATTAATGAGCCTGATCCGGCTGCAGGACGTCAGCGTCCGCTTCGACAACACCCAGATCCTCCGCGAGGCGTTCTTCCGGCTCGAGGCCGGGGACCGGGTGGGCCTGATCGGCAAGAACGGGTCCGGGAAGACCACCATCCTCAAGCTGATCCTCGACCAGGTGGCTCCGGACACCGGAACGGTCAGCGTCGAACTCGGGACCAAGGTGGGCTACTTCTCCCAGTTCTCCGAGCTGAACGGCGAATCGACCATCACCGAAGTCCTCGACGGGCTTGTTCGGCGAGATCAAGGCCGTGGAGGCCGAGCTGGCCGCCATCGACGCCGCCATCGCGGATGATCCCGCGGCGGACGAACTGGACCGGCTCATCGGCCGCCAGGCGGGACTGTTCGAGGACATGGACCGGCTCGACGGCTGGGACTACCCGCGCCGCATCGACACGGTGCTGACCACCCTGGGGTTCGACGACGCCCACCGCCACTGCGCGATCGATGAGCTCTCCGGCGGCTGGCGCAACCGGGCCGCGCTGGCCAAGATCCTGCTCGAAGGCCCGGACGTGCTGCTGCTCGACGAGCCCACCAACTTCCTGGACGTCGCCGGCGTCGAATGGCTGGAAAGCTGGTTCCGCGACTTCAAGGGCGCGGCCGTGATCGTCTCGCACGACCGGAAGTTCCTGGACGCCGTCGTCACCCGGATCATCGAGGTGGAGAACTTCCACCTGCACGAATACCCCGGAAACTTCGGCGAATACGTGGTGCAGAAGCAGTTCCGGCTCAAGACCCTCGAACAGCAGTTCGTGCACGAATCCGAACTGCTCGCCTTCGAGGCCGAGGGGATCGCCGACCGCCGCGAGGCCGCCAAGGCGGCCGGCCGCGGACTGGGCAACCAGCTGGCCAAGATCAAGAAATCCCGCACACCCCGTCCCGTGGACCAGATCGTCACCGAGATCTACGGCGGCCTGCACGTGAAGGACGTGCTGTGCCGGGTCGAGGGGCTGGGCAAGTCCTACGGCGAAAAGCTGCTGTTCGAGGACCTGAGCTTCGAAATCCGCAAGGGCAACCGGATCGCCGTCCTCGGCGCCAACGGCAGCGGCAAGTCCACCCTGCTGCGGGTCCTGACCGGCGAGGAGCAGGCCGACGCCGGCGCGGTGGCGTGGGCCAAGGGCCCCGGGTTCGTCTCCTACAACCGGATGCTCGAGGACCTCGACGACGCCGACACCGTCTCCCACGCGGTCAATGCGCTGCCGGACAGCCTGGCCTTCAGCGCCACGAAGAAGTCCGTCAACCGCTTCCTGGCGATGTTCCAGTTCTCCGAGGCGGACCTCAAGCAGAAGATCGGCAACCTCTCCGGCGGGCAAAAGGCGCGCGTCGCCATGGCGCAGTGCCTGCTCTCCGGCGCCTCGGTGCTGCTGCTCGACGAACCCACCAACCACCTGGACCTCTCCAGCACCCAGGTGATGGAGCGGGCGCTGCAGCACTTCCC
Source organism: uncultured Actinomycetota bacterium (assembly GCA_963698285.1). Lineage (GTDB taxonomy): Bacteria > Actinomycetota > Actinomycetes > Actinomycetales > Micrococcaceae > Arthrobacter. Next base: position 42,508 of record CAVOQF010000008.1, on the reverse strand, counting down.
CGGCGCCGTCGTCGTCGTCAGCCACGACCGGTTCTTCACCGAGAAGATCGCCACCCGCCAGCTCATCTTCGGCGCCGCCGGCGCCGGGCCCGGCGAGGTCGGCCAGCGGGCCGCCTAGGCAGGGCAGCGGGCCGCGGGGCGCAGCGCGGGATAATGGGAGCTATGGCCGAACAGCGTCGGGAACACGACCCTGACCCGTGGGAAGAATTCGACCGGCTCGAACCGGGCCCGCGGGACAGCGTCGGAGGGTACCCGGGCGGTGAGCCGCAGGGCTTTGGCTTCCGCACGGGCGTACGCAGCGCCCGCGTGGCCTTCGGCTTCGCCGTGTATGCCCTCGTCCTGGGCAGCGTGCTGGTCTCGCTCGGGGCGATGTACTTCATCGGCCGCGGGCAGTGGCTCTGGCTCGGGCTGATGGCTCTGATCGAGACCGGCTTCGTCCTGGCCTTCCTCCGGCTCGTGGCCCAGGCCCGCAACCGCCGCGCGGGCGTCCTAGCGCTCAGCCCCGCCGCCGGTGCCGGGACGTGACGGCCAGATAGCCGCCCAGGGCGCCGACCCCGCCGAGCCCGGCGGTGAAGAGGGCCTTCGGCCAGCTGCGCCAGCGGTCCGGCTGGCCGGAGACAAGTTCCCCGACGGCGCCGATCAGGGCCGCCGTGATCAGCCCCGCCACAATCCGGTTGCCGGTCCGTTCGGCTTTGTCCATCAGCCGGTCCAGTTCGTCCGCCCGGAAGTGGATGTCCAGCCCGCCGGTTTCCAGCACGTCGAGCAGCCTGCGGGCCAGCTCCGGCGCCTCGGTGCCGAAGCGCAGCGCCTCCCAGCCGAGCTTCTTCAACCGCGAGGCCAGGGCATCGGGGGACAGTGAGCCGAGGAGGATCCTGCGGGTGAACGGAGCCAGCTGGGCGGTCAGCTCGAACCCGGGATCCAGCTGCTTGCCGAGCCCGTCCGCCATGACCAGCATCTTGACCAGGAGGGCCATCTCACGCGGCAGCCGCAGCCGGTGCGCCCGCAACAGACCGGCCAGCTCAGCCAGCACCGGGACGATCGGTACCTGCGCCAGCGGCAGGCCGGCGTAGCGGTCCACGAGGCGGCCCAGCGCCGCCTGCAGGCCGCTGAAGTCCGTGGCCTGCGTCGCCCCGCACAGCTGCGACCGTGGCGGCGGCGAGCCGCCCGGCGTCCTGTTCGACGACGGCCAGCAGCACCCGGACCAGGTTCCAGCGTGCCGTGTCGCTGATCTGGCCCACCATGCCGAAGTCGATGATGCCCAGCCGCCCGTCGGGTTCCACGAAGAAGTTCCCCGGGTGGGGGTCGGCGTGGAAAAATCCGTCCTCGAACACCATCTTGAGCAGGATGTTGCAGGCCTCGACGGCGAGTTCGCCGGCGTCGATCCCCGCCGTGCTGCAGGGCCCGCGACGTCGTTGATCTTGATGCCGCGGACGCGCTCGAGGGTCAGGACCCGGGATGTGGTGGTGTCCCAGAAGACCCGGGGGATATGGACGCGGCCGTCGCCGGCGAAGTTCTCGGCGAACTGCTCCGCGTTCCGGGCCTCCTGCATATAGTCCAGTTCCGCCCGCATGGTCTGGGAAAATTCGTCCACCAGCGCGGCAACGTGGAAGCCGGCCACGGCCGCCGACGCCTGTTCGGCCCGTTTCGCGAGCTCGGCCATGATCTCGAGGTCCTCGTTCACCTGCGCCACGACGCCGGGGCGCCGCACCTTCACGACGACGTCGGCGCGGCCGCCGGGTTCATCCGCCGGCCCGGCCGCCGACTCGTGGACCTGGCCGATGGAGCCGGTGGCCAGCGGAACGTCGCGCAGCGAGGCCAGCAGCCGGGCCGCCCGTGGGCCGAGCTCGTCGGTGATGACGGCGCGGATCTGGGCGGCGGGGACGGGCGGCGAGGCGTCCTGGAGCTTCGCCAGTTCGGCGGCGTACTCCGGCGGGAGTACGTCCGCGCGGGTCGAGACGATCTGGCCGAACTTAATGTAGACAGCCCCCAGATCCTCCAGCGCCAGCCTGACCCGCGCCGGCAGCGGCACACCGGCGGCCCCGGGAAGCTGCGGTGCGGGACGGCCGGGCAGGTGCAGGTGGTCCAGGCCCAGATGGCCCAGTGTGAAGCCCAGCCCGTGCCTGCCCAGGGTCTCCACGATGTGCAGGAACCGGTCCCGCCGCGCGCTCATGACGCCAGACTACACGGGCCCCCGGGACCGGCTAGAGCCAGCCCTTGCGTTTGAAAATGCCGTACATGATCGCCGCGGTGGCCGCCATCATGCCGATCGCCATCGGGTAGCCGTAGGTCCACTCCAGCTCCGGGATGCGCTCGAAGTTCATGCCGTACACGCCCGCCACAACGGACGGCGCGAAGAAGATTGCGGCCCAGGACGAGATCTTCTTGACCTGTTCGTTCTGCTCCGCGCTGGCCTCGTTCTGCCGGTTGGCGGTCAGGGTTCCGTCCAGGGTGAGCGCGTTCTGCAGCAGGTCGCGGAAGGAATCGGCCCGCGAGATCAGCCGCTCCACGTGGTCCTCGACGTCGCGGAGGTTGTGCTGGAGTTCGGAATTGACCTGGTACTTCTCGAAACCGCGCCGCAGCACCTGGATCATGGCCGGGAGCGGGTGGATGGCGCGCTGGAACTGGATGACTTCGCGGGCCAGTTCGTAGATCCGCCGGGAGACCGTGGTGTCGCCGCTGAAGAGCTGGTCCTCGATCTCGTCGATGTCGTTCTCCAGCCCGGCAACGACGGGCACGTAATCGTCCACCACCTGGTCCATCAGCGCGTAGAGCACAGCCTCCGGGCCGTGGCACAGCAGGTCGGGGCGCCGTTCCAGCTTCCGCCGCACCTGGGCCACGCCGCCGGTTTCGGCGTGCCGGACGGTGACGACGAAGTTCGCGCCGGTGAACACGTGGAGTTCGCCGAACTCCACGGTTTCCGTCTCGTCCAGATACCGCGCGGGCCGCAGCACCGTGAAAAGGTTGTCGTCATAGCGTTCGAGCTTGGGGCGCTGATGGGCCGAAATGGCGTCCTCAACGGCGAGATGGTGCAGGCCGAACTCCTCGGCGACGGCGGCCATTTCAGCTTCCGTCGGCCGGTAAAGGCCAATCCAGGCCATCCCGCCGTGCTGGTCCAGGGTCTCGAAGGTCTGTTCGAGGCTCTGCGGCTCTGCGCTGCGGACACCGTCAACGTAGACGGCGTTATCGATGATAGTCACCGGCTCATTATCCCGTGCCCGGCCGGGCTTCCGCGCCGCCGGCCCGGCGCGAGGCGGACCGGCCGGGGGAGAGCGCGCTGCCCTGGGCCAGCCGGCTGATCAGCGGCTCGGTGCGGTACGGGATGTGGGTGTGCAGGGCCAGCACGGTTTCCGTCCGGATGACGCCCTTGATCCTCAGGATGGACCGCAGCGCCGCCTGCAGGTTGTGCGTGTCGGTCGCCACCACCCGGCACCAGACATCGCCGCGGCCGGAAATTTCATGGACCTCAAGGACCTGGGGGATCAGCCGCAGCGCGCCCACCACGCCGTCGAGTTCGCGGTGGTTCACCTCGATGGTGACGAAGGCGACGACGTCGTATCCCACCGCCTCCAGGTCGATTTCGCGGCCGCCGTCGTGCAGCAGGCCGGACCGCAGCATCCGCCGGACCCGGGACTGTGCGGTGTTCCGGGCGATCCCCAGGGTGTCGCTGAGTTCGCCGATCTGGATCCGCGGGTCTTTGATGAGTTCGAGCAGAATCTTCAGGTCGGTGGGGTCCAGGCTGTTCAAATCATCACTCCGGTTCATACTGGCCGTCCGTGATTGACGGTTTTGATCAATTCTGGCATAAAACTTGGCCTGAACAGTCACTCATGCCGCATCCTGTAGCTGACAATCTTCACCGGGCCGGCGCCTCCCCACAGGGACCGCGTGCGGCCCGCTTCGATGCAGCAAGGGCACGCCATGACCGTCTTCAGCGAACTTCGCATGCGCCCGGCCACGGCAGAACGCTGGGGCTGGGACGCCTCCGTCACCGCGCGGCTGGTGATGGCCGGCGTCGTGATTTTCACGCTGCTGGTCGGCGCCAACCTTGCGACCCCGCTGTACCCCCTGCTGCAGGCCAAGCTGGGCATCACGGCCCTGGGCGTCACCGTGGCCTTCTCCGCCTACGTCCTGGCGCTGGTGGCGACCCTGGTCCTCGCCGGACACTGGTCGGACCACATCGGCCGGCGGGCGGCCCTGGTCCTGGCCGTCCTGGTGGGCCTGGCCGGCGGCTTCGTCTTCGCCAACGCGGAGAGCCTGCTGGCGCTGTCCGCCGGCCGGGCGCTGCAGGGGGCCGCGGTGGCGCTGGCCACCGGCGCAAGTTCCGCCGCCCTGCGCGAGCTGCTGCCCAGCCGGCCCGAGTGGGCCTCGCGGTTCACGCTGCTGGCATCCGCCGGCGGAGTGGCGGCCGGGCCGGCGATCGGCGGGGTGCTCTCCGTGCTGCCCGGGCCGACCTCCACGCCGTACTACCTGCACTCCATAGCCCTGATGGCACTGCTGGTGCCGCTCTATCTGCTCAAGGCCCGGCCCGCCATCACGTCGGCAGCGGGCCCGCAGCCGCTGAAGGTCCTCGCGCCCCGCCGGCCCTCCGTATCGAGCGAGGCGCGCGGCGCGTTCTGGCTGGCCTCGGCCGTGGGCTTCCTCAGCTTCGCGGTCTTTGGCTTCTGCCTCTCGCTGGCCCCCGGCTACTTCGCCCAGATCGTCCACGCGGACTCGCGGCCGCTGATCGGGCTGCTCGCCGGGCTGACCCTGGCGGCCTCGGCGCTGAGCCAGCTGCTGGCCATCCGTGGCCGCTTTGTGGTGCCGGCCGGGCTGTCCCTGCTGTCCGTGTCCGTGCTGCTGATCGCTGCGGCCGCGGCGTGGAGCAGCCCGTGGCTGCTGATCGCCGCCAGCATCGCCGCCGGCCTGGGCCAGGGCGTTTCCTTCCGGACCGTCTTCAATGACGTGGCCGGCAAGGTGGAGGCGGCGCGGCACGCCCAGATCATCAGCACCGTCTACGTGATCACCTACCTCGGCAGTGCCTTCCCGGTGATCGGACTGGGGCTGGCGGCCGGCGCCGTCGGCCTGCAGGCGGCCGTGGCGGGCTTCGTCGTGCTCTGCGCCGCGTTCGCCCTCGTGCTGGCGGCCGTCACGCTGCGGGGAGCCCTGCGGGCGCGGGGCTGAGGCGCGGCCGTGAATTGACCGCTTGAGGGCGCCCGGCGCCGTCCGCGGCTAGCTGTAGTGAGCTAAGCCCAACCGCCGCTAAGCCCAACCGCCGGGGCGAAGAACGGGCATGTCCCGCCGGGCCGGCACGAGGAATGGGCATGTTCGTTGGTCGGCTGGGGACATGTCCGGTGCAGGGCGCGAGCAATGGACATAGTGCCTATATGCCCACCCGCCGGCACGAAGAATGGGCATGTCCCACCGGGCCGGCACGAGGAATGGGCATGTTCGTTGGTCGGCTGGGGACATGTCCGGTGCAGGGCGCGAGCAATGGACATAGTGCCTATATGCCCACCCGCCGGCACGAAGAATGGGCATGTCCCACCGGCCGGCACGAGGAATGGGCATGTCCCGCCGGACCGGCATCGGAACCACACCCATCACCCGGGTGCAACCGACGTCAGGACCGCCGGCGGCTAGGCCGGCAGCGGCCCGTGGTTGCCCTGGATGTGGTCGAACACCAGGGTGGTCTCGGTGTGGCCCACCACCGGATCCGTCGCCAGGTTGTCCAGCACCCAGTCGCGCAGGTCCTCGGTGGTGGCGACGGCGATATGCAGCAGGTAGTCCACCGAGCCCGAGGTGTGGAACGTGGACAGCACGGCGGGCAGCTTGGGGACCCGGGCGGTGAAACGGTCGATCTGCTCGCGGTCGTGGGCCCGCAGCCGGACGGCGATCAGGGCCTGCACCGAGCGTCCCACCGCGGCGAGGCTGAGCTTGGCCTCGAAGCCCTGGATGATTCCGCGCTCGGACAAGGCCCGGGTGCGCATCAGGGCCGTGGACGGGGCAATCCCCACCAGTTCGGCCAGCTGCTTGTTGGAGATCCGGGCGTCCGCGACCAGCGCTGCGAGCAGGCGCTCATCAATGGCGTCCAGGGGTTCGCCGGCGCCGGGCCGAACATTCTTCGTGGTGCTGCTCACGGATCCTCCTCGATGTGGTGTGAGTTCATCATAAACGGCGCTTTCTGACAGTTCCATTCATCGCCTCTACCGAACCCCGAATTATTGCCAGATACTTACCGCATTCAATGGTGAATATTCATAAGGAGTACGGTGCTTTCTCAAGACTCGCTGGCGGTCCACGCCGGCCGGAACGGCCTCACGGAACTTGGCGTCCACGCCGTCCCGATCGATCTCTCCACCACGGCCCCGCTGCCCTCGGTCCACGACGGCGGCCTGGCCTACGAACAGATGGCCACCGGCGGCCCGCACCTGGAGGGGCAGAGCACGGTCTACCAGCGGCTGTGGAACCCGACCGTCGCCCGTTTCGAGGAGGGCGTCGCCGTGCTCGAGGCCGCTCCCGAGGCCGTGGCCTTCGCCACCGGCATGGCGGCCCTGAGCGCGGTGCTGCTCGCCGTCGTCGCCGCCGGCAAGAAGCACGTGGTGGCGGTCCGCCCGCTGTACGGCGGCAGCGACCACCTGCTGGCCATCCGGGGTGCTGGGCACCGAGGTCACCTTCACGACGCCGGAGGGCATCCGCGCCGCCCTGCGCCCCGACACCGGGCTGGTCATCCTGGAGACGCCGGCCAACCCGAGCCTGGAACTGGTCGACATCGCCGCCGCGGCGGCCGCGGCGGACGGCGTGCCGCTGCTGGTGGACAACACCTTCGCCACCCCGGTCCTGCAGCAGCCCTACCGGCACGGCGCGGCCCTGGTGCTGCACAGCGCCACCAAGTTCTTCGGCGGCCACGGCGACGCGATGGGCGGCGTCGTGGCGGCTGGCCCCGGACTGGGCCGTCCGGCTGCGCCAGATCCGGGCCATCACCGGCGGCATCCTGACGCCGTGGCCGGCCTACCTGCTGCACCGCGGGCTGGCCACGCTGCCGGTCCGGGTCCGGGCGCAGCAGGCCAGCGCCGAGAAGGTCGCGGCCGCCCTGGCCGGGCACGAGCTGGTCCGGCGCGTCTACTACCCGGGCCTGCCGGAGTGCGATCCGCTGGGCCTGGTCGGCACCCAGATGGCGGGCCCCGGCTCGCTGCTGGCGTTCGAGCTGGCCAGCGCCGAGCACGCCGAGCGCGTCCCGGCGGCCGTCAGCATGATCACGCACGCCGTCTCCCTCGGCGGCATCGATACGCTCATCCAGCACCCGGCCGGCCTGACCCACCGGCCGGTGGCCGCGGAGGCCAAGCCGCACGCCGCCCTGCTGCGGGTGTCCGTGGGACTGGAGGACCCGGCGGACATCGTGGCGGACCTGGTGCAGGCCCTCGAGGCGACCCGCTAGCGCGCGGCCGTGCGCGGCGCCGTTGCTGGCGGCGCCGCCGGCCGGTGCGCTGGCGGGATGCACGACGGCGGTGATCACCGCCGTCGTGCCGGCCAGTCCCATCACGGCCAGGGCCAGGGCGGTCCAGCCGAGAGTCTGGAAGAGCAGCCCGCCGGCCCAGCCGATGACGCTGGAGCCCAGGTAGTAGGCGAGGTTGTAGAGCGAGGCGGCCTGCGCCCGGCCGGTGCTCGCGATCACCCCGGTCCAGCCGGCGCCGATGCTGTGGGCCGCGAAGAAGCCGCCGGTAAAGAGCAGCAGCCCCGCCAGGATGAGGGCCAGCAGCTGGGTCAGGGTCAGGGCAAGCCCGGCGACCATAAGCACCGTGCCCGCCACCAGCACGTTGCGCCGGCCGAAGCGCAGCGTCAGCCCGGCGGCCCAGCGGGCGGAGACGGTGCCGGAGAGGTAGGCCAGGAAAATCAGGCTGATCAGCGTGGCGGGCAGGCTGAAGGGTTCGCCGGAGAGCCGGAAGCCGAGGTAGTTGTAGACCGCCACGAAGCCGCCCATCAGCAGGAAGGCCTGGACGTAGAGGGCCAGCAGCCGCGGGTTGCGGCCATGGCCGGCCAGCGTCGCGAGGGCGCCGCGGAAGTCCGCTGGCGGCCGCGGCGGTGAAATTCCGGGCCGGCGGCACCAGGACCAGGAACAGGACGGCCGCGGCCGTCGCCATCAGCGGAAACCGCCAGCGCCGCGGCCCGCCAGCCCCACAGTTCGCCGACCGGGCCGGCGACGAGCCGGCCTGCCAGCCCGCCGAGGGTGGTCCCCGCGACGTAGGTGCCGGCCGCCAGCGCGGCATGGGCCTTGCTGACTTCCTCGTTGAGGTAGGCGATGGCGATGGCCGGGATGCCGCCCAGGGCCATGCCCTCCACCATCCGCAGGCCCAGCAGGATCGGAAAACTGGGCGCGAGCGGGGCCAGCAGCCCGAGGACCGTGGCCGCGGAGATGCCCCAGGCCATGGCCCGCACCCGTCCGATCCGGTCGGCAAGGAAGGACCACGGGAGCACCGTCACGGCCAGGCCCACCGTGGCCAGCGAGATGGTCAGCGCCGCCTCGGCTGCCGTCACCTGCAGCCCGCGGGCGATCAGCGGCAGCACGGCCTGGGTCGAATAGAGCTGGGCGAAAGTCGCGACGCCGGCGAACGCCAGGCCGGCGATGATCCGGCGGTAGGCCGCCGAACCCTTGGCGTGTCCTGCCCAGCCGGAGCCCGCCGTGGCCGCCCGATCAGCGCGGTTGGCGGTGCGGCGGCCCGGAGGCGGCGGCGTGCTGGCGGAGGCGAAGACGGCGCATTCCTCCAGAATAGGTTTCCAAAGAACATGCTTCCAATGCATGATTCATATGGAACTGATAGCAAATACGGAACGAACTGGGGAGGGCCCGTGGACGTGGAACACAAACAGCTGGTCCAGCTGCTTGCCGCTGCTGCCCCTGCTGGCCGAGCTCGGCCGCACCCAGCACATCACCGAGACCGCCGAGCTGCTGGGACTGCCGCAGTCGACGGTCAGCCGGGGCATCGCGCGCGCCAGCAGCATCATCGGGACCGAGCTGCTGATCCGGGACGGCCGCGGCGTGCGGCTGACCCCCGCGGCCAGGGCGCTCCTGCCGCACATCGAGGCGGCGCTCGGACGAGTTCCAGGCCGGGCTGGACCTGGTGCGGCACGAGTCGGAGGTGGTGCGGGGCCGGATCGCGGTGACGTTCCAGCACACCTTCGGGGAGGCCATGCTGCCGCTGCTGATCAGCGCCTTCCGCAGCCGGCACCCCCAGCCCGCCTTCGTCCTCAGCCAGGGCGCGCGGGACGGCTGCCTGGCCGAACTGGCCGCCGGGGACGCGGACCTGGCACTGACCGCCCCCATCGCGGCACCGAGCCGGCTGATCTCCTCGGCCGCCCTGTACCGGGAACCGCTGCGGCTGGTCGTGCACCACTCGCACCCGCTGGCCGCACGCCGCCGCGCCCGCCTCGCCGAGATCCGGCACGACCCGTTCGTGGCGATGGGCCCCGGCTACGGCATGCGCTCGCTGACGGACGCACTGTTCCGGGAAGCCGGCTTCCGGCCCCGCATCGCCTTCGAAAGCCAGGACTCCCACACGGCCCGGGGCCTCGTCTCGGCCGGACTCGGCGTCAGCATCCTTCCGCCCGGCGGACCGGCCCCCGGACGCCATACCCCGGCGCAGTCGGGCGACCTCGGCTGGGTGGAGCTCGCGCTGGAGTCCGGCACTGGCGTTCCGCGAGATCGGCCTGGCCTGGCGGGAACGGCGCGGCGGAGCGGACGCCGAGCCGGACCCGGTGCGGCTGTTCCGGGAGCTGGTGCTGAGCGAGGGCCCGGCCCTGCTGGCCGGCTTTGTCCGCGGGCGCTCCGGCACCTGAGCCGGCTGCCGGCGCCCGGTCAGCCCAGCAGCCCGGCCAGGACCTCCGCGACGGTGCCCGCCCGCGCCCGCTGCCACCGGTCCCGGCCCAGAGATTCAGCCGCTCCGCGTCGCCGGCAGCGGCAGCGGCCGCACGCAGCGGGGCGGTCAGGTGGTGCACGGCCGGGTAGGCCTCCGGGGCGTCGGGGTGGTCCCGGACGAACTCGTTGACCAGCGCCCGGGCGGAGCGACCGGTGAACGCCCTTGTCAGCGCGGTCCGCGTGAAGTGCGGGCTGGCCAGTGCGTCCTTGTGCAGCTGCCGGGCGCCGCTCTCGTCCGTGCGGAGGAACGCTGTGCCCAGCTGGGCTGCCACGGCGCCCGCGGCCAGCACCCGCTGCAGGCCCGCGGCGTCCATGATCCCGCCGGCCGCGACGAGCGGGAGCTCGACGGCGGAGCGCACCGCCGCGACCAGCTCCGCCGTCGTTCCCGGCGCCCCGGGTCCCGCCGCGGAGCCCGGCAGGAACGCGGCGCTGTGCCCACCGGCGCTCGCATGCTGCACCACCAGGGCATCCACGCCCTGTTCGGCCGCCTGCCGGGCCTCGGCCGCGGTGGTGACCGTGGCCAGCACCGCCGACCCGGCCCGCTGCAGGGCCCGGACCACCTCGGCGCCGGGGAGCCCGAAGGCGAAACTGACCAGCTCCACCGGGTCCGCCAGCAGGGCATCGATCTTGCCCTGCCATTCGTCGTCGTCATCGAGGCGCAACGGCGGAAGCTCCACACCGTAGCGAGCGGCATCGGCGCCGAGCCGCAGCCGGTACTCCTCCAGTTCCGCCAGAGCCGCCGCGGACGGGGCCAGCTGGGCCGGGTCCGGGACGAACACATTCATGCCGAACCGCGCACCGGACGCACGGGCGGCGCGGATGTCCGCCTGCATGGCGGCAACGCCCTTGTAGCCGGCGGCCAGGAAGCCGAGGCCGCCGGCCTCAGTACACGGCCGCCACGAAGGCCGGGGTGGACGTCCCGCCGGCCATCGGGGCGGCGATGACCCGGGTGCCAAAGATGCCGTGCGACATTGCTTGCTCCTGCCGGTGATTCAGTAGGCTGTTCCGGTGACCCATTCTGACATCCCCACCGCGCCGGCAGCCGATTCCCCGAGCGCGTCCGGTGCCGTGATCGGACTCGACATCGGCGGCACCAAGACCCGCGGGGTCCGGTTCGAGGCCGGCACCGCCGTGGCCGACGAGTCGGTGGGCAGCGCCAACGTCCAGAACGTCACCCCCGAGGAAGCCGCCCGCAACCTGGCGGAGCTCTTCCGCCGGATCGGCGGCGGGAACATCGCGCAGGTCTACGCCGGAGCCGGCGGCATCGACACCGACGACGACGCCGCGGCGCTCGCCGCGCTGATCGCCCCGCACGTGCCGGGCGCCAAAGTCACCGTGGTGCACGACTCACGCCTGCTGCTGGCAGCCGGCGGAGCCAGCACCGGCGTCGCCGTGATTGCGGGAACCGGCTCGGCGGCGTGGGGCCGGAACGGCCGCGGCGGGGAGGCCCGGGCCGGGGGCTGGGGCTACCTGCTCGGGGACGAAGGCAGCGGCTACTGGCTGGGCCGGGAGGCCGTGCGCCACAGCCTGCGCCGGATGAACCAGGGCCTGGAACCGGATGAACTGACCCGGGCCCTGCTGGACTCCTGCGGGGTGGACCACCCGAACAAACTGATTGCGCTTTTCCACTCACCGGAGACGGGGCGCCGCTACTGGGCCCAGCGCGCCCGGCTCGTGGTGGAAGCCGCCGACGCCGGCCACTCACCGAGCCAGGCGCTGATCGGCCAGGCCGGGCGCGACCTCGCAGGCCTGGCCGAACAGGCCCTCCGGCAGCTCGGCATCGAGGGGCCGGTCATCCTGGGCAGCGGGCTCGGCATGAACGTGCCACGGCTGCAGGAATCGTTCCGCGAGGCCCTGGCCGGCGCCGGGATCACCGACGTCCGGGTCCTCCAGCAGGAGCCCGTCTTCGGGGTGCTCCAGCTCGTCGCCGAGCAGGGCTAGCCGGGAATCACTGCCGGCGCCGGGGCCGCAGCGGCACCCCGGGCAGCGGCGGCGCCGGGATCCGGCCGGCCTCGGGTCCGGCTTCGGGGCCGTGCCCGCGCACCAGCCCGAACCGCGCCCGCGACGCGTCCCCGTCCGAGAGCCCGGCCTGGGCTTCCCAGTCATGGCGTGCCTGTGCCACCTCCTCGTGGCTGCGGCCCACGAAGTTCCACCACATCAGCAACTCCTCCTCGAACGGCTCCCCGCCCAGCAGCACAAAGCGGGTGCCCGGGGCGGCGTCGAGATCCAGGTTCGCGCGCCCGGAGCCAAGGTAGCCCAGCGGCCCCGGCGGCACGTCCTGGCCGTCCAGCGTCAGGGCGCCGTCGAGCACCAGGACGGCGTGCTCGAACTCCGGGTCCAGCGGCAGGCTGATCGGGCCGGCGCAGCTGATGTCGGCGCCCACGATCGGGGAGTACATCGTGGCCGGCGAGGTGGTGCCCGCGAGGGTCCCCACCATGACCGTCGCGGTGAAGCCGTCGCCGCGGACGACGGGCAGTTCGCGGTGCTGTTCGAAAGCCGGGGCGCGGTGCCGTTCGGTGTCCGGCAGCGCGACCCACAGCTGGAGCCCGCGCTGCAGCGGCAGTTCCGGCGCCGGGCTGTCCGCCCCGCCTGCAGGCAGCACCGCGAATTCGGAGTGCGAGACGCCGCGGCCGGCGGTCATGATGTTCAGTTCGCCCGGGCGGACGAACGCGTCGCTGCCCACGCTGTCGCGGTGCCGGATGGTGCCGGCCAGCGGCCAGGTCACGGTCTGCAGCCCGGTGTGCGGGTGCGGCAGCACCGACATGGCCACCCGGTCCGGGCCGAAGCTGTCCAGGAAGCACCACGCCCCAACCGTCGGCAGGCCGCGCTGCGGCAGGGTGCGGGAGACGTTCATTGCACGGACACCGCCCAGCGGAACCTCCCTGGCCGGCCACAATTGCAGGCACGGCCCGCTGGCGGTGCCCTCCACACTGTGGGCGGCCGGGCAGACTTCTTCGGGCGGACGGACTTCGAGGTTGGTCACAATCAAACTCTAGGGCCCGGCCGGGAGATCCGGCAGGGCCGGCGCTGCGCCGTTACGCTGGATCAATGACCCTGCCATTCGACACCCGCCCTGCCGCCTACGGAATCATCGTCCGCGATGACTCCCTCCTGCTGGCGTACTGGAAGCAGGGCGGCCGCGAGGGCTGGACGCTGCCGGGCGGCGGCCTGGACCTCGCGGAGCACCCGGTGGACGGGTGCCGCCGGGAGATCTACGAGGAGACCGGCTACCACGCCGAGATCGGCGCCCTGCTCGGGATCGACGTCGGGCACTGGCCCGCCGAGGCCCGGCTCGACGGCGGCCAGCGCGACTTCCAGTCCCTGCGGCTGGTCTACGAGGCGAGCATCACCGGCGGCGAACTGCGGCACGAGGTGGGCGGCAGCACCACCCACGCGGCCTGGATCCCGCTGGCCGAGGTGGCGGGCCTGAACCGGGTCTCGCTGGTGGACGCCGCGCTCCGGCTCTACCGTGAGCGGCCGCTGGACGGCAAACTCCCCTGAGCGGCGTGCCCAAAACCCTAGCCAGCCGGGGCCCGGTGCGGTTACCCTAGAATCCGCGGCCGGGACGGCCGCCGGATGAGCCAGCTGACCGGGGAGGTGGAAAAGATGAATGCAACGGATCTGCGCGCGCAGCGCACAACTTCAGGCCACTTCATTATTCCTGCCCCGGCCGCCCGCATCGCCTAGCACTCCACCGCTGACCGGTCCAACTGACCGCAGCTGGCAGCGCGCCCCGGGGCCCATCAAAGGGTTTCCAGTGAAAATTCAGTTCAGTCAATCTACCGCCCTTCAAGGGCCGGTCCGTTTCGGCTTCACCGACGCCGTCACGGAACTTTTCTCCGCCCATCCCGTGCCCGGCGGCACCGGCGCCGGACGGGTGGTCCGGGTGGACCGCAACCTCGTGCTGGTGGCGGACCACCACGGCCAGGCGCACCTGCCCTACCCCCGGACCGGGATCATTCCGGCCACCGGCGACTGGGTCTGGCTCGGCAGCAACCCGGCCGGGGAGCCAGCCATCCTGGGCGTGCTGCCGCGGCGTTCGGAGCTGAGCCGCAAGCGCGCCTTCGAGGCGTCCTCCGAGGCGCAGGTGCTCGGCGCCAACATGGACCTCGTCGGTGTGGTTGTGCCGGTGGACCGCCCCCTGACACACAACCGGCTCGAGCGCACGCTCGTCGCGGCCTGGGATTCCGGCGCCACGCCGCTGGTGGTGATCACCAAGGCGGACCTCGCCGACGTGGCGGACGACGTCGTCGGGCAGGTCATGCTGCAGGCCGCCGGCGTCGAGGTGGTCACCACCTCGGCCGAGCACGGCGACGGCCTCGATGAGCTGCTGGGACACCTCCCGCCCGGCGGCACCATCGTGCTGCTGGGCCCGTCGGGGGCCGGAAAATCCACCCTGATCAACGCGCTCGTGGGCTTCGAAGCCCAGGAAACCGGCGCGGTCCGGGCGGGGGACGGCAAGGGCCGGCACACCACGACCTCCCGCGAACTGGTGCCGCTGCCCGGCGGCGCGGTGCTGATGGACACGCCCGGGGTGCGCGGCTTCGGCTTGTTCGATGCCGAGGACGGCCTGGACGAGGTGTTCGGCGATCTCGAAGAGCTCTTCTCCCGGTGCCGGTTTGCCGACTGTGCGCACGGCAGCGAACCCGGTTGCGCGGTCCAGGCCGCCCTCGCGGAGGGGTCCCTGGACGAGCGCCGCTGGGAGAGCTACCTCAAGATGCGGCGCGAAGTGGCGGCCCTGGAACGGCGCCACGACGCGGCGGCCCGGCGCGCCTACCAGCGGGAATGGCACCAGAAAATGGTGGTTGCCAGCCGGAGCCAGCGTGCCGCCGAGCGGATCAATCACGACCACGGCGGGAAGAGGCGCGGCAAGGGGTCGTGAACGTCCCGAAACCGGCGCCCATCCGGAACCCGCACGGCGCCGAATGGCCAAGGTAGCCCGGGCGCCGCAGCCGGGATCCGGCCCGTTTCCTCCAAACGGTGTTCCGGCCCCGTCAGCGGCGCCAGCTACGCTGGGTCATACCCGCTTTACAGCCAAAAATCAGCATGCATATGATCAGTTGGCTGGACCGTCCCATGTTGCCGCCAACAGTTAGGTAAGCCCGGAATGGCAGAGGCCATGATCGAGTTCCAGAACGTCACCAAGCAGTACGCGGGCGGCCAGGCCGCCGTCGACGATCTGAGCATGTCCATCGACAAGGGCGCCATCACGGTCTTCGTCGGCCCGTCCGGCTGCGGCAAAACCACTTCCCTGCGGATGATCAACCGGATGGTGGAGCCGACGTCGGGCACCATCACCGTGGACGGCCGGGACGTCACCTCCGTGCCGGCCGCGCAGCTGCGCCGTTCGATGGGCTACGTCATGCAGTCCTCCGGCCTGATGCCGCACCGCTCCGTGCTGGACAACATCGCCACCGTGCCACGGCTCAACGGGGTGTCCAAGGCCGCGTCCCGCAAGCGCGCACAGGAACTGCTCGACGTCGTCGGTCTCGCCTCCGGCCTCGGCCGGCGCTACCCCTCACAGCTTTCCGGCGGCCAGCAGCAGCGCGTGGGCGTGGCCCGGGCACTGGCCGCGGACCCGCCCGTGCTGCTCATGGACGAACCCTTCAGCGCCGTGGACCCCGTGGTGCGCGACGAACTGCAAAAGGAACTGCTCCGCCTGCAGCGCGACCTGGCCAAGACCATCGTGTTCGTCACCCACGACATTGACGAGGCGACCGTGCTGGGGGACAAGGTGGCCGTCTTCGCCGGCGGCGGGAAGCTGGCCCAGTACGCCACTCCGGAAGAGATCCTGCGGGCCCCGGCCAGCGAATTCGTCGCGTCCTTCGTGGGCCGCGACCGCGGCTTCCGGCACCTGGCGTTCAGCCCGTCCGACGGCGTCACCATCCACCCGGTGGACACCGTCCGCGCCGGCGAACTGGACCCCGACGGCGGCCCGGGAACGGGGGAGTGGCAACTCGTTGTCGACGCCGACCGCCGGCCGCTTGGCTGGAGCGCGCCCGGCGCCGGGCCGGCGACCGTCCCGGGCGGTTCGCTCTTCCGCAAGGGCGACACCCTTCGCCGCGCGCTCGACGCGGCACTGTCCTCGCCGTCAGGACTCGGCGTCGCCGTCGACGCGGACGGCCGGGTGGCCGGTGTGATCACGGCCGGGGAAGTGCTGGCACTGATCGAAGCGGACCGCCGGGTCCGGCAGGGCGCGCGCTGATGGAATGGTTCCTGGCCAACAGCGGGCAGGTCTTCAGCCTCGCCGGCCAGCACCTCGTCCTGGCGATCCTGCCGATGATCTTCGGCCTGCTGATTGCCATCCCGCTGGCCCAGCTCGCCCGGCAGAACAGGAGCCTGCGCGCCGTGGTCCTCACCGCCTCCTCGCTGCTCTACACCATCCCCTCGCTGGCGCTCTTCATCATCCTGCCGACCGTGCTGGGAACCAGGATCCTGGACCCCGTCAACGTCGTCGTGGCCCTGACCATCTACGCCGTCGCGCTCCTGGTCCGGGCCGCCCTGGATGCCTTTGACTCCGTGGATGACGATCTCCAGCAGGCCGCCGTGGCCATGGGCTTCAAGCCCCTTGCCCGGTTCGTGCAGATCGACCTGCCGCTGTCGCTGCCGGTGCTGTTCGCCGGCCTCCGCGTGGTCTCGGTCAGCAACATCTCCCTCGTCAGCGTCGCGGCCCTGCTCGGCATCGGGAACCTTGGCATGCTCTTCACCTCGGGGCTCCAGCGCGACTTCGTGACCGAAGTGCTGGTGGGCATCGTCGCCATCCTGGTGCTGGCCCTGCTGATGGACGCGGTGCTGGTGCTGCTGGAGCGGCTCCTGACGCCCTGGACCCGGGCCGGCGCCGGTAAGTCCGGCAAGCCCGGCGACCCGGCCGCGGCCCGGCGTCTCTCCGACTCCGCAGCGGGGGCTTCCGCATGAGCAACGTCTTCACCGATACCTTCGCCTGGCTCGCCGACGCCGAGCAGTGGTCCGGCAGCGCCGGCATCCCGGTGCGCCTGGCCGAGCATCTGCAATACACCGGGCTCGTGATGCTGATAGCGACCGCCATCGCAGTTCCGGTCGGTCTCTTTGTGGGCCACACCGGCCGCGGGCGGGTGGCCGTGGTGGCCCTCGCCGGCGCCCTGCGCGCGCTGCCCACGCTCGGTCTGCTCACGCTCTTCGTCCTGCTGGCGGGGATCGGGCTGATGCCCCCGGTCTGGGCGCTCGTGATCCTGACGGTGCCGCCGCTGCTGGCCGGGACCTACGCGGGAATCTCCAGCGTGGACCGGAACGTCGTGGATGCCGCCCGGGCGATGGGGATGACCGAACTGCAGGTACTTTTCCGCGCCGAGTTCCCCAACGCGCTCCCGGTGATGTTCGGCGGGTTCCGCACCGGCGTCCTCCAGGTGATCGCCACGGTGTCGGTCGTCGCCTACATCAACCTGGGCGGCCTGGGCCGCTACCTCTTCGACGGCCTGGTGCTCTCCGACTTCCCGCAGATGCTCGGCGGCTCGCTGCTCATCGCCGGGCTCGCCATCGCCGTCGACCTCTTGCTTGTTCTTTTCCAGCGGCTCTTCCTCACCCGCGGGGCCGCCCGTCAACCAAACCGGAGCCAGCAGGCCGCGGTGAAGCTCACAGACCCCGCGACCGCGGAGGCTGTTGTTCAAGGAGGTACGTCATGAAGGAAATCCGCCAACGAGCACTCGGCAGGCGCACATTCGGTGGCCTTGCCGCCGGCGTCGGCCTGGCCCTGGCCCTGTCCGCGTGCGGTGGTTCGTCCAACCCGCTGTCCTCGGCACCTGCCAGCGGCGGTTCCTCCGCCGGAGCCGGCGGCGCGCTGGTGATCGGGTCCGCCGACTTCACCGAGAGCCAGATCATCGCCGAGCTCTACGCCGGGGCGCTCAACGCCGCCGGCGTCACGGCGAGCACCAAGCCGAACATCGGTTCACGCGAGGTCTACTTCAAGGCCGTGCAGGACGGCTCCGTTGACGTGATCCCCGACTACAGCGGAAACCTGCTGCTGCACGTCAACAAGGACGCCACCGAGATCTCCGCGGACGACATCGTCAAGGCGCTGCCGGGCAAGCTTCCCGAGGGCCTGGCCGTGCTGGATGCGGCCAAGGCCGAGGACAAGGATGCCATGGTGGTCACCAAGGCCACCGCGGAGAAGTACAAGCTGAAGTCCATCGAGGACCTGGCCA
The DNA here is from genome assembly GCA_963698285.1 of uncultured Actinomycetota bacterium. Classification (GTDB taxonomy): domain Bacteria; phylum Actinomycetota; class Actinomycetes; order Actinomycetales; family Micrococcaceae; genus Arthrobacter. Next base: position 24,442 of record CAVOQF010000008.1, on the reverse strand, counting down.
AGGTCTGCAGCGAGATCGTAGTCGGCGCCCCCGCCACCTTCGCCGAGCGCGCCTACGGGCTGCCGGGCCTGAAGAAGAACTACAACTGCGAGCCCAAGAAGCTGGAACCCTTCAGCGACGGCGGCGGCCCGGTCACCGTCAAGGCCCTGCTCTCGGACCAGGTCCAGGTGGCGGACATCTACACCACCACCCCGGCCATCGCGGACAACGACCTGGTGGTGCTGGAGGACCCGAAGAACAACTTCATCGCCCAGCAGGTCCTGCCGCTGTACAACAAGGCCAAGATGACGGACAAGGCCAAGGAGGCCCTCAACGCCGTCTCCAAGCTGCTCACCACCGAGGACCTGATCAACCTCAACCGCGCGGTGGGCGGCAGCCAGAAGCAGAACCCGAAGGACGCCGCGGCCGCGTGGCTCAAGGACAAGGGCCTGGTCAAGTAGACCGGAGCTGTTGACAGTCCGACGGCGGCTGCCGCCCGGTTACCTCCGGCCGGCAGCCGCCGTCGTTGTGTCCCCATCCCGTCGGATCGGGCGGCCGTATGACGCGTACTTCCGCTGTGAGACAAGTCTCAAGGGAAGTACATCCGCCATATGGCATATTTGATGGATGGCAGAATTCAAGCAGTCCACCAAGCTTCATAATGTCCTCTACGACATCCGTGGACCGATTCTTCAGGCCGCCCAGCAGATGGAGGCGGAGGGCCACCGCATCCTCAAACTGAACATCGGAAACCCGGCCCCGTTCGGGTTCGAAGCGCCGGACGCGATCCTGGTGGACATGATCCGCCACCTGCCGCACGCCCAGGGCTACAGTGACTCCCGCGGCATTTTCTCTGCCCGCACCGCCGTCTCGCAGTACTACCAGACCCGCGGGATCCAGAACATCCACGTCGATGACATCTACCTGGGCAACGGCGTCAGCGAGCTCATCACCATGTCGCTGATGGCCCTGCTGGACGACGGCGACGAGGTCCTCATCCCCACCCCGGACTACCCGCTCTGGACCGCGTCCGTGGCCCTGGCCAGCGGGAAGCCGGTGCACTACCTGTGCGACGAGGAATCCGGCTGGCAGCCGGACCTGGACGACCTCGAATCGAAGATCACGCCGCGCACCAAGGGCATCGTGGTGATCAACCCCAACAACCCCACCGGTGCCGTGTACCCGGAGGAAACGCTCAAGAAGATCGTGGCCCTGGCCGAAAAGCACGGCCTGGTCCTGTTCGCGGACGAGATCTACGAGAAGATCCTCTACGAGGACGCCGTGCACGTGAACATGGCCAGCCTCACCGGCGACGACGTGCTCTGCCTGACCTTCAGCGGCCTCTCCAAGGCCTACCGGGTCTGCGGCTACCGGGCGGGCTGGATGGCCATCTCGGGTCCGAAGAAGGACGCCGCCGACTACCTCGAAGGCATCAACCTGCTGGCCAACATGCGTCTCTGCGCGAACGTGCCGGCGCAGCATGCCATCCAGACGGCGCTGGGCGGCTACCAGAGCATCAACGACCTCATCCTGCCCGGCGGCCGGCTGCTGGAGCAGCGGAACAAGGCCTACGACATGCTGAACGCGATCCCGGGCGTCAGCACGCAGCAGGCCCGCGGCGCGATGTACCTGTTCCCGCGACTGGACCCCGAGGTCTTCCACATCCGCGACGACGAGAAGTTCGTCCTGGACCTGCTGCGCCAGCAGAAGATCCTCGTCTCCCACGGCCGCGCCTTCAACTGGGTCCGGCCGGACCACTTCCGGATGGTGACCCTGCCGAACGTCAAGGACCTGGAAGAGGCGATCAACCGCATGGCGGACTTCCTGAGCCGGTACCAGGGGAACTAGGATTCGGGACAGCAGCGCCGCTGGACGGACGTCCGGCCGGCAGGCTGCCCGAACCGGAAAGAGGCTTTGATGGCAGATGTCGTGGACTTCGACGAACACCCCGCTGACACCCTGAAGGCGGGGAAGAAGTTCAAGCTTGGCGACGTCGACCCGGGGTCCACCCCGGGCTACTCCGGTGACAAGGCCGCCGGCGAGCAGCTGCTCAGCGAACTCGACGGCAAGCTCACCAATCTCCAGGAGCAGCTCTTCGCGGAGTCCAGGACCGGCGGAAAGAAGCGTGTCCTGCTGGTTCTGCAGGCGATGGACACCGCCGGGCAAGGGCGGCATCGTCAACCACGTGATGGGCCAGATGAACCCGCAGGGCGTGCAGCTGAAGTCGTTCAAGGCGCCCACTCCCGAGGAGCAGTCCTACGACTTCCTCTGGCGGATCGAGAAGGAAGTTCCCGCCGCCGGCATGGTGGGTGTCTTTGACCGTTCCCATTACGAGGACGTCCTGATCCACCGCGTGCACCGCTGGGCGGACGCCGAGGAACTGGAGCGGCGCTACCGGGCCATCAACGAATTCGAAGCCCGGCAAACTGCCGCAGGGACGAAGATCGTCAAAGTCATGCTGCACATCAGCCGCGACGAGCAGCAGGAACGCTTGCTGGCCCGGCTGGAAGACCCCGCGAAGCGGTGGAAGTACAGCGGGAACGACCTCAAGGAACGGGCGTTCTGGGAGGACTACATGGACGCCTACCAGACCGCCTTCGAGCAGACCAGCTCCGAGCATGCGCCGTGGCACGTGGTCCCGGCGAACAAGAAATGGTTCGCCCGGATCGCCGTCCAGCAGCTGCTGCTGGACGCGCTCGAAGGCCTGGCGCTGGAGTGGCCCGTCCCGGACCTCGATGTCGACATGGAACGCGAGCTGGTGCGGCGCTCCTAGCCGGCCGGCTCCCGCTCAGCTTTCCTGGCCGGCCTGGTCGCGGGCCGCGGCGAGCCGCCTCCGGGCCCCTTCGAGCCACTGCTCGCAGCGCTTCGCGAGGGCCTCCCCGCGCTCCCACAGGGCGAGCGATTCCTCGAGGCTGGCGCCGCCGGCCTCCAGCCTGCCCACCACGCCCACGAGCTGCTCGCGGGCCTCTTCGTAGCTCAGCCCGTCCAGGTCGGTGTCCGGGTTCGGTGTTGCCGCATTTTCTGTTGCCATGCTGGTGCTCCTTGTCTGGGTCCCGGGCCGTCTGTGCGGTGCCGGGGTGGGGAATGCGTCGGAAGTACGGTGCGCGCGGTCAGTCTTCGGCGGGCTGCTGGCCGCCGGTTGACTGGGCCGTGAACCTGCCGCCGGCCACCCGGACGGCCAAGGCCGTGCCTGCCGGCGCCTGGTCGGGGTGCCGCACGACCTCGTGGCGGGTTCCGGGGGCGGGGTTGCCGTCGTCGAGCTGGACGACGGCGTAGCCGCGGTCCAGCGTCTTTTGCGGCGAGAGGGCGCGTACCTGCGCCTTGAGGTGGACCAACTGGTCCGCCGCTCGGACGACGGCGGTGTTGATCGCGGCGTGGGACCGGCCCTTGAGCCGTTCGACGTCGTCATGCCGTGCGGTGACCATACCCTCGGGGGCCGCCAGCACGGGGCGGGAGCGAAGCGACGCGAGACGGTCCGTTTCCCGCTCCACCAGGCGGGTGACGCCGCGGCGCAGCTGGTCGCGGGCCTGCCGTACCCTGGCCAGTTCCTCCGTCACGTCCGGGACGATCCGCTTCGCGGCGTCGGTGGGCGTCGAGGCGCGCAGGTCCGCGACGTCGTCCAGGATGGGCCGGTCCGCCTCATGGCCGATCGCACTGACGACCGGCGTGGCCGCGTCCGCGACGGCCCGGATGAGTTCCTCGCTGCTGAAGGGGAGCAGGTCTTCCAGGGCGCCGCCGCCGCGGGCGATGACAATGACGTCAACCTCCGGATGGGCGTCCAGTTCCCGGAGCGCCCCGATGACCTGGGCCACGGCGGTATTGCCCTGGACGGCCACTTCGCGGATTTCGAATTCGACGGCGGGCCAGCGCAGCGCGGCGTTGCGGAGCACATCCTTCTTGGCGTCCGAGTCGCGGCCGGTAATCAGCCCGATCCGGTGGGGGAGCAGGGGCAGGCGCTTCTTGCGGGAGTCCGCGAAGAGCCCTTCCGCGGCAAGGGCCTGCCGCAACCGCTCAATCCTGGCCAGCAGGTCACCGAGCCCCACCGGACGGATGTCCTTGACGGACATGTTCAGCCGGCCCGTCTTCAACCAGAACTCGGCCTTGAGCAGCGCCACAACCCGGGACCCGCGCTCCAGCGGCGTGGCCTGGCGGTCCAGGACGTTGGTCCAGACCGACGCGGGGAGGGAGATCTCCGCGTCAATGTCCCGCAGCGTGAGGTAGGCGTTGGTGCCGCGCCGGTTGAGCTCGATGACCTGGCCTTCGACCCAGGCCGAGGGCGCGCGGTCGATGTGCATCTTGAGCTTCTGCGAGAGCAGCTGCAGGGGCCAGGGGTTGTCAGGGCTGGTGTCTGCCGCGGTGGCCGGCAGGGTGCTGGCCGCGGCGGTCTCGTCAGGCATGCCGGTGACCGCCCGCGGGGTGTGACTGGTACAGGTGCTGGTGCATGTGGCGGCGATCCTTTGATGGCGACGGGGAGCTGCTTCAACTCTATCCATAGCTCTACCAGCAGGGTCGGACGTTTCAGCAGCCGCTTTTCGGTTCGCCGAAACGCCCCCGTAGGATGGCACTACTCCCAACCTCCCAGGAGATTTTCGTGCGCACTTTTGTCTCGGCCGTTGCCGTGCTGATCGGCCTTGCCATGGCGGCGGTCGCCGTCCCGGCCATGTGGGTGGACCGCAACCTCGTCCAGGAGGACGGGTTTGTCGCGCTCACCGCGCCGCTTGGCAAGGACCCCACCTTCCAGCGGCGGCTGGCGACGGCCGCCGTGAACGCCATCGGCTTTGGCGACCAGCAGATCCCTGACGCCCTCGCCGCTGTGGTCAAGCCGATTCTGGAGGACGCCGCGCAGTCCCTGACCTCCACGCCCGGATACTCCGACGCCTGGGCGGAGACCGTGCGCAGGAGCCACCGGCTGAGCTTTGCCGATCCGCGCACCCTTCCGCCGGAGGCGGACGGCGCAACTTCCCTGACCCTGGATGTCGCGCCCCTGGTGGGGCTCGTGGTCAAGCGGGTCTCGGAGTCCTCGCCGGTGCCGTTGAAGGCGCCGGATGAGGTGCGCATCGGGATCGGGCAGTCCAACCAGCGCCAGCTGATCGAACGGGTTTCCGCTTACGCGCCGATGGGTTCCGCCGTGGCCGTGGGCTCGGCCATCGCCTTCATCATGGCGTTCGTCGCTGCGCGGCGGAAATGGACGGTCCTGGCCGGGGCCGGCATCGGCGCCCTTGGCCTGGCCGCCGTCTGGAAGTTCGCGGCGGATGCCGCGGGCCGGGCGGTCCTGGGGGCCGGCGGCGGCAACGACGTGGCGGCGATCTTCAAACGCGAGTTCGTGGACGCGTCCACGGCGAGCTTCGGACAGTGGATTGTGGTGGCGCTGGTGGCAGGGGCGGTGTTGCTGGTCGCCGGGACCGTGCTCCGTCTCGTCGGTTACCGCCGGTCGGCACCAGACATCAGGCAATAACGATCACTAGTAGCATTGGGGCATGACCTCCACCGCTGTATCCATTCCGATGCCCTCCGTTCCGCGCCGGCGGCGAACGCCGGAGGAAGTACTGGCAGCGGCCCCCGTGACCGGGGCGAAGAAGGTGCTCCTGGCGGCCCCGCGCGGTTACTGCGCCGGCGTCGACCGTGCCGTGATTGCGGTGGAAAAGGCGCTGGAGCACTACGGCCCGCCCGTCTACGTCCGCAAGCAGATCGTCCACAACGTCCATGTGGTGAGCTCCCTGGAGGAAAAGGGCGCGATCTTCGTCGACGAGACCGATGAGGTTCCCGAAGGCGCCCTGGTGATCTTCTCGGCACACGGCGTCTCGCCGGCGGTCGTGCAGTCCGCCGAGGACCGCGGCCTGCGGACCATCGACGCCACCTGCCCGCTGGTGACCAAGGTGCACAAGGAGGCTGTCCGCTTCGCGAAGGACGACTTCGACATCCTGCTGATCGGCCACGACGGCCACGAGGAAGTCGAAGGGACCGCCGGCGAGGCGCCCGAGCACATCCAGATCATCAACGGCCCGCACGAGGTGGACAAGGTGACGGTCCGCGACCCCGAGAAGGTCATCTGGCTCTCGCAGACCACCCTGAGCGTGGACGAAACCATGGAGACCGTGCGCCTGCTCAAGGAGCGTTTCCCCACCCTGCAGGATCCGCCCAGCGACGACATCTGCTACGCGACCACCAACCGGCAGGTGGCCATCAAGAAGATCTCGCCCCAGGCGGACCTCGTGATCGTGGTGGGTTCGGCCAACTCGTCGAACTCGGTGCGCCTCGTGGAAGTCGCCCTGGAATACGGTGCCAAGGCCTCCTACCGGGTGGACTTCGCCAACGAGGTGGACGAGTCCTGGTTCGAGGGCGTGGCCACGGTCGGCGTGACCTCGGGCGCATCCGTGCCGGAGGTGCTGGTGAAGGACGTGCTCCGGCTCCTGGCCGACTACGGCTACGGCGCCGTCGAGGAAGTCGTCACCGCGGAGGAAGACCTGCTGTTCTCCCTGCCGAAGGAACTCCGGGCCACCCTGAAGCAGGCCGGGGATGTCTCCCGTGCCCTGGGCGGCCGCGGCGCACGCCCCGCGACGAAGTCCTAGGCGGCAGACTCTTCCGAGTTGCCGTCGTCGTCGGCGGTGTGTTCGACGCCGGTGTCCCGGGCGACTGCGTCCCGGGCAGCGATGCCCTGCTGCAGCTCCGGTGCGGCCAGTGAGCGCGGTGTAGCCTCGACGGTGACGGGGGTCGTCAGGCCTGCGGCGTCCAGGGAGTTGAGCTTGCGCGCGGTGGGAAGCACCCGGGCCTCCAACGTGCCGACCAGGGAGTTGTAGCGGTCCACCGAGGTCTTCAGCGACGAGCCCAGTTTGGAAACGTTGTCGCCGAGGGTGCCCATCCGCTCGTAGAGCTGCTGGGCCAGTTCGAAGAGCTCCCGGGCGCTGTCCGTCAGCACGTCCTGCCGCCAGGTGAACGCCACCGACTTGAGGACCGCCAGCAGCGTCCCGGGGGAGGCGAGCACGACGTTCTTGGACAAGGCGTAGTCCAGCAGGGCCGGATCGGCCGTGAGGGCGGCGGCCAGGATGGACTCGGCGGGCAGGAAGCAAATCACCAGTTCCGGGGCGTTGCCGGGAATGTCCCAGTACTTCTTGTTGCTCAGCGCATCAACATGGGCTTTGAGGGCCTTCGCATGGGTGGCCAGCAGCGCCTGCTGGCCGGTCAGGGATACCGACCCGGGGGCACGGCCGCCGGCGGGGGAGCCCAGCTCCTGCGCCTCGAGGTACGCCGTCAACGGCACTTTGGCGTCCACCACAAGCTGCTTGTCGCCCGGGAGCTGCACCACGAGGTCGGGCCGGACCGTGTTGTCAGACCCGGAACTGTGCAGCTGCTCGTGGAAGTCAACGTGCCGCAGCATCCCCGCCGCCTCCACCACACGGCGCAGCTGGACTTCGCCCCACTGGCCCCGGGCGCTGTTGGACCGCAGGGCCGACTCAAGCGCGTGCGTTGACCGCAGCAGCTGCTCGTCCGAGAGCCTGGCCTCCTGCAGCTGCTGGGCCAGCTGGCCGTACTGTTCCAGCCGGTCCCGCTCCAGCAGTGAGACCTGCTGCTGGACCGCCGTGAGTTTCTCCGCCACGGGGGCCAGGGCGCGCAGCACGCTGCCATCCTGTGTCCTCGCGTCGCCCAGCTCCCGGTTCTGTGCCGCCAGCAGGCGGCGTTCGGCGTCGGCCGCGGCGAACCGGGCACTGACCTCGGAAAGCCGGGCAGAGACGCCGTCGAAGTCCTGTTCCAGGGCCATGCTGCGGCGCCGCGACAGCAGAAAGGCGACGGCGGCGCCGGCCACGGCCCCGATCAACAGCATCAGCAGGGCAAGAATAAGTGCGAAAGCGTCCATGCCTTCACTCTGGCACGCACCCCCGACAGTTTTGGCCATGGGCGCACCGGATGCGGCCGCCGCGCCCGACGCCGACGGCGGACAGCGCCCGGCCGCCGGGCCGGGACGGGCCGGTTTACCGGTAGAATCAATACTCGTGGCTCTTACTATTGGCATCGTCGGACTGCCCAACGTCGGCAAATCAACCCTTTTCAACGCACTGACCCGCAACCAGGTGCTCGCGGCGAACTACCCGTTCGCCACGATCGAGCCCAATGTCGGTGTTGTGAACCTGCCGGATCCGCGGCTCGCCAAGCTGGCGGAGATCTTCGGCTCCCAGCGGCTGCTGCCCGCTCCGGTGTCCTTCGTGGACATCGCCGGGATTGTGAAGGGTGCATCGGAGGGCGAAGGCCTGGGCAACAAGTTCCTGGCCAACATTCGTGAGGCCCAGGCCATTGCGCAGGTTATCCGCGTGTTCGATGACCCCGACGTCATCCACGTCGACGGCAAGGTGGATCCCCGTTCGGACATGGAGATCATCAACACCGAGCTGATCCTGGCAGACCTGCAGACCATCGAAAACGCCATTCCCCGGATCGAAAAAGAAGTCAAGATCAAGAAGCGGGAAGCGGCCGAGCTGGCTGCCATCAAGGCTGCTCAGGTTGTGCTGGAGCGCGGCGACACCATTTTCTCCTCGGTCAAGAGCGACAAACTGGAGATGGAGCACCTCAAGGAGCTCGGCCTCCTGACCGCGAAACCCGTGATCTACGTCTTCAATGCGGACGAGGGAATCCTGGGCAGCGCGGAGAAGCAGGAGGAACTGCGGGCCATGGTGGCCCCGGCGGACGCGATCTTCCTTGACGCCAAGCTCGAGTCGGACCTTGTTGAACTGGACGAGGACGAGGCGCGCGAAATGCTCGAGATGAACGGCCAGGACGAGTCCGGCCTGGACCAGCTGGCCCGCGTCGGGTTCCACACGCTGGGGCTGCAGACGTATCTGACCGCCGGTCCCAAGGAAACCCGCGCCTGGACCATCCACCAGGGCGACACCGCACCCCAGGCCGCCGGCGTGATCCACTCAGACTTCCAGCGCGGCTTCATCAAGGCCGAGGTGGTCTCCTTCGACGACCTGATCGAGGCGGGCTCCATGGCCGAGGCGAAGGCCCGTGGCAAGGTCCGGATCGAAGGCAAGGAATACGTCATGGCCGACGGCGACGTGGTTGAATTTAGATTCAATGTGTAGGTCCGGAAGAACCTCAGCGGGCCAAGGCGAGAAATGAGTGCCCCGAGGCGAGATGCAGGTTGGCTGCCGACTCGCCGAAGGCGGGGTCGGTGTCACCGAAGATCGGGCCCGTAAAAACGACGAGTCGCCGGCCGTTGTCGGCTGCGTTGTCCTGCAGGTAGGACTCCAGACCGAGCCAGAGGTCCATTACCCGGTTGAACTTGGCGGCCTGCGGGGCTGCGTTCGTGTAGTGGAAAGTGTCCGCGTTGGCCCGGGCAGCTTCCGCCCGTGTGTCGCCCCATACGCCTTGATGCCCTGCGGACGAGGTGGCCGCGGTCGATTTCGTTGCGGGCGTAGACCATCTCGCCCGTCTGTTGGTCCGCGCGCAGCCGCGGATCCAATCTCCACTGGATCCCGGACCGGTCCAGATCGATCACTTGGTGCCGTCCATTCCGAGCGCAGTGACGGCTGCGCTCCACGCCCGGCGTGCGGATCTCGCGGTACGGGATCCGCACCTGTTCCGCGTTCTGGTGCCCGAAGAGGACCTCCAGCTTGGAGAAGCCGAACACGAAGGCGTCGTGCTGGTCTTGCCAGGTCTGGACGGCCTAGCGTCCATGCCCGATGGATGATCCCCGTCGGGCCGGTGGGCGCCGGTTGCCGCCGCAGGAGGGCCGGGAGCTACGGCGACGACCCAGATAGCTCCGACGCCGACGCGCCCAGATCGATGTCCCGGTCTCGTCCCTGCAGGCGGATGGTGGTGACGTCTGCATACGGACGGTGTTCTCGAATGGAGAGCCTTGTATCCGGCGCGAGGCCAAGTTCGGTGAAGTAGCGCAGCATCTGCGGATCCGCGTCGGAAATGCGGGTGATGGCCACCGTCCGGCCGGTGTCGGCGGCGGAGAGCTGCGTCGCCCGCCGGCAGGTGTGGATGACCGTCGGCGGTTGGTATCGGGTCGCCGTGCGGGTCCCGCGTCGGATGCCCGAGTTTCCGATCGATGCGTTCGATCAGCTTCTCGGAGACGGCGTGCTCCAGGATTTCGGCCTCGTCGTGGACCTCGTCCCAGCCGTAGCCGAGCATATTGACCAAGAACGTTTCCAAGAGGCGGTGTCGTCGGACCATGGCCACGGCATGTTCCCCGCCCGCGTCGGTGAGTTCGATGCTCCCGTACGGTGCGTGCTTCACGAGACCCTGCTTGACCAGCTTCTTGATCCCGACGGACACGGTCGAAGGCCTGACGCCTAGGCGTTCAGCCATCGCAGTAACGGTCATGGGGGTTGAGGCCCACTCCGTGGCGGACCAGATCAGCTTCAGGTAGTCCTGGGCTGTAGAGGACAAATCAGAAACCGGCATGCCATCAAGGGTACCAAGCCTGAACAGAATGTTAGGCTTAACGAACAATTTTCTTAGCCCTATGAAGTGACAAGGAATCGGCATGCCGAAAAAACTCTCGGAGACGTTACCGAGCAGGCGATCCATGCTGTCCGGCGCTGCCGCGTTCGCCGCGCTCCCAGCCTTTTCCGCACTCCAGCCCCAGACATCCGGCGGGCATGACGGGCACGGCGGCGGGGCCACACCGCCAAGCCCCGGCTCAGCTTCGGGCGGACATTCAGGCGGCGACACGGGCGCGACGAGCCCCACGGCAATGACCAACCATGCCGGCCACGCCGGATTCGCGGGCGGATCCGTCCTTCCGGAGCGTGCCGGCATCGACCCGACAGCTATCCTTCGGGACTTCGACCGCGGCACGGACCAGCACCCTGGCGGACGGCCGGACCCTGCGCGAGTGGGACATTGTGGCGGTGGACAAGGACTTCGAAATCGCCCCCGGCATCGTCTTCAAGGGATGGAGCTACAACGGCCGCATCCCGGGTCCCGACGTTGTGGGCGCGGGAGGGCGATGCGCTGCGCATCCACTTCACCAACGCCGGGGCGCACCCGCACACTATGCACTTCCACGGAATCCACCGGGCCACCATGGACGGCACGCCCGGGATCGGCGCCGGTTCCATCGCCCCTGGGCAAAGCTTCACCTACGAATTCGACGCCACGCCCTTCGGCACGCACCTGTATCACTGCCACCAGTCTCCGCTCGCCCCGCACATCGCCAAGGGCCTCTACGGCGGCTTCATCATCGAGCCCAAGGAGGGCCGGCCCACCGCCGACGACGAGATGGTGATGGTAATGAACGGCTACAACACCGACGGCGGGGACGACAACGAGTTCTACTCCGTCAACGGACTCCCCTTCCACTTCATGGACTTCCCGGTCAAGGTCAAGCAGCACGAACTCGTGCGCATCCACCTGATCAACGTCCTCGAATACGATCCGATCAACTCTTTCCACGTGCACGGTAACTTCTTCCACTACTACCCGACCGGGACCATGCTGACGCCCAGCGAGTACACGGACACCATCTCCCAGGTCCAGGGCCAGCGCGGCATCGTGGAACTCCGCTTCCCCTACCCGGGCAAGTACATGTTCCATGCCCACAAGACCGAGTTCGCCGAGCTGGGCTGGATGGGCTTCTTCGAGGTGAGCGCATCATGAGTCTGGATGAGAGAACGGACCCGGCGCAGGCCGCCGAACTGCACCGCCGACCGCCCTTGCCACGCTGGCTGCTCGGGCTCGGGCCGCTGGTCCTGATCGCGATCGTGCTGGGCCTGTTTTCGCTCCTGAATACGCCGGGACTGTCCAAACTGTCCGAGGGAGTTCCGCCCAAGGAGGAGATCGCCGTCGAGGACATCCGGCTGACGCCCGGTCAGATGTCCATCACCGTCCGCAATGAGGGGCCGGATCCGGTGGCGATCGCCCAGATAAACGTCTCGGACTACTACGCGACCTTTGCGCAAACGCGCGAAACCATGGCACCGCTGGAGTCCTCCACTCTCACCGTCGACTACAACTGGGTCGACGGCGACCCCTACGAGATCGCCCTCGTGACCTCAACCGGCGGCAAGATCCTTGCCGACATCGCGGCGGCGGCGCCGAGCCCGGAACGCGGCAGCCAGTTTTTCGGACTCATGACGCTGCTCGGCGTCTACGTCGGCGTGATCCCGGTGGCCCTGGGGATGCTGTGGATGCCTTTCGTGCGCCGCTCCTCCGGTGCATGGATCCGGGTCCTGCTCGGCGTCACCGTCGGGCTGCTGGCCTTCCTGGCCCTCGACGCGACGCTGGAAGCCGTGGAACTCGTGGCCAACAACGGCGCCTTCGGCGGAACCATGGTCGTGTTCCTTGGCGCCGCTAACCTCCTACTTGGTGCTGGAAGGAACGGACGCCTGGATGCGCCGGCACCAGAAGCTCGGCGGCGCCGCCCGGCCGGAGGCGCTGCCGCCACAGCGCCTGGCACTGCTGATCGCCATCGGCATCGGACTCCACAACCTCGGCGAAGGACTCGCCATCGGCTCCGCCTACGCGGTCGGCTCCCTCGCCCTGGGCGCCTCGCTGATCGTCGGCTTCGCCATCCACAACACCACCGAGGGCCTGGCCATAGTCACACCGCTCGCCAAAAAACCGCCCGGACTGCGCCGGCTGGCGCTGCTTGGGCTCATCGCCGGGGCACCCGCCGTCGCCGGTGCCCTCGTCGGCGCCACCGTCTTCCAGCCCGCCCTCTCCGCGTTCCTGCTGGGCATCGGCGCCGGAGCCGTAGCCCAGGTGGCGGTCAAACTGCTTCCCCTGCTGAAGGACAAGCAAGGGAGGACATTCACCGCACTCACCACGCTCGGCATCATCCTTGGGCTGGCCGTGATGTTTGTGACCGGGCTGCTCGTCCAGGCCTAGGAAACGGCGGAGACGCAGGAAAGTGCACAATTTCGTGAAGTGACGCTCTAACACCCTCCTCGGGGAGGGGAGAGCGAAAATCCCGAAGCGCCGGCGCCCGGGCGCCGGCCCTTCGGCACTCCCAGACGTTATCTGAGGAAATGCCAAGCTGAAAGGGGTGCCTGAGCCGTAGGGCCAGAATTTGTGATCGGCGTTCACATCAGCCGTTACGAGATGCTCGCCAAAGACTTCCGGAACGACGCGTCTCATATCGATGGTCATGGTGACAGTTTCGCAAACTAACGCCACGTCGAGACGCTCCACCAGCAAAATCCAACAGCTGACACAGAGTGACTCGCTTGAGGATCCGGCATTGGGGGCATAAGTTCGGACAGCACTATCCTCGCGCGGGCCCCCTAGTCTCCTGTCACGATCCGGTGGCATCGGCAGAGCCCCCAAGGGCCCACGCGCGAACAGCCTCGGCCAGGAAGCGCTCCCTACTGAATCGGAGCCTTCGCTGGGCTAATATCCGCAATTAGGGCCGTCCCGGCGCATTCCCGAACCTGCCCTATCCCGGCCACGGCCTCGGACTTGTCAGTGAAGGGGCGCGACACGGCCACGACAGTGCCGTCGGGCGCCTTCAACCGGAACCTGTAGTGTGCTTCCGCATCCAGAAAAAGCTCGAACTTCCCCGCCATTGCCTACCTATTCAGCTTCCGGGGACGCTGTCCCTCTCCTATTCGTTCGTCACAGCATGAATTGCGCCTCGTTGCCCGGGCCGCGCGACGCTCCAAAACCGGGGGAAAAACTGCGTCAAAGCCGCGAAAAGGATGCGGCCGAATTTTGGCCCGGCCGGCGGCAGTGAGCGGCGCCGGCCACACCAACCGGGAACATATTGATGACTTTGGCCATCCTCCCGCGGGGAGGGCGCTCTCAGTGGACGGACGCACTCAACCCTGGCCGCCATCGAAGGGGCTTGGTGACATCACCAGACGGCAACGCCGCGGCTGGGGAGCTGGGCGCCCATGCCTGCGACAGGGGCATGTGCCGGCGGTTGCGCGGACCCATCCTGGCTTTGCGCGCACCTCGCTCCGCTGAAGGAGATCAAGTATCAGGCCAGGACGGGCTCATCGGTGAGCAGTTCATCGGGCTGGATGATCGGGCGGCCTATCAAGTAGCCCTGGGCGGCGGTGATTCCCAGTTCACGTGCGGCTACCAAATCTGAGGTGGTCTCGACGCCTTCGGCGACGGTTCCGGCGCCCAGATCGTTGGCGAGGGCGACGAAGGCCCGGACGGCACTGCGGCGGGAGCGGTCGCCGGCCATTCCGTCAATGAGGGAGCGGTCGATCTTGATGATGTCGGGACGTAGCTCCACGATGTGGTGCAGGGAAGCGAAGCCGGCGCCCGCGTCGTCGATGGCTACGCGCAGCCCGAGTTCGCGCAGGGGCTCCAGATTTCGCCGGAACGCCTCGTAGCATTCCACGGCAGCAGTTTCGGTGACCTCGAGGACGATCCTGCTTAGGTCCAATTCCGGCAGGTGGGCGGCTCGAGTCGATAGTTCGAAGGCCGCCGCCGGGCTGAGGTTTACGGCGAGATACCGATCAGCGGCCAGACCGGGCAGGACAGTGATCGCCCGCCGAACGGCCAGTGCCTCCAGTTCCACACCGAGGCCTACCCGGTGAGCCGTTTGGAAAACGACGTCGGGAGCACCTGCGGGGAAGCGTGACAGGGCCTCGATTCCCAGGCACCGTCCATCGCGCAGATCCACAATGGGCTGATAAGCGATGGTGATCGATTCCTCCGCCAGCAGGCCGCTGATCAGCTCGTGCTCCTGCGATCTCTGATGCTGGCTGTCCAGTTCTTCGACGAGCACTTCGGCCAGCATCGACATAAAGCCCACGTCTCGGGAGTTCAGGGTCTCCGCGTTGTGGCCGAGACAACAAAAGGTGCCGTAGAGGCTTCCGTCGGAGAGACGCAGAGGGATTCCGATATAGCTGCCGATGTTCCGCTCGATGGTGGGGGCCAGCCCGCGGAGCTGTGGGTTGGTTTGGCAATCGGGGACAACGCGTGGAATATGGCCTGCGACCATTTTTTGACAGTAGGTTGAGGCGAGGTCGGGTCCGTCGCCAATACTGATTCCAAAGGAGTCCGTATCGCCATCCGCTGCAAGGTAGATCTGCTTGCCGGCGGTGAACTCGGAGAGGAACGACACGTCCATCTGCAGGTGGGTCCGTGCCAGCTCCAGAACCCGATCGATTTTCTGGTTGCCGGGCGACGGGAGGGCGCGCCCGCTTCTCGTGATTACCTCAGTGTCCATACGTGGCCCCCCGACCAGTGGTGGATGCTTCGAAAAAGCGACCCGATGCGGCCACCTTAGTCCATGCCGGAACGGAGTAACAGCAGCTAGAGGGCGCAAAAGCGATATTGACTCTCTGCCTTGCGCCGGTCTGGGACATGGGGAGCCGCCCTTCATTCCGGCAGCGACGAACGTCGAAGGTGAGTGCCGGGGCCAGCGACGAGGACGAGGCAGACACCCTCATCGGGGCGTTCCGGGGTTGCGTTCCCGTTCCGCTTCGGCCTTTCTAAAGCGGGTGGCGATGCCGTGGCCTTCGCCGTGGCCCAGCCCTGAGATTTCGCGTTCTCTTTCCGGTAGCACCAGCCGGAGAGTTTCGCCGGAGGTTCTCTTGCCCAAGGAGAGTCCTTTGATGGAGCGGTGGTCTGCGTCCAGAAGCGGGTTTGGCCGGAGGGGGGACTTTTCGAGGACTAGAAGGCGCGTGTCCGTGAGAATGACGAAGCACGCTTTTCCATCGAGTCGCCCGTGCCCGACGGCGCGAACGGTTTCATTCCTGCCCAGGGCGCCGGCCATCG
This sequence comes from uncultured Actinomycetota bacterium, assembly GCA_963698285.1. Taxonomy (GTDB): domain Bacteria; phylum Actinomycetota; class Actinomycetes; order Actinomycetales; family Micrococcaceae; genus Arthrobacter. Next base: position 8,785 of record CAVOQF010000008.1, on the reverse strand, counting down.
TTCGCAGTTCTCTCTTCCCACCGAGAGAGAGACCGGCGCGCCCGGCGGCTTCCCGTAGGCCGTGGTAGTACAGCAACCCGTCAGGGACCTTTTCCTCGATGATGAGCAGGTTTTCGAAGTGCCCGGTGCCGGGACTATCCGTGACCCACGAGATTTCCGTCCCCCTCGCCGAGGCTGACGCGAACCCGGAGAACGTTGCAGCCTTGCGTCGGTGTAGCAGAGAACGCGGTATGTGAACACGGACCTCCGCCTCCTCGCCGCGTGTGGTTCTGAATCCCGCATCGGCGACGGCTCGATCGACGAGCCGCAACGCGGCCTCGACGTCGGTAAGCACGGACCATCGGACTCGTCCTGCAGCAGCCATTCTTCCCCCATCTGCCCTGTATCCACTTAACTCCGGCCTGCCAGTCCATGCTCCGGTCCGGGCAGCAGATCCCGGGAGCCTTTCGCCTGCAGAGGCCAGCGACGCTCGCTGGGCCATTGAGCGGTAACTTGTTCCTGCGGCGATCAGATTTCCTTTCCGAGGGCGCATTCTGCAGGCTTGCACGCCACGATAATGATCAGACGATAGCGGGTGGTCTTCCCGGTGGATAGGGGGCAGGAACAGATATATTGCAGCATTTTGCATGACGAGGATTACGAGGTGCGCTGACGGGTTGGGCCGTGATGGGGACGGCGATCGTGCACCCGGTCGTGCACCGAATCCGCTGCGTCTATGTTGAGTCGCAGGCCACTTCCGGGACGGGACCGGATGAACCGGTTAGCCTGTGCATATGGCAGGCCTCCCGGGCAGATCCGGGGAAGAGCCGCGGCCTTAGAGAACGCCGGCAAAGTGGAACAGAGTGGGGGCTGAAATGTCAGAAGCGGTCGCGGGCCAGCGCGGGGTGGATTTCTTTCGGGACCTGGTTGAGGCGGCGCCGGACGCGTTGCTGAAAGTTGACGGCGCCGGCGTCGTTGTTTTCGTCAACGCGCAGGCGGAGCGGCTTTTTGGTCACGGTCGCGAAGCGCTGTTGGGCGCGCACTTCAGTGTGCTTCTGCCGGCGCGGTTCAGCGACGACTTTGCCGGCATGAGCCGGGAGTTTGCCTCCTCGCAGCAGGCCTGCAGGATCGGGGACGGCCCGGCCCTTTTCGGCCTGCACCGGGACGGAACCGAGTTTCCGGTTGAGATCAGTGCCGCCCCTGCCGGTCTCGGACTGACCGCCGACGTCGTAGTCACTGTCCGGGACGTGAGTGACCGCCGCCGCACGGAGGGGGAGCTGCGCGACGCTCTCTCACTGCTCGGGGCCACCTTGGAGTCCACCGCCGACGGGATTCTCGTTGTGACCGCTGAAGGGCGAATTGCAGGCTCAAATGAGCAGTTCGCTGTGCTCTGGGGCATCCCCGGGGACCTGCTGGAGTCCCACGATGATGGCCGGGTAATGGGTTACGTCCTGAACCAGCTCTCCGACCCGGAAAGCTTTATGGCCAAGGTGCAGGAGCTCTACGCCGACCCGGGTGCGGAGAGCCTGGATGTGTTGGAGTTCCGCGATGGCCGGACCTTTGAACGGTACTCACGGCCCCAACGGGTCGGGGAGGACACCGTCGGACGGGTATGGAGTTTTCGCGACATCACCGCCCGTCGGCGCGCGGAAGATCAAGTGGGGGAGGCGATTGCGCAGCTGGAGGGACTGGGCGCGATCGTCAATTCCTCGGCCGACGCGATCGTTGGCATGACGCCGGACGGAATTATCACCAGCTGGAATCAGGGGGCCGAACGGCTGTACGGGTACGCCGCGTCCGAGGCGACGGGCCGGGATGTGTCCTTCGTGATCCCGGATCATTTGCGCCGGCGCGAAGAGTCGTTGGTCGCCGAGGTTCGGGACCTCGGCGCGGCGCGGAGTTTTGAAGCGGAACGCATCCGTAAGGACGGAACAACCTTCCCTGTTTCGGTCACCATTTCCCCCATCCGGTCCGAAGGCGGGGTTGTATCCGGTATGGCGAAGATCGTCCGGGACATCACCGGACAGCGGCTCGCGGCCGCGGAGTTGCTGGCCGCCCGGGAGGCGGCGCTTGAATCTAGCCGGCTAAAGTCTGAGTTCCTGGCGACTATGAGCCATGAAATCCGGACACCGATGAACGGTGTCATAGGCTTAACGGCACTGCTGCTGGAGACACCGCTGGATGAAACCCAGCGCCGCTACGCCGACGGCGTGCGCGGAGCGGGGGAGGCGCTGCTGAGCCTGATCAACGACATCCTGGACCTGTCCAAATTGGAAGCCGGAAAAGTCGATCTGGAAATCGCCGCCTTTGACCCGCGGGTCCTGGTGGAGGAGGTTGCCGGACTGCTGAGTGAAGCCGCGCGGGCGAAGGGGATCGAACTCATCGCGTACTGCCGCCCGGAGCTGCCGGCCAGATTGTCCGGGGATGCGGGGCGCATCAGGCAAATCCTGCTCAACCTGGCCTCCAACGCCGTGAAGTTCACCCCCGTGGGTGAAGTCTCCATCCACGCAGGCCTCGTGGAAGATCACGACGGCGGGTTGCCACTGGTGCGGTTTGAGGTCAGAGACACCGGTATCGGGATTGATCCGGAAGATCACAGCCGGCTGTTTGACGCGTTTTCGCAGGCCGATTCGTCTACCACGCGGCGGTATGGAGGCACGGGCCTGGGGCTGGCAATCTCGCGGCGGCTGACCGAGGCGATGGGTGGCGAAATCGGGCTGACGAGTGCGCCCGGGGAGGGCAGCACGTTCTGGTTCACGCTTTCCCTGGCAGCAGCCGAAGTCTTTGAAACAGTCCAAACGGAAGTCCCGTCACCCGGGCTGCCGACCGGGTTAAGGGTTCTTGTCGTGGACGACAATATGACCAACAGGCTTGTCATGGAAGCCCAGCTGAGGTCGTGGAAGATGGAGCCGGACGCCGTGGGTAATGCGCGCGCCGCACTGGCGCGGTGCCGGCAGGCCTTCTCCGCCGGGCAGGCCTTCGATGTTGTCGTGTTGGACATGTGCATGCCGGAAATCAATGGGCTGGATCTGGCACGACTAATCAAGTCCGACGCCGACCTGGCTTCCACATCGCTGATCCTGTTGACCTCAAATCCGCACGTTGACCCGGTTGAGCTGGCGGCGGCCGGCATCGGTGAATGGCTCACAAAGCCCGTGCGAAACTCCGAATTCTACGACCGACTCATGCGCCTGAAGGCAGGCATCCAACCGCTGCCGCACGCACAGGCGGAAGGCATTCAGGATCAGCCCGAGGTCCCGTCCCGGGGGCACGTTCTGGTGGTGGAGGACAACGCCGTTAACCAGCTCGTCGCCCGGGAAATGGTGAGCAAACTCGGGTACGGCGTTGATGTGGTGACGGACGGCGCAGAAGCCGTCTCCGCAGTGGCAGCGTCCACCTACGCGGCCGTGCTGATGGACTGCCACATGCCTGTCATGGACGGGTTTGAGGCCACCAGGGCTATCCGCACAGCGGAGGGCGCGGGGCATGTGCCGATCATTGCGATGACGGCGGGGGCTATGGACGAGGACCGCGAACGGTGCCTTGCCGCCGGCATGGACGATTTCCTCACCAAACCAGTCGATCTCGATGCCCTGGGGAAAACACTCAAACGCTGGGTTCCGCCCGCGCCGTCGCATGCCTCGGAAAAGCCGGCGCTCGATGAAGCGCGCCTCGACGCTCTCCGCCAGCTTGGACCGGCGGACGGCCTTGGGCTTGTGCCCGCCGCTGCCGCTGCTTTCCGGAACGACGTGCAGCCGAGTCTCGACGCCCTGCGGGCCGCGTTGGCCGGTGGCGACAACGCTGGACTGGAGCAAGCGGCGCACAGACTAAAAGGGGCCACCGCCAATATCGGAGCCAACGGTGCCTCGACGCTGTGCGGGAAACTGGAGCGATCCGGAGGAGGTAGGGAAGGGCGCGAACTCCTGCGCCAGCTCGAGTCTGAACTGGTACGGGTGGCCCGGGCCCTGGAGCGTGCCCTGGCGGTGAACAAGTGAAGGTCCTCGTCGTCGACGACGACAGTGGATCGCTCCTCGTTGCTGCCGCGGCCGTTGAGCAGTGCGGGCACGACTGCATCATGGCCCCCGACGGCGATAGCGCCTGGGCGCTCTATCGGGAACACCGCCCCCACGTCGTCGTGACCGACCGTAGCATGCCCGGGCTGAACGGGCTGGAACTATGCCGCGCCATCCGCGCCACCGAGGTCGACTCGTACACGTACGTGGTCCTGCTGACCTCACATGGAGGCCGGGATGACGTCTTGGCGGGGTGGCCGCCGGGGCGGACGACTACGTCACCAAACCTCTGGACCCTTTTACCCTGCACACCCGGTTGCTCGCCGCCGACCGAGTGACAACGCTTCATGCCGAACTCGCGGGCTACCGGAGTGCACTGGCGGCTCAGGCGCGCACCGATCCACTCACCGGCCTGTACAACAGGCTAAAACTGTCCGAGGACCTGGAACTATTGCAGAGCCGAAGCGAGCGGTACGGGCAGGACTATTGCCTGGCCATTTGCGACGTTGATAACTTCAAAAGCTACAACGACATCTACGGGCACCCGGCGGGGGATCTCGCGCTCTCCGCGGTCGCCTCGACCCTGTCCGGTCACGCGCGGCAGAGCGATGGCGCCTACCGGTTCGGAGGGGCGACCGTTGTCTGCTTCCCAACCAGTCCCTGGCCGGGGCAGCAGTCGTAATGGACCGGGTGCGCCAGGCGGTCCAGGACTTGGGCATCGCCCACGCGGGCGACCCGTCCGGCGGCCTCACCATCAGCGCGGGGATCTCGGTCAGCCCCTCAGGCCACCGGAAAAGCAGCGATCAAGTCCTCAAGGAGGCAGACACCGCTTTGTATGCCGCCAAAGCCGCGGGCAGGAACACCATCGCACTGGCACGGAGTGCGAACGGATCCACGGCCTGAACCGAAGGAGCACGCATGCCAGATGCGGTCCTCCTGGCAAACATCCATGCACCGGTCGATGCCCCATCGTCTGCGTGATTTCTTCGAGAACCGCCTGCCACAGGGGAGTGCGAACGCCCCCGACTGGACGGATCCCATTACTACGGGCGGATTTCTACGATCGTCGCAACACTGGGCGGCTGTTCAGAAGCCCAGCAAAGCGCTCCGCGGTCGTGTCGGGCTGTGAGGACTTATCCGTGGTCGGTTGGTGAGTGGGGAAAACACCTTCATGGAATCAACCATGGGGTGGGCTCAACTTAAACTGTGATTCATGAACCGGCGAACCGCGAAGCGGGCATAACTCAGAGTGCAAAACCGGTCGCCACGCAATCTGCCACAATCAATTCCTGGAAGTCCCAGGAACAAACGAAACAATGGTGCCGCTGGCGCGGCGAACGCCCCCGAAGCCGCCGTCCATTCAATCCTTTGAGGACGCCGGATAGGAAGCTGTGGACGGATCCGGAGGCTCGTCAAGAATACGCTCTGTATTTGCGTCGTGGCACTCGGGCCGCGCAGGTGAGGGTCGCCCTAAACGAGAGTATCGGGGGCGGCTGACTCCCGAAGCCGTGAAGAGGCTTGTTCGGTTGGGGCTTTCCTTCTTGAAGCAGATCCGAGTGCCGGAATGCTCTTGATCAGAATCTCAGCGACCATTGTCAATTTGGGAACGCGCCGTCTAGTCTTGCCGTGGGATGCGGCCCGGGCAACCCGCTGGGGGGCAGGCCGTATGGCGTCAACAACTGCCGGTTCCCGCACAAGGCTGGCTCCATGGTCTCAATACGATGGAGCCAGCTTGCGGGGCCAAGCGGCGCAGACGCCCATTAGTGAGTCACAATTTGAATCCTGACAATTTTGTCGGCGAATTCTCTGGACAGCTGAGAACTACCGATCCTACGATTAGCGCTGATTTCGAGGCCAGTAACAGTAACGGGGCAACTGCAACTGCAGCACGACGAGCGACCGCCCCTGTTGGGCAGGCTTCGCTCCAGCGGATAAGTCGTACCACGTCGGTGAAGCGCTCTTGCGGCTCAATAGGGTCTTTCGATCGCCCCGAACGGGCCTGTCGTGGGCATAAGGAGCCGCCGGCCGGGCAGCCAAACCGCGGAGGATCTTCCCATGACGACGCACTTAGCCGACAGCCAGGTAACCAACTTCTCATTCAACGACCACTTGGCCTGCAACGCCGTTGCAATCACCGTCGGCGGAACCGAAGATCATGCCTCCTGCTCTACCTTCATCGACACCGGCACTCACGGGGGCCTGCCCAAGGTCCTGGCCGATGTCGAGGCCTGCCAGCGCTCCGAATGCATCCACAACGACCACCTGATGTGCCAAGCAGCCGAGGTGCACGTTGGCCCGGGCGCCGACAACGCCGACTGCCTCACCTACGGGCACCGATCGGGGTCCGCGATTCCCATCCGGCGCTGCTCAGGCCCCGGCCCAACGACGCAGCGTGCTATTGAGCAGCCCGATGAGCACCGCGGTCCACCAGCAGGTTTGGGAAACAGTGAGTGCAATCATGAGCCGAAGACGCAGTCTGCGTGTTAGCTCGGTAAAGCGTGTTCGGGGCGGGAGCGCCAGCAGCCGGTGCATGGCCGGGGCGATGCTGAGGCCGTTCAGCATCAGTATGAGAACGCAAGCCAGTTTGACCACGGTGACCGGGTTGGTCAGGTCGGGGTCAATCAGGGCACCGGAAATCAGCAGCAGGGCCAGGCCGCCCCAGATCAACGGCTTGGCAGCGGCCTCAAGCTTGCCGGGCGCGTGCACTCCCACTTCGCCTAGGAGCCAGAGCAATCCAGCCAGTCGACCACGAGGATAATGCCAAAGGACAGCACCAGAGCCAGAACATGAACCGCAAGCCCGATCCGGTGGAGATCGGGCCCGCAGTCCACATGATGACCGACCAGCACTGAAGCCAGCCAACCGGCCGTGCACACATCCCGAGCAGGACGAGCCGCTGCCTCTGGCGCCGCGTCAGCGAGGCCGGCGGACTCGCCCGCTCAGTCTGAGGTGGACCCGGCCGGACCGGAGCCACACCCATCATCACGGGGACCTCTCGGCTCCATGATGCCCCGGCGGCGTTTCTGGGGATGGAAAGGGCTCACGCAGCGGCCGCGCTGGACACAGGCACGCGCGCGAACAGGGCGTGGAACAAGTCATCATGATCCCAGGAAGAATTTAGGGCTGGGTAAAACAGCCCCGCTTTCGGCGCCGGTCACTCCTTGGTCAGCTCGACGTCTGTGAACTCGACGGTCGTGCCCTTAGCCAGGGCGGGAGTTTCCGATTCCTCCCCGTGGCGGTTGAACTCCGGGACGCCAAGTGTGGCGCGCAGAGTGTAGGTCCCGGCCTCGGGCACCGTGAAGTTGTTGGCGTAATGGTAGAAAGTGGAGTAGTAGAAGTTCAGCTCCAGCTCTTGCACGACCTTGTCTTGGGCATCGACCACTTCCAGGGTTATCGGCACGTTGGGGACGATCCGGCCGGTCGCCGTCTCAGTCGGAATGATCTCGATGTGGTGGGTCTCCCCAGCCTCCGGCGCGCGGAAGTGAGCGCCGTGCTTGTCGAACCATGGTTCGGCAGCCTCGGTGATCAGGTTGACGGTCCATTCACCGGACGCGACTGTTTTGCCTTTGTCAGGCAAGTTCATTAGCCAGTACCTCGTACTGCTTATTTACGCCGGCTGGAACGACGAATCCGTCTTCCTTTGCAGCGGTCTGGGCGCCGATCCGTGAGTGCAGCCAGGAGAAGCGGGGCGGCCAAGGCGGCCAGGGTGGTGCGAAGCATCGTCGGTCCTTAGTTGGTATTGGGGAGAAATAGCGACAGTGCAGGGAGCCAGCGAACTTACGGCGAATGCGCTGACTCGCTCAGGTCAGTCGCCGCCCGCGACGAGCTGTTGCTGCGTCGCTCGATTCCGCGGGTCCGCGCCACGGACACGGTTATTTGAATAAGTGGTGAACTTGCCAGTGTATAGTAGTAAGGAATGGCGCGGATGCCGAGATCTTTGTCATAGTCGCGACTCGGTGAGATCTTGATCGTGGTATCGTCAAGGTTTACTCCAAAGTTGTTGATCAATCTAACCAGCCGCTTGAGCAATTGCTGCACTTTTTCATACAACATGAATTGCTCGTCCATAACCGGTGAAGGAATGAAATAGTGACGGTATTTTCGGTTCAGCGGTCCCGGTAGCAGGTATTTGTTTTAGGGCCTAATGCTATCAAGGTTTGGCTGCGCCTTGCCAAGCATGATGTGGAAAGGATTGCGCCACTCATTGCCGCCACATTCGCTCACAAGTGAAGTCGCTTCTAAATAGAGTTCATTATAAGCGTCGGTAACGTCACGAATAAAATCATACAGGTACTGAATATAGTTCGCATTGAAGGTGTCACGGAAGTTGATTGCTATAGCCCGGAACTGGTCGCCAAGATTGGCCGCAGGAGGCAAAGTGAGAGCTGGCATTTCGGCAAGTTTTAAAGCGTCGATGGCCGTGGTGAACATCCATGGAAATGCATTCAGCAAAGCGTTGATTCGAAAACGTATTAAATCCAGGTCAGCGTTCTGCATTTTTGATTTGAAAAGATTTTGAATGCCGGGTGGTGTATTGATGGTTTGTAAATCATAATTCGTGAAGAGATTGGGCACATTGGCAAAATCGAGATTAGCTCCCTGCAGCCTGCTGTTAATCGCCTTCCAACCACGCCCTTCCTCCGTCCAGTATTTTTTAGTATTTGCAGCGTTTAGGATGTTATTCAGGACAGCAATTGGAATTAATAAGGGCCGCGGTGTGAAGAGATAAATCTTGCCTTTATCATCACAACTTTCATCCAAACACTTTGCTACATCTTTGACTTCCGGATCAA